>CAZUTS010000003.1:0-201392 GCA_964623375.1 uncultured Anaerolineaceae bacterium
AATCCAGCTCTTCGTCAATATCCCAGGCTTCGTTGCGCGGGATGGGGAACATGAGCGGAGACGAGCCAATGCGGTGGCCGTGCTCGGCCAGGCTGGCGCGGCTGAAAATGTAGATACACGAATTCTCTTCGTAGATGGGCGGCAGGTCTTGCGTGCGCAGCAATTCTTTGGGATTGTGATTGACGGCGTTGCCCTCGGCATCATAGAAGCGCGTCTGCAGGCCGGTGACACTGAACAGCGAGTCGGCGCCCGGCAGGGCTTTCACGAAAGCATCGATGGCGCGGTCAATCGTCTCAGCGCGCAACAGCGGATTTGTGCTGTGGGTCTGCAAGTAATAGTCGGCCGGGAGCTGCGCCGTGTCATGCAGCAGGATCTCGTTCATAGGCACTTCGCCAGCGCGCAGATGCTCTGGGCGCTCGATGACGCGCACGGCGGGGAAGTGCTCGGCCAGCCCGGTTTTGATACTGGGGCTATCCGTATCCACGGCGATCTCGGCAATGCCGCGGCAGGCCTGCAGCGCGTGCAGGATGTGATGGAAGAGCGGAGCGCCAGCCAACATGCGGTAGTTCTTGCCGGGCACGCGCTCAGACTGATCACGCATAGGAACAAGGGCAACGATTCGTGGTGTGCTCATAGGCTAGGCTGACTTATCCCGCGTTCGCGGGTTTCGGGCTTTGTGGCGGCCCGGCGGAGCTGGCTGCGGCTCCAACGAATCTGGTGGATAGTAGAAGACACGCTTGAGCTGGCTGCTGGGCTGCGCCGGGTCACGGTACCCGCGATAGGTGCCCCAGTATTGCAGAAAACGAAAGCGCGGGATGTTGATGAGCTGGCGCAAAAACTGGCCCTGCCGCAGGGCGGCGGCGTAATCTGAGAGTGTGGTGCGCACAAACAGGCTCAGGAAATTGAGAAAGCTAAAAGTGCTCGCAGGCAGAATTTGGCGCAAGGCAATCGCCTCACGGCGGTGGCGGTTGATGATCTGTGCGGCGGTCTCATTGTGGATATGATACACACCTGCTTCGGCTACATAGGCGATCGTGTAGCCTTCGGCGTGGGCCCAGCTGGCCCAGGCCAGGTCTTCCAACCCGGTCAATTCTTCGTCAAAGGGCATGGCCTGCCACACCTTTTTGCGCACGGCGGAATTGGCATTGTTGGCAAAACCGTGTGGCTGCTGCAAGTTGGAGTGGTCGGGGAACCATTTGCGGAAGTGCTGGTTCTCGGAAAACTGGCTCTCGTCTGTGCCGCGCTGCTTGCCATAGGTCATCGCCACCTGCGTATCGGCAAACGGAGCGACCAGCTTAGCCAGCCAGTCATCATGCTCAGGGAAGACGTGGGCGCTGGCCAGCACGATCACATCCCCACTGGCCCTGCGGATGCCCAGGTTGAGCGAACGCCCAAAGGTGAAATCTTGTGGGCGGATGTGCACAATTTTGGCTTTGTGCTGGCGCGCAATCGTCAACGTGCGGTCTGTGGAGCCAGAATCGACCAGGATCACTTCAGGATCGCGCAGACCTTGGCGCGCAATGGCACCGAGCAGGCGGCCGAGGTGCTTCTCTTCATTGAGGGCACGGATAATGATGGAGACGCGCAGCGTCTTGCTGCTAGAGGATTTGCCTGAGGGCATTTAAGAATATTACCAGCGCACTCAGTGCAGATGCGAGCCGCCAGAGTGCGGGTCTGTGGGTTGTGGCGTGTCGGTGAGGGACACCAACCCTTTTTCGATCAGCAAGGTAATCACCTGCCATACGTCCTGGAAGCTGATGTGCAGCTCATCGGCAATATCCGCTACGCGGCGTGTGCCGTCACAGCGATCCATGATCTCAAAGCGGCGTTTGTGGCCGGCGGCATCGCTCTTGTAGTCCACCCACAGGCCATAGCCAGAGGCGAAGACCTCGCCCTTGAAATGATTGACCACATAGCGGTTGTTCTGGAAGGCCTGGATAAGCTCCAGTACCAGCTCCACGGACTGCTCCAGCCGCTCCTGTGAAACGATGGCCGGCGTATCCAGGCTGGAGTGGTATTCAGGGTACGGCGCAAAGCGCGAAGTGGGTAGATGCGGGTTGACCACGCGCGAGAGCGACAGCATGGGCACGCGCACGCCAGGGGCATTGAACTGGCGCTCGTCATTATCGATCACGGTGCGGAAGCCGCCCACATAGGCGCCGGGCTCGTGGCCCGCCAGCGCATTCACCAGGGCGCGGTCCGGCGCGCTGAGCGGCTGGAAGGATTGCTGCAGCGCGTGGGGCGCATCATTGCCCAGCATCTCGAGAAACAGGCCGCCGAGCATATTGGGGATCTCTTCTTCATGCTGGCTGAGGTAAGCAATAGAGCCCTGCGTCTCGGGGAAGATAAGCAAGCGCACGCCGTAGTAGGGCGCCTGGCCGCTGGCTGCGGCGGCCAACAGGCGGCGGGCCACTTCGAGGCCGACGACCACTCCGCTGAGGTCATCATTGACCATGGCGGGATGGTCGAGATGGGCGGCAAGCACAAAGTTCTCTGCACGCACGCCGGGGATGTAAACCTCGCCAATTTTTAGTGCACCGGGCGTAAATTCTGAGCGGATGACGACGCGATATTTCTCATCTGTCAGCGAATCACGCAGGGTTTGGCTGGCGCACAGCCCCCAATCACGCTGGTAATACTTGAACACATAGGGAATGGCATCTGGATTGGTGGGATGTATATGCAGGTGGGCCAGCAATTCTTCCCGGCTGACCTCACCATCAAACGGCAACGAGTACGAGACGACATGCAGCGGATGATCTGCATAGTCGAGCAGGCGGCGGCCATCCAGCGTTTCGATATAGGCCTCGTGACAGGTCCACTTCTCGGGCACCGTCCAGCTCCACACTTTGGTGCCGCTGGGCACCTCATGGATGGTCATGGGTACTTCCTGCGCCAGGCGTTCTAAGGCGCGGTTGTACTCATCCGAGGCGAGATCGCGTTTGAGGAACCACAACTCCTCGATAAGCTGCATCATGCTGGCCATCAAGCTGTCTCCGGGCGGTTGGCTACCAGCGCCCACGGGTCGACGCGCAGCAGCGCGTCGGTAGCGGTGACGAAGTCTTGCAGGCGGCAGGCAGCAATGAAACCATGATTGAGCTGCACAGACTGCCAATCCGCCGAGGCCTGCAAGGCGGCCTGGATAGGCGCCAGGCGTAATTGTGGGTTGATATCCATATCACGCACAAACATACGATAACTGCGCGGCTGCCATTCGCCACCCTCATGAATCTGGCCAGCAAAATCCTTCCAGTAGCGATACGGCACAGCAGCACGCTGCTCGCTGTAGTGCACCATCGAGGCGGCCTGGATATCCGCGCCGAGCAGTAGCAGCTTGAAATCCGCCTGCAGCATGTGGTCAAAGGCCGAGCCATCGTCAAAGGCGGAGGGCGTATCGCGATCGGCCAGCGTATCGGCAGCGGCGCCCAAGGCGGCCACGGATTGCATCGGGTGCAAGCTACGGCGGGCGCCGGGCTGCTGGCGCACAAATTCGGAGAACACGCCCATGCCCTGCGAAGGAGTGTTGGTAGGGTCATATTGGCCGGTCTTGGCGAATTCAAACGAGAAGGCAGGCACTACTACTGTGCCGTGCGCGCCAATCAAAGACTGCAACGAATCAAGATACAGGCTCAAGCCGCCATCAGGCTTGCCGAGGAACTGCACGGCGGAGTGCACCAGCAAACCGTCTCCGGCCTGCACACCGAGCGCATGCAGCGCACCGTCGAGCTGTTGGCGGTTCAGGGTTGCCAGCGCCATCACAGCCTCTTGCGCACTAGGGTGAGGTCGGTAGCGAAGCCGTGTTTGTGCCAGAAGGCCAGCCCGCCATCATTGCCGGCCTGCACCTGCACTTCTACAGAGTGCACTTGCAACTCGGCAAATTTTTGCATGGCGGCCTGCACCAACTGCGCTGCGGCGCCCGCCCCGCGCGCCGAAGGCGCTACGAAGAGATCGCTGATCTCGCCGATCTGCTTGCCACCCAAATAGGCCGGGCTTTGCTTGATGCGCGCCATCAGGAAACCGACGGTGGCCCCGCCCTGCTCGGCCAGCCATAGAAAACTAAAACGCCCCAGTGTGCGCTGAAAGCTCTCAGCCCACAACTGCGGCGCATTGTCTACGTCAGGAAACATGAGCCCCAAGCTGCGGTGATACGCATCCAGCTGCTGCCACAGGGCGGCGGCAGCGGGCAGGTCTTCTACGCCCGCCTGGCGGATGCTTACTCCCACGTACGCGCCTCGCGCACGATGGCGGGCCAGTGCGCCGGGTCAAGGCCGTATTGCGCCAAGAAGGCATAGGCCATGCGCTCCAGCCCAAAGGCGACACAGCCGGTGTGGGCCGGCTTGCCATCCGGCAGCGTGATGTTGAGGTGGCGGCCGAAGAAATCCTGGTGATAGTTGTACGAACCCACCGCCAGCGTGCTGTCTTTGAACGGCAGGCGGGCACGAATCTCGTATTTCAGTTGGAAAGCATTCTGGAAGGCAGCCTGCTTGCGGAACTCACCGACGAAGAAGGGATCGTTGGCGCTCTCCACCATATAGGCCAGCCCTAACTCTTGCAGCCAAGGGGCCACTTTCTTGCGGGCGGCCTCGCGATTGTCGAGCACATATTCGCGCGAGCCAACGAAGATGACCTCACGCATGGTGAAATCCCACAGGCGCTCCAGGCTATTCAAATTGCTCGACTCATAGCGGAAGCAGTGGCCCACTGCGGTGGCGGCCAACTGGCCGCCGGGCAGCGGCTTGTCTGCCAGGCCGAAGTACAGGTGATAGCACACGGCGGGCGAGAGCAACGCCTGGATCTTAGAGAACGACTGGAGCGAGGCGCTCAGGCCGGCGGGTTCGTAAACGGTGTTCTCAGCAAAATCACTGATGATGCGCAGATCTTCGCGCAGGTGGGTGGCGAAGGTAAGTGAGTGCGGGAAGGCGCGGAAGTAATTGACGCGCCCCAACATCTCAGCCGAGATCAGGGTCGGGAAACGCTGCGGCTTGGCCTCAAATTCGGCAGCCAGCTCCAGAAAATAGTCTTCGAAGACGCCGATCAGGTTCGCCAGCAGCGGGCCAAAACTATAAACGCCGTTGGTCTCCTGATGCACTTCGCCGCGTTGCTCCAGCTCTGGCATGGGGTCAGCCGCATAGGGCACGGCGCGCTGCAAGTGATCCTCCAGCACCTCAACTTTGGGCTTGGAGGCGCCGCTGGCCATGTCTTGCACTACGCTCTGGACTTTGGCTTCCAAGCCAGCCGGAGCTGCGGTGCGTAGCTGCAGGTCAATGCGGCTGCCATCGGCGGCAATGCTGGCCGAAGCGATAGCTTCATCTACGTAGGCCAGTTTGGCCTGCACCTGGCCCACCAAATGAGCTGGGATGGGAATGACCGGGATTAGGATGAGTTGCTCAGCCATGCTTGCTCTGGATGTGCTCGAGGATGGCCGGCACGCTGACAAGGGCGCTGATGGTCTCGGCGGTGATCTCAATACCGAAGGCGGTTTCGAGCGCCACCATCAAATCCATATGCCCCATCGAATCCCAGGCGGGCAACTCGCCAAACTGGGTCCGCGGGGTGACCTCTTCAGGCGCCAGTTTGAAAACATCCGCAAATACGGATTGAAGTTTTGTGAAGTGCGCGTCTTGCATGCTTGTCTTATACCAGAAAGGGCTTGTGTTCCACCACGCCCTCATAGATAGCGCGGATGGCAGGGGCGTTGGCGGCACGTAACGCCTCTATATCAAAATCAGCCAGGTTTACATAGCCCATGCTGGTGGGTTGTACAAAGCGCTCAAAGGGTAAGCTTGTTTTGAAGAGCTGAAAATACAGCACGCGCCGCGCTTCGTGCACAAAGGCGGTCGGCTGCTGCACTTCGGCCGCCGCCAGGAAGCCTTCGGCCTGCTGTTTGTACTCGGCCAGGCTGGCGGGGAAATACAGCGTGGGGTATTGCGTGTAGCGCGCCGCCCCGGCACACAGCGCCGCCTTGCCCATGATGGAGGCTTCCAAGCCGATCGAGGAGTTGTACAGCATCACGAAGTGGGCTTTTTCGATCAGCGCGTAGGAGTCTACGAATTCTGTGGGCGGGATGAAGACCACATTGGGCAAGGCCAGCAGACCGCTAGCAGCCACCCACGCGGCCACACTCTGGCGGCTCTGCTTGGTGGAGCCGGGGCGCATCTCATCGGGGTGGGCACGAATGACGAACAGTGTGCGCGAGTTGGCGCGAATGAGCTCCTCTACATAATCCAGCCATGCAAACATATCCGCGAACAACACATTGGCGTGTACCTGGCTGGTGTCAAAGATGACGTTGGTAAAGACCGGCACCAGCTTGTCGAACTGGGCCGCCTTGGCAAGAAAGCTTTCATCCAGCGCCTGGATATCACGCCAGAAGCGAATACCTGCCATACTAAAGTCGCCCTTGAAGCGGCGGCTGAGATACGCATCCAACGTTTGATTCTCAGCATTGCTGAGTTGAAACTCGGCCGGGATGTCCATCGGGTAGGCGGTGGCTTCGCCATCGGTGAAGAAGGCGGTCAATGGCTGTAAGCCAACTTCATGCGTGATGACGCGCAGGCCGCGACGCATGGCCACCTGGCGCGCAACGGCTTCGGGGAACATGATGCCGTTGAACACCACCACGGCTTGCAAGTCCTTGCCTTTGATGAAAGCGCTGAATTCACGCGCCACGTTGTTAGCCGAGAGAATGTACTCGCGCAGCAAAGTGCGCGTGGTGTCATCGTCTACCAAATCGTGTCTTCGCAACGCCCAGCGTAGTGAAGGCAGCACGAGCTGCCCCAGCGGCAGACCGCCGTGCTCCACGACTAGCAACTCTTCCAGGGTCAGGCTCTGCAGGCGTGCGTGCAGCTGGCTATCTGCTTCGTAGCCAAACCAGTGCGCATCGGCGCCAGCATACATGCGGCGGGATTGCGCTACGCAGGCGGCACACGGCGGCGCCTGCCCCGCGTCGTCTGGATTGGTGCCCAGCACGCAGCGGCTCATGCCAGCATTGCACACAAAATGCAAAATGGGTACACCCTCCAGGCGCAAGCCCCATGAAGCCAGCAGCGAGAAAGCCGCATTCTGGCTGAGGTGGCCAAGACGTGTAGAGGCGTTGAAGAATACGACGGGTTGGTGGGTGCTGCGCTCTGCGGCGGCAACGGCGCGCGCGCTACGCGCCAAGCGCACTCGGCTGTTTAGCGTGTGGAGTTTGTTGACTATTCGCTTGAGCACAATGAACCCAGCCGCTACTGGCGGCAGATGCTATTTGGCGCGGCGCAGCTTCTCACGCGAGGGCAGTTCACTATCGTAGACACGCTTGACGCCATCACCCAGGGCTTGCTCCGTGACACGGATGTATTTCACCAGCTTCTGCAGCCCACCGGGCTCCACCGAGGCGGCCTGGTCGCTGCCCCACATGGCACGGTCAAGGGTGATGTGGCGCTCAATGAAGCAGGAGCCCAGCGCCACGGCCACGGCGGAGAGCACCAGGCCCACTTCATGGCCGGAGTAGCCTACGGGGCAAGGGAACTTGCTGCGCAGCGTCTCGATCATGCGCAGGTTGAGCTCATCCGGCTCGCAGGGATAGGTGCTGGTGGTGTGGGTGAGCATGGTGTTGCTCATGTCCACATAGGGAATGGCCTTATCGATCTCTTCCATGGTCGACATACCGGTGGAGAGCACCACCGGGCGGCCGGTCTTGCGCACATGATCGAGCAGCGCATGGTCGGTCAGTGAAGCTGAGGGGATCTTGTAGCAAGGCGTATCAAACTTCTCCATGAAGTCCACCGCCGGCTCATCCCACACCGACACGAACCAGTCAATGCCTTTTTCTTTGCAGTGAGCATCGATCTCGGCGTATTCCTTCTCGCCGAACTCAACCTTGTTGCGGTACTCCATGTAGCTGATGTAGCCCCAGGGGGTCTCGCGCATCTTGTCGCGCTGGTCTGGCGGTACAGCCAGCTCCGGCGTCCGTTTTTGGAACTTGATGGCATCCGCTCCGGCCCATTTAGCCAGATCGATCAACTGCTTGGCCGCTTCCAGGCTTCCGTTGTGGTTGATGCCAATTTCACCGACGATATACACCGGGTGGCCATCCCCCACCATGCGATTGCCAAGCTTCAATTCTCGAGTCATTCGTTAGTCCTTTTTAACGTTTATCGCCATGATTAAATCACAAAGCTCGCGTACTGCGCCATGCCCGCCACGCTGGCTCAGGCGTTGGTCAGCCTGCTGCAATACAGCGGGATGCGAATCGGCTACGGCTACCGCGCAACCCGCGATGGGGAAACAGGGCAGATCATTGGTGTCATTGCCGAGGAACATTGTGTGCTCGGCAGCAATATTGAGTTCGGCCAGCAGTTGGCGCAACGCCTCGCCCTTTTCTTTGATGCCCTGGCGGTGGGCAATGCCGAGTTTCTCGCAGCGGCGCGCCACCACCGGGTTTTCCTCGCGCGAGAGCACGAAGATCTGCACGCCGCTCTCTTTCAGTTGGCGCAAGCCAAGGCCATCACTGCGGTTGGCGGCAATGGCTTCTTTGCCATTTTCGTCTACCCAGACGCGGTTATCGCTCAGCACGCCGTCAAAATCCAGCACGAGTAACTTGACCTGCTTAGGGTACGGGCGCGGCAGCGGGCCGGGCCACACCGCATCCAGCTCGCCTGAAGTCGCCAGCCATTCACCGCGCTGCCAGTCACTCATGGTGTCAATATCCACGGTGTACTGCGGGTCTACCATCACAGGCAGGATCACATCGCCGCTCATGGAGTGCTTTTTCAGGATGACCGAACTGCGAATCGCATCCACATGGCCAGTCTGCCAATAGGTGGCTGGCAACTGCTGGCGCGGCGCGTTGTAGGGTTCGGCGATGCCTTTGACCTTGAGTAGGGGCTGCATCACGCCATCAGCATCCACGCGCCACATCTTGTGGGGGTTCTGGCCACTGGGCACCACACCGCGAGCTGAATCCGCCTTAGGATTCTTGAGCAGCAGCTGCACAGCCTCGTCCACCAAACCGCGCGGGCGCAGCGGAGAGGTGGGGCGCAGCTGCACGACGATGTCTGGCTTGTAGCCTTCGTTCTTGGCGAGCCAGGTGAGGGCGTGCTCGAAGACGGGTAGATCTAGCGTATTGTCCTGAGCGTGCTCGGCAGGGCGAATGAAAGGCGCTTCGGCGCCCAAGCTGCAGGCGATGTGTGCCATGTCTTCATCATCAGTGGAGATGATGGTGCGCGTCACCGTCTCTGCCTGCAGGGCGGCGGCGATGCTGAATGCCAGCAGTGGGTGCCCAGCAAACAAACGCACATTTTTGCGCGGAATGCTCTTGGAGCCGCCGCGGGCGGGGATGATAGCGAGGACCTGGGGCTTCTTGGACTTCATGCTTACCACGCGGTCCAGCCGCCATCTACCACCAGATTGGCGCCCGTCATGTAGCTGGAGGCATCCGAAGCCAGGAAGAGTAGCGCACCGTTCATTTCATCTTGATTGGCCATACGGCCCATCGCGGCGCGGGCGGAGTAGGCTTTGACAAAGTCTTCATCCTGCGTGTTGCGCACACCGCCGGGGGTGAGGGCATTGACGCGGATGTTCTGCGTGCCGTAGTAGGTGGCGAGATATTTGGTGAGCCCGAGGATGCCTGCCTTGGTGACGGTGTAATCCACCGGCTTGAAGGAAGGCGGCTGGCCCTCACGCTGGTAAATGCGCTGGTCTGGGCCGCCCAAGCCATAGGTCGAACAGATGTTGATGATGGCGCCGCGGCCCTGCGAGAGCATGTGCGGCACGCTAGCCTGGCTAAACAGGAAGGCTCCGGTGAGATTAACCGAGAGCGAATTGTTCCAGTTTTCAAGACTGTAGTCTTCGAAGGAGGAGTTGTGCTTGCCCGCTTCGCCGGCATCAAACTTGGGGTCCAGCGCGGCGCTGTTGACCAGAATATCCAAGCGGCCAAATGTATCGAGCGTGGCTTGCACGGCGGCATGCACGGCAGCCTTATCGCTAACGTTGCACTCAATCGCCAGGGTGCGTTCGCCGAGCTCGGCCTGCAATGCGGCCAGCGCAGCCGGGTTGAGGTCAACCAGAGCTACAGAGGCACCCGCCTGTACTAAAGTGCGGCAGAACTGCTTGCCCAACAGACCGGCGGCGCCAGTTACCAGAGCCACGCGGCCGGTGAGATCAAATGCGGATTGAATCGTGGTGGGCATAGGGCCTCTACGTATTACCCCTGCAAACAAAGCGGCCTGTTTTACAGGCCAATCGGGATTTTATCATGCCAGCCCCAGCTGTATGCGCGCACCCTCATCGTTGGCGCGGTGGGCGGCCAAGGCAATCTCCAAAGCGCGAATGCCATCTTCCAGCGTGCAGAGCGGCTGCGCATCCCCTTGTATCACCTCTAAAAAGTGGCGCGTCTGGTCAATAAACAGGTGATTGCGCTCAAAACCTGCTTCAAGCGCATACTCGCGCGGCTCACCAGTGGCACTGACTTGCACCAGGGCACCGCTGGCAGCGTTCCATTCCAAGCGGCCCTGGCTACACACAATTTGCAACGTATGGCTGGGCGGCTGCTGCACGTAATCGAGGTGCACGCTGCCCACCGCGCCGCTGGCAAACTGCAGGGCGACTTCGGCCTGATCTTCTACGGCAATCTCCAGCTCACCACTACGCGCCAGCGTTGCCCACACGGAATCGACTTCGCCGAGCAGCCAGCGCAAATAATCGAAGGGGTGACACAAGGTGAGCACCACCCCACCGCCCAAATCGGCACGGGCGCTGTAACTCTTTCGATAGTCCTCGTATGGATGCCAGTTGGGCAGGTACTCGCCCCAGTGAGCGCGTGCCGAAAGCACACGGCCGAGCTGGCCGGATTGCAAAACCTCGGCCGCTTTTTGCAACGTAGGGTGAAAGCGCCATTGGAAGCCCACCAGGATGCGGCTGCCACCGGCAGCGGCGGCCTGGCGCAGCTCCTCTACGCGGGCCAGGCTGTGGCTGATGGGTTTCTCCATCAACAGGCTGCAGCCTTGGACCGCGGCGGGAATGGCCACATCCAGATGCAGCGCGGTGGGGTTCGAGATCACCACCGCATCCGGTTGATGGGCCAGAGCCGCTTCAATGCTGTGCTCTACGGCATACTCTGCCAGCTCGCTGACATCCAGTGTGCTGTTGTTGCTGCGCAGGAAAACAAAATCCTTCACGCCGAGGGCGCGCAAATTATTGAAGTGACGTTTGCCGATCGAACCGAAGCCGGCGATAAGGATCTTCATTCCCAATCGGCTCCCACTTCGTAACCCCACTTGAGCAGCGCTTTGTCAGCGTTCTCTTTGAAGATGTTCTTGTCGCCGGGTGTGAAGAATTGGCGCCACACCGCTTGTGGATTCTTGTCGAGAGCCAGCTCTTCGTCTTGAGCGATCTCTGTGCTGACCTTGGCTTCGAGGCCATCGGCCTCCAGCCCAAGGAAGGCCCACACCTTGGCCAGCATGTCGAACGGCCGCGCCAGCAAGTCCTCATAGCGCAGCGAATAATAGCTCTCCCCATAGAGCTGGTGGCCGAGGCGGTCTGTCTCGCTCACACCATAGGCCCAGGTGCGGGTGGCCTCTGAGAGCCAGCCGGGGGCGAAGATGGCTACGTTGTCAGCAGGGCGGTTGCGCTCACGGCGCGGGTTGGCGGCAACACCGCCGGTGAGCTCCTGCAAGCGCTGCTTGACGAGCACATCACGCCCATCGCGCACGATGTGGATCAGGCTGGCATCAGGATACAGGTGATGCATCTCTTGTACGGCGCGGCCCCCCAACTCGTTCTGGCTTTGGTCACCGGCCACACGCTTGCCCAGCGGGTGCGCCTGGCGCTCTAGCAGAAAATCGGCCATGGCGCGCAATGCAGCAGGCGAAGGTGCGGTAGCCGCTGCCACATCCGGCTCCTCAGGCTGCACGAACAGTTCACTCAGCACAGGCTGGCGGGTGAAGAAATGCGCCCCAGTGCCGCAATACAGATCGGCATGCAAATTAAGCAGCCGCGCCAGCACGCTGCCGCCAGAATGCGGCTGCCCAAGCACGAAGAATTTCTGCAGCGGAAAGAATTCTTTGACCTCAGCCAACTCTGCTGGAGAAAGCGGTGGCAGTGGGCTACCGCCTTTGGCAGCGGCATCATCGCCAGTGATGGCGCGCAGGGCTTTACGCAAAGGCGAACTCATGCGCGGCCGCCTGCATGCTGGCCGAGGCGAGAGAGCAAGTAGGCGCCAGTGCACTTGCCCGCACTAGCATCCGTGAAGGTGCATTCGCGGGCAATAAAGGCGGCACGTTCGGCTTCATCGGCGCCAGGATGCGTGAGATAGAAGTTGAGCGCCTCGCGCAGTTGCGGCGCGTCATAGGCTACGCGGCCGGCCGACGAGTTGCGGAAGCGCGAATGGGTAGGCCAATCACCGATGCGTGAAAGCGGCAGGGTGAACTTGCCCGGCCAACCCACGGGCGAATCGATGCAGGCGCTCACCACCGGGGTCTTATGGGCCGAGGCCTCGACCACCATGGTGGAGTACACGGTTACGAACACATCTGAATGAGCCATCATGGACGACTTCTCGTGCATGTCCTCCCCTGAATAATGGCCTAGTGAGCCGCCCAGCGCAACCGGCTCCACTACGTGAACATGCGGGTATTTTTGCGCCAGGGCGAAGATGGCTTCACGCTCCTGGGCGAAGCGCGGCACATCCATAAAGTGATTGGGGTGCAAGCGCACTAAAAGCTGGCTGGGCGCGGCCAACTGGTCACCCGAAACCAGCTCAGCCAGCGCTTCAATATCCTGAATATTAGGCGAGAAGGTGATGAAGCTGCTGGCGAATGAGATCAGCTTGCGCTGCGGGTCCAGCCCGTGTGTTTTGAAGTAGTCCTCGCGCGGCAGCACCCACTCCTGCTTGAAGTAGCCGTCGTAGGAGGGAATACCGCCAACATGGACGCGAGCCGGGTCCCAGTCTGAGCCGTCTACCAGCTCTTGCTTCTGAATTTCGGACCAGCAGGTGATCCAATCCACCGGCGCGCCGGGCAGGCTGTAGCTGCTGGAGTTATCCCAGCCCACGATGACCGCCGCCGTGGGTATGTTGTGGGCGGCGGCTTCACGCAATAGGTAACGGTCAAAACGCCAACCCGGCGTGCTGGCGATGACCAGGCTGGGCTGGTACTTAGCGAACAGGTCGGCATAGATGTTCGGCGTAAAGCGCTGCTGCAGTCCCTGCAACCAACGGCGTGCCGCGCGGCTGCAGCGCAGGATGGCAACCGCAATCTGCATAAACGGGAACAGTAGTTTGCGGCGGGCGTGTGCTTCTGCTTTTACTTGATTGATGTAACTATCCACGGCTTCGAGATTGATGCGGTTGGAAGCACCTGCACGGCGCAAGAAATCCAACCACCACTGTTTGC
Source organism: uncultured Anaerolineaceae bacterium (assembly GCA_964623375.1). Classification (GTDB taxonomy): domain Bacteria; phylum Chloroflexota; class Anaerolineae; order Anaerolineales; family UBA11579; genus JAMCZK01. The sequence continues at coordinate 13,374 of CAZUTS010000003.1, forward strand.
CATAGGAGACGGTGTGGAAATAGTCTTTGGCCTGTTTGAGGCGCAGCCCTTCAATGACGAGGCCAGGCTGGGCAAAGCGCTCACGGATGCGCTCGACAATATCATCATCGGTAAGCACGATGACTTCGGCGCCACCGTCAAGCAGGGTGCGCAACACATCGCTTTGCAAGAAGTAGACGATGGCAAGACCGTGATCGGCGCTGATGAAGATGCGTGGCTTCATTTTTGTGTGCCATGGATGCGGTCAAAGGTCCAGCCGTTGAGCCATTGCAGCAGTTTGCGCAGCGGTGGCCAGGCCCAAAAGCTGCTTAGGCGAGCGCGGCGGGCTGTTGCTGGTGTGGCCAGCGAGCCATCCAGTAGATCGCCGGCGGCGGGCAATTGGTTGCCCATATGTTGCACGTGCCATTCGGCCGTGGAGAGGCGCAGGTAGCCGAGCGCGTTAATGGCCTCGTCCAGCAGGCGCACGCGGCCCATAGGCTTCTCGGCCGGGATGGGCAGCACTTGCTGCAAGATGCGTTTACGTGCCATGAACTGGAAATGGGCCGCGCCCACCCAGTATTGGCGCTTCTTGTAGCTCAGGCGCACGGCCTTGTTGTCTTTAAAGAAAGTGCGGCCGTGCTCCTCGCTGTTGCCCAAGCTGCGAGCGTGCCTCCAAAAATCATCCCAGCTGAACAGCGCGCCTGTTTCAAGCTTGGCGCGGCGCTGCGCCTTGGCCCATTTGACCGTGGCGGTGGAATATTTTTGCGGGGTGAGCATGGGCATGGCGGTGACCATACCGGCTTGTGGCAATGTGCGCAACGCGTCAAGGCTGCTAGGCAGCCAGCCTTTGTAGAAGTACACATCCGCATCGGCGTAAGCGATGAACTCGCCCGGAGCGGCGGCAAAGCAGATGTTCCAGGCGGCCGGCTTGCCCAGGTTGCGCTCCGAAAGCGTGAGGTACTGAATTCGCCCAGCGCTTTGCTCGGCCAACAGGTATTCGCGTACTTCAGCGCACGAGCCGTTATCGAAGACCATCAAATCATAGACACCCTCGGTATTGGCATGGATGCTGCTGAGGCACAGCTTGAGCAGCTCAAGACTGTGTGTGTAGTAGCCACTGAGGAAGGGGATATAGCTGATGACGACGACAGTCACCGGCGCGGGCGGGGCGATGCTCTCGACCGACTTGATAGGATTCTGGCCGACACGCATGGCTAGCGCCCTCCCAGGGCGAAGCGCAGGTTGCGCACCTGGCGCATGATGCGCCAGCGCAGGCTGCGGTCTTCGATGGCGTTGGGCTGCAGGGCGCGCTCGATGCTGCGCAGGGCGCGGATGGCAGAGAGCGGCGCACGGCGCACTTTGCCATTTACCAGTTCATAGGGCACATCCAGCAGCATGAACATGTTGCGCATGCCACCACCGAGGAGGGTGTTCTCGTCGGTCTCCACATGGCGCTGGTGGCCGTGCTCACCTTGCAAGTGTGAATAATCGTGATTTTGATGCACGATGTCTATCTCAGCCGTGCAGTCCACGGCCTGCCAGTTACGATGATTGGCCTCATACATCATCCAATTATCCCAGCCAGCACGGCCGATGGCGAAGGGCGGCATCTCGGTGTAGAGATGGCGCGGGAAGGCGAAGTAATCACTGCCGCCGCGGGTGTGCAGCCTGCCGCGCGTGCGCATATCTGCGCGCAGGCGGGCATCCCAGCCAGCCGAGAACTCCAGCGGTTGGGTGATATCCAGATCATAACGGCGGCCGAGCAACACAAACTCCGGGGCCTGTGCGGCGACAGTGTGCAGCGTCTCCAGTAGGCCGGGGTAGAAAATGATGTCGGCATTGACATAAACCAGGTATGGCGCAGCGCTGTTTTGGCGCGCGGCGTCAAAAATAGCACTAACCAGTGGCGTTCCGTGTGCATTGGCTGCTACGCTGGGCACATGCTTGACGCCAAACTCAGCAGCGGTCTGCGTAATACCTTCGTCGTCCCCCACCAGCACAATGTCCACGGCATCGCCTAAGGCTAGCCATGAGCCCAGTGCGTTGCGCTGGATGGTGGTGATATGGGGATCACGAAACGGCTTGGGGGCCGTGAATATACATAGTTGCTTCATCGGCGTTCGTCTACCTGGCGGTAGTCCTTGTGCTGCACGCTGGCATTGATGTTGGCCAGGTTTGGATTGGCTGCAAATAAGGCCAGGATGTCTTTCCATGAAAAGGTATCGTCAACAAAATGGCTGGCGATGGTGCGCGCTAATTCAAGATCCTCGCGCGTATCCACCGTCCAGCGCAGATCGCCGTAGGCTGGCTGCTGCGTAAATTCGGCAATGCGGAAGCGCTCAGGATGCTCATAGAAGAAGGGCATCACATGCTCACGCTGGTAGGTCTCTTGCGCCTCACGCCAAGCGGTTTCGAGCGCGGCACGCGTGCACAGTTCTGCATCCAAGCCGATGGGAATGGTGCGGCCTTGCGGCAGGCGGTTGGCGGCAAAATCCAGCGGTGGGTCCGCACTGACAAATTTCTGCACATACTCGCCGAGCAAGCCAGGGTCAATGAAGGGGCAATCGGCGGTGATGCGCACGATCACATCCGCTTCGGTTTCTCGCGCAGCGTGCATGTAGCGGTCGAGCACATCATGCAGGCTGCCGCGCACGCAGGGGATGCCCTGCTCGGCGCAATAAGCCGCCAGCGGGTCATCCAGCTCACCGGTGGGTGCGGCGACGGCAACCTGGTGGATGCCAGTGGCGCGCTGCGTGCGGCGCAGGACCCAGGCCAGCACGGGCTGGCCATTGAGGTCGGCCAATACTTTGCCAGGCAGGCGGCTGGAGCCCATGCGCGCCTGGATAATGGCGACCACTTTGGGCGCGCTCATGCCACCGCCATTTCGTAGGCGCGCTGCAGGCCCAGTTTATTCTTAGCCCAGTCAGCACGTTCTTCGGCACGCTGGCGGGCATGTTGCCGGATGGCTTGCAGGTCAGTATTTTGCATCGCAGCCACAATCTTATCGGCAAGTATCGCGGAGTCACCTACTGGAAACAGCCAACCCTGCTGGCCAGGTTCGACCCACTCGCGGTTGGCGGGGATGTCAGACACGAGCGCGGGCAGCCCACAGGCCAACGCTTCCATCAAAGAGACAGACGAACCATCGCTGCGCGAAGCGCTGAGATACAGGTCTGCCGCGGCGTAATAGGCAGGTAGATCTTCCTGCGCAATAAAGCCGGGCATGTGCATACGATCGGCAAAGCCCGAATCTTGCACCAATTGGCGAATACGTGGCTCCAGTCTGCCGCCGCCGGGCAGCAGCAGACGCAACTGCGGCTGGCGGGGCGCCAGCGCCAGGAAGGCACGCAGGGCGGTTTCGGTATCGTAGACTGGCTCCCAACTACGCAGGTGCAGCAGCACGAAGGCATCCTGCCAACCCAGCTCCGTACGCAGCGGGCTGGCGGCCTGCGGCTGGAAACGCTCTAGGTCAATGCCCCAGGGGAAGATGACGGCGCTCTGGGGATCGAAGCTCAGTTCGGCGGCCGCATCCACCACAGCCTGGCAATCGGCGATGAGCACGCGGGCGGCGCGTAGTGCGGCGCGTGTTTTGTAGCGAGCTATTGGATTACGTTGAGCGGTGTAGAGAATATCGGAGCCCCAGCTCATCGCCACCAGCGGCTGCGTAGTTCGTGCCTGCCAGGTGCAGGTATGCAGCGGGCCGGCATGCACCAAGTCTGGCCGGTGCTGGCGCGCCACATCGGCTACGCTGCCGCGCAGCAACTGCACGCCGGCGGGCAGTTGTTCAGCCTGTACAGGCGCAGCACCAGTACATAAAAACAGGCACGTGTGCCCTGCTTCTGCCATGGCAGCGAGGAAGCGGCGGTCATGCGGACCGTGTTGTTGGCTGACGTACAAGACTTTCATGCAACTACCGGTCGATCTTTCAGGCCAGATCGCTCAGGCGCACTTCTTTGCCAAAGGGCATATCGGCGGCAGCTTTGCGGCCGAGCACCTGTGGAATATCCCACGACATGAGAGCACCTTCGACCGCCGGGCGCAGCACTTCGAGCATGTCTTCGGTGAAGACTTCGCCCGCTTTCACATCACGCGCTACGCGCAGGCAATGACGCTGCACGATGTAGGTATCCTTCTCATTCTCGGCCACAAACTTCTGCTCAGAGCCGAGGGTGCGCTCGAGGATGCGCACTTCGTTCACCATGTGCGCCCAGTTGGCCGGGTTGAGGGCAAATTTGTGGTCTGGCCCTTCGCGCTCATTACTATCCGTAAAGTGACGCTCGATGACGCGCGCACCCAACGCTACCGCGCCCACTACGGGCGCAGCACCCTGGGTGTGATCAGACAAGCCCAGGATGACATTCGGCCATTTTTGGGCATAGGTCTTGAGCACATTGAGATGCAAATAGTCGTAATTACTCTCGGCGGCGGTGTAGTTGGTGTTGCATTGCATCAGCACGATCTGTTGATTGACTGGCTGCACCATAGCCATGGCACGCTCCACATCGGCCATATCGCAGTCGCCGGTGGCCATCAGGATCGGCTTGCCGAAGCTGGCCATGCGCACGATGGCCTCTGGCCATGACATCAGGCTGGAGCCAGCCTTGAAGGCAGGCACGTAGGGTACAAGCATGTCAATGGCGTCATGGTCGTAGGGTGACGAGAAATAGTGAATATCAAATTCCTCGCAGGCTTCTTTGAGCAACGGTGTCCACTCGAAGGGGATCGAGGCATCTTCGTAGACCTCGACCACACTCTTAGTCCACGCGGCTTGGTGCGAAAGCTGGCCGCCCAGCGAGCGGAAGCCGTAATCGGAGACAATTTTGGGGGCGCGAAAGTTTTGGAACTTGGCCGCATCGGCACCTGCTTCTTTGGCAAGGCGAATTAAGTCAATCGCTCGGTCGAGATTGCCGTCATGATTGGCAGCGATGTCGGCAATGAAGTAGGTTGGGTGCTGCAAGCCAACTTTGCGACCTTGAATATCGATTTCCATCACATCCTCAATTCGTCTTCAGGCCAGCTGCCTGGCCAGCTGCCTGTCCAGCCAAGGCGCGTACCGTCTGGCGGTGGCCGTTGGATAGCTCTGTATGCAAGCGTGCCACGCCCTCGGCCACCGTGGGCAGGCGGCGGCCGAGCGCGGTACTCAGGCGGCTGACGTTCAGGCGTAGGTCAACGGCGCGTGGTGCGGCGGACTCGGTGTGCGTTGGGCGCACCAACTGCTCGTCATAATTGAACTCACGCGCAATCATCACACCAAAATCGTGCTTGCTCAGGCTGTCGCTGCTGCCAGCGTTGAAAATACCGTGCGCATCTTTGGCCAACAGCTCCAGAATAATCTCTGACAAAAATCCCACGTGCAGCGGGGTGAACAAGCGGTCCGTGAAACCATTGACTGTTTCACCCACGGCGAGCTTGTTGTAGAAGAACTCGGCCAGGCTGTGGGCGCCGTTGGGGCTCCAGCCGAAAAGGTTGGGCCGCACAATCAGCCATTGTGGGTGAGCCGCCTTGACGGCCAGCTCGGCCATGCGCTTGGTCTTGGCGTACACACTCAGCGGGTTAGGCGCATCGGTCTCTTTGTAGGGCGCCTTGGTGCCGTCAAACACCGCATCGGTGGAGATGTGTACAAAGCGCAGGTTGCGGCGCGCCGTTTCGCGGGCCAGCTCGCCGGGCAGCTCGGCATTTAGCTTGTGGGCCAACCCCGGTTGCCGCTCGCATGCGTCAATATCGGCCAGCGCGGCGCAATGCACAATCCAGTCCGGCTTGGTCTCGTCCAGCACGCGGGCTACAGCGCCCGGCGCAAGCAGATCTGCCTGCACCGTATCAAAAGGCGCCTGCGCCAATGGGTGCTGGTGGGTAACGCCCACGACGGTGTGCTTTTGTGCAGCGGCGAGCAGAGCCAGGTTGCTGCCCAGTAGGCCACTGGCACCCGACACCAAAAGGCGCGGTTGGCTCACGCCAGCTTGCCTGCCTTCATGTCCGCCTCGATGGGCGCAATGATGTCGCGAATCTCAGCGGGGCTGAGCATCTGCTCGTTCTCGTTGCTAACGTAGTGGAAGCCATCCGGTAGCGCCTTGCCCTTATCAGCCCAGGTATGCACAAAGAACGGACCCTGGGCCGGTTGGATGACATACATGCTCTCCAGCTCCACCGCTGAGCGAGCCTCATCCTCAGAGATCAACATCTCGTGCAGCTTCTCACCGGGGCGGATGCCTACAACTTCGATATCGGCGTCCGGGGCAATGGCCTGGGTCAAGTCAGTGATTGTGGTGCTGGGTAGCTTGGGAACAAAGACCTCGCCACCGTGCATGACCTCGATGCAGTTGAGCACAAAGTCCACACCCTGCTCCAGCGAAAGCCAGAAGCGCGTCATGCGCTCATCGGTGATGGTGAACTTGCCCGCCTCACGCTGGCGCAGGAAGATGGGCACCACGCTGCCGCGGCTGCCGACCACGTTGCCGTAGCGCACACAGGCAAAGCGCGTTGGGCGATCACCGGAGTAGGCATTGCTCTGCACGGTGAGCTTTTCGGCGGCCAGCTTGGTGGCGCCGTATAGATTGGCCGGACTGACAGCTTTGTCCGTGCTGAGCGCCAAGACTTTCTCAACGTTGTTCTCCAGCGCGGCTTCAATTACATTGGCGGTGCCGAGGATATTGGTCTTGATGGCTTCCATAGGGTTGTACTCACACGCCGGCACCTGCTTGAGCGCCGCAGCATGGATTACGATGTTGACGCCGTCCATGGCGCGCTTGAGGCGCTGCTCATCACGAATGTCGCCGATGAAGTAGCGCAAATTCTCCTGATTGAAGCCGGCCTCACGCATTTCGTGCTGCTTAAGCTCATCACGGCTGAAGACAATGATCTTCTCCGGTTGGTACTTTTCCTGCAGGATCTTTATGCAGGCCTTGCCGAAGGAGCCGGTGCCGCCAGTGATGAGGATGGTTTGATTTTTCCAGTTCATAGCTCTCTCTTTACTTGCTGAACACGATCAGCGGATAGCGGCCGTGCTTGCCGAAGAAACGCGGGAACAGCTCCTCCACACGATACAGCACTTTCAACCAAAAACGGCCCGCCCAGGGCTCACGAATATAGAAGCGTAAAAAGTGCGTGCCCAGCGTGCGCCACACATAAATATCGATGGGGAAGTAACCACTCAATGCCTGGCGCAGCTCGCGGTAGCCGCGCTTCTTGACGAAGGTACCCCGCCCCATGGTTTTCTCCTGCGGCAGATGGTCTTTCTCCTCTGCCGCGCCGCGCACGCGCTTGATGAAATTAGTCAGCTTGACGAAGAAGGTATCCAGCGGAGCATCACCCCAGCCGTTAACCACGGCGGCGCTGCGGCCTGGGGCCAGCACGCGATAAAGCTCGCGGTAGCCGGTGACCTGCTCACCTTCTGGCACATGATGGATGGTGTGCAGAGAGACTACGCCATCGAACACATTGCTGGCGAAGGGCAAGCGGGTGACATCGGCCACTACGAACAGACCTTTGTCGCCAATGCGCTTGCGCGCCGCTTGCAGAGCCGTAATGGAAAGATCGGCACACACGCGCTTGTGATAGCCAGCCGAGTACTCGAGATAGACAGGATATTGAATGGGGCCGGAGCCAGCATCCAGCAGCAGGCGGCCCGTGGGCGCCAGGTGATGCTTGACGCGCAGGTGGGCACGGTGAATGTACTCTTGCGAGACCGGGCGCAGATCCTCGTAGCGCGCGTTTTGGAACAAGCCTTCTGAGATCTCCTGCCAGCCAACGCGGTCGTAAAACTCGCGTACCTGGCGCTTGATCTCGCGCTCATCCAGATTGGTTTGTGTCCCAGTCAAAGGGTTCTCCCATCAAGTGATCAAAGGTGCGTGCATAGTGTTGCTGGCCTTCAGGGGTGAAGAGCTGTGCCAGCGGCATCGCCTCCACATCCTTGGCGAAGTGCAGCAAATGCCAAGGAAAAGGCTGCGGATAATCAAAAAAGAAGCGATAGGCGTAGTGCCAGGCCTGGTCTACCTCGGTTGGCTTGAGCTGCGCGGCGGGCAAATCTTCCAGACTGCGCTCAAGCATGGCGAAGTAGTCTTCCCAGCTGGCCGGGTCTTGCGTGAAGCCCTTACAGCGATAGTGCGTGCGCCCCACCACAATGACCGGGCGACCACTCATCGCCATCTCGAGGCCAACGGTGGTGGTGTACACCAGGCCAAGCTGTGCGGCCTCGACCAGGTCATAAGTATTGACCGGGTCGCCCGCCCCTACCAAGTGAATGTTCTCGGGCAGCTCCGGCATGGCCTGCTTGACCAGGTCAGCCACCGAGGGGCCATCCAGGTTGCGCTCACCGGGGTGTACGCGCAGCACGAGCTGCACATCCTTGCGCTCGGCAAAGTAAGCCAGTGTGCGGCGCAGCCAGGTGCTCATATCGCTGCTGAAAGTGCTGCGGCCCAGGGTCAGGCTGTCGCCGATGACGTTGGCCGCCAACAGCACTACTGGGCGCGCGTCCAAGCCCAGCTTGGTGCGTACTTGTGCGGCGCCTTCGGTGGGGGCATCTTGCCATTTGCGGTAGAAGTGGCGGAACAGGCCGGCAGCCTGGCGCGTGGCGAACAGCTCCTGCACTTCGGCACGCTGTGCGTCAGTGAAGAGCTCGTTGCGGCGGGCCGCCCACAAGCTGTCAGTTTCCTGCAGCATGACCGATTGGTTGTGCGCCAGCCAGATGCGGCCGCGCTGCTCGCCAAATTCGTAGCTCACCACCGGAATGTTGAGGTGGCGGGCGGTATGCAGGATGGCGCCAAATTCAAGAATGAGGCCGTTGGGCAAAATCACCACATCCGGCTGCTCGCGCTGCAACCAGGCCAGCGCAGCCGAGGCGGCGGCGCGGTTGGACTGTAAGCGCAGTTGAAATAGTTGACTGTTCTTGTCAACTTCTTCGACTTGCTGAGTGTATTGCACATCCATGACGGAGACTTGCTCCACTGCAGCCTCCAGCGAGCTGGGCAGCGCAACAGCAGGCGCATTAAGAAATGACTCGACGGGCAGCACAGCTTGCATCGGCGCAAAGACGCTGCGCGCATAGGCATCACGGCGGCGCAGGTCAAAGCGTGGCACATCCGCTTTCCATGTAGCGTGTGGCAGATAGGCCAAAGTGACATCGTGTCCCAGGCCGCGCAGTGCCAGGGAAAGCAGGCTGGCGTGATGAATCCAATAATGCAGCGTGGCAAACACCAGCGCCTTGCGGCCAGTCTGCGTTTTCAGCGGAGAGTTTTGTACCGCATCTATCCAGCCGGACAGTTGGGCGCGCAACTCTTCGAGCTTGAAGCCGTCAATCGGCGCGTCACCGCCGCGCAGCGCCCAGGCAAGCTCTGCAGTGGCGGGCACATGCCCGAGAATATCTTTTAGACGGCTGGCGGCGGGCATGGTGCTAGGCGGCCCCCACGCGGTCAATGGTCCATTCTAGTTGTGGGCGCACAAAACCCTGGCGCGGCTCGGGCCAGTGCATGCCGGGGGCGCCCATGGCATCCACAGTGAAGGCCAGGGCGCGCTCATCCCAAAAATAACGGCGCACGCGGAAAGCGCTGGCATTCACGCCCAGCAGGTATTGGCCCTCGTTCAGGAAGTCAGCCGGAATAGTGGCGCGGCTGACAAAGCGGCCAGCCTCACGCGTGCCATGTTTCTCAAAAGCCACGGGATCGTCGGTATCAAACGAAGTGAGGATGACCTCACCACGCATGCTCTGCAAATAAATGCCCACGCGCAGGCCCTGAATGGGCTGTGCCAGCGTGTATTCAAATTCAATCTCCAGCGGCTGGCGGGACTGAGCCGTCTCCACCACGTTGCCACTGGGGTCTTTGACGTGCAGGGCCACCGGCACAAACGGCGCGGCATCCGCCGGCACTTCGTCAGCGGCCCAACTGCGCTCACCGTTCTTTTGGAAGCTGGAGGACATGTAATAGTCCACCGCTTCACGCGTCGGCGCACGGAAGGCTAACTGGCCGCGCTCCATCACAATGCATTCTTCGGTGAGGCGCAGGATGGCTGACATGTTATGGCTGACAAACAGCACGGTGCGGCCAGCGGCGGCCACATCGCTCATCTTGCCCAGGCACTTGCGCTGGAATTCCGCATCGCCTACCGCCAACACTTCGTCCACCACCAGGATCTCGGGTTCAAGATGAGCGGCAACAGAGAAGGCCAGGCGCAGGTACATGCCGCTGGAGTAATGCTTGACGGCAGTGTCAATGAATTTATCCACGCCAGCAAATTCCACGATCTCGTCGAACTTCTTGGCGATCTCGCGGCGCGGCATGCCGAGCACGGCGCCGTTGAGGAAGATGTTCTCGCGGCCGCTGAGTTCGGGGTGAAAGCCGGTGCCCACTTCGAGCAGTGAGCCGACGCGGCCGTTGATCTCAGCGTAGCCTGTGGTGGGGTCCGTTACGCGTGACAGGATCTTGAGCAGCGTGCTCTTGCCGGCGCCGTTGCGCCCCACTACGCCCAGCACCTGGCCCTGCTTGACGTCAAAGGTGACGTCGCGCAGCGCCCATACTTTTTCGGCACGCTCACGCAACTCGCCCTTGAGCAGGCGCACCGGCCAAGTGACCGCCGCACCCAAGCGCTCGCCCAGGGTGCTATACGCTTGCTGGCTGCCACCCAGGCGATACTGTTTGCCTAGCCCTTCAACACGTATGGCGTAGCTCATCTAGACCACATCCGCAAAGGTGCGTTCCATGCTGCGGAAATACATTAGGCCACTGACCAGCATTACGGACGCAGAGGCCAGCGAGACCCACAGCATATCTTCGGAATACACGGGCACGCCCAGCAGCGCCTGGCGGAAACCTTCCACCACACCCACGAGCGGGTTGAGTGCATACAGCCACTGCCATTGCTCAGGCAGGCGTTCAAAAATGCTGGAAGCTTCGTAGGCAATGGGGCTGGCTAACATCCAGAATTGGGTCAGGAAGGGGATGATGTACTTGACGTCACGATAGTGCACATTCAGCGCCGCCAGCCACAAACCCACACCTAGTGCAGTGAGCAGAGTGATGAGCACATACACCGGCAGCAGAAGCAGGTTGGCCGGCGCAAACTTGTAATAGATCATCATGCCCGCCAAGATCAGGAAGGCCACGGCGAAGTCGAGCACCCCGCTGAGCACATTGGCCAGCGGCACGATGATGCGCGGGAAATAGACCTTGGTGATCATGTTGCGGTTGGCCACCAGCGAGCGGCTGGCATCGCTGACCGCGTTGGAAAACAGGTTCCACGGCAGCAAGGCCGCAAAGGTGAACAGCGGGCGCGGCACACCACCCGTGGGCAGGCCGGCCACTTCGCCAAAGAGCAAGTTCAGCAGCAGCATCTGCAGCAGGGGCTGCAAGATGGCCCAGGCGCCGCCCAGCAGGGTCTGCTTGTAGCGCACCAGGATGTCACGCCAAGTGAGGAATACGATGAGCTCACGGAAGTTCCATAGCTCCCGAAAGTTCAGCCCCACCATGCCACGTTGCGGCCGGATGAGCACCTTAGTGCTCGGCGCGCTTTTGGTTATGACGCTGCTCATTTAATCAGCTCGGCGCGATGCTGCAAGTACCAGTCAATGGTCTTGCGCAACCCTTCTTCAAAGTTCACACGCGCACGGAAGCCGAACAGCTCCTCGGCGCGGCTGACATCCAGCAGACGACGGGGCTGGCCGTTGGGATAGGTATCATTCCATACTAGTGCACCCTCGAAGCCCACCAGGCGGCTGATCAGCTCGGCCAGATCTTTGATACTGATCTCATAGCCAGAACCGAGGTTGACCGGCTCGTCACCGTCGTAGCGTTCAGCGGCGAGCACAATGCCTTCGGCGGCATCTTCTACATAGAGGAATTCGCGCGTGGGCGAGCCATCACCCCACAGCTCCACCTGCAGCTCACCGTTCTCCTTGGCTTCCACAAACTTGCGGATGAGCGCGGGGATGACGTGCGAGGAAGCCGGGTCGAAATTGTCCTTCGGGCCGTATAAATTCACCGGCAGTAAATAGATGGCATTGAAATCGTGCTGTTGGCGGTAGGCCTGCGCCTGCACCAGCAGCATCTTCTTGGCGAGGCCGTACGGCGCGTTGGTTTCTTCGGGGTAGCCGTCCCACAATTCATCTTCGCGGAAGGGCGTGTTGGCGAACTTAGGATAGGCGCACACCGTGCCTAGGGCGACAAACTTATCCACACCCTGTTCCCACGCCTGATGCATGAGGGGAATGCCCATCATGATGTTTTTGTAGAATAAATCGGCTGGCTTCTCACGATTGAGGCCAATACCGCCGGCCAGTGCGGCGATATGAATGAGCACGTCCGGCTTGGCATCCTGCAGCAAGCGTGTGATGTGCTCAGGCTGCACCAGGTCATAGTCTTTGCTGCGCGGGATAAAAATATCCGTGGCGCCGCGTTTGCGCAACTTATCGACCACAAAAGAGCCGAGGAAGCCGCCGCCGCCGGTGACGGTTACACGTTTGCCTGTCCAAAAATTTGCTTCAGTCATTTTCACCTTTACTGCACAATGAACTGCGCGTTACGAAAACGCGGGTTATGCGGGTCTTTGATCAAGCCGTCTTGCAGGGCATGCAACAACTCGCGGATACCATCATCCACCGTGTAGCGGGTTTGGTAGCCGAGCACGCGGCGCACTTTCTCAAAGGAGACGCTGATATCACGCATGTCTCCGCCAAAGGTCAGATCTTTATAATTCACAATGATCTCAGGCAGGCGTTTGATGATCAGGCCCACAATCTCATCTTTGCGGTAATTGCCAGACTCGTCGCCCAGGTTGAAGATCTCGCCGCGCACCTTGTCTTCCGACGCGCTAAGCCCGAGCAGAATGCCCGCCACGATGTCACGCACGTGCACGAAGGAGCGCGAGTAACCACGCTGGTAAATCAGGAGCTCACGCTTAGTGAACGCCTCGAGTACAAACTGGTTCACGATAAGGTCAAAGCGTGTGCGCGGCGAAATGCCGAATAATGTGGCAAAGCGGAAGATAACCGGGGTGCAGGATGAATCTTTTTGGCCGAGCAGGTACTCCTCAGCCGCGATCTTGGTCTCAGCATACAGAGATTGCGGGTGCAGCGGCGTCTCTTCGGTGACCAACTGCCCATCCTGTGATTGCCCATAATTGCTGTAGGAAGAAGAAAAGATAAAGCGCTTAGCGCCCATCTCAGCCGCTTGCTCAAATACGCGCTGGGTGGTGTCTACGTTGTAATGCCAGGCCACAGACTTGCCCACCGCCTGGCAGGCGGGGAAACCGACGATGCCAGCGAGATGCACGATGGCATCCGGCTGGGCGCCAGTGCGCAGCAGCTGGCGGAAGGTGTGCGGCTCACCCACATCGGCTTTGATGAACTTGAAGTTGGGGTGAGCCAAATAGGCCACCAGCGAATCGCCACCGAAGAGCAGCTTATCCATCACGGTGACCTGGTGGCCGCGCTGCAAGAGCTCGCCAGCGAGCAGCGAGCCGATATAGCCGGCCCCACCGGTGACGACGATGTGTTGCGTGCTCACGCCGCGCTCTCCTGGGAGTTGGTTTCCATGATCAAATGCACCTTATGCCCGCTTACACGTAATGTAGCGGTTACGGGGCGTTCAGACTCTACGAGCATCCCCTGTTCCATGCAAGTCAATTTGCAAATATCCAAAATGTCGCTGGGGCTGCCCGGCGCCACTTCAAGTGCAACCGCTTTCACGCCCGCGGCACGCGCCTCAGCCAGCAGGCTCTGCACGCGGTCACGCGTGCGGCGGTACAGGGCCATGGACTGCTCTACATAGTCCACCGTGAGGCGCGCCCGCAGGCTGAGTCCTTGTGGGGTAATGATGTAGCGCAGCTTGCGGCGCTGGGCACGGGTTACTTTTACATAGCCCTTGGAGATCAGGCGCTTGAGGTGCCAGTTAACCGTGCCCACGGCCACGCCTAACTGGCCTGCCAATGAGGCCTGGGTGACATCGGGGTCGGTTTCGATGTGCTCAAGCAGGAGAAGATCCCGCGCGGGATCGGCATGTTGTTCCATGGTTGGCCGCCAAAATTCAGGCGCTGAATTATAACGTTAGCAGGGTAAAGGTCAAGCGCGCAACCAATCCCACAGGATGTAGAGGGCGCTGCTGGCCAAACCGATACCCACCAACTGGTACAGATCCACAATCGGCCACCACTCCAGCCCCACATAACGGCGCAAATACCAGGGGATGAACCAGGCACACAGGATCAGAGCGGAACCCAGGCTACGGCGCAGCCACGGGTCTTGAGTCTCCCGCTGGCGTACCCAGGCCCAGGCGGCCAGAAGAACTTGCACCGAAGCAAAGGCACTGCGGTAGCGTGGGTTGTCCCAAAGATCGCCACCGCCACGATATGAAGCCACAATGCTTACCGCCCAGTTAGCCAACAGCCAAGCCGCAGGAAGCTGCAGCCAGCTGCGCGAACGAATGACCAAATAGCTAGCGTAGACCAGCATGGCCAGTAGAACCGTCCAGCCCAGGGCGCGCCAGACACCGATAACTGTCCATATCGCCGGGCCGCCGGCAGCCAGCGCAGCGGGCAGCAGCGGGCGCACCAGCCCATAGACTACGAGGAAGGGTACTTGCGCCCAGAGTGGCATACGCTCAAATTGGCGCGCCACCCAGCCGGAGGAATTCTCACTGACATACACCTGCCAGTCCGCCGACTGCACGAGCCAGGTTTCGCCGAGTGAACTGAAGACAAAGAAGTACAAGGCCGCTACTAAAGCCAGAAGGCCCAGGGCAAACCATGTGCGCCGGTCACGAAATACAGCCCAGTGAGTGAGCGCCAGCCAGGTAATGACAGCAAAAAATAGTAGTGAAGATACGAACGGCCAAGACAAGAAGGCGGCGCTGGCAAAGCTCACTAGCAAAAGCTGCCAGCCAGAGCGGCGCTGGTTATTCACCACTTGCTGCACACCCAGCAGCACCATCGGCAACAGGCACACGGTAAAGGCCTCGCGCATCTGCGAAGAACCTAAAAGGGCCGCTTCTGGGTACACGGCCAGCGCCCAAGCCGCCAGCCAGGCCACCTTTTTGCCAAAGGCGCGCGCACCGGCAGCCCAGGCAAAGGCTACAGCCAAGCCAGAGGCTACGGCTGCAGGCAGCAGGGTCAGAATGGGCATGTGCGTCGGGGCGGCCAGATATTTGTAGATGGCCGCGCTCAGGAACAGCAAGCCGCCATATTGGTCAGTGCTGCTGTAGCCCGCAAAAGCTTTCCAGAGTGGCTCCCCGGATTGGGCGAACTGCCAGGCGGCAGAATCGCGGTTAAAGGCATCTTGCATTACATAGCCTGCCGCCTGCACATCCGTGTCGTATCCCCAGGCAGGTAGCCCGAGCAACCATACAATGCTGAGCAGCAGGCGGAAAGCGATGGCGCCGAGCACCAGCCAGACCAGCCAACGCGGCGCCTTCTCTACGCGCAGAACCTGCCAGGCCAACCAGCAGACACCAGCCAGAAGTAGCAGCAAGCCCGCAAAGGACCACCATCCGCTTAGCGAGGCAAAGTTATTCGATACCCAGGCCAGCACAAACGAGAGCGCTAGCAGGGCCAGGCCAACGAGTGCGTGCGTCTTATTGAGTGAGAATGCTTGCTTCTTTTTTAGCTTGGTAGCCATAAGGGTCAGGGAGCCTCCGCGCAGCCGTCTGCCATACGGCTGGAAGGCACTAGTGTGCCAGTCTGGGGCAAGAGTACTGCAAACGCATCGGTATCTGCGCTGCTGCAACGCACCACGATCACATCGCTGGCGTTGGGGAAGTCAATCTCACCGCTGGTAAGCGGCAATAGTACCGGGGCCGGTTCTGGGCCAATCAGGTAGAAGCTTAAGCGTGGATAGTCTTGCGGCTGGGTAAGCACAAAGTCACCCTCCAGACCAGTACCCGCCTCATAGAAGGTGGGGTACAGGGCGCGCCCATGCAAGATATCTACGCGGCCGCTTTCGAGCAGTTCGAGCAGCTGCGGCGGAGCACCCGGCACTTGCTGGGCCGTGGCCAAAGCCTGTGCAGCGCTTAGCTTGCTGTAGCGCGGCTGTGAAGCCGCCTCGATGATCGAATAGGAGAAGCCTGCCAGCAGCAGCACCGCCAATGCACCTGCCCAGGCTTTTGGGCTGGGCGCATTGTTGCGCTCAGGCTCTGGCGCGGCTTTAGCTTCCAACAGCCATTGGCTGCCGGGCAACAGTGCGGCCAGCCACAGCACTAGCTGGCCTAAGCCAATGGCGTAGTACAACAGCACGGTCCAATCAGCGGGCAGGTTATAACGCCAACCGGCCACGCGTGCCAAGGCCAGGCTGGCAGTAAAGCCAAGATTGATAAGTAGTGGTACAAGGCCGGCCCAGCGCCAGCGCTGCCAACTGGCGGCGATACCGATGCTGACCAAGGCCAGGTTGATGCTTACGATCACCCAGCTTTCTGGCGCAAGGGCGCCATCCCAACTGGGCCAATACGGCAGCTGGCGCACATGCGACTCCAATTCGCGTAGCACAGGGGAAGTGGGCAGGGTCATGAAGTTGACCAGTTGATTGCGCACAAAGTTATCCATAACAAAGATCGTGACATAGAGTGGATCTTGTTGTGTAAAACTGCGTACTGCACTCATCTGGCGAATGTAGTATTGACCCTCGGTTTCACCTTCGAGAAAAGGAAGCATGAAGGCGCCAGGGTCATAGCGGTAACGATTGGCCAGAAAGCCGGGAGCAGATGAATCCTCAATGGCCCACTGGCCCATACCTAAGCGATTGCGCACAATCCAGGGGCTGGCCACAAGTAACACGCCAATCCCAAATAAGACGGCCGAGCGCCAGCCACGCCGTAAGCCCCACACCAACACGGCGAGTAATACAAACACCGGCACCACGGTGAGCATTTGAGAGCGTAGCAACACAAATGCGCCCAATAAGCCACCCACCCATAATGCACGACGTTCATTCGGCCGCGGTTGGCCCAGCCAGCCAACCGCGAGCAACCCGACCAGCGCGATGCCGAGCGCCGCGGGCAGATCGGCCATGAGCATTTTGGCATGTGAGATGTTGATGACACTGCCCAGGGCGATGGCGTTCGTCTCGCGGAAAATAATCAGGCCCGCGAGCAACAGACCAGACAGGCGATGATGCAAGCGCGCCGCAAACAGATACAAGACCGCAGGAAACAGCGCCAGCACCAACACCTGGGCATTGATAACGGCGGAGTAATCAGAAGCAAACAGGCTCTCGAGCCCCGCAAGAAACATCACATACAGCGGGCGGCGCACAGCCAGCATGCCGCCAAAGGTAAAACCTTGGCCAATCTGCACGTTCTGTGCAATCACATCATGGTTGAAAGCATCCGAGAGTGGGTAGCTTTCGTAATTGGGGGCAGCGGGAGTTGAGCTGTAGTAGGTGGCCTCAGCAGGTTGCTGCAGCCACATGACAGCCGCCAGCAGCCAGACCAAGGCAGCCAGGAGCAGATCTACACGTGGGTGCAGCTTGCTAAAACGCTGAGTGACCCAGGCCACAGCAGCCAGGATGAGCAAGGCAAATGCGATTGCCAACACAAGCTGGGTGAGTAGGATGGGTGCGTTGGGCGCCGCCCAACGCGTAGCATCGTAGCCCAGGCCTACGCGGGTCACCAGCACGATCGTCACTACCCCCAGCAGAACGACAAACACACCCAGGCTGCGACGCGCCAGGCTGTGCTGAGCACTCCAAGCCCCAGGCACAAACCCTCGCGCGGAGAGCCATAAGAGCAACAAACCCGCAGTGAAGACAGCCAGCAAACCAAAAAGCGGTTGCATTTGCTGAATATAGAGTGCACCTGCCCCAAAAATGGCAATAGCGCGCTCCAATGGCAACAAAGCAAGCGCTGTGCTTATAGAAACTATGAGTAGGAAAGTTAAAGCAAGCGCTCTACTGCTGTTGCGCAACCAGGCGAGTGCAGGTTGCAATCTTGGCCAGGTGTACCCCCAACGCAGACTTGCCAGGCCCAACGTGAACGCCGGCAGCAGCGCTGCGGCGGCCAGCGCCAACCGGCCCGCCGAGTACCCCAGCAACACCGCACGGCCGCTCTCGCTTGGCGAGGCTGTGATGGCGGCAAACGCGGCCAGCGCACACAGCATGCCAGCCAGCAAGGTAGTGCGCCATATGGTTTCAAGTTGGTGTTGTGGACGGCTCATCACGAGAAAGCGGTTTACACCGCGAGGACTTGCCTTGAAATCATATCTTAACTACGGGCACTCAAATGTGCGCCCAATGGGCATGAACGTTTCTACGCCGGCATCACGAAAATCATGGACAGATTCGTAGTAGCGCAGCAACGGCACGCTCACCCAACGCTTCCAGGCATTGTTCTCTTCACTCAGGCTGTCGCCATACTCAGGGTTGCGCCCGCGGAACACCGTGTCTTCCAGCTCACCCACGATCAGCGCGTATTTGTTTGCCGCCAAGTCTTCAACAAATTGCTGGAAGAACACACTGTTGCTGGAGAGCGCCTGATCCATGACATATTTCTTTTCATACTCCGGATTCAAAGGCACGCTTTGCTGGTAGCGAAAGGTGAGCAGCTGGCGCTGATCCAAAAATAGGATCGGCCCATATTGTGCGGCACAAGCCACATTGGCATCAATACGCTGCATGATGTACGCCATGCGTTCATCATCTGGCAGGCTAAGCGGTGCGCCAGAATACAAAGGAAACAGCGCCGGAACGATGAGTATGGCCGCCAACGTAGCCTGTACAAAACGGTTGGTGTCCACCCACTCAGGCAGCCGCTTGTACAAGCCAGCTTCCCAAGCGACACCAGCCAGCAAGACCAGGGTTACCAGCAGCATATCCAGATTGTGCAAATCTGCGCCACCGCCAACCTTGGCGCTGGCAATCAGGCCGACGACCAAAAAGGCCGACAAGGCACCCAGTAAGGCCACGCGCTGGATTGGCAGGGTGTGCCACTCTTTTTTGCGAATCAGGTAGATCAACAGCAGCAGTAATGGGCCAGCCGCTGCCAGCAATCCCAGAACAATGCCGGGTGGAAAGACATCATTGGGCAACATGCGGTGCCAGGTGAAGGGCTGGTTGGTAACCGTGGCTTGCAAGCCCTGGACACTGGATATGCCCTGTGCCCCAGGGGTGGCGTCAATGATCTCCGTGGTTGGGGCTGGCGCCGCAAGGCTACTCAAGATGCCCAGCAAGATAGGGATGCCTTTGCTCCACAATCCACTCAGGCCAAGAACACCGGTGCGCAGCCAATCCTGCACGCGCAGTTTGCCGTTCACAAGCACAGCATCCGAGAGAGTGAGCAACACCGCCCAGATCGCCGGTGCAAAAGACCAGGTGAACCGGCTGGTACCCGCATAGCTACCAGCCAATGCAATCAAGGGAATGGCCACCCACAACGGCTTGCGGCGAGCGAACGCCACCAAAATGGCACTCAAGATCAGCGGTGCATAGATCGGACCCTGGTTCAAGAACACCAGCGCCCACAAGCCGGCCAGGACCCACTGCCCACGCGCGGCCTTCAGAGGGCGGAAGGCAAACCACCCCAATAGGGCATAGGGCAGCGTGGTCATTAGCGCGCTCCACGCCCGCGCGCCAGCAATGGTGAGCTCAGGAAGGATGAAAGGCAAACCCCACAGCGTCTGGCGACCGCTATCAATCCAGACCAGGATGTCTTTATCGGCAGGGTAGTCATAGCGTTCACGGCCGAAGAGAATCGAATAATCCCACAGGCGATTGCCTTCAGACCAGTGCAATGCCAGGGGATAGTCGGTTACGCGCACAAACGCATCGCCAATCACCAACCCCGCGCCAACGAACAACAACGCCAGCAGCACTGCACGCCAACTGAGCAGCCGCTTTTCTAGTTGTGCAAACAGCAAAGCGGCCCATACGCAGGCAAAGACAAACAACAAGCTGCGCGTAAAGAAACCAGTAAACAAATCGCCCCATGGCGAGTAATAGATAAATAACCATGGCAAGAGAACGAAGAGAGCGGCCAAAACCCAAGGGACAGCATGTGGCCCCCTGGCAAACAAGCGCGCTCGCAAGGCAAGCGCTTGCTTAGTATGAAACAGGCCGCGGGATAAAGCCCACAAGCCAGCTGCCAACAGCACCAGGTAGGCGGCCAGGGTGAGCAGCCACTTTTCAGACAGGCGCCCTACAAAGAAGCCGGAGCCCCAGGCAATCTGAAACGCCTCGGTGAAGGCACCCACGACCAACATCACGGCTACTGCCAGGAGAATTTCTTTACCTCGATTAGTCATGCCACAAATTCTCAATCAACTGCGCGTAAGCCGTGCCCATAACGTCTACAGTGTACTTTTGCTGTGCATCTGCCTTGGCCGCGCGCCCCAGGCGTTCTCGCAGCGATGGGTCAGCGGTTATACGCATAAGAGCGGCAGCCAGGTCATTGGGATCACGCGGGGTCACCAGCAGCGCGCTGCGTTCGTGCTCCAGCACATCCGTGGCAGCCTCAATGCTGGTGGCCACAATCGGCAGGCCAGCAAACATTGCCTCGAGCAAAGCGAGGGACATGCCTTCCCACAGAGACGGCTGCACAAAGACATCGGCCGCCTCAAGCAGCTGGCCAACATCACTTCGCACGCCCACAAAGCGCAAGTTATCGTCTATTTGTAGACGTTTGGCCTGCTGGCGCAGTTCCTGTTCAAGTGGCCCCTGGCCAACAAAGGCAAACACAAAGTTATGTGAAGCCAACTGTGCAATCGCATCGAGCAGGTAGGTATGCCCTTTTTGAACCATAAGACGCCCCACCGTAAGGAATAGCGTCTGTTCCGGTTTCACGTCAAGCGAGGCACGCAACTGCTGGCGCGCCTGTGGGCTTAGGCTCTGCTGCTGTGGGGGGTGGATGCCGTTGTCAATGACAACAAGCTTGCTAGCACGAGCGCCTTCCTCTCGCATGGCCAATGTACGCACCTGATTGGAGACACAAATCATGCGCGTGCACAAGCGTGAGTTTGTGAGCTTTCCATGCACCCAACCGAGAAGGCGCGGGGAATTCTCGATATGGCCGTGGTGAGTGCCAAAACGCACTTTTACACCGGCTACCCATGCCAACGGCAGGGCCAGCAGGTTGCTATGCGGGGTGTAGGCGATAACAACGTTTGTGCGCCGTAAATGCATGTAGAGTCGCAACAGACCAGCCAAAAAATGAAAAAGGTTGGTCAACATAAAGCCACCGCGCTTCCAGCCTCCTAGAGACACAACTGGATAGGGATGCTGGGCTTGCCATTCAGTAGCCAAGTGCTGCTTGTCATAGAAAAAAGCAGCCTGCACGGGATACCCGTGGGCATGAAAGTAACCGGCCAGCGAAAACAAGATTCGCTGTGCGCCGGCAACTTCCATCTGAGTTCCGAGAAATAGGATCGAGGGCTTCTGAGACATAGGAGAAACTGGTGCGATTATAACGAGGCAGGTTGCCCCTTTGTCTGTGGCGTTATATCTCGCGGCGCAGTTTCCCGTGCAAGATGTGTAGTAATCCAAGACGAGCCAGAAGACTACGCGCCGCGCGGCGGACAATGCCCAATGCCCAGAGCGGCTTACGCCAGCGCAAAAAGCTGGCATAGCTCGGCACTAGACCAGCCATGGGTTGCCATTCCCCAAAACTTTGGACGTGATCAAGCCGAAACTGCTTTGCTGCCGGCTGCCTACCGGGGTGCACTTTGTCAAACACCCCATAGCGCAACTGAACTGCCGCACGCTCTATCGCCGCCTCCTGCCCGCCCTCCCGCGTGCTTAGCCCCTGCTCCGCATCGGTGAAGTATCCGAGAATACCGTCGACGCGGCCCATGGGTAGCTTGTTGGCAGCGATGCGGAACGAGTAATCCATGTCCGCGGCGGTGCGGAACTGCTCATCAAAATAGCCGATGCGCGCGGCAAGGTCTTTGCGCAGCACCCAGAAGGCGCCGCCCTGCGCGAAGGCGCGCGCAAAGTGCGCTGGGTTGTAGTGCGGCGTGGAGCGCCGGGTGCCCTGCTCCTCACTATAGGCGGCTACTGAGATGTAGTCACCGTAGCTCAATGCCCAGCCATTTTGGTTCAGTGCGCTGACCTGGCGCTCGAGTGAATCTGGCTGCCGTCGATCATCAATGTTCCACATCGCCAGCAGCGGCGCACGCGCAGCTTTCCAGGCGCGATTCCATGAGGCACCCAGGCTCTCGCGGGGCACTTCGATTACTTGCACTTGTTCAGGGTAGCGCTGCCTAAACGCAGCCAGTGCAGACTGTTCTTGTGCGGAGGGGGCATTGGCTACAAAAACAATCTCCGTCTCCGGGAACAAGCTTTGCTTTTTAAGCTGTTCAAAATAAGGTTCAAGATACGTTTCCCCTTTGTAAACCGAAGCCAAAACGGTAAGTTGCGGCGTTTTCATGGCAACTCACGCGCTATTTTGTCAAAAGCACCTATCGCGCCGCGCACAAAATCCTGGGTAGTCCATGCCGTAGCGCGCGCGCGTCCCGCTTGGACAAGCTGCTGGCGCAATTCTGCATCGGAGTGAATGTGGCGAATCCCCGCAGCTATTTGCTCTGGGCTTGTAGGGTCAATCAATAGAGCTGCTTCGCCCAACTGCTCTTCCGATCCGCTCACGCGGGCAGCAATCACCGGGCAGCCCTGTGCAAATGCCTCCAGTGGCGGCAAATTCTCCGGACCAAAGAAGCTCACATAAGTAAGCGCCAACGCATTGCGGTAAAGCACATACAGGTCTTGCTGCTCAACAAATCCCAGCATGTGTACCTGGGCGCTGAGACCCAAGGATTCACTCAGCGCACGAATGCTCTTGCCCGCACCATAGTCTGCACCAGTAAGCACAAGCTGCAAAGTGAGACCCTCTTGCTTAAGAAGAGCAAGCGCTCGCAGAAGATTTGCGTGATTCTTGTGAGACCACAATTGCGCCGGATAAAAAAGATAGCCGGGCACCAAACCCAAACGAGCCAAGGCCGCCTCATCATCCTGAGCTTTAGTTTCCAGGGCAGCTTGTGGTGTTGGATGCGGCAGACGTATCACACGCTCAGGGGGAATTTTATAAAAGCGCCACAACTCATCCTGCCCGGTTTGTGTACCCGTGATAACAGCGAATGCTCGGGGCAACCAACGACCAAAATGGCTCTCGCGCCGCTGCCACTCGCCCTTTGCACTCACTTCAGGAAATTGGGGCTGCAAACGGTGCTGCAAATCCAATACCAGTGGAATATAGGGTAGACGAACACCACGCAAACGCGGATTGATAAACCAAACCAATTGCACGTCAGTAGCACGCAACTGATACTCAAGCGAAGAGAGCCACATGAGGGCATCTTCCAGCAAAGGTAGATAGCGGAACAGTTTTAGTAAAGAGCGTTCGACAATTGCAGCCCTCTTGTATCTCTGCCAAGCGATAGACGCCCCAAGCTCAAGTGGAGATTCGGCTTGACTAAAAACAATGAACTCATGCTGCGATTCGGGGGCAACCGCAATCAAGGCCTCCAAAAGCTCTTGCTGAAAAGTGAAGGCGCCACCATCATGAGTAGAGTATTGATCTAAGACTACAGCAACCTTCATTGGCTCTGCTAGGCTCTTCGCGCTACAACCATCACATGCCATGTATCCATATCAATTGGCCCAACGATTTGATAAGCTGGCATCCATTCAACGGCTTCAAAACCAGCGGACTGCAAAAACAAGGCCATCTCTTGCACAAGGAAATAGCGGTTCCATTGCGTCTCTTGGATCTCTGAGAGCAAACTGCCGTCCGCGGCAGTTTCGCGCAAACTGTAGCTCACCTCCGCCAATTGACGCTCAACATGCAGCGTGGTGCGCGATTTCCGAGCCAGTTCACCATTGGGTAACATCCATGTGGCCTGGCGCTCAGATTCGTAAGCACGCAACATAGCTGCTGCATGCCAAAACTCCAGAAGTAGCAAGCCACCGGGGCGCACTGCTGCATGCACATTTTGTAGAACTTGCAAGACGGCTTGATTGGTCTGGACATAACCAATCGAATCAAACAAACAATACGCTGCATCAAAAGTGCGCCCGCCCAGTTGAAGCTCGCGCATGTCTTGCAACTCAAACGCCACTGTTGAATTATGCCGCTCCGCCTCGCTGTGGGCTACCGCCAGCAAATCTGCCGAATAATCTGTGGCAAGAATTTGATAGCCTAGTTTCTCAAGCTCAAGGGCATGCCGGCCTGTACCACAAGCCAACTCAAGCAATGAGCTGGTTGTGCCTACTGTATGGCGCTGAAGGCACGTGTGTACAAAGGCTGCTTCATTTTTATAGGGCTTATTGGCGTAGATGTGGTTGTAGTACTCCGCATACTTGCCTACATATGAACCCATCTACCCCTCCCACTGCGGCGCGCGCTGAATGGCATCACAAATTATGTCAATCGTTTCATCGCTTAAATTCCATGTGGAAGGCAAGTACAAGCCGTTTTCCCAAAGTGAGTCGGCTACAGGACACGGGACTTCACGGAAGCCATCCTGCTTCTTAAGGACAGGCTGCTGGTTCATGGGGCAAAAGAAGGTGCGAGTCTGAATACCGCTTTCGGTCAAAGCCTCAACTAGCTTGTTGCGGTTAATACGAAATTGCTCAGGGTCAACCACAATACCATACATCCAGTAGACATTTTTTGCCCAATCCAACTCTGCCGGAAGCTGGATTCCTTTGATTCCCTTGAGCTTCTCGTTATAACGATGAGCTACGCGACGCTTTTGCTCAACAATGTGATCAATCTTGCGGAATTGAGCCAATCCCAATGCAGCCACAAAACCGGGCATACGGAAGTTAAAACCAGCCAATTCATGCTTGAAACGTGGCTGGGTGAAAGCAAGATTGCGCAGCAACTTGATGCGCTCGGCAAAGGCATGATCATTTGTCGTGATCATGCCGCCTTCACCAGTGGTGATAACTTTATTGGCATAAAAACTAAAGCAGGACATATGACCAAAGCTGCCAGTCATCCGTCCTCGCACGGTGGCGCCATGCGATTCAGCACAATCTTCAATCACAATGAGATCGTGCTTATTGGCAATTTCCATCAAGCGATCCATATCCACCGGGTGTCCGTACAGATGCACCGGAATGATGGCTTTGGTGCGCGGTGTGATCAGGCTCTCAATCAAGTCAAGATCAAGATTCCAGGTAACCACCTCCGAATCGACGGGGACCGGGACAGCGCCATTGTGCAGTGCGGCCAGCGCAGTGGCGATATTGGTGCTGGAGCTCACCAGCACCTCGTCACCAGGCTGCAAATCCAAAGCAGCCACAGCCAAGTGTAGTGCCGAAGTTCCGCTATTTACTGTTATGCCATGCTTGCAACCCACATAGGCAGCAAATTCGTTTTCAAAGTCTTCAATGTATGTACCAAAAGTGCCGGAGACTTCACCCTTACGTAGCGCATCGACTACAGCAGCAATTTCATCTTCACCAATTACAGGCTCAAAGACGGGAATCATTTGTTCACCTCAACAAATACTTTATCTTCTGCCTCACCCAGATAAGGGCCTTGTTTGACACTAATGCACTGCATATCTTCAACCACTCGGATGGCATGCACGCCATGAATCAACACAATCGCATCCCCTTGGCGCAATTCGATTTCACGCAAAAGGTCACCCGCATCACTATACAGCTCCACAACCACAACACCGCGCTGAACTACAAACATTTGCTGAAGGTCAGAAATCACCCTCTCGACCGGCTTGTGAAAGTGAGGTGGTTCCGTAAATCCAGCCTTATGAGCCAATAGACCAAACTGAAAGGAAGATTCGGCTGGAGAAAAGAATGTTGTCTTGTCAACCGTCTCCTCTGCCCATATAACTTCTGCGTACTTGATGTTGTTGTATTCGATACTTTCGATGGCCATGCTTACCTGCCGTTTAAAATTCCGATGATTGACCCACGTACCGATTTCCATACTCCTCGAACAAGCCAATATAGCCAAAGGAAAAGGTGCGCCAGACGAGTTTGCATCCAGTACCAAGGAGAGTCTAATAGACTCTCTATATCCTGCACAGGCCGCTGCGGTTCGCTGATCCGTCCTGATAACAGGTCTTCTTGTAACTTGACGATCGCCTCAGGATGTTTTCCTTCAAACCGCTCGAGCCATTGCAGCCCACCCAATTCTCCCAAGCGCATAGGATTCTTTAGCCGCATATATTGCTGGTCATACCACTGCTTATTCTTCCGGAACGCTTCAGACCAGCTAACATTCGAGTAATACTCTACCTTTTGCTGCGCTTGCTTTGGCAGCACATACGAATAGTGTCGTAAGACAACTGGCTTTCCACTCACATGGGGGTTGCTTTCCCAATTCACTTGATGCAAATTACGACCAACAGCATCAAGCACGGTTGGTGGCCGATGAGAAGCATATGAATAACCTGCTCCCCATTTAAACAGACGGTAAAACCGTGGGTGTGTATGTAGATGCCATGTCCCCGTGATGTACGCGTCAAAGCTACCAAAGAATTCAACATAGGGAAAGGAGTAGCCCGAAACTTCAGGGTGCTGGTCCAGCAATGCTAGCATTGCTGCCAAGTCACTCTCTAGATAAAACTCATCGCTGTCTACCTGCCACAACCAATCACCGGTTGCGCGTTCGGCATAGGCTTGTGACATCTCATCTTTCTCAGGCCAAAAACCATCTGTATACCCGGCATCAGCGGCGCTCACAACCAGGAGCTTGTTGGCAGGGTCATGCTTATCCTTGAACTCTTGCAACATTTCGAGTGTGCCGTCCAGAGAGTGCCCATCTGTGCGCACTAAATTCTTAGCGGCCAAAGCTGCCCCTTCAACCACAATGATTTGGTGCGCGAAAGGATACAGCGCCCGCAGGTTGTATTCTAGGAATGGATACCCATTAAGGACAATAATCCCGAAGCTTATCTTTGACATTAAGCTTCATTGTGTAACACTGGATTAGATGGCAGGGGTCTGACTTCATATTTGAGCCGCTCAAAAGTTTCTTTTAAAGCTTCGCTAATCGGGGCCTTGAAGATCACAGAAACTAATACGCCTGGGGACTTAAGTCCAAGTTTGTATAAAAAGTCGCGCCAGCGTAGCATGAATTTTATACGCCGAAGTAATGGCCCATTATCGGCCAAGAGTTCATCCTCAACACCTTCAATGTAATATGTATTTACTCCCTTAAAAACTACAAGTGGGTAATCCATGGCAACCGCAGTTTTTTCAATCTCTCTTCTAGAGACAGTGTAAATAAAATTACCGATCTCTTCGTACTGGAACCGCTCCGGACTCCTTTTAAGAAAAATGCTAAAGAAGAGGTCTTTCAATCGCCTGTATACGATCTGTCGTACTGATACTTCGGCCAAATCATCTAGCGGCTCAATGAGGATTACTCCTGTTCTAGCAACTCGCAGCATTTCATGAAGTGCAAGTGTTGGCCGCGGAAAATGATGCAACGAATCTTTGCATAAAACAAAGTCGAAGGAATTGGCATCAAAGGTTAGATTTTCCGCATTCTCTCTTTGCGCCTTGCGTATATAGCCTTCAGCTACAGCTTCTTTGATGAGGAAATCGGATATATCCGTTGCTAAGGCATTGCCACCATTTGATTCGATATAGTTGGCATCAGATCCATAGCGGCCATCACCCACAGTAAGCCAATCTACCGAGGGATATTCCTGAAGAATAGGGTCAATCGAACTAACAAGTCTTTGTCGACACCACGCATCAACAGTATCAGTTCGTTTCCAGCTTAGCGCGCGCGATTTCTTGAGGTCGCTTGTGTAGTATGTCAGATAGTGTTTCTCATGCGTTTGATAGCTATTGTCTTCGAAATTCTTTTTTTTCATATTAACTCAAACAGTTTAAGATAGTTGGACAGAAGCAGCTTAGAGTTAAACTTACGTCTTGTGTAATGCTTAGTATTGCGCTTAAACTCAGCAATACTTTTAAGGCGCAAAAGCTTCCGTGCTGCAATGATCATGGCGTCCACATCGAAATTTGGAGCCAAAAAACCGTTTTCTCCATTTTTTATAATGTCTTCGTTACCTCCGGCCTGGAAGGCAACTGCTGGCACACCGTTATAAACTGCCTCGAATATTGCCATACTAAAGTTTTCCATAACTGCAGGGCTTATCGCAAATGTACAGGCCTTAACAATAGCAATATGTTGCTTGTATGAAAGCTGGCCAGGGGCATATATGTCAATATTCTTGGATAATTCTGACATATCTGTTCGATACTGAGACTCAACATACCCTGGTATATAGAACCCAATCTTCTGCTCTACCGAAAGTTCCGTCAATATACGGGCTAAAAAGTCTCCGCCTTTTATTTTATTACCGGCAGATGGCATATAGATTATTGGGGCATTCTTTTGCAAACAGAGCTTCTTTTTATCTACTGCCTTAATTTGATCATTCTGGTTAGTGTCAATAATGTTGGGTAAAACATAAACTTTGCCCTTGAACTCATAAGTGAACCTAAACCATCGTAGCATATAGTGAGAAGGGCATATAACCACATCAACATTCTCGAGCACACGATTCTCCAGAAAGATTGCAACACGTGCATCCATCTTGGAGGCGCTGTCCAACAAAGGTGGTTGCACAAACCGCATAGGATTGTGATGTGAAATTAACACTATCTTGCGACCGGGTTTTCTTTTAATGAATAGACCTGGCGCCCCATGATCAGAGAGAACAACAACATCAGGGGCAAATCTCTCAATAGCCGCGGTTGCTCGAAAAGCACCAATCATTGAACGAATAATTACCGCCGTTTCATAGGCATTTCTGTTTCCAGAAATTACCTCAAAGACAGTGCGCACAAGCGAATAGATCAAATTTATGAGCCACTGCGCTCCTCCAAATCGCTGTATGCTGGTACCGGGAGGACTGGCTGGAACGTCATTATCGAAGAATGTAAATAGCTTTACAGAGTAGCCCGCACTCTTTAATGCCTTAAATAAATTGAAGTGAGCGCTTGCTATACCGCCCGCACTTAACGGGGGCGCGGATGCAGCCATAATTGCTATTCGCCTAGATGATTTAGCGTTCAGCTTCATTTCAAAAGACCTGATTTCATCCAAAAAGCAGCTTTGTCAACTAGCCTTCGGTTACCAACTTGAGCCAACTGCGAGGATGAGTATATTCTCCAAGCCCTTTCATTCTTCGCTAGAGCAAAACGGCATGCGTTCCACCAGCGTTGTTCAAGGGATGCATCAAGGGTTGGCATCTGAAACAACTTTGACTTCTTGTTTGCATTATGTAGTTTCAAAAGCCAGCCTTCAATTTCCAGAAGCCCTTCAGTGGTTACTGGAAATTGCCATGTAGCTATTGCATTGTGCAATCGCAGCTCCCTTGAGCTAGGCTTCAGGCCCACTCGACGTAACTGCCGTGCTCTGACCTTGGCAGCTATATGCGCCTGACCGGCGCCATATCGCTGTCCAACCTGGCCAGAATGAATGCGATAGCGCTGCAAGACTTTGGGTAGATTCGCCATCTTCAATTTCTGGGCAGCGCGCTCCCACAAATCATAGTCTTGTGCGCGCGCAACGGATGGGTTGTAGCGCAAACGCGCCTGCAAGAAATCCTGGCGGCGCAACATGATGGCGCTGTGCACCAAAGGAGAGTTGAACAAGATCTCTGCTTTTACCGCATCGGGGTTACTTGGCATCTTCCAAGTTTGCTCTTTGGCCAATCCAAGGGTTTTTGCCCATGCGCCTACCAGGCTAATCTCAGGGTGAGCATCCAAAAATGCGGCTTGCTGCTCCAAGCGGCGGGACAGGCTAATGTCATCCGCGTCCATACGCGCCCAATACTGACCACGCGCCATACGCAATGCACGGTTGAGCGTAACCGAGAGCCCTAATCGCTTGCGATTGTGCACCAGATGCACACGTTTATCCCGCACACTAGCCAGCAGGTCTGTGCTGCCATCCGTTGAGGCATCATCAATACAAATAAACTCAAAGTCATCAAAACTCTGGTTCAGGATGCTGTGAATGGCTTCCTGCACATGTGGCAGCCCATTATGTACAGGCATCACCACACTGATCAAAGGTGAACTCATCCAGCTAACCTATTGAGTAGTGCCATTTCCAACTCAACCACGCGCTCCAAGGCAAAGTGAGCTTTCACATACTCGCGCCCAGCCTTACCCAACCGCTCGCGCAAGGCAACATCATCCAACATGTGCTGAATTGTTTCGCGCAGGCTCACTGCTCCAATCTCGCTCAGCAAGCCATTTTCACCATCTGTGATAATTTCTTGCACACCAGGGACACGAGTACCCACCACAGGTAGCCCGCAGGCCATCGCTTCAAGTAGAGCCTTCGGATGGCCTTCATATAGCGAAGGCATTACAAATAGATCGCATTGATTGAGCATGTCGGGCAATTCATGATTAGGCACATTACCCAAGAATTTAAACTGCGCAACAGTTCCCTCAGCGAAGCGCTCCAACTCTTCCTTGAGCGGGCCGTAGCCAATGAGCCAAACTTCAACATCAATATCTACGAGCGCCGTAATCAGATTACGCAGATTCTTTTGTGCATCCAGGCGGCCCACAAAACCAATACGCAGCTTCTCGGCAGCTTTACGTTCACTCGTTGGGCGGAAGCGGTTTGTCTCCACATAGTTGGGAATGATGTCGATTTTCTCAGACTGCACCTTGTAGCGTCCCATCACTGCTTCAGCCATTTTGGCGGTGGTGAGGGTGATCCAATCCGCGCCACGGAAGACCTTCTCCTCTAGTTTGCGCGCTTGCTTGGCCTCACGCGAACGTTCGCCATATCGGCGCTCTTGAAACTCAGACAACAGGTACCCGCAACGTGCCACAAACTTGGCCTTGGTCTTGTGCGCTACGTCCATCGCAATATCTGCGCCGGCCATCTGATTGCTCTTGATCACGTCCGCCCGCACAGGTTCATTCAACAACTTGCGTTCATAGGCGCCCAGGTTCAAGCCAGCCGTATTGGCGTGGATGCTCAGACCGGGGATAGTATCGGCGAAGGCAAGGTCAGATTGATCGCCGTAGGTTACGAAGTCAATACCTACGCCGCGCGCCTGCAACTGGCGGTAGAGGGCCAGCTCACGGTCGAGCATCCCTACCGTACTCCAAGTTTTTAAAGATACGCCTTGTGTAAAGAACAGCGCCAGTTTCATTTCAACACCGGCAAAAGGGGTTCGTATATCTCATGATAGTAGCGGCTTGCAATGGCAGGCCAGCCAAACTGCTGGATGCGCTGACTGCCTTGGGCAATCAGTTGTTGGCGCAAAAGCGGTTCCTCGATCAAGCGCTCCACCCCAGTAGCCAGTGCGGCTGGGTCTTCGATATCTGCCAGCAGGCCATCCACCTCATCAGTTACCACGTCAGGCACTAGACCGACGCGTGTGCCTACAAAGGGAACACCCGAAGCCAGTGCCTCAAGCACACCTTTTGGCCCACCCTCTTCGCGAGAAGTCATTAAGTACACATCAATTGCATCAAAGAGGCGCGGGATACGGTGGAAGTCTTCTTCCACTACATGGGCATAGGGAATACCAGCAGAATCTAAGCCTTTTTTAACGTAGCCGCGTGCCGGCGCGCTGAGCAGAACAAAAATGTTCTTATGGCGAGCATAAATGCGCGTCAAAGTATCAACTAACACATCCGGGCCTTTAATCAACTTAGGAACAAGCCCCTCCGCCATACCTTGGCCATCTTTGTGAAATGAACCGATGCAAAATGCATCCTCAGGGATACTTAGCTCACGACGGCGATCTGCACGCTCCTCTAAACTGGCGGGCTTAAATCGCTCTAGGTCGACACCAAGAGGAATCATGCGTAGCTTTTCGGGCAGCACCCCCCATTCCAAAAATCGTTGCAGCATAATGTTACTGGCAGTATGCAAACGAGCAAAGCGATCCTGCGAATCTAAAATCTTTCTCAAGGCATCCTGAAATTCCGGGGTCTCAATCTGCCCATGGAAAATTGTGCCGATTACTGTATTGCGCTTATTGTGCTTAGCGTCCAGATTCGCCAAAATGTCCCATAGCGATCCGTAATGTACTAGCTGCCCCTTAAGTTCTTTAGCTGATTTGACCACTTGTGCGTCCAGGCCAAAGGCTTTGATATTGTGCGTGATATAGTGCGCATCCCAATCTAGAGACCAGTTTACAAATGGCGCCACGTAATACAGCCCAGGTTGGCGGCGTAAGCGCGGATTTGCTAAGGCTAACAAGGAGCGGATCCCGCGTGGAATGCTCATATTTCCAAGCCTGCTTCCTTATGGGTTTCACCAAACTGTAGATCACAAAAGTGCTTGTACTCTGCGGAACGCGCGTAGAGTTCCGCATGTCTACCTTGATCCAGAATACGACCATTCTCCATGACGACGATGTTATCGGCATGAATCACGGTAGACAACCGATGTGCAATGACTATAGCGGTGGTGTCCTTGATGATGTTATCGATGGCCTGCTGCACCTGGCGCTCGGCTTCAGTATCCAGCGCGCTGGTTGCCTCATCCAGCACTAGGATGCGCGGCTGGTGATACACCGCCCGCGCAATGGTGATGCGCTGTTTTTGGCCACCAGAGAGCAGTACACCGCGGTCTCCCACCATCGCGTCATAACCTTCACTCAACGCTTCAACAAATTCGCTGGCATTGGCCACCTGGGCAGCCTGCTGAACACGTTGCACATCCGGAGTTTCGTCTGGGTAGGCAATATTTTGAGCAATGGATGCATTAAATAAAATATTATCCTGTGAGACAACACCGATCATTCGACGATAAGCCTCTAGATCCAAGTTGCGCACATCTTGCCCATCTACCGTGATGCGGCCAAATTTAGGGTCATAAAAGCGCAGAACCAGGTCAGTAATTGTGGATTTTCCTGCACCACTCTGGCCAACCAGTGCCACCATCTTGCCGCGCGGAATAGATAGATTGATGTTCTCCAACACCGGCGCATCTTTATAAGCAAAGGACACATTTTCAAACTCAATACTATTGACAAAGTCTGTCTTTACGATGGAGCCACTAACCACACTGGCCACTTCATCAAAGAATTCTTGCACTCGTTCACTAGTGGCCACGGTGGTCTGAATTACTTTGAGAGTGCGCGCCAGGGTGGTCAATGGATCGAGGACGGCGCGACCGACATATAGATACAAGAAGAACCCTGTAGTGCTGAGACGCCCTGAGATGAATTCATTAGCGGCAAACAACAACACAGCTACATTGACTACAGAGTTAATAATGAAGGTGACCGGCTCATCAATATTTTTAAAGAAACTAAAACGCAGAATGGCGCCAATTGCCTTTTTGGATAATTTTGCCAGGCGCGCGCTCTCATACGACTCGGCAACAAAAGATTTCACTACACGAATATTGGAAATTACCTCTTGAAAGTAAGAAGCCAATTCAGCCTGCACGTTAAATTGCTCACGCACGCGACGTTGGGTTGGCTTTTTGATCAATTGAACAAAAACATACTGAACAAATGCCGCAGCCACAACAAACAAACTCAGCCGCAAACTGGTTTTTAGTAACAGGCCTCCATACAATGCAACAAGCACGGTAGACACCACTAGTGAGCGCACAATGGCTTCCAGGCCAAACACAACGGCATCTGTATCTTTCTCAAGACGCGAGATCAACTCGCCAGTACGGTTGCGATTGAAGAAGTCCAAGGAAAGCCCGAGTACATGAGAGAACAGCGCCGCTTGCATACCGCGCCCCGCCCGCACACGAATCCAAATACCGAGTAGGTAAACGAGGAAATTCAACGTATACAGCGCAACCGATACAGCAAGATAGAGCAAGGCTACAGTCACGATCACATTCCACGCATCGGTCTGCTGTGGAAAGAGTAGGTTCAGTAAGTATTGGCCAATGTTATTGAGGTCAACGTCAGCAATATTTGTAGGCGCATTTTGAGCCAGCTCTGCAAAAGCTTCGGGGCCGTGCACGGCTACTTCCAACACGGGCGCGGTAACCATAGGCTGTGCGGCGGTCAGTAAGCTGGCAACCAGATACAACAACAGCGATAGCAACATTTGCGGCCAATATGGCCGCATGTACTTGCTTAGCAGCTGGATTAATTGCCTGTATTCGTAATTACGCTTCATGCAGTCACCAAATCAAGGATACGCTCACTGGCGCGATGGTCGGCTGGGCCATTGAACTTTCCCAAATAGTCTTCACGCGCCTTTGGCGTGATTACAAATTCCTCTAGCGGGGCTACAGGCAACGACTGAATAGCTTTTGGAATACTCATCCACGAAACAGCACCCGGAAAGTGATAGGGGCCGCCCACATCTGCGCGTCGCCAGATATGATGTTTGACAATGTCTTTGTTTGGCCGGTCAATACACAGGGCAGGCACATTGGCGTATACAGCCTCTTGCACAGCGGTGCTGTAGAACAGCACGCACACATCTGCGATGGCAATGGCCTCAAAGACCGTGGCAGGGTAATGCTCGTCATCATAGAGGGCGCTGAATGCTAGTTCGCTCCACACAGGGCGAAGAGGATCTTTCTCGCGGCCCTTAACTAGCATCACAGCGTTGTTACGATCAGCAAACTGCTTAATGGCTTGAGCCAGGCGTGCATCATTCCAGCCCTTGAGCGCCCACTGCCAATATGTGCTCACAAATCCGCGCTCTTTGCGCGCCTTCCACAAGGCATACCATTGGCGTAAACCGGTCTTTTGAAAGAAGTGCGGCCATAGTCCCGGCCAGCCAGCCAGGTCCAATGGCAAGACCAGCACTACGCGCTTGTCTTGCGGTATGCCCCAACGCGCACGTACCTCAGCGGGGTCGATCAGGCCAAAAGCATCCATTTGAGCAAAGCCGGTATACGCTAGTTTGCCTTCAAGCGGCTTGACCACCTGCTCACGCGTAGCGCCGTTGGTGGCTGCGTAATACTCCACGGCATAGTCCAGCCAAAAGGGGGTGTACAAACAGACATAGTCTGAGCTAGCCAGCTGTTCTACCGTATTTACTGCAAATAAATCCACACTATGCTGCAAAGTAATGAAGCGTTCTCCTCTCGACACACTCATATAGGTGCTGCGCGAGTGTAGGGAAATGATTGCATCGGGAGCATAGGTAGTATTCAGTATTGCTACGTCACCTGGCTGCTCAAACTGGCGCACAGTAACGCGCACGTCCCAATGCTCTGCAATCTTTGCAGGCGTGATGCGCAGATATTCTTTCTCACCCAGCGAAGCATCTTGTAACCAGCAGTCCACAACCCAGCCACGCGCCAACGCGGCATCAATGATGGGGCCGTAGTGCTTTAGATAATTGGCGCGGTGAGCAACAAAGGCTACTTTCATGGCTGTGTTGCCCGCCACTTCTCCACCGCTGGTTCAAGTAAGTCCAATAAGGCCACATCTTTGGGCTGGCGCACTTCAATCGCCGCAAAGGGGTCATTTATTTCATACACGCCGATGCGCTTGCCCAGACGTGAGCCTTGGCGAATGAACTCTGCATAAGTCACACACCCTAAACTAAGCAGGCCCACATACAAGGGCGTGCGCTCTTGGCGCGCCTGGGCATATTCTTCGGTCAGTACCACGCCGTCCGTGTCCTTCTGCCAGTACGGACGGTGCTCCGAGTGTGCCGCCAGCGCCGTGTCGAGCCCGTTCTCCGCCAGCAGTCCAATCAGCTTGTCTAGCAGGCCAGCCGGGCGGAAGGGATAGGTGACTTCCAACGGTACGACCAAATCAGGATAGTAGCCGGCATCCTCAAGCTGCTCCAGCGCATAGCGCAACACTTCGTCGGCGCGTACGCCAGGCTGCGAAAGCGCCGCCGGGCGCACAAAGGGCGCCTCGGCGCCCATGCGCTCGGCGTGTTGGCTGAGTACGGGGTCATCGCTGGCCAAGATGATACGGTCAATAAATTTGGATTGCTTGGCCGCCTGCACGCTCTTCTCGATCAGTGCCAAGTTCGTATCCACGCTATCCGCACCACCGCGCACCGGAATGATGGCGGCGATCTCCAGCGTGCTGGGGTCCATCGGCGGGATATCGCTCACTTCGGCTGGCTGCTCCAATACTTCCATCACTCGCACCGCGCCTTGCACGCGGCGCTCATCGTTGTTCTGGTAGATACCGTGATAGTGATACACGGCGGCCTCAGGCTCATAGACCAGCACAAAGCCCGCGTCGATCACCTGCTTGGCCCACACGCGGTCTTCTATATTAGCGACCTGCTCGTCGAAAG
This sequence comes from uncultured Anaerolineaceae bacterium, assembly GCA_964623375.1. Taxonomy (GTDB): domain Bacteria; phylum Chloroflexota; class Anaerolineae; order Anaerolineales; family UBA11579; genus JAMCZK01. The sequence continues at coordinate 49,471 of CAZUTS010000003.1, forward strand.
GAAAACGTTCCCATAGCTCACGCCGGATCAGGCTGTTGGCATTGTGAAAGAAGATGTCTTTCTTTTGAATACGCTTATCCAAGCCAAAGGTCACCAGGAGATCTCGCTTGTCTTGCGCACTGGAATAGCTAGTAGGTATTTGGCGGCCGTACACACCTGCCACCGCGGCGTCTTCGCAATTGGTGAGCAAGACTTCCAGCCAATCATCCTTAACCGGCAAACAATGTGCCGAGAGGATGGCAATATATTCGCCGCGTGCGGCACGGATGCCAGCATTGATCGCCAAGCCAGGGAGATATTTCTCTATCGTGACCAGTTTCAAGTCTGGATAGACTTGCTTGGCGCGCGCTACCGTTTGATCCGTGCTGTTGTTGTCCACCAGCACGATCTCAACATCTTGCAACGTTTGCTGCTGAATGCGGCGCAAACACTCGCGAATCCAGCGCTCTTCGTTGAAAGTGCGAATGACGATGGAGATCACGCCGAGGCTCCCTCTGGCAGCGTCACCCACTCAGCGCCATTGTCCTGCGGTTGGTAGCCCAGCTGCTGGCGCGCATACTCAATATCCAGCCAGCGTGCGTCATTATTGCTCACGCCATAAAAAATATCGAAGGCCGGCCCGTCGTATTCCAGGCAGCGCTCCACCAATTGCAGCGCATCGCGCCTTGAGAGCCACAGCGCCTTCTGGCGTTTGACCTTGAGTTCATACAGCGCATCGCCGCGCGTGCAGGCGTCCGCGCTCAGCATGCCTTCTGCCTCCGCATACGGATGGTCGTGCTCGGCGGGATGCAACGAGCCGATACGCAGCGCATAAAAGCGCGGCCCGCCATGCTCCGCATAGTAGCGGCCCAGGTTCTCGCCCAGCAACTTGCTCACTCCGTAATACGAATCCGGCCGCGATTCAGCATGCTTGGTGAGCATGATGCCGTGTCCTTTTTCGTAGATGCGCGGGGCGTTCTCAAGCTCCACCATACCCACGGTGTGATTGGTGCTGGCAAAGATCACGCGCTCCACGCCGTGTGTGCGCGCCGCCTCCAGCAAGGTGTGCATGGCGGCAATATTGTGCTCCTGCACCTGCGCCCAACTGCTATCCACAGCCGGGCTGGCAGCCAGATGCACAATGGTGCGGCATCCCTGCAGCGCCTGCGCCAACACAGCTTGATCCTGCACCTGGCCTTGAACGGCCTCGGGGTGGCCTGCTGGCACGGCAACATCCATCAGCACCTTGTCGCCAGGCAGGTCTGCCAGGGCGGTGCCCACTTTGCCAAACGCGCCGGTGATGAGAATGCGGCTCACTTACGCACCACCGCAAACAAATGGGAGGCAATACCCTGGCGCTCGAGGTTGGCACCCCAGGCATCTTCAGTAAAAGCGTCAAAGACATCGCTGCCAGGGGTGCCTACACCTCTGCGATCACGTGCCCACACCAGCATATTGGTCAGGTCATATTTGTGCACATTGCCAATCGCAATATCGGCAAAGCCCGCCTGCTCGAAAGAGAATTGCAAGGCGCGTGCACTAAAGTAGTACAGGTGCGAGAGGTGATAAAAGAAAGGAATGTACTCCGCAACAAATTTCTTCAAAAAGTCGTCTTGATTGGGCATTCCTAGGAATGCTTGCCCGCCGGGTTTCAACACGCGTCGAATCTCTTTCAGGAAAGCAACGGGGTCAGGCACGTGTTCCAGCGTGTCAAACGAAACAACTACATCCACACTATCATTGGCCAGGCTGTCTGAGCCGCGCAAAAACTGGTGGCCCTGGCTCTGTAAATGCTCGCGGAAATGCTCGGCTAGATCCACGCCGATGGTCTCAGCGGCCAAGCCTTTAGCCATATCCAAAAAGATGCCTGCACCGCAACCAAAGTCCACCACACGCTGGCCGCGCAGCGTCTCACCGCCCACCTCGTAAAACCAGCGGCGCTGCTCTGGGCCGTGCTTGACGTGCAGCTTGGCTACATTCACTGGGCCGTGATGATCTTCCCAATATTCCTTGCCGGTGTAATAGGCCTCGGTGTCCTCAGGGAATGGGTCCAGAAATTCAATGCCACAGGCAGCGCAACCACGAATACTGAAACCATCTACCTTGCCAGAGTCCGCGCCACCGGCGCGGATAGGCCCCGTGTAGGTAGTGTGCAGCTCACCTGCGCCGCACAGACGGCATGTGTTTACACTCATTCCAAACCTCGCACTTCAAACAGCTTGCGCACCAGCTCTAAATCCTCAGGCTTGTCCACATCTACCGAGCGCCACTTGGGCATCTCGACATAGCCGATCTTGCCGCCCAAGCGACAGCCGGCGTTGATGAGCAAGTCACGCCGGAAAGCATATACAGCCTTGTTCTCGCCCCACTGGTTCCAGTGTTCCTTCTGGCGCGGGCCGCGTGTTTTGGGATCGTAGTTGGTGGGTGTAGCAGTCTCGCCATCCACACGCCACAGATAGGTGTTGTCTTCAAACAGAGAGAGCACTGAGTCGTAGCCGCCTTCGGCCACCATGCTCACGGCCTGGTCGATCGTCTCGACCTGGCGCAGCGGCGAGGTGGCATACAGTAGCACCCCAATATCGATGCTGTGGCCCTGGCTCTCCAGCTCGCCGATCGTCCACTGCAGCAGGCGGTCAACCTCTTGCACGCTGTTATCGTGAAAGAATTCCTCTGGGCGGCTGATCACGTCGGCGCCGTAGCTGGCAGCTACCGTGCGGATTTCTTCATCTTCGCTATTCACAAACACGCGGTCAATCCATTGGCTGGTCTGCGCCTGCGAAATAGCATGCGCCACCAGTGGCTTTCCGGCTAGGTCTGCCAAATTTTTGCGCAAAATACCCTTGGAACCGCCGCGCGCCGGGATGAAAGCATACACGCTGAGTTTGCTCACAGCACGGCTCCGATTCCCAGACGCAGGCCGAGTGCATTGAGCGCATCCACATCGCTTGCAAACAGCGGGATGCCATTGGCAGCATAGTCTTGTTGCGTGCGCTTCTCAGGGTCGCCAGCTACTTGCATCGGCACGCTGGGATCCAGAGCTGGCTCATTGCGCAGATCATCCGCCAGCGTCTGCATGCGCGCTTTGAAGGTAGCAACATCCTCAAAGGCGTCGATACGAATAGCGCCAAAGAAATGTCCTAGATAGCGTTTCTTTGATAGAGGGTCGCCAAACATATTGCTCACTTCACCGCCAACCGGCATACCAGTGAGCAAGCCGCACAGAATATCCACCATCAGCGAGAGGCCAAAGCCTTTATAGTCGCCAATGGGCAGTAATTGCTCCGCTGCGTTAGGGTCTTGCGTCATATGCCCAGCTTTATCAGCAGCCACATCCGGCGGCAGTTGCAAGCCTTGCTGGCGATACTGCTTGACCTTGTTAAAGCTGAACGGCGTCGGCGCGCTGTCAAAGCAAAAGGGCTCTTCGTTGGCCATCGGCGCCGCAAAGCAGATCGGGTTTGTGCCCAAGAAGGCGCGGCGTCCATTGGGCGTGCGCATGCGCGCTGTGGCATGCGTATAGGCCATACCCAGCATGTCATGCTCACACGCTTCCAGGGCGTAGGTGGCCAGGGCGCCACAATGGCTTGAGTTGTACACCGAGACGAAACCGACCCCGGCTTCTGTGGCCAACTGGATAGCGTGGCGCATTGCTTGCATGCCCGCCGCATGGCCGAGGCTGTGGTCAGCATCCAGGCGACCTGTAGAGGCGGCAGTTTGCTCAAAAACAAAGTTGGGCGTCGGGTTCAGACGCCCGCCTTCAATGGATGCAATGTAATGCGGCAGCAAGCGCATACCGTGGCTGTCTACGCCGCGCAAGCTGGTGAGCCACAGGGCACGTGCCGTCTCTTGGGCCACCTGTGCCTCAACGCCTGCGGTTACAAAGGCGCGTTCGGCAAACTGGCGCAAAGCATCAGCTGGCACACGGATCTGGGTGTGGTTATCAGTGCTCATGCAATCTTGCGGGCTCCATCACCAGCCGGCGTGCTGCGCTCCAGCGAATAAGCGCCATTGCGCATGCGGATGATGTATGTAGCGGGCTGCTCATCCAGCGCCGGGTGACCGGTCTCCAGGCAGCTCAGGCGGAAGATATCCAGCTCAGGGTCGCTGCCATCGATGTAGACGCTCTCAATGCCGCGCGCCTGCAAGCGCTCGATGAGGTCTTTGGCCTCCTGGCGCAGCAGGTGATAGACCTTGAGCGAGTCTTTGACGTACTGGGTGGCATTGCGTTGGAAGGCACGCATGCCCTCGCCGGTCAGGTTGTAGCGCAACCGCGTGCGATCCATGCGCGTAGCCTTGATATAACCACGGCTGATCAGGCGTTTGAGATACCAATTTACGCTGCCGATCGCCATTCCCAAACTGTTGGCCAGGCCCGCTTGAGTGATGGTTTCATCTTCGGCAATTGCTTCGAGTAGTCGGTATTCGCGTTGTTTCATAGCCAGCTTTCAGGAAATGAATTCTGACACGCGCGCGGCAAAAGTGTCAATAGAGGCTTATAGCGTTTAGCTGAGTTTTTCGAACAAAATGGCTTCGATGCGCTCGGCGGTGCGCCCATCCCACAGGTCAGGCTGCTGTGGGGGCGTCTTTTGGCTGCTCAGCGCACGGTACCCTGCCAGGATCCCTTCTGGGCTGTTACCCACCAGGCGGTTACCGCCCATCTGTAGCGTGATCGGGCGCTCGGTGTTCTCGCGCGCCGTCAAGCAGGGCACGCCCAGTACGGTGCTCTCCTCCTGGATGCCGCCCGAATCGGTGAGGATGAATTGTGCCTGCGTCATCAGACTCACAAACTCTAGATAGCCTACCGGCCCCAGCAGGCGAACACCGCTGGCCTGCAGCGCATCCAGCAAGCCCCACTCGGCCATACGCGCTCGCGTGCGCGGGTGCACGGGGAAGATGAGCTGCACGCTCTGCTGAATGTCCATCAGGGCCTGCACAATGCCGCTCAGCGCGGCCTGCTCGTCTACGTTGGATGGGCGGTGCAGCGTGACTACACCATACTGGCCGGGCGTCAGGCTGTAAGCATCCCAAGCCGCCAATTGCTCAGCAGCCGGCTTGAAGCGCAGCAAGCTATCCACCATGATGTTGCCCACGCGGTAGATGCGCTCGGCAGGGATACCCGCGGCGGCCAAATTCTTGTCACCATCAGGTGAGGGAGTGAACAGATAATCCGCCAGCACATCTGCCACAATGCGATTGTGTTCTTCGGGCATCTCACGGTCAAAGCTACGCAGACCCGCTTCCACATGCGCCAAGGGAATATTGAGTTTATTGGCTGCGATCGACGCGGCCAACGTGGAATTGACATCGCCAAATACCACAACCATATCGGGGCGGTTGGCAGTGAATTCCGCATCCAAGGCCAGGATAGTGCGCGCCACTTGCTCATTGACGCTGCCACCATGAATATCCAGATAAAGGTCTGGCTCAGCCATCTGCAGCTGCGTGAAGAACACGTCTGACATGTTGGTGTCAAAGTGTTGGCCGGTATGGACTAAGCGCGCCGTCAAACGCCCCTTGGCCTGCACCGCCGCCATCAGCGGGGCCGCCTTCATAAAGTTGGGGCGTGCCCCCACCACCAATGCCAATTGCTTGCTCATCAACGCATCAACTCCGCGGCCTGCGCGGCCACATGCTGGCCGATGGCCAAGCTGGCTGTAGCTCCCGGTGATGGCGCATTGAGCACATGCAGCCAGCCATCGCCATGGGCAAAGCGGAAGTCTTCCACCAGCTTGCCGTCCTTATCCACGGCCTGGGCACGTACACCGGCCCGCGCCGGCAGCAGGTCACCCGCCTGAATGGCGGGCATCATCTTCTGCACATCGCGCGCAAACACGCGCACGCTGCCAGAGCGCACCAGCTCACCCAAGCCAGTGCTCAGGTTCGGCAGCACCAGCCGCCAGAAGCCGCTGTAGCTCAGCGACTCCAGCGTTTCGCCGAGATCAAAGTCACGGCTGAAGTAGCCTTCGCGCCGCAGGCTAAAGACTGCATTAGGGCCAACCAGCACTTCACCGTCGGTCATGCGCGTCAGGTGCACGCCGAGGAAGGGGAAGCGCGGGTCGGCCAGCGGGTAGACCATGCCGCGCACCAAGTGCTGTACCTCTGGGCGCAGGCGGAAGTATTCGCCACGAAACGGCACGATGCGCAAGCCCGGGTCGACACCGGTCTGACGCGCCAGCCGGTCACTATACAAACCGCCGCAGTTCACAGCAATACGCGTTTGCACCTCACCATTGCTGGTTTTTAGGTTTAAGATGCCATTTTTGCGTTCAAAACGCTGTAATTTGGCGACTAAGCGCACATCGGCACCAGCCCTAGTCAGTTCTGCGGCCAAAGTGCGCGCTACCTGCTTGTAATCCACGATGCCCGCCTGCGGTACCCAGATGGCCTGCAGCGCAGTGACGTGCGGTTCGATCTCAGCAATGCGCTCTGGCCCCACGATCTCCAACGCCAGGCCGTTCTCGGTGCCGCGCGCATACAGCGGCTGCAAGCGCGGCAACTCCTCCTCGCTAGTGGCGACGATAAGCTTGCCGGTCATCTGATACGTGATCTTGTGCTCATCGCAGAAGGCCAGCATCGCCGTGCGCCCGGCAGCGGTTAGCTGCGCCTTGAGGCTGCCTTGCTTGTAGTAGATACCGGAGTGCAGCACGCCGCTATTGCGGCCGGATTGATGCGCCGCCACCTCTGGCTCCTTCTCCAACACGGCCAGTGAGCTACCGGGGTACTTTTGTAGCAAGGCGCGCGCCGTGGCCAGCCCTACCAGGCCGCCGCCAATCACGGCGAAATCGTGGATTTTTGTATCCATAGACTGCGTGCATGATAACTCAGCAAAAACTTGACGGTTGTGCCTGAGCACACTAGAATCAGCAAGCTCATTAACATGCATCTGGGTGGTTGTTTGTCTTTGTGACAAACACAACTGCGAAGCCGGTGAGATTCCGGCGCTGTCGCGCAACTGTGATCCGTACTCTGAGACGGTAAGCCAGGTCGCCGGCCCAGCATGCTCAAGCACAATCCTCGACGATAGGAGGTGCCCCACCGTTCAAGCCCTGGACCACCCGCTTGACAACACCTTCCCTGCCGCGTGCAGGGATTTTTGTTTAATCCATTAAGGAGATGTACTGTGAAGAAACGTATTCTCAGCAGCCTTGTGCTGCTCGCCCTGTTGGCGGCCTGTGCCCCCGCCGCGGTAGCCACTGAGGCTCCCGTTGTACCCGTAGTTGAAGCCACCGAGGCGCCTGCCGTAGTTGATACCAGCATCAGCCTGGTTGACGACCTTGGCCGCGAAGTGACTCTCGAAGCTCCCGCCGCCCGCGTAGTATCACTGGCTGCCTCCAACACCGAGTTGCTGTTCGCCGTGGGTGCCGCTGACCAAGTAGTGGGCCGCGACCCGTATTCCAACTTCCCTGAGGAAGCGCTCACTATTCAGGATATCGGCGACACTTTCTCCGGCCTGAACACGGAGTTCATTTTGAGCCTGGAGCCTGACCTGGTGCTGGCAGCTGGCATCACCCCGCCGGAGCAAGTAGAGCAACTGGAGCAGGTAGGCATCACCGTCTACTGGCTCGGCAACCCCTCTGACCTGGAAGGCCTCTACCGCAACATCGAGACCGTAGGCCTGCTCACCGGCAACGAGCAGGAAGCCCTGGCCGCTATTGACGAGCTCAGCGCCCGTGCCGATGCTGTGCTGGCCAAAGTGGCCACGGTGACCGAACACCCCACCGTCTTCTATGAGGTGGATGGCCAGACCGATCCCAACGCACCCTTCACCGCTGGCGCAGGTAGCTTCATCGACCTGATCATTAACCTGGCCGGTGGCGAGAACGTTGCCAGCGAGATCGAGGGCTACTTTCCCTTCAGCATCGAAGACCTGTTGGTGGCTGACCCGGATGTGATTCTGCTGGGTGACTTTGCCTGGGGCGCTACTGTTGAATCCGTGGCGGCTCGCTCTGGTTGGGGTGCGCTGTCTGCGATCACCAATGACCAAGTGTATCCCTTCAATGATGACCACATGACCCGCCCTGGCCCGCGCCTGATCAACGCGCTGGAAGAATTGGCCGAGCTGCTCCACCCTGACTTGTTCCAATAATCTGTAGCTGATACTAGATATGGGAGGGCAGATTAACCGCCCTCCCATATGCCTGCGCTGATGAAAACCTTTATCCGCCACCACCCCTTTCTCGTCACCAGCATCGTTTTGCTGGCGGCTTTCCTGCTCAGCGTTGCGCTGGGCTCGGTGTATATTCCGCCGCTCAACATCATTAAGTCGCTGCTGGGCATTGACACCCTGCAAGCCGTGTTCAACACCATCCTGCTTGAGATTCGCTTGCCGCACGCCGTGCTGATTGCCCTCACCGGGGCTGCCTTGGCGGGCAGCGGCACGGCTTACCAGGGCCTGTTCCGCAACCCACTGGCTGACCCCTACCTCATCGGCGTGGCCTCGGGCGCCGGCCTGGGTGCCATCACCATGATGGCGCGTGATTGGCCCAAAGATTGGCTCGGCTTCTACAGCGTACCGGCGGCCGCCTTCCTCGGCGCATTGATCACTGTGGCCATCGTGTATTGGATCGCCAAGCTGGGCAAAACCGTGCCGGTGACTACGCTCATTCTGGCTGGCGTTGCCGTCAGCAGCTTTGCTACCTCACTGAGCTCATTCTTGATGATGCAATCCGAGAGCGAGCTACGCCGCTCCATTGCCTGGCTTCTGGGTGGTTCTACCCTCAGCGGGTGGCAGCCGGTCATAGCGATGCTGCCGTACGTGTTGATTGGCCTCATTGTCCTGCTGCTCTCCAGCTACCAGCTCAACGTATTGCAAATGGGCGAAGAGCAAGCCAAGCAGCTCGGCCTGCCCGTGGAGCGCATCAAGTTGGTGCTCATCATCGCCGCCTCGCTGGCAGCCGCCGCAGCGATAGCTTTCTCTGGCATGATCGGCTTCATTGGCCTGGTCATCCCGCACTCCATGCGCCTGATCTGGGGCGGTGACCACCGCCGCCTGTTGCCACTTTCGCTGCTGGGTGGCGCCGCGGCATTGCTGCTGGCGGATGCACTGGCGCGCATACTTCTCGCCCCGCAAGTGGTGCCGGTGGGCATCGTGATGGCTCTGGCCGGTGTGCCCTTCTTTTTATGGCTGCTACGCCGTGCCAAAGCGCAGATGTACTGGTAAGCCATGCTGGATATTCGCAATCTCTCCCTCGCCTATGGCAACACGCCGGTCCTCTCCGATCTCAGCCTGCAACTGCGCCCTGGCGAAGTACTGGGGCTGATCGGCCCCAACGGGGCTGGCAAAAGCAGCCTGATACGAGCCCTCAGCGGGGTGCGTAAACCCACAGCAGGCCACGTGCAACTGGATGACAAAGACGTACTGAGCCTGCCTGAGGGTGAGCGCGCCCGCCTGATCAGCGTAGTGCCACAATCCACCCAGCTGCCGCACGCCTTCACCGTATATGAGTGCGTGGCGCTTGGGCGCACGCCGCACCTCAACTGGCTAGGCAGCCTTGGCGAGCACGACCGCGCCAAGATCCAGTGGGCGATGCAGGTTACCGAGAGCGCTGCGTTGCAAAACCGCCGCGCCGGCGAGCTGTCGGGCGGCGAACAGCAACGCGTGCTGCTGGCACGCGCCCTGGCCCAGGATTGCCCGGTCCTGCTGCTGGACGAGCCCACCGCCCATCTGGATCTGCACCATCAAGTGGGCATCCTCAAAGTGGTACGTCAGTTGGCGCGTGAGCGCCAGTTGGCCGTACTGATTGCCCTGCACGACCTGAACTTGGCCTCGCTGTATGCTGACCGCCTGGCCTTGCTGGTCAACGGCCATCTGCACGCCGAAGGCAGCCCGCAACAGGTGTTGACCGAGCCAACGCTGCAAGAAGCCTACGCAGTGACCACCCGTGTGGTGCCCAACCCGCAGGGCGGCCAACCCTGGGTCTTCGTACAAGACCAGTAGTCCTTTTTTGATCGCATAAATCTGAGGCGCGCCACCCCGCGCGTGCGTAGAATCTCGCGCATGTCTGTACAACGCGTGCTCATCGTAGAAGACCAGCCTGAGGCAGCCGACATGCTGCTAGACGGGTTGCGCAGCCTCGGAACGGTGAGCGCACACAGCGCACCCACAGCTGAGGCAGCTTTGCGCGCTCTGCAGGATGGGCCAGTAGACCTGCTGATCACTGATGTGTTGCTGCCGGGCATATCGGGCCTGGAGCTGATGGCGCGCTTCCGCAAGCACAACCCTGCCACGCGCGTGATCTTGCTCAGTGGTGTGCAGGACGCAGCCATTCGCAGCCAGGTGGCACGTAGCGGCGCGGATGCGTTCTTTTTCAAGCCTGTGGAGCTGGCGGATGTACTGGACGCGGTGGAGCGCCAGTTGGGTCTGGTGCAGAGCATCCTGCCCAATGAATTAGCCGTGATCAAAAACGCAGAGGATGCCGGGGCGAACACGGCCCAGCGCCTGGCCGAACTGCGCATGACGCTGCAAGCCTACTCCGTGCTGCTGGTGTCATCACACGGCCACATTGTGGCCCGCGCCGGAGTGCTACCCAATGCCGCCATCGAATCTCATCTGCTGCCACAACTGCTGACCAGCCGCCAGGCGGCCCAGCGCATGGCGGCTACTCTGGGCGCAGCACAGCCAGATGACCTTTTGACTGTGCGTGGCCCCAACGAGCATATCTATGCCTGCAGCCTGGCCGATGAACGCTGCCTGGTAGTGGTCACCCGCCCGCTCACCGCGGCGCGGGCGGCTGCGCTGGCACAGGCTTTGCAAAACACAGCAGCTCAATTAGCCCAACCGGTGCTTGCCGCTGCCCAGTTAAGCGAAACGCGGCGCCTTGAGGATACTGATCCGCGTCTGGAAGAACTGCTCGAGCGCACGGATACACGCCCCAGCCGCGTGATGGCCGAAGACTTCTGGCAAGCGGTGGAACTGCCCAGCCAGCCCATGCATGGTGCGCTGAGCTACGAGCAAGCAGCTCAAATTGGGCTAGCCCCCAGCGCACACTAAAACGCAGCCGTTCTGCGGGCATGTTACAATCTCTCGCCTTCGGCTAGCCCGAAACATTGGGGCGTGGTGCAATGGCAGCACACCGGACTTTGAATCCGTGGATCCTGGTTCGAGTCCAGGCGCCCCGACTTGCCGTAATCATGCAAGCCTCAGAAGACCCTCTCCCTGATTCTTCACTTCAGTCTCTACTCTCAACGCCTGCCGGGTGCTTGGCCATATGAGCACGCGCGTCGTCATCCTGGCCGCTGGCAAAGGCACGCGCATGCGCTCACGCCTACCCAAGATCCTGCATCCCATCGGCGGCCAGCCCATGGTGCACTACGCCCTTACGGCTGCGCGCCAGGCAGGCGACCCACTGCCGGTGCTGGTCATCGGCCACCAGGCAGATAGCCTGCGCGCCGCCGTGGGCGACCAAGCCGAATATGTTGAACAGCTCGAGCAAAATGGCACCGGCCATGCCGTGATGCAGGCGCAAGCCCTGCTTGAAGGCAAGGCCACGCATGTGCTGGTCTCCAATGCAGACTTGCCGCTGCTCACCGGCGAGAGCCTGGCCGCCCTGGCAGAGGCGCACGCCAAGAGCAAAGCCACCATTACCCTGCTAACCCTCAAGCAAAAGAATGCCCGCGGCTTTGGGCGCATCAAGCGCCTCAAAGGCAAAGCGGTAGCCATTATTGAAGAAGCCGAAGCCACGCCCAAGCAGTTGCTGATCGACGAGCTGAATGTAGGCACGTATTGCTTTGACGCCAAGTGGCTGTGGGCCGCTCTCCCCAAGCTCAAGCCTTCGCCTAAAAAGGGCGAGTATTACCTGACGGATCTACTAGCGATTGCCGTCAAGCAGGGCAAAAGGATACACACGGTTGAATTGCAAGACGCCAGTGAGGCGATTGGCATCAACACGCGTGAGCATCTGGCCGAGGCTGAACTTGCTCTGCGCCAGCGCATCAACCGCCATTGGATGCTGGCGGGCGTCACCATCCAGGACCCACTCACCACGTACATCGAGCCCAGCGTCACCATTGGGCAAGACACCACCATCCTGCCCAATACGATGCTGCTGGCGGGCACGCAGATTGGCGAAGACTGCATCATCGGCCCCAACACCAGCATCAGCCACAGCCAGGTGGGCAACCACTGCCAGATACAGGCCGCCGTAGTGGAGCATGCCGTTATCGAGAACCATGTGGACATCGGCCCGTTCGCGCACCTGCGCAAGGGCGCCCACTTGGGCGATGGTGTACACATGGGCAATTTTGGCGAGATCAAAAATTCACGCCTGGCCGCAGGCGTCAAGATGGGGCACTTCTCCTACATTGGGGATGCCACCATCGGCAAAGATGTCAACATTGGCGCCGGCACCATCACCGCCAACTACGACGGCAAGAACAAGAATCCCACTGTGATCGAAGACAACGTCTTCATCGGCAGCGACACCATGCTGGTGGCCCCGCTGCATATTGGCAAGGGCGCCCGCACGGGCGCTGGCGCCGTGGTCACCAAAGATGTTCCACCCAACACCGTGGTAGCCGGCGTACCGGCCCGCGCCATCCGCAAACTGGAAGGTTCTGATTAGTCCGCTCATTATTCTTCTCGCTCCCTTACTGATTTCTGATCTCCTGGTGACCGCCACACGGGCCAGCATCATCAATGTGCGCCAGACCCGCCTTGTTTCGCTTGAAGACGAAGCCGGCAAGAAGGCCACGCGCACGCTAGACCTGCTAAAACACCGCCAAAATCTCAGAGACGCCCTTCAGTTGGCGTTAGCACTGTTGCGCTTCCTGATGGCTGGCCTGGTGCTGGACTTTCTCATCCCCACCTCCCAGGGCAGCGCGTCTGCTGTCAATCTGGGTTTGCTGGTAGCGGTGGGCTTCTTCATCTGGCTGGCTGAATTCTTCGTGGAGCGCCACGTGCTGCAAGACCCTGAGCGCTGGTCGCTGCGCCTCAGTAGCGTGGCACGTGTGGTGAACACGTTGATGTACCCCATCATCTTCGTGCTTTCACGCCTCACTTCGCGCGGGCAGAGCGTAGCAGACCTTGAATCCATTACCGAAGATGAGTTGAAATCCTTTGTGGACGCCAGCGAACAGCAAGGTGTGCTTGAAGAAGAAGAGCACGAGATGATCATGTCCATCGTGGAGTTTGGCGACACGCTGGTGCGCGAGATCATGGTGCCACGCATCGATATCGTTGCTCTGGATGTGGAGACGCCTATCGAAGAAGCGCGTAACGCCATCATTGACTCGGGCTACTCGCGTATTCCTATTTACCAAGACACCGTCGACAACGTTCTTGGCCTGCTGTACGTGAAAGACATCCTCAAGGTGTGGCGTGGCGAGGAGCAATACAAGACGCTGCAAGACCTGATTCGCCGCCCCTATATGGTTCCTGAATCCAAGACGCTGGACGAGCTGCTGCCCGAAATGCAGAGCATGCGCGTGCACATGGCCATCGTTGTAGATGAGTACGGCGGCGTGGCTGGCCTGGTCACCCTGGAAGACATCATGGAAGAGATCGTAGGTGAGATCCAGGATGAATACGATTTAGGCGAAGAGCAGATTGCCCAGCGCATCTCAGACACTGAGTATTTATTTCATGGGCGTATTCCATTGGCAGAGTTCAATGAAATCATGCAAAGTGATTTAAGCACAGAGAATGCTGATACGCTGGGAGGCTATCTATTCAGTGAGCTGGGCCGTCTGCCGCGGGCCGGTGAGCAAGTCAAGCAGGATGGCGTGCTTCTCACTGTAGAATTGATCAGTGGCCGCCGCGTCCGCCGTGTGCGTGCTGTTCGCACGGATGTGAGGGCCGCGGAAACAGAGAAGGAACATAATGCCAAAGAATGAGCTTGTACAGGCAGCCCATGAGGCCCAGAAAGCCGCATATGCTCCGTATTCCAATTACCGCGTCGGCGCGGCGTTGCGCACCAAGGCCGGCAAGATCTACCTGGGCGCCAATATTGAAAATGCTGCCTACCCAGATGGCATCTGCGCTGAGCGCGTAGCCATGTTCACCGCCATCATGCAAGGTGAGCGCGAGTTTGACTCTATTGCTGTGGTCACGCGTGACGGCGGCTCGCCGTGTGGTTCATGCCGCCAGGTACTGGCTGAGTTTGCGTTGAAAGCCAACGTGCTGCTCGCCAACGAGGCTGGCGAAATTCTCAAAGAATCCACTGTGGAAGAGCTGCTGCCCGGCGCTTTCCTGCCGAGCAATCTCAACGTAAAGCCCTAGCTCCCAGTATGCGTATTCTGGTCATCAGCGATATCCACGCCAATCTCACCGCGCTTGAAGCCGTTCTGGCTGATGCGGGTGCGGTGGATGCTGTGTGGTGCCTCGGTGATGTTGTTGGCTACGGGCCAGACCCCAACGAATGTATTGCGCGGCTTGCCGCACTACCCAACCTGATTTGCCTGCAAGGCAACCATGATGCGGCCGCCATTGGCCAACTGCCGCTAGAGAGCTTCAACCATGAAGCGCGCATCTCGGTTGAGTGGCTACGCGGCATCCTTACCCCTGAAGCGCTCACCTTCCTGCAGGGCCTGCAGCCCATGCGCCGCGAGCTCGGCGTAACCCTGGCACACGCCAGCCCACGCCAACCAGTGCTGGAATATCTACTGGATAGCTACTCCGCTCTGGAGAATTTTGCTTTCTTTGATACCCAGCTATGTTTTGTTGGCCATACACATGTGCCGGTGCTTTTCATTGAGCACGGTGTAGGCATCAATCTGCGAATTCCTGAGGCAGGCAGCAGTTTCACCCTCGAGTCTCGTTGCATCGCCAACCCGGGGTCAGTCGGCCAACCGCGCGATCGGGACCCGCGGGCAGCCTACACCATCTTTGACCCTGAGCAGGCTAGCTGGCAATACTTCCGCGTTCCTTATGCCATCGCAGAGGTACAAAGCCGCATGCAAGCTGCCGGCCTGCCAGAGCGCCATATCAGCCGCCTGGAGGGTGGCTGGTAGCGGAACTTATCTCTGTAGTTATGCGTTATAGGGTGGAGAGCTAAATTCAAGGAGAACCGAATGAAGACGCCAACCTTTTTTGCACCCGTAGCCCTTATTCTCGCCCTGGCGCTCGGCGCGTGTGGCGCCAGTGCGCCAGCCGCCATGGATTATGACCGTGGCGTATACAGCGAAGCGCCAATGAGCGCGGCACCACAAGTGGCCATGGAAGAGATGGCCGCCGACTCCAGCAACAGCTTTGCTGGCGACGAAGCCAGCGCTCCCAACACCAACGCAGAGCGTTTGGTGATCCAGAACGCCAGCTTAGCCATTGTGGTGGACAACCCACAAGATTCACTGGAAGCAATTAGTGAGTTGGCCGAAAGTTTTGGCGGATTTGTTGTCGACTCATATGTCTATCAGCGCACTCTCAGCAATGGGCTGCAAGCCCCTTCCGGCAGCATCACCATTCGCGTACCCGCTGAGCGTCTGCAAGAAGCCTTAGCCATCATCGAAGGTGATGCCAACACGGTTGAAACCCGCAGCGTGTCTGGCCAGGATGTAACCGCGCAATACACCGACCTGCAGTCTCGCCTGCGCAACCTGGAAGGGGCGGAAACGTTGCTGCGCCAGATCATGGAAGAAGCTACGGACACCGAAGATGTCTTGGTGGCCTTCAATGAGTTGAACTACATCACTGAGCAAATTGAAGTCATCAAGGGCCAGATCAAGTACTACGAAGAATCGGCCTCCCTGTCCTCGATCAGTGTGGAGCTCACCGCCAGCCTGGCAGTGCAGCCCCTCACCATTGCGGGTTGGGAACCAGTAGGCGTTGCCAAAGATGCCATCCAGGCGCTGATCTCTGCACTGCAAGGCATTGTGAACATTGCCATCTGGTTGGCGCTATACGCTTTGCCCATTCTGCTGGTGCTCGGCCTGCCCGTGTACTTCTTCGTGCGCTGGCTGCGCGGGCGCCGCGCAAACGCTGCTGGCAAAACTACACCCGCAGCCAAAGCTAAAGCCAAGCGCAATAAGCGTTAAAGCATGACAATAAAAGAGGCCGGGTGATACCGGCCTCTTTTTATTTCACTTTCCTGCACGGGCAAGCACCCGCCGCGCCGCTTTGACCAGTGGCATATCGATCATCTTGCCATCAAGGGCAAAGGCGCCGCGCCCCTCGGCAGCGTGCTGCTCGTAGCCGTCTACTACGCGTTCCGCCCAGGCTATCTCTTCTGTACCGGGAGTGAAGGCGGCTAAGACCGGCGCTATCTGGTCAGGATGCACGATCTGCATACCGCTGTAGCCTAAGCGCGCTCCCTGCGATGCCATCCTACCCAGCCCTTCAGCATCTTTGAAATTCACGTGCAGCATATCAATAGCCTGCAAGCCGAAGGCGGCAGCATACGTGGCCACTGCGCTGCGTGCATAAAAAACCTCATCTGCCTCTAGCGTGCGAATCGCGCCCACATCACTGGCGAAGTCTTCGGAACCAAAAATTAGTGCCACCAGGTGGGGGTCAGCGCTGGCAATCTCTTTGAGGTTGACCAGCCCCAGCGCGCTCTCGATCTGGGCCAATAAAGCCAGCGTGTTGGGGGCCAGATCACGGGCTTGCTCAGCGCTCCACAGCGCCGAGCCAACGGTCTGCACATCCGCGGCGCTGGCCGCTTTGGGCAGCACAAGCCCTTGCAGGTTAGGGTGGCTGGCCAGCAGCAGGTCCTCAGCTTGCTGGCCGCTATCGGCGGCATTCACGCGCACCAGCCGCTCACTGCGCCCGAAATCCAGCTCACTGAGCGCTTTGCTGATCAGGGTACGCGCTTCTGCTTTGCTGCTGGGAGCTACTCCGTCTTCGAGGTCAAGGCACACACAATCAGCGCCCAAGCTGGCGGCCTTTTCCATCTTGCGCCAGTCACTTCCCGGCACATATAACAGGGTACGTCTTGCGCGCATCAGATTGCCTCTCGCTTCAAGAAAAGTACGGCGCGCTCGATCTCAACGACCACTTCGCCGCTTTGCTTGTAGCCAATGTGGCGCAAACGCACCACACCGCGGTCTGGCTTGCTGCTTGAGGGGCGTTTCTCCAAGACTTCGGTCTCTACTCGCAGCGTGTCCCCAGCGAAGACGGGATTAGGGTGATTAATGCTTTCGTAGCCCAGATTGGCCACAATGGTGCCTTCAGTGAGATCGGGCACGCTGATACCCACGGCCAGCCCAAATGTGAAGATGCCGTTGACGATGCGCTGCCCGAAGGGGCTGCGTTTGGCAAACTCTTCATCCATGTGCAGGGGCTGCGTGTTCATGGTCAAACCACAAAAGAGCACATTGTCGGTTTCGGTAATTGTGCGCGTAGAGCCGTGAGCGATGCGCTGGCCTATCTCAAGTTCCTCGTAGTATTTACCCGCCATCAGTTGGCTCCAATTCGACTAGAAGTTGGTCTTTATCCACACTTTGGCCTTCAGAAACGGCGATGTGCGCCACTTTTGCATCCTGTCCGGCGCTGATGCGCACTTCCATCTTCATAGCTTCCAGCAACACAAGCACGCTGCCAGCCGCCACCGGCTGGCCAGGCTCCACCAGCACCTTGCGCACCTGCCCGGGCATCGGCGCGCGCAGGCTGCGCTCGGTGCTGCCCGCAGTGCTACCGGCGCGCCCACCCGCCACGCGCTGCAATTGATAGGAATGCCCGGCGACATGCAGCCAGATAGTGCGCCCATCCTTAGCCCAAGCGATATCCATTGGCTGTCTAGCCAATGTAAGCTGAAGGCTTTGGCCCTGACGTACTAACGCCTCAACAGTCTCACCATCCACGGTGGCTCGCAATCTATCACCTTGAGCCTGCACTTCAATGGAGTGAGTCTGCCCGCGATGTGAGTAATAGAACTTCACAGCACACCTCCCCGCCCCATGCGGAAGCCGCTGGCAGTTGCCCAAGGGGAGAATGGATCGGCTGCGCTCGGGTGTACTTCGGTGGGCTGCAGCTCTAGCACCACCGCAGCCAGCAAAGCCTCCGGCGGCAGCAAGGGCGGCTGCCAGGCAGCAAAGGCACGCTCGATGGTCTGCGTGTCAAAATCGCCAGCTGCCATTTGTGGATCCGCCAACACTGCCTGCAAGAAGTCGATGTTGTTGATCACACCCAGTAGCACCGTGTCTGCCAGTGCAGCTTGCATGGCTGTAATTGCAGACTGGCGGTCATCTGCGTGCACGCTCAGTTTGGCCAGCATGGGGTCATAGTGCACACTCACTTGCGAGCCTTCGGCGATGCCTGCGTCTACGCGGGCGGCCAGCGGCCACTGCAGCCGCAACACCTCGCCAGCCTGGGGCAAAAAACCCGCCGAAGGATCTTCTGCATAGATGCGGCATTCAATGGCGTGGCCGTGTTGCCGCACATGCGCTTGCTGCACGGTGAGCGGCTCGCCCGCGGCGATACGCAACTGCCATTCCACAATATCTATATGGGTAGTGAGCTCAGTTACCGGGTGCTCTACTTGCAGCCTGGTGTTCATCTCAAGAAAGTAGAACTCACGCGTGACTGGGTCCACTAAGAACTCGACTGTACCCGCATTGGTATAGTCCACCGCCGCCGCGGCGGCTACAGCCGCGGCGCACATCGCTTCACGCAAGGCGCCATCAAGCAATGGCGAAGGAGTTTCTTCGACTATTTTTTGCCGGCGGCGCTGCAGCGAGCACTCGCGCTCAAACAGGTGCAGCAGCTTGCCATGTTGATCGCCAAGCACTTGCACTTCCACATGGCGCGCTGTGGCCAGATATTTTTCTAGCATAAGACGCTCGTCGCCAAAGGCGTTGGCCGCTTCGCGCCGTGCCGCAGCAATCGCCTCTGGGAGCTCTTTCGCTGCATACACAACGCGCTGGCCTACACCGCCACCGCCCGCGGCCGCCTTGACCAACAGCGGATACCCTAGCGCAGCCGCGGCCGCCTCCATCTCGCCGGTGCTGTCTGGCCCCTGGTAACCGGGCAGCACGGGTACACCGGCCTGCAGCATGAGCTCACGCGCGCTGGCCTTATCGCCCATAGCGTGCATAGCCGCGGGCGGCGGGCCAACCCATACCAAGCCTGCATCCAGCACCGCTTGGGCAAATTCGGCGTTCTCCGCCAGGAAGCCATAGCCTGGGTGCACTGCCTGCGCGCCGCTGGCCTGCGCGGCGGTCAATACGGCAGGGATGTTGAGATACGACTGGCGCGCGGCGGCCGGGCCAATCAGCACGGCCTCGTCGGCTACCTGCGTATGCAGGGCGCCAATATCGGCCTCAGAGTACACGGCCACACTAGCCAGGCCCATTTTTTGGCAGGCGAGGGCAATGCGTACCGCAATCTCGCCACGGTTGGCAATCAGAACTTTATTGAACTTCATTTTGAGTACTCTATCTCAGAAAGGAGTGACTGCTCTTCATCTTGGCTCAGACCCGTTGGCCAGGTATCACGCGCCTCTTCGGTTGCAATCCAGGCCAGCGTATCTGCCACCGTCTCGCGCAATGGCCGAAAGCGCAGACCGGCTTGTTCGGCACCCACACTGCGCGAGACGCGAATGCCGGCCAGCTCGTTACCTGCCAACCACAATGGCAGCTTGCCTCCCAAAAATTCCTGTTCTTCGGCTTTGGCCGCTGGCAGGGCAATCCCTTGAGTATTCGCGCCACTCAGCTCAATTGCCAGCTCAATGCTTTCGAGCAAGCTTACCGGCTGATGGACGTTGTATATGCCTACGGCTCCATCCGCCGTTAGCCGTTCTACAAACGCACCGAGATCGCGTGCGTCCACACCTGAGGTCATGTCATCCTCACCGGGCACCAGCATGTGGCCGCCGCGGCTGGCGCGCCACAGCCAATACGGATAGCGATACGTAGTATCGTGCGGGCCAAGCACAAACGCCGGGCGCACAATGCACGCTTGTGCTCCATACACGTCTTGCACGGCGCGTTCACACCAGACTTTCAACCCGGCATAGCTTTCGTTGCTTAACTCAGCCTGCGGATCATCCCACTCTACGAGGGGTGAGTCTTCAGTAATGGGTTGGCTCATATCCGCATAGACTGAGATCGAGGAGATGAAGACATAGCGGCCCACTTGCGAGCGCAACAGTTCAGCGCTGTCACGCACGACACGCGGCAAGAAGCCGCTGACATCGATCACCGCGTCCCAGGCTTTGCCTTTAAGTGCATCCAGGCCGCCATCGCGGTTGCCCGTCAGACGCTCCACTGTAGGGAAAAGACCATCATTGGTCTGACCGCGGTTGAACAGCGTCACCGTGTGCCCAGCACTCAACACCGCTTCAGTAATATAGCGGCCTACAAATTTGGTGCCGCCCAAGATCAGAATTTTCACGCCGTCACATCCTGAAGACACCGAAGCCGTCGCCCGTGCGCGGTGCCTTCAGCACAACGGAGAGCGCCAAACCCAAAACCGTCCGCGTTTCGGCCGGGTCAAGGATGCCGTCATCCCACAAGCGCGCCGTGGAGTAATACGGGTGGCCCTCATGCTCGTACTTGTCCAGGATCGGCTGCTTGAGTGCGGCCGCCTCGGCCCCGGTGAGCGCCGGCTTGCCTTCGCGGGCCAACTGATCTTGCTTGATGGTCAACATCACGTTGGCTGCCTGCTCACCGCCCATCACGCTTATACGCGCATTCGGCCACATCCACAAGAAGCGCGCGTCGTAGGCGCGCCCGGCCATGCCGTAGTTGCCTGCACCAAATGACCCGCCGACAATGACGGTGAGCTTGGGCACAGTTGCCGTGGCTACCGCATGCACTAGCTTGGCGCCATCCTTGGCGATGCCGCCGGCCTCATACTCACGGCCCACCATGAAGCCAGTGATGTTTTGCAAAAAGAGTAGGGGGATGCCGCGCTGTTCACACAACTCAATAAAGTGAGCGCCTTTAAGCGCACTCTCGCTAAACAGCACACCGTTGTTTCCCAAGATCCCTACCGGATAGCCATGAATGCGTGCAAAGCCGCACAGTAGTGTTTCGCCATAGCGCGCTTTGAATTCGCGGAAGCGGCTGCCATCCACAACGCGCGCAATCACCTCGCGCACGTCATAGCTCTCACGGAACGTTGTGGGCAGCACGCCGTATAGCTCTTCGGCTGGGTAGAGCGGCTCTTCAGGCGCGCTGACTGGCGTTTGCAATACGCTGCGGTCTGGCAGAGTCTCCACGATCTCGCGCAGAATATCTATGGCGTGCTGGTCATCCTCAGCAAAGTGGTCTGCTACGCCAGAGAGACGCGTGTGCACATCCGCCCCGCCCAGATCCTCGGCGCTCACATCCTCGCCCGTGGCGGCTTTCACCAACGGCGGACCGCCAAGGAAGATCGTGCCGGTGCCTTTAACGATGATGGCTTCGTCGCTCATCGCCGGCACATAGGCACCGCCCGCGGTGCAAGAGCCCATCACCGCGGCGATCTGGGCAATGCCCTTGGCGCTCATTTGTGCCTGGTTGTAGAAGATTCGCCCGAAGTGTTGCTCCCCCGGAAACACTTGACCTTGCATTGGCAGGAACGCACCGCCCGAGTCCACCAGATACAGACACGGCAGATGGTTCTGCATGGCGATGTGCTGGGCGCGCAGATGCTTGGTCACCGTGAGAGGATAGTACGAGCCGCCTTTGACGGTGGCATCGTTAGCCACGATCATCACCTCGCGCCCCGCCACGCGGCCGATGCCAGCCACAATCCCCGCCCCCGGCGCGTCCCCATCATAGATGCCTTCCGCCGCCAAGGCAGAGAGCTCCAGGAACGGTGAGCCAGCATCCAGCAGACGTTCAATACGCTCACGCACGAAGAGCTTGCCGCGCTGCTCGTGCCGCGCCCGCGCCTCGGCACCGCCGCCCGCCTGCACGGCAGCCAGCTTGGCGCGCAGTTGCTCGGCGAGGCCGCGGTGGTATTCCGCATTGGCTTTGAATTCAGAGGAATTGGGGTCTATACGACTGGAGAGAGAGTCCATAATGATGATTATAAGCTTTTGCTTTTTAGCGTATCATCTTGCAAAAATACGGGGATTTAATCTTGAAAGGTTGGATGCAAAAACATGACTTTTCTACCACTATACAAAGAAAGTCACGCTCTCGTTATTGGGATTAATGACTATTTACACGCTTCTCCCCTTACTTATGCAGAGAACGATGCAACATCAATTGCTGAACTTCTAGTGCAAAGATTCTCGTTTGAAAAAGGCAAAGTTACTCTTTTGATTGGTGCGCAGGCTAGCAGGAATGCAATAATAAGAGAATATCTGCGGTTCCAAAAAACTGACAAAAATGATCGAATTCTCGTTTACTTCGCTGGCCATGGATTCACCACTCCTTCTCGTCTAGGATCAGTTGGTTATTTAGTTCCTCAAGATGGAAGCCCAAGCGACCTGTCTTCTTTAGTGAGATGGGAAGAGTTAACGATCAATACAGATTTAATTCCTGCTAAGCATGTTTTCTTTGCTATGGACGCTTGTTATAGCGGCCTAGCTTTTAATCGCTCCTTAGGGCCGGGAGCGACAAGACTTGTGGGCGATATGTTAACTCGCGTAGCTCGTCAGGCAATAGCAGCAGGTCAACACGATCAAGAAGTTGCAGATTTTGGAGGGCCGCTTCCAGAGCACTCGATTTTTACTGGATATATGTTAGAAGGGCTGAATGGTGATGCCGCGGATCCAAACGAAGGCGTTATTACGGCAAATGGATTAATGGCGTATGTTAGACAGCGGGTTGGGCTAGATCCAAAGTCTAGACAGACACCCCATTACGGCACTATAGAGGGGAGCGGGGATTTTGTATTTAATGCCCCTCTATCGGTCATAGGTGATGAGAGCTCGACTAAGGGAGTGGATGTTTTGGTTGAAATTCCTGGAGTACCAATACAAGGATCAGAAAATACAGAGAATTTAATAAAAACTGCAAAGGGTCTTTTGGGCAATCCAGCAGAACGTATAAAACTCCAAGATTTACTGGTAAGCACAACTAGAAACGCTTTAGCTTTAACCACCTCAGAAAATTTCCCCGTTGCCGGGGATTGGAACGATAAAGAGTTCCTTAAAAGACTTGAGGGCTACGAACTTGCCCTTTCTGATTTAGTAACTCTTCAAACTCTTTTAGGATATTGGTTAGATGGAGACAATTCCGAAGCTAAAACTTTGCTAAATATGCCAATCAGGCGGTTTGCCGAACGAATTCAACCTGAATCTGGATATCAAATTTGGTCGGCAATGCGATGGTATCCATCGGTTCTTTTGACCTATGCAGGAGGACTTGCCGCAGTTTCTGCTAAGAATTATTTCAATCTAAATAAGATGCTTTCCTTTTTCGTCACAGATTCTTACCATTCTGCTCGAACCGCCTATTTACTCTCGTTATACGATTT
Source organism: uncultured Anaerolineaceae bacterium (assembly GCA_964623375.1). Classification (GTDB taxonomy): domain Bacteria; phylum Chloroflexota; class Anaerolineae; order Anaerolineales; family UBA11579; genus JAMCZK01. The sequence continues at coordinate 72,728 of CAZUTS010000003.1, forward strand.
CTTTACTCAGACCTCAGAAATTTTCAAATTGATCCCAGCTCATAAGAACCACTTTGTTCCTCGAAGTGAATATTTGTACAACTACCTTCAACCTACAATAGATGACCTATTGTTTCAAGGAAAAGAGTACGAACATATCTTTGATGAATTTGAAGTCATATTTTCGCTCGAGTTTGCTAATTTTTTTGAAAAGCACTATCAGCGCATCTGGAGCCCAGTTGGTAGGTTTGGGTGGAAGCACAAGAGTCTTGGCTCAACTGATAGCCCCCTAGTCAATATAGTTTCGCAAGCCAATAAAGCCAAGGATTCTTGGGAGCCAATAGTAGCTGGAATGTTTGACGGCTCATATAAGCGTTTTAAAGAAGTCGCTGACCAATATATAGAGTTTGCAGACAAACTTCCTTTTTACTAGGGACACCAGCTATCTGAAATAGGCGATAGTGACGCCTTCGCCGCCTTCGTGTGGGTTGGCAAAATTGTAGTCTTCTACATAGTCGCGCTTGCGCAGCATATCGCGCGCCATCTCGCGCAGCGTGCCGGTGCCCTTGCCGTGAATAATGCGCGCCGAGCGCAACCCGGAGGCATAGGCTGAATCCAGATACGCATCCAGCTTGTTGTAGGCGTCTTCAAACCGCATGCCGCGCAGCGAAACTTCAGATGGCACTGCCTCCGGCAGGCGCACAGTACCATGCCAATCCTGGGCTGGTTCATCCGCTTTTTCGTTGAGCAGCTCCAGATCGCTATAGCGCGCTCGCGCCCGCAACGCACCCACCTGCACCTCAACCTCTTCTTCACTCAGGCCGATCACTACACCGCGCGCGCCCAGGCTGCGCACGCGCACGCCATCACCCAGGCGCAATGGCCGCCCCGGCGCCGACTCCGGCACAGCGCTGCGCTGCACCGGCTCTTCCACAGTTTCTTCCAGCTTCTCAACAGCTTTCTTGAGCGCCTGCACCTTCTCCAGCGGCTGGCGTTCACGCGCCAGGTCTGCACGCAGGCGGCCGGCTTGGGTCTTGATGGCATCCAGTTCTTGTTTGGCCTGTTTGCGCGCCGCCTCCAGCACATCTACACGTTCGTCTTCGATCTGCTCCAGACGCTCAGCCAGCTCCACACGCAAATCTTCGGCGGCCTTCTCGGCCTCGGCGGCGCGCTCGTGCGCCTGGCGGGCGCGCTCGCGCTCGCGGTGGATGTCATCAAGCAAGTCTTCCGCTTTGAGATCAGCCGGGTCAATACCACTACGCGCCTGCTCCAGCACCTCATCGCTGAGGCCGAGGCGTTGTGCAATCGCCAGCGCGTTGGAGCGCCCTGGCAAACCCACCGTCAGGTGATAGGTGGGCGCAAGAGTCTTGAGGTCAAATTCCACGCTAGCGTTGACCACACCTTTGGTGCCCTGGGCATACACCTTCAACTCAGGATAGTGCGTTGCCACCAGGGTGGTGATGCCACGCCGCACCAAATGATCCAACAAAGCGCGGGCCAGGGCAGCACCTTCTTGCGGGTCAGTACCCGCGCCCAACTCATCGAAAATCACCAGTGAGCGTTGATCGGCATGCTTCAAGATGTTGACAATATTGGTGATATGGCCAGAAAACGTAGATAGCGACTGTTCAATTGACTGCTCATCGCCAATATCTGCGTATACCGAATCAAAAAATGAGATCTGGCTGCCTTGTGCTGCGGGGATGTGCATGCCGCTCTGCCCCATCAGCGCCAGCAGGCCAACCGTTTTGAGGGTGACGGTTTTACCACCCGTGTTCGGGCCGGTGATCACCAGACAATAGTTCTCAGGGAACAGCTCAATATCAGACGAAATTACGCGCTCAGGATCCAGCAACGGGTGGCGAGCGTCGAAGAGACGCAGCGTCACCCCAGGGTGCGGCCCGTCAGTATGTGGGCGCAAGGGCAGCAGTTCAGGCACATGGGCGCGTAGCTGATCGGCATATTTGGCACGCGCAAACACCAAGTCCAATGTCGCCAGCCCATCCACGGCGGCGCCGATCTCTTCCGTCTGCGTTTGCACAAGGGTGGTCAAGGCCAGCAGGATGCGGCGCTCTTCTTCGCGCTCAGCCAACTGCAGCTCGCGCCATTTGTTGTTGAGCTCCACCACGCCGAGCGGCTCGATGAACAATGTAGCACCGCTGCCGGATTGGTCATGCACGATGCCTTTGACGCGGCTGCGTTCTTCTGCGCGGATGGGCAGCACATAGCGGCCATCGCGTTGAGTAAAAATAGCTTCTTGCAGCGCTTTGGTATACGGCTCGCTGGTGAGCATTTTCTGCATACGGCTCAACAGGCGCTCATGCGCAATACTGAGTTCACGGCGAATCTCGGCTAAGGCATCTGAGGCGTGGTCCAGAATTTGGCCGCGCTCAGAGATCGCCTTGGTGATGGCGTCCACCACACCGCTGGGCTGCGGCATCTGCGCCCCCAACGAAGCCAGCAGTGGATAGCTGGCTTGCACATCCTCAAGCTGGCGCGCCAAGGTGCGCGCCGCCACCAGCGTGCCTTTGATGTCCAATAGTTCCGGCGCAGTGAGCGCCATGCCGCGCCGCGCATTGCCCAGCGCGGGGCGCACATCACGCGCACCACCGACGCCCAGCGTCGGCTGGTTTGCGAACAAGGCGCGCGCTTCGCCAGTTTCGGCCAGCAAGGTGCGCGCCGCGTCAATATCCGCGGCCGGGCGCAGCGCAAGGGCACGCTCATACGACACGGCAAAGGCCGTGTGGCGCGCCAGACGCTCAAGCACCTTGGGAAATTCCAGCGTGTTTAGCGCCTTCTCGTCCATGCTGCGCAGTGTATCACGCAGCACATGTGCTTTTTTGCACGAGCAGCTTTAACCTGAGTTGCCCACCTGTATATATTCCATTATCATCATTTATGAGGGTGCGCCGTTAGTTGACGCTTTCTAACTCTCGAGGCCTAACGGCGCCAAAGGGCCCAAACAAATGGACGTTATCAAAGTATCTGGGGCATCGCGCACTTCTGCAGTGGCGGGAGCGATAGCGGGTGTCTTCAGAGAACATAAACGAGCAGAAGTGCAAGCCATCGGCGCAGGAGCAGTCAACCAGGCGCTTAAGGCCACGGTGCTGGCGCGCAGTTATCTGCTTGAAGATGGGTACAGCATTTACTGCACACCCGAGTTTGCGGATGTGGAGATTGACGGCAAGGTGCGCACCGCCATCAAGCTTGTCATAGAATGTCACAAAACCGTACTTGAATCAGAAGTTAAAACAAAAACCGCCGCTGAGTAGCGGCGATTTTATACTCTACGTATCCGATCACACGTGCGATGAAAAGCTGGCAAAGCTTTCCACTTCCTCGGGCAGGAAGACAACCTCTTCTTTGCCCATCAATTTTTCACTCATCTTTAGCTTGACCAGTTCGATCAAGCCATCGTGCGCCACAAAGTTCATGTTGTCCGTGGGCACGGTCAGCACCGGGCACAAGGTGAAGTTGGTCACCCAGTCTTCGTACAGGCCGTTCAGTTGCTCAAGATACTCCGTGCTGATCTTGGCTTCGAAATCGCGGCCGCGCTGGGCGATGCGGCGCTGCAACGTGGGCACCGAAGCACGCAGGTAGATCACCAGGTCAGGCGGGCGCAACAGGTCGCACAGCAATGTATACAGGTTGCGATAGGAGGTGTAGTCACGCTCATCCATCTGCCCGGACAAGAAAAGGTTCTTAGCAAAGATCTCGGCATCCTCATAGACCGAGCGGTCCTGGATCACCGAATTGGGATCTGCCAGCAGGTCCAGATGCATACTCAGGCGATGGCGCAAAAAGAACACCTGCGATTGAAACGCCCAGGTGCGCATGTCTGAGTAAAAGTCTTCCAAGTATGGGTTTTCAGCAACAGGCTCGTAGTACGGGTTCCATTGCAAGTGTGTGGCTAGTTTTGCCACCAAGGTGGATTTACCAACGCCAATGTTTCCGGCCACCGCCACAAAATGCTTCATTCGCTCTTGCTCTCCTCTTCCAAAAACGCTACTGCTCGGCCCGCTTCGGAGTCCATTATAAGCTCCACCACGTGGCCGGGCGCAATATCATCAACGTGAATCAACCGCAGAGTGTTCTGCAATCCTTCCAACTCAGGCGCCCAATCGGTTAAGTGATTGGGGCTTTCATAAAACAAGGTTTTATTGAAGATCGTATCGGCATCATCCAGGTGCACCGCCAGGGGATAGATACGCGATTCGATCAAATCTTGAAAAAAGTGCGTGCCATAGGAAGGCTCTGGGGCTGTGCCCACGCCTTGGCCGGTGATCTCTACCAGCGCGCGCGTGTTGTAAATATCTGCGTAGCTCACACTCACACCCAGATCCGGCGTGCTGGTGCCCCAGCGGCCGGGGCCAACGCAGATAAACTCCTCACCTTCCATCACTTTGTTGATCTTGCTGATGGCGCGCGTCAGCTCACCGCGTGCCTCAGAGCTGGGCAGGCCATAGTAGCCCTCGGGCGTTACAAAGAGCATGTAGCGAATATCGGTTGCCCGGCCATGGGGGGCCACTTTGCTGGTGGAGAAGACGATGCGTTGCTTATCCATTAGCTCCGGCAGGCGCACGGTCACCTCATTGAGGTGGCTTTGCGGGCGGCACTGCAGGATAAATAACTCCATTTCGGGATTTCCGTCGCGCTCATGGATACGCAGTGTGAACTCCATATCCACAGGAGAGCTGTAGCGCTTCTCGAGATGAGAGAGGATGCGGCGCATACGCTCAGCAAAGGGTGTATTGCGGATGACGCCGTCGAAGGTTAGCACCAATTGACCCTCTGCCCCCACCATTGAACGAATGGGCGTGAGGTCACCGTCTTTGTACAGCGAAGCCGCCAAACGCAGGTGCGGATAGCGCGCATCCATCACCTCGGTAAATGGCAAGGTCTTGAACTCATTGGCTTGGAGGTCGATCACATCCATAAAATGTTGTGAATAGACATTGATATCGCGCGGGTTCTTCTGGGCGCGCAACTCTGGGTGGCTCAGTGCCACCAGGCGCGGGTAATCGTTGCCCACGTGATCCACGGCGCGCGTCCCCACGCCAGCCACCAGGCGCACAAAACCGGCCTTGCGTTTAATCTGCGGAGACCAGCGGAACAAGTTACGGCTGAAGGCTACGCCAGCAAAGTGCGGGAAGTAGTAGCGGCCATACGCCTCGCCTTGCACCACCTGGATCAACACCGCCAGGCGTTCGTCGTAATCTTCCAAACCGTGTGAACGGCGGTAGAGCAGCGCATCCGGGTTGAGGGCGCTGGCATACACGGCGGCAATCGCCTGGGTCAACGCGTGCAGGTTCTCTTCGGGCGTGCCTTGATTAGGGCAGAAGAAGCTGGCGTACTTGCCCGCAAAGGAAGATCCGAAGTTATCCTCCAGCAAGCTGCTGGAGCGCACAATGATCGGCTGACGACCAATCTTCTCGAGCATTAGACTGAGCTCCGTCAAGATATCTTCGGGGAATTCGCCAGCCGCATACTCCTGCTTGATCTGCTCGTATTCGTCTCGAATCTGATCTTCGTCTTTATACTTCTGATCAGCCCAGTGCATCATGCCCGTGTTGGACATAAAGGCATACATGACATCGGCGCCCAGGAAGTACGAATCAGGGATATCCACAGTCTTGACGATGTCTTCTTCGGCCACAGCCTCTAGAATGCGCAGGGCCAGCAGCATACCAGCCGCCTTGCCACCCACTTTGCCTTTGCCAATCTTGTAGCGGCGAATCTCCAGCAGGTCATCCAGCGTAAACCAGTCTTTGGCAATGTTGATGTAGGCCAACTGGTCTGAGATCATGGATTTGAGCAGCACCACCTTGATCTCGCGCTCGCGCGCCTCATGGCGGCGGCGTTGCTCAGCTGGCATACGCGAGATGGCCATGGCCTGCTCAAACAACGATTCTTGAGAAGCCAACTCGGGGTTGAAGGTGCGTAGCAGGTCTTCGCTTTCAGCGCCGCGCTCGACAAGGATCTGTTTCACTAAGTCTTCGAAAATCTCGAAGGGCAAGTTGTTGGCAAAGCTTACGTCGGTAAGCTGGTCACGCACAATATCCAGGCGCAGCTTCCATTCTTCTGGCGCCTCATCGCTGATGGCGTCCAGCACACCCTCGCGTTGCTGTGAATCAATCGCCTGTCGACGCACCATCTCCTCAAACACCTGCGTCGAGAGGATGCCGCGTTTAAACAGCTCATTACGCATCTTGGTGCGGATGCGCCGGCGCAGCATGGGGTATTGAGCAAGCGTTAAGTAAATACGATAGGATGGGTCAATCGTGTTGAGTGGCAAAGTCATAATTCAAGAGGCCGCAGCACACTTGCGCGGCGCGGCACCTTTTGCGAAGCGAATTTTAAAGCGAGAAAACTTATTTGCCCAAATGCATGGGCATGATCACATGCAGGAAATCGTCATTCCCCATGGGGCGCAACACGCCCGGGGCGGCCGGCGCCGTGGTTTCCAGCGCCACATTCGGCGCCTTCATCGCTTCCAGCGCTTCGCGTAGGTAGCGCACGTTGAAAGCGATCAGCACGCCAGTGCCTTCTACGGTGGCGTCCACTTTGCTGTCATTGGAGCCAGTCTCTTCGGCGGTGGCCGAGATATCCACGATACCTGGCGAATTGCCTTCGCCCGGCTTGATGTCCAAACGGGTAATGTGCGAGCTCTCGCGCGCAAAGATCTCGGCCTGGCGCGCCGCCTTTAGGAAGGCATCCGTCGCCACAACTGTGCGCGTCTTGAAGCCAGTCGGCACGATCTGCTGAATCTCCGGGAAGGCGCCTTCAACCAGTTGGCAGCGCAGCTCGGCGTTCTTCATGCTGAAGATCACCTGGCCGCGGCCAGCCGGCACCACCATGCTGACTACGTCTTTGTCATCCGTAGCGATGCGCGCTACTTCACTCAGCGCACGCGCCGGAATAATGGCACGCATGGTTTGCTCGGCCTTGCTGCCCAACTTGGCTTTGCGTATAGAAAGGCGGAAGCCGTCTGCCGCCACCAAGGTGAGGTCATTGCCTTCCACCGTGGTGAGCACACCGGTCAGCACCGGGCGGGCATCGTCTTTAGAGGCGGCAAACACCACCTGTTGGATCATCTCTTTCAGGTCGCCAGCCGTCAGTTCAATTCCGGTGGCCTTGTCTGGCTCCGGCATGGGTGGGAATTCCTGGGCATCTATACCCTTGATCTCGGCCTTGGCGCGCCCGGCCTTGATGTGCAAGGTCTGCGTGCGCACCGCTAAATCCATCTCAATAGTTTCGCCAGGGAAAGTGGACACCAGGTCATTCAGGGTGCGCGCCGGCACGGTGGTGGCGCCTTCCTCGGTGATTTTGGCATTGATCCAGCAGGTAATGCCCATCTCACGGTCCGTTGCGGACAGTTTTAGGCGCCCATTCTCCGCAGAAATGAGTACATTCGCCAAAACAGGGTATGTACTGCGTGAAGAAACGGCGCGAGAGACTATATTGAGGCCCTGGGCCAGATTCTCTTGAGGGACGGAGACTTTCATGGGCACAAACTCCCGTGTGCAGGCAAAATTAGAAACAATGCGAACTGGTAGCCCGCACAAAGATGAGTATACACGATAGCCGAACAAAACAAAAAGCGGGCCTTTCGGCCCGCTTTTTTCGTCAAAATCCCTATTTGGCTTTACAGCCAGCCACGCAGCTGCATGGCTTCGACCACAGAGCTGATCGCCACCATATAGGCCGCATCACGCATCTTGACCTTTTCGCCCACCGACATCTTGAGCACCTTACTAAAGGCTTCGGTCATCTTCATGTCGAGACGCTGAATAACTTCTTCCTGCGACCAGTAGTAGTTCATGTCATTCTGCACGCCTTCAAAGTACGAGACGGTGACGCCACCACTGTTGCACAAGAAATCAGGGATCACGAAGATATTGCGCTTCTCCAGCTCTTCGTCACCTTCCAGCGTGGTCGGGCCGTTGGCGCCTTCCGCCACGATCTTGACGGTGTCGCTGATCTTCTTGGCGCTCTCGCCGTTGATCTGGCCTTCCAGCGCAGCGGGGATGAGCACATCGGCATCCTGCGAGATCCAGTCATCACCATCGCTGATGGTGTAGCCAGCTTCCTGAGCTTTGGCCTTGTTGATCGAGCCGTATTCGTCAGTGATGTTCTGTAAGAAGTTGATATCCAGGCCCTTCTTGCTGCTCACACTGAGGGAGGCCTTCTCCTCACGGTCCCAATACGATACACAGATTACCTTGCCACCCAATAGCTCAGAGAAGCCTCTGCCGGCAAACTGTGCCACATTGCCAAAACCTTGGATCGAGGCGGTGGTCTTGCTGGGGTCCACCTTGAGGTGCTTCATCGCCTCGCGCACGTTGTAGATCACACCGTAGCCAGTGGCTTCTTTGCGGCCTTTGGAGCCGCCGCCACCCACTGGTTTGCCAGTGATCACGCCAGGCGTGTACTGGCCAGCCAGTTTGGAGTATTCGTCCATCATCCAGCCCATCATCTGGGGCGTGGTACCCACATCGGGCGCGGGCACATCTACGCGTGGGCCGAGGTTGTGGTGGATCTGCCCCACCCAGCCACGGCATAGGTTCTCTTTCTCGCGCAGGGAGAGTGAAGAGGAGTCGACAGCTACGCCGCCTTTGCCACCGCCCAGGGGAATGTCCGCCACTGCACATTTCCAGGTCATCCACATCGCCAGGGCGCGCACGGTGTCCATCGTCTCCGATTGGTGGAAACGGATGCCACCCTTTGTAGGCCCACGCGATTCGTTGTGCTGGACGCGGTAGCCAAAGAAGACCTTCTGGCTGCCGTCATCCATGCGCACCGGAATTTGGAACTTGAATTCGCGGCGCGGCCAACGCAGCTGATCAGCCACATCTGAATCCAGATGCAACTGTTTGGCTACGTTATCAAATTGAGCCTGGGCGATGCTAAATGCGTTGGTTGTTTCGGACATCACTCTCCTGACAATTAGGGTAGGGTACATACGGCTGGCGCCGTTACGGCTAACACCGTTGCGGCTTGCTGGCCGGTTAAACAACTATGCGGACACCTCGGTCAGGTTGTCCGCATGTACTACTGCTGGTTTCAGACCGTTCAGGCGTTTTTCCACGTCCAGATTGACCCTGAGTTCAGACAGGCCTATAAGCTATCAGAGAGTTGTAGACCCGTCAAGCTGGCTTGTGCACCCGGGCTAAACGAATTGTTAGCGGCCAACGTCAGCGGCATGGCGCACAGTGACGCGCTCACCTTTACGTATCATGCCGGGCTTCTCCACCCACGCCACCAGGCCGCGCTTGCCAATCGCCTTCTTGGGGAACGCCGAGCGTAGTTCCGGGCGGCCGGTGTTCTCCGCAAGGCAGCCGCCGGCGGTGACGCACGGCATGTTCTCGCCTTCTACAACGATGCCAACTCCGCCCTCAAAGTACAAGCGGCTGCCAGCCGGCAACTGTGTGAGGCCTGAGATGCCGGATAGCATCAGGTTCGCTCCGACCCACGCGGGTTCCACGGCAGGAATTTCCATCGCCTGCGCCACCTGCTCCAACTCCTCTTGCGAGACGATGGATACTTGGCGTACATTACGGATCAAGCCACCTTTAGGATAGGGCGCCTGAAATTTGTTGGCCTTCATCGTGAGGCCAAAGTGCTTGTCCCCCACCATGCCTTCCCAGGTCATTTCGGCTTCTTCAAGCGCGGTACTGGGAATATCTTTGGGCGTGATGGCAATTGCTTTTACAACATCATGTATGTCTTGTGGCATCTCAGCCTCACTTTTAGCCAGCAAGCTAGGCCAGCTTGCTCAATTGTGCCTGCAATTCTTGGCGCACGGCGGCCGGGTTGGCCTTGCCGCCCGCTTTTTGCATCACCTGGCCAAACAGGAAATTGAGCAGCGGCGCGTTGCCAGCCAGATAGCCAGCTACCTGCTGTGGGTTAGCGGAGATGACTTCGCTGACCCAAACGCGCAACTGGCCCGTATTGGATATCTGCTGTAGGCCGCGCTCCTTGATGATCGTAGCCGGGCTGCCGCCTTCGGCAAAGAGCACGCTGAGCACTTCACGTGCGCCTGCGGGGTTCACTTTGCCGCCAGCAATCTGGTCGCATAGCGCCGCAAACTGCTTGGCGCCAAAGCGTAGCTCACCAATCTCGCTGCCCGCTTCGTTCATCAGGCCGAACAGGGCGCCGGTGAGCCAATTGGCAATCAACTTGGCGTCTGCCACTTTTGCTGCAGCTACCGCGGCTTCATAGAAGTCAGCCACCTCGCGCTCAGCCACGATCACATCTGCGTCATAGGTTTTGAGGCCAAACTTGGCCACAAAACGCTCGCGGCGGGCATGCGGCAACTCGGGTAAGGCTTTACGAATTTTCTCAACCCAGGCCTTCTCTAAAACCAGTGGCGGCAGATCAGGCTCAGGAAAGTAGCGGTAATCCTCGGCCACTTCTTTGGAGCGCTGCGCCAGCGTGGTGCCGCGCGCGTCATCCCAACCCATCGTCTGCTGCACTACACTGCCACCAGAGTCCACCAGCTGTTCCTGGCGCGCCAACTCATACGTAGTGGCGCGCTCCAGTGAGCGAAAGCTGTTGAGGTTCTTGATCTCTGCCCGCGTGCCAAATTCTGAGCTGCCCAGCGGGCGAATGGAAATATTCGGCTCGATGCGCATCAAGCCTTTTTCGAGATTGCCGGAATTGACGCCCACATAGCGCAAAATGCTGCGCAGCGCGTAGGCGCAATTGCGCACCGCTTCCACGGAGTGCAACTCGGGCTCGGTAACAATTTCCAGCAGCGGCACACCACTACGGTTGAGGTCCACCAGCGAATATCGCTGGCCGCCCTTTTCCACATGGGTCAGTTTGCCGGTGTCTTCTTCAATATGCACGCGGCGGATAGCGACGCGTTGTTGGCCTTGTGATGTCTCAATCGTCAGCCAGCCATTTTGCGCCAAGGGCTGCTCGTATTGCGAGATCTGGAAGCCCTTGGGCAGGTCTGGGTAAAAGTAACTCTTGCGGGCAAAGATGCTGGTGAGGTTGATGGTGCAATTTAGCGCCAACGCCACGCGCACGGCGTATTCCACAGCGGCTTCATTGATCACGGGCAGCATGCCGGGCATGCCGGAGCACACCGGGCACACCGCAATATTTGGCTCGCCGATGGTGGAATCCACCACCGGGCACGCGCAGAACATCTTGCTGCGCGTTTCTAATACGGCGTGAACTTCCAGCCCGATGACAGGTTGATACTTACTCGACATACAAACTTACGCTGCCTCTCCACTCACCGAGGAATCATCGCCCACGTTCACCTGGCCGCGTACCCCGCGCACCTGGCTGCGTTCGCCGATCAGTGAATGCTTGAGCTGGCTATCTTCCACAGTCACTTCACGCTCCAACACGGCATCTTCGATCGTACTGTTGCGCACCGTGGACCCGGCGCCCACAGACACATACGGCCCAAGGGTGCTGTTCTCCACGGTGGCACTGGGATGCACATATACCGGTGGGTGCAGTGTGACGCCGGCACGCGTGGAAAGTTCACCACTGTTGTCGCGGCCCTTCTCCAGTAGCTTCTGATTGGTTTCAAGCACCGTGTCCGGCAGGCCAGCATCCAACCACTCGCCCACCACTTCGGTGCGCATGCGCAATCCCTTCTTGAGCATGATGTCGATCGCGTCCGCCAGGAAGTATTCGTTCTTGGTCAGCACACCCTTATCCATCTGCTCGTCGATCGCAGCCATCAAGTCTTCGCCGCGCTTGAAGTAGTAGATGCCCACTACGGCCAGGTTGTTGGTCATGTCATCTGGCTTTTCGATCAAGCCGCTCACCAGGCCGTTCTCGCCCAGCGCAGCCACGCCGAAGCGGCGCGGGTCTGGCACTGGTTTCACCCAGGCCACAGCATCCACTTCTTCTTTGTCCAAAGCTGAGAAGTCGGTCTCGACCACCGTATCCACAAAGATCACCAAGGTTGGCCCGTGCATGTACTCGCGCGCTTGCGCCAGTGCGTGCGATTGGCCTTTCATTTCCTTCTGTTGCACAAAGTGGGCGTTCACTTTGGGGTGCTCAGCCTGCATATAGGCCTGCACCTGCTCGCCCAGCCAACCGACGATGAAGACCATCTCGGCCTGCTCGGCGCCAGGAGCGGTCTGCAGCAGCTTGAGCACGTGCCCCAAAATCGTGTCGCCGGCCGCGGTGAGCAACGGCTTGGGGCGGCTCCAGGTGTGCGGGCGCAGGCGTGTACCGAAGCCCGCCATGGGAACAATGATTTTTAGTGTTTCGCTCATTCGATTTCTCTCTTAACGCATACCAGCAGACCTTTACCTACTGGCAGCACCGTCATGTCTACGCGCTCGTCTGCGCGGGCGCGGGCCAGCAACGCAGCCAGATCAGCAGCATGGCTGATGGCATTATCGGCCACCAGCAAACCGCCGCTGGATATGCGCGGCACGATCTCCTCGTACAGCTCGGTATACATCTCTTTTTCGCAGTCTATAAAAGCAAAGCCAATGCCTTCGTAGCTGCTGAGGTGGCCGCGTGCATCTCCGTTGATGAGTTGCACTTTGTTGCCTACGCCCGCCTTTTCAAAAGTCTCGCGGGCGATCTCTGCCTTCTCGCGCAACAACTCAAAGGTGATGAGCTGCACGCCGGGGCGCGTGATACCAAGGCTAAGCCACAAGGCCGAGTAGCCGCCGCTGGTGCCCACCTCGATCCGCGCGCCGTCTGGCGCACTGTGGGCCAGCAACGCCAGCTGCATGCCGGTTTCGGGCGGCACTTGGCGCAGGCGGCTCAGATGCGGTGTGCCGTCCTGGCGGTCTTTGGCATCCCGCGCTTCCAGGTAGCTCATACGCTCCTGCAGCGGCTTGGGCAGTTCGGCAAACAGGTGCGTCATAGTGCTGGCTGCCTCGTTTGCCAATCGGTCACGTGCTGGTAGGCTTTCGCCACAGCCAGCAAGCGCTCGTCTGCAAAGTGCGGGGCCAGCATCTGCAGGCCAATCGGCAGCCCCTGGCTGTCAAATCCAGCACACAGGCTTAGGCCGGGCACGCCCGCCAGGTTGGCTGGCAGGGTGAACACATCCTCCAGGTACATCTCCAGCGGGTCGTTACCGTGCGCCCCGATGCGAAATGCGGTGCTGGGGGTCGCCGGAGCGGCAACAATGTCCACTTTCTTGAATACTTTGTCAAAATCCTGGCGGATCAGGGCGCGCACCTTCTGTGCCTGCCCATAATAGGCATCGTAATAGCCGCTGGATAGGGCATAGGAGCCCACCATGATCCTACGCTTGACCTCAGGGCCAAACCCGGCCCCGCGGCTGCGCTTGAACATCTCGATCAGGTCGGCCTGCTCCTCACGCAAGCCGTAGCGCACACCATCAAAGCGCGCCAGGTTGGCGGATGCCTCGGCCGGGGCAATGATGTAGTACACCGGCAGGGCATATTCGGTATGCGGCAGGCTCACCGGCACCGCCTTGGCGCCGAGCGCTTCCAACTGGCGGATGCCTTCACGCACGCCGCTTTCCACTTCGGCGGTTAGTCCCTCAATGAAGTATTCCTTGGGCACGCCAATCTTCAACCCCGCCAGCGATCTACCGCTGGGCTTATCGAGCTTGGGCGCTTTCTCAACCGTGGTGGCATCACGCGGGTCGTATCCGCCCATCACCTTCAGGATCAGCTCGGCGTCCACAGCATCCCGCGCCAGCACGCCCACCGTATCCAAAGACGAGCCATAAGCCACCAGCCCATAGCGCGAGACGCGGCCATAGGTGGTTTTGAGCCCAGTCAGCCCACAGAACGCGGCGGGCTGGCGCACACTGCCGCCGGTGTCGGTGCCCAGTGCCACGGGCGCCAGGCGAGCGGCCACCGCAGCAGCGCTGCCGCCGCTACTGCCGCCGGGCACGCGGCTTTCATCCCAAGGATTATGTGTCACACCATAGGCCGAATTCTCGGTAGAGGAGCCCATGGCGAATTCATCGGTGTTGGTCTTGCCCAGGATCACCACGCCGGCATCCAGCAGGCGCTGTACGCTGGTGGCGGTATAGCTGGGCACAAAATCTTCGAGAATAAGCGAGCCGCAGGTAGCCGGCATACCGGCCACTGCCAGCACATCTTTGACCGCAATCGGCAGGCCGAGCAAAGCGGGCAGCCTGGTCTCCGGCTTGCGGCGCGCTTTGGCATACAGCTTGTCGGCCGCGGCGGCCGCTTGCAAGGCGGTTTCGCTGGCAACGTACAAGTAGGCATTCAAGCGCGAGTTGTGCTGCTCAATACGCTCAAGGTAGGCCCGCGTGAGCTCAACACTAGAGAAGGCGCCGGCGCGCAGGCCAGCCAGAGCTTGCTTGGCGCTGAGTTCGTGCAGCGCAGTGCTGCTTTTTGCGGCGTTCATGCACCACCATCCAGCACGGGCGGCACTTTAAACTGCTCCTCGGCGGTCTCAGGGGCGTTGGCCAGTAGCTCGGGGCGCGGCATGGCCTCGGCAGGCAGGTCTGGGCGCAGGCGGCTGCGCGGCACCACCATACTTGCCATGGCGGGCACATCGGCAGTATCGAGCTCCTGCAATTTGCCTACATGGTCAAGAATATTGGAGAGTTGCTCACGGTAGCGTTCTTTTTCTTCTTCGCTCAGATGCAAGCGCGCTAACAGTGCAATATGTTCAACATCGTCTTTGGATAACAGCATATTAGGTTCAATTATAGAGGCGAAAGTTTGGGTTGCACGCGCAAGTGCGCTCCGCTTTACCAATCCTTGGCATACCAACGCAAATACATGTCTACGTGGCTGCTCCAGTAGGCCTCGCTGTGGTCACCAGCAAACAAATACCATTCATGTGGGATGCCGCGCTGGGTGAGAATGTCTTCAAACCAGATGGCGGAATTAAGGATGGCGCGTTGATCGCGCTCACCGGTATCAAGCCAGAAGCGCGGCAGTTGCTCAGCGGGTATCTCATCCAGCCAGCCGCGCACCTGTGAAGCATCTTCCACAAAGACCGGCGGGCTGTGCCCGCCCACTGCCGAGAACAGTTCAGGAAACAGCAGCCCAAAGTGGATTGCCCACGAAGCGCCGCGCGAGAGGCCGCCCACGGCACGATATTGCCGCTCCGGCAGCGTGCGATAGTTGGCGTCTACCCACGGCAGCAGTTCCTCGATCACCGCCGCGCCAAATTTGTCTTGCGAGGGCTGGTTGGATGAGCGGTCATACGGCATGACGATGATAAAAGGCGCCAGCTCGCCTGCGGCGATCAGAGCGCTGGCGGTCTCGTCTGCCCCCAGACGGTCCCATTGGTCGTCGTTGTAGGTTTGCCCATGCACAAGGTAGAGCACGGGGTAGCGCTGGCTCGAGGCCTCGTAGCAAGGCGGTGTGTAAACGCGAAATTGCAGCCCGTAATCCAAATAGGCCGAGGGTTCCTGGTGCATGTGCACCTGGCCGTCTTCGCTCACACATTCTGCTTTGGCCAATTGGGTGGAGAGGGCTTGCTGTGTTTCAGTGGCTTTGGCAATCTCCACGGCCAGGGTGGCAGTGGGTGCAGGGCTCTCGGTAGGTAACTGCGTTGCACGCGCGGGTTCAGGGCTGGGTGTGACCGCAGGCGGCGGTGCGCCACAGGCGGCCAGCAGCAACCCGAGGCAAAACAGGGCGTGCCATGTGTATCTATCTGCGTTCATCTGTGGCTAAAAACGGAGCAACTACCCGCGAGCGAAGCGCTCTTCTTTCCAGACGTTGGCGTTGTTGTGGTACCCCGCTTGCTCCCAGAAGCCTAGCTGGTCGTCCGCCAAAAATTCCAGGCCGCGCAGCCACTTGGCACCCTTCCATAGATACGGCGTCTCCAAATCTTCGCGGCCACGGATATAGCCGACGATGCCGCGCAGCGGCAGGCCGTGGTCTGGGTCGAGTGGCTGCCCGTTGAAGGTATCCGCCAGCAGGAAGTTGTCCGCCAGCGCGACTTCTATCGGTATGTTGACGGTGAAGCCGTACTCAGCGTGCTGCAGCACATGCTTTGCACTGGGCTTGAGCTTGATCAGGCCGCTCTCCACCAGATCGCGCAGGGCCACGCCCTCCCACTCGGTGTCGAACTTGCTCCAGCGTGTAACGCAGTGCAAATCCATCACCACCTTGCGGCGCGGCAGGTTGCGAAATTCATCCCAGCTCCAGCGCTGCTCGGCTTCCACCTCGCCCCACACGCGCAGGTCCCAGGTCTCCGGCGTGAAGCGTGGCACAGGGCCATAGTGCAGCACCGGGAACTTCTGCGTCAGTGATTGCCCGGGCGGCAGGCGCCCTTCGCTGCGCATACGCGCTTCTTCCTCGCGGCGGTCTCCTGAGAGATCAAACATGCTTTCAGTATACGCTTGCTGCTCGCCCGGCGCTATGAGCGCTGGCTAAATCTCCAGGCTGTCGCCCGGCTGCATCACCAAGACTTCAGCGTCTGTCTCTTTACGCACACGCTCCGCCCATGCGTTCTCGTCTTGCTTGATCACTTCCCAGGTGGAGTAGTGGTAGGGCTGCACCTTCTTGGGACGCAACAGCTTTACTGCCCGCAGAGCGTCATCCGGGCCCATGGTGAAGTTATCGCCAATCGGCAGAGCGGCAAAATCCACGCCCTCATCACCGATCAAGGCCATATCGCCAAACAAGCCGGTGTCGCAGGCCAGGTAGACCTTCCTACTCTCAGGCGTGGTCAGCAAGAAGCCGCTGGCCGTGCCGCCGGGGAAACCATCCGGAAAGCCGGAGCCGTGTGCAGCATGGGTGAGCTTGAGATAGCCAAAGGGATGGTTAAATCCGCCGCCAATGTGCTGCCCATGCGTCTTGTAGCCTTTGGCAGCGTAGTAGCGTGCAATCTCGTCATTGGCAATGATCAGAGCTCCGGTGCGTTGTGCAATCGGCTCTACATCACCGGAATGGTCCCAGTGGCCGTGGCTGACCAGAATATAGTCAGCGGGCACATCGTCCATAGCAATGGAGGCCTGAGCATTCTCTCGAAAGAAGGGGTCCACCACGATATGCATTCCATTGATCACAAAAGCGCAGGTGGCGTGTCCATACCAAATATAGGTAGAAGGCATTAAAGCTCCTAGGGCGAAAGGTTGTTAAGTTCTATAAACCCTAACCCCTCTTTTAGTTATTTTTATCTACTTATTTAGTCTTTGTAATAGAGGCTGTGGATTTGTGGATAGGGCTGCTCTATCCCTTATAACCCACTGGATACAGGGCTAGTCTTAGGAAACACCACTGTATACACTGACTGCGGGTGGCTTGATGTTTCCACAAGAGGCGCAGGCACAGATTAGGGATAATGTTGGCGAGGGTGCTAAATGCGCCTACAGCAGTTAGTTATGCCTTTCTATGCGCACCTATGCACACACGGGACGAGAATAACTCTACGGGTAGACACCAAGGTTTTCTACAGGCATCTATCCACAAACCCACAAAGTTATCCACAGAAAACGGCTAGTTATCCGCAGCCAAAGGACAAAGAAAAGAGCACGGGAGTTTCCGTGCTCTTTTGTTGTGCCGAAGGTGGGAATCGAACCCACACTCCCAAGGGAACGCGATTTTGAGTCGCGCGCGTCTGCCAGTTCCGCCACTTCGGCTTATGATGAGCGCCAAAGTATAATCCACCACACGAACGAAGGTCAACGCTAGACAAGCATCCTATATGCAACTAAGTGTGGAGTAGCGTAACCGAGCGTCAGCTCGGCAGCTACTCCAAAAGTTGTACGGGTTTGTGCGTTACCTTGGCTACCTATAAGGATCAGTACAACGTATGAAACTAGGACTCATCGGCTTGCCGCAATCCGGCAAGACCACTATCTTCAACGCCCTCACCCACAGCAATCGCCCGCTCTCGATGAGCGCCGGGCGCATTGAGGTCACCACCGCCGTGGTAGACGTGCCCGACCAGCGCCTGAAGCGCCTGGCCGACCTGTTCACATCCAAGAAGATCGTGCACGCACAGATCTCCTTTGCCGACGTTGCCGGCATGGGCTCCAGCGATGCGGGACAGGGCCTCAGCGGCCAGCTGCTCAACGCCCTCAGCGGTATGGATGGCTTGCTCATTATCCTGCGTGCCTTCGAGGACGATAGCGTGGCCCACCCAGCGCTCACCGTAGACGCCGCCCGTGATCTGCGCTCGATCGAAGACGAGCTGCTGCTCAACGACCTCATCATCGTGGAGCGCAAACTGCAGAAGCTCAAGGAAGAGCGCGGCAAAGGCGGCCGCGATATTGCCGCCCTGGACCGCCAAATTGTCCATTTCGAGAAGTTGCACGCCGCCCTGTCAGATAACAAGCCGCTGCGCGTCGCCGGCCTGACGGAAGATGAGCAGACCGCCAGCGCCGGCATTGGCCTGCTGACCCTGAAGCCGATCCTGGCGGTGGTCAACCTGGGTGAAGGCCAGGCGCAGCCTGCCTTCGATACCCTGCTGCCTGTGCTCGCCCTGCAAGGCAAGCTGGAGATGGAGCTGGCGCAGCTGCCCGCCGACGAGCAGGCCATGTTCCTGCAGGAATATGGCCTGCAAGAGCCCGGCTCGCTGCGCGTGATCCGTGCGGCCTATGACCTGATGGATACGCAGACCTTCTACACCGTCGGCGAGCCCGAGGCGCACGCCTGGATGCTGCGCAAGCATGCCAGCGCCCTGGACGCTGCCGGCGCCATTCACTCCGATATCGCCCGTGGCTTCATCCGTGCCGAGATCGTGGCCGGCGACGAGCTGCTCGAGCTTGGCGGCATGGCGCAAGCCCGCGACAAGGGCCGCCTGCGCCTTGAGGGCAAGGAGTACAAGATGGCCGACGGCGACATCATCAATGTTAGGTTTAATGTGTGATTGTTATGAAGCTAACACGACCTGACTTTTCTTCTTCTAGTTTTATTATTGATATTGAAGAGCAAGCAAGGTTGATGATAGTTGAAGTCGCAGGGAAGCGGCTCCGGCTTAAAAGGCCGCTGACAAAAATGGAGAGTTACCTGCGCTCGACTTACCTGAGTGCTTCCGAAATACGTTCCCTATGCGAGCAACTTTCTTTTTCTGTAGCGTTGCTGTCTGGTTACCGGGCTTCTAGTAAACAACACAAAAATTCATCGCGTCTACAGTACATTACCTATCAACTGGAAAATTATATACTGCGGCACTCTATGGTTTCTGAGCGTGCACTACAATTCACAAATATAGTCTTTCAGCTGGGTATACCAACCTCTGAATGTAAATTTTCTGTTATTGCAAAAAACTCAAATGTAGGAACGAGAACTTATTCTGCCCTCAATCGAATTAAGAAAGTCTCTAAAGATTTTCATCAAATCCGCAACTCAATTTCTCACCAGAGAGGCTATTTTGATTTGAATGACGACACCTACAATGTTCATTTGCTTGATGTCGTTACCAGAGAAAAAAATCAGAATAGAGAGGAGTTCAGGTATCTAGCTAAACTAGAAACTGATAAATATGTTGGAACAAAAAAAGAGCAACTAAACCAACAAAACGAAAAAGTATTTCAAGCAGTTTTCGACTTATTTAACAGTGTGCATCCTGTTTTTTCATCCACTTACCCTAGACGTATCCAGTAAGATTCTTGGTTCCTAAGATTTGCTGTTTAGCGGCACTCCGGTTGTAGTGTCGGTGGCCCATGCAAGTCTTTATAATTGCAACTCCATAATTTTTCTTTAGCCTGAATTGCCACGGGTTGTAGCCTCATCTGCCGCCCCCTCTCGCCAGCACAAAATGCCCCCCTTCTCCATAATAGGCGCTGGAGACCCACGCGCCCATGCCTCGCGATGCAACATTGCCCCTCAACACCATCCTCCACGGCGATTGCCTGGCTGAGCTCGCCAAGCTCCCCGCCAACTCGGTAGACCTCGTCTTCGCCGACCCGCCTTACAACCTGCAGCTCGGTGGTGAGCTGCGCCGCCCCAACAACAGCAAGGTGCGCGGCGTGCAGGAGGCCTGGGATCGCTTCGATGACTTCGCCGCCTACGATGAATTCACGCGTGCCTGGCTCGCCGCTTGCCGCCGCGTGCTCAAGCCCACCGGTACCTTGTGGGTTATTGGCAGCTATCACAACATCCACCGCGTTGGCAACGCCCTGCAAGACCTGGGCTACTGGCTGCTCAACTCCGTCGTGTGGGTCAAAGCCAACCCCACGCCCAACTTCCGCGGCACACGCTTCACCAACGCCCATGAGACACTGCTATGGGCGCAGAAGGAGCACGGCGCGCCCTACACCTTCAACTATCACGCCATGAAATCGCTCAATGAGGAGAAGCAGATGCGCAGCGATTGGCTGCTGCCCATCGCCTCCGGCGGCGAGCGCCTGCGTGCCGATGGCGAAAGCGCTCACCCGACCCAAAAGCCAGAATCGCTGCTCTACCGTGTGCTGCTCTCCAGCTCGAATCCAGGTGACATCGTGCTTGACCCGTTCTTTGGCTCCGGTACTACCGGCGCGGTGGCCAAGCGCCTGCACCGCAACTGGATTGGCATCGAGCAAGACGCCAACTACGTGCTCGTCGCCCGCCGCCGCATCGGCCAGATCGAGCCGGTGGCCTATGAGAACGAGCTCTTCGAATCCTATGAGCCGCGCCGCGAACCGCGCGTGCCTTTCGGCAACCTGCTGGAAGCCGGCCTACTGGAAGCCGGCCAGCGCCTCTACCTGGGCGAAAAGGGCCGCGAGAGCGCCCGTGTGCTCGCGGATGGCTCGCTCAAATTCAACGGCCGCCGCGGCTCCATCCACCAGCTTGCCAAAGACGCGCTGGATGGCCCGGCCAACGGCTGGCAGCACTGGTACTACATTGACCCGGATAGCGGCCAGCGCCGCCCGATAGACGACCTACGCCAACGTCTGCGTGACGGCGCAAAGACAAAATAAGTAAATCCCAAGACGAGCCATTGGCCGGTAACAATCTAGTTTGAGCTTTTATCTGTGTCCATCTGTGTTTATCTGTGGTAATTTTTGACTCTAGAAAGGTACACCACCATGTCCGAATACACCCTTAGCCGTTGGTCCCTTGCAGACCTTTTCCCCGGTGCAGACAGCACCGAGATGAAAGCTGCCATCAAAAAGCTGGAGAGCAACGTTGCCGCGTTTGAGAAGCAGCGTGAGAAGCTGACCGATGCCATCAGCGTGGATGACTTCAAAGCCATCATCACGCAGATGGAGCAAAACACGCGCCTGGCCGTGCGTATCGATCAGTTCGCTGGCCTGTGGTTCAGCGAGGACACTCAGAATCAAGAGGCGCAAGCCTTCCAGGCACGTGTCGATCAGCTCATGGCCGAGCTGGGCAACAAGACCCTCTTCTTCAGCATCTGGTGGAAGGCGCTGGATGATGCCATCGCCAGCAAGTTGCAAGCTGCCGCAGGGCCGGATTTCGACTACTGGCTGCGCCAGATCCGTAACTTCAAGCCCTACACCCTCACCGAGGCTGAGGAGAAGATCGTAAACCTCAAGGACGTGACCGGCGCCAAGGCGATGCAGGCGTTGTACTCCGCCATCACCGATCGCTATGTCTTCAAAGTAGACGTAGACGGCGAGACCAAAGAGCTCACCCGCGGCGAGCTGATGAAGCTGGCTTACAGCCCCAACCCAGACCATCGCAAGGATGCCTATCAGGAGCTGTACCGCGTCTATGGCAACGATGCCCCCATCCTGGGCCAGATGTACCAGACCGTAGCGCGTGACTGGAAATCCGAGAATTTGGATCTACGCAAGTTCAAGAGTGCCATCTCCGTACGCAACCTCGGCAACGATGTATCTGACGAAGTGGTTGATACCCTTCTGGGCGTCTCTGAGGAGAACACACGCATCTTCCAGCGCTTCTTCAAAATGAAGGCCAAGCTGCTGGGCATGGAGAAGTTGCGCCGCTACGACATCTATGCCCCGGTGGCGAAATCCACCAAGGAATACTCCTACAACAAGGCCGTTGAGCTCACCCTCGAGTCCTTCGGTAACTTTGACCCCCAGCTGGCCGATATCTCGCGCCGCATCTTTGATGCTGGCCACGTGGATAGCGAAGTGCGCAAGGGCAAGCGCGGTGGCGCCTTCTGCTCCTCGGCCGACCCCGCCAACCTGCCCTGGGTGCTGATCAACTACACCGGCGCCGCCCGCGATGTCTCCACCTTAGCGCATGAGTTCGGCCACGCCGTGCACGCCGTCTTGGCAGACAAACACAACGTGTTCAACTTCCACTCCTCGCTGCCGCTGGCTGAGACGGCCTCCACCTTCGGTGAGATGCTGCTCATCGAGCGCCTGCTCGAAGAAGAGACCGACCCAGCTGTGCGCCGAGACATCCTCTTCGGCCAGGTGGATGATGCCTATGCCACCATCATGCGCCAGGTGGGCTTTGCCCTCTTCGAACGCAAGGCGCACGAGATGATCGGTCAAGGCGCCAGTGTGGATGAGCTCTCGGCTGCCTACATGGCCAACTTGAACAGCCAGTTCGGCGATTCAATGGAGATCGGTGACGAGTTCAAGTATGAGTGGGTTTCCATCCCGCACATCTACTACTACCCCTTCTACGTCTACGCCTACTCCTTTGGTCAGCTGCTGGTCTTCTCGCTGTACCAGCAATACAAGGCCGAGGGCGATTCCTTCAAGCCGCGCTACATTCAGCTGCTCTCCGCGGGCGGCTCTGACTCGCCGGAGAACATCCTCAAGAATGCCGGCGTAGACATCAAGGACCCGGCCTTCTGGCAGGGTGGCTACGATGTCGTCTCCAACATGGTCAACGAGCTCGAGAAGCTGGCGTAATCGTCTTTGCAAGCGAAGTGCAGGCTTTGCCTGCACACAAACCCCAAGTCAGTACACAAGATCAAAAAAGGCCGGTGCATCGCACCGGCCTTTTTATGCAGAGAAGCTGAAATGTAGGGGCGCAGCATGCTGCGCCCCGGCGCACTAGTCAAGCCGCCAATACCACAGGTCATCAATGCGATAGGTGTAGTCACCCGGAGTGCCGCCGTTCACGTACAGGCCAAAGCGCCCGCCAGAGAAGTGTCCATCCTCGATCTCATCGATCTCGAATTCGTTGGCGTACAGCGTGATCACATCTCCCACCAGGCGGATGCCGATGATATTGGTCTCCTGGCTGCCGCGGCGAATGTGGTCGCTCTCCGTCCAGCCGATCAGCTCGGTCTTGACATAAGGCGAGGTGGATTCGAGGCGATCCAGGCGATAGGTGCCATCGCAGGCAAAGGCAAAGATATAGCCACGTGCGCCGGCGCCGCCGCTGCTTTGCGGGCCGCGCACAATGAAGCCATAGGCTTGCTTGCCGCTGCAGTTATCGGTCTTGACCGTCATCTGCAGGAACAGGTCGTTCGGCGTGGGTGCGGTGAACCACCAGGTGTCGAAGCCTGGCTGTTTGCCGGTCATGTGCAGGTGGCCGCCACCGAGCGCCAGGCGCATCAGGTTGTCGTTGGGCAGGCCGCTCGAATCAGCCCAGTTGCGGTCATCGTCCATGCTGTCGTACAGGGTTGGCGTGTTGCCATATTCCGCCCGCGCGTCGAAGGGTAGCGGGGTCGCTGTGGCGGTTGCCGTCGGCGTCTCAGACGGAATGGGCGTCTCCGTGGGCGGCACGGGCTCGGTCGGCTCAGGGGTGTTGGTGGGCAGCGGCGTCTCGGTGGCGGTGGGCGACGACGTGAAGCTCGCCGTGGGCTCCAGGGTTGCCGTAGCGGTGGCGGTCGGCGCAGGCACGAAAGGCAGGGCGCATCCGCTCACCAGCAAGCCTGCACACGCCAGTAAAGGCAATAGTTTTTTCATCAGGTTTAGTCCTTCTTTTTCTCCACTTAAACTATAGAGCAAGCGCCGTTTTTTTGCATGGCGGGCAGCCCGCGCAAATTATTAAGCTGCAAATGTCCTTAGTTGCTTGATTAGGCATAGCCGCACTGGTATAAAAATCGGCGTATGTATATCGCCATTGAAGGCGTGATCGGTGTGGGTAAGACCACCCTGGCGCGCCTGCTCCAACAACGTTTTGATGCCGACCTGCGCCTCGAGGTTTTTGATGAGAATCCGTTTTTGTCAGATTTTTATGGGGATCGGGCGCGCTATGCCTTTCAGACCCAGATCTTCTTTTTGCTCAGCCGCTATCACCAGCAGAACGGTTTTGCGCCAGAGATCTTAAGCCAGGGCAAGAACCTGATCACCGATTACACCTTTGCCAAAGATGCCCTGTTTGCCCGCATCAATCTGAGCGGGGATGAGTTGGAGATGTACTACAACGTGCACGATGCGCTAGCCGAGAAGATCCAACTGCCTGAGCTCATCGTTTACCTGCAGGCCTCCACGGATGTGCTCATGCAGCGCATCGCCCGCCGTGACCGCCCCTACGAGCGCCAGATGGAGCGTGCCTACATTGAGACGCTCAACCAGGCCTACGAAGACTTCTTCGACGATTATTTCAGAGGAGTGCCTGTGCTGCGTATCGCTACCGATGAGTTGGACATTATCAGTAGCCCCTCAGCGCAGGAATACGTGGAACAAGAGATCCGCAAAGCGTTACAGTCAGCCCCGCGCCAAACACAGTTCCCACTAGAGTAAAAAAAAAGCCCTGCATTTTGCAGGGCTTTTTTGTTGTCGACTACCTAGTTTTCATATCGACTATTATCTATTTGTTCGTCTTCCCGTTTGGGGCGAGGAGCTGCAGTGGAGGGTGTGTCCTGTCCCGCCCAACGCGCTTCGGCGGCCGCCAACTCGTCCTTCTTGGCGCGGCGCACCATCACCCATTTGCCACAATGCGGGCAGCGGTCAAACTTCTTGGTGCCCATATTGAAACTAAAGAAGCGCAACGGGAACGGCAGCTCACACTTGGGGCACACCGCGCCGCCAGAAATGCCGTACTTGCCACGCTCGGGCTTCTTGCGGATCAACACTGCGGGCAGCACGGTGGTGAGCAGCGTCAGCCCCAGCACAATGCCCAGCAGCGGCAACACCAGCTGCACCATCTTGCCGCGTGTTTCTTCAGGCGAAAGAAAGATGCGCGTGATTTCGTTGGAGCGCAGCTCCTGGCCACTAGACGTATAGCCAATAGCGTAGATCGTGCGCTCGCCCGGCGCGTGATCCTTGGTGGTGAACTGAATGCGGAACGGGCTGCTATCGGCTGTACCGATCGACGTGGAGTCGACATAAAACTCAACGCGCTGCAAAGTGGCCGGCCCTTCAGCGATCAAACTGAACAGCCCTTCAATGTCATTGCCGAATCCCGCGTAACCAAAATCGCGGTTCATGCGTAAGCTCAGCCCGGCCTCTTGTGCCTGCACGGGTGCGGCCACGGCGAACAGGGCAATGGCAAGAATTAGTAAAATGAACTTCTTCATCAGTAACCTCAGTTACTTCCAGCGAGTGAGGATAGTTTCGCGCTGGAACAAGCGAATTGCAAAGTACAGCAACGCCAGATCTACAAACACCAGCGCGCCAGCAATGCTCAGCAGCAGCGATTGGTTCAGCGCTACTGCGCCAAACATCTGGCCCAGGAACAGCGCTGTCACCGGTAGCACTAGCAGGCCGGCCAACTGCTCGGCGGCACGCGGGTCATTCACGCGTGATGAGATCATGATCGCCAGGCTCACGCCGGTGAGCGAGAGCAGCGGGCCAACCACGAAGATGCCCACCAGCCACAACACCGAGAACAAGCGGCCAGCTACCTCGCTGCCCGCGATCAACGAAGCGCCGAGGGCGAAGATGGCGAAGCTGCCAAGGCTGGCCAGCAAGGCCGGCAGCGCCGCGGCAATCGCCTTGCCCGCCAGCAACTGCGCCGTGGTGATGGGCGTGGCCAGTAGTGGCTCCAGGGTGCGCGTGGACTTTTCGCCCACGATGCTGTAAGACGCAATCGTGATGGGGATGATGGCCGGCATCATCAGAAACAACACCAGGAACTGCTGCAGCAGCAAAAGCTGTGTGCACGGTAAGCCCTCCAGCGGCCCGCAGGCCGAACTGAGCTGGCTGATCAATGGGCCAAGCTCCGATTGGATGGCGCTCACATCCGCGCCCGCTGTGGTGTACAACATTCCCAACGGGATCATGGCAAACACCAGCGGCATGAAGATGACGCTGAAGATCACCATCTTGTTGCGAAAGACCTCAGCCCATTCCTTGCCAACCAAAACGGCGATCTTTTTCATGACACTGCCTCCGCTGGGGATTGTGCACCCAGCAATTGGAAGTACACATCTTCCAAACTCTGGCGAATTTCGCCAACGAACTGCACCTCCGCCCCCAGCCCGATCAGCTCGCGCAGCAACTCCGGATTATGGGTTTCAGGGTCATCCAGCTTGACCACGATCTTGTCGCCGCGCAGATTGGCCTCGTGCACATAGGTTTTTTGGCGCAGCGCGCTGGCAAAGGCCTCTGTGGCCGCTGCCAGGTGGAATACTACTGAGCGGCCAAACAGTTTGCGCCGCAAAGCATTGGGTGTATCCACAGCCAGCAACTTGGATTTGAAGACGGCAATGCGGTCGCACAGACGATCCGCCTCGTCCAGGTTGTGGGTAGTGATGATGATGGTGCGGCCCTCGCCGCGCAGCTCCTCGATGAAATCGCGCACCACACGAGAGGCTTCCGGGTCCAGGCCACTGGTGGGCTCATCCAGGAAGATGACCTTGGGCTCGTGCAGCAGCGCACGCGCGATCGCCAGCTTCTGGCGCATCCCCTTGGAGAAGCCGCCCACGGCTTCGTGACGGCGGCCCCACAGGCCCAGCATGCGCAAGTAGCGCTCTACTTGCCCGGGAATATCCTGCACTTCATACAACTCAGCGAAGAAGCCCAGATTGCGCTCGGCGCTCAGTTGCTCATACATTCCGGGGGTTTCGGTGAGGATACCGATGTCTTTGCGCAGCGCGGTGTCGTCATCGCCCACGCGGTGGCCGGCGACCCAGGCTTCGCCTTCAGTGGGCGCAATCAGGGCCGCCAGCATGCGGATGGTCGTAGTTTTGCCGGCGCCGTTGGGGCCAAGCAGCCCGAACACTTCGCCGACCGGGATCTTGATGTCGAGATGGTCTACCGCATCCAGCTGGCCAAAGCGCTTGGTCAGCCCCTGTGCGACAATGGCATCTACCACACTGGGGGCTGGGGCTTTTGGGGATGTTTCACGTGAAACATCCTCGGCCGTCGCCTCTGGCATTTCGGGGCCGCCCTTCCACAGCAAATACAGCGCAAACAGTGCCGTGGGAATGCCCGCCACGATGCCCGTAGGGAAGGGGCCAAGCAACGAGTTCAAGCCTGCCGCCCCCGGATTGATCATGTAGGCCCCCACACCGGCGATACCATTCAAGCCTGCATGGGCAATGACTGCGGGCCACACGCTGCCGCCGCGCAGCACCATCCAACCCATGATGACCGCCCACGGAATGGTGAACCACACCATCGCCAGCATGCCTGTCCATGGTGCACCGGGGTAATCAAAGCCATAGTTGTGCCCCATAGCAATGATGGGTGCATGCCACAAACCCCAAATCACGCCGCCGATCACGGTGGCCTTGCGGAAGCCGAGCGGCATGAGCTTCTGTTGCAGATAGGCGCGCCAGCCAAACTCTTCGCCAAAGGTAAAGATGCTGTTGATCACCGGCGCCAGCAAAATGCCCTGGCCCACCTGGATGATCATCAGCGTCCAGATATCAAAGGGCAGCTCCTGCCCAGTGCCTTGCAGCAGCGCATCGATCTGTTGTTGCAGTGAGCTCAAACCACTATCGAAGTGGCTGGGATACACCCCAAAGTAAACCGCCAAACCAAGGATGGTGAGAATGCTGGGTAGCAGCCAGGCCAGCACCCAGCTGAACCATGAGCGGCCCACATTCGGGCGCAACCACAGATCCTTCCAGCCCTCGCGGGTGATGGCGCGCGTGAGTAGATGGGCGATGGCGGGTGCCCACATGCAACCCAGGGCTAGCAGCGCCACCGCCAAGGTGATGCCAGTGCCCGGAATGATCTCTGGGCTGTCCACCAGGCCACCGGTGGCATAGATCACCGCGGCAAAAGCCCAACACAAACCGAAGGCTATGCCGAGGAAGATCCCAATACGTCGAGTGTCCAATGCTTTCATCAAAGCTCCAATTGTTTCACGTGAAACATCACGAGAGTTTAGCCAACAAAGTAAACGATGGCGCCGATAAGTAGTGCCGTAAAGACCAAAGTGCCGGCGACGACATACATGGCCATGCGAACATCGGTGACGCCATATTGCGTGCGGTACGGATCCAGCGTGCTGCCGGTGTTGATATGCGAGCGCTTGTCGGTGCGGCGCTTGAGGCGCAGGCGATAGTGGTCAAACTTCTCCATTAACTCCCAGCCATTGACGGCCTCTTCTTGCAAGGCCTTGCTCATTTCCTGTGGCGAGTTGAACGCGCCCGTCGAAGAGCGCAGGATCTTGAACTCCCAGCCATGCAGGTCATCATTCGTGTAATTGGTCATCTCTTGCTCCTCTTCCATCATGTGTTGAAGCGACATCATGGCTGCGGCTACTGCTGTCATCACAACTCCTTTCTTGCAGGCTACGCGCTTTTGCGCTCCGCCTGTTTGCGTTCCCATTTGGCGATCTTGCCTTCGATTAGTGTGCGCACCTCACTGGGTTCGAAGCCCAGCCGTTCCGCTTCCTCGATGTAGTGCTCCCCCAGCACCACCAATTGCTGTTTGCGAAAGCGCTCCAGTTCCTTCCCGGTGGGCGCATCCAAGATGAAGGTGCCGCGCCCGTGCTGTGTCGAGATAATGCCTTTCTCGTCCAGCAGGCGGTAGGCGCGCGCTACGGTGTTGAAGTTGATCTGCAGATCAGCTGCCAGTTGGCGCACCGTGGGCAACTGGTCGCCCGGCTTGAGCTCCCCGCTGGCGATGGCCTGCTTGATCTGGCTTATGATCTGCAGATAGGCGGGGGTATGGGCGGTAAGGTCTACACTGATTCTGGTTATAGGGTTCACTGTATCACTGTACCTCTGTATGAATGTATATTTGTATTATTGTATAAACTCCTGATTTTGTCAATATATTCGCTGTCCCTTTTTGCCAGTAGCAACGATAGGCTTGGTGAGGATAGTGCCTGCCTATGATGACCGAAGATCAGCAGATTGCTGCGGCCCAGCGTGACCTGGCCGCGTTTGACGCGCTCTACCTGGCCTATGCGCCGCGCGTGTTTGGTTACCTCTACAGCCGCATCGGCCAGCGCGCCGAGGCCGAGGAACTGACCGCACAAACGTTCCTGGCCGCGCTGGAGCAATTGCCGCGTTATCAGCACAAGGGCCACTTCGCTGCCTGGCTGTTTGCCATCGCCCGCCACAAAGCCGCCGACACTTTCCGCGCCCGCCCTACTGAGATACTGGATGCAGCTAAAGATATTAGCGATGAAAGTGATGTGCTGCACGCCGTCGCCCACACCCAGGAGCTACACGCCCTGCGCGCCCAGATAGCGGCCCTACCCACTGAGCAGGCTGAGTTGCTGCGCTTGCGCTATGTGGCTGAGCTCAGCTTTGCTGACATGGCCGTGATGCTTGGCCGCAGCGAGGGCGCCATCAAGAAATCTGTTTACCGCTGCCTTGACCGCTTGCAGCGCGAGCTAGAGGTTCACCATGTCTAAGGCTACTTTCCACCCTATCGAATCTGCGGTGCGGACCGCCATGCAGCCACCCGCGCTGCGGCCACAGTTTCAGGCCGCGCTGCGCCAGCAGTTGCAACAGGCCGCTGCTACGCTGCCTGCTAGCCCAGCGCTGCGCTGGCGCTTCAGCCGCCGCTTGGCAGTAGCCGGTTTGGTGGCGGCAGTGGTGCTTGCCATCACGCTAGCCCTAGGGCCGCAGCGCGTGCTGGCTCAAGTTCTAGGTTGGTTTGGCTATGTGCCCGGTACCGGCTATGTAGAAAGTGAAGCCGGCCTGCGTGTGCTGGCCAATCCTCACACACTGGAGCAAGATGGCATTCGCGTGTCAACGGTAGATGGTCTGGTAGATGACCAGCACACGGTGCTCACCTTCCTGTTTGAAGGGATTCGCCAGGAGCAAAAGCCAACCTCCGAAGATGTGCCCGGTTGCTTTGAGAACCCAAGCATCCAATTGCCTAACGGAGACATCTTGGAAGTGCTGAGCGGTACTGGCGGGGGTGGGCACAGCTGGATGCAGTTGCAACTCAGCTACCCCGCCATCCCCGCTGATGTAAACGAGGCCACACTCCTGGTGCCCTGTGTGCCTGAGGTGCTGCCTGGCCTGGGGCCAGAGAATATGACTATGCCGCTGTTGTTTGCACCCGCCCCCGAGGGTTTCCAGGCCTTGCCCGTGCAACCGCTTACACAGTCCAGCGAAACTGCGCCCGCGCCGCACGGTTTTGCCTTGAGCGTGGAAGATTACGTTGAGCTTGACGATGGCTACCTGATCCGCGGCCGCCTCTCCTGGGAGCACAGCGAGTTCACCATGCCCGAATTCTGGCCGCTCGGGCTCACCCTTGTGGACGCACAGGGCAACCTCATCCCCACAGAGTTTGAAGAGTTCCCCAACCCACCGAGCGACCCAAGCCAGCGCTTCCTCACCTGGACGCTGCGCACGGACACGAAGCACATCACCAGCCCGGCACGCGTGGTGCTCGAGGAGCTCTCTGTGCGCAGCACGGAGCCAGCCGATACGCCAGCGCAATTCTCCCTGGATCTGGGTACGAATCCCGTCGATGGTCAGCGCTGGCAGGT
The DNA here is from genome assembly GCA_964623375.1 of uncultured Anaerolineaceae bacterium. Lineage (GTDB taxonomy): Bacteria > Chloroflexota > Anaerolineae > Anaerolineales > UBA11579 > JAMCZK01. Next base: position 103,276 of record CAZUTS010000003.1, read on the forward strand.
TGATGCTGAGCTGCCTTTGGGCGCGCATGCCGCTCAGGTTGAGTCAGTTAGCTTTGTCTCCCGCGCTGATGGCACCTATGCTCTCGAAGCCCGCATCCATTTCGATCCCGCAGATATTACCTACATCACCCTGTTGGATAAAGACAACCGCAGCCAGGGCATCGGGCTGTATGCAGGCCAAACAGAACCGGGCATTTTAGAGCAAGGCCTGATTTATGACTATTTGCCCACAGGAATTCATCGTTTCTGGGTGGATAACTACTTTGTTCGTCTTGAAGGGCCTTGGCAGGCAGAACTCAGCCTGCCCGTTGCCAACGAAGCCGCCCCGCCAGCCAGCGATGTGTGCCTGCGGCCCGGCGACTGGCAGCAGGCCATCCAGCTGCCCGAGGGCGTGCACGGACGTCTGGTGATCCAGGAGTTTGCTGGCGGCATGCTGCCCAACCTGTATCTGATCTCATTGGATGGTAGCGATAAGCAGCTCATCGACGTCGGCAGTTGGCCGGCGCTGTCACCCGATGGGAACCAGTTGGCCTATGCACGTGATGGAGTGCAGGTATTGGATCTGACCACCGGCCAGACGCGTACACTCATCCCGCAGGACAGCTCCTACGCCATGGCCTGGTCACCTGATGGCACGCAGCTAGCTTTCGTGCGCGGCGGGCAAGGCGTTTTCCGCATCCAGGCCGATGGCAGCGGTGTGCAGGCACTGCCGGGCAGCAGCAGCGATATGACTGATATTGCAGGCTGGCTGCCGGATGGCGAGCACATCGTCGTGAGCCGCAGAGTGCCGGGTGGCACGCTTGTGCAAACCTTGAACATTCACACGGGAGCCTTGAGCGACAAAGTCGAGATTGACAACCTAAAGGGCGGCTTTGTCACCCTCTCGCCCGGGGGCAGCCAGATCACCTTTGCCCAGACTGTTTTCGGTGGCTTTCAATACAGCCTGTTCACCGCTCCGCTGGATGGCAGCACCACGCGCCTGCTGGCCGAATCCAGTAACGAGATGATGTACAGCGCGGGGGCCTGGCTGGGGCAAGATTGGCTGGTTGTGAATTTACTGGCGCCAGACACCCTATCCTACCAACCACCTTTGCTGCTAAACATAAACACCTGCGAGAGCTACGTGTTGCCGTTATCCGGCGTACAGGTGGTGGCGGGCCAATCCCCTTAGACTGCGTGCCCTATAATCCAGCTATGCGGAAAGTCATCTTTGCAATCAACATCTCGATAGACGGATACTGCGGCCACGAAAGCATGAGCCCGGATGATGAAACCAACGCCTTCTTCACGCAGATGCTGCAAGATACCGGCGTTGAGGTCATGGGCCGCAACACCTATGATTTGATGTACCCCTACTGGCATGAGGTGGCCGTCAATCAATCCGGCACCCAGAGTGAGAATGAATTTGCACAGGCATTTGATGCGGTGCAGAAGATCGTATTCTCAAGGACGATGAAAAGCGCAGAGTGGGTCAACACAAACCTGCTGCACTCAGGCTTGGGTGAAGAAATCCAGAAGCTCAAACAACAGCCGGGCAAGGACATTTTTATTGGCGGGCTGAACCTCGGTTCACAGGTTGCCAAATTGGGCTTGATCGATGAGTATTACTTTGTCGTGCACCCCGTCATTGTTGGCGAGGGTCCGCGCTTATTTGAAGACGGGGGCCGGCATATGCTAAAGCTGGTCGAGTCGAAGGCTTTCCGCTCTGGCGTAGTGATGCTTCATTACAAGAAGTAGCCAACAAAGCCCCGGCATTTGCCGGGACTTTTAGTTCAGTCGGGCGCTCGCCCACGCACACCAGTTTTGGCTTTTTGTCCTTGCCCCCGATTGTTTAGGCCAGCTTCGCCGTGGCGTTGCGATAGGCCTGGCCGTACAGGTGATACATGATTAGTGAACTGATCGTGCCGGTAAAGTAAATTCCCACACACAGCAGCAGAATGCCAGCAAAACTGGCCACCATGCCAACTACGTACGCAAAAAGAGAAGCCCCTACAAACTGCTGCCAGTTGGCTGCAAAAAGCCGCCATACGGTGCGCGGGTCGAGCGTTGCTCGTATTGAGAGTGTGTCTGCAAAGATAGCTGAGATTACCGGAATGCCCAACGCAATGATCAAGCTCCAGGCCAGCACGAGCACTTGAAAGCACAGAATGGCGATGATGGCTATGTCTTCATTGTCGAGCCACGCAGGGGTTATCAACAATGGAATGAGCAGCAACAAAGGAATTAAGAGTATCAGGATCAAAGCTATGTACTTCAACCCAGCAACTACATAATCTCCGAGGCCGTCCCAAGAGGGTAATTCGGCTTTGCCAGTTTGTATCAGGTTGCGCTGCATGTAAATGGCCCAGCCCAGCACAGGGATAGAGCCAAAAGCGGTAAGCATAAGCAAGGCGGCTACCGCGATTTTCTCCAACCACTTGGGGTCCTTGAATGGAAAGCGGATGGCTGCGTCAAGGTCAAGACTTGTGTTTTGTGTCATGGTCTATGTCTCCCTTCATCACAGTATATTCTATGCCCTCAGCGGCCTATCAGGGGCGGGTGGTAGAATCCCCAAAGTAACCAAATTTGCTCGTTCAAGGAGCCACAGGCATGGAAAAACAAGTCGCTACATTTGAAGTCAAGAAGGGCCTGGCCCAAATGCTGAAGGGTGGCGTGATTATGGATGTGGTCACGGCTGAACATGCCCGTATTGCTGAAAATGCTGGCGCCGCTGCCGTGATGGCCCTGGAGCGCGTGCCCGCCGATATCCGTGCGCATGGTGGCGTGGCCCGCATGAGCGACCCCGGCCTGATCGAAGAGATCATGAGCACCGTGAGCATCCCTGTGATGGCAAAGGTGCGTATCGGCCACTTCGTGGAAGCCCAGATCCTCGAATCGCTGGGTGTGGACTATGTAGACGAGTCCGAAGTGCTCACTCCGGCTGACGAAGCCAATCACATTAACAAGCACGACTTCAAGATTCCCTTCGTGTGTGGCTGCCGCAACCTGGGCGAAGCCCTACGCCGCGTCGGCGAAGGCGCCGCCATGATTCGCACCAAGGGTGAGGCTGGCACCGGCGATGTGGTCGAGGCCGTGCGCCACGCCCGCACCGTGCTGGGCACTGTGCGCAAGCTGCAAACCATGCCAGACGAAGAAGTGATGGCGCTGGCCAAAGAGCTCGGCGCGCCGTATGAGCTGGTGAAGGAAACCAAGGAGCTGGGCCGCCTGCCGGTGGTCAACTTCGCTGCGGGTGGTATTGCCACCCCGGCAGATGCCGCGCTGATGATGCAACTTGGCGTTGATGGCGTCTTCGTTGGTTCCGGCATCTTCAAGTCTGGTGACCCCGCTCGCCGTGCCGAGGCGATCGTCAAAGCCACCACCCACTACAACAACGCCAAGATCCTGGCTGAGGTCAGCCGCAACCTGGGTGAGCCCATGGTGGGCCGCCAGGTCACCGATATTCCCGAAGCCGACCTGATCGCCAAGCGCGGTTGGTAATACTCTCTAATCTCCAAATCTCGAATCTCTAGTTACTGATTCGAGATTTGGAGATTTTGCCAATGATGAATCCTTCCCCCACCATAGGCGTCCTCGCTCTCCAGGGTGATTTTGCAGAACACGCAGCCATGCTCACGCGCCTGGGTGCCACCGTGCGCGAGGTGCGCCTGCCTGAGGACTTGGAAGGGCTTGATGGCCTGGTCCTGCCCGGCGGCGAATCCACCACGATTGGCAAGCTGGCCACCGATTACGGCCTAATCGAGCCGCTGCGCCAGTTCGGCCAGCGCAAGGCCATCTACGGCACCTGTGCTGGCGCCATCTTCCTCTCGAAGGATGCCGAGCGCAACCAGCCGCTGCTGGGCATCATGGATATCACTGTGGAGCGCAACGCCTACGGCCGCCAGGTCGAGAGCTTTGATGTGGAAGTGTCGGTGCCCGCCCTGAACGGCCTGGCCGCTGGCGACCCACCCGTACGTGCTGTTTTCATTCGCGCCCCGCTCATCAAGAGCGTCAGCGGTGAGGCCAAGTCGCTCGCCAGCCTGCCGGATGGGCGCATCATTGCCGCCCAGCAGGGCAAGCTGCTCGCCACGGCCTTCCACCCCGAGATCTCAGGCGATGACCGCTTTCACCGCTACTTCCTAAAGCTGGCCAAAAGTTAACATAACCTTGATGCAGTTGAAATAGCGCTGTTGTAAAATAGCTGGGTGTCGCAAGACTTTACAATTGCAGATCTTGGGGCGCTGAACATCGCCCGACAGCAGGTCCTTTTCCTCCACAATCAATCTGTGCTTACACGTGGCGCGGCTGCACTCACCCGCCGAGCCGTCTTGGCGCCATTGTGTACCTTCACCGGTGTGCACACCAGCATTGATCCAGACGAGGGGCTGATTCTGCAGGCGCAACGCTTCGCAGGCCGCTCGCTGGCAGCGTTGATCTTTGCTGCGCCACAAACACTCTCCGCCTACACGCCGCTGGTAGAGTTTATGCTCAAGCAGCTCGGTCCGTATGGTGTGCAAGGGGTTGTGGCTGAGCTGGATGAACACAGCGCTGCCAGCGCCGCCTTGCAAAAGGCCGGCCTGAGCGCACAAACACATCAGCGCATTTGGAAGTGCACCACCCTGCCACCCGCCGGGCAAGACAATCTGCTGTGGCAGCCGTACCTCAGCCGCCACGCGCTGGCCGTGCGCCTGCTACGTAATAGCCAGGTGCCGCCGCAATTGCAGCACCTGGAGTATGGGCCGGCTGACACACAAGATAGTTTTGTGCTGTATCACGAAGGTGCCCTAACCGCCTTTGCCGATGTGCAGCGCGGCCCTAAGGGAATCTGGGTGCAACTGACCGCCCAGCCGGGCCAGCACATGGCCGACCGGCTGATGGCGCTACTGATCCAGCTGCACCCGCGTGCCAGCCGCCCCGTGTATTTTTCCGTGCGCGCCCACCAGGATTGGCTGGAGCCACTCCTCGAAGGGTTGGATGCCCAACCCGGCCCGCGTCAAGTGGTGCTGGTGCGCCGCATGGTGCAGCCAGTAAAGGTGCACGATGTGCAAAAGATCGCTCGAGCCGCCGGCATCGAGGCCTCGACAATTCAATACCCCGTGCAGCAAGCTGCACCTGTGGACGAACAATGACAAGACGCCAAATCACAGATGACCTGGATGCACTACTCGGTGTGCTGCCTGACGATGTGCAGACCGCCGTGCGTGACCATAACAACAGCAGCGACCTACTTGAGATCATTCTCGATCTGGGTCGTGTTCCCACTACGCGCCTGGTGAATGAAGAAGTAACCCTGCTGGAGCGTGAGATAGACAAAGACGACATTGAGTATGTCGTCAGCCGCTTGCGCGATTTTGACGAAGACAACCGCGCTGGCATCGAGCGCAGCCTGCATCGCATCTCGGCCATTCGCAACCGCCGCGGTGACGTGGTTGGCCTGACCCTGCGTGTGGGCCGTGCCGTCTATGGCACGCTCGACATCATCGAAGACCTAATTCAAGATGGCAAGAGCCTGCTCATCCTTGGCCGACCCGGTGTAGGCAAGACCACGCTACTGCGTGAGGCTGCCCGCATCCTAGCGGAGAAGAATCGCGTCGTCATCGTGGATACCTCCAACGAGATCGGTGGCGATGGCGATGTGCCGCATCCCGCCGTGGGCCGCGCCCGCCGCATGCAGGTAGCCACACCCTCCATGCAGCACGAAGTGATGATCGAAGCCGTGGAGAATCACAACCCGCAGGTCATCGTCATCGACGAGATTGGCCGCGAGCTCGAAGCCAAGGCAGCCCGTACCATCGCCGAGCGCGGTGTGCAGCTCATCGGCACTGCCCACGGCAACTCGCTCGAAAACTTGCTGCTCAACCCCACCTTGTCTGACTTGGTGGGTGGTATCGAGTCAGTCACCCTATCTGATGAAGAGGCCCGCCGCCGTGGCACGCAAAAGACCGTGCTCGAGCGCCGCTCTCCACCCACCTTTGATGTCTTGGTCGAGATTCAGTCGCGTAGCCAGTTCGCCGTGCACCGAGATGTAACCTCCGCCGTCGATTCGTTGCTGCGTGGCTACCCCATGGAACCAGAACTGCGCACGCGTGGCGAGGACGGCAAGATCCATGTCACCCAGGCGCCGCAACCGCAACGCCCGGGTGCGCCGCGCCGCAATGAGCCCGCCCCGGCGCGCAGCAGTACTCGCCTTGGCGCTCAGGTAGCTGCCCCGGCGCAATCACGCACCCCGCGCCGCCGCGAGCCGGCCGCGCAGCCCGAGCCTGACGCAGCCTATGCGCGCACCCAAACGGTGGCGGCCACTAAAGAGGCGCCAGCGCCACGCAGCGCCAGCAGCCTGCAACCGGTGCGCATCTATCCGTTTGGGGTGGCGCGTAATCGCCTGATGAATGCCGCCAAGCATGTGGGTGTACCTGTCATTCCCGTGAATGACCCTGGTCAAGCCGATGTGCTGGTGACCTTGCGCACCTATTATCGCAAACGTCAACGCCCCATTGTGGATGCCGAGCAACGCGGCATGCCGGTGTATGTGCTGCGCGCCAACACCGTAGTGCAGATGGAGCGTTTCCTCTCCGGCATCTTTGAGCTGCCCGGCCAAGTTGATGAAACTGGCGATATGGATGAGCAGCTCGGCCAGACGCGCCAAGCCATTGACGCCGTGCTCAACGGCGAGCGTTGGGTGGAGCTTCCGCCTGCCTCATCGCACGTTCGCCGCCTGCAACATCAAATGGTCGAAGAGTCCAAGCTGGTCTCGCACTCCTATGGCAAAGAGCCCAATCGGCGCGTGCGTATCTTTCGGGAATAAGGAATAGTGAACAGGAGTAGAATTAATCACAATCACTAATTTCTCCAATCCTCCTTACTGATTACTACTCACTCATCACTTATTTATGACAAAACACATTGGTATTGTTGGCGTCTCTTATGAAGGTGCCGCGCTGTGCTATCGCACCATCATTCAAGAAGGCAAAGATTTCCTCGGCCCCTTCCAAAATCCTGAAGTCACTATGCATAACTTCAGTATGGCGGCCTATCACTTTCCTTCAGAAGAAGGCAAGTGGCACGAGGTCAGCGAGACGATTCTTGAATCGGCGCGCAAGCTGGCCCACATCGGCGCCGAAGTGCTGATCTGCCCGGACAATACCGTGCACGTCGCTATTGACCCCATCATCGAGCGTTCGCCGCTGCCCTGGCTGCACATTGCCGAAGAAGTGGCGCGTGAGGCTGCGGCGCGCGGCTACAAACGCGTCGGCTTGCTGGGCACGCAGCCGCTGATGGAAGGGCCGGTGTACCCGCGCAAGTTTGAGCCGCGCGGCATCCAGCTGCTCACACCCAGTCTCGAGCAGCGCCAACAGGTGCACAAATACATTGTGGATGAGTTGATCTATGGCACGCTGCTGCCTGATACGCGTCGCTATTTTCAATCACTAATTGAACAGTTTGCTGAGCAAGGCTGTGATGCTGTGGGCTTGTGTTGCACAGAGATCCCTCTGCTGATCGAGCCACAGGATTCGGTGCTGCCAACGCTCGATTCAACGCGCTTGTTGGCGCGTGCCGCTTTACGCTACGCCGCCGACTAGATAAAAACGCCTGCGTTCAGCAAGTTTTATATTCAATCGTGTTATTCCGAGCGGATGTCTACATCGACACCAGATCGCCGAACCTGGCTCAGCGAGGAATCCGTATAGTCTTGTATTCCAAGTAGAGTTGATTTTTAAAAACTGCCATCCGAGCGGTTAGCGTCGAATGGTTACCTTCTTGACGTAGCGGTTCACCGCGCCGAAGCGATACTTGTATTCCTCATCGCCGCGCATGAAATCAAATACGCTGCGCCCGTTGGTGATGCACCACTCCATCATCTCAGCCATCATTAACCACCCCGGCGAGAGTTGCGCGTGGGCGTTGCTGAAGCCGGCGTTGTAGCCCCAGATACGATTGTCGTAATCAAAATTGAGATAAGCGGCGGCACGCTGGCGGCCCACCTTCAAGAAGATGAGCTGCAGCCAGCCGCCGGCAAATGCGGCGCGCGCAATCGCTTCCATCTGGGCGCGCATGGCAGGCTGAAGAAATACCAGCTTGTCCTGCTCCTGCGCCATCAGGCCAAAGAAATCCTCCAGCGCCTGGTCAAGCTCGCTGGCTTCGGTGATGAATTCGGTCGTCACCGGCAACACATTACGGGCGGCTTTGCGCACCTTGCGGCGTAACTCGTGCGCCTGCTTGCTATCGATGCTTTCCAGATATTCGTCAAAGCTGGCGGGCAGCGGGATGTAGGGGCATGGCTGCAATACCTCTTCGCTAACCTGCAGGCCGCTGCCTTCGGCGGCGGCAGTTAGCGCAGCGATTGTCTGCGATTCATCTAGCAGGTTGTAGAACACCAGTTGCTGCCAGCCAGCATCTTTTTGCAACTCGCTGATGATCGCCTGCGTGAACGTCGCCAGGTCCGCCGGGCGGCAGATCAGGTCCAGATAATCAGCGATCTCGTGGCTGCCGATCAGCAGCAACTGCGCTTTGCCCTCAGCATCTGTGCTGCGGAACAGCGGGGCAATGCCCACCAGCGCGCCGCTCTCGTTGCGCCCGGTCAGGATATGCAGTTCGGCCTGCAGCCATTCCCCGCCGCCCAGATGTTGCCACCAGGCGCGCTGAAAGGCGTAGGTCATAAAAGGCAAATTGAGATGGCTTTCTTGCAAAAGCGTATCCCACTCCTGCTGCAGAGTCGCCCAGGAGTCTGTGCTGCGAATAATGTCTATTTTCATGTGTGGAGTTGGTGCTGCGTGTACAAAATGGCTCTGGGATTTTACCAGTATAATTTTTTGCGCGCGTCGTACGTGTTTATGTACAACCGCAGCGCGACGAAATGGCAAACGCGCTCGATCTCTTCGTAGTTCCCCTATATAGACGCAACGGACAAGACCAGGCTTACCTGCCTGGCTTGCACCTGTTGGCCGCGCCCAAGCGTGCCGCCCGCGGCCGCACCGGTGAGCGCCTGATCCTGCAGCTCACCCTGCCCCCAGAATTGGCCCTCAGTGCAGACCAGCAGCACGCCCTACTCTCTGACCTGGCCGAGGGGTACTTCCGCACGCCGGGTTCTGTCACCACTGCGTTGCGCGATCAGTTTGAGCGCCTCAATACCTACTTTTTGCAGCTCAACCAACGCAACCCGTCTGCGGCTGGCGCCCAGGCCGTGCGCTTTGCGGCCGTCTCCGTGCGCGAGGAGCGTGTCACCCTGGCGCACTCTGGCCCGCAGCACGCCTTCCAGCTCAATAGTAGTATCCAGCACTTTTATGATGCCCCTACTGCGGGCCGCGGCCTCGGCCTGAGCAGCCAGACCAGTATTCGTTTCTATCAAGCCGAGCTGGCCGTGGGCGATTGTTTTCTGTTGGCGCCGGATATTCCCGGCACTTGGAATGAAAAGACCCTCAGCGAGGTCAGCGGGCAAAAACTCTCCACCTTGCGCCGCCGCTTTTTGAGTGAATCTGGCGATGAGCTGCGCGCCGTGTTGGTGATGGCGCAGCCCGGCAGCCAAAGAATCAGCTTGATGACCAGCTTTGAAGAGGCGCCAGCCGCGCCGGCCGCACAACCGGCACAAGCGCGGCCGCGCCTCAGCAATGCCCAGGCCTGGGAAGCTGTGCAGCCTGAAACCTTGCCCGAAGGGCAGCTGCACCCGCCCGCCAATATCGAAGACACTGCTGCCCATGCGGTGCCCAACATGGAGCAGCCTACAACTGCAGCGGGTGATTACCCAATAGAGCCCACAAACGAAGAGTGGCCGCCGCGCCGCCAGCAAGCGGAGGAGCCTAGCGGCTTTTCGGTGTTATGGAGCGAAATTTCAACACGTACCACTTCTTTTTGGCAGCGCGCTTCCCCCGTGCTGCGCAGCATTCTCGTGCGCTTGTTGCCAGATGAGCCTGTCTTCAACCTGCCGCGCCAAACACTTGCCATTATTGCCATCGTAGTGCCATTGGCCGTAGTCATTTTGGTGTCAGTGGTTTACCTGCAGTTTGGCCGCGTGCAGCTCTACCAAAATTACCTCACCCAGGCGCAAAGCGCCGCTACCCTGGCGCAGGAGCGCAGCGATCCCACCGAAATGCGCCAGGCTTGGATAGCGGCCGTGTATTTTGCCGAACGTGCCTCGGCCTACGAGCAGGATGCTGAGGCCGCCGCGCAGTTGCTGGCCGAGGCGCGCCTTGAGCTCGATGGCCTCGATCTCATCGAACGCGTGGATTTCCAGCCTGCACTGTTCAGCAACCTGCCGCGCAATACCAACATCATTCGCATGGTGGCAGATACCCGGGACCTGTACGTGCTTGACGCTTTTACTGGCAAGGTCATCCGTGCCTTCCTCACCTCCAGCGGTTACCAGGTCGATAGCAAGTTTTCCTGCGAGCCCGGCCCCTACGGCGGCGTGATCGTGAGCGAGTTGGTGGATATTGCCTTGGTCAGCAACCATTCGCAAGGCGCCACCGTGGCCGCCTTGGATGTGAATGGCAATATGATCTTCTGTATCCCAGAGCAGCGCCCGCTGGCCATCTCCCTGCAGCCGCCGGATAGCTTTTGGGGCACGCCCAAATCCATCGCCATCGAAAACGGCAACTTGTATGTATTGGATCCGGTTACCAATGCGGTGTGGATCTACTTTGGCGAAGATGGCTCCTTCCCCAATCCGCCGCGCTTCTTTTTTGGCTCGCAAGTTCCCAGCATGCAGCACATTCAGGATATTGCCTTGGACGGTAACATCCTTTACATGCTGGACCTGGATGGCCATGTTGTGCAGTGTGAATTCAGTGATGATCTGGAGAACCCCACCACCTGTGTAGACCCGGTGGAGTATGTCGACACGCGCCCCGGCCAGCAAAGTGGCCCAACAGTTGCAGGCGCTACTTTCTCTGAATTGTTGGTCACCGAGCCACCCGGCCCGTCCATCTTTTTTGCAGACCCTATCACTCCCGCGGTGTATCAGTTCAGCACGCGCATGAACATTGTGCGTCAGTTGCGCAGCCAGGCGGAGCTGCCTGAAGAAGTCGTCAGCGCCTTCACCATCTCACCCAACCGGCTGGTCTTTTTGGCTTTTGGCAATCAAGTCTTCTTTGGCCCGCTGCCATAAGCGTGCAGGTGCAGCATGCCGGAGTTTGTTGAACTCGCCGTAAACGTCCCCAAAGTTTCGGGTGTCTTTCATTATCATGTGCCGCCAGGGCTGGAAGCCAAGTTGCGTCCGGGCCACCTGGTGCTGGCTCCGTTTAACACCCTGGTGGTGCAAGGGGTAGTCTTGCGCAACGTCGCCCAGCCTGAGGTTGCCGATACCAAGCCCATAGACAGCCTGTTGGATGATGAGCCTGTGCTCACGCCACAGCAGATCGAGCTGGCCCGCCAGCTCAGCCACACGATCCTGGCGCCGCTGGCGGCCTGCGCGTCGCTGATGCTGCCCCCGGGTATCGGCCAGTTGGCCGATGTGCGTTACAGCCGCACAGAGCTCCCCGCGCCGCAGCTCACTCCCGCGCAAGCGCTGGTACTGAACACGCTGGAGGCGCGCGGCCCACTACGCGCCCGCCAGTTGGACAAAGCGCTGCCGCGGCGCAATTGGCGCGCCGCCATCAGCGTCTTGCAAGGCCACGGCCTCATTGCCACCGAGCCGGTCATTCCTATGCCGCGCCAAAAAGCCAAGCTGGTGCGCACGGCGCGCCTGCGTCAGCCGCCCGCGGCGGGCACACAGCTGAGCAAGTCTGCCGAGGCGCATGTACGCCGCACTGCCTTGCTGGATGCGTTGCAGCGTGAAAGCGCTTACATGCCCACCGAGTGGCTGTTTGCAGAGAGCGGCGCCTCCCTGCCAGACCTGGCCTATCTCGAAAAACACGGCTATGTTGAACTTGGCCAGATGGAGCAAGTGCGTGACCCACTGGAGGGCTTGCAGACCGCCATGGATGTGCCCCACACACTGACCACAGCACAGGAGCAGGCTTGGCAAGCAGTGCAATCTTCCCTGAATACAAAGAACGCCAAGCCTATTCTGTTGCACGGTGTCACCAGCTCTGGCAAGACGGAGATCTATCTGCGCGCTGTAGCCGAGACATTGCAAGCTGGCCGCACCGCGCTGGTGCTGGTGCCCGAGATTGCGCTCACCCCGCAAACGGTGCAGCGTTTCTTTGCTCGCTTTGGCAACACGGTGGGTTTGTTGCACTCTGAACTTTCGGATGGGGAGCGTTATGACACCTGGCGCCGCGTGTGCCGCGGTGACCTGCGCGTGGTCGTTGGCCCGCGCAGCGCCCTCTTTGCCCCGTTAAAAAACATTGGCCTCATTGTGTTGGATGAGGAGCATGACGACAGCTACTACGAAGCCAATCAAGATGTGCACTACCATGCCCGCAGCGCCGCGCTTCAGTACGCCAAGATCCATAACGCATTGGTGCTAATGGGCTCGGCTACGCCCGATGTGGGCTCATACACGCAAGCGCGTGCGGGTCAATGGCAACTGCTCGAGCTGCCCGAGCGCGTGCAGGCACACAGCGGTCACGGCAGCCCAGGCCGCGCCCCGGAATTGCCGCCCGTTGAAGTTGTGGACATGCGCCGCGAGCTCAAGGCTGGCAATCGCTCAATCTTCAGCCACACCCTGCAAGATCAACTGGAGCAAGTCATCCAGCGTGGGCAGCAGGCCATCTTGTTTCTCAACCGCCGCGGCAGTGCTACGTATGTGTTCTGCCGAGACTGCGGCTATGTGCTGCGCTGCCCCAATTGCGAGACTCCGCTGACGCAACACGCGCGTGGCGAGCTCACCCATGACCTGGTGTGCCACCAGTGCGGCTATCACCGCATCTTGCCCAAGCAGTGCCCGCAATGCGAGGGCACCCAGATCCGCCACTATGGCATGGGCACTGAGAGTGTGGTGGCCGAGGTATCGCGCCTGCTGCCTGAGGCGCGTGTTCTCCGCTGGGACCGAGACAGCACGCGCAGCAAAGGCAGCCACCAGCGCATCCTCACTCAGTTTGCCGATGGCCACGCGGATGTGCTGGTGGGTACACAGATGCTCACCAAGGGATTAGATCTGCCCAAAGTGACGCTGGTCGGCGTGGTGCTTGCCGATGTTGGGCTGCAGATGCCCGACTACCGTGCGCCTGAGCGCGTCTTCCAACTACTCACCCAGGTAGCCGGCCGCGCCGGCCGTAGCGCCCTCGGTGGCAATGTCATCTTTCAGACTTTCCAGCCAGAGCACTATGCCATCCAGTCTGCCGCGACGCATGATTACGCTGCCTTCTACGAAACCGAAAACACTTACCGCCGCCAGCTGCGCTATCCCCCATATGCTCAATTGGTGCGCCTGGAGTATCGCCACCTGGATGAGCGCAAGGCTGAGCAGGAGGCCGGCGCGCTGGCAGCTGAGTTGCACGCCCAGATCGCGCGGCAGGCGCGCGGCGCCACGGATGTGATCGGCCCGGCACCCAGCTTCCACGTGCGCGTCAACAAGGAGTACCGCTGGCAGTTGATGTTGCGCGGCCCGCAGCCCGCCGAGTTGCTGCGCGGCCTGCGTTTGCCGGGTTGGCGCATTGAAGTAAATCCGCCAGCGCCACTATAATCACCGCAGGAGATAGCCGTGCGCAGAGAATTGGTCAGTTGGGAAGAAGTGCAGCACCTCATCAACTTGCTCATGCAGCAGTTTGAGCATGACTTTGAGGCGATGCTGATGGTGACGCGCGGCGGCATTGTGCCTGGCGGTATGCTGGCTGAGCGCATGGGCCTGGCTGAAATTCTTACCGCCGCGGTGGACTTCCCAGCTCAGATGGAGATTGCGCGCCAGAAAATGCTGGTCTTCCCCAAGTTTGTGCAATTCCCTGATGATGAATTGCTGCGCGGCCGCCGTATTCTGGTGGTGGATGATGTATGGGGCTCTGGCCGCACCAGCACGGCTGTCAAGAACCGTGTGTCTGCTGCTGGTGGTATGCCCTTCACTAGTGTTCTGCATTTCAACCCCCATCGCAATCTCTTTGATAACACCCGCCCGGATTACTTCGCCGCCAGCACCGACGCGTTTATCGTCTATCCCTGGGAGCATGAGCCAACCGCAGGTTGGGCCATGCGGGACTATTAGGCTGGAGATTAGAGACTAGTAAGTAGTAATTGGCTAGTAGGCCAATTCAATCTCCAATCTCTAATTACCAATTACTGCTTTACCAGCTCTGCGTACTTGCTGCGCAGCTTGCTGATCTTGGGTGGTATCACCGCCATGCAATAGCCTGAGAACGGATTGCGCTCAAAGTAATTGTGGTGATACTCCTCGGCTACGTGGAAGTCGCCCAGCGGGGCAAGCTCGGTGACGATGGGGCGTGAGTACTCAGCCGCGTGTTCGCGCATGAAGGCTTCCACCTCGGCGCGCTGCACCTCGTCAGCATACAGGATGGTGGAACGATACTGCGTGCCGATGTCATTGCCCTGGCGATTGAGTGTCGTGGGGTCGTGCGTGGCGAAGAAAGCCGCCAGTAGATCACCGTAGCTCAACACGGCTGGATCGAACTCCACGCGCACCACCTCGGCGAAGCCCGTGCGCCCGGTGCACACCAGCTCATAGCTGGGTGCGGGTGCGCCCTCTGGCCCGCCGGCATAGCCGGGCTCAATGCGCACCACGCCCTTCAATATCTTGAGCGCGGCTTCTGTGCACCAGAAGCATCCACCACCGAAGACGGCAATCTCAGTATTCATAATCACATCCTACAACAAAGTGATTAGTGAGGAGTGAACGGTGAACAGGAAACCTGATCACTGATTGCTCATCACTGCTCACAAAAATTACTGCTTTCCTCTGCGGCCCTTATCCTCGTTGATGGCGACCCAGCCGGCCATCTCGCCGATCTCGAAGCGATCATCATCGGCCCAGTCACGCACCGAGGAGTACGAACGGTCGTGCTGCGAAGAGCTGCCGCCGTTCAACTCAGCTTTGACCATGGTGCGGATGCCTTCGAGGCGTTGTTGCCACTGCGCCATATTCTCCGGCGTGAGGTCGACCCAGCCGCGGTAGGCGTTCTCCGATTTCACCAGCGGCCCGCGCAGGATGCGCTGGCCATCGGAGAGCAGGATGGGCAGGCCCACAGAGATGATCTCCTGGCGCAGCTTGGCATCGCTGCCGATGCGTGCTTCGAGCTTGGCGGCCATCTGCTGCGGCGTATCGGCCAGGGCGTTGGCCATCTTATTGGCGTATTCCTGCTTCAGTAAATAGGCCTCAAACATGAGCTTGGACATGCGCGGTGGGCCGAGGATCTCGAAGGCGACCGATTCGCCGTGCTCGGCGCTCAGCTCGCGCAGTCGGCGCAGCGCTGAATCGCGCAGCGTGCCGGCACGGAAGCTGGGGCCCATCACGGCGCTATCCAGCGCGGCCACAATGTCGCGCCCGGTGTTGCCGCCCATGATCTCGCGCACTACGTTGAAGGCGATCTCCTCCGGCGTTACGAATTCCATCTGGCCATAGGAGGTGATGGCGGCAAAGTCCCCAGCGGCAAACAGGCCGTTCTCGCCGGTGTTGATGTACACGGCTTCCATCGCTTTGCCGGTGGCGGCGCCAAAGTCACCGCTGGGCGCCAAGTTGGCATCGTTGAGCGGCAGGGCCTGCTCTGGCGGGCAGTCGTAGAGCATGAAGTCTTTGCCGCCGCGGCTGATCTTGCCGTAGCCGATCTCCTTCCAGGCGATGAGCGCGGTAGGTTTGAATTCCTTCACTACCGTGGGGCCACCGGGGGTGCGCGCCATCAGGAAAGTGAGCAGCGATTGCGCACCGGCCAGTGCGGCTTTGGACATGAGCACGCGCGAAGGCTTCTCTTCGCCGTGCGTGTAAGGAATATTGAGGCCCATGCCGCCGGTGCCGCTGGTGCCTACTTTGACGTAGGCCTGTGTACCAGCTTGTAGCATGCTCTCGTGCATGATCTGGATGTGGCGCACCAACTGCGGAATATACAGGGCGGCCAGCAGTTGCTCGATCTCATCTTCCCAACTGGTTTCGGGGCTGCCTTTGGCGATCTCGCTCTGCAGCTTACGGGCTGCGGCGAAGATGTTTTGGTAGGCCACGCCGGTGGAGGTGTTGATGGCATCGACCACGATGTGGGCCGGTTGGCCATCCAATCCCTCGGCGCTACCCATGATGAGGCGGTGCAGCTGCGAGGCGCCGAGGATCTCTTCGGTCAGCTCATCGACGATATCACTGATGAGCACCTTGCGGCGGACGGGGTCTGCCAGAATGGCGCCACGCGGCGGAGTTTCTTCACTTTGCCACTCGGCCCGTACGAAGATGTCGCCCCAGGCTGAGAGGAATTTGGTCTTGCTATTCGGGAAAGCTGCTTTGAGTTCTGCGATTGCTTGATCAGATTCAGATTTTTTGAGCGAGGCGACCACCAGCCGAGCCGGCTCGTGCGCCAACAGCTCTCGGCAGACGGCGCTGCCGACCAAGCCAAAACCACCCAAGACAAGGGCATTCTTTCCGCGAATATCCATTCACACACTCCATAGAGAATTTGGCCGCCAGACAAGGCGTTGAACCCAAAGGATACTACGCTTTGCCATGATACAAAATGAGACGCAAAAGCCCCCAGCCTTGGCTGGGGGCTTGGGGTGCATGGCAGGTTTATGGCGCCTCCTGGTTGCGTTTGCGGTTGAGGAGCAGCATCCGCACCTGGTTGGCGGCCACGCCGAGCATGAAGATGATGACCACCAGCATGGTGAGGGCGATGCTGGTGAAGACGCGGTCACCCCAGGGGCCGGGTTGCAGGATGCGGATCATCTGGCCGGTGACGTAGCCGAGCAGGCCGACGGCGGCCAGGCTGTGCAGGGCGGTGGATATCCTCGTTAGCCGCGTCCAGCGGCCCTGGAGCAGCTTGACGCCGTTGATAAGCACATCCACTGCGCCGAGGGCGATGAAGGCGGGCAGCAGCCCGGTGAGCATGCTGAGCACGCCGTGCACAAGCTCCCAGCTGGGGCCATCCGGCAGGCGGAGGTCCCACGGCAGGCTGGCGAAGACACCCAGGGCGGCGATCTGGATGATGAACTCGGCGATGGTCTCAGCGTAATCCAGCCGGTCCATCTCAGGCAGAAGGGCGGGCAAGGTGTTCGGTTCCCACTCGGGCAGCTCCACTTTGAGATCCGGCAAGTTGCGGTCGATCACACTGAAGACGATAGTGATGGCGCCGAAGCTCATCAGCAGCACTTTCACGTAGTTGCCGATGACATCGCCCACGCTGAAATCAAGCCCGGTGTTGGCCAGCACAAGCAGCAAAGCGACCAGGTGCAGTAGCGTGATGAGGCCGCCGCTGATGGTGAGCACGTGGCGGTAGGCGGGCATGACCTGCGGGTGGATGAGGGCGCCGCTTTGGCCGTAGCTGGCGGCCAGCGCTTCGGGGCGGCCGTATTCTTTTAAGAGTGCGGCGATGCCAGCCTCGTCAGTTTGCGGGTTGAGCCCGCGCTGCTCGGCCGCATCAAGCAAGGCGGTGCGCAGCTCCAACTGCACATCGGCACGCGTGCGTGCGGGCAATTTGAGGCCAACGGCCTGGATGTAACGGTCGATCAAGGTTTCTTTCATAACTCTCTCTGCGCGGTTCGCGGTTTATTTTCCAATTCTTTCGATGATGCGCTCAAGGCTGAGCGCGGGCTGCTCACCGCGCAGCAGCACGAATAGCTGCTTGGCGGCCTCCAGTACCATGATGGCTACGGCCACCGAGAGGCCGAACTTGACCAGGTTGTCCACAATGGCGATGGCGACAATCTCAGTGTTCTGGATGATGGTGTAGAGCACAAAGATGCTGGCCAGCTGCAGCACAAACTCACCTGCGCGCAGGATGCGGTTCCAGCGCCCGCGGCGGTAGACCAGCACCTTGAGCGCCAGCTCGCCCAGCCACAGCGCGGTCAGCCAGGGCACGTAGGCCAGGAAGCCCTCGGCCAGTGCGGGGAGGACGCGCGGGGCGCCCTCGCCCCAACTGATGATGCTAATCCAGTGCGGAGCGAAGTTGAACACCAGCAGGGCGGCGATAGTGAAGATGATGCCTACCAGCTCCTCGGTGCGGTTGATGCGGTCAGGGTCTTTGATGCCCGGCAGCTTGCGCGGGTCCCAGGCCGGGTCTGCCTTGGCAGGCTTGATGACCTTGAAGCCTTCTAATAGATAGAAGACGAAGGCCACCACGCCCAGGGTGAGCAGCATGCTGTCGACGTAGTTGGCCATGAAGCTGCCCCACCATGCGAAGCTGAAGCCACCGCGGTTGATCTGCAGCGCCAGGCCGATGAGATGCACGATGGTGACCACCACGGCGGCGATGCCGAAGCTGAGGCGGAAGGCTGGGAAGGCTGCCGGGCTGATGAAGTAACGCTCTGGCTGGTAGCGGGCGGCGAAGTGCCCCGGCTCGCCAAACTCGCGCAGCAGGGTTGCGACACCTTCGCTATCCTCCGGCTTGTCCGCGTCGAGACCGCGTTCTGCCAGGCTGTCTTGCAGGGTGCTGCGCAGCTCTTGCTGCACATCCTGGCGGGTCTTGGCGGGTAGGTGCGCGCCGACCTCATGTACGTAGCGTTCGATAAGGTTGTTGTCTTTCATTACTTGTCTCCGTGTAAGAGGCCGTTCAGCGCCTGGCTGATGGCCTGCCATTCGTGGGTCAGATCGGCCAGGGCTTGCTGGCCCTGGGGGCCGATGCGGTAGTAGCGGCGCGGCCGCACCTCGTCTACTACGCGCCATTCGCTCTCGAGCAGCCCTTGCGCCTCCAGCCGGCGGAGGAGCGGGTACAGCGTGCCCTCGGGGATATCCATGCCTTGGGCGGCGAGCTGCTGTTTGAGCGAGTAGCCGTATTGGGGCTGGCTGAGCTGGCTGAGTACAGCCAGGCTGAGTGCGCCACGGCGCAGCTCGCCCACCAGCCCTTCCAACAATGCGGGGTACTCTTCTTTGGTTACCATGTGGGGAATTGTACTGTGTATTACACAGTAATGTCAAGGGGAAGTATATTGAATTTTCCTTTGTTCTCTATTTTTAGGGGCTCTGCCCCTATAACCCCGCTGGGAGAACCAAAGTTGGTTCCCCCAGGCCCCCTCCGCAAAGCGCTCGGTCTGGTGCTTGCAACCCGGGGTGTGCTCTGAGGGTCCCGCGTCGCAGGTTTAACAGCTCCTGCATTCTTGGACATGCTAAATCGAATAGGCACGGCGTCTGCTAGAGCCATCCTGCTTGAAGTGATGAATGGGTGGCGTGGAAAAGTTTTAATCATCATCATGGTTGGTGGGAGGGAAAGTGGGCGTTAAAAGTTCAAGGCCCTTGATGGTGAGTTGGTAGCGGGCTTTGGCGCCCTGCTGGCCGCCATCGGCGCGTTGAATGAGACCGAAGTGTTTGAGCTGGTTGATGGCGTTGCGCAGTGTGCCGAGGCTGACGCGGTCTACATGCGTGAGCAGGCTTTGTGTGTCTGCAGATTCGTGCTGTGCCAATGTGGTGAGGATGGCGCTGGCTGTGCTGGGACGCGGGGCGCGTGGTGTTTCTTCATCTTCGCAGATGGTGAGGTGAAAGCTGGCGGGGCCGAAGTGAGCCAGGGCGGCGAAGGGTTGTGGCGAGGCGTCACGCGTTTTGAGCGGGCGCAGGTCTATGCGTGGCGAGTCTGGTGCGCTTTCGATACTGAGCAATAGATCGACCCCGGCGGAGATGACGCTGGAGCCGCGGAAGGCGCCGGATCTGTTGTTGTGGTGCAGGATGAGTACGGCGGCGTGGGTGGCCTCGGCGAGGTAACGCATGCGGTTGAGAAAGGGCTGCAGGGCGAAGGCGGAATTTTCATCACTGCCGCGGATGACATCGGCCAGCGCATCGATAATGATGAGGCCGGCGTTGACGGACTGAGCGGCTTGCATGAGGGTTTGGAAATCATCGGCCTGGCGCAGATCGAAGTTGGGGAGCGACATGTAGTGGAAGGGTGTTTGCGGCGAGGCGGCGTGGCCGTTGAGGGCGGCATGGATGCGCGCCCAAAGGCGCGGCTTGCCGGTTTCTTCATCCACGAACAAGACGGGGCATTGGCTGACGGCACGGCCTAGCCAGGGTTTGCCGAGGGCGGTGCAGACGGCAAGGTCTAGGGCGAGGAGTGTTTTCTTGGAGCCGGGATCGCCGACGAGGATGTTGAGCGAGCGACGGGCGAGCAGGTCTGCTATGCACCATTCCTGCTCGGGCGGTGGCTGCATGGCATCGGCGGCGTTGTAGATGTAACGATTGTGTTGAAAGCGATTCTCGCGCGGTGGGATGGCGGCGAGGACCTGCTGGCGGATGCGGTGGCCATCTGGCTGGTCTTGGATGACCTGACAGAACTTATCCATGCGCTCGTCACGCGTGCCGGTGACGGAGGATACTGCGGTGTAGGCCATCCACCAGACCCGGGGCCAATCTGGGCCGGCGGCGGAGGCGGCGGCGCTGGATGAGCCGAATTCGATGAGGTGGGCGAGGATGGATGCGGCGTTGGTTGGCGCGTGGTCAGACAAAATAGCCCCCTATTTGAAGAACCAGCTGTTAGCAATTAGCGTTCAGCGGTTAGCGAACGGCAACGGCGCGGTAGCTGCGGCGTGCGGCGTGCGGCGTGCTGCGTGCTGCGTGCTGAGCTATAGCATGGAAGGCGCGTGGCGGGCGGGATTGGGGGCGGGTGTCAAGGGGATTTAACGAACAAAGTCTCTAAAACTAATAACCTTTAATCGTTTTGTTCAAGTAATCGAGAAAAAGGTAGCGGCACAGGTGATAAGAACCATGAAGTTCCATTATTTCTTTGTTTAACATGCCAGACCAAGATACCATGCGTGTCTTCAACTCCTGCCCCCATAAAGGGTGGAATCCATAAAAGTTGCACTTCTCCATCCCCTTCCCAGCCCGCCTTTTTTAGCTTCTCGCCAACCTCTTCTAGAATTTCCTCTGTATTATCTGTTCCCCCTAGAACTTCACGCGCACTCTTCATGTAATGTGGGCTGTCAATGAAATGGTATCGATATACAAAATAACTATTAATCGCCTGCGGCGTTCTTATTTCTTCAGCCAGTAACAATCTATCGTCAGACCAAATCTCTGCGTCATATCCATCCCAGTCATCATCTTCAAGCGCCCATTCTTCTTGAGCAGAGCTATTTACAAGAGCGTTTGCGCGCTTGACAACTTGCACCCACAAGCCTTCCTGATCAACCTCGCTTAAGCCAATTAGTGGTTTCTCAGGGTCATTGGCAGCTTGGTATTCATTTAAGATCTGTGTGTCTAAAAATAGAGAAGGCTTAAGAATGACTGGAATAATCTCTAGTCCTTGATGTTCTTCTGCTTTCTTTAAAATTGCAGGTAACTCGTTACTTTGAATAAAATCAGAGGCAAGGAAATCTGCTGATATCAGCAAAATAGCTACACGTGCTTCATGTATAGCTTTTTCAATCTCCCTCCTCCAATTTTCCCCCGCATTTATCTTGGCGTCGGACCAGACTTCAATTAGCCCTTGACGTTCAATTGGGCGAAGATGAATCTTTAACCTTGACAGATATTCTTCGTCAGCGTGACTATAGCTGATAAAGACCTTCGCAGGTTCATGTGCTTTTGCTATCGCCATTGTTGTTGAACCTAAGAAACCTCGATTGATGGCGATGATTCTAATGCGGTTTCTTATATTTTTCGGTTTTCGGCAAATCTATCTTGGGTTAGGGCAGTTCTCTTGTTTCTCTTCCAGAAATCTTCTAACAAGATTCTTGTGCGGGCGGCCTAGCCACCCTTATATAATCTCTGCATATTTACCCATCAGAGGGCAGATTGCTTCGTCCGTTTGCCGCTTTGCGGCAATACTCCTCGCAATGACGAGGGGCGGGCTGGGCATGCTGCTTGCAATGATGGGAATGGCGGCTCTTTAGCGAGCCGAGCTTATTTTCAATACGATTGCTGCCCACTGGCGGCGGTTAGGTAGGAACCCACAATGATGCGATTTGACCGATTTACCGAACGTGCCCAGGAAGCTGCTCAGCGAGCTGCTGAGATCATCCAGCGCTACGGGCACAACCAGATCGATACCGAACACATACTGCTGGCGCTGATCGAGCAGCCGGAAGGCGTCATCGGCCAGCTGTTGGAGATCCTCAAAGTAGACCCGGCCTCCCTGAAGGAGCGCCTGGACTACGTTTTGCGCACTAGCCCCAAGGCCAACATCTTTGGCGGCGGCGCCGGACAGATCTTTATCACGCCGCGCGTCAAGCGCATTGTAGACATCGCCAATGAGGAGGCCAACCGCCTCAAGGACGAGTACATCTCGACCGAGCATATCTTCCTGGCCATCCTCAACGAGCGCAGCACGCCGGCCGCCCGCCTGCTGGAAGGCGCCGGCATCACGCGTGAGCGCGTGTTTGACGCAGTGCAGCAGCTGCGCGGCGGCCAGCGCGTGACGGACCCGCAGGCCGAGACGCGTTACCGCACGCTGGAGAAGTACTCGCGTGACCTGACCCAGGCGGCCCGCGAGGGCAAGCTGGACCCGGTCATTGGCCGTGACAGCGAAATCCTGCGCGTGATCCAGATTCTCTCGCGCCGCAGCAAGAACAATCCCGTTCTCATCGGTGAGGCCGGCGTGGGCAAGACCGCCATCGTCGAGGGTCTGGCCCAAAAAATCGCCACCAATGATGTGCCCGAAATTCTTTCCGGCAAGAAGGTGCTCTCGCTCGACCTGGGCGCCATGATCGCCGGCTCGCGCTTCCGCGGCGAATTCGAGGAGCGCCTCAAGGCTACGCTGGAAGAGATCCAGCGCGCTGAGGGCGAGATCATCCTGTTCATTGACGAGCTGCACACCGTCGTTGGCGCCGGCGCCGCCCAAGGCGCCATGGACGCCAGCAACATGCTGAAGCCGGCGCTGGCGCGCGGCGAGCTGCATGCGGTGGGCGCTACTACGCTGGACGAGTATCACAAGCATATCGAGAAGGACGCTGCGCTCGAGCGCCGCTTTGCGCCCGTGTATGTGGAAGAGCCTTCTATGGAAGACAGCATTCAGATGCTGATGGGGTTGCGTGACCGTTACGAGGCGCATCACAACGTGCGCTTTGCCGACGATGCGCTGGTGGAAGCGGTCAAGCTCTCCGCCCGCTACGTGCCCGACCGCCGCCTGCCCGACAAGGCCATCGACCTGATGGACGAAGCGGCGGCCAAGCTGCGCGTGGCGCTGTACTCGCTGCCGGATGAGCTCAAGGTGATGAAAACCGAGATCGAACGCCTGCAGGCTGAAGAAGAGCAAGCCGGCGTGGAACGCAATTACGAGCGCGCCGCCGAGAAGAAATCGGAGCGTCTGCGCATCGAGGGCGAGTTCAAAGCCAAGCGCGAGACGTGGGAAAGCGAACACCAGCTCGACGAGGTGGTGGATATCAACGACATCGCTGAGGTCGTTGCCCAGTGGACCGGCATTCCGATGAGCACAATGATGGAGACCGAAGCCGAGAAGCTGCTCAACATGGAAGCCCGCCTGCACGAGCGCATCGTGGGCCAGGGTGACGCCATCAGCGCCATCTCTGACGCCATTCGCCGTGCGCGCTCGGGCCTCAAGGATCCCAAGCGCCCTATCGGCTCGTTTATTTTCATCGGCCCCTCCGGTGTCGGCAAGACCGAGCTGGCCAAGGCGCTGGCCGAATTCATGTTTGATGATGAAGATGCGCTGGTGCGTATCGACATGTCTGAGTACCGCGAGCAGCACACTACGGCGCGCCTGTTCGGCGCTCCTCCGGGATACATCGGCTACGAAGAAGGCGGCCAGCTCACTGAGGCTGTGCGTCGCCGCCCGTATCGCGTGATCCTTTTCGATGAGATCGAAAAGGCGCACCCGGATGTGTGGAACGCGCTGCTGCAGATCCTGGATGACGGTCGCCTGACCGATGGCCAGGGCCGCACGGTGGACTTCCGCAACACGGTGCTGATCATGACCAGCAACCTGGGCACGGAGTTCGTGCGCAAGTCTGGCTCGCTGGGCTTCCTGCAGAACAGCGGTGATGACGAAGAGCGCTCCTCCAGCCAGAAGATCCAGAAGGCGCTGCGCGACACCTTCCGCCCTGAGTTCATCAACCGTATCGACGAGATCATCACCTTCTCGCCGCTCTCGGTGGATGAGATGAAGCAGATCGTGGACATGCAGATGAAGGAAGTGCAAGACCGTCTGTCTGAGAAGGGTATCCAGGTGCTACTGACCGAGAACGCGCGTGAGTGGCTGGCCACGCAAGGCTATGACACCGCCTTCGGCGCCCGCCCGCTCAACCGGGCGCTGCAGAAGTTCGTGGAGAGCCCGCTCTCCAAGGAGCTGTTGGCTGGCAAGTTCAAGCCTGGCACCACCATCGAGGTGGATGTGGACGAGAAGCGCGAGGGCACCGTCTTCAAAGAAGGCAAACCCATCCGCGTAGACAAGCAGCCGGAAGACGTCTCCGCTGCGTAAGGTAAGCAAACAAAAAAAGAGCCGCCCATAGGGCGGCTCTTTTTGATTTAGGGCAGGTTTGCCTAGTGCTCTACGCCGCCGGCGGTGATGGCGTTTTTGACCTCAGCGATGGCTTGGGTGACGTGAATTTCACGCGGGCAGGCCTCGGTGCAGTTGAAGGCGGTGCGGCAGCGGAAGGCGCCGCCGTGGTCAGCCAGAATCTCCAGGCGCTTGTTGGCGGCCTGGTCACGGCTGTCAAAAATGAAGCGATGGGCGTTGACTATGGCGGCTGGGCCGACGTACTGGTCATCTGCCCAGAAGACCGGGCAGGAGGTGGTGCAAGCGGCGCACAGGATGCACTTGGTGGTGTCCTCAAAGCGATCCAGCTGCTCAGGCGTCTGGCGGCGTTCCTTGCCATCAGCCGGCACTTCGTCATTGATGAGGAAGGGCATGAGGGATTTGTAGCTATCGAAGAACGGCTCCATATCCACGATCATGTCTTTGAGCACGGGCAGGCCGAGGATGGGTTCGATGGTGATCTCAGTGCCTACGTCCTTCACCAGCGCTTTGCAGGCGAGCATGTTGCGGCCGTTGATACGCATGGCGTCTGAGCCACACACGCCGTGAGCGCAGGAGCGGCGGAAGGAGACGGTGCCATCGATGTTGCCCTTGATCTCTTCGAGCAGGTCAAGCACGCGGTCGGTCGGCTCGGCCTCAATGTTGTAGGTATCAAAGCTAGGCACGTTGCGGCCAGCCTCGGGGTTGTAGCGGTAAATCTTTAGATAGACAAGCATTGCGCACTCGCTTTGCGGTAGATTTTCAAATAGCCTAGCATATCGCTCCCGTTCTAGTAGACACGTTCTTTCGGCTCGTATTTGGTGATGGTGACCGGCTTGTACTCCAAGCGAACCTGGTCGCCATCCATCCAGGCCATGGTGTGCTTCAGCCATTCGGTATCGTTGCGCTTTGGGAAATCTTCGCGAGCGTGAGCGCCGCGGCTTTCGGGGCGGGCGTGGGCGGAGACGGCAGTAGCCAGGGCTACATCCAGCAAACAGCCCAGTTCCCAGGCGTTGAGTAGATCGGTGTTGAAGCGCTTGCCGTGATCGTCGATGCTGATGTTCTTGTAGCGCTGGCGTAGCTCACGCATCTTCTCGATGGCGCTGGCCATGCCGTCCGCAGTGCGGAAGACGCCGACATCATCCATCATCTTGGTCTTCATCTCTTCGCCCAGCGTGATGATCTTCTCGCCGCCCGTGTTGTTGAGAATGCGGTCCAACTGCTGACGGGTAAAGTCGGTTGGGTTGGCTTCGAGCGGCTTGTAGTCTGCGCTCTTGGCGTACTCGGCAGCCTTCTTGCCAGCTTCTTTGCCAAAGACCACCAGGTCCAGCAGGGAGTTGGTGCCGAGGCGGTTGGCACCGTGCACGGAGACACAGGCTACTTCGCCAGCGGCGAAGAGGCCGGGGACGATGGTGCCTTGTGCATCGCTGAGGGCCTGGCCGTGAACGTTGGTAGGAATGCCGCCCATGGCGTAGTGCGCCGTGGGCTGGATGGGCATGGGCTCTTTAATGGGGTCAATGCCCAGGTAGGTGCGGCAGAAATCAACGATGTCTGGCACCTTGGCGAGCAACTGCTCACCGGTGACGCGGTACGGCGTGCCATCGGGAAGCTTACGGCCATCAAGCTCGGCATAGTGGTTGACGACTTCAGGGCGCATGTCCAGGTGGACATAGCGATCGCCGTTGATGCCGTTGCCATCGCGAACCTCCAGGTAGATGGAGCGGCTGACGACGTCACGCGAGGCGAGGTCTTTCACGGTGGGCGCGTAGCGCTCCATGAAGCGCTCGCCCTTGCCGTTGATGAGCACACCGCCCTCACCGCGCACGCCCTCGGTGATGAGGATGCCGAGCTTGAGGATGCCGGTGGGGTGGAACTGGAAGAACTCCAGGTCTTGGGCGGGCAGGCCGCGGCGCAGCGTGATGGCTACACCGTCGCCGGTGTAGGCGTAAGCGTTGGAGGTGAGCTCCCAGATGCGGCCGTGGCCGCCGGTAGCAAAGATGATCGACTTGGCGTGGAATACGTGCAGTTCGCCCGTGGCCAGCTCAACGGCGACAACGCCGTTGGCTACGCCATCCTTCATTAGCAGGTCGAGCACATGGAACTCATCATAGAAATGCACCTTGTTCTTGATGCAGTTCTGGTAGAGCGTTTGCAGGATCATGTGGCCGGTACGGTCGGCGGCGTAGCAGGAACGCAGCACGGGCTGCTTGGTTTCATTGTTGGTATGGCCACCAAAGCGGCGTTGAGCAATGGTGCCATCCGGGTTGCGCGAGAAGGGCAGGCCCATATGCTCCAGCTCGTAGACCACTTCGGGCGCCTGGGCGCACATGAAATCAATGGCGTCCTGGTCACCCAGGTAGTCACTGCCTTTGACGGTATCAAAGCTGTGCCATTCGACCTTGTCAGGCTCCAGGTTGGAAAGCGCAGCGCCGATACCACCCTGGGCGGCACCGGTGTGCGAGCGAGTGGGATAGAGCTTGCTGAGCACGGCGGTGTCTGCGCCGCGTGAGGCGTAGAGCGCGGCCATGAGACCGGCGCCGCCAGCGCCTACGATGATGACTTCGTGTTGGTGAGTTTGCGTCATAGCTTATTGAACCAATTCCGGGCGGGCGCCCATCGCCAGGGCAGTGGCGCCAATGGCGCTGACCACCAGCCAAAAGATAAGCATCAAAATGCTGAGGATACGGCGGGTGCTGTCTTTGTGCACCATATCAAACACAACCTGGCGAAGGCCGTACATACCGTGGGCAAAGGCGAATAAGAGCAGCAGGAAGTTGTAAATGACCCAGCCGGCATCGGCCAGGCGCACGGCCACATAATCGATATCGATGGAGTGCACGCCTACGATAACGTCTTGCAGGTAAACATGGAACCAGGCCAGCGGGATGAGCAGAATGCCGCTGTAGCGCATCAGACGCCAGGCTTTGGTTTCAAAGTTGGACTTTAGGGTTGCTTTGCTAGCCATGATTACTTCCCGAAAGGCAGCATTGCCAACAGGTCAATGCTGAAGTTGTGGAGCAGCATGTTGTAGAACATCACGATTGCCCCGGGGGCCCACAGCAAGATGGCTACGACGAGGGTGATGCGTACAGCCTTGCGCTGCTTTTCAATGGCCCAGCGCTTGGGCATCCACATATCGGTCACGGCGATGCGCAGGCCGTTGACGCCGTGATAGATGACGGCGAAAAGCAGACCGATCTCGCCCAGCATGAAGGGCGTAGCGCGGTAGAGCTCAATAGCGTGCTGGTACAACGAGGGATAGAAGTAAACAGTGGCGGTATCCAGGATATGGATAGTAAGGAAGAGCAAGACACCCAGACCCGTCAGGCGGTGAAGGAGAAAAGCATAGTGCCCTTCACGCCCCATGTAGGTTGCGTATCCTTTTACGGTGTTTTTGAGCGGTGTGCTGGGGGCAGCCACGTACAACTCCTTTGAAAACCAATCTCCGCGGATGTTAAAAAGCATTATAGCACTGCGCGCCATGCGTGCTGTTTTGCACGAACATCGGCCCGTGTAATCATCTGATGAAAGCTATTTGGAGTTGGCGCGCAACTGCGCGTCGAATTCGATTGCCAGGATCACCAGCAGGAAGGTGCGCAGAAGAATTGAAATAGGCAAGGCCCAAAACAGGCCGCGTGAAAGCAGGATGGGCCATTCCAGCAAATTGACAAAGATCAGGGTTGTGCCCACAAGGACGGCTGTTCTGAGTGGTAACGCCAGAACAATCAGTGGCAGCAGGTAGTACACCCATTGAGGTGACCAGCCGGGCATCCATATAAAGAAGAGTGTCCACATCAGCCCAGCGAAAGCGATTTGAATTTCAACCGAGTCGGAGAGCTGGTGGCGGCGTGTGCGCCACCAGCCGATGCCTACAAACAGCGGCAGCGTGAGCAGCGGGGACACTCGATACGGATTGTTGACGGGTTGCCCTGCTTTTTGAGGGTCGAGGCGATCAGCCAGTGGGCCAAAGCTGCCCGTGTTCAGATTGCCATCCAGCAGCGCCCACACGGTTTGCCACGAACCCTTGCTTGGCTGCGATGCGATGGAAGCCAGCGTGAAATCAGGTGACTGCGTCCAGAGTACGGCGTACACGGCCGAAACTATGAGCAACACAATGGCCGTGGCACGCGCGAACTTGCTGAGGGGCAGTTTTTTGAAGAATAACCCTACCATGAGCAGGGGAAACAGTTTGAGGAGTGCACCTACTGCAATGGTGATGGCACCGGAATAGACTCGGTTAGTGCGCAGGAAATGGATCGACAGCAGCACCAGTAGAACCACCATAGATTCAAAGTACCACCAGGTGTAGGGGAGGACGCACAGGAAGATTGCAAACAGTAAAGTTTTTCGTTGCCCGCCAGGTGCATTGCCCACCAACGAGTGGACGAGGGTGATGTTGGCAAGGTCAGCGATCAGAAAAATGAGGATAAGGGCATAGCTGAACGCATATTGATTGCCGCTAACCAGGCCATGTATCCATTCGGTAATGGATGGAAATAGAGGGGGGTATTCGGCCCATGACTGAAGGTAGGGCCACCCAGGGAGATTGGATAGGTGAAAGTAGGTCTGAAGGTCGCCGTAGCCGAGAATGCCTTCGTACGAGGAGCCAGCCAGCAGTACCAGACGAATAAAGGTAAAGGCTGCTAAAAGCAGGCAGAGGGTCTGATTGTTTTTGATATACGTGGCTAGCTTTGACTTCACTATGTACCCCTTTTAGAAATCAATGCGCATGATGGCGCGGCGTGGTGAGGGACGATGGATCTCCTTGAAGCCGGCAGCAAGAAATGCGCCGCGGCTGCCCACGTTCATCTCGCCCCAGGTGATGGTTTGGCCGGGCTTGGGCAGCATGGGGTAACCCTCGAGGGCGCGGGCGCCATGTGTGCGGGCGTGCTGCACGGCAGCTTCGGCCAGGGCGTAGGTGATGCGGCGGCCGCGGTAGCCGACGCGCACCACGAAGCATACCAGCGCCCAGATGCCCTCATCGGCGGGGTCTTCGCTGCGCCCTTGCCAGGGGGTGGCCTTGTCGAGCAGGCGCAGGTATTCTGGCCGCGGCTCCACGGCGCACCAGCCGACGGGCTGGTTGCCCAGGTAGGCGACCAGCCCGGTGGTGCTGCGGGCGCGCGGGTGATCGCATTGGGTTTGCTCACGCAGCATGTGCGGGCGCACCCCACGCGGCAGCTGCCACCAATCCTTGGCGCGCAGCTTGTAGTGCTGGCACATGCAGTGTGAGGTGAGGCCACGGTTGCCGAAGATGACCTGCAGATCCTCCCAGCTGGCCTTGTTGGCGGGCAGGATGGTTAGGGCATCTGCGTTGAGGTGGGCTGTTTCCTTGGGCATTGACCTTAACTTTAACCACAAAGGCACAAAGAGCACAAAGGTTTTGGAGTGGTAAAGATAGTGCTGCTCTCAGAGTTGCGAGTACATATAGCTTCAGATGCGGCTGCGGGAAAGTTGCGTATTACGGCTTCCTCCTCGGCCTGCGGCCTCGTTCGGAATGACAAGGCAGGGTGGCGATTAGGCCGGATTGGAGATTGCTTCGGGACTGAAAGTTGCATGACTATGCAACTTTCAGTACTCCTCGCAATGACGGTGGTTGTGGTGAGTCTGGTATGGCCTCGTTCAGATACGGCTGCGGCAAAAGTTACGCATCACGGATTCCTCCTCGGCCTGCGGCCTCGTTCGGAATGACAGGAGGAGTGGTGCTTAGGCTGGATTGGAGATTGCTTCGTCCGTTTGCCGCAGAGCGGCAATACTCCTCGCAATGACGGATGAATTGCAATACTCGCAATGACGGTGGTTGTGGTGAGTCTGGTATGGCTTCGTTCAGATATGGTTGCTGCAAAAGTTACGCATCACGGATTCCTCCTCGGCCTGCGGCCTCGTTCGGAATGACAAAGCGGAGTGGTGCTTAGGCTGGATTGGAGATTGCTTCGGGACTGAAAGTTGCATGACTATGTAACTTTCAGTACTCCTCACAATGACACTTGTGATGAAAAAAACGGGCGAGGATTTCCCTCGCCCGTTTTGGCTGCTACATTTTTGCGATGACCGCGTCGCCGAAGGCGGAGGTGCTGAGCTTGGTCGCACCCTCCATCAGGCGATGGAAGTCATAGGTGACGGTCTTGGCACCGATGGCGCCTTCGATACCCTTAATGATCAGATCGGCGGCCTCACCCCAGCCCATGTAGCGCAGCATCATCTCGCCAGAGAGGATGACGGAACCCGGGTTCACCATGTCTTTATCGGCGTATTTGGGCGCGGTGCCGTGGGTCGCCTCGAAGACGGCGTGGCCGGTGACGAAGTTGATGTTGCCGCCCGGCGCAATGCCGATGCCGCCCACCTGGGCGGCCAGCGCGTCGGAGAGATAGTCGCCATTCAGGTTCATGGTGGCGAGCACATCAAAATCGGTGGCACGCGTAATGGTCTGCTGGAAGACGATGTCTGCAATCACGTCTTTGATGAGCAGCTTGCCAGCCTTGAGGGCGGCGTCTTGCTCAGCGTTGGCGGCTTCTTCGCCCTTCTCCGCTTTGGTCTTTTCCCAAGTTTGCCAAGTGTAGACCTGATCGCCAAACTCGCGCTCGGCAATGTCGTAACCCCAGTTGCGGAAGGCGCCCTCGGTGTACTTCATGATGTTGCCCTTGTGGACCAAGGTGACATTCTTGCGCTTGTTCTCAATGGCCCAGCGGATGGCGGCGCGCACGAGGCGCTCGGTACCCTCAACAGAAACAGGCTTGATGCCGATGCCGGCACTATCGGGGAAGCGGATCTTGGCATATTCCTTGGGGAAGGCATCTTTGAGCAAGGATTTGAACTTAGCGTTCTCCTCGGTGCCGTTCTCAAACTCAATGCCGGTGTAGATGTCTTCGGTATTCTCGCGGAAGACGACCATGTCGACATCTTGCGGGCGTTTGACCGGGGAAGGTACGCCCTCGAACCAGCGCACCGGGCGCTGGCAGACGTAGAGATCGAGCTCCTTGCGCAGGGCTACATTGAGCGAGCGCATACCGCCGCCGATGGGCGTCGTGAGGGGGCCCTTGATGCCGACCAGGAACTCGCGGAAGGCCTGCAGGGTCTCATCCGGCAGCCAGCTTTGGAACTGATTGAAGGCCTTCTCGCCAGCGTACACTTCCATCCAGTGCAGCTTGCGCTTGCCGCCATAGGCTTTTTCAACGGCGGCATCCAGCACACGTACGCTGGCGCGCCAAATGTCTCGGCCGGTACCGTCACCTTCAATGAAGGGAACGATCGGGTTATCCGGCACGTTGAGAACGCCGTTTTTAATGGAAATCTTTGCTCCGCCCTCAGGAACCTGGATGATGCTATACGCCATGCATGCTCTCCAATTTGAAAAGTTAGGTGATTTTCAGGATTATACACTTTGGCACCCTGGGGACTTTGCAGCCAAAACAAGAATCGCTATAATAAAAACTCATTGCAGTTGGCCCGCGACGTCAGGTCGCAAAGTCCCCACCGGGTATGCCCGGACCAAAAGCCTGCTTACGAAGTTTATTTAGTTACCGCAAGTGTTCCTAAAGGAGGAATCGCTAGTGGCACCTACGTCTGTTCCTGTTAACCGGCAGCAGCAAATTGAGGAACCTTGGCACCAACTCGACCGCACACAAGTGGCTGAGCGCCTGGGTACCTCGCTCGAGCAGGGCCTCAGCTCCGCTGAAGCCAAAGCTCGTTTAGAGAAGTACGGCCCTAACCGGCTGGAAGAAGCACCCCCCAAGAAGTTCATCACGCTCTTGTGGGAGCAATTGAATAATTTTGTTGTGTATTTGCTCTTTGCGGCCGTGATCATTTCGGCTGTGTTGGGCGAATGGATCGAAGCAGGCGCGGTGATGGCGATTGTGGTGCTCAATGCCGGCTTCGGCATTGTGCAGGAGCGCCGCGCCGAGCAGGCGCTGGCAGCGTTGCGCCAACTGGCTTCGCCAGAGGCGCACGTGCTGCGCGATGGACGCCGCATCGACATCCCTTCCTATGAAGTGGTGCCAGGTGACGTCGTGTTCCTGGAGGCGGGCAACTACATTCCGGCCGATGTGCGCCTGGTGGAAGCGATCAACCTGAGGGTTGAGGAAGCGGCGCTCACTGGCGAATCGGTGCCGGTGGAGAAGACCGCCGGCCGTCTTGAAAAGACGGACGTGGGTCTGGGTGACCGCATCAACACTACGTTCATGGGCACGCTGGTGTCTTATGGCCGCGGCAGTGGCATTGTGGTCAACACCGGCATGCGCACGCAGGTGGGCCTGATCGCCGAAATGCTGCAATCGGTGCACCACGAGCAAACTCCGCTGCAGCGCCGCCTGGAAGAACTGGGCCGTTGGCTGGGTTGGGCGGCGCTCATCATCTGTGCTGTGGTCTTCGTGGTTGGCTTGTTGCGCGGCCAAGAGGCGCTGCACATGTTTGAAGTGGCCGTCACCCTGGCGATCGCGGCGGTGCCCGAAGGCCTGCCCGCGGTGGTGACCATCAGCCTGGCCTTGGGCATGCGCGAGATGATCAAGCGCAATGCGCTCATTCGCCGCCTGTCCTCCGTGGAGACACTGGGCTCGGCGACGGTGATCGGCTCTGACAAGACCGGCACGCTGACCCAGAATGCCATGACCGTGACCAGCGTGTGGGTAGACGGCCGCCGTGTAGAAGTATCCGGCACCGGCTACCAGCCTCAGGGTGAATTCACGCTGGAAGGCAAATCGTTCGATCTAGCCAAGCACCACGGCGTGTTCAGCGCCCTGTGGCTGGGTGCGTTGAACAACGACGCTATTTTGGAATCGAGCGAAGGCGGCACGCGCGTGGTGGGTGACCCTACCGAGGCGGCCATGCTGGTGGCGGCGGCCAAGGCCGACGCAGCCTATGGCGAGCTGACCACGCGCTACCCGCGCGTGCAGGAAATTCCGTTCGACTCTGACCGCAAGCGCATGACCACTATTCACCAGGTGGTGGATCCGCTCTCTACGGACCTCTCTCCTTTCTATGAGGGCCATGAGCACAAGGGTTGGCACGTGGTGGCGGTCAAAGGTGCGCCGGATGTGGTGCTGGAGCTGTGCAAGCAGTACCAGACGATCGATGACGCAGTAGCGCCCATCAACGACAGTATGCGCACGCGCATTCTTGAGGCCAATGACCAAATGGCGCAGGATGCTTTGCGTGTAATCGCGGTGGCCTACCGTATTAGTAAGGATGTGCCTGCCACGCTGACCGCGGAGCATGTGGAGCAAGACCTGGTGTTTGTAGGCTTGCTGGGCATGATCGACCCGCCGCGCCCCGAAGTGAAGGATGCGCTGGCCAAGGCGCGCAGCGCAGGCATTCGCACCGTGATGATCACGGGCGATTACCCGCAGACGGCGCGTGCCATTGCCATGCAAATTGGCCTGGTGGGTGAAAGCAACAATCAGGTGATCGCAGGCGCTGAGCTCAATGACATGAGCGATGAGCAACTGCAGGAAGTGATCAAGACCACCAGCGTGTTTGCCCGTGTGTCGCCGGAGCACAAAGTGCGTATCGTACGTGCCTTGCGCGCCAACGGCAACATCGTGGCGATGACGGGTGACGGCGTGAACGATGCGCCGGCGCTGAAGCAGGCCGATATCGGTGTGGCGATGGGCATCACCGGTACGGATGTGGCCAAGGAAACGGCCGACATGGTGCTGACGGATGACAACTACTCCAGCATTGTGTCTGCAGTGGAGCAGGGCCGCGTGATCTATAGCAACATCCGCAAGTTTGTGTTCTTCCTGCTGTCGTGCAACACGGCCGAGATCATGATCATCTTCACGGCGATCATGATGGGCTTGCCTTCGCCGCTGGCACCGATCCAGCTGCTGTGGCTGAACCTGCTCACCGACGGCGCCCCGGCACTGGCGCTGGGTACGGAAAAGGGTGACCCGGACATCATGAAGTTGCCGCCGCGCCGCAAGGATGAGCCCATCATTGACGGTGAGATGGGTATCGGCATCGGCATCCAGACGGTGGTGAAGACGGCGGCCACGTTGACCGCCTACATGTTGGGTCTGCAACTGTTCCCGAGTGGCACGGCCGAGAACCTCACCGCTTCCACTATGGCGTTCATGACGCTGGGCTTGTCTGAGCTGGTGCGTGCTTACACGGCTCGCTCTGAGCACTACTCCATGTTCTATGGTGGCGTGTTCTCCAACAAGAACATGAACGTAGCTGTGCTGATCTCGACGGTGCTGCTGCTGGTCGTGGTGTTCTTCCCGCCCTTCCAGAGTGTGTTTGACACCACCTCGCTCACCTGGTTGCAGTGGGAGATCGTGCTGCCGCTGGCTTTGCTGCCGGCCGTGGCTGCGGAGATCACCAAGTGGTTTATCCGCCGTGGTTTGGAGCGCAAGACGGCGGCTGCGGCTGCCTAACCATATACTCTAGAACTAGAGTATTCAGAAGAAATACTAGATATAAAAAAGCCCGCCATTTGGCGGGCTTTTTTTTGTTGTGTAGTCGAGCAGGTTAGCTGCCTTGGGCGGCGCGTTTAGCCAGCGATTGGCCCAGGAACATCACGCCGATGCCAAAGACCGGGTGCAGCGCCCTGACGAAGTCGGGTACATCGGCGCGCAGGTAACCCTGGGCGGCCAGCATGACCAGCGCCAGCACCGTCAGGCCAATAATGCGGCCACCCAGCTTGCCCACGACTGCAAGAATGAGCATGAGCAGCAGCATGAGGGTCATCAGGTTGCCGCTGTAGGCGTGCAGGCTGCTGGGGATGGCATCAAAGTAGGCCGCGCCGATCAGGATGACCTGCACGAAGCCCCAGTAGAAAACACCTTTGCCAAGACCAATAAATACTTTACGAAAATCCATTACATCTCCTCTTTTTAAGTGATTAAGCCAGTGCAGTTTGCACGGCGAGTTCATCCAGTATGCGAGCAAAGTCCTCAGCGGTTTGGCTGGTGAGCAGCTGGGCGCGCTGCGCTTCGTTCAGCGCGTAGGGGCTGATGTAGCGGGCGGCGTGCTTGCGGAACAACACCAGGCCCAGCTCGGCGCCGTAGAAGGATTGCATCGCCTCCAGGTGGGCCAGCACCATGTGGCGCACTTGTGCATCGCTGACCTCGTGGCGGTCCTGGCCGGCGAAGATCCATGGGTTGCCGATGGCGCCGCGGCCGATCATTACGGCGTCGCAGCCGGTGTGCTCGCGCATGCGGCCGATATCGGCCACCAGACGCACATCGCCATTGCCGAAGACAGGGATGCGCACGGCGGCTTTGACTTCGGCGATGGCGTCCCAGTTGGCAGTGCCGCGGTAGGCCTGCGCCTTGGTGCGCCCGTGCACAGCGATGGCGGCACCGCCGTTGTCTTCGATGACCTTGGCGATCTCGGTGTGGTTCAGGCTGTCTTCGTCCCAACCGATACGAATCTTGCCGGTGATGGGAACGCTGAGCGTGCTGCTGAGTGTGCGGAAGATGTGGGCGATCTTGGCCGGCTCGCGCAGCAAGCCGGCGCCC
Source organism: uncultured Anaerolineaceae bacterium (assembly GCA_964623375.1). Lineage (GTDB taxonomy): Bacteria > Chloroflexota > Anaerolineae > Anaerolineales > UBA11579 > JAMCZK01. Next base: position 139,115 of record CAZUTS010000003.1, read on the forward strand.
GCGCCGCGGCCGGAGACACAGCGCACGGAGCAGCCCATGTTGATGTCAATGGTGTCCGGCGAATAGGCCTGCAGCTTGATGGCCGCTTGCAGCAAGCGCGTCGGGTCGTCATCGAAGAGCTGAAAAGCGACCGGGCGCTCGGTTTCAAGGAAGGCGAGGCGTTGGTGAAGGTGGGGATGGCCGTTGAGCACATCCAGAGCATTGACGAATTCGGTGTAGCTGATGGCCGAGCCGAGCTGGCGCGTGAGCGAGCGGAAGGGCTGGTCTGAGAACCCATCCATGGGCGAGAGGATCGTGCGGCCGTAAATGGGTAGCGCGCCGATGTGGAAGCTGGGCTCAGACATGCAATAATTCTAGCCTATGGTAATTATCCACAGATGAACACAGATACTTAAAAATCGATAAATTCAACCGCAGATAAACACAGACAAACACAGATAAAAGTTAAAAACCTGCGTTTATCTGTGTTTATCTGCGGCAATATGTTCTTTAACTGCTTCGCTTATACTTTCTGAAGCAAAGGAAACCTACAATGACAAAGAGTTTTGACCAAAAACTGTCTGATTACGCTGACCTGATCGTGCATATTGGCCTAAATGTCCAGCCCGGCCAGAAGGTAGTAGTGAGCGGCAAGAACCTGTTCCGCGGGGCGCCGTTGCACAGCGCGCCGCTGGTGCGCAAGATCGTGGAAAGCGCGTACAAAGCCGGTGCGCGCTTCGTGGATGTGTTCTGGGATGATGACCAGAGCCAGCTAGTGCGCTTTGCGCATGCCCCGCGTGACAGCTTCGAAGAGTTCCCCACCTGGCGCACGCGGGCCCTGCATGAGTACGCGGCCGGTGGCGCCTCGATCGTCTCGATCTATGGCGAAGACCCTGACCTGTTCAACGGCCAGGACCCTGCCCTGGTGACGCAGGCACAGCGCACAATGGAAAAGCACATGCAGCCCCAGATGGAGCTGCTGATGAAGAACGCCTACAGTTGGTTGCTGGTGAGTGTGCCGCACCCCAACTGGGCGGCCAAAGTGTTCCCTGAGTTGCCGGCCGAGCAGCAGGTGGATGCCATGTGGGAGCAGATCTTTAAGCTGTGCCGTATTGACCGCGAGGACCCGGTGGCTGCGTGGAAGGAACACATCGCCCAACTACAGGATGCGGCTAAGTATTTGAATGAGAAGCAATACGACGCGCTGCACTACAGCGCGCCGGGTACCGACTTCACTGTGGGTCTGCCCGCCGGGCACCTGTGGAACAGCGCTCAGTCTGACACGATGAACGGCGTCACGTTCACGCCCAACCTGCCCACCGAAGAGATCTTTACCCTGGGCGACAAAAACCGCGCCGAGGGTACGCTCAAGGCCTCCATGCCGCTGAGCTACGGTGGGCGGCTGATCGAAGACTTCAGCATGGTGTTCAAAGGTGGCCGCGTCGTGGATGTGAAGGCCGGCAAGAACGAGCAGGCTTTGAAAGACCTGCTGGATGTGGACGATGGTGCCGGCCGCGTGGGTGAGATCGCGCTTGTGCCGCACAGCTCGCCCATTGCCCAGTCGGGCCGGCTGTTCTACAACACCTTGTATGATGAAAATGCAGCCAGCCATATCGCCGTAGGGCGCGCCTATCGCTTCACCCTCAAGGGAGGCGAGAGCATGAGCCCGGAGGACTTTGCCGCGGCTGGCGGCAACTACAGCCTGGTGCATGTCGACTTCATGATTGGCTCGGCTGAGATGGATATTGACGGCATCACCAAAGACGGCGCCAAAGAGCCGCTGATGCGCAAAGGGGAATGGGCCTACAAAGGCTAGTCTGCCTCAAGAAAATCAAAAGGCCCGTACAGATATGTGCGGGCTTTGATTTTTAAAGTATCTTGACCTGTACGCTGGCAGATATGCTTTGCGGGAGTTTGTGCGATAGTTTCAAAGAAAGAATGGAGGCACTATGGAAACTTTTGAGGCAAATGGAAAACAGCATGCTGGATACCTGGCTCTGCCCGCCAGCGGCAAAGGGCCGGGTGTGTTGCTGCTGCATGCCTGGTGGGGGCTTACCGATTTTTTCCAGCAGCAGGCGGATGCCTTGGCCGCACAAGGGTTTGTGGTCTTTGCTCCGGATCTGATGAGTGGCGCACAGACGGCCGATGTCCTTGAGGCTGAGAAGCAGGTGCAAGACGCGGAGGCAAACTTTCCTGCGGTGGTGGCGATTGCGCTCAGCGCGGCCAACTTGTTGCACGCGTTGCCTGCGGTGAGCAGCGAAAAGCTCGCCTCGGTGGGCTTCTCTTTTGGAGCGGCGTATGCGCTGGTTCTGGATGAAGAACAGCCAGGAACTTTTGACAAAATTGTGCTGTTTTACGGCATGGCTGGCGCGAATGTGCGCAAGAGTGAGGCCAACATTCTGGCGCACTTCGCCGAGAATGACCCGTATGAGGACATTGAGGCTGCGCGCGGTATGAGCGCCCCTAACCTTGAGCGCTATATCTACCCGGGAACCGGCCATTGGTTCTATGAGCACAACCGCCCAGATGTCTACAATGCTGAGGCGGCGACCTTGGCGTGGGAGCGCACCTTGGCCTTTTTACGGGGTTAAAGCATACGGCGAGACCCTAGTGTCTGCTATTATTCCGTTGAGGTGACTGTCTATGCAACAAGTCCTTGCTGAACGTATTCTCCCGCGCCGTACGGCGGTAGCCGATGTGCTGCTGATCTTGTTTGGCAGCCTGTTCATTGCGGCCCTGGCTCAGGTGCGTGTTCCCCTGCAACCGGTGCCCATTACCGGCCAGACCCTGGCGGTCTTGCTGGTGGGTATGGCGCTCGGCTCGCGCCGCGGTGTCCTGGCGGTGCTGGCCTATCTGGCCATGGGTGCGGCTGGCTTGCCCTTCTTCACCGGAGCGCAAAGCGGCGTCGCCTATATGTCTGGCGCAACCGGCGGTTACCTGGCTGGTTTTATTGTGGCGGCGGCTTTGGTGGGCTGGCTGGCTGAACGTGGCTGGGATCGCACTCTGCTCAAGACGCTGGCTGCCATGGTGCTGGGCAATCTGGCCATCTATGCGCTGGGTGTGAGCTGGCTGGCCGTGCTGGTGGGCGGCTACACGGGTCCGAGCGGCTCGATCGCTCTCGGCCTGGTTCCGTTCCTGTTGGGCGACCTCATCAAGGCATTGATTGCGGCGCTGCTGCTGCCGATGGCCTGGATGGTTTTGAACGAGAAGCCCTGAACTGAAGAGCAAGAATGAAAAAGCCTCAGCAATTGCTGAGGCTTTTTTCATTCTTGCCTTAGGCGGCGCTAGGCGCCTTCTGTTTTTGGATGCGGTGATACTCCGCCCAGCTGATCAGCTTGTGCGTTTGCTCATCCCACAGGTGCAGGAAGATGGTCTTGAAGCTGGTGAAGAAGGTGATCGTCTCCACCTGATGGAAGATCTCATTCTCGTAGTGCGCTCGTTCCAAGTTGTAGTTGGGTATCTTGGGCGAGAGATGGTGCACGTGATGGAAGCCGATGTTGCCGCTGAACCACTGTGCCACTTTGTTCATTTTGAAGAAGGAGGCGCCGCGTAGAGCTGCCTCGGTGTAATCCCATTCTTCGTGCCAGCGCCAGTACGTGTCTTCAAACTGGTGCTGAACGTAGAAGAGGAAAACACCAATCGAAGAGCCAAAGACCATGATGGGGAACCAGATCAGCAGTGTTTCCTTGAAGCCAATCCACAGGCCCAAAATGGCGAAGATGGCGGCCAACGCTACGTTGGTGTAGAGCACGCTGCGGCGTTCACGCTTATCGGCATCCTTGCTGAGCAGGAAGCGATGCAATACGATGAAGAGCAGCGTGGGGCCAATCACAAATTTGACCAGGGGGTTGCGGTAGACACGGTAGGCAAATTTGCGCTGCCAGGTCAGTTCGGCGTATTCTTCCACCGTCATGGTGTAGATATCGCCGATGCCGCGAAAGTCGAGATCGCCGGCGGTGGCGTGATGCTTGGCGTGCGTGCGGCGCCAGTGGTGGTACGGCGTCATCGAGATGATGCCCAGCATGCCGCCCACAAGATCGTTCATACGGGTGGATTTGAAGAACGAGTTGTGCCCGCAATCATGTTGAATGATGAACAAGCGCATCATGAAGAGGGCGTTCAAGAAGGCCAGCGCCAGAGTGATGAGGTAATTCACGCTGAGGCTGTAGTACATGAGAACCCAAATGACGATGTAAGGCACCAGGCTGTTGGCCAATTGCCAAACGCTCTTCTTATGATCAGGCACCTGATAAGGCTTGATGGCCTCTACCCAGGCAGGTTTGGATTTTGCTTGACTGCTTTGCATTGCGTTGCTCCTCAGCGAGTTGTGCGCGCCCCCGCGCGCCTGAAACATTGTAGTTGGTTTCGTCAGCTAAAAGATAAAGCAGGTTGATGAATTTTAGTGCTTGAGCGGCAGCACAAGCAGCGCAAGCACGACTGCCAAAGCCGCAGGATAGTAGAAGCTGCCAAACGAAAGACTGGCCAAGATGGTGATGATGACGCTGGCGGCAGCAAAGAGCACTGCCAGGCCGCGCCGCCCGCGGACAAAGGCGAAAGCGGGCATGGCGTAGAGCGCGCTGAAGATGAGCAGAATTGCCAAGCCCCACCAGCCCTGGGCCTCAAGCCAACTGAGTTGTGTCACAGTTTCCGTGCCATTGGTCACGCTGACTTGGGTCGCGCTGCCGGTGAACAGGATCAGCAGGCTGACCAGCACAGCCAAAATGGCGGCGGCAGCAAACAAGACTGCGGGTGCACGCTGCGTGAACTTTTGCAGCGCGCTCATGCTGGCTGCCCCAGATAGGCGAGAGCGAAGAGCACAAGCGACACAACCAGACGGCCGCCCTGGCCGTCCCAATCAAGGCTTGCCTTGTTTGGCTTGGTGTTCTGGCCACGGTTGACCGCCGCCAGGACGTGCATGGTTAAAAGGCCAATACCGAGCACCCATAGCGCCCAGCGTGATTGCGCCCACACCAGGTAGCCGGACACAACCAGGATGGCGCCGGCCAGCATAAGCGAGTTGGCGGCGGCGGTTTGCAGCTTGCCCTGGCGCCACTGCTGTGGCCCGGCGAGCAGGGCAAGCAATCCGTAGAGCACAACGAATGGTGCGACGATGAAATGAATGAAGTCCATAAGGAGATTTTAAGATAGATTTATCAAAACACAGCTATTTTTGATGCTGCGAGAACTGAGTTGTGATGATGCGAGACGAATATCGTAGGCTGCCAGTCTTCCACTTTGATTTTCATCCCTTAGCGATGTGGTTCATGAACCTGAGCGTGGGGGTGCAACGATTCTTCGCAGGTGTTGGTCGTAAGCGCACCATCACCCATCGTTGGGTGGAGTTCACGTCAGATGCTGGGCGCAGAGTAAAAGTGTTACTACTGCGGGCGGAGACTGCGCCAGCCGCTTCCCCACTGCTCCTTTATTTTCACGGAGGGGCATTTGCGCTGTCATATTCTTCTGGGCATATCAGACGGTGCGAGCAGTATGCGTTGCAAGCCGGTTATACGGTTGCACTGGTGGACTATGTGCTGGCGCCACAATATCCCTTCCCGGCCGCTTTTGATGAGTGTTTCGCTGCGCTTAAATGGGTATATGAACACGCCGATACGTTGGGTGTGGACCCTCAGCGGATCGTTGTTGGCGGAGATTCGGCGGGCGGCGCATTGGCCGCCGGTGTTGCCCAGAAAGCTGTGGATCAGGGAGTAGCGCTGCGGGGTCAGCTGCTTATTTATCCGGTGTTGGATGACAGCTGTAGTACGCAAAGTGCGGTGGAGTTTGATGATGTGCCGTTGTGGACGGCCACCAGCAACCGCCGTATGTGGGCCATGTACTTGCGCGGCGTGGAGGGCGCAAGTGTTGTGTATGCGGCACCGGCACGACGTGAGCAACTGCTTGGGTTGGCGCCCGCATATGTGGAAACAGCACAGTTTGACCCGCTGCGCGATGAGGGGCTGGCGTATGCGCAGGCACTACGCGCGGCAGGTGTAGAGGTCACACAAGTGCAAAGTCAGGGCACTGTGCACGGCTTTGATCTTGTCTCAGAGAATGATGAAACGCAGAAGGTGCTGGCAGCTAGAGTCAAATTTCTTCTCGGCTGCATATCTTCTGAATAATCTGATGATTTGTCAGATTGCGCAACATCAGCGCATTTTTGTCGTTTACTGATGAACAACTCAACTCGTTAAGGTTTAGGAGGTTTTCGCTATGAAAGTTACAAATCGACTTGGCTTTTTGCTTTTGGGTCTCTGGCTGATCTTGACCGGCCTGGCTGCCTTTGGCGTGGCTCTGCCCGCCATGATTGGCAGTCTACTGGCCCTGGTTGCAGGTATTTTGATTCTTTTGGGGCGTTAAACGCGTTCCACTCCTCTCTCTGGCCGCCCACTTTCGTGGGCGGCCTTTTTATTTCTCGCGCGCTACGGTGGCCAGTTCCAGCGCCTCACGCAGGGTGCGCGCTTCCTGGATATCTATTCCGCCAGGCAGTTCATCATTCTTGCGCAAGCGCCGTGGAATCACAGCAGATTTAAAACCAAGTGCCGCGGCTTCTTTCAGGCGGGCCGCAGTGTGCGGCACGGTGCGTAACTCTCCGCTCAAGCCCACTTCACCCACCAGAATGACATCGGCGCGCAGTGGGCGGTCCCACGCCGAGCTGGCGATGGCGGCTGCCACGGCAAGGTCGGCTGCGGGTTCACCGATGCGCAGGCCGCCCACAATGTTGACGAAGACATCCTGCTCGGCCAGGGGCAAGCCGAGGCGGCGGGTGAGCACGGCGGTGATGAGCAAGAGGCGATTGGTGTCGATGCCGTTGCCGGAGCGGCGCGGGTTGCCGAATGCGCTGGGGCTGGTGAGCCCTTGCACTTCGACCAGAAGTGGGCGCGTGCCTTCCATGGTGACGGCGATGGCGGAGCCGGCAGCGTTGACGACGCGCTCGGCCAAGAAAGCTTCCGAAGGGTTGGGCACTTCTTGCATGCCGCTGCCCACCATTTCAAAGACACCTACTTCGGCCGTGGCACCAAACCGATTTTTGACGGCGCGCAGCAAGCGGAAGGACTGGAAACGATCGCCCTCAAGATAGAGCACCGTATCCACCATGTGCTCGAGCAGGCGCGGGCCGGCGATGACACCCTCTTTGGTAACGTGGCCGATCAGGAAGACCGCCAGGCCGCTGCTCTTGGCCAGCTGGCGGAAACGATCACTGCACTCGCGCAACTGCGTGACTGAGCCAGCGGACGAGTCGATTTGCGGGTCGTACACCGTTTGAATGGAATCGATGATGAGCAGGCGCGGCTTGATCTGCTCCACATGGTGCAGGATGGCATCGATGTTGGTTTCGGTGACGAGGAAAAGCGTATCGGTTAATTGGTTGATGGATTGATTGCTGGAGAGGCGCTCTGCGCGCATCTTGATCTGTGATGGTGACTCCTCACCGGAGACGTACAACACGCGGCCCTGGGCGGCCATCTCCATCGCCGTTTGCAGCAGCAGTGTGGACTTGCCGATGCCAGGGTCACCGCCAATAAGCACGAGCGAGCCAGGCACCACGCCACCGCCCAGCACGCGGGCGAACTCGCCGATGGAGAGCGGCATGCGCTCGCTCTCGGCGCCGCCGGCGATCTGCGTCAGCGGCTTGGGTGTGTTGCTGCCGTTGCCATTGCTGTTGGCGACGCGGCGTGCGGGCTCATCGGTGACCAGTTCTTCTGCGTAGGTGTTCCATTCGCCACATTGCGGGCAGCGGCCCAACGCTTTGGCGGCTGTGCGGCCGCAGCTTTGGCACACGAAGCGCGTAAAGCTCTTAGCCATGCTGGCGCATCTCCCAACCCATCAGATCGCCCTCGGGAACATCGGGCAGCGGCAGGCGGTGCAGCATGTGCTGCAGCTCGGCGCGATGGTGCATGTTATGTGTGATGACATGGGCGATGGCGCCGCCGAAACTTTTTTGTTGCGGCGGATTATCAAGCGTATCTGTCCACTTATCGTCCAGGCGGCCCTCGGCTTCGATGCGGCGTGCCAGAGCGGCGAATTCGCGGTAAGCGCCATCCAGGCGAGTCAAAAGTTCGGCGGGCGAGTTCTGGCCCTCAATATCGCGCACTGGGCGAGCCAACATCAAATCTGTCCAGGTCTCAATATTGAAGACCATGTGCTCAAAGGTGGCTCGCAGTGTGCGCCAGCCGGCATCAAACTCACGGTCGAAATCAGCGGGGGACAGAGGCAGACACAGTTTGAGAAGCTCTTGCGTAGCGGCCTGGTCATGGCCGAGTAGGCGTTCAAGCAGGGTCATGCCGCCAGTCTACTACAAAATAGAACATTTGAACTGTTATCTAGGGCTTGACAAAGCACATCGTTATAGTGTATTTAACATTTATGTTAATTAACAAAGGTGTTAATTATGAGCGATGCACTGACCCTCACATTTTCCGCCCTGGCTGACCCTACCCGCCGCGCCATTCTTGAGCGCCTGGCGGCTGGGCGCGCCAGCGTTTCCGAGCTGGCGGCTCCGTTTCAGATCAGCCTACCGGCCATCTCGCGCCATCTCAAGGTGCTGGAACGCGCCGGGCTGATCGCGCGCGGCCGCGATGCGCAGTGGCGCCCGGCGCAACTGCAGGCCGAGCCGCTGAAGGATGTTTCGATCTGGCTGGAACGCTACCGCAGCAACTGGGAAGAAAGCTACGAGCGGCTGGATGAATTTCTGAGTGAAGTGCAAAAACAAAACAAGGAGAACTATGAGTGAGAAAAACAAATTTGTGATCAGCTTCCCCAGTGAGACGGAGTTGGTGATGGAGCGGGAGTTCAATGCGCCGCGCGAGCTGGTCTTCAAGGCCCATTTGGATGCGGAGATCATTCCCAAGTGGTGGGGCCCGCGGCAGTATGCCACGCGGGTAGAAGCGCTGGATGCGCGCCCCGGCGGCAAATGGCGCTTCATTCAAACCGGTGAAGATGGCACTGAGATCGCCTTCTTTGGCGAGTACCGCCTGATCTCGCCGCACGATAAATTCGTGAACACGTTCGGCTTCGATGGCATGCCAGGCGAGCCGGGTGAGGAAGAATACAACTTTATCGACCTGGGCAACGGGCGCACGCTGCTGCGCACCTATTCCAAGTTCAAGAGCAAGGAAGAACTGGAGGCCGTGTTGGCCAGCGGTATGGAATGGGGCGCCAATGAAACCTATGACCGGCTGGAAGAATACCTGGCAATCTAGTGAATATAAAAAGAGGAGAGCGAAGCTCTCCTCTTTTTTATAAATACTATGAAAGTAACAGGCTGGCGAGTTTTTGCGCCTGGGTGCGTATCTCTGGCATAGCGGTACTTTCCCACAAGATGCCCTTGAGCGCGGTGCCCAGCGTATAGAGATGCGGGCCAAGCGTGCCATTCGCATCGGTGGCCAGCCCTTGATGAAGTGCATCTGGCTGGATGAGTTGCTTGCTAAGTAGGTTTTGCAGCAAGGGGCTATCAAGGCGGGCAAGATTTGACTCGGAGCCCATGCAGTTGATCACCGCATCCACGCTGAGCTGATGGACCCCACTGCGGTTGTGATACACCACCTGGAATTTATCCCCGACAACAGTGATCTCTGCGATGCGGCCACCCAGGCTGTGCAGTTGGCCGTCACTGTGCATGGCATCGAGCACGCTGGCACATTCCGGTGGCATGCGGTGGCGAGAAACGTCCCACAAGCGCCGTAAATGACGCACGAAACGCTGTTTTTCGGTGAGCGGTAATTGTTGCCATAATGCCTGCGTGCTGGGGCGCAAGGAATCGATGACGGCGCGCCAGTTGCTGCCCTGTGTTTGCGCTGCGCGCAGATGGCGGCGCACCACAGCGAGCATTTGCGCCGCCGTAGTGCAGCTAGCCAGCTCGGCGGAGAAGTCTGCATAGCTGTGCCCCAGCTCGTGCACTGCAGGCCACCAGCCGTGAGTGGAGATGGCGTAGAGCGGGCCTTGATGCTGCTGGGCGTGCAGGCTCAATAGTGTGTCCACCGCGGTGAGCCCCATGCCAATCACCAAGACGCTGTCCGAGGGGGCGATGCGGCTGGCAAGGTCTGCTTGCCAGGGATTGCCGAAATACTTGGTAGCCGCAGCGGCCTGTGCGCTTAAGAAGCGCGGCTGCGGCGGCAGAAAGTTGCCAAAGGCGAGCACGGCTTGCTGGCTGCTGAGTGTGCGGCCAGAGGCTAGGGTAACAAGCACAGGGATTGCTTCGTGCGCAGGCGAGCCTGCGTCTTGCGAAGACGAAGCCGGCGGGGTGATCTCCATATCGATAGCCTGGTCGTGGATCAGCTCAATGGCGCCGGGGTGCGCGGCGATGGTTTCGTCTAGCTGGGCGCGCAGATACTTGGCGTAAATCATGCGCGGCACAAACTCATTGGCGGCATAGGCATAGCCCTGCGCACCGAGCCATTCGTGAAAGTGGCTGGGCTGGTCAGGATAGGCGCTCATGTTGTTGGCGGGCACATTGAGGCGATGCACCTCGGATTGTGTGCCGTAGGCCACCCCGCGCCCTACTGCGCCGTTTTGCTCGACAAGGTAGATGTGCAACGGCTGCTGCGCCAAGCGCAGCAGCTGGATGGCCAGCAGGGTTCCGCTGGCGCCGCCGCCGATAATGGTGATGGTGTGCGTCATAGCCTTAAACAAAACAAGAGATACTCAGTATCTCTTGTTTTGTTTATTTTAGCGTGGATGGCTAATTTGCGGCCAAGGCTTCGGCGGGTGGTGCTGGCGGCAGCGTTTTCTTCTTGCGTGTCGCTTTGGGCTTGGCTTTCTTCAGCACAATTTCTGGCTGCTCCTCACCCACTTCAACATCAATGGTGATGGTGTCGCCTTCTTTGAAGTCGCCAGCCAGCAGCGCATCGGAGAGCGGATCCTCGATCTTACTTTGCAGCACGCGCTTGAGCGGGCGGGCGCCGTATTCACGGTCATAGCCCAGCTCAGCGAAAAGATCTAAGGCGGCTTCGGTGGGCTGCAGGGTGAAGTTGCTCTCCTTCAGGCGAGCCGCCACCTTCTCGATCTCCAGATTGACGATGGAGCGCAGGTTTTCCTTATTCAGGGCACGGAAGATGATCACCGAGTCCACACGGTTGATGAACTCAGGGCGGAAGACGCGCTTGAGCGCATCGGTGAGCTTCTTGCGCATGTCTTTGTAGGCAATCTTCTCTTCCACCTCGTCATCGGTCTTGAGGTTGAAGCCGATCTCACCCTTGCGCATGATCATGTCGGCGCCCACATTAGAGGTCATGATGATCAGTGCGTTGCGGAAATCCACCTTGTGGCCGCGGGCATCCGAGAGATGGCCCTCTTCCATGATCTGCAGCAGCATGTTGTGCGCTTCAGGGTGGGCCTTCTCGATCTCGTCGAAGACGACGATGGAGTAGGGGCGGCGGCGGATGGCTTCAGTGAGCTGGCCGGCATCTTCGTAGCCAACGTAGCCCGGAGGGGCGCCCACCAGGCGACTGACGGAGTGGCGTTCCATAAACTCAGACATATCCAGTTGGATCAGCGCTTCTTCGCTGCCGAAGAGCAGCTTGGCCAGTGCTTTGGTCAGCTCAGTTTTGCCCACGCCCGTGGGGCCGAGGAAGATGAAGGAGCCGATGGGGCGGTCTGGATCTTTGAGGCCGGCGCGGGCGCGGCGTACTGCCTTGGAGATGGCATCAATTGCCTCCTCCTGGCCCACGATGGCTTTGTGCAGGTCATCTTCCATGTGCAGCAGGCGAGCCGATTCTTCTTCGGCGATCTGCATCACCGGGATACCGGTCCACATGGCGATCAGTTCGGCAATGTCATCCACAGACACGATGGGGCTGGTGTCACGGTCCCAGGTGGTGCGGAAGGAGTCCAGCTTGGCTTCCAGCTCGGTCTCGCGCTGCTGCAGGGCCTCGCCTTCTTCCTGGCGGCCCTGTTCTTCGGCTTCGATGCGTTGGCGGCGCAAGCCCTTGAGCTCATCGGTGACCGCTTTGGCTTCCTTGGCGGCCGGACTCTTGTACATGCGCACGCGTGAGGCGGATTCATCGATGAGGTCGATGGCTTTGTCAGGCAAGAAGCGCTCGGTAACGTAGCGGGAGGACAGGCGTGCGGCCGCGTCCAGCGCTTCGTCAGAGATGCGCAGGCGGTGGTGCTCCTCGTAGGCCGGGCGCACACCGCGCAGGATCTCGATGGTTTCTTCGACAGAGGGCTCGTCTACCAGCACGGGCTGGAAGCGGCGCTCGAGGGCCGAGTCGCTCTCGATGTGCTTGCGATACTCCTCGAGCGTGGTGGCGCCGATCACTTGTAGCTCGCCACGCGAAAGGGCGGGCTTGAGGATGTTGGCGGCGTCCACTGAGGAGCCAGCGGCACCGGCGCCCACGAGCATGTGAGCTTCGTCGATAAAGAGGATGGCTTCAGAGGCCTTGAGCTCGTCGATCACCTTCTTGAGGCGCTCTTCAAACTGACCGCGGTACATGGTGCCGGCTACGAGTGAGCCGACATCCAACTGCAGCACGCGCTTGCCCAGCAATGGCGCGGGCACGTCACCATCGATGATGCGTTGGGCCAGGCCTTCGACGATGGCGGTCTTGCCCACACCGGGTTCACCGATGAGGGCGGGGTTGTTCTTGTTACGGCGCGCCAGAATCTGAATTACGCGCTCAATTTCCTGCTGGCGGCCGATGACGGGGTCAAGCTTTTCTTCTTCGGCCTGTGTGGTGAGGTCCACCGCCAACTGGTCAATCATAGGGGTCTTGGCGGTGCGCTGCTGCTCACGGCGCGGGCGGCGCTCGCCTTGCGGCGTGTTGGCCGGGCGCCGCGGTGCGCTGCTCTCTTGCAGCACACGGCGCGTCTGGCGGCGGATCTGCTCTGGGGTTACGCCGAGCTTGCGCAGCACGTTGAGGGCAATGCCCTCGCCGTAGCGCACCAAGCCGAGCAGCAGGTGCTCCGTGCTTACGTAATGGTTGCCCAGGCGGCGGGCTTCCTCGAAAGCATATTCCAGCACCTGTTGGGTGCCGGGGGAAAGGTCAATCTTTTCGCCTTCATGCTGGCCAGCGCCAGTCAGGCGTTCGACGATCTCTTCTACACGTGGGGCTTCGAGCCCCAGGTCACGCAAGACGCGTGCGGCCACACCACCCTCTTCTCGGATAAGCCCGAGCAGCAGGTGCTCTGTGCCGATGTAATTGTGGCGCATGCGCTCTGCCTCCTGGTGAGCCAGGCTCAGTACGCGGCGCGCACGTTGGGTAAGGCGTTCCATTCCTGCCACGATAGTCTTCCTTTGATTGCGGCTAACTTGCCGCAACTTTGGGGATTCTACCAAATTCAATTTTGGATAGTGTTAATGCCAGAATGTTGAGACAAAGTTAACAAAAGAGCCGCTTCCATGAAGCGGCTCTTTTTGCTGCGTTTATGCGCTGTGTTTGCTTAACGCGTATATTGGTTCGCCTAGTTTGGCGCCAAATGACACCAAGGTTTTGATGTCACCGCCGCTGAAGCCGCGCCCCTGCTTGCGCTTGCCGAGGCGCAGCACGCCCAGAAGCTCTGGCCCTTTACGGCGGCCAAGGTAGATGGGCACGGTGAGCACGAAGGGCTTGCCGTCTTCGCTCATGATGCCCTTTTTGCTGTTGAGCAACTCGCGTTCGGCGGCGGTGGGGGTAAAGGTGCTCAACTCGGCCTTCTTGAGGCCGCGTACCGCCACTGGCTTGTAAAGCTTCTTGGCATCCAGTAGATAAATGGCTGAATTCTCGTGGCCATAGATGGCTTCCAGATGCTCCAGCGTGGAGTCCAGCACTTTGGGCAGCTTGACCCAGTTCCACAGGTTGGCGTCCAGCTCGATGAGGCCTTGCGAGAGATCGATATTTTCAGGGAACAAGCGGCGGTTGATGGCACCTTCTACGCGGGTGCGGATGGGCGTGAACAAGCTGGCAACGACGATGGCGGCAACCGCAGCGGCGGCCTGCTGCATCTCTTCGCCAAAGGCGGCCTTGGCAAGCTGTGAGAGCAGGGCAGCAGTGCCGGCAAACAAAGCCGCCAGCAGCGTGGTGAGCACACCGTAGACGAGAGAGCGGTTGATGACAACGTCTACATCCCACAGGCGGTAGCGCAGAATGGCAATGCCAATCGAAAGTGGGATGGCCAGGATAGAAGCGATGAACAAGAAACCAGAGGCTGTGGTTTCGGAATAGTTTTGGAAGATGAATGTGGGGATGTAGACAAGCAGGAAGAACGCCCCAGCAATGAACAACCAGCGCATTTGGGCGCGTTCAATGGCCTGCGAATCACGATAGCGCACAAATACGGATACTAGAGAAGCCAGCGCAGGAGTGATCAGAAACAGCCCCATGATGGCAATGAATATGCCGGTGGCTTCTATGGGTAGAAAACCGATAGGGTTGCTGAGCGTGATGCTGCTGGTCTGGTCTTCAAAGAAAGTTGAAAACGTAGCGGCAAACAAGAACACCAGAAAGCCTATAGCCAGCGAGAAAAGCCCCCAACGCCACTTTCTGGAGATCAGGCGCCCGGTGGGGAACAGGAAGAAGATCAAAATGATGGAGCCGATCAGCATCCACCACGACCAACTGTTGAACCACAGATAAAAATACACGGCAAAGCTGATCTCGCCGGCTTGTACTGCGGGTCTGATGAAGAAGTTGAGGATGCTGGAAATGGTCAGCATGATCGGCATGAGCATCAGCAACCAGCCGATGGTATGACGGCGGTTGTTGGTGATGATGAGGGCACTGACGATGGCAAACACAGTGCCCACCGAGGTCCAGCCCACCTCGGAGGCAAACTGGCTTGAGCTGCCGAATGACTCTCTCTGCAGGAGCACGACCGCGAAATTACTGATGGTTGCCAGCGCAACCAAAACCCACACAATAACGGGCCAGCGAGATTTCTTCTGTTTCTTGTCTGCCATCACTCCACCTGTGTATAAAAAAAAGAGCGTGCAAAAACACGCTCTTTTTGAAATTCAGATTGCTACTTTACTCTTCGCTCTGGTCAAGCTCGGCCATGGCGGCAGCGTAGTCCAGGTCACTGAACTGAGCGGAATCCACCTTGCTCAACGAGAGACCGATGCGGCGCTTGTCTGGCTCGATCTTGATGATGCGCACCACCAGCTTGTCGCCTTCGTGCACAGCTTCTTTGGGGTGCTCCACATGACCTTCGCCCAACTCGGAGATGTGGATGAGGCCCTCAACATGCTCGTCCAGACGGGCAAAAGCGCCGAACTTGACGAGACGCGTGACGGTACCTTCAACCAACTGGCCGACGTGGTACTTGTTGATCTGGTCTTCCCAGGGGTCTTGCTGCAACTGGCGCATGGAGAGGCCGATGCGCTTGCGATCCTGGTCAATACTGATGACCTTCACCTCAACCTCGTCGCCCACCTTCAGCAACTTGCTGGGGTGGTCAACGCGCTCCCAGGAGAGCTCGGAGAGGTGCACCAAGCCATCGGCGCCGTTGATGTTCACGAAGGCGCCGAAATCGGCCAGGCTGGTGACGTGGCCCTTGCGGGTCTCGCCAATGGCGATCTCACCCAGCAGGCGCTCTTTCATTGCCTCGCGGGTTTCCTGGTTGGCAGCGCGCTCGCTCAGGATCAGGCGGCGGCGCTCGCGGTCAACTTCGATCACGCGGGCGCTCAGCGGCTCGCCCTTCATTTCTTCCCAGCGCAGTTCGGGCGTGTCACCCTTGTAGCGCAGGCGGCGGGACTGGCTGATCTGTGAAGCCGGAACGAAGCCGCGCAGACGGCCCACGCGCACGATGAGGCCACCCTTGTTGAAACCATCAACGGTGCCGGTGTGCGTGTCCTTGGACTTCATCAACTCTTCGGCCATGCCCCAGTCATCATCTTCTTTGGAGCGGGTGTAGGAAAGCTGCATCATGCCGCCAGCGCCCTCGGCGCTGACCACGTAGACTTGGATCTCCTGACCGACTTTGATCTGCTCCCGCTCTTCTGCAGTCATGGATTCGACTTCGCGGGAGGAAATAATGCCTTCAGACTTAGCGCCAATGCTCACCAGAATTTCGTTGTTGGCTGTGCTTGCCACAATGCCGGAACGCATTTCGCCCGGGCGGGGCATATCCAGATTCAACTCGCTCTGATTGAGCAATTCTTCCATGGTCAAGCCGGTGGACTGCGCTTGAGCGCCGGCTTGCTCCCCCGAATGGGAGAGTTCGTTTTGATTCATATACGTGTGGTTACTCCAGAGATTAAGGTGCTCTGATTATAACGCCAAAAACAGGCTGCTTTCATTAGTGCTGTCGTTGCAGCAGCCCCTGCACCTTACAATTTTGCGCTGTGATAGACTAGCCGCTCAGTGCAAAAAACAAGGAACAACCCGCCCATGCCCCGTGCAGCTTTCCCCTTTACCGCAATCGTTGGCCAGGAGCGCATGAAACGTGCGCTCATTCTTAACGCTGTAGACCAGCGTATTGGTGGCGTGCTTATCCGTGGTGAGCGCGGCACAGCCAAATCCACCGCCTCACGTGCGATGGCGGCCCTGCTGCCGGATATCGATGTTTTTGCTGAATCCCCGTTCAACGATGATCCTAACTCCCCGGAAACCTGGTCTGACTGGGCGCGCGATCGCAAAGCCTCCGGCCAGCCGTTGACGGTGACCAAGCGCAAGGTAGGTTTTGTTGACCTGCCGGTGAGCGCCACTGAGGACCGCGTGGTGGGCACGCTGGATATTGAGAAGGCGATCCAAAAGGGTGAGCGCCATTTTGAGTCGGGCGTGTTGGCGGCTGCCAACCGCGGCCTGCTTTACATTGACGAAGTCAATTTATTGGACGACCATGTGGTAGACCTGCTGCTGGACTCGGCGGCCATGGGCATGAACATTGTGGAGCGCGAGGGTATCTCTTTCTCACACCCGGCTCGCTTCATTCTTATTGGCACGATGAACCCTGAAGAAGGCGACCTGCGCCCGCAGCTGCTCGACCGCTTTGCCTTCTCGGTGGATATTGGCAGCATTCGTGATGCGCGCCAGCGCGTGCAGATCATGGAGCGTAATCTCAAGTTTGAGTCCAACCCTGAAGGTTTCACCAAGGAATGGGCACCGAAAGAGCAAGAACTGGCTGACCAGATCCTGGCGGCGCGTGAAATTGTGGACGCGGTGGCGTATACCTCGCGTGATCTGGTTTCGATCGCTTCGTTGACGGCTTCCCTGCAGGTGGATGGGCACCGCGCCGACCTCGTGATCCTCAAAGCGGCCCGCGCTCAGGCAGCCTTTGATGCGCGCAAGGCGGTGAGCCCTTTAGATATTGCCATTGCCGCCGAACTGGCGCTGCCCCACCGCATCAAGCACGGCCCCTTCCACCAGACCGAGATCACCGTGACCGAGCTGCAAGAGAAGATCAACGAAATGCAGCAATCCGGCGAAGCGGATGGCGAGAACGAAACACAAGATGAACAAGAGGGTAGCCAACAGGACCCCGTAAAAAAAAAGAGCTAGATGACAACCAGCAACCCAGCGAAGCGGACCCGCAAAATCAGGCCGCTGAGCCTGGGGAGCAGGATGTTTTCAACTCCGGTGATGCCCGCTGGTGGGATGGCGGCCAGAAGGTCAACCCCACCAAGGAAACCTTTGCGCCGCGCAAGATAGCCAATCCACTGGACAAGATCACCCGCCGGCGCAGCGGCCGCCGCTCACGCACACGCACGGAGCGTAAGCGTGGCCGTTACATTCAGGCGCGGCCCGCGGGCGATGATCTCAGTGACATCGCTTTCGACGCCACCATCCGTGCCGCCGCCCCATTTCAAATAACACGCACAGAGCAGCGCAAGCACATGGCGTTTGCTATCCAAAAGCAGGACCTGCAGCGCAAAGTGCGCGTTAAGCGCACGGCTAACCTGGTTTTGTTTGTTGTGGACGCGTCATGGTCGATGGCGGTGGCCGAGCGCATGGCCGCCACCAAGGGCGCGATCCTCTCGCTGCTGACAGACGCTTACCAGCGGCGTGACCGCGTGGGCCTGGTGGTCTTCCAGAAAGACCGCGCTAACCTGATCCTGCCGCCCACCAATTCAGTGCAACTGGCCCAGCGCGCCCTGGCCGATATTCCCGTGGGCGGCAAGACGCCGCTTTCGGCGGGCCTGTTTATGGCGCATGAAGTCATCACGCGTGAGAAGCGCTTGCACCCGGATGTGCTGCCGCTCATGATCCTGCTCACGGATGGCGCGGGCAACGTGACGCTGGGTGACGGCGCGCCGCAGCCCGAGGCGCACAAGCTGGCCGACCAGATCGCCGAAGACGACATTCGCAGTGTGGTGGTGAACATGGAACACGCCGCCTTTGACCAGGGGCTGGCCGATGCGCTGGCTGAGCATCTAAAGGCGCCGTGCTATACGTTGAGCGAGCTGCGCGCCGAAAATCTATACCAGGCCGTGAAGGCCGAACTGAATTCCTGAAGCTTATTCGCCGCTGCGTAAGAAGGCTTCTACGGCAAATATCTGTGCCGTGTCACCGATGATGCCAATGCGGTCACCCGCCTGGAACTTGGTGGATGACTTGGGATTGGCGTTCAGCTTTTGGTCACGCACCAAGGCCACCACGGAGGCGCCGGTTTTGCCGCGCAAATCTGATTCGGCCAGGGTGTGGCCCACCAGCGGCGAATCGTCTGGCACTTCGATCCAACTGATCTCAATCTCGCCAATGGCGCGCAGGATGTTGCGCACTAGTGGCTGGGCCGAGCTGTATTCGTTCATCGCCTCGTAGCGTTTTGTGCGCACTTGCTCGGCGTACTCATCCACCTCGCGGCGCGGCAGGCCCAGTTCCAACAGGGTGTGGCGCACCATCTCCAGGCCACCTTCCAGCTCCGGGTGAACTACAAAGCTGGCACCCAGCTCCGTCAGGCGGTGAATGCCCTCTTCGGTGGCGGCGCGTGCAATGATGGGTAGGTTGGGATTGGTGTCATGCGCGGCGCTGACAATGAGCTCAGTGGCGGCTTCTTCGGGCACGGAGACCACTAAGGCCTTGGCATGCTCCAGGTGGGCGTGGGTGAGAACTTCGGAATTGGCCGCATCGCCGTAGAGCACGGGGATGTTCTCGTTGTTGAGCATCTCCACGAGTTCAACATCTGCCTCGATCACTTTCACAGGGATATCCATCGAGCGCAACACCGAGAGCAAGTGGCCGCCCACGCGGCCATAGCCTACTAGCACCACGGGGTGCACGCCTGGCTTGTCATCGCTGGTCTCGGGCACTGCATGCCGGTCAAGCCGCTTCCAGATCCAGGGAATTCCTTTAAGAAGCTGCTCGGCCTTGGGAATCAGCTTGAACATCCACGGATTGACTGTGATGGAGAGCAGCGCGGCGGCCAGGATGAGTGAATACTGGTTGCGGTCGAGCAGGCCGAGCATCAGACCGGCCTGGCCTACGATGAAGGTGAACTCGCCGATCTGGCTTAGACCCGCGGCCACCACCATGAAGGTTTTAGCTTGCCCGGGAATGAGGAAACCGATCAGCAGGTTGATGAATATCTTGCCCAGCACCACTACCAACGTGAGCACAAACACCTGGCCCAAGTGCTGCACGAGGAAGATGGGGTTGACCAGCATGCCCACGGAAACAAAGAACAGAACTGCGAAGGCTTCACGGAAGGGCAGCACGTCCGCACCGACCTGGTGACTCAGCGGCGATTCGCTCACGATGGCGCCGGCTACAAAGGCGCCCAGCGCCAGCGAGACCGAGAAGATCTCGGATGCGCCCAGTGCCGTGGCCAGCGTGATGACGAGGATAGCGAGGATGAACAGCTCGCGTGAACGCGTGTGGGCGATACGGTCCAGCAGCCAGGGGATGAAACGCTTGCCCACCAGGAACATGAGCACCACGAAGGCGCCCGCCTTGAGCAGCGTCAGACCCAGGCTGCTCAAGGCAAAGGCGCCGCTTTGTGGCGCCAGTGCCGGCATCAGGATCAGAATGAGCACGGTGGCCAAGTCTTCCAACACAAGCCAGCCCACCGCCACGCGGCCGTGCGGCGTGTTGAGCAAGTTGTTGTCCATCAGGCCGCGCAGCAGCACCACCGTGCTTGCGATGGAGATGCCCAGGCCCATAGTGATGCCGGCCGAGGAAGACCAGCCCCAGAGCTGGCTGAGCACATAGCCCGCCAGTGTGCCCAGGATCATTTGCAGGATGGCGCCAGGAACAGCGATTTTGCGCACCTTCCAGAGGTCAGAGAAGGAGAAATGCAGACCCACGCCAAACATCAGGAAGATGACGCCCAGCTCTGCCAGTTGACTGATCGTATCGGTATCGCCAACAAACCCGGGCGTAAATGGCCCAATAGCAATACCCGCCAGTAAATAGCCCACAATGGCGGGTAATTTGACACGGCGGGCAAAGATGCCGCCCACAAACGCGGCGGCGAGTGCGATGGAGATGTTGATCAGTAAGGGCAGATCATGCATGCGACACTCTTTTCGATGAGTACCGAGGGCAGCTAGTCCATTATGGACTCCGTCCAGCGGTAAGTAGATTAAGGTTCATGAATACTTGCTAAATTGCATGCATACTCCAGCAGACTGCGCAGGGAAAGCGTAGTCTAATTTGCATATGACTACTCCTGCACAAGCTATTTTTATCACGGGTGCATCCACTGGCATCGGCCGGGCCTGTGCTGTCTATCTGGCACAGCAGGGCTGGCGCGTGTTCGCCGGCGTGCGCCGCGTGAGCGATGGGCGTGCCCTGGCTGCAGCTTCAACCAATATCACGCCTATCGTAGTAGACGTAACCAAGGCCGCACAAATTACCCGCGCCATCAAAACTGTGGAGAAAGCGGTTGGCCGCAATGGCTTGCAGGCCTTGGTGAACAATGCCGGTATTGCCGTCACCGGGCCGCTGGAATTCTTGCAGATCGATGAACTGCGCCGCCAGTTTGAAGTGAACTTCATTGGCCAGGTGGCCTTCACGCAGGCCTGTTTGCCGCTGCTGCGCAGCGGCCGCGGGCGCGTGATCAATGTCAGCTCGATCAGCGGCAAAGTGGCCGCCCCGCTGTTGGTGCCCTACTCAGCCTCCAAGTTTGCCCTGGAGGCGTTTACGGATGGCTTGCGCCGCGAGCTCAGCCCGTGGAAGCTGCCGGTCGTCTCGATCGTGGCGGGCAGCATCGCCACGCCGATATGGAAGAAGACGATTGATACGGCTGACCGCATGCGCACAGGGTTGCCGCGCCGGGCGGAAAGCTTATACGGGCCGATGATCGTCCGCGGCTACCAGCGCGCCGAGCGCTCGGCGGCCCGCGGCGTGCCGGTGGAGCAGTTTGCCGCGTTGGTGGAGCGCATTCTGCTGGCCGAGCGGCCGCGCACGCGCTATATCATTGGCACGGGTACTTGGCTGGCGGCCACGCTGGCGCGCCTGTTGCCAGACCGCTGGATGGATGCCATCATTCGCCGTACCTACTAATACCTTTCCATATAAAATCGGCCTCATGAGCAAGACAAAGGGCTTCCCCTTCTACCCAGTGATCATGGGCCTGCTGTTGGCTGGTTTCCTGGTCTACGGCTGGCTTTTTATTCAGCGCACCAGCATCGTGGTTGAAGGGCAGCGCATGCATGCTCTTTTTGATGACGCCATGATCTCAATGCAATTTGCCAAGAACTTTGCCAATGGAGATGGCCTGGTATGGAATGTGGGCGGGGAGCGTGTAGAGGGTTTCAGTAACCCGCTGTGGGTGCTGGTGATGACCGTCGTGCACCTGTTCCCGTTTGACCTGACCGAGACCAGTTTCTATGTCAAGCTGATCAGCCTGGTCTGCCTGTTTCTCAACTTGCTCATGGTCAAAGGGTTGGCAGAGTATTTTTCAACCAATCGCTTTGTAGCGATTGGGGCGGTCTTCCTCACCGGCTTCTACTTTCCACTAAACAACTGGAGCTTGCAGGGCATGGAAGTTGGCTTGCAAGCGCTGCTGTTGAGTGCCGCGCTCTTGCTCGGCCTGCGGGCACTGCAGGCGGGGCGCTTTCAGCCCTGGGTATATGTGCTGTTCAGCTTGATGGTGTTGTTGCGCATGGATGGCGCCGCGCCGGCGTTGGTTGTGGCGGCTGTCTTCGCCTTTCTGGATCCTGCGCACCGCCGCCAGCATATCGTTGGCGGCTTGCTGGCTGTGTTTGGCACCTTGCTGGTGCTGACTTTGTGGCGGCTCTCCTACTATGGCGAATGGTTGCCCAATACGTACTACTTGAAGCTGGGTAGTGGCTCTTTGGTGCTGCGCGCCAGCATTGGCTTGCGCCGCCTGTGGGATATGGTGTGGTCTGGCAACTGGGCGCTGTTTGCCCTGCCCTTGGCCCTGCCGCTATTGGATCGTTCGCGCAAGCTGTGGCCGCTGTATGCTGCCCTCCTGGTGCAGGTGGCCTACAGTGTGTATGTGGGTGGCGATGCCTGGGAGCATGTGGGCGGTGCTAACCGCTTCATTGCCGTGGTCATGCCGCTGTTCTTTATCTTCTTTGCGCTGACCATGGTGAACCTGGCCACTTTGGCTGTGGATGCTTTCAAGAAGAGACCAGCCTGGGTGCAACCCGTGGCCTACAGCTTCCTGGCGTTGTGGTTTGTGATCTCGTTGGTGAGCTTCAATACGCTGCTGATGGCAAATGGTTATCACCGCTGGACGCTGATCGGCAAGCCGATCTTTACCGAAAGCGCTGAACGTTATGCCGGCATGGGCATCATGCTTAATCACATCACTGAGCCAGAAGCGGTCATCGCCGTCGTCACGGCGGGCAACCTGCCGTACTTTTCGGAGCGCACCAGCGTGGATCTGTTGGGCAAGATGGATCCGGTGATTGCGCATACCCCGGCGCGTATCAACTCAAGCCTATTCTTCCCGGGCAATTACCGCCCCGGCCACAATAAGTGGGACTATGCCTACAGCATCGGCGAATTGCAGCCAGACGTTGTGGCCCAGTTGTGGGACGACACCAATGAGGAAGCAGCTCCATATCTTGTGGACTACGACAAGGTTGTGATTGACGATATCCCCTACTACATTCGCAAAGACTCTCCGTACATCCGTTGGGATGTAGTGCTACAGCAATAGCCCTAGCGAGCAATCTGTGGCACTGGGCTTATATAATGTAGCTGTGCCCATTCTTACCGCAGGCGCCACCGAAGTTTTTAGCAACAGCCCAGAGCAAACGCGACGTTTAGGCATGCAGCTGGGTGAATTATTGGCGCCCGGTGACATACTTTGGCTTGAAGGGGACCTGGGCAGCGGCAAGACCACGCTGGTGCAAGGGATTGCTGCGGGCTGGGGCTCGGCCGATAATGTCACCAGCCCCACCTTTGTACTCATCAACGTGTATCGGCGCCCGGGGCGAGCACAACTGGCGCACATGGACGCTTACCGCCTTGAGAGCGCCGATGACGCCGAGCAGCTGGACCTCGATTTTCAAATTGAGCAAGGCCCGCTGATCGTGGAGTGGGCGCCGCGTATTGCGGCGGCGCTGCCAGCGGAGAAGCTGCGTCTGGCACTAAGTACAGTAGATGAGACCCGCCGCCATATTTTGATCGAGCCCAGCGGCGAACGCTATCAAGAGATCGTGCGTGCCTTCAAGGCCGCCGTTTATGGAAACCAATGACTCTCCTTGCGATTGATGCTTCCACCCGCAACACTGGCATCGCCATCTTTGATGGTGTGCAGGTGCGCTATGAGTGCGCCTGGCACAGTGAGCAGTTTCACAGTGTTGAACTCGCTCCGGCGATCGAGCTGGGGTTGCGCCGGGCTGGCGTACAGGCCAAGCAACTGAAGGTGCTGGCAGTGGCAATTGGCCCAGGTTCGTATACGGGGCTGCGTATTGGTTTGGCGTTGGCCAAGGGTATGGCTTTTGCGCGCAACCTGGCTATGGTGGCCGTACCCACGCTGGATGTGTTGGCGCACGGCCAGCCCTTGCAGGAGATACCGATGGCGGCTGTATTGCAGGCTGGGCGCGGCCGCCTGGGCGTGGGCTGGTATCACGCAAAAGAGGATGCATGGCATTCGTCTGCCGCAGCGGAGTTGATGACCGCTGCGCAATTAGCGGACCGCATTCAGCGCCCTACCTATGTTTGCGGTGAATTGGATGAAGAAGACCGCGCCACTCTGGGGCGCAAGTACAAGAATGCCGTGCTGGCCAGCCCGGCCTGGTGCCAGCGCCGCCCAGCAATCTTGGCTGAGCTGGGCTGGGCGCGTTGGCAGACGGGTGATGTAACCGATCCTGCCGGCCTCAGCCCGCAATATTTGCAAGCCAGCGATGCGGTGTCGCAGTGAGCGAAACCGAGTATGTCTTGCGCCGTATGCAATTGGCGGATGTGGTTGCTGTACACCAGCTCGAAGAGCAGATCTTCCCCACGCCCTGGTCTCTCAACAGCTATCTGTTTGAACTAGAGCGCAACCCGGCTTCACAACAGTGGGTCATCGAAACCAAAGGTGAGATTGCTGCCTATGCGGTGTGTTGGCTGCTCGGCGGCGAAGAATTTCATGTGGCCAATATCGCCGTAGCGCCTGCTTTCCGGCGGCAGGGTTTGGGCCGCCGCCTGCTGGCACATGTCTTGGCTGCGGGCGCCGAGTTGGGCGCCAGTAGCGCTGCGCTGGAGGTGCGGGCGGGCAACGTGGAGGCGCAGGCGTTGTACAGCCAATTTGGTTTCGAGGTGGCTGCGGTGCGCAAAGGCTATTACCAAGACAATCACGAAGATGCATTGCTGATGATTCACCCGAATCTTCAGGCGTTTTTGCAACCGCAATCAAACTAAAATTCCCCTTGCTTTAGCAGCTGAGTCCCTCCATAACACGGGTACTATTAAGCCCGAATTTTTATATCTTAGAGGTTGAATGAGCGCAATTCGTGCTGAACTTGAAAAGAAGTTGACTGAGCGTCGTGCCCGCATGGCCGTTTTGGGTATGGGTTATGTTGGCCTGCCTTTGGCCACCGTCTTTGCTGAAGCAGGCTTCGACGTAACTGGTATTGACCCAGATCCGCGCAAGATTGAGGCGCTGAACAAGGGCGAATCGTATATCGGTGATATTCCCAGCAGTCAAGTGGCCGCCCTGGTCAAAGCTGGCAAGCTGCACGCCAGCGCCACCTTTGAGCCTCTGGCCGAGATGGACCTGGTAAGCATCTGTGTGCCTACCCCGCTCCGTAAAACTGGCGACCCCGATCTCTCCTATATCTTGTCAGCCACCGAGCAACTGGCCAAGTATCTGCACGCGGGCATGGTGATCGTGCTCGAGTCGACCACGTACCCGGGCACCACACGTGAGTTGGTGCTGGAAAAGCTGGAGAGCATCAGCGGCCTGAAGGCGGGCGAAGACTTCTTCCTCGCCTTTTCGCCGGAGCGTGTGGACCCCGGCCGCGAGGATTGGACCACGGTGAATATGCCCAAGGTCATCGGTGGCATCACGGCCGCCTGTGGCGAGGTGGCGGCGCTGTGGTACGGTCAGGCGCTTACGACGGTGATCCCGGTAAGTTCGGCTGAAGTGGCCGAGATGGCCAAGTTGCTCGAGAACACCTTCCGCATGGTCAACATTGGCCTGGTGAACGAGATGGCGCTGATGTGCCAACGCCTGGGTGTAGATGTGTGGGAAGTCATTGACGCTGCGGCCACCAAGCCGTTCGGCTTCATGAAGTTCACCCCCGGCCCTGGCTTGGGTGGACACTGCATCCCCATTGACCCTCTGTATCTTTCATGGAAGCTAAAGTCGCTCAACTATACGGCGCGTTTCATCGAGCTTGCCTCTGAGATCAACACCAATATGCCGCGCTATGTGGTCAGCCGTGTGCAGGAAGCGTTGAATGAGCACGGCAAGGCGCTTAACGGTAGCAAGGTGCTGGTGATCGGCGCGGCGTACAAACCGGATATTGATGATCTGCGCGAGTCGCCTGCATTGGATGTGATCGGTTTGCTCAAGGAAAAGAAATCCACCGTGAGCTATCACGACCCTTACATTTCGCATGTCGAGCACGACGGTTGGTCGCTGCAGAGCGTGGCGGATGAGCAGAAGGCGGCAGCAGAAGCCGATGTGGTGGTATTGGTCACCAATCACAAGCAGTACGACTATGCTGCTTTGCTGAAGAATGCCAAATTGATCGTGGACACGCGCAATTCGTTTGGCAAGCTGGCCAAAGACAACCCCAAGGTGATCAAACTCTAGTGGCTACTTACTTGGTAAGCGGTGCGGCAGGGTTTATTGCCTCCCGCGTAACACACCTGCTTTTGCAGGATGGGCACAGCGTGGTGGGCGTTGATGACCTCAATGACTCCTATGATGTGCGCATGAAACAGCATCGCCTCGAAGCGCTGCAAAAGCACAGCCAGTTTGAGTTCCATCAAATGGATATTGCTGACCGTGACAAGGTGGCTGCGCTGGGGCGGCCTTATGACGCGGTGATCAACCTGGCGGCGCGTGCCGGTGTGCGTGACAGCGTGCGTGACCCGTGGGTGTACATCGCCGCCAACATGGTGGGGACGACCAACCTGCTTGAGCTGTGCAAAGTGCACAGCGTACCGAAGTTCATATTGGCTTCAACCTCCAGTATTTACGGCAATGATGCCCCGCTGCCCACACCGGAAACGGCGGAGAGCAGCCGCCCGCTGCAGCCGTATGCGGCCAGCAAGAAGGGCGCTGAGGCGATGTGCCATGCCTATCACTACCTGCACGGCATTGATGTGTCTGTGGTGCGCTACTTCACTGTGTATGGCCCGGCTGGCCGCCCGAATATGTCCATGTTCCGTTTTATGCAGTGGATCAGCGAAGGCAAGCCTGTGTTGGTGAATGGCGACGGCGAGCAGAAGCGTGGCTTCACCTATCTGGATGACATTGCGCGTGGCACCATTCTGGCGTTGAAGCCAGTGGGCTACGAGATCATCAACCTGGGCGGCCACGAAACCATCTCCATCAATCAGCTCATCACTATGATGGAAGCGGCGGTGGGCAAGAAGGCCACCATTGAGCATGGCCCCTTCGACAAGGCGGACATGATGGCCAATTGGGCCGATGTCAGCAAGGCGGGCAAGCTGCTGGGCTGGGAGCCTGCGGTGAGCCTGAGCGAAGGCATCGGCCGCATGGTGGCCTGGTACCAACAAGAGCACAGCTGGGCAAGCCAGATCAATACGGAGTAGTATGCTGCGCAGCCCGCTGGAAAAAATTAACGCCCTCTATCTGCGTGTCTTTGATTCGGAGTTCATGCGCCGCATTTTGCGCAACTCCAGTTATCTGGTCTCAGCCACTGTTATCACTGCTGGCATTGGTTTTGTGCAGAACTACTTCCAGTTTCAGGTGCTAAAGCCTGCTGGAGTGGGTTTGCTGGCTGCCATGGCAGCTTTCACCAATGTGATCAATCGCTTTACGGCTTTTCGTATTGATGAACTGGTAATCAAATATGTGCGCCTGTATATCGAGCGCAAGGAGCCGCAAAAGGCTGCTGCCGTGTACAAACTGGCCGCCCTGCTGGAAGCTGGCGGCGCCATCCTAGCCTTTGGGTTGATCTATGGGTTGGCGCCCGTGGGTGTGCAATTCTTTTCGGATGTTAGTGGTGTGGAGGCCTTGTTTGTGCTGTATGGCTCGCTGGTGCTTATCAACCTCACCTACGATAGTTCTGACGGCATCTTGCAGGTCTTCAACCGTTTTGATGCCAAGTCGATCATTGATGTATGCCAAAGTCTGCTACGCCTAGGGCTGACCGTTTGGGTGTTTTTCTCTGGTGGCGGATTGATGGAATTTATTCTGGCCGAGCTGGCGGGACGCTTGCTGCGTTCGTTGGCAGTGATCGTGCTTGCGCTGCGCACTGCTAAACGCGAATGGGGCGCGGGCTGGTGGCGTACGCCTATCAGCGTGCTGCAAAGTGACCGCCGCAGCCTGCTCACCTTCGCCTTCAGCACTAACATGAGCGCTACTGTGAGTTTGGTGGCCAAGGACAGCGAAGACCTATGGGTCAATGCGTTCCTGGGCAACGTGAGCGGCGGCATCTATGCTGCGGCGCGCAGCCTGATCGGCTTGCTGCAGATCCCGATCAGCCCGCTACCTTCTACAACATATCCGGAATTATCGCGTGCGGTAGCTCAAGATAACTGGAAGGCTGTGCGCGGTGTATTGCGCCGTGGCTCACTTTTGGCGGCGTTATATTCGCTGCCAGTAGCGGTGGTGCTGATTCTGTTTGGCCGCCAGGTCATCACCCTCTACCAGGGAGTTGACTTCCTGCCCGCCTATGCGCCATTGGTGATCCTGACGCTGGGCTATACGGTAGTGAACTTGTTTTACTGGAGCCGTGCCGCCTTGCTGGCTTTTAATCGTCCGGTGTACCCAACCTTGGTTAACTTAGCTGGCATGCTGCTTAAGATTGCTGGCGTGTTTGCGCTGGCGCAGTATGGTGCGGTGGGTTTCGCCACGTTGTTATCTGGTTATTACCTGTTTACCGTCGGGCTTTCCGTTTTGCGCATCAACAAAGATTTGCGCACTAACCTGGCGCGGGTGTCGTGAGATGCGCGTTGCTCTGATCGAGCCCGGGACCCTGCCGGCGCAAACCGCTAACAGCATCCAGCGCATGAAGATGGCCCAGGCGTTGGTGGCCACAGGCAACACGGTGCGCGTGTTTGCCCCCGGCGCCAACCCCGCTGTGAGCTGGGCTGAGTTTGCCAACCATTACGGCCTGCAGCACGAATTTGAGCTTGAGTGGGTGCCAAATCTGCCAATGCTGCGCAAATATGACTTTGCCATCAACGTTTTACAGCGCGCCCGCGCCTGGGGTGCAGATGTGCTGTACTCACGCTCGCCGCAGGCGGCAGCCTGGGCAGCCGTGCGCGGGCTGCCCAGTATTTTTGAATTGCACGACATTCCCATGGGCTTTATGGGCCCCTGGTTGCTGCGCCGCTTCCTGGCTGCTTCTGGCGCCCGCCGCCTGGTAGCCAATACCCAGTTTCTGGCTGACACGATTGCTGCTACCTACCCCGTGCCCTCGCGTGAAGGCTTCCTGCTCATGGCACCCAACGGGGTTGATCTTGAACGCTATGCAGATTTACCTGCCCCAGCTAACGCGCGCCAGCAACTTGGGATCCCTGAAGGCTTTACGGTGGGTTACACCGGTCACCTCTACCCGGGGCGCGGGCTGGAGACTATCCTTGAGTTGGCCGCCGCGCTGCCGGATATGCGCTTCTTATTGGTAGGCGGCAAGCCGGCCGATGTAGAAGCCGCCCGCCAACGTGCTGCCAGTCTGCCGAATGTGACCTTGACCGGCTTTGTGCCGAATGGTGAGCTGCCGCTGTATCAGGCGGCTGCCGATGTGCTCATCATGCCCTACGGGCAGCAAGTGTCTGGCTCCTCTGGTGGGGATATTGCTCCCTACCTGAATCCAATGAAAATGTTTGAGTACCTGGCTTGTGCGCGGCCGATCGTGACCAGCGACCTGCCGATCCTGCGTGAGATCTTGGATGACAGCAATGCCATCATTCTGCCTGGGCAGGATAATGCCGCCTGGTTAGAGGTGTTGCGCGCCCTGGCTGGCGACACGGCGCGGCGTACCGCGCTATCGACAGCGGCGCGGCGCACGGCGGAGCAATACACTTGGCAGCAACGAGCGCACCGTTTGCTGGCTGGCCTACGTTAGAATTACCCCTGAATTTCACCTGAGGAGAAACATAGTGTCCATTGCATTGATTACCGGCATTACCGGCCAGGATGGCTCTTACCTGGCCGAACTGCTGCTGAAGAAGAACTACAAAGTTGTGGGCATGGTGCGCCGCTCCAGCACGGTAACCTTTGAGCGCATCTCTCACATTCAGGATGACATCATCATCGAGCAAGGTGACCTGCACGACCAATCCTCCTTGGTGGATCTGCTCGAACGCTACGGGCCGACCGAGATATATAACCTCGCCGCCCAATCCTTTGTGCCCACTTCGTGGAATCAGCCCGTGCTGACTGGTGAGGTGACTGCGCTGGGCGTTACCCGCTTGCTCGAAGCCATTCGCCAGGTCGTGCCGCAGGCGCGCTTCTACCAGGCTTCATCCTCTGAGATGTTTGGCAAAGTGCTGGAAGTGCCGCAGAAAGAAGAAACCCCCTTCTACCCGCGCAGCCCTTACGGTGTTGCCAAGGCGTATGGGCATTTCATCACCGTCAATTACCGCGAATCGCACGACATGTTTGCCGTCTCCGGCATTCTGTTCAATCATGAGAGCCCGCGCCGCGGCCTGGAGTTCGTCACCCGCAAAGTGTCGCACAACGTGGCGCGCATCAAGCACGGCTTGCAAAAGAGCCTGCCGATGGGCAACCTGGACGCGCAACGAGACTGGGGCTTTGCTGGCGATTATGTAGAAGCCATGTGGATGATGTTGCAGCGCGAGCAGCCGGATGACTTTGTCATTGGCACCGGGGTGACCCAATCGGTGCGCCGCCTGTGCGAGCTGGCCTTTGGCCGCGTGGGTTTGGATTACAAAGACTTTGTTACCAGCGATGAGAACCTCTTCCGCCCCGCGGAAGTGGATCTGCTGATCGCTGACCCCACCAAGGCGAAGGAAACGCTGGGCTGGACGCCTAAAGTTGACTTTGAAACTCTGGTCAACATGATGGTGGATGCTGACATGGAGCGCGTCGCCCAGCAGAAGCCCTAGGCTTCTGCACCGTGGCGCCAGTCGGCGCAGCGGTAAAATCACATCTGATGTTGCAAGCAGGAGTGCATGTACTGGTTCCGTGATGGCAGCAACCTGGCGCTTTTGCCGTGGTTGGCTGCTTTCGCGCTCTCCTGGCTGGCCGGCTGGTTGCTGGCAACTCACAGCTTTAAGCTCAATAAACACGAGCGTTTGATTTTTGGCCTTGCCCTGGGCGTGGTGCTCAGTGCCTGGCTGCTCAACTTCGTTGGACGTTGGTTGCCGGCAGAACTTGCCTTTTGGGCTGCCCCGTTTATTTTGCTTCTACTGGCTGCTGTGGTTGCCTGGCGCAGCCCACAACGCCCCTTTTTGCACCGAGAGGATTTGCATATCTGGCCCTGGCTGGTGGCTGGGCTGGGCTTGGTATGGTTGTTTCTTCTGTGGAGCAAAGGGCTGGCGCTCTTTGATGAGCACAAGAATCTCTCGCTGATCTCTGTTATTGCCAATGGGGACATTCCTCCCCGCTTTTCACTTTTTCCAGATGTTTATCTGGCTTATCACTATGGTTTTCACTTGTTTGCGGCGGGGTTTATGCGCTTGGGTGGCATGTTGCCGTGGAGCGCATTTGATACCGCCAAGGCCGTCACCTGGGGCATTACCTTGCTGCTAGCGGCCGTGCTTGGCCGCCGCATGACCGGCCGCCCTTGGGGCGGCTGGGCCACCGCGGCAGTGCTGGCGCTGGTGAGTGGCACGCGTTATTTACTGCTCCTGCTCCCGCCGGGTATTTTGCTGCGTGCGGATAGCTTGATTCAGCTTCAGGGCACCAGCGCGTTGATTGCCCAGCCGTTCTCTCAAGCGTTGCTGGCTGGCTGGCCTGTGGATGGCGGGCCGCCGGTGGCGTATCCCTTTGCATTCCTCAATGGAATCTTGCAGCCGTATGTGATGGCGCATCAGGGCCCCACTACGTTCACGGTATTGATCTTGTTGTTGCTCTGGCTGCTGCTGCCTCGTATGACAGGGCGTCTCTCCATTGTTTGTGCTGCTATTGTGTTAGCGATGTGGGCCTTGGTCTGGGAAAGTAGCTATGCGCTCTTTGCCATTGGCCTTGTTGGCTTCACTGCCTTGCACTATGTACGCAAACGCGATCTTGGTTTGCCGTACTTCCCAGCTGCGCTGGTTGCCTTGGTTATCTCAGTCCCTGTGGTGCTGTTGCAAGGCGGCACCTTCACCGAGATGGCGCGCCAAACCCTCGAGAGCGTTAGCAGTGTGGGCAGCTACGCGGTCGCCGGCTTGGGTGCTGCCTGGCTGCCTGCTATGCCCGCAGCGGTAAGCGAGGCAGGGGGCAGCTTCTTAGGCTTCACGCTCCGTTGGCCTTTAGCGATTGTTTCCTCACACCTGGGCCCGCTGCGCATCTTCTCCCCGGTTGAATTGTTGGTGGCAATCTTCGAGCTTGGGCCGGTGGTGCTCTTTGCCCCACTACTCACGCTATGGGCATGGCGCCGCGCCCAGGCGGGTGAGTGGCTGCTCGGGGCGCTCAGCGTGGCCGCCTGGGCAGGCTTGCTGCTGCCTATTCTTTTTGAGTATCAGGCTGACCGTGACATCTCGCGTCTCACCAGCCAGGCTTTGTTGATCTGGGCGCTGATGCTGGTGTTCGCAGTTGCTGACCAAGCGAACCGCTGGCGTGCCGGGCTGCGCACAGCTGGCATTGCAGCCCTTGTGCTCCCTTGTTTGGGCGGCTTGTTTGTTGCCGGGATCCAGTTTACGGCAGCCTCGAGCACGCAACTAGGTGACGGGTTCGATAAACTAGATGCTGAATTTGCTGCACAGATCTGGGGTAGCTTGCCCAAAGATAGCAAGGTGTTCGGGCCGCCAGGCGCTACCACCATTCTGACTGGCCAGTTGAGTGGACAGCTTCTGGGTGAAACCTTGGAGCACAGCGAATGGGCTATCTTGGAAGATTCACCCACGCTCGATACGCTCACTCTATACGAGTACGACTACCTGTATATAGACAGCCGCTGGTGGCAGACGCAGCCTGAAAGTGTTCGTGCTGACAATGGCCTTGAAAGTGCATGTGTTGTAACACTCACTG
Source organism: uncultured Anaerolineaceae bacterium (assembly GCA_964623375.1). Taxonomy (GTDB): domain Bacteria; phylum Chloroflexota; class Anaerolineae; order Anaerolineales; family UBA11579; genus JAMCZK01. The sequence goes on from CAZUTS010000003.1 coordinate 171,680, forward strand.
AAGTTTGGGATAATTCCCGCGTTAATTACCGAAAACTATTGGATTTAAGTGCCTGTAGATAAAATGCCGAACTCAAAAACCAAGCCGCGCACAACTAAAGAAAAATCGCCTGTATGGGTGTCTGTTGTGGTGCCGGTCTATAACGAAGTTAAGAATGTTCCTCTGCTGCACGAGAAGATCAAGGCCGCCATGGCCTCGACCAAGCACAAGTGGGAACTGATCCTGGTGGATGATGGCAGTAGCGACGGCAGCTTGCAGGCCATGGAAGTGCTGGCGGCGCGCGATCGCAAGCACACGCGCGTGGTGGCTTTGCGCCGCAACTTTGGCCAGACCGCGGCAATCTCAGCCGGCATCGACTATTCCACGGGCGAGATCATTGTGCTCATGGATGGCGACCTGCAGAATGACCCCGCCGATATTCCCAAGCTGCTGGCTGAGATCGAAAAAGGCTTCGATGTGGTCAGTGGTTGGCGCAAGTACCGTAAAGACAACTTTATTACGCGCACCTTGCCTTCGATGATTGCAAACAAACTGATATCCAGTGTGACGGGCGTGGTGTTGCATGATTATGGCTGTACACTCAAAGCCTATCGCCGCGAAGTGCTAACAGGCTTCCGGCTGTATGGTGAGATGCATCGCTTTATCCCCGCCTATGCAGGTTATGTTGGTGCCACAATTGGCGAAGTGCCGGTGCAGCACCATCCGCGCAAATATGGCACGAGCAAATATGGGCTTGAGCGCACCATCAAGGTGGTTCTAGATCTCTTTACGGTCAAATTTCTGAGTGGATTTGCAAACAAGCCCATCTATCTGTTTGGTGGAGTGGGAATTGGTTTCAGTGGTATCGGGTTGCTTGGTTTGCTTTTCCTCTTTGTGCGCAAATTCCTCCTCTCCACGGGTGTGGTCGATTCGCCCATCTTCATCCTGAGTGCGTTGCTATTTGCTCTTGGCGTTCAATCCATCTTGCTGGGCTTGATTGCTGAGATGATGGTGCGTACGTATCACGAATCGCAATCCAAGCCCATCTACCGCGTCCGCTACGTGATCAATGACCTCTGGGAGTGATAGCGCCCCCCCGCGCCTCAGCTGGCTGCGGTTATTCTCAACAGCGTTAGCCTTGATCCTGATGGTCTATCTGCTGCAGCAGCACTGGGCAGAGATCACGGATGCTATTACGCGTATTGATCCGGCACGCTTTGCATTGGCGATGGGACTAATGCTTGTTTCACGTCTGGCTGTGTCTGGCCGCTGGCATGTTTTGCTGCGGGCGGCCAATGTGCCGATCACATGGCGGCAAAGCATACGCATCACTCTGGCTGGTTTGTTTGCCGGCAATTTTTTGCCCAGCACCGTGGGTGGCGATGTGGCGCGTTTGGCCGGCACCCTGCAGGCAGGCTACGATTCGGCGGTGTCAGCTGCTTCGTTGTTGGTAGATCGCCTGGTGGGCCTGGCGGGTATGGCTTTGGCAATGCCGCTAGGCGTGCAGCAGTTGCTGGCTAGTGGCCTCTTGCAGGCGAGTGCCAGCTCGCCGGCTTCGAGCCTGGCCGCGGCAGGCGGGATGGCAGGCAAGCTGCTGGGATGGATACGCTCTGTACTCTCCCGTGTGATGGAGGCGATCCGCCTGTGGCTCAAACACCCCTGGGCCTTGCTGGCTTCTCTGTTCTTTACCCTCGTGCATATGGCCTGCATTTTTCTGGCAATGTACATCCTGCTCGCAGATTTACATGATCCGCTGCCATTTTGGACGATTGCTGGTCTGTGGAGCCTGGTCTACGTGATCACACTGGTGCCCTTCACCATTAATGCTCTGGGCCTGCAGGAAATTAGTATCACCTTTGCCTTTAGTCAGTTGGGTGGCGTCTCCGAGCCGCACAGCTTGATGTTTGCCGTGCTGGTGCGCTTGCTGTTCATGTTGGCTAGTTTGCCGGGTGCCTTGTTCCTTTCTGATGTTTTGCCGGGTATCTCCAAAGCCCAGCCCCTGCTGAAGAAATTCGGCCGATGAAATCATTGTTGTTTAGTTTCAAAAGCATCACGCCAGATGCACTGCTGAAGTCTATTTTGCCTGCGCTGGCCGTATTGTTTGGGCTGGCTGCATGGCAGTTTGGGATGCAGATCAGCGAAGCGGAGCTGATCGTCACTTCTGTACGCTTCCGTTTTGCCTACTATGGCTTGTGGGCAGCCAGTATTCTGCTTGCCTTGTCGGCTATGTATGTCTGGTTGGATGGGAAACAACGATTGCTGAGTGGGCTAGAGCGTTTGCAAACCTGGCTTCAGCGCAGGTCGGTGCGGCCAGTCGCTGCGGTACTGTTGACGGTGATTGCGCTTGGCTATCCCTTTGCGCTGTTCGGTTTTTACGGAAACTTCATACTGCAGCCATTTACGCGCCTGTTGGTGTTTTGCCTGGCTGTGCTCTTGGGCGCCGGGCTGTTAGCCGCATGGCGTGGGGGTAGTTGGCGCAGCCAGGTGCTGGTGGCGGCTGTGTACCTGGCTGCCTGGTACTGTGCAGTGAGCTTTTTGAACTTGGTTAATGACTATCCATTCTCGTTGGAATGGTCTGAGGTGAGCCGCTTTTATCAAGCCTCGTTCTATTTCAGTGAGCAGGTATATGGAATAAAGCTGCCCCTGCCTGTGACCCACCCCACGCGCTACTTGTTGCAGTCGGTACCCTTCTTGTGGTCTGAGTCGCCTTTGTGGCTGCACCGCCTGTGGCAGGCTGTGCTGTGGAGCGTGTTGCCGCTGCTGACCTCATACCTGTTGGCGCGGCGCCTGCCTCTGGGAAAGTGGCGCTGGCCCTTTATTGCCTGGTCTTTTCTTTTTCTGATGCAAGGTGCGGTCTTCTATCACTTGCTGCCGCCGATATTTATTGTGCTGTGGGGCTTTGATTCCAAGCGCATTGGCCGCAGCCTGATCTTCGTGGTCGTGGCTTCAGTGTGGGCTGGGCTTAGCCGCGTCAACTGGCTGCCCGTTCCCGGCGCATTGGCAGCGATGCTGTATCTGCTCGAAGTGGCCCAAAGCAAGAAGGATGTCTGGCGTTATTTGCTGACACCTCTCTTTGTCGGCGCGGTGGGTTTGGCTTCTGCGGCGGGTGCCTATGCCATCTATATTTCTAATTCGGGTGTTGAGGATTCAGGCCAGTTTGCCTCAGCCTTCACCTCGGACTTGCTTTGGCAGCGCTTGTGGCCCAGCCAGCAATTTCCGCTAGGTGTGCTCCCAGGCATTGTGCTTGTCTCGTTGCCCTTGCTGATCGTGATTGCTTTGCGTGCGCGCCAAGCGCATATCGCGCTGGGTGCTTTACGTAGTGCGCTGATCGCCGCGGTGCTGGCCGTCTTATTTTTAGGCGGCTTGGTGGTCAGCGTCAAGATTGGCGGCGGCACTAACTTGCACAACATGGATGCTTACCTGGTGCTGCTGTGGGTGCTGGCTGCCTACCTGGGGGCGGGCGGCTATGCGCCGCAAAGCGGGAAACCAACCATGCTGTCCCTTCCTGTGGCTTTGACGATATTGCTGGTGAGTGTGCCCGTGCTGTTGGCCGTTTTTGCCGGTGGGCCATTGAACTTGCCGCCGCGTGATAAGGCTGAGGCTGCACTAGCTGACATTCAACAGCTTATTGCCGAGCAGACAGCCGCCGGTGAGGAAGTCTTGCTGATCTCGCAACGCCATTTGATCACCTTTCATATGGTGGACACCAAACTGGTGCATGAGTACGAAAAACTATTCCTGATGGAAATGGCCATCTCCGGCAACCAGCCGTATCTCGAGACCTTCTGGGATGGGGTGGATGATCATCGCTTCGGGCTGATCATTACCGACCCGCTGTACGACTATATCTACACGGATGCCCAGGACGACCTGGCCGCTGAGAACAACGCCTGGGTGCGTAATGTCTCGGTGCCCGTGTTGTGCGCGTATGAGCCACTGCGGCTGTATCCAGAGTTGGGCATTGAGGTGCTTGAGCCGCGTATCCCTAAGTGCGACGATTGAGCATGTCTGCCGAGCACATCCTCATCGTTAACAGCGAATACCCACCGATCGGTGGCGGCGCGGGGAACGCCAGCGCGTATTTGGCGCGCCACCTGGCACAGTTGGGCCGCCGCGTGACTGTGCTCACGGCGCGATTCTCCGGCTTGCCACATGATGAAGAGAAGGACGGTGTGCGCGTGGTGCGCTTGCCAGCTTTGCGCTCGCGTGAAGATCGCTCGGGCACGCTGGAACAGATCTCGTTCTTGATCTCGGCGGCGCTGTTGGGTTTGCCGTGGGTGTTGCGCCTGCGGCCGCAAGCTGTGCTTGCATTCTTTGGGGCGCCAAGCGGCGTGGCCGTTTGGTTCTGGTCGCTATTTTTATCGCTGCCCTATATTGTCAGCTTGCGCGGCGGGGATGTGCCTGGCTTCCGTCCCTATGATTTTGCACGGCAACATCGTTTGCTGTCTCCGCTGCTGCGGCTGGTCTGGCGCCGCGCTCGCGCTGTGGTAGCCAATAGCCAGGGTCTGCGTTCGTTGGGCGCCGCTTTTGAGCCCGAGGTGCCGATTGCTGTAATTCCCAATGGTGTGGACTTTGACCACTTTCACAGTACACAACGAGAGTGGCAGCCGGCCCGTTTGTTGTTTGTGGGCCGCGTAGTGTATCAAAAAGGTTTGGATGTGCTACTAGAGGCCCTGGGTGGTTTGAGTGAGCACAGTTGGAGCCTGACGGTTGTTGGTGATGGCCCGCGCCGTGCTGAGTTACTGGCACAGGCTACTCGCCTGGGCATTGCCGAGCGCATCACCTTTGCTGGCTGGAAGAGCGGTGCTGACTTGGCTGCGGCGTATGCAGCGGCAAATCTATTTACCTACGCGTCCCGCCACGAGGGAATGCCGAACGCGCTGCTCGAAGCGATGGCCAGCGGGCTGCCGGCGGTCGCCACGCGTATTGCCGGGAACGAGGAGCTGGTCGCCGATGGCGAGACAGGTCTGCTGGTGCCCGCCGAAGACGTGTCTGCCTTGCGCGGCGCGTTGGCTACACTGATCGCAGATCCTAGGCTACGCCAGCGCTATGGCGCCGAAGCGCGCAAGCGTGTGCAGACACGATATAGTTGGCACACCGTGGCCAACCAGTATGCAGCACTCCTGGACCAAGCCGCGTCAGAGTAAACCCCATGTGTGGCATTTGTGGCATCGCAGACGGCAGCGGGCGCAGCCTGGATAAGGCGGCTTTGCATCGGCTGAATACGGCTATCGCTCATCGTGGGCCGGATGGCGAGGGCTACTACGAGCACAACGGTGTCGGTCTGGGGATGCGCCGCCTGGCGATCATTGATGTAGCTGGCAGCGATCAGCCCATCTTCAACGAAGACGAATCGGTCGCCATTGTGTTCAATGGCGAAATTTACAGTTACCAACATTTGCGCGCTGGCCTGATACAGCGCGGCCATCAGTTGCGCACCAACGGTGATACAGAGTGCATCGTCCATCTCTATGAAGAAGAAGGCCCAGGCTGCTTGCGCCATCTACGCGGCATGTTTGCGCTGGCCTTGTGGGATGAGGCTCGCCAACGATTGCTGCTGGCGCGTGACCGTCTGGGCAAGAAGCCCATCTTCTACGCTGTGCAGGACGGCAAGTTGTATTGGGCCGCGGAGCTCAAACCGTTACTAAGTGTGTTGCCCAGTGAGCCGGAGATCGACCTGGCAGCGATTGACCAATACCTCAGCCTGCAATATATCCCTGAGCCCTACACAGCCTATAAAGGTGTGTATAAGCTGCCCGCAGCCAGCTATGCCATTTGGGAGCGCGGTGAACTGCACATTGAACGCTATTGGGATCTAAACTTTGAACCCAAGTATGCTGCGAGCGAAGCGGCGCTGAGTGACGAGTTGCGTGAACTGGCCGCTGAGTCTGTGCGCTTGCGTCTCATTAGTGAGGTGCCGCTCGGTGCACACCTGAGCGGCGGTATCGATTCTAGTATTGTTGTGGCGCTGATGGCAGAGGCCAGTAGCGGCCCGGTGAAGACATTCTCTGTGGGCTTTGAAGAGAGCCAGTTCTCAGAGCTGCCGCTGGCGCGCCAGGTGGCTGAACGCTATGGTACTGAGCATCACGAGTTCATGCTTACCTTTGGGGATATCCCTGCCACGCTGGATACCTTGCTGCAGCACTTCGGCGAACCGTTTGCAGACCCTTCGGCGTTGCCGCTGTATCATCTTTCACGGCTCACGCGCCAGCATGTCACTGTGGCGTTGAACGGCGATGGCGGTGACGAGTCGTTTGCCGGCTACCCGCGCTACTGGCTTGACCCGCTGGCGGATAGCTATCTACGTTTGCCCAAGGCGCTCACGCGCGGCATGGTGCCAGCGCTGGCTGACGTATTGACGGATGCAGGTGACCGCCCGGTGGGCCGCGGGCTGACCAATGGCATCAAGCGCCTGCCGCAACTTACCGATGTGGATGCGCGTGCCAGCTTATTGCGCTGGTCTTCATATTTCACAGTGGCGCAGAAGCAAGCCCTATGGCAACCTTCCGTTGCCGCTGGGCTAAACCTGCGCCAAGCCGAGCAGGATATGGCCGCGATATATGCCGCTGCCCCGGCGCGCACACGCCTGGACCGCACGCTATACACGGATATCAAGACCTATCTTCCCGGTGCCTTGCTGGTCAAGGCCGATCGCATGACGATGGCCAACGCCCTTGAGGGGCGCTCACCGTTCCTTGACCATGTGCTGGTGGAGTGGGCGGCGCGTCTGCCAGTTCGCTACAAGCTGCGTGGCCGCCAGGGCAAGTATCTGCTGCGTAAAACATTTGCCGACAAGCTGCCCGCGGATGTGTTGTCTCATCGCAAACAAGGTTTCGGCATCCCAGTAGGTGCCTGGTTGCGCGGCCCGCTTGAAAGCTGGCTGCGTGAGCTGCTGCTGGCGCCGGATGCCCCACTGGCAGCCTGGTTTGAGCGCGATGCGCTGGCGGGGCTGATCGCCCAGCACCAGGCAGGCAAGCAAGACCATGGCAAGCGGTTGTGGGCATTGGCCTGCCTGGTGCTATGGAAGCGCAACGCCTGACGGCCGATATGTTGCGCGAGCGGTAATTCGGTATAATTAGGTTTCTTATGGGCGCGTAGCTCAGCTGGTTAGAGCGTTGCGTTGACATCGCAAAGGTCGTAGGTTCGAGTCCTATCGTGCCCACAGCAATACAAAAAAGACCCATAGAAGGGTCTTTTTTTGTTTCCAGTAGGAATATGCCAACTGTAAAGTAAACGATGTTGAAATCTATTACGAAGACTATGGCAAAGGGGAAGGTATCGTGTTCACACACGGCAACCCGCTCTTCCATGGGCATGGCAGCGCCACGCTGATTGACCCGGTACTCCGCTTCTGCTAGAATGCTTCAACGCATGGTTAAGTCTGCTTTGTACGTGTACGCTTATTATTACGCCGAGACCACTCCGGCTGCTTTGCCCTGCGCTCTCTTGGAAGACTAGTACACACATTCGTTATCCCAAAGACCACAGGCCAGCGGCCTGTGGTCTTTTTTTGTTTGTGGAGGAAACATGGCACTACCACGCAGTGAAGTTGTATCCGTGAGGCGGCGCGAGATGGCGTTCAGCGAAGAGCAGAACGCGGTGTGGCGCGAGTTGTATACGCGCCAGTTGCCCAATGTGCAGCAATTTGCCTGCCGCGAGTATCTGGAAGGGTTTGAGCTGCTGAGGTTGCCATCAGACGCTATTCCACAGCTCAAGGATTTGAACGCGGTCATCGCGCCGCGCACCGGCTGGAGCACCGTGCGCACCACGGTGCGCTATTCGGACGCGGTGCCCTGGTATCACCACTTTGCCAAACGCCAGTTCCTGATCACAGACTATATGCGTGGCCGCCATGAGCTGGACTTTACGCCTGAGCCGGATATGTTCCACGATATCTTCGGCCATCTGCCCTTCATGGCCTTGCCGCAATACACGGCTTTGCAAGATCTGTTCGCGCCAGCCTTCCTGCGCGCTACGGACGCGCAACGCGAGAACATTAAGCGGCTGGCCTGGTTTAGCACAGAGTTTGGCTTGATTCGCGAGCAGGGGGAGATCAAGATCCTTGGCGCAGGGCTGATTTCATCCTTTGGCGAGATCCAGCATGTGATGGCAGGTAACACGCCAGTGCGGCCGTTTAGCGTGGCTAACGTCATCGGCTATGAGAAGGCCATCTATACGTTCAATGAAGTTCTGTTCGTGATCGAGTCGATTGAACAGCTTATGGCTGAGTTGGCAAGCTATTTTGATGGTTTAGGCTAGTTGAGCGCGCTACCCGCCTGCGATGGCGCCCATAACGATGAGCGGCTCGCGCCCTTCGGCCACGGCGGCGGGCAGTGGCGCATCCGTGGGCTCGAACGAGATGTCCTCTTGGCAGGCAAAGTAGCGCAGATAGGCGCGGCGCTGCTTGCTGGCGTGGTCTCGGATAGTGCCGCGTAACATCGGGTATTCTGCTTCAAGAGCGTCTAGGATGCGGGCCACGGTGACGGGCGCAGAGACCTCCAGCTTGACTTCGCTGCCGACGTTGGCAAGGTTGCGCAGATGGTAAGGAATTTGGACGCGCACCATGGCTAAAGCCTCGCTATTGCACGAAGACCAGCAGCACACCGCTGGGATCTACTACATGCAAAACAAGAAAGCGGCCATCCACAACTTGTGGAGGCGTGATGCGCACGGACTTCTTGAAGTCTGCCTGAGCCTGTATCTGTTGAGCCAACTCGTACCAAGCCTGCACGTCGTCAACTTCAATCAGAAACATAAAATTTTCGGCCCAGTCCTTGATGTAATACTCTTGCAGGCGCAGAGAGTAGCCATTTAGCTCAAAATCAGCCGTGCCGCCCCAGCCTGGGGTCATCGTGAAACCCAGCGCCGTGTAGAAGCGTTTTGAAAGTTCAAAATCCTTCGCCGGGACGTAGGGTGTGAGCGAGTTGATGGCGGGCATGCTACCTGAGTGTTTGCACTTCGACGGATTTGACGGCAGGCAGGTTCTCGGCGATGGCCAGCCAGTTGTCGCCGCCATCCGGCGAGACGTAGACCTGGCCGCCGGTGGTGCCGAAGTAGACGCCGCACTCGTCGAGCGTGTCGACCGCCATGGCGTCGCGCAGCACATTGACGTAGCAGTTCTGCTGCGGCAGGCCCTTGGTCAGCGCTTCCCATTCGTCGCCGCCCTTGCTGCGGTACACGCGCAGCTTGCCATCGGGCGGGTAGTGCTCGCTGTCGCTCTTGATCGGCACCACGTAGATGGTTTGCGGGTCGTGGGCGTGGATATCGACCACGAAGCCAAAATCGCTGGGCAGGTTGCCGCTGATCTCGCGCCAGGTGTCGCCGGCGTCGTCACTGCGCATCACGTCCCAGTGTTTTTGCATGAAGAGCACGTTGGGGTCGCTGGGGTGCATGGCGATGTGGTGGACGCAGTGACCGATCTCGGCCTCAGGGTCGGGCAAAAAATTGGATTTGAGGCCCTTGGTGATCGTCTTCCAGGTTTCGCCGCCGTCGTCGCTGCGGAAGGCGCCCGCGGCCGAGATGGCGGTGACGATGCGCTGCGGGTTTTGCGGGTCAAGGATGATGGTGTGCAAGCACAGGCCGCCGGCGCCGGGCATCCACTGCGAGCCGGTGCGGTGGTCACGCAGGCCAGACAGCTCGGCCCAGGTGGCGCCGCCGTCTGTGGACTTGAATAGCGCCGCATCCTCAACGCCAGCGTACAGCGTGTCGGCGTCGTGATAGGAGGGCTCGAAATGCCAGACGCGTTTGAAGTCCCACGGATGGGGCGTGCCGTCATACCACTGGCTGGTGGGTACCGGGCTTGCTGGCGTAGGCGAACTCGTTGCCCACCGCGGCCCAGGTCTTGCCGCCGTCATCACTGCGGTGCACCACCTGGCCGAACCAGTCATCGGTCTGTGAGGCCCAGATGCGGTCAGGGTTCAGTGGGGAACCTTTGACGTGGTAGATGGGCAGCCCGCCGAAGAAAGGGCCGCTGATGTTCCAGTTCTTGCGGCCGGCATCGCTGGTAGCGACGAAGGCGCCTTTGTGGGTACCGATCAGTACACGGACGTTGGGCATGGGTGGCCTCCTAAGCAGACTTTACTCTAGTGGATTTTTCGCTCAATAGCAACGCCGTACGCAACAGTCCACCCACCGGTCCAAAGGGCAGCACAAAGCCGGCCCAATAGGCTAGCTCGAAGGGCAACAGGGCGAAGGCCAGCCAGCGGCCAGCGGGCTTGTTCGCCCAAAGCAGCAGCCCGCAGGCCACCTCGGCGGCGCAAACGAGCACGAAGCCGGCGATCAGCGGCCAACTGGTGAACAAGCCGAACTGCTCAAAGAAGCGCCCCGTCTCATGGGTGGGGAAGCCCATGAGGTGCCAGGCGAAGCCGTAGCGAGCGTAGTACCAGGTGCCATAGGCGGCTGGCAGCCCAAAGCCCAGCCCGCTGAGAATGGCCATCATGGCGGCGAACTTACGCATGGGCACAGTGTAATCAAAAAGCCGCTGGCGATCACCAGCGGCTTTTCTGTTGGAGGCTAGCCGCAGCTTAGCGCTAGAGTGCACGCGCTAAGCTGGCGGTGAGAAAAGTGACAAGGAAGCCCAGCGCGATTGGTAGCAGGGTGGCTACCGCAGTCCACTTTAGGTTCTTGGTTTCGTTCCAAATCGTCACAATGGTCGTGCTGCAGGGATTGTGCAGCAGGCTGAACAGCATCAGGTTAACACCAGTAAGGAGCGTCCAGCCCCCCACTTGGGTTAGCACGGTATGCACTACAGCACTGTCAAGCTCGAGCATGACGCCCGCCTGAGCACCCATAGTATTGCTGCCCAAGGTGAGTGTCAGCATTAGTATCGTAGGGATGATGATTTCATTGGCAGGGATGGCCACAATATACGCCACAAGGATGACGCCATTTAGACCGAGTAACAACCCAAACGGGTTGAGGAAATTGACCATGTGAGCAGCCACGCTAGCGCCATCGATATAAATATTGCTTACCAACCAAATGACTGCACCTGCCGGGGCGGCCATCACCACGGCGCGCCACAACACAATAAGCGTGCGATCAATAACAGAGGTGTAAAGCGTACGTAGAATCTGTGGTGGTCGGTACGGTGGCAATTCCAAGCTAAAAACAGAAGCCTCGCCCTTGAGCCAGGTGCGCGACAGCGCCCAGGAAACCAACAGAGTCATGAGGATGCCCAAACCTGCCACCGCTACTACACTGAGGGCTGCTACCAGGCTGGCGAGTGCGGGCGGCGCAGCTTGAGCAACAAAAATTGTCCCCATCAAAATTAGCGTTGGCCAGCGCCCATTGCACACGCTGAAGTTGTTGGTGATAATGGCGATTAGGCGCTCGCGCGGGCTGTCAATGATGCGGGTGGAAATGACACCGGCAGCGTTGCAGCCATAGCCCATCATCATTGACAGCGATTGTTTGCCATGCGCACCCGCTTTAGCGAACAATCGATCCAAATTGAAAGCGACTCGCGGTAGATAGCCAAAGTCTTCCAGAAGAGTGAAGAGGGGAAAGAAGATTGCCATTGGCGGCAACATGACTGAAATCACCCATGCGGTGGCCATGTAAACACCATCAATCAAAACGCCGGAAAGCCAGACAGGTGTGTTGATTGATGCTGCCGCGCTGTGCAGCAATGGATATACCTCACCAAGTAACAAATCGGCCAATAGACTGCTAGGTATGTTGGCGCCAGTGATGGTGATCCAAAAAACAGTGAAGAACATCAGCCCCATAGCCAGAAAGCCACCAATGGGATGGGTAAGAATGCTGTCGAGCAAACGATCCAGTGTGAGGCGCGCCCTTTGTGTATCGCGGCTTACGCTGCTATCGGCAATTTGGGCAGCATCAGTAAAGACTGCTTCCATTAGCTTGTCTTCATACTCGTGGCCAATTTCGCTGCGCAGCTGACGGGCGGTCTGCAGTAGCTGGCTCATTGCACCATCTCCACTGGGAGTGGTTGTCGCGTGAGGGTGGGTTGCTGCGACAGCCTTAGTTCTCCCAGGCGCTTTTCTTCCACGGCTTGTATGATGCTTGCATCGTTGTCAAGCAGACGTAAGGCCACCCAGCGCGCGTTTGGTAACCCAGGATACTCGGCCTCGATCTGGTTGACCAAGGTGTTCAAGGCCTGCTCTAAGGCAGAATCGTATTTGCTGATATGGTGCGGCTGAGTCACTATAGCCCCGCTGGCAACTTGCTCAATCGCTTGCAATAGCTCTGGCACGCCTTGCAGTTGGCGCGCAGCCATAGGCACTACGGGCACCCCCAGGGAGCGTGCCAAATGGCGAACATCAATCTGCAACCCGTGGCGCTCCGCTTCATCCATTAGGTTAAGTGCTATTACTACGCGGCCGGTGATCTCCAGAATCTGCAAAGTGAGGTTCAGATTTCGTTCCAGGCGAGTGGCATCAACCACAACCACTGTTACATCTGGTTGACCAAAGAGAATAAAATCGCGGGCAATCTCTTCATCCGTGCTGGTTGAGAGCAGCGAGTACGTGCCGGGTAGATCGACTAGCTTGTACTTCATGGAATTGTAGTGATAGCCGCCCTCCGCACGCGAGACCGTTTTGCCAGACCAGTTGCCCACATGCTGGCGCAGCCCAGTAAGCGCGTTAAAGACTGTGCTCTTGCCCGTGTTGGGGTTGCCTGCCAAAGCAACAATATAATCTGCACCTTCACTATCTATGCCCATTTTTTTCAGTGCTGCATGGTTGTAAGCTGGGCAGCTTTCACATGCTTCGCCTTTGGCGCTCATGAGGCATCTCCCTCTGTTTCGGTAATTTCGATTTGACGCGCTTGCTCGCGGCGCAAAGCAATCAGCCCTTCGCGGATACGGTAAGCAACCGGGTCACCCAGTGGGCTGCGTGCTTCCGCAAAAATGCGGGTTCCCGGGAGGATGCCTAGATCCAGCATGCGGCGTCGATTGGCGCCGCGGCCGTGTAGATTAACGACGATAGCCGTTTTTCCTATAGGTAGCTGATCAAGCGTAGTCATAAAAGTCTCTCCTTTATTTTAGCCTATCCTAAATATAAAAATCAAGTAGCTAAAAAAGAACTAGGCTTGCCAACCTGGTAAGAGCTACGTATAATCTACGCACATTGCTATACCCGCAGGGACCGGGACGAGTAGCTGAACCCGCTGCCACCAGAGAGCCGAAGCCATAGACTGAAAGCTTCAGCAGGCCAGCCCCAGCCAAAACCCCCCGCGAGCGGAGAGCCAGAACGTTGTGCAGGCCACTAGCCGCTCAGCCTGTAAGGCGAACGGGCGCTCCCGTTACAGAGCAGTCGAGATGATCAAAGCGCTTAGTTGCCTTGATTAAAGTAGGTGGAACCGCGGACGTAAGTTCGCCCTAAGTATTGGGCGAACTTTTTGTTTAAAAAGGGCAAATGGGCAGTGATCGGTAATCCGGTTCCCTGCTCACTCATCACTGCTCACTAATCACTTTGAGGTTTTATGCCAAAACAACAAGAGAAATACGAAGACTCACAGCTATACAAGATCCGCCACTCTGCGGCGCACATCATGGCCCAGGCGGTGTGTGAGCTGTTCAAGGCGGGCGAAGCCAAAGTTGCCATCGGCCCGCCGATTGAAGATGGCTTCTACTATGATTTTGACCTGCCGCGTGCGTTGACCCCGGATGACTTCCCGGCCATCGAGCAGCGCATGCGTGAGATCATCGACGGAAATTTTGCCTTTCAAAAACGCATCGTCAGCGCGGAGGAAGCCAAGCAGGAGTTCAAGTCTCAGCCCTACAAGCTCGAGCTTATCGAAGGTCTCGACAAAGGTGGCTTTGACGAAAACGGTAACCCGCTCAACGAGAAGCCTGAGATCTCGTTCTACACGCATGACAGCTTTACAGACCTGTGCCGCGGCCCGCATGTGGCCAGCACCAAGGACATCGCACCAGATGCGTTCAAGCTGATGAGCATTGCGGGCGCTTATTGGCGCGGCGACGAAGCCAACAAGCAGTTGCAACGTGTCTACGGCACGGCGTGGGAGAATGCCGAGCAACTGGCGGATTACCTCTGGCGCCAGGAAGAAGCCAAGAAGCGCGATCACCGCAAGCTGGGCAAAGAACTGGGTCTCTTCCATTTTTCGGAGGATGTTGGCCCCGGCGTGCCACTCTTCACTCCCAAGGGTGAAATGCTGCGCCATCTGATGGAAGGCTACGTGCGTGATGTGCAAACGCGCTATGACTACCAGCATGTGTGGACGGGGCACATCGTCAAAGAGGATCTGTACAAGAAGTCGGGCCACTACGATAACTACAGTGATGTCATGTTCCCGCCCATGGTGGATGAAGAAGTGGCCTTCCGCCTCAAGCCAATGAACTGCCCCAGCCACATGACGCTGTACAAAGAGATGGGCCTGCACTCCTATCGTGAGTTGCCCATGCGCTTCTGTGAATTTGCCACGCTCTACCGCTACGAGAAATCCGGCGAACTCTCTGGCTTGGCGCGTGTGCGCTCACTGACCCAGGATGATTGCCATGTGTTCTGTACGCCTGAGCAGATCGAACAAGAATTCACGCTGGCGCTCAACCTGATTCGCGAGGTGCTTGACCGCTATCGTTTCTCTGACTACAGCGTGCGCCTCTCCCTGCGCGGCGAGGAAGGCAAATATGTTAACGATCCAGAAAAGTGGGATCTTGCCGAGGCGGCACTGCGCTCCGCGCTAGACAAGAACAACGTAGAGTACTGGGAAGCCGAAGGCGAAGCCGCCTTCTACGGCCCCAAGGCTGACTTCATCGCCAAGGATGTGCTCGGCCGCGAGTGGCAGCTCTCCACCATTCAGGTGGACTTTATCCAGCCCGCCCGCCTGGGCTGCAGTTACATCGGTGAGGACAACAAGGAGCACACACCGGTGTTGCTGCACCGCGCCGTGACCGGCACCACGGAACGCTTCATGGCCACCATTATCGAGCACTTCGCCGGCGCATTCCCGGTGTGGCTGGCGCCACAGCAGGCTACGCTGATCCCAATCGCCGATCGCCATGTGGAGTTTGCCAATCAAGTAGCCGCCCAGCTGAGGGCCGCTGGCCTGCGCGCCGAGGTGGATGCCGGCAGTGACCGCATGGGCGCCAAGATTCGCTACGCCCAATCACAAAAGGTGCCCTACATGCTGGTGATGGGCGACAAAGAAGTAGAAGCTGGCGCTGTAGCCGTGCGCCTGCGCTCTGGCGAGGATTTGGGTGCCCTGCCCGTAGCCGATTTCCTGGCCCGCGCCCAGGCTGATATTCAACAGGGCGACTAGCATGACAAATGTCCCGAGCCTATTGGGACATTTGTCAATTCGATGCACCCTAGCCCTGCTCTACAGTATGGATAGGCAGTACCAGCCCTGTAGCGGTGTCTCCTCACCGCTGCAGGGCTCTATTTTTCCAAACACCGGAGGTGGTAGTGAGACCTGTTTCGTTGCTGGATGACCTGATTTTCAAAGAAGAATCCCCGAATGCACAGCCCCTGGTGGCTGATGAGAGTGGGCGCGTGATGCGCTTTACGCTGAAGCCGGGCCAGGTGCTAAAGCCGCACCGAGGACCCAAGATCGCACTGCTTATGATCGTTCTGCAGGGCCGTGGCCTCTTCCGCGGCGAGGAGGAGCAGCCGCTGGAATGTGGCCCGGGCACCATGCTGGTCTTTGAGGTGGAAGAGTTGCATGGCGTGCAGGCGTTGGATGAGGAGCTGGTCTTCCTGGCCATTTTGCGCCAGACGCCCAACCCGCAACCGCTGCCGCATAGCGGCACCCCCGTCATCCAGGTGCAATAGCATGGCCGCTATCTTCTTATATGGCGCCGCAGACTGCGACGATACTGAGCGCACCCGCGCCCATTTGCACGCACGCCAAATTCCTTTCCAGGAAGTGAGCATCGATCAAGATTCTGAAGCCGAACGCTTTGTCGTCTTCATCAACAGGGGCTTCCGCAGCACGCCGACGCTGATCATCGGCGAGGGCAAGCGCAAAGTGATACTGACTGAACCCAGTAACGAAGAACTGGATGCCGAGCTGGCCAACTGGTAAATAAGGGCCGCAGCAATTGCTGCGGCCCTTTGGTTTGTAGATAATAAAATCAAATAGTCGACTAAATCCCTGCTGAATCCCAATATCAACGCGGCGGAATGTCAACCTGACGAGGTCGGTATCTTCAAAGGGTTGGATATAGAACATTGTGTCAGCCTCACTATAGACAATTGTCGCATAAGCATTGGTGCGCAGTCTCACCCCAGGTTGAGTGAAGTTTGCCGCTCGCTGACGCACAACTTCTCGTCACAAAGCTCTGGTACACTGCCCATATGAAAGCTGTTCAATTTAACTTCACTATCCCCCGGTATGTCCTTGGGTTGGCTGTGGGCAAACTGAGCCCTTCGCTGCTGTGGAGCGGTCTCTCCTGCACCAGCATGCAAGAGGTGTCACCTCCCAGCTTCCCGACCCAGAAATGGCTGCGCATCCAAACCAAGTTGGGTGGCATCTGTGGCACAGACTTGGGCACCATTTACCTGCACACCAGCCCGTATTTCTCTCCCTACAGTGATTTTCCGTTCACTTTCGGCCATGAGAATGTCGGCGTTATTTCTGAAGTTGGCAGCGAGGTCAAGGGTTTCAAGACGGGCCAGCGCGTGATTGTTGAGCCCACGCTGTGGTGCGCGCCGCGCGGCTACGCCAAGAGCGAGTGGTGCGAATACTGCCAAAAGGGTGAGATCAATCGTTGCCAGCGGCGCAGCGGTGGCAATCTGGCTCCGGGCATGTTCATTGGTTCCTCCAAGGACACGGGCGGCAGCTGGTCTGAGGCGTTCATCGCTCACCAGAGCCAGGTCTACGCTGTGCCAGACAAGGTGAGCGATGAAAACGCGTTGATGGTGGAGCCGTTTGCCTGTGCACTGCACACCGTTTTGATCGACATACCCTCCGATAAAGAGACGATTCTTATCCTGGGTGCGGGCACCATGGGTCTGGTGACCCTCGCAGCCCTGCGCGCCCTGGGCAGTAAGGCCAAGATCCTGGTCTCGGCGCGCTACCCGCACCAGGCCGAGGCTGCCCGCAAACTAGGCGCCGATGAGATCCTGAGTGGCCGCGATCTGTATGAGCAGATCGCTGAGCGCACGGGCGCCAAGCTGCTCAAGCCGACCATCGGTAAGTTGGTGATGGAAGGCGGCGTAGACCGCGTGTACGAGTGCACTGGCAACGACAATTCGCTGGATGATGCCAATCGCTTCACCAAGCGCGGCGGCACGGTGGTGCTGGTGGGTTTGCCCGGGCAGGCCAAGGGCATTGATTGGTCGGCCATCTTCACGCAGGAGTTGCGTGTATTGGCGGCAACCGAGTACAGCCATGCCGATGAGTTCAAGGGCAAGACCTGGAAGACCTACGACCTGGCGTTGGACCTGATGGCTAAAGGCAAAGTTGACCTGGGCTGGATGGTGAGCCGGCGCTATGCGCTTACCGACTATAAAAAAGCATTGAGCGATCTGGCCCAAAAAGGGTCAGAGGGCATCATCAAGGCCGTCTTCGAATTCCCTGCGTGATAACTAGATACCCTAAATGCCAAAAGACCGCCCCGAAGGCGGTCTTTTGGTTAAGGAGAGGAGAGAAAGATGAGCCGCTTGCTCCACTGTGCATGGCCCAGTCCCGCAACTGGCCGTGCACCAAAAATCGGCTAAATCTTTGTCCTGATGCACTTGTTTATAGCCCGCGCGGGCAGCTACACACAGGGCTAAATGTCCCTTTTGTGCGGGTGAAATGCCTCTATAAGCCATTGTTTGTGCATGGAGTAAAATCCTTGGGCATGTTGCAGACTCCCCCGAGTTCTCCAAAGATCTCCAGCCGAACCCTCAAAAAGCGCCTAGGTATGCTTGTCTCGGTACTGGGCCTGCTGGTCTTCCTGCTGGGTGCCGTGCCGCAACTCTTCGGCCTTGACCGCAGCCCGGTGGTTGGCTTTGTGCAGATCGCCGTCTTCAGTTTTGGGCTGGGTCTGTTGGCGTTGGGAGGCTACTTCACATTGGATGCGTTGTGGCGTGATACGCCTAAGAACATTGCCGCCGACATTGGTATCCGTCTTGTGGGCACTGGCTATGTAATTGCCATCACCTCGGGCCTGGCGGATGTGTTCGGCCTGGGCACACGCCCGCTGCCCTCGGTGCCCTTTTTTGGCTATTGGCAGGGCGCGGGGGTGCTGATTGGCCAGTTCATCATGATTGTGGGCTTTGTGATGTTTTCGCCCTATTGGGCGCGGCGCCCCCAGCCGGTTAAACAAAAAAAGCGCCGCTAGCGGCGCTTTTTGTTTGCTTAGCTGGCCTGTTCCAGTTGGCCTAGCCCCATGGCATTGAGCATATCTTCGTTGCTGGCGAACTTGAACTCCAGCAATCCGTGCTCAGCGGCTTGGGCCGCTTCAATTTCCTCGAGCTTGAGCAGGTCAGGCTTGCGGACCACCGGAGCCTCCAGTGTACTCAGGCAAGCCTCGAGGTTCTCGATAGCGCTCGCCCCTGTCTCTGGGCGGCCCTCTAAATAAGCCAACAGCGCGTGCGAAGCCAGCGTGCCGTCTTTGCGGGCTGCGCCCACTACGCCTGTGCTGGCCTCGCGAGACCAGCCAGCCAGAAATACGCCCTCTACGGCTTGCTGGGTCTCAGGGTTGTAGGCCTCGTAGGAGTTGCCATCTTCGGGGAAGCGTGGCTCAGGATGCTTGGCAAAATCGCCCCACTTATCCAAAGGCAGGCCAAAGTTGGTATCCACCTTGTCACCGATGCAGAACACCACCGTGTCTGCCTCGATTTCACGGTAGCTGCCCTGCCCCTTGGCGGTGGTGCTGCCGTCCTCGCGCAGCACCAACAGCGTCTCTTCTACTTCGAGCGCACGCACACTGCCGTCATCGTTGCCAAGAATGCGGTGTGGCGAAGCGAGAAAATCAAAGCACATGCGCGAGTCAGAGATCTTGGGGTCGGCATGGCGCAGTGCGGACAGAATAAAATCCTTGCCCTTTTGCGCATCCTGCCCAACGGCTAATAGGTTGGGTGTGCAGCGTCCAGTCTCAGCTTCCAGCGCTTCAAGGTCAAGGTTGGCCGCCACCGATTCCATCTCTTTGCGGGTGAACTTGACGTCACCAGGGCCGCGGCGCACCACGACGACAAGCTCATCTACCTTGAGGTCATGGATGGCCCAGCGCGCAATATCCAGCATTACGTTGCCCGCGCCAATGCACACCACGCGCTTGCCGATGGCAAACTGCTGCTGGCTGAAAGGCGGCAGCTTGTTGTAGTGGTAGACCAGATCTTTGGCATGGTAGACACCGCGCAACTCTTCGCCGTCCAACCCCAGCCACTTGGTGCCCTGGGCGCCCACGCACACCAAAATGGCGTCGAAGCCCATGTTTTGCACATCCGCCAAGGTGAGCGGGCCATCTTGCTGAATGAGCACATTGCCGAAGTACTCAATGTTGGGCAATTCCAGCACCTGGGCAAACTGCTTGCGCAGCGCTGATTTCATTTTGTGCTTGTCATGATAGATGCCGTATTCGGCCAGGCCGCCAGCCTTGATGTCTCGGTTGATAAGGGCCACCTGCACGCCTGCGTTGGCCAGCTCGCGCGCAGCAAAAAGGCCGGCCGGGCCGGCACCGATGACAGCAACTGTATGTTGAGTGGACATGGGCTTCATTGTACGGCGTAATATTCTGCCGCGCGGTGACAAAAGCCTTGTTTTCGCAGGCAAAATGTCCAAAAAGCATGTGCGCTGTGCTATATTTTCAGCATCCCTTCTGTGTGAATTCACTTTCTATGCAATTTACCCAACATACCCTGCCCAATGGGCTAAAAGTGTTACTCAAAGAAATACTCACTGCGCCACTCATCAGCCATTGGCTGTGGGTGCGCGTCGGCTCGCGTGATGAAGGCGCAGGCCTCAGCGGCGTTTCGCACTGGGTCGAGCACATGCAGTTCAAAGGCACCCAGCAATTCCCGGCGGGCGAGCTGGACAAGACCATCTCCCGCGATGGTGGCTTCTGGAATGCCATGACCTACATTGACTGGACGGCCTATTACGAAACCATGCCGGCCGACAAGATCGATCTGGCCTTGCGCCTGGAGGCCGACCGCTTTGTGAATAGCCAGTACGACCCTAAAGAGGTTGACTCCGAACGCACGGTCATCATGTCGGAGCGCCAGGGGAACGAGAATAGCCCGCTCTTCCAACTGGATGAGGATGTGCAGCAGGCTGCTTTTGATGTGCACCCCTACAAGCACGAAGTGATCGGCTACATGGCGGATCTCAAGACGATTACGCGAGACAACCTGTATGACCACTACAAGCACTTTTATGTACCCAGCAATGCGGTGCTGGCTATGGCTGGTGATTTTGATAGCAAGACCATGCTGGCACGTATTGAGGAGCTGTACGCAAACATCCCTGCCGGTCCGGCGCCCACGCGTGTGGCGGGAAATGAGCCTGCCCCCGCAGAAGAACGCCGCGTAGTGACCCAGGGGCCGGGCGAGACCACTTTCGTGAAGGCAGCCTATCGCTCACTGCGTGCCACGGATCCGGATTTCTTTGCACTCAGTGTGGCTGATAGCTTGCTGGCCGGGCCAAGCAACCTCAACTTGTTCAGCGGCGGCATCTCCAACAAAACCTCGCGCTTGTACCGCCGCCTGGTCGAGAATGACCTGGCGGTGGGTGTGAGCGGCGGCCTGCAGGCCACCATTGACCCGTACCTGTACGACATCACTATCACGGTGCACCCCAACAGCACGGCAGAAGCCGCAGTGGCAGCGCTGGACGATGAGATCAAGCGCTTGCAAGACACCACTCCCAAGCCGGAGGAACTGGCGCGTGCCGTCAAACAGGCCAAGGCGCTGTTTGCCTATGGCAGCGAGAGCATTACCAACCAGGCTTTCTGGATGGGCTTTGCCGAGATCTTTGATAGCTATGCCTGGTTTGAGACCTACCTGGAGCGCCTTGCGGCGGTAACGCCCGCCGATGTGCAGCGGGCCGCCCAGCAGTACTTACGCCCTGAGCGCCGCGTGCTGGGCATCTACCAACCGGATGGCAGCCCGGCAGAGGATGGCGAATGATGGCGCGCACTTCAATACCCGGTGCGGATGACATCACGCGCGTAGAGCTGGGCAACGGCATCGTTTTGCTGGCGCGCGAGAACCCCAACTCCAAAGCGGTCACCTTGCGCGGCTCACTGCTGGCCGGCGGCCTGCTCGACCCGGATGACAAGCTGGGCCTGGCCGATTTCACAGCCTCCATGCTGATGCGTGGCACGGCGCAGCGGGATTTTCAAACCATCTATGATTCGCTCGAGTCGATTGGTGCTAGCTTTGGCTTCAACAGCGGCACGCACACCACCGGTTTTGGTGGCCGTTCGCTGGCCGAAGACCTTGGCCTGCTCTTGCAGCTTGGGCGTGAGTCGCTGTTTTCCCCCGCATTTCCGGATGAGCACGTTGAAAAGGTGCGCGCTCAGTTGCTGACCGGTCTTTCGCTACGTGCCCAGGATACGCGCGACATGGCCTCGCTGATGTTTGATGAGATGGTCTATGCCGGGCATCCCTATGCCCGCGCAGATGAAGGCCATCCCCACACCATCGCAGCCATCACGCGCCAGGACTTGATCGATTTCCACCAACGTAATTTTGGCCCGCGCGGCATGCTGTTGGTGGTCGTGGGTGGCATTTCCGCCAAAGATGCGGTGGAGCAGGTGCGCGCCACGTTTGAAGGCTGGCAAAACCCCCAGCAGCCGCAGCAAGCCAAACTGCCCACCTGGCAGCCGTTACCTGAGCGCAGCTACCGCCGTTTGGATATTGCCGGCAAGAGCCAGAGTGATGTCATTATTGGCACGGGGGGGCCGTTGCGCAGAGACCCGCAGTATATGGCGGCCTCCTTGGGCAACAACATTCTTGGCCGCTTTGGCATGATGGGGCGCGTGGGTGATTCTGTGCGTGAGAAAGCTGGCTTGGCCTATTACGCCTATAGCAGCCTGGGCGGCGGCTTGGGCCCCGACCCCTGGCTTGTGGCCGCTGGTGTGAACCCGGCCAATGAAGAGCAGGCCACAGACCTTATTTTCAAAGAGATCGAGCGTTTCACTACTGAGTTGGTGAGTGAAGAAGAATTGAGCGACAGCCAGTCTAACTACATCGGGAGCATGCCCCTCTCTTTGGAGAGTAACGGTGGCGTTGCTGATGCGTTGATGAGTATGGAGCGCTTTGAGCTCGGGATGGACTACTATCGCCACTTCCCTGACGAGGTGCGCTCTGTCACCCGTGAGGCTGTTTTGCAGGCGGCGCAGCGTTTCCTCAAAGCGGATGAGATGGCGGTGGCGGTGGCCGGCCCGCCGCGCACGGAGACCTTGTGAGCCTGCGAACCGGCGTCGATCTGGTGGAGGTGCGCCGCCTGCGTGAGGCGATTGAGCGCCACGGCGACCGGTTCCTCAAGCGTATTTACACCGCGCGCGAGCTGGAGCAGATGAATGGCAACTTTGCCTCTCTGGCGGCGCGTTTTGCGGCCAAAGAGGCGGTAGCCAAGGCGCTCGGCACCGGGATTGGTGACCTGAGCTGGCAAGAAGTGGAAATTTTGCGTGGCGAGCGCAAAGAGCCCGTGCTGCAGCTCTACGGAGCTGCCCAGGCGCTGGCCGAGGCATTGGAAATTACTACGTGGTCCGTCAGTATTAGCCATACCCAAGACCACGTGGTTGCCTTCGTTGTAGCCCTGTAACCCCCACACAAGCCAGGCGTATAATTCCCCTCGGCATCCTTTGAATGCCAAAGAGGAGTGAATTCTATGGGAAAGATTTTGCGCACCATCGGTCTGGGCCTGCTCGCCCTTGTCCTGATACTGGTTGTGGCGGTGGCTGTGTTGCTGCCCGGCCAGATCAAGGCCTCATTTCCCCAAACGGATGGAGAAATTCAGATCTCTGGCCTGGATGGGCCAGTAGATGTATACCGAGATGAATACGGTATCCCGCACATCTACGCCAGTACTGAGCATGACCTGTTCTTTGCCCAAGGGTATGTGCACGCCCAAGACCGCTTCTGGCAGATGGATTTTCAACGTCACACCAGCACCGGCCGCTTATCTGAGCTGTTGGGCAGCAATACCGTGGACATTGACAAGTTCCTGCGCACTATGGGTTGGGAGCGTGTGGCGCGTGCTGAGCTGGAGCTGATGGATGACACCAGCATGATGATGCTGGAGGCGTATGCCGCGGGTGTGAACGCCTACCTGGCAGAGCACAATGGCACCGAAATCAGCTTGGAGTACCTGTTCTTGAAATTGCTCAACAGCGGCTACACCCCTGCACCCTGGGAGCCGCTGCACACCGTCAGCTGGGCCAAGGCTATGGCCTGGGACCTGCGTGACAACATGGACATTGAAATTGAGCGTTCGCTAATGCTGAAGACGCTCAGTTTGGAGCAGATCGCTGAGCTGTATCCGGCCTACCCTGCAGATATGCCCGTGATCGTTCCTGACTTTGAGCTGGCCGAAGAACCGGTCATCATCCAAAACAATGAAGGTCTGCAGGGCGAGCAGCTCGCCGACTTGATGCAGGTGCTGGATAGCCGCGTAACCGCGCTGGACAACCTGCTGAATAGTGACCCCAATGCGGATCTCGGCTCCAACAGCTGGGTCGTCTCTGGTGACCTCACGGCCAGCGGCATGCCGCTGTTTGCCAATGACCCGCATCTCGGCGCCAGCGTGCCCTCCATCTGGTACCAGATGGGCCTGCACTGTGAGCCGGTGGGGCCTGATTGCAACTTCAACGCTGCGGGTGTGACCTTTGTGGGTGCACCTGGCATCGTGCTTGGCCACAATGACTCTATCGCCTGGGGCTTTACCAATGTAGGCCCAGACGTGATGGACCTGTTTGTTATCAAGGTCAATCCCAGCGACCCTTACCAGTATGAGCTCAACGGTGAATGGGTTGATATGGAAGTGATCGTGGAAGAGATTGTGGTGGCTGGCGGCGAGACCATCGAGATGCCGGTGCGCATCACCAAGTTTGGCCCCATCGTCTCTGATACCTATGGTAGCCTCTCAGACTTTGACGAAAACTCAGGTCTCAACTTGCCGGATAACTACGCGGTAGCTCTGAAGTGGACGGCGCTGGAGCCCGGCACCACGCTGCAATCGCTGTTCCAATTGAACCGTGCCCAGAACTTTGAAGAGTTCCGCGCCGCGGCCAGTCAGTTTGTAGTGCCTTCACAGAACCTCTTGTATGCGGACGTTGAGGGCAACATCGGTTACCAGATGCCGGGCTACATTCCCCTGCGCGCGGCTGGCGATGGCTTGTACCCTGCTCCCGGGTGGACGGACCAGTATGACTGGCAGGGGTACATTCCGTTTGATCAGCTCCCCTATTCCTACAACCCGGAATCCGGCTACATTGTCACGGCCAATAATGCAGTGGTGGGTGAAGAGTACCCCTACCGCATCGCGGATGTGTGGGACTACGGCTTCCGTGCCCAGCGCATCGTAGAGATGATCGAGAATGCCCCTGGCCCTATCGACATCGCCTACTATCAGGAAATGCTGGGTGACAACATGAACCTGGGTGCCGTGCCGGTGGTTGAGGCGTTGGTGGCGCTGGATTATGGCGATGCGCGTCTGAATGAGCTGCGTGATCTGTTGGCTAGCTGGAACGGCGCACATGACAAGGAATCCAACGGGGCGGCCCTGTTTGCACCGGTGTGGAAACACCTGCTAGCCAACACCTTTAATGACGACCTGCCCGAGAGCGCCTGGCCTAATGCGGGCGGCGGCAGCGGTTGGTATGTGGTGGTGGAAAACCTGCTGGCGCAGCCTGACAGCGCCTGGTGGGATGACACGGCCACGCCAGAGGTGGAAACGCGTGACGATATTCTCAAGCGCTCTTTTGCTGACGGTGTTGCCGAAGTGGAAGACAAGCTGGGCAAAGATGAGAGCCAGTGGGCCTGGGGTGACCTGCACACCATCACCTATGAACATGATGTCATGAGCAATTTCCCGCTCATTGACAAGCTGTTCAACCCCGGCCCCTACCGTTTGTCCGGCGGCAACTCGATTGTGAATGCAACTGGCTGGGGCGGTAGTGAGGATTACAACACCAGCACGCTGCCCTCCAAGCGCACCATCTTTGACTTGGGCAACTGGCAGAATGCGTTGCAAATCACCACGGTGGGTCAGTCTGGCCATGCCAACCACCCCAACTACAATGACCTGGCGCCGCTGTGGGCCAACATTGAGTTCATCCCGCTGCACTGGGATCGTGAGGCGGTTGAGGCGGCTGCAGCTGGCCACCTGATCTTGAAGCCTTAGCCTTACTAGGCATCAAAAAGGGCTGCCCACTCGGGCAGCCCTTTTATTTGGTTACCTTGGAGTGTCCTGGCGAGCGCCCTGGGCTGCGCGCCGCCAGCGGTGGTTGCAAGCGCTTGTTCATCAAAATAAGGATGGCGACGCACAACACGGTGATGGTCAGTAGCACAGCATTGGCGGCCACTTCACGGCCAACCAGGAGCTGCGGAGTGAAGCTTTGCAGCACCACAACGCCGTTCCATAGGCCATGCAGCAGGATGTTGAATCCGTAGACCAGGAAGACATCCAGATAGCGCGCTTCGTTCTTGGCACGCACGATGGCCCAGCCCATCAGGCCTGCCGTGGCGATATGAAACGCCGTGGCGCCGAAGCGGATACTGGTGGTCAGCGCCCATTCCGCGGTGTTGGCGCCCGAAAACAGGTTTTCCAGCAGCGCAAACCCCGCTCCACCCAGCAGACCAATGGCAAAGCCCTGGGCTGAGGTGAATGGGCGGCGCCAGATCAGCAGCCACAACGCAACAGGTTTAAACAACTCTTCGATCAGTGGGGTGAAAAGCGAAAGATCGGTAAGTAAAAGCCCCAGGATTATTGGGTTGTTGAAGAAGTCTGCAAACAGCGCTTGAAACTCCTCGCGGGTTTCAATGTTGGGCAGGGCACTTTCAATGTGAGGGAGCTGGCTAAGCAGATCCTGATTGCTTGCAACGTAACTGGCCCCCAGCAGCAAGAGGAAAATGCTCACCATGGCTTCAAGAATGATGACGACCAGCGGAGCGGCGGTTAGGCCGCTGGCAAAACTGCCCCAGATCAAACGCCGCCCGCCCAAGTGCAGTTTGCGGATCCCCAGCCACGCCAATCCCGCTACGGAGAGTGACGCGGCCACCACATGCACGGGGGGCATAAGAATCAGATGGTCATTGACCAACAGCCAGTTGCCTAAAAGAATGACTGGAGGCAACAAGGCAAATGCCAAGGCGGGCAGCAAGCTCCGCTGGCGGGAGGTGGCGGGTAGCGGCCGCTGCAGCAGGTGCGCCAGGCTGAGTACAAGGGATGGCAGCAGTAGCAGCGCGGCCCATAGTGCTCCCGAGGCCGAGAGCAGAAAATCCCAGGCGATGCCTGCCTCGTGCTGGATAAGAGGCTGCAATACTACATAGGCCAGCGTGCTTAGCCCCGCGCTGAGGTAGGCGAAGAGGCCAAAGCCACTTCCGATGAACTGGGTTAAAGAAACCCAGTTGGTAGTGGGACGCGGCTCGGCCGGCCGGCTGGCGTGCGGACTCACTGCTCCTCGATGGTGATATCGAGGATAGTGTCACCGGGCGGCAAGCCTACGGCCTGCGAAGGATCACGCGGGGTGAGTTGCTCTACGATGTCCATACCCTGAATTACCTGACCAAAAATAGTGTACCCGCCGTTGAGGTGAGACGCAGGGCCGTAGGTAATGAAGAACTGGCTGCCGTTGGAGGTGGGGCCTGCGTTGGCCATGGCCAATAAGCCAGCCCGATCGAACGTGAGGCTGTTTGAAGGCTCAATGCCGAAGGCATAGCCCGGCCCGCCGTAACCTGTGCCGCTGGGGTCGCCCGCCTGCGCCACAAAGCCCGGTAACACGCGGTGGAAGGTGGTGTCCTTGAACCAACCCTGCTCCGCCAGGAACACAAAGCTGTTGACTGCAAACGGCGCTACTTCCGGGAATAGCTCTACAACAATATCGCCCAGCCCCGTGCGGATGGTGGCCAGGTATTGCTTGCCAGTTTCAAGCTGCATATCCGGGCAACGGTTGAACTGGCGCTCGGCCAGCAATTTGAGGCGGAAGATGATGCTCAGGCTTTCGTAGTCAATCGGGCCGCCGTGTGGACCTTCATTGGTGATGACATAGGGCGGCGTGCCCAGTTGCTGTGCCTGACCATCATCCCAGGCCGCCTGGGCAAATGCGGCCAGCTCCTCACTGAGCAGGGCGGCGCTGAAGGCGTCTGCATCCATGCCCAATGCAGAGGCTTGCTGTACCAGCCAGTCTTGAAAATCATCCAGGCGTAGGGCCGCCCACAGCGCTTGCTGCCCATAGAGCACATCGTACATTTCCCAGAACATGCCTTGCTGGCCAGCGGCTTCGGCGGCAACTACGGCCATGGCGGCTTTATCGTTCAGCGGTTGTGTCTCGCTGCCAATCAGCGGATAGTGGCGGTAGATGATGCGAATGGCATCGGGGTACTCCGCTTGCAGGCGCGCCAGCGTCTGGGCAAAGGTGGCACAGGTAGGGCACTGGAAATCACTGTAGACCAGAACCGTAATGGGCGCGTCTTCACTGCCGCGTGCCCAATCGTTCTCACTGATCTCTGCGTAGGGCATGCGATTGAAATAGGTCACATCACGCGGGGCGCTGATGGAGGTGCACTGCATCGCTGGGTAGCCAGCAGGCGCCACGGCTTCGGGCGCTGCGTTGCTGTTTGCGGCGGTGGGAATGGAGTTGGACACGGTGCCGGTGCTTGGCAGCGTGCAGCCGGCTAATAGCACGGCAACGAGAAGCAGTGAGAGCAGGGGATGAGTGCGCATGGCGCGATTCTACCAGTGGGGTTATGGCAGGCTGGCAAGCAAAGCTTGCAACTCTGCAAAAGAGGTGAGCCCCTGCATGCGGTGAATAAACTCGGTCAGGCTGGCACTGCGTTGGCGCAGCTCGCGCACAGCAGCGCCCACCGGGTCTTCACCTGCGGGGCCAGTGGGCGAATCGGCATAGCTGCCGTAGAATGCAAAATAGGCTTGGTTAAGTTTGCGAATGGCGTAGCCGTTTTCCCAGAATACCAGGCGGCGCGCTTCCATGTAGTCTTCAGCCTCAGTCACTTTGCCGGCGGCCAGCAACTCGTCTACACGCAAACGGGTGGTGTGCATCTCCTGACGGAAGTCAAAGCTGGGTGGCTCATCCTGTTGGGCAGGCGCTGGGCTGGGCGCTGAGGGCGGTGCGTATTCTGGGTAATAGCCTGAGATGACCAGCGCCCCGATCTCTTTGCCAAACAGGTTGGCAGTGGTCTCATTCATCGTCTTGATTTCTTGAGAAGCGTTGTAGTTGAAACCCAGCGCGTGCCAGCTAAGATAGTTGTGCAGCCACTCATGCGAGATGACCTCGGCCAGCCAGTTGAGCGAGCTGGTCTGGGCCACCATGGTGGGGTAAGTGCCAATGCCGCCCACCGGCACCACCAGCGTAGATACATCCAGCGCCGCCGCCACCTTATCTTCGATTTCGATGTGTTGCGCCAGGGTGAGCTCGGTCTTGAGGGAGAGATTGGCCTCCTGCCCGATCGTGTCGCGTGCCGAAATAATCAGCGCCCACGGCAGCGGGGTGCTGTGATACAGCACCGGTGGAATCGGCTGCCCAGCGGTGGTGAGCCCCTGCGTGCTTAATTCTTCAGCAATCTGGGCTTGCAAAATGGCCTCGGCAAGCGGACCGTGGGCAGTGCGTTGCGCGTAGAGTTCGTTGAGCGTGGCGCTGGTTTCCTCGATCAGGGCGGCCACGCTGGCTGCATCGGGATTAGCATGCAACTGTGTGAGCAAGGCTTCTTGAATTTGGATCTGTGCGATCAGCGCCATAAAATCGCGCACCAGCTGCACTTGGTCCTCTTGCGCCAGATAGGTATGCGCCTCCAGGCTGCTTTGTTGCAACTTAAGCCAGGCCGCGTCCAGGGTCCAGTCGATATAGTCAAACTCTGTGGCGCGTGTGAAGGCGCGGATGGCTTCTTGCGTATCAGCTGCGAACCAGGATGAGGCGGTCAGGGAGTGAGCGCAGCCCGCCAATAGCACTATGAAGACCAGAATACGGTGCATGACAGCATGATACTGCCTGCTCCACCAGGCCAGATGAGCCTTGCTTTAAGGGCAAAAGCCCCAATGCTATAATCACGCACCATGAATTTCCTCATCACAGGCGCAGCCGGCTTTCTGGGCTCTGCGCTGGCCAATCAATTGGCGCGCGAAGGGCATTTGGTACGCGGCATTGATAACCTCTCCAGTGGCGAACCCCAGGTTCTCTTCGATGATGTGCACTTCACGCGCGGAGATGTGAATGACCGCCCCAAGCTGTGGACGCTGCTGCAGGATATCGACTGCGTGTACCATCTGGCGGCACGCGTGCTGGTGGCTGAATCCCTGCTCTACCCGCGTGAATATACTGAAGCCAACGTAGGCGGTACGGTGAGCCTGATGGAAGCCATGCGTGATGTGGGCGTGCGCCGCGTGGTCTTTGCTTCGTCCGGTGCGGTGTATGGTGACCAGCAAGAACAGCCGCTGCGCGAGGATGCCTCCCCCTTCCCGCACTCCCCCTATGCCGTTTCCAAGCTGGCCGCTGAATACTATGTGCGCACCATTGGCGCACTGTGGGGCATTGAGACGGTATGCCTGCGTATCTTCAATGCCTATGGCCCCGGCCAGCATCTGCCGCCTTCGCACCCGCCGGTGGTGGCCAACTGGCTGCGCCAGGCGGTGCGCG
>CAZUTS010000004.1:0-133523 GCA_964623375.1 uncultured Anaerolineaceae bacterium
GGCAGGCGCATCTGGCCGCAGTTGGAGCAGGTCACGGTGCTGCGGGCCTGCAGTGCGTCATGGGCACGGCGGCGGTCGCGGCGGCCCTTGGAATGCTTGCGTTTCGGAAGCGGTGTCATTTCAGCTTATCTCTCTATATAGTCAATTCACAAAACCGCCTGCTGTTTAGGCAGGCAGGACAAGATTATACAGGGGGAGTGGTGGGGTGTCAAGTTCTTACAAGGTGCGACGCTACGGACAAGATTCTGTGGCAAACTAGTCCAAACTAGGGGGAAACTATGAACGATAATAGCGCTTTTCATAAGTGGGGAATACCCGGCTGGGCTCTTGTAGCCAGTTTTACTGTCTTTATTCTGTTCGATGCATTTTCCGCAAACAATAATGAAATGTTCGATTTTCTTAGTGGAATCTTCTCGAAGGACAGCATTTGGCAGGCAATATTGTTTGGAATTCTAGTGACCGGCTCAGGCATACCGATAGGTTACATCATTTGGCAAATTTACTTCTATATTAGATGGAATTCTCCTGTTTCTGGACCTGGAATCTGGCCTCCATATCTAGAAGGAAGAGATGCTGAATTCCGCAAGGGTATCAAGGGCATTAATTTCCCATC
Source organism: uncultured Anaerolineaceae bacterium (assembly GCA_964623375.1). GTDB lineage: Bacteria > Chloroflexota > Anaerolineae > Anaerolineales > UBA11579 > JAMCZK01. The sequence goes on from CAZUTS010000004.1 coordinate 614, forward strand.
AGTACCTATTGCTCCACTCCTTAAACTTGACCTGAAGGAATACAAGTCAATTGGAAAATTCGTGGCAACCATAATTTATGATGTCATCCACGATGTTTCGCCAGACCCAGAACCCGCTCTTCGACGGCATTCTTATTTACTGAATACATTTCATTCGCTCGGGGCAAGTTTTTTGGGGGTATCGGTCGGCTACGGTTTCTACATTCTTTTAAAGTGGCGGCTAGAGCAATCAGAACTCGTTTGGGGTGTCTACGCTTTATTGTTTTCTATCGCAAATCTTGCTTTTATGTCAGTAGAGCATCAGCATGGCATAGTACTAGTAGAGGGTTTGAAAATAAAACTTAAGCATACAGCAGAGATAATTCTTGGAGGGTTAATTTTCCTTTTTCTAACTACCAACCCTGTGATACATAAATCGATTAATCATTACTTGGTAGTAGGAGTTTGTTTACTATTTGTAATAGTCTGGGCGGCTAGCGCAAAGGAAGTACGTAGATTTTTAGGAATTTTCTCAGCCTTGCTACTGTTGATTCAACATTACCTAAATAAAGAGTTTGCAGTTTTCTTAGAGCAGCAGATTGACTGGCAAATTGTTCTGTCAATAATCCTCTTCCAGATGCTGATGATTGCCTTTATGAGAAACCGCCAGGGTGTATACGAACAGTTTTCTGCACTTGAGAATTATTACATGTACAAGTACTTTAATGCGAATGAGAGACAAAAAACTTCCCCTAAGCTTAGCGATCCAGCCCCTCGTCCTCGTAGCTCGCCACGTCGCCGATCGACTCCAAGTGCGTGAACACGGTGACGTCGCCGCTCAGGGCGGCGCGCACCGCAGCCTCCACCTGCTCCAGCAGGCGGTGGCCGCGTGCCACCGTCCAGCCGCCCGGCACCAGCACGTGGAGCGAAACGAAGCTGCGTGCACCGGATTGCCGCGAGCGCAAGGCATGGTATTGCACGCCTTCTGGCAGCGCCGCCTGGATGGCGGCCTGCACCGCCGCTAACTGCTCGGGCGGCAACGCCGCGTCCAGCAGCCCGGCGGCCGATTTACGTACGATCTTGACGCCGCTGTAGGTGATGTTGGCTGCCACCACCAGCGCGATGATCGGGTCGAGCACTTGCCAGCCGCTCAGCGCCACAAGACCCACCGCCGCCAGCACGCTGGCCGAGGTCCACACATCCGTCATCAGATGCTGGGCGTTAGCTTCCAGGCTGGCTGAGTTGTGGCGGCGGGCAGCACGCAGCAGCACTTGCGCTACGGCGAGGTTGATCAGCGAAGCCAGCACAGACACAGCCAGGCCCAGCCCGATTGATTCGAGCGGCTGTGGATTCAACAAGCCGCGGATGGCACTATAGGCAATGCTCACCGCCGCCAAAATGATCAGCACGCCCTCAATCACACTGGAGAAGTACTCGGCTTTGGTGTGACCGTAGGCGTGATCTTCATCTGGAGGAGCGGCTGCCAGGCTCAGCATCCACAACGCCAGCACCGCGCCGGCCAGGTTCACCAACGACTCAAGCGCATCGGACAGCAAGCCCACCGAGCCGGTGACCCAGTAGGCGCCAGTCTTCAAGCCAATCGTGACCACGGCCGCGGCAATCGAGAGCCAGGCGTACTTAGTTAAATTTACACGCGTCTCAGTTTGCATAGTCTGATTTGACTAACAGACCAAGCGACCAGTCGACTAGTCATCTGGTCACTTGGTTGTCTAGTTGTTCCCCACTTGGCTCTTCAAGTACGCCTCAATAAAACCATTCAGGCGGCCATCCAACACCGCCTGGCTGTTGCCTTCTTCGTATTCGGTGCGGTGGTCCTTCACCAGTTGGTAGGGGTGCAACACATACGAACGAATTTGGCTGCCCCATTCGGCTTTCTGATACTCGCCGCGCAGTTGCGCGAGCTCCTTGGCTTGCTCTGCTTCCAGTACTTCGAGCAAGCGCGCCTTCAGTACGCGCATGGCGTTCTCGCGGTTCTGGGTCTGAGAGCGTTCGTTTTGGCAGCTGGCCACAATGCCGGTGGGGATGTGCGTGATGCGCACGGCGGTGTCGTTCTTCTGCACGTTCTGGCCGCCCGCGCCGCCAGAGCGGAAGGTGTCGATGCGCAGGTCATTTGGATTAATGTCCAGGTCTTGGTCTTCGACCTGCGGTAGCACTTCCACCTGGGCAAACGAGGTGTGGCGGCGCTTGGCCGAGTCGAACGGCGAGAGGCGCACCAGGCGGTGCACGCCCTTTTCGGGGCGCAAGTAGCCGTAGGCATACGGCCCACTCACCGAGATGGTGACGCTCTTGATGCCGGCTTCTTCGCCGGGGGTCGAGTCGAGGATCTCGGTCTTGTAGCCTTCTTCCTCGGCCCAGCGCAGGTACATGCGCTGCAGCATGGCGGCCCAGTCTTGCGAGTCGGTGCCGCCCGCGCCGGCGTTGATGCTCAGCAGCGCTTCGCCTTCGTCGTAATCGCCAGAGAGCAGGGTGCGCAGCTCGCGCTGTTCGACCTCGCGCTCGATGGCGCCGGTTTCGCTCTCCAGCTCGCCGCGCAGGCTCTCATCGCCCAGCTCGGCCAGCTCGCGGCTTTCACGGATGCGGGCTTCCAGCGTGCGCCAGCTCTGGATTTGCTCGCGCAGGCTGGAGACGCTTTTCATTAGCTGCTGGGCCTGGGTCGGGTTGTCCCACAGGTCAGGCGCCGCGGATTGCTCTTCAAGTTTGGCTAGATCAGCTTCTTGTGCGGGTAAGTCAAAGACGCTCCAAGAGGGATTGGATGCGGCTCTGAGCGTCAGTTAAGCGGTCGATGATGTCTTGCATGCAAATATTATAGCCATTGGATGCAATAGCAGAGCTATAAAGCTGTAAGCCTTAAGCCCTAAGCTGGTGGTTTTAGCTTGCGGCTTACAGCTTATGACTTACAGCTACTGGCTATAATCCAATAATGGCGAATCTTTCTCACTTAGATAAAAGTGGCAACGCCCGCATGGTAGATGTTGGCGACAAAGCCATCACCGAGCGCACCGCGGTGGCCGCGGGCGAGGTGCGCATGCGGCCAGAGACGTTGGCCTTGGTGCGCGCTGGGCAACTCAAGAAGGGCGATGTGCTCACCGTGGCGCAGGTGGCGGGCATCCAGGCCGCCAAGCGCACCGCCGAGCTGATTCCCTTCTGCCATCCGCTGCCGCTCGAGCACATTGCGCTGGAGTTTGAGCTCGACGAGGCGCTTCCGGGTATCCACATCCGCGCCACGGCGCGCACGCGCGGCAAGACCGGCGTGGAGATGGAAGCGCTCACCGCCGTCTCCGTGGCGGCACTCACCATCTACGATATGGCCAAGGCCGCTGAAAAGAGTATGCATATTGAGAACATCCGCCTGGTCAGCAAGACGGGTGGGGCGGGTGGGGAGTATGTTGAGAGCCAGGAAGAGAATAGAGATTAGTAACTGGTAATTAGAAATTAACACATGCTACTTACTAATTACTAGTTACCTCTTTTTACTTATGAATGACACCAAATGGGAACGCCGCGAGGCGAAACTTGAGAAGAAGAAACACGGCATGCGCGTAACAGGCCGCAGCGTGTTCACCTTGCAGGAAATGCAGCGCAAGCGTGCCGAGGCCGCCAAGGCGCAGCCCACCAAACTCACGCTCACCGTGCGCCGCAAGAAGAACCGCCGATGATGACGGTAACTGTGTTGTTCTTCGCCACGCTGCGCGACAAGGCTGGCGCACCCCAGGCCAGTCTGCAGTTGCCAGCTGGCAGCGACGTGGCCGCTTTCAAGCAAGCGCTGTTTGCCGCCTATCCGCAGTTGACGCCGCACGCCAAGGCCATGCTGGTGGCCATCAACAAGGAATACGCCTTTGATGCTGACCCGGTACCAGATGGCGCCGAAGTTGCCTTGTTCCCGCCGGTGAGCGGCGGCTCCGGCTCTGCGTTACCCACGCTGTTCGCTGTTACCGAAGACGCACTCGATCTGAACGCTATGTTGGCCAGTATCACGCTGCCCAGCACCGGCGCGGCGTGCTTCTTCAGCGGCATGGTGCGCGCCGAGACGGCCCGCGGTGAGCCGCACAGCACGCAGCACCTTATCTACGAGGCGTACATCCCCATGGCCGAGGCCAAGATGGCCCAGGTGGCTGCTGAAATTCGCGAGCGCTGGCCCGCCGTCGAGGGCATTGCCATTGCCCAGCGTATCGGTATGCTGCAGCCCGGTACGCCCACCGTGCTCATCGCTTGCACCGCCGCCCACCGTGATAGTGGCGTGTTCGAGGCCGCCCGTTACGGCATCGACCGACTCAAGGAAGTTGTGCCCATCTGGAAAAAAGAGGTCGGCCCCAACGGTGAGGAGTGGGTGGAAGGCGAATACATCCCAAACGAGAGTGATTAGAGAACTAGTAACTGGTAACTAGCAATTTGCGACCTGTCGCTTACGAATCCAATCTCTACTCTCCAATCTCTGGCCTCCAATTTCCAATTACCATTAGTCACCGCATATGACTCTCGCTTCTTTTTACGCCTGCACCAACTGCCACCGCCCATACCCAGAAACAGGCGCGCCACATCGCTGCTTGCACTGCGGCGGCGTATTCAGCCTGCAAGGCGAGCTGGCCTACACGCCGCCAGATCCCAGCCAGCTCGGACTGTGGCGCTACCGCGCCAGCTTCGGGCTGCCTGACTCTGCCGAGGCCATCCATCTCGGTGAGGGCAACACGCCTTTGGTAGCTGGCGCCGCCTTCGGTAAGCGTCTGGCCTTCAAGCTGGAGTATCTCAATCCCACCGGCTCCTACAAGGACCGCGGCTCGGCTCCGCTGCTCAGTTTCCTGCGCTCGCGCGGCGTAACCTCCGCCATCGAAGATTCGTCCGGCAATGCCGGCGCATCCTTCGCAGCCTATGCGGCCCGCGCCGCCATGGCCGCGCGTGTCTTCGTGCCAGACTCAGCCTCTGGCCCCAAGCGCGCCCAGATCGAGGCCTATGGCGCCGAGCTGGTCAGCATCCTCGGCCCGCGCTCCGAAGCCGCACTGGCCGTGCAACGCGCCGCAGAAGGCGGCGAAGTCTATGCTAGCCACGCCTACATGCCCTACGGCTTGCCGGGCATCGCCACCATCGCCTATGAGCTCTACGAGCAGCTTGGCAACCAGGCACCGGGCTGCGTTATCGCTCCCGTGGGTCACGGCAGCCTGCTGCTCGGCATCGCCCGCGGCTTCGAGGCGCTCAAGGCCGCAGGACTCACTCAACGCCTGCCGGTGCTCATCGGCGTGCAGGCGCGTGCTTGCGCGCCCATGTGGGCGCTGAGCACGCAAGGGCCAGCTGGCCTGGCCTGGGTCACCGAGGGCCAGACTCTTGCCGAGGGTGTGCGTGTGCGCCAGCCCGTGCGTGGTGATGAGTTGCTGCGCGCCGTGGAGGTCACGGGTGGTCAATTCCTCGCCGTAGATGAAGTTGAGATACAACCCGCCCGCGACGCACTGGCTCGTGCAGGGTTATTTGTAGAGCCAACATCTGCCATTGTTTGGGCAGGCCTGGGGCAACTATCCACCCTGGCAAACTTTGCCAATTTCCCAGAACCGATTGCACTCATTCTCACCGGGTCTGGTTTGAAAGCGCTTTAATAAAGAGAGGAACAAGGTCACAACATGGAAAAGGTCGTCATCACTGGTTTGGGGACCATCAACCCGTTAGGTAACTCCGTTGAGCAAACCTGGGAGAACGCCACCAAAGGCGTCTCCGGCGTTGGCCCCATCACCTGCTTTGATGCATCAGACTTTCTGGTTAAGATTGCCTGCGAGGTCAAAGATTTTGATGCCAGCCAATACATGGACATGCGTGAGACGCGCCGTCGTGACCGTTACCAGCTCTTCGGCGCCGGTGCGGCTGCGCAGGCCATGCAGAGCTCTGGCCTGCAGATCACCGAGAGCAACGCCGCCCGCGTGGGCAGCGTGATCTCCGCTGCCATCGGCGGTATCGGCGCCCTGGAAGCTGGCGTGCTGGAAATTGCCGCCGGCGGCCCACGCCGCGTCAGCCCCTTCCTCATCCCCATGCTCATGCCCAACGGCGCGGCTGGCCTGGCCAGCATTGACCACGGCCCCAAGGGCCCTGCACTCTCCGTCGCCTCGGCCTGTGCCTCCGGCCAGGACGGTATTGGCATGGCCTGGACGCTGATCCGTGCTGGCGTGGTGGACGCCGCCTTCGCTGGCGCTGCCGAAGCCACCATCACCAGCATCGCCATCGCCTCCTTCGATCGTATGCAAGCTATGTCGCGCAAACCTCCCGGCGAAGCTACCCCGCGCCCCTTTGACAAGAACCGTGACGGTTTTGTGATGGGCGAGGGCGCTGCCGTCTTCATGCTTGAGAGCGAGAGCCACGCCAAGCAGCGCGGCGCCAACATCATCGCTGAGTTGGCAGGCTACGCCTCCTCCGCCGATGCCAGCCACATCACCGCTCCGTCTCCCACCGGAGCGGGCGGGGCGCAGGCCATCAAGGATGCGCTCAAGATCGCTGGCGTCAATCCAGACGAAGTTGGCTACATCAGCGCTCACGGCACCGGTACGCCGCTCAATGATGCCTCTGAAACCGCCGCCATCAAGACCGCCTTCGGCCAGCAGGCCTACAACATTCCCATCTCCTCCACCAAGTCCATGACCGGTCACATGATGGGCGCTACCGGTGCGCTCGAGGCCATGTTCTGCGCCCTGGCCATTCGTGACGGCATTTTGCCGCCCACCATCAACTACGAAGAGCCAGACCCTGACTGCGATTTGGACTACATTCCCAACAAGGCACGCGAGTCCAAGATCAATGTGGCCATCACCAATGCCTTCGGCTTTGGCGGCCACAATGCCGTCCTCGTTTTGCGAAAATACGAATAAAATACACCCTGCTTAGGAACTAGCGGATCGCCAACCACCCACATCATGTTGGGTGGTTAGCGTTCCTTCAGTTCCGGAAGGGACGGTTTGGGTATGAACGAGAACCCATCGGATCGGGCCGCTTCGGAACAGGACCCCGGACGGGAAACTCCTCAAAGTTTTGCTGCGCGCCTTGCATTGCCCATCAAAGATTCTCGCCTGGTGGTGCGTGCGCTTACGCATCGCTCCTACCTTAACGAGAATCCTGACGCGCTCGAAGATAACGAGCGCCTGGAATTCCTGGGGGATGCTGTGCTCGATTTTGTCGTGGGCGCCTGGCTCTATCAGACATTCCCAGAGATGAACGAAGGGGAGATGACCCGCCTGCGCTCCAGCCTGGTGAGCACTGACCGCCTGGGCGAGTTCGGCCGCCGCATCGAGATCAACCGCGCCTTGCGCATCGGCCACGGCGAGGAAGAGGGCGGCGGGCGCACGCGCACTTCGATGCTGTGCAACGCCTTCGAAGCCGTGGTGGGCGCGCTATACCTGGATAGTGGCATCCCCGCTGTGCAGCAGTTCGTGGCCCCCATGCTCACCGAGACCATGCTGCGCATCCGCGCTGTAGAGGGCGACCGTGACCCCAAGAGCCAGCTGCAGGAGTGGGCGCAGGCGCGTGGTTTCGGTGTGCCGCACTATGTCATCATCGCCGAGCACGGCCCAGACCACAGCAAAGACTTCGTGGTGGAGGTGCAGGTGGGTGGGCGCACCCTGGGCCAGGGCGAAGGCCGCAGCAAGCAAGCTGCGAGTAAAATTGCCGCCCGTGCAGCACTGCAATTGATCGAAACGGAAGAGATGGATCGCTAAACGCGTGAAAACATTACGACTTAAGTCCCTGGAACTCAACGGCTACAAAACCTTTGCCAGTGCGCAGAAGTTTGAATTTGGCGCACCCATCACTGCTGTGGTTGGCCCCAACGGCTCTGGCAAATCCAACATCGCCGACTCGCTACGCTGGGTGCTCGGCGAGCAATCGTACGCCTTGCTGCGTGGCCGCAAGACCGAAGATATGATCTTCGCCGGCTCCGAATCGCGTGCCAAATCCGGCATGGCCAGCGTCACGCTCACCTTCGATAACAGCGAGGGCTGGCTTCCCGTCGATTTCGCCGAAGTGGCCGTAACCCGCCGCGCCTACCGTGACGGGCAGAACGAATACCTCATCAACAATCAGAAGGTGCGCCTCAAAGACGTCAGCGAGTTGCTGGCCGCCTCTGGCCTGTCTGAGCGCACCTATACCGTCATCGGCCAGGGCCTGGTGGACGCCGCTCTGACCCTAAAGTCAGACGAGCGCCGCCGCCTCTTTGAAGAAGCCGCCGGTATCGGTCTCTACCGTGACCGCAAGGATCAATCTCTGCGCCGCCTCGAGACCACCATGCGTAACCTGGAGCGCGTCGAGGACATCCTCGCCGAGCTCAAGCCGCGTCTGCGCAGCCTGCAGCGCCAGGCCGAGCGCGCTGAAGAATTTGCCACCCTGCGTGCCGACCTGCGCAACACCTTGCGTGAGTGGTACGGCTATCACTGGAATAAATCCCAGACGGAAATTCGCCAACTGCGCCAGGATGCCGATCTGCATGAGCAGAATCTGGCGCAAGCGCGTCAGAAACAATCGCAGCACAACCAAGAAGTGACCAAGCTGCGCACGCGTACCCAAGAGCTGCGGGTGCAGCTCAACGAATGGCACCGCAAACTGGCCGAGCTGCACGCTGGCCGCCAGGGCGCCAGCCGTGACCTGGCCGTGGCCGATGAGCGCGACCGCGCCCTCGGCGAGCGCCGCACGGCGCTGGAAGAAGAGCGCCAGCGTGTCGAGAGCGAGCTGGCCGGGCTGAAAGCCCGCCTTCAGGAAGCCGAGCAAGACTCCGCCCGCTACGAAGAAGAAAGCGCCGAGGCTCAGAAGAAGCTAGACGAAGCGCGTGCCGAGCTGCAAGCCAAGCAGGGCGCCCAGCATGAGAAAGAAGCGCGCACACGCGCCGCCCGTGAGCGCGTCGTAGAGCTGCAAGCGCAGCAAGCCAATTCGCGTGCCCAGCGTGAAATGCTCGTATCCAGCCTCGAACGCAAGAAGGCCGAACTGGCCGAATTGGCCGGTACCATCAGCAAAGTTCAGGGCGATATTGCCGAGCAGGCCCAGGCGACCGAGAAGCTCAAAGCCAAGGTTGCCGAAGCCGAGCAACGCCATGCGGAGCAAAAGCAACTGGTCGACCAGGCCACCGCCGAGGTAGCCCGTTTACAAGAGCAACACAAGCAACGCGAGGCCAACCGGGCCCAGTTGCAAACCCGCCAGGCGCGTCTGGCCGCTGAGATCAGCGGTCTTGAGGAAGCCAATGCCGCCGGGTATGCCGAAGGTGCCAAGCTCATCTTGCAGGCCGCCAAAGGCAAAGCGACCCTCGGCCGCGAGTTGCGTGTAGCCACACAGTACGAAGCCGCCATTGCCGCTGCTCTGGGAGCCTATGCGGATGGCGTGATCGTGGATGACCCCGAAGCCGCTATGGGCCTGCTGGAAGGCGGAGACGCCTCCGCTGCCCTGCTGCCGCTCAGCGGCCTGCGTGCTGCTGGCCGCCTCAGCGCCCAGGCGGGCAACGGTCTGGTGGGCGTGGCCGCCGATCTCGTAGACGTTGCCAGCGAGCTGCGCCCGGCGGTAGACCTGCTGCTCGGCCGTGTGCTGGTGGCCGAAAGCCGCCAGGCCGCCCGCCGCCTGCTCTCTGAGCACGCCGAGGCTACACAAGTGGTCACCCTGCGTGGCGAAGTCTTCCACCGCGCCGGCACCATCGAAGTGCGCGCCGCTAAGTCCGCCGCTGCGCTGGCGCGCCCACGCCAGGAGCGTGAGCTGCGTGCCGAGTTGGAGCAGGTGGGCGGCCAGCTAGCCGAGCTCGAGAACGAGCTGGCTACACTGGCAGACCGTGCCGACCAGGGTGAGCTGGCTCGCCAGGCCGCCGTGCGTGAGTTGGAAACTGCTCAGGCTGCTGTGGACAATGCCCGCCGTGAAGTGCAAGGCCAGGAAATGGAAGCAGGCCAGTTGCAACGCCAGTTGGACTGGTTCATGACCCAGCAGCGCACCCTGCAAGGTGAGCAGGCCACTGGCGAAGAGACCATTACGCGGCTCACAACCAAAGATGTTGAGATCAGCACACAAATGGCCGCCGCAGAAGCCGAGTTTGAAACTGAAATGGCTATCGCCGTGGAAGAACCCGCCGAGGAACTGCACGCTCAGGTAGCTCACTGGGAGATGCGCCTTGCTGTGGGCCAACGTGCCCAGCAGGAAGCGCAACGCCGCGTGGCGGAGCGCCAGCAACTGCTGCAGCGCGCCGAGAGCCAACTTAGCTCGCACCACGAGCGCGTGCAGGAGCTTGAGGCCCAAGTCGAAGCCATTCGCAATGAGCGCCAGCAACTCAGCCAGCAAGAGGGCCAGGTGGGCAGCGAGATCGATGGCCTGCAAGTGCAAATTGAACCCACCGAAACCGAGCTGGCCGCCGCCGACGCCGCTCTTGCCGAGGCACAGGGCAATGAGACCAGCTCGCTGCAGTCACTCAGCGCTGCCGAACGTAACCACACCCAGGCGCAGATCTCGCTGGCCCGCCATCAAGAGTCGCTGGAGACCCTGCGTGGCCGCATTGAAGATGACTTCGGCCTGGTGAATTTCCAATACGATGAGATCGTTTCCGGCCCTACGCCGTTGCCGCTCGGAGAACTCGTGGAGAAGCTGCCCATGGTGGAGACACTCTCGCCAGAGCTGGAAGACATTCTCAAGCAGCAGCGTAACCAGATTCGCCGCCTCGGCGCAGTGAACCCCGAAGCGCAAAAAGAATATATCGAGATCAAAGAGCGCGTCGAAAGTATGGAAGTGCAGGTGGTTGACCTGCGTACAGCCGAAGCTGACCTCAAGCAGGTGATTGCCGAACTGGACGTGATGATGGAGAAAGAGTTCCAGGTCACCTTCGAACGCGTGGCCGCCGAATTCAAGCTCATCTTCAGCCGCCTGTTCAATGGCGGCTCCGCCAGTCTGCTGCTCACCGAAGGCGGCGAAGGCGGCCAGACCGGTATTGACATCGAGGCGCGCCTGCCCGGCAAGCGCACGCAGCGCCTGGCGCTGCTCTCGGGTGGCGAGCGCAGCCTCACTGCCGCCGCGCTGGTCTTCGCGCTGCTCAAGGCTTCGCCCACGCCATTCTGCGTGATGGATGAAGTCGACGCCATGCTGGACGAAGCCAACGTGGGACGCTTTACCGAGGTGCTGCGTGAACTCAGCCAGGAGACGCAGTTCGTGGTCATCACGCACAATCGCAACACCGTGCAGGCCGCCGACGTGATCTACGGCATCACCATGGGCCGTGACACCGCCAGCCAGGTCATCAGTCTGCGTTTGGATGAGGTAGACGAGCGCTATTCTCGCTAAACGTGTGCAACCAGCCGCATACCCTTGCGTATAGCTATAGATGGGCGCTTTCGCTCAAGGTTTAGATACGAGGTGAACAATGTATAACGCATCTGGGCGGCCACTGCGCCGCTCCCGAACAGACCGTGTGTTTGCTGGCGTGTGCGGTGGGCTGGGCGAGTTCTTCGGCATCAGCACCTTTTGGTTCCGCCTGGCTTTCATCATCGCCTTCCTTCCGGGCGGCGTACCGGGCATCCTGCTCTACGTGCTGGGCTGGTTAATCATCCCGGCTGAGTAAAGTGCGCAGAATACGGAAATAAAAAGAGCCGCTCCTCATGGAGCGGCTCTTTGTTTCTAACGTTACTGCAGTGGCGGCAGAGCAGGCTTGTCCGGCGTGGCAGCTTTCCAGCGCTCGCCGATGATCTCCCACTCGTACTTCTCACGCAGGCTGGCCAGATACTCATCCAGCACGGTGTACACACGCTGGGTAAAGTCTTCCGGGCTGACCGGCATATCCTGATGGCCGATCACCTGGATGATGTGCCAGCCGAAGTCGGTCTGCACCGGCTCACTGGTGACGCCAACACGCAGCGCAAAGGCCGCATCCGCAAACGGCGCCACCATGCGGGCCTTGTTGAACCAGCCCAGGTCACCGCCAATGTTGCGGTTGGAGGTATCCATGGAGACATCCATGGCAATCGCCGCCCACTCTTCGCCATTGGCCAGGCGGTCAAGTACATCCTGCGCTTCCTGCTCACTGGCCACCAGGATGTGGCGCGCCCAGACCTGTTCTTCGGTTGTAGGCACGTCTAGCTCAAAGCGCTTGCGGAACGCATCGCGCAGCAAGCCCGCGTGCACAGCCTCACGCAATGCTTGCTCGCTGACCGGTGCATCGCTGGATTGGCTGGCGAGGTACTCAGCAAAGAGCTGCTGGTAGCCTTCCTGCGTTATCGGCGTGGCGGTGGCTGCCGGAGTGCCGGTGGGCAGCAGCGCCGTGGTGGGCGTTACCGTTGGCTCAACTTCAGCGTCGCTCTCTGCCGTCGGCTCAATGCCCAGCATCCCCATCTGCAACGCGGTGTAGGTCGGCGTCGCATACGGAGTGCTGGTAGGCACAGCCGTGGGCGTGCCCTGCGGGAAATAACCAAAGAAAGACTGCAGCTCGCGCTCCACATCCTCGTCACTGACCACAATGCCCAGCTCAGCTGCTTCCAGCTTCAATAGCTCATCATCGACAAGCTCGTTGAGCGTGTTCTCACCAGCAACCAGTGGAGTGAGATCCTGCTGCAGCCCCAGCAGTTGCGCGTAGAGCTGCTGCTGGAAGGAGGGGTCCATCACCAGGCTTTGCATCTGGTAATACTGGATGAACGTGTTTACCATGCGGGTGCGGTTGAGATGCACGCGCTGTTGGTATTGTGAGCCAGTGATCTCAACATCTTCCACACGCGCCATGGTTTGGCCGGGGATGATGTATTTCTGCTGTACAAAAGAGAAACCCACCAGGCCGATCACGATCAGCACCACCAGGATGGTGCCGTAGGTCAGCAGGCGGTTATAAAAGCGGTCACGCTCTGCGCCCACCAGGCCCTTGGGGGTTAAATTGAATGAAGATTTCTTATCCATGCGCTTGTACTTTCTGCGAGTAATGGTGTACTAAAACGGGAACTCGTCTTCGTCCCCTTGAGGATAGGCGTCATCCTGAAACGGAGCGTCCGTCTCAGCATCCAACTTTTCGCGGCGCTCGCCCAGCATTACGATCTCTCGCGCCACCACTTCCACTACGCTGCGCGGGTTGCCTTGCTCATCCTGCCAGCGGCGGGTCTGCAGGCGGCCCTCCACGTAGACTTGCTGGCCTTTTTTTAGATACTGGTTGGCAAACTCGGCCAAGCCAGCCCAGGCCACCACTTTGAACCACTCGGTCTCCGTGCGCTTCTCGCCTTGCGCCGTGGTCCAGCTTTGGCTGCTGGCCAGGCTGAAGCTGGCTACCGCCCGGTTGCCGGGCGTGTAGCGCAACTCCGCGTCTCGGCCGAGGTGGCCGATGAGCATCACTTTGTTGAGTCCGCGGCTCATATGCCTGCGAGGGGTTAGGCCTCGTCTACCGCCACGATGAGGAAGCGCATCACGGATTCCTGCAGGCGGAACTGGCGCTCCAGCTCGGCGCAGGAAGCGGGGTCCAGCTCAGTGTGCAGCAGCACGTACTGGCCTTCGGCCTGCTTCTTGATGGGGTAGGCCAGCTTGCGCTTGCCCCATACATCGGTCTTCTCGATCTTGCCGCCGGCAGCCGCAATCCAACCCTGCACTTGCTCGTTCAGGGCCTTAAAGGCATCGCCGTCCAGGTCAGGGTGGGCAATAAAGGTCACTTCATACTTGCGCATCAAAACTCCTTCTCACGGGCAAGCCCTCAGCTGCGCGGCCAAGAGCGAGTTAATAAGCGAGGAATTTTAGCATAAATGCAGCGGGAGAGTGAGCAGGGAGCAAGCGGAGAGGTGCTACGTAAGACTCCAAACGCGCGTATTTGTCATCCCGAACGAGGCCGTAGGCCGAGGAGGGATCCGTTGGGAGCATGTTTGATTTGGGAGCTATTATGTGCCAGAGCGGGTGGGTGTTAGCTTATCTATACAGATGAGATGTGAAGCGAAGTAGCGCAGCACGGATCCCTCGCTAGCGCTCGGGATGACACTAAGTTGAGTTTGTGCCCAAACTCAGCTTGCCACTAGCTCAGACTTGCAAGGGCGTAGCGTGCTACGCCCCTACGTCATTTGTAATGCAATAGAGGCCGTAGGGGCGGGTCTAAGACCCGCCCCAGCCAGTACTGCGCTAAGCACAAAAAAAAGGCAGCCGCATGTTTGCGGCTGCCTTTTTAATTGCTTGTCTCTGCTTCTAGCTAACCAGGCCGATCAGGAAGTTGAGCGCATTCCAGTACATGTTGTAGGCCCAGTCACTCCAGCTGGAGCTGGGCAGCATGGGCGGGAACAGCTTCAGCCCTTCTTCGGGCTGGTCCACGCGCAGGCCCGCACCACTCACGTCCCACAGAATGTCAGAGCCGGGAACGCCCAACTGCGCCAGGAAGGGGTCCGGCTGCTGGCCGTTGTTGGTCAGCTGGTTGCTGTGGATGTAGATGTTCTCTGGGCGGTCGCCCACATCGATCTCATCCTTGTCGAAGGCAATCGTCAGGCTGAAGATACCGATACCGCCAGTGTTGTTGTCTTTGACAATGTTGTTGTGTACCTCCACATTGTCAGAGGCGATCAGGGCGATGCCGGTACCCGGAGGCATAATCGCCGCTGCCGTACCTTCCTTGGCAAAGTTGCTGTGGTTGTTAGCCTCGATCAGGTTGTCGTACACAACCGTGTCCAAGGATACGCGCGAGGTCAGGTGCGGCAGCAGCACCACCAGGATGCCACAGGTATTGTTGTAGGCATGGTTGCCGTATAGCTCGGTATTCACCGTATTCTCGGCCTCAATGCCCAGCACGTTGCCGTGCACCACATTGTGGCGGATGACCACGTCTTCACTCTGGCCAGCATAGATACCCGCATCGTCTGCACCGGTCACTTCGCTGTACTCGATCAGCACACCTGTGCTCTGCACAGGGTACAGGCCGTAGGTGCCTGTCTTCTCAGCGTAGATGTGGTGCATATACACGTTGGTGACACCTTCAACGATGATGCCGTTGTCGGTGTAGTTCTTTACTGTCAGATACCCAATTTCAAAGTCATTGCCGGAGGCGATGACCGCTTCGGTGAGCTTGCCCTGGCCATCCAGAACGGGATTTTCGCCAGCAGCATTGGGCACACCCAGGATCGTGATGTCGTTCAGGTCCACCACTACGCGCTCGTGGTACACGCCGTACGGGATCAGCACGGTGTCCCCCGAGCGGGCGCGGTCCACCGCGGCCTGGATGGTTTCGCCGGGCTGCACTTCAATCTCCACACCGCTGCCGCTGCCAACGGTTTCACCGCTGGAGAGGGCATTGGCTTCGGCAGCATTTTCGCGCTCAGGATTTTGCAGCGGCGATACCACCGGCAACCCGGAGGGTACTTCGCTGGGGATCTGCGGCAGGTTGCTTTCGTCGGTCAGGCTGTACAGGAAGGCGATCAGGTCGGTCTTTTCCTGCTCGGTCAGCTCAAAGGCGCGGATGAGCGGGTCAACGTTGCCCACGCCATCCGCACGGCCACCACCACCTGCGTAGAAGTCGATCACTTCTTCCAAGCTGGAGAAGATGCCGTTGTGCATGTACGGCGCGCTGAGCACGATGTTGCGCAGTGTAGGCACCTTGAAGGCGCCATCCGGTGCATCGCCCACGGCCGAGCGGCCGGGGTCGTGCTCCTGGCCGTCCAGGTCAGCCACGCCGGTGATGCGGAAGGTGTCATTGGCGAAGGTGGGCGCGCTGTGGCACTCAAAGCAGCGCGTGGCCGCCGAGCGGAAGATGGCGAAGCCGCGGCGCTGGCTGGCGGTCAGTGCATCCAGCTGGCCGGCGGCGTAGGCGTCAAATGGGCTGTTATTGCTGATGAGCGTGCGCTCGAAGGCGGCCAGGGCGCGCTGCACGTTGAGCACGCTGATGGGCTCGCCGGGGAAGGCGGCGTCGAACAGCTCCACATACGCGGGGATCGCTTCCAGCTCGGCTTCCAGCGCGCCGCGGTCGCTCACTTGCATTTCGTTGGGGTGCTCCAGCGGCACCAGCACCTGGTCTTCCAGTGTTGGTGAGCGGCCATCCCAGAAGAAGTGCGCGTTGTAGCCTACATTCCACAGGCTGAGCGCATTGCGTTGCACTTCACCGTTCACGCCCTGGGCCAGTTGCATGCCATCTGAAAAGCCAAGGTCAGGATGGTGGCAGCTGGCACAGCTCATCTCATTGTTCTCAGACAATACCGGGTCAAAGAACAGCAAGCGGCCGAGCTCAGCTTTCTGCGGGGTCTGCGGGTTCTCTGTGGGCGAGTTGAGTTCTGGGAAGGCGCGCAACAGGCCCGTGGTGGAGGGCTGCACGGAGCTGGCGCCCGCGCCGTATACAGCGGGCAGCTCATCGTGCGGCACCGGCGTAAACGCCGCCACAGCCAGGGCGATCCCCAGCACGCCGAGCAGCAAGCCCAGTATGCGCATGACCCAGGTCAGGATGGTTTTCATAAAGCGGTTTCTCCTCTTGGTTACAACAGCTACAAAAAACTACACAGTGGGCGCACTCTTTTTTGCACCCACTGTGTAGTACAACACAGAATCTTTACTTAAGTGTCAGCATGAACGCGATGATGGCGTCCATTTCTTCACCAGTCAACGAGGTGCCCCAAGTGGTCGGCATCAGGTTGTCGAAACCATCCACCAGATAGGCGCCGGGGTCGAGAATGGATTCGATCAAGTAATCCTGCGCGCTCATGCCTGCAATGCGCGTTTCAGCGCGCGTAGCGATGCCGGCCATGGCCGGGCCAACGATGGTGGCTTCACCCACAATACTGTGGCAGGCGCCACAGTATTGGCTGAACAGACGCTTGCCTTGCTGCTCCTGCTCGCTGAGCTCAGCTGCGGGCTGCGTGGGCAGCGAGGTGTCCGGCGGGCCGCCACAGGCTGCGAGCAGCAGGCTGGCGGCCAGGAGCACGGCCAGCGCGGGCAGGTTGCGGGTTACCACTTGAGCAATTCTTCTATGCGTGTTCGTAAGGCCTCCACACTTGGAATGATAGTATTCATCAACGCAATATTGTAGGGGATCAATGCGTCGGGCGTGGTCACACGCGCCACAGGCGCATCGAGGTAAGCAAAGGCTTCTTCGGCCACCGTGGCGGCGATCTCGCCGCCGAAGCCGCCGGTGTGTGTGTCCTCATGAGCGATGAGCACGCGCCCGGTCTTGCGCACCGAGGCCAGCACGGCGTCTTTGTCCCAGGGGCAGACGGTGCGCAGGTCCAAAATCTCCACCTGGCCGGCAAACGGCTCGGCGGCTTCCAGGCAGCGGTGCAACATTTCACCCCAGCTCACTACGGTGAGCTGGTCGCCGGCTTGCAGCACGGCGGCCTTACCGAAGGGCAGAGCGTAGTCGTCGCCCGGGTACGGACGGCGTGAGGGCGGCGTATCGTACAGGGCGCGGTGCTCGAGGAAGATCGTGGGGTCTTGCCCACGCAGCGCGGCACGCAGCAGGCCCACCGCATCAGCCGCGTTGGAGGGCATGGCCACGCGCCAGCCCAGGCTGTGGGCGTAGATGGCCTCGCCGGAGACGGAGTGCCACGGATCGCCGGTCTTCTTGCTGTAGCCCACGGGGATGCGGATCACCATTGGCACGGCGAACTTGCCGTGCGTGCGCCAGCGCACCCAGCCGGTATCGTTGATCTGCTCGGTGGCCGGGTCTGCATATTTGCGGAACTGGATCTCGGGCAGGGCGGTCAGCCCGGCCATGGCAATGCCCGCGGCGCGGCCGATGATGCCCTCTTCGGAGAGCGAAGTATCGAAGACGCGTGCCGCGCCGTACTTCTTTTGCATATCCAGCGTGACGCGGTGCACTCCGCCACGCGGGCCAACATCCTCGCCGAAGATGAGCAGGCGCGGGTTTTGCTCCAGCTCCACTTCCATCGTGCGCCGGATGGCTTCCGACATATTGATGCGTGCGCCATCTTCGGCAGCGGGGCTATCGAAGTTGGCGGCCGGCTTGTTGAGCGCTGGCGGCACCTGGGCGCGGTGCTCGCCCGCCGCGAACAGATGCAGCGTGCCGCTGAGGCTGGCTGGCTCCGGGTTGCCCTCGGCGGCCGTCAGTTGGTTGCGCACATCCCTTTCGACATCGGCCTTCAAGCCGTCCCAGTCAAACTTCGCACCCAGGTGCTTTCGCACCGCAAGCAGCGGATCGCGGCTTTGCTCTTCTTTGAGTTGCTTGGCGCTCTTGTAGGCGGTCTGGTCTTCACCATACGTATGCCCGGTCAGGCGTGGTACGCTGAGTTTAAGCAGCGCCGTGCCCGCGCCGGAGCGTACGTAGCTCACCGCGTCGGCGATGAGCGCGGCGGTCTCCTTCGGCTCAGTGCCAGGGCCGATGGTGATGCGTAGGTTCTTGAAGGATTTCAAATTGGCGGCAATATCGCCGCCGGGCGTTTGGAAGTGCTTGGGCACCGAGATGCCGTAGCCGTTGTCCTCAATAAAGAACAGCATAGGCAACTCAAGCGTGGTGGCAATCGTCAGCGCCGCCCAGAAGCCATTGGTGGCCACCGAACCGTCGCCGCCCAGCGCCACAGCAATGGCGCCTTTCCATTCTTTGTCCTTGAGTTCGTTCTGGTAGTAGGTGGCCGCCTGCGCCCAGCCCGCCGCGGGCGTGTACTGCGCGCCCACATCGCCGGAGGAGGGCAGCACGGTCACACCGCGCCGCGGCGGCAGGCTGTACACCACGCCCACATCGCGCCCCTCAGACGGCGAGCCGGTGCGCGCCATGTCGGCGGCGAAGGCTTCCTGCGGTGTGAGGCCAGCGGCCAGCATGAAGGGGCGGCTGCGGTAATACACCGTAGCCGCATCGTGCCCCTGGGTGAGTTCCAGCCCCAGCAGGATCTGCGAGAGCTCATGCCCCTTGGAGGAGAACTGATACGTCACCTTGCCAGCCGGCGCCAGCTCCTGCTCCTCGATCTCGTCGATGGTGCGTGAGGTCAGCAGCAGCCGGGCTACCTGCTCCCAGTTCACGCTGGGGGCAGAAGCAGGCTTCTTCGCAGTCTTGGTTTTTGTGGTTTTAGTTGCTTTCTTTGGGGGCATTCGGTTCCCAATCCTCAGCTAGGTCTTGCCACTTGGGGTTGAGTGCGTTGATGAGAGCAATCTTCTTCTCTCTTCTGTACGCTTTAACTTGCTGTTCACGAGCAATAGCTTCCAGCGCTGTTGCATATTCCTCATAATAAACCAGTTTGTTGATGTCGTATTTTTGAGTGAAGCCTGCCTGTGCTTTGGACTTATGCTGGGATACGCGGCCTTCCAGGTGGCTAGTGACACCGGTGTAAATGGTGCGTGTTCGGTTGGACATGATATACACGTAGTAGGGCATAAAATCCGACCCGTCATTCCGAACGAACGAAGTGAGTGAGGAATCCTTTAGGGCAAGAAAAGTCAAACCTGTACTCGGAATGCCCTAAAGGATTCCTCGCCATTCGCTTCGCTCAGGCTCGGAATGACAGAGTGCTTGAAGTCTATGTCATTCCGAGGCGGCATCCATAAGTCTATTTGGGTCGCTATGTACAAAGCCGAGGAATCCTTTAGGCCATTAGGAGTCAAGCTGGCCCTTGTGC
Organism: uncultured Anaerolineaceae bacterium; assembly: GCA_964623375.1. Lineage (GTDB taxonomy): Bacteria > Chloroflexota > Anaerolineae > Anaerolineales > UBA11579 > JAMCZK01. The sequence continues at coordinate 20,080 of CAZUTS010000004.1, forward strand.
AGTGCCCTAAAGGATTCCTCCTCGGGCTTCGCCCTCGTCGGAATGACGAAGCGGCGTTACTCCGTAAACTCTAACTCAAAGTCGAGCGTCTCGTTCCAGTTGTCATCCCGGCGCAGCTCGATCTCCTGGAACAGCTCCTCTTGCTTGGCCGCAATACGGTAGCGGCGCACCAGCTCCAGCATCGCCAGGAAGGTGACCACTACGTGCAAACGGTCCGGCGTGCCGGATACAAGCTCGCGGAACGTGGTGATCGACTTCCCACGCAGCACATCGGCAATCGCCTTGATCTTCTCGCGGATCGTCACGCGCGGCGCGGCCACCACCGTGCGCAGTGGCGCACGGGCATCCGCCCGCGCATGCACCTTCATCGCCGCGCGGTATACGTCTTCGGCGGTCATGCCGCTCAGGTCCAGGCGGCCTTCCACCTTCGGCGGCGGGGCCATGCGCAGATAACTGCGCAGCGCCGTGTCCTGGCGCAGCGTCAGCAGGCTGGCCAGCTCCTTGAAGCGCTTGTAGAGCAGCAGTTGCTGCACCAGCGCTTCGCCGGGGTCTTCTTCGTCTGGCTGGCGCACAACGGGTCGCGGCAGCAGCGCCTCAGATTTGATTTGCATCAAACGCGCTGCCACCACAATGAACTCAGACACACGCTCGGCCTTGAGCTCTTGCAGCGTGCGCATATAGCCTAAAAACTGGTCGGTCACCTGGGCCAAGGCCAGCTTGGTAATATCTAGCTCGGCGCGCTCGATGAGCTGCAGCAGCAGGTCCAGTGGGCCTTGGTACACCGGCGTGTCTACGGTATAAGGTTGGGGGGCGTCTCGGTGAAGTAGGGAAACCACGCGGGGATTATACTCCCGAGGGTAAGATTGCCCTGAATAGGGCAGTCTGTAAGGCATAGAAACACTCAACGATTGGAGCCACTGTGATCAACGAACCTCTACACGTAACTGACGAAGCCTTTGAGAAGGCCGTCTTGCAATCTGAAACCCCCGTAGTGGTGGACTTTTGGGCGCCGTGGTGTGGCCCTTGCCGTGCCGTTGCCCCCATCCTGGATAAGTTCGCCCAGGAGTACGCCGGCAAAGTAGTCATCGCCAAGGTCAACACCGACGAGAATCCGCAGTGGGCGGGCCAGTTTGATGTGCGCGGCATTCCCACCATGCTCTTCGTCGCCAACGGCAAGCTGGTGCATCGTCAGGTCGGCGCGCTGCCCGAGCCCATGCTGCGCGAGCTCTTCGACCAGTTCGTCGATGTAGCCTCTCGCCCTGCGGCCGAAGCCAACTAGGCTCAGCTATACACAAGAGAAAAAGACCGAGTGTTCGCTCGGTCTTTTTTGTTTGGGGCCTTTGTCATTCCGAACGAGGGCGGCTAGCACTGCGCAGCAGTGCTGCCCGAGGAGGAATCCTTTAGGGCACTCAAAGCACCGGCTCGACTCTGAATGACCTAAAGGATTCCTCCCTCGCTACGCTTAGTCGGAATGAAGACTTCGCCGTTCGTTCGGAATGACAAGGGTGGAGGGACGAGGCAACCAGTCGACAATCCAACTGCTATATCACCTGACCGATTAAGGATTAATCGACTAATCCCCTCTATAATCCCCTCATGCTGTTGCCCGCCATCGCCCTCGGCTTGCTCTCCGCCCTGGCCGTTAACTATCTCGCCGATGTGCTGCCAAGCCACCGCCGCCTTGTGCGGCCGGCATGGTGGCCGCTGAGCGCCGAAGCCGTGGGCGAATACATTCATGCGCCGCGCAAGTTCGTAGTACACATCGTCTTGCTGCTGGCCTGTGTCTATAGCTTGCAAACTCCTCCGGCAGACTTCTCTCCGTATCTCCTTGTTTTTGTGCTGATGTACTTCTCTCTCGTTACTGTGATTGATATCGAGCACCGTCTCGTCTTGCACCCCGTCAGCCTCTTCGGCGCGCTCACCCTCGGTGCCATTGGCATCGCCCGCCACGAGCTTGTGCCCACGCTGCTGGGTGGGGCGGCGGGCTTTGTTCTCATGCTCGGCCTGTACCTCTCCGGCGAGCTCATCGGCCGCCTGCTCGCGCGCTTGCGCAAGCAGGCTTGGCAAGACACCGCCCTCGGTTTCGGCGATGTCATCCTGGCTGGCGTCATTGGCCTGCTGCTCGGCTGGCCCGCGGTGTTGCCTGCCTTGTTCGCAGGTGTGCTGCTGGCCGGGCTGTATAGCGTTGCCTTTGTGTTGCTCAGCCTTGTGCGCGGCAACTATTCCATGTTTGCTTCGATTCCCTATGCTCCTTTCCTCTGCATCGGCACAGTCTTACTTGTGCTGGCCGGAGCCTATAATCTCAGTCTGTAATCCAAGAGGTATGTAATGAGTGATGCCACCGAGTCCAAGAGCAAGACCGAAGAGCCCAAGCAGCCGCAAGAACAGCGCGTAGAGACCCAGCACACCGTCACCATCGGCGGTAAGCAGCTCAAATACACTGCCATTGCCGGCACGCTGATTCTCAAAGAAGAGGATGATGATAAGGGCGAGCACAAGCCCAAAGCCTCCGTCTTCTACACAGCGTATATTGTTGAGCAACCGAAAAATGCCAAGCCACGGCCGCTGACCTTTTCCTTCAACGGCGGGCCAGGCTCCTCCTCGGTCTGGCTGCATCTCGGCATCCTCGGCCCGCGCCGCGTCGACATGCCGCTGGATGACAACATGCCGCGCCCGCCTTTCGGTTTGGTGGATAACGAGTATTCGATACTCTCCGAGACCGATCTGGTCTTCATTGATCCCGTCACCACAGGCTACAGCCGCCCGGTGCCCGGTGAGGCTGCCAAGCAGTTTCACGGCTTCCAGAAGGATCTCGAAACCGTAGCCGAATTCATTCGCCTGTTCACCAGCCGCCACATGCGCTGGAGCTCGCCCAAGTTCCTCATCGGCGAAAGCTATGGCACTACGCGTGCCGCGGCACTCTCCGGCCACCTGCAGGATCGCCACGGCATGTTCCTCAACGGCATCATGCTGATCTCCTCGGTGCTGGAATTTTCTACGCTGCTGTTCAATATCGGCAATGATTTGCCCTACGTTTTATTCCTGCCCACCTACGCCGCTACCGCCTGGTACCACAAGCAGTTGGGCGGGGATTTGCAAGCGAGCCTGGACAAGATACTGGCCGAGGTGCGCGCCTTCGCCGCCGGCGAGTACGCCACGGCGCTGATGCAGGGCGATGCGCTGCCCGCAGAGCAACGCCAGCACATCGCCGCCAAGCTGGCCGCCTTCACTGGTCTCTCCGTTGAATACATTCTGCGCTGCAACCTGCGCCTCGAAATTCACCGCTTCACGAAAGAGCTGCTGCGCGCCCAAAGCAAGACCGTCGGGCGCCTGGATTCGCGCTACATCGCCTCCGACCGTGACGATGCTGGCGAGAACTATGAATTCGATCCCAGCTATGCGGCCATCCAGGGCGCTTTCACCGCTGCGCTCAATCAGTATGTGCGCGCCGAGCTGGAGTTCGAGAGTGACTTGCCCTACGAGATCCTCAGCGGCCGCGTACACCCGTGGAGCTACAAGGAGCACGAGAACCAGTACCTCAACGTGGCCGAAACGCTGCGCCAGGCCATGGTCATCAACCCCGCCCTCAAAGTCTTCGTCGCCAATGGCTACTACGATTTAGCCACGCCGTTCTTCGCCACCGAGTACACCTTCAATCACTTGCAGCTCGCGCCAGAGCTGCGCGCCAACATCTCAATGGAGTACTACGAAGCCGGCCACATGATGTACATCCACGAGGCTTCGCTCAAAGCCCAGCACAAACACCTCACCGACTTTATCAAGACGTCGCAGTAAGCCAAAAAACAAAAAGGCGGGCCACTGGCCCGCCTTTTTTTGTGCATCCCCGAGCGCAGCGTGGGGGATCCTCGCTGCCTCATCACCTAATCTTTCTTGGCTCCACGTGCATCCTGAGAGACATCTTCGCTGCTTACTTTTACTTCTTCCCTAACTTGAACCGTGTCGCCCTGAGCGTAGCGAAGGGCACCTCGTAATCCCCATTCACAAACCAGCCAGTTGGGAGTAATACACGTGCATCCCGAGCATAGCGAGGATCCTCGCTGCCTCAGCAGAAAATGATGCTAGTCTTTGCGAGCATCATTGCCCATTAGCAATCACACTGTGCGGCAAACGGACGAAACAATCGGCTTTGTTTTTTTTGTCATTCCGAACGAGCGGCGTAGCCGCGAGGAGGAATCCGTCTGAGCTCTATTTCAGCTAACACTTATATGAGTAACAGCCACTATCGCCTGCTCACACCTCACTGCTCACTCCTCACTCTTCTCCCCGCCCCAAAAACTCCAACACCTGCCGCAGCACTTCTTCTTGCGGCAGCGTATCTGTACTTATCTCAAAGTCCGCATGCTGGCGGGCGTGCGCCAGCCGCGTCTGTTGCTCGGCGTAGTCGCGCTCCTGCCACTGCAGACCGCGCGCCACCGTGCTCGGATACTCAGTATGCAGATAAAGAAGAATGTCTGGGGGAGAGATAACTTGCCACATGCGTGGTGCAAAGGAATGTTCCTGAGCGATCTGGTTGGCAGGGTAGCCTGCCGCCTGCAAGCCGCGCACCAGAGTAGATTTGCCCGATTTGCACGGGCCCACCACTCCAATGTGCGGCTTGGTACTACTCATGGCGCTATTCTATCCCGGCCACGCTGGCAAGCTCACGCTCATACGCCGTACTGCATCTGAGTTGCTCGATCGCGCCCCCAGCACCAGGATGCTGATGTCGTCACCCGGGCGGCTGCTCTCCAGGGTCAGCGCCTCGGCCATCAGGCCGTCGGCAATCGCCTGCGGGCTCTCGCTCAGCGTTGCCATGCGGTTGAACGCCGAGTGAATGTCCATCGGCTTGCCGCTGCGCTCGCCGGCAAAGGGTAGCCCGTCGGTGAATACGGCCACGGTCAGCCCCGGCTTGATTTCGAGCTGGTTGAGCACCGGGCGTGTCTCGCGCCGCAGGCCCACCGGGTCACTGCGTTCATCCAGGCTGGTGATCTCGCCATCCTGGAACACCAGCACCGGCAACGGATTGTTGCGCGTCACCACCAATGTGTGACTCTCCATCTCAATGGAAACAATGTTAAGGGTCGACTGCACTTGCCCGTTGCGATGCGTATACAAGTAATCCGAGGCGGCGCGCGCCGCAGCGCCATCGCGCACGCCCTCTGCCAGCAGCGAGATGACCTTGCGCACCACCATCGTGGAGATCACCTTGGCGCCTTTGCCAGAGCGCTGGCCGTCCGCCAACACCACAGACATGCCACCGCTGGGGCGCTCGACAACCTCAAGCGTATCGCCGCTCTCAGAGACGGCATATTTATTGATTTTGGCTACACCGATCAGTATTTCCATAGCGGGAAAATTGTAAAACAATAAACTGCTACTGGGCTCTTTTGTATCGTGAGTGGTGATTAGGGATGAGTGAACAGTGACCAGGATTTTGCATCCCAAGCGCATATGTAAATAATGTGCATCCCGAGCGCAGCGAGGGATCCTCGCAGCCTCATTAGATGCACCGCGCAGCATGTCTTCTAATCCGCAATAAGCAATCAGAAATCACCAATCAAAAATCAGCATTGCCTCTGTCCAACCCCTTGACGTGCCCGCCCAATTCCCCGCCAACTCGCGCACCTGTGGCACACTGCCGCCGAAACCTGCTGCCAGCCGCCGTTCGCTCCACGCCGACCCGGGTCAGCCTTCAGGGCAGGGCCCACCTGTTCGCTCCGGCCGCGTAGAGGCACGCACAGTGGCGCACCCGGTTTCGTAGGGCAGCCTTTGCTGCAATCCGGCTAGCCGCGGATAGCCGGGTCTCTAACCTAGAGGGGGGATTCGATGAACTAACTATGCGCTGGTCAACCGTCGTAGCGCGCTCAGTAAATCATTCGGCGCCACATGACGTGCAACGGGATTGGTGAGCAGCAGCGTTGAAGTGCCCAGAACTAGCACAGCGCTCATGCGTTGAAACTGCTTGAGGAAGCTGCCCGCGTTTTCGTGGCCTAAGCTGGCGAAGTAGCTCTCATCTTTGTGTTGGGCGTGCTGTATCAACTGGCTCAGTGCTTGCTGCACGCGGTCTTCGGCTAGCTCGCCATCTATGGCCAGCCACAGCACATTCAGGATGCCCGCGGGTAGCTGTTTGGCTTTCTCTGCCAGAACCTGCTCCAGGTAGTTGCTCTCACTTTGCACGCGGCGCACCTCAACGTTGAAGAGTGTGTGGCTTTTGAACAGCACGGTGAAGTCTGGCCCGCGTTGTTTCGCTGCAGCGTAATGTTCGTACTCCACAACAAAGCGCTGCTCGCTACATAGGATGGCAGCGGCTTGCAGCTCGGCATACAAGTCCTCAAGGCTGCTTGGATGCTTGGCATTGGTCAGCTTGGCACGGATTTTGTTGCGGTAGGTATGGGCAAACTCGCGGAAGCGTCGCGAGCCACGCAGCCAGCTCGCAAACTCGGCGTAGAACCGTGGCTTGCGTGTGGCGAAGATCTCACTGAGCAGCGTGTCAATCGTGCTCAAGCGGAGTCGCCACCACTAACATCACTTCTGAGCCAGCTAACTGGATACGCTGCTCGCGTGCCTCAAAGCCAGCCGCACGCACCAGTTGTGTAAAGCGGCCATCCCAGGCACCAGCTTCACCCGTGATGCGGAACAGCCAGGCTGCGGCGCGCTCCAGCAGGTTGCCGCCTGTGATCCACGCCACGGGCAGCAGCACCAGCCGTCCGCCAGTGCTAAGCACGCGGCGCACCTCGCTCAGTGTGCTGGCTTGCACAACATATTCGGTGGGGAAGGTGGCCACCACGCCAGCAAACGCGCCGCCGCAAAAAGGCAGCTTGCGCCCATCAGCACGCACCAGCAGCGGCGTGCTGCTTTCTGCCGCCAGCCGTCGAGCGGCCAGGCGGCCCATCTGCGCGCTCAGGTCGATGCCAACAGGGCTATTGCCCGCATTGCGCATAGCCACTTGCAGATGGCCGGGGCCATGACCCAATTCCAGAATGCGGCCGCTAGGCGGCAATTCGCTGAGCACAGTGCTGACCCAGCTGCGCCAACGGCCTAGCGACACCAACCAGGCTACGGCATCGTAGCTCCATGCTAGCGGCTGGTAGATGAGATAGAAAAATATGCGCAGCAGGGTCTGCATTGGCTGGCTAAAGTTGGGGCAGGATCCACGCCGCCAGCGTGAAGTAAATGATCAGGCCCGTAGCATCGATCAGCGTAGACATGAACGGGCCGGAAATGATCGTGGGGTCAATGCCAACTTTGTCCGCCAGCATAGGCACCAGCGCCGCCACCGAGTTGGCCCACACGCAGATGATGCCAATCGTCAGCGCCACGGTCACCGCCAGGTGCCAATCCACGCCCCACATCAGGGCGCGCACATAGCCCACGATGCCCAGCAGGATGCCGAGAGCAATACCAGTGCGGAACTCCTTCCACAGCACCCACAGCAGCTCGCTGCGTTTCACTTCGCCCAGCGCCATGCCGCGAATGATGGTGGCTACGGTTTGCGAGCCGGCGTTACCGCCCGTGCCAATCAGCAACGGCACAAAGAAGGCTAGCGATACCACGGCCTGCAATGCTTCATCATAGTGGCGCATTACCGTGCCGGTCAGCGTCTCGGCGACGAACAGCGTCAGCAACCAGGTAAAGCGTGAGCGCACCACCTGTGAAATTCGCTGAGACCAATAAGGCACGTCCAGCAACGGGCCAGGTTCAACACCACCCAGTTGCAGAATGTCTTCACCGGCTTCTTCTTTGAGCACGTCAATGACATCGTCCAGTGTGATTACGCCGAGCATGTGTCCGTTGTCATCCACCACCGGGATCGCCGAGAGGTTGTTGTTGCTCATCAGGCGCGCCACTTCTTCCTGGTCGGTGCCCGCCGTGACGAAGATGACTTCAGGGTCCATCAAGTCTTCGATCAGCATCTCAGGCAGCGCCACCACCAGCTCGCGCATGCCCATAACACCACACAGGCGGCGCTCGCGGTCGATCACGAAGACGTAATAGGGCACTTCATGGTCAGGGTGGATCTCGCGCAGAAAATCGATCGCTTGCGATGCTTTGGTGTGGCGGCGCATGGCGATGTATTCGGTGGTCATACGGCCACCAGCAGTCTCATCGGGATAGGCCAGCAGGGGGATCACATCTTCGGGATCCTCCATCTGCTGCAGCACCTCGTTGGCTTGCTCCGGCGGCAGGTCACCGAGGATATCGGCCACTTGGTCGGGCTGCATCTCATCCAGGATCTCAGACAGCGTTTCGGAGGGGATGTGCTCAGCCGCGTCCAGCGCCTGCGCATCGCTCAGACGGTTAAACAGTTCCGCCACCTCTTCAGGTGGCAGCAAGCGCACAAATTCTTCCTGTCGCTCCTCGGGGAGCAGGTTGTAGACCTCGACCTGGTCACCGAGGTTGAGGCCCTTAAACACTTCGAGTGCCTCTGTGATTTGGTCCTCTCGTAAGAATTCCTGGATGCGCTCCAGTTCGAGTTCGAAATCAGGCACTCGGTCGCTCATAAGACCCTCACAACATTAAACTCAATGCCCCAAGACTTGCACCTCAATTCCCTGCTTGCGCAGCCAATCCACGGCAGCTTCAATGATGGCTGCCGTCCCGGCGAGCTGCACTTCGATCCAGCCCTCGGTGGAGTTCACTTCTGCATGCATAATGTTCACGGTGAGCCCGTTGAAGTTGCGAATCAACTGAGTCACAACAGGGCTGTTCACCGCGGCAGGCGGATAAATTAGGCGCACGACTTGTTCAGTCATTGGTACTCAGCATTTTACACCCATCAATCGTCAATGTGCACAAGTTGCCCCTGCGCTTTTTCGGCCAGTTGACCGCAACCCGCCTGAATATCGATGCCGCGGCGCACGCGCACAGTGCACGAGATGCCGCCATCTTCGAGGATGCGCTTGAACTCGGCCACGCTCTCTCGCGTGGAGCGCTTGCCGCCGTAGCCCTTGGTGGGGTTGAGCGGTATGACGTTCACATGGCACAGCAGGCCGTGCAGCAGGTTGGCCAGTTTGCGCGCTTGCTCCGGCGTGTCGTTGACGCCGCTGATCAGCGCCCACTCGAAGGTGATGCGCCGCCCGCTGGTATCTACATAATCTCGGCAGGCCTGGATCAGATCCTTGATGGGGTAGCGATTGTTGATGGGCAGCATGCTGGCGCGTAGCTCATCATCGGCGGCGTGCAGTGAGATGGCCAGGCCCATCTGATGGCGCTCTTTGGTGTAGCGCTTGATGGCGGGGATAAGCCCCACGGTGGAGATGGTGAAGTGGCGGTTGCCGAGGCCGAAGCCCTTGGGATCGTTCAGGCGCGCAATCGCTTCCATCACCGCGTTGTAGTTGTGGAAGGGCTCGCCCATGCCCATCAGCACTACATTGGTGACGTGCTCACCATCCACCTTGAGCTGGCGTGCAAAGTACAGCACCTGCTCAACAATTTGGCCGCTGCTGAGATTGCTGCGGAAGCCCATCTGCCCCGTGGCGCAGAACACACAGCCCATCGCGCAGCCAGCCTGGCTGCTGATGCACAGTGTGCGCCGCCCCTGGCTACCGTCACGATCGTCGTAGCGCATCAGCACCGTTTCGATGGCGTTGTTATCGGGCAGCTTGAACAGCGTCTTGTGCGCTTGCTTGTCACTGGAGTGCTGCGTGAGAATCGCCTTGAGGCTGGCAAAGCTAAAATGCTCGGCCAGTTGGGTGCGCAGCTCTTTGGGTAGGTTGGTGAAGTCTTCAGGCCGCGCCCAGAGTTGCTTGTACAGCCCATCCCAAATCTGCGCGGCGCGGTACGCCGCTTGGCCTAAGTCGCGCAGCTGCTCGGCCAGCTCTGCCTGGCTGAAATCGTAAATAAGTGGACGCGGCTGCATAGCTGCACTAGGGTACTGTGTTTATGGCAAAGTTGCCAGCAAAGTGGCCAGGTCGGCGGCTACGTAATCCGGTGCCGGCTGCCAAGCGCGTGCCTCGGCCTCGGTGGTGATGCCGCTCAAAACCAAGCCGGCGCGGCAACCGGCTGCCTGCGCTCCGGCTACATCGGTATCCACGCGGTCACCGATCATCAGCGTCTCTTGCGGCGTCACGCCCATCGCATCCATGGCAGCCATGAAGCCCGCCGCGCCGGGCTTGCCGATGATGGTCGGCTGCACGCCGCTGGCGGCTTGGAGGGCCGCCAGGATGCTGCCTGCGCCCGGCACCGGGCCATCCGGCGAGGGCAGCGTGCGGTCCGGGTTGGTGCCGATGAAAGCAGCACCCATGGCAATGAGTTGTGTGGCGGTGCGCAGCTTGTCGTAGGTGAGCTGGCGATCAAGCCCGGCCACCACAGCAATGCAATCAGTGTCTGCCAGCGTGAAACCGCGCGTTTCGAGCGCCTGCTGGATGCCGGTCTCACCGATGACGTAGACGCTGCCACCTTGGGGGTATTGCATGTGCAGATAATGCGCCGCAGAGTTGGCCGAAGTGTAGATCTGCTTGGCCTCAACTTTGGCGCCAAACTTACGAAACTTTTCTTGATATTGCTCAACCGTGAGAGTGGAATTGTTAGTGACGAATGCGGCTTTGAGACCTTTGGCGGCGATAGTGGCCAGGTTCTCAGTCACGCTGCCGATGGGCTGTGTGCCGCGCCACAGCACGCCGTCCATATCCAAGAGTAGGGCTTTGAGTGCAGTCATGGTGCAGGATTATAGCTGGCACGCCTGGCATTGCTAGCGACTAGAAAATTAAGTACAGATTACTTCGTCCGTTTCCAGTGCTGGCGCACCGGAATACTCCTCGCAATGACAGGCGGGTGGGATGCACGATTGGAATGTAGCAAGTCTCGTCATTCCGAGCCTGAGCGAAGCGAATGGCGAGGAATCCTTTAGGGCTTTCAAGGTCAAGCTGGTGTTTGCAGTGCCCTGAAGGTTTCCTCCTCGGGCTACGCCCTCGTCGGAATGACGATGGTTACAAACAAAAACCTCGCTTTGCGCGAGGCTTTTTGTTTAATCTCAAATCTCTCCAGCCTTACTTCTTGTCGTTCAACTGCTTCAACTCACGTGGCTGCAGCACCTGGTCCACCAGGCCGTAGTCCACAGCTTCCTGGGCGGTCATGTAGGTGTCGCGGTCGGTGTCCTTCTCGATCTCAGCCAGGGTGCGGCCGGTGCGCTCTACGAGGATCTCGTTGAGGCGGGCGCGCTGGCGCAGAATTTCCTTGGCCTGGATCTCGATGTCGCTGGCCTGGCCGCCGCCACCTTGCTGCCACGGCTGGTGCATGTGGATGGTGGCGTTAGGCAGCGCATAGCGATGCCCCTTGGCGCCAGCCGTCAGCAGAATGGTGCCGAACGAGGCGGTGAAGCCCACGGCCACAGTGCTGATCTGGTTGGGGATCATCTGCATGGTGTCGTAGATGCCCATACCGGCATAGATAGAGCCGCCGGGCGAGGAGATGTACATCTGGATGGGGGAATCCGGATCCTCGTTGCTCAGGTAGATGAGCTGGGCCACGGCCAGGTTGGCGGTCTGGTCATCGATGGGCGTGCTCACCAGGATGATGCGATTCTTGAGCAACAGCGAGTAGATGTCAAAGGCACGCTCGCCGCGGCCAGTGGATTCGATCACCATCGGGATGACCGACATGGGGTTAAACCCGGCAGCGCCGGGAACAGTGTTGTGCTTATTCATTGTCACTTTCCTTTCCTGTGTCTTCGGCTGCCGCTTGGCTGGCCTCAGCGGCCACGGCTTCAGCCGCGGCCACGGCCTCGGCTGCAGGGGCCTCGCTGGCAGTTGCGTCTTCAGTACTGACGCTGGCAGCGGCAGATTCTTTACGATGCTCGTCACCCTTGCCTTGGGCAATGGCGCCCAGGCGGGCGAGGGTGCGGCGGATGATTTCTTCGCTCATCGTGCGGCTCACCAAGCTCTGCACGTTGTCACGATTGTTGAGGAACTTGCGCATGTCTTGCGCCGAAACCATCTGCTGCAGCTGGGCCAGTTGCAATTGCACAATGCCTTGCATCTCGCTCTCCGGCACTTCGATGCTCTCTTTGCGCGAGGCTTCCATGATGACCAGAGACTTCTTCAGGCGCTCTTCAACAACTGGCTCAACCTCTTTTTCGAGATCGTCCATCGTCATTTGGCGGCTGCCGAGATAGCTCTCCATGTCCATGCCGCGTGAGCGCAGGTCAGGCTCCATGTCTTCGATGTAGTGGTGCACCTCGTGGTGCAGCATCTGCGGTGGGAACTTGATGGTGCTCTCGCCAATCATCTGCGTGACCACTTTGTCCTGATACTCGTCACGGCCCTGGCGGTTCATGTTCTCGGTCAGCTGGCGCACAATCTCAGTGCGCAGCTCGGCCAGGTCTTTGTATTCGCCCACGCTCTGCGCCAGGGCATCGTCCAGCTCCGGCAGCTCGCGTGCTTTGATCTCTTCCACCTTTAGTTTGAAGTCGGCGGTTTGGCCGCGCAACTCCTCAAACTCAGAGTCGTCTGCGAAGGTGTGCGGGAAGCTGTTCTCCTCGCCGGGCTTGAGGCCGAGCAGCATGCGCGAGAAGCCGGGGAAGGGCCACTCGTTCTTGCTGTCGACATCGGCCTTCTCGATCACCACCGGGTAGCTGCGCTCCGGCAGCAGATCGGCATCGCCATCTTTGGCCTCTTGGCGCGTAGCGCTCAGCAGCACGTAAACGATGTCGCCTTCCTGCGCTGGGCGGTCTGCCGGGGTCAGGATGGCGTTTTGCTCGCGTAGGTTGGTGAAGACCTGCTGAATATCTTCTTCACTAGGCTGCTTCTCTTCAAAATCAATACGAATCTTGTCGTAATCCCCCAGAGTCACCTCAGGGGTGAGCGGAACGCGGAACTGATAAACGGGCGGGTTGGCCTCTTCATCAATCTTTTCCAGCGTGCCGGGGCCGTAAGGCTTTACACCGGTTTCTTCGATCAGCTTGGGATAGACCTCATCCAGCATGATGTCGATGGCTTCGTCTTTGATGGCGGCTTCGCCAACCTGCTTCTCGACTACGTTGTAGGGAGCTTTGCCGGGGCGGAAGCCGGGGATTTTGACCTGTTTGGCGATCTTGCGCGCCGCTTTTTGCTTGGCGCTCTGCATTACATCGGCCTCAATCTCAACCGTAAGCAGCAGCTGATGATCGTCTGAGGTGGTTTGGCTATTGATTTTCAAGAGTGTGCTTCCTTAAAGAATATAGAACGAACGGGCGAGATTATAGCACGCAGGGGTTTGCGAGGCTATCAGAGGAATATAAGCAAATTTAGTGAGGAGGGAGCGTTGAGCGGTGAGCAGGATGGTCGAGTAGTTGCTTGGTCTGTTGGTCAGTATTGTTTTGAGCCGGGGCGGTCTGAGAGAGTCCGGTATGGTGCAAATCAGCGCTGTTCACTGTTCACTGCTCACTGCCTAGTCTTATATCCGCTCCAACGTACCCTTACGCTTAACGATGTTCTTGTAATCCCACTGAATGGTTTTGGACTTGCGCAGCCAGCGCTTCAGGTCTTTGACGTTGATGTCGTCTTTGCTCTCGTAGCGCGCCACGGCGCTCTTGAACTTCTCGGAGTTGCTGGTCAGCCCGGGCTCATCGAAGGACTGGCCGCTCCAAAACATGAGCTGCACGCCGTGCTTACGCACCCAGTAGCCCACGATGGGATTGCCATCCAGAAACCACACCGGCCCGCCGTGCCAGATCTTGTTTTCGGCTTTGGGCAGGGCGGCATCGATCTCTGCGGCCAAGGCACGGCAGATGGCTTTGTTGGCCGCAGCCTGCGCGTTGTTGTAAGCGGTGATCTCTTTAGTAATCATGGCGGTGTAGTTCGTTGGTGGGGAAGGAGGGAGTCGAACCCTCACGCCTTGCGGCACATGATCCTAAGTCATGCTTGTCTGCCAATTCCAACACTTCCCCAAGAATGCAATTATAGCAACATACGATGAGGCAAGAGAGAGTAGGGAGTAGAGATTTAAGGTTGATCTAAATCTCCAATCTCAATTTTCTAGTTGCCGTCGTTCTCAATCCGTTATCATTGCCAGCATGTCTCGAGTGATCAAAACAGAAAACGTCGCCACCGAACGCACACGCCTGATGAAGGCCATGGCCATCGCCATGCGAGAGTTGATTGCCAAGCAGGGCTTTGATGGCCAGGCGCGTGACCTGGCCGCCTTCATGGTGTTTGCCTTGGATACGGTGACGCAAAGCGTGGAGCGCAGCGTGCTGCCGTGGGAGAAGCGCGGCTACTGGGTCAAGGCGGATCGCTTCCGTATGGACTGGGCCTGGACCGAACCCAACGCCAAGAAGCTGCGTGAGGCGCTGTTGGCTGATGACATGGGCGCCATCGCCGAGAGCATTGCCAGCCTGGCGCAGCGTTTGCAAAATATTGATGTGCCCGCCAAGCACCGCCTGGGTACGCCTTGGGTGGGTGCATGGGAGAAACTGCATGCCGCGCAAAGTGCTGGTGGTTGAAGACGACGCAGCCATACGCGAAGCGCTGACCTACAACCTGACCCGCGAAGGCTATGAGGTTGAATCGGTTGGCGATGGCGCCGCCGCGCTGGCCGCGGCGCGCACTCACACCCCCGATGTTTTGATCCTGGACCTGATGCTGCCGGGCATGGATGGCTTTGAGGTCACGCGCGCCCTGCGCAAAGACAACAACGTGCCTATCCTGATGCTGACGGCGCGTGATGATGAAATTGACCGCGTGCTGGGGCTGGAGATGGGTGCGGATGATTACTTGACCAAGCCGTTCTCCATGCGTGAGCTGCTGGCGCGCGTCAAAGCCATGCTGCGCCGCGTGGAGATGGAGCACAGCGCCGCTGCGCCCAGCGCAGGTGAAAATGTGGCTAGCGGCAATCTGATCATTGATAAGACCCGCCATGAAGTCAGGCTGGATGGTAGCGTGCTGGACCTCAAACCCAAAGAATTTGAGCTGCTGCTGTTCCTGATGCAAAACCGCGGCCGCGCCTACACCCGCGAGCAGTTGCTGGAGCAAGTGTGGGGCTGGGAGTTCTCCGGCGGCAGCCGCACGGTGGATGTGCATGTGCGCTGGCTGCGCTCGCGCATTGAGGCGGATGCAGAGAACCCGCAACGCATCATTACTGTGCGCGGTGTAGGCTACCGCTTCGAGGGTTAGCGTGCGCAGCATTCGAATAGGCCGTTTGTTGGCTGCGTTGCTGGTGCTGGCTGCTCTGTTCATTTTTCTCTATTCGCAAATTCGCCCATTCATTCTTGAGCCTGAGCAACTGCTGGCGGTCAACCGCGGCTTCTTGTTTGCCGCGGTCTTCGCCGCGCTGGCGGCTTGCGCCTTGGCGTGGATACCGCAGCCTGCGCACGACTTTGATACTCACGCGCAAGAATCGGCCGAGCTGCGCCGCCAGCGCGCTACGCTGCAAGCCGTGCTCGACGGCAGCCCGGCTGGCATCGTGTTGGTGGATGACGATGGCAGCGTGTTGCTTAGTAACGCGCGCATGCAAAGCTTGTTTGCGTTGAGCGAAGATGAGCAACACGCCGATACGCTGGCGCACTTGTTGCGCCAGTATCAGTTTATTGAGACCTGGCAGAAAGCTGTGCAAAGTGGAGTGGCGCAGGTGCTGGTAGCGGAGGTGCCGCAAAGCAAGCGCACGCTGCGTGCCAGTGTGCAGCCTTTGGGTGGTGAGTTGCGCGGCCACAGCGTGATGGCCTTTGTAGATGTCACTGAACTGCATCGCCTCGAGACGGTGCGTAAGGACTTTGTCAGCAATGTCTCGCATGAGCTGCGCACACCGCTGACCTCGCTGCGCCTGCTCACGGAAAGCTTGCGCGGCGGCGCCATCCACGAGCCGGCTGCCGCCGAGCGCTTCCTGACCCTGATGGAAACCGAGGTCGACGCACTCTCCACGTTGGTGACGGAGCTGCTGGAGCTGGCGCGCACTGAATCCAAAGATGTGCAGCTGTTGCTGGCAGCTACCGATCCGTGTGTGCTGCTGCAAGCCGCCGCCGGCCGCCTGCGTCTGCAGGCTGAGCGTGCCGGGCTGCAGCTCAGCGTGGATTGCCCGCCGCAGCTACCCACCGTGCTGGCTGATGCGCCGCGCATTGAGCAGGTGCTGGTGAATCTGATCCACAATGCCACCAAGTTCACCCCGCAGGGAGGCAGCATCCGCGTCAGCGCCGCCGCCACAGATGGGCTGGTGGAGTTTAGTGTGCACGACAGCGGCGTAGGCATCGCCGCGGATGATCAGGCGCGTATCTTCGAGCGCTTCTACAAGACCGATCCGGCGCGCAACCGCAGCGGCACCGGCCTAGGTCTGGCGATCGCTCGCCATGTGATTGAGGCGCACGACGGGCATATCGGCGTAAGCAGCCAGCCCGGGCAGGGCAGCCGTTTCTTCTTTACGTTGAGAAGAGTGGTGGGGGAGGAAAAAATCAGTGAGCAGTAAATCAGTAATCGGTAACCAGTATCTCTAGTCTCGAATCTCCAATCTTCGAATCTCATCTCGAATCCCTAATCTTTAATTCTCTGTTCCCTGCTCACTCTTCATTCATTACTGTTCACTCTCCCCAATCCCTTAACAATCCCATAACATGCCTGCGCGGGGGGCTTAACGCGGGGTTGATACTATGCTCACGTGTTTGAAAAATCCCTTTCTTCGTTCCCTAAGGAGGAACACTCTATGAACCGCAAGTTTTCCCTGGGCCTGTCCGCGCTGGTAGCTGTCGGCGTGCTGTTGGCCGCCTGCGGTGGCGCTGCCACCGAGGGCCCGGCTGTCGTTGAGACTGAGTCGCCTGCTGAGGCCACTCAGGCTCCTGAGCTGGACCGCTTCAGCCCTCTGGCTGTTGCCGGCGACATCATCACCGCGGGCAGCTCCACCGTCTTCCCGCTCTCCGAGCGCATGGCTGAGCGCTTCAGCGATGAAGGCTTTGCTGGCAGCATCACGGTTGACAGCATCGGCTCTGGCGCGGGTATCGAGCGCTTCTGCGTTGCTGGCGACACGGACGTTGCCAACGCCAGCCGCGGTATCCGCGAATCCGAGATCGCTTCCTGCCAGGGTATCGGCCGTGAGCCCATCGAGTTCCGCGTAGGGACTGACGCTCTGTCCATCGTGGTGAGCCAGGCCAACGATTTCCTGACCGATGTCACCACCGCGGAACTGGCGCTGATCTTTGGTGAAGCCACCAACTGGTCTGACGTGCGCGCCGAGTGGCCGAACGAGCCCATCCAGCGCTTTGTGCCTGGTACGGACTCCGGCACCTTCGACTACTTTGTTGAGCACGTGTACGACAGTGACCCCACCGTCACCCTGGCTGCCGGCAACACCCAGCGCAGCGAAGATGACAACGTGCTGGTGCAGGGTATCCAGGGCAGCCCGTATGCCATCGGTTACTTCGGCTATGCGTACTACGCTGAGAATGCCAGCACGCTGCGCATCCTCAGCCTGGACGGTGTTGAGGCCAACGATGTCACGGTTGAAGATGGCAGCTATGGGTTGGCTCGCCCGCTCTTCCTGTACACCACCGCTGAGATTCTGAGCTCCAAGCCGCAGGTGGCTGCTTTCTTCCACTTCTATCTGTCCTTCGTCAACGAAGAGATCGTGGATGTGGGTTACTTCCCCGCCAGCGAATCAGCTCTGCAGGCTGGTTGGGATGCGTTCAACGCTGCAGTTGGCGAGTAGCTTCTACGTTCGACTTCTCCTTCCAGCTGGGGCGGCCGCAGAACAACGTGGCCGCCCCAGCGCCTGAGTCGGGACAGTTATAATGAAATTCACATTCCACTCAGAAGCAGGCTCCATGGCTCAAACTCCAATCCCTGCAAAACCCAGCACCCCGTCCTTGAAGCGCAAGCCGCGTTTGGCGGAGCTGGTTATCCAAGCGGTACTGTTCTTGTGCGGCTTGCTTTCCATCTTTGTTACTGTTGGCATTATTTATGAGCTGGGCAAAGAATCCATGCTCTTCTTCGGCCGCACGCAATGGGAGCTAACCAATAAACCCATTGTGGCCGATATTTCTTCAAGCGATGTGCAATTTGAAGTTGGCACCAGCGGCGCCTCTGCCCAACCGGGTGATGTGCTGCGCCTGGGCGATGAGCTAATGCTGCTCGAGACGGTGAACGGCACCACGTATGGCGTGGAACGCGGCTACCGCGACAGCGTGCCCAGCGCTCACAGCGCTGGCACCGTGCTGCAGCGCGGCGTTGACCCCAGCATTGCTGAATTCCTCACTGGCACCTCGTGGGCGCCGCACGCCGGGCAGTTTGGCGTGCTGCCGCTGCTCAATGCCACGCTGATGGTCTCCGGCACCGCCATCCTGGTGGCGCTGCCGCTGGGGTTGGCCTCCGCTATCTATCTGAGTGAATACGCATCGCAGAAGGCACGCAACACGCTCAAGCCGATTCTTGAGGTGCTGGCGGGTGTGCCCACGGTGGTGTACGGCTACTTTGCGCTCACCTTCATGACCCCGTTGTTGCGCACGCTGTTTGGGCAAGACACGGTGCAGATCTACAACACCGCCTCAGCAGGCATCGTCATCGGCATTCTCATTCTGCCGCTGGTGAGCACCATCAGCGAGGATGCGCTCAATGCGGTGCCGCGTTCGCTGCGTGAAGCGGCCTACGGCTTGGGAGCTACCAAGCTGGAGACGGCAGTGCGCGTAGTGCTGCCGGCGGCCTTCTCTGGCATTGCCGCCGCGGTGATCATCGCCATCTCGCGCGCCATTGGCGAGACCATGGTGGTGGCGCTGGCGGCTGGCGCCGGCCCGGCCTTTACCTTCAACCCGTTCGAGGCGGCCGAGACGATGACCGGCCATATTGTGCGCATCAGCGGTGGCGACCTGAGCTATGACTCGCTGGACTACAACAGCATTTTTGCCATTGGCCTGATGCTGTTCGTGATGACGCTGGCGCTCAACATCTTTAGCCAATACATTGTGCGCCGCTTCCGTGAGGTATACGAATGAGCGCTGAGACGCTGCAATCCAGCAATCTGCCGCTGCGCCACCGCCTTGGGCGCGTGTGGCTGGTAATCTTTCAGGTGGCGCTGGTGGTGGGCATCATCGCTCTGTGTGCGCTGTTGTTCAACATCTTCGATGGCTCGTTTGGCTATGTAGCCGTGCAGGACAAGGTCAACCCGGCCACGCTGGCGGTGGACGGCGTGCCGCTGGAAGAGCTGGACAAAGACAGCCTGGTCGAGATCTTGCGTTCGCACGTCTCGGCGGGTTTGATGGCGCGCTATGAATTCGAGAAGCCCTTTGCCGAGCGTGAAGCCGGCGAAGTGTATGACCTGATCTTAGAGCGCGTAGTGGCGCCGGAATTTGTGGCGCAATGGTCGCTGTATCAAAGCCTCACCAACGCTGATGAAATTCGCCAGACGGTGGCTGAGCAGTTCCCTGAGGCGCGTGTGGAGTTTCGCAGTTGGCTCAACTGGCACTTCCTGCGTGCGCCGCAATCCAGCTACCCTGAGATTGCGGGTGTGCGCACCGCCGTGTTTGGCTCGCTGTGGACGATCTCGATCGCGGTGCTGTTCGCCTTCCCGGTAGGGGTGGCGGCGGCGGTGTACTTGCAAGAATACGCGCCGGATAATCTCATCAATCGCATCATCCAGACTAACATCACCAACCTGGCGGGTGTGCCCTCGATCATTTATGGCATTCTTGGCTTGGCCATCTTCGTGCGGGCGCTGGGGCAGTTCACCAGCGGCATCGCCTTCGGCGTGAGCGATCCGGCCACCGCCAACGGGCGCACCATTCTTTCGGCCGGTCTCACGCTGGGTATGCTGGTGCTGCCGCTCATCATCATCAACGCGCAGGAGGCGATCAAGGCTGTGCCTGCCTCGCTGCGCCAGGCCAGCTACGGCCTGGGCGCTACGCGCTGGGAGACGGTGTGGCACCATGTGCTGCCCAACGCCATGGCGGGCATCATGACCGGCACGATCCTGGCCATCTCACGCGCTATCGGTGAGACCGCACCACTGATCGTCATCGGCGCGTCTACCTTCATTCAAGTAGACCCCGAAGGGCCGTTCTCTAAATTCACTACGTTGCCGATTCAGATCTACCAGTGGACGGCGCGTCCGCAATCGGTGTTCCGCAACCTGGCTGGTGGAGCCAGCCTGGTGCTGCTGGGATTGCTGCTCAGCATGAACGCCACGGCAATCATTTTGCGTAATCGTTATCGCAGGAGCCAATAAGCATGTCTGAAACTGCTCACCCCTCCGCCCTGAATGAGGCGGCCATTGAGTCCAAAGAGCTCAGCATCTACTACGGTGATTTCCAAGCCGTACGTGATGTCAACCTGGATATCAGCACCAATCGCATCACCGCCATCATCGGCCCCTCCGGCTGCGGCAAGAGCACGGTGCTGCGCGCCTTCAACCGCATGAACGAGCTCATCCCCAATGTAAGCACCAAGGGCGAAGTGCTGTTCGGCGGTCAGAACATCTACGCCAAGGATGTTGACCCGGTAGAAGTGCGCCGCCGTATCGGCATGGTGTTTCAGAAACCCAATCCATTCCCCAAGTCTGTGTATGAGAATGTGGCCTGGGGCGCGCGCATCAACGGCTTCAAAGGCAACATGGATGAGCTGGTGCACAACAGCCTGAAGTCTGCGGCGCTGTGGGATGAAGTGAAAGACAAGCTCGACCAGAGCGGCTTGTCGCTCTCTGGCGGCCAGCAGCAGCGCCTGTGCATTGCGCGCACCATCGCGGTGCGCCCGGACATCATCCTGATGGATGAGCCGTGCTCGGCGCTGGACCCCATCGCCACGCTGCGTATCGAAGAGCTGATGCGTGACCTGGCCAAGGAGTACACCATCATCATTGTGACGCACAACATGCAGCAGGCTGCCCGCGTGTCTGACCGCACGGCCTTCTTCTCATTGTCTGAGGATGGCAAGCGCGCTGGCATGCTGATGGAATATGGCGACACCAAGACCATGTTCACACGGCCTGAGAAGAAGATCACTGAAGATTACATTACCGGGCGCTTCGGTTAGCAGGAGAGGCAGCATGCAGCGCAAACGAGTTCTGTTTTTGTGCACCGGAAATACCTGCCGCTCACAGATGGCAGAAGCGATTGTGAATGCGCGGCTAGGTGACCGCTGGCAGGCGTTTAGCGCTGGCGTGAGTCCAGCCGCTGTGATTAACCCGCACACCACCAAGGCCCTGGCGGAAGCGGGCATCGTGCACCTGGGTCAACCCAAATCCCCTGAGGTATTTCAAGGCCAGCATTTTGATCTCGTGATCACGCTGTGCGCAGATGCAGATGAGAATTGCCCGACCTGGCTGGGCTCAGCCGGCGGGCGCCAGCATCTCGGCTTCACGGATCCGGCTACCGCACGCGGCAGTGAGGAGCAGATCATGCCCATCTATCGCCAGGTGCTGAAGGATATTGCAGCGAAAGTGCCGGCGTTGTTGGAAAAGGGCATGGGGGATGGAGAAGCTAGCAAGGCGTAGTGGCGCGGTTTCTCGCAGATGTGCCGGCGCCAAGATTAAGTCTTAACGGATTCCTAGCCTTCGGCTGCTACGCTCGGAATGACAAATTAAAAAATGGCATCCAATGGTGCTTGTAACTTTAGTGGTTCGCTCTTGGCCTAAAGGATTCCTCGGCTAGCTAGATCTGCACCCCATGTAGTGGAGCAGACACCCGCCTTCGGAATGACTTGTGATTGCGAGCCACAGACCGCTTGCTGCTGTGCGCGTGGCAATCTGGCTTCTACGCCAATTTCAGCCACTCGTAGCCGTGTGGCTTGATGTGAATGTGTAGCTGGCCATCGGCAAGCTCGCCGCTGGCGCGGCCAGTAAATAAGTTGGGTGGCGGAAAGAAAATATCCCGCTTGGGCAGCTCTACTGACAGGTCGATGGATGCATCACTGAGATTGTTGAGGATGAGCAGCTCCTCGCCCTCATGGCGGCGGAAGTAGGCCGCTACCTGTGTGGGGCGCGAGCTGGCGGCCCATTCAAAGTCTCCCCAACCAAACGCACGGTGGGTTTTGCGTACCGCGATCATGTTTTTGGTCATGTAATACAGCGAGGCCAGGTCCTTCATCTGGTCTTCAACGTTCACGTGGCTGGGGTCATAGGGCGCCGTGCTGATGACCGGCGAGTAGGTGCTGGCGGCGGAACTGAAGCCTGCCTGCGGCGTGCTGTTCCACTGCATCGGGGTACGCACTCCGTCACGATCCTTGAGCCAAATGTCATCACCCATGCCAATTTCATCGCCGTAGTACACGATGGGCGAGCCGGGCAGGGTGAAGAGCAACGAATTGGCCAGCACGATCTTGTTGAAGTCATTATCCAGCAAGGGCGCCAGGCGGCGGCGGATGCCCAGGTTGAGGCGCATGCGCGGATCGGGGGCGTATTGCTGCCACATCCATTGGCGCTCTTCCTCGGTGACCATTTCCAGGGTGAGCTCATCGTGATTGCGCAGAAAGGTGCACCACTGGGCATTCTGCGGGATGGCTGGCGTACGCGCCAGAATCTCGCGTATAGGCGTGGTGTCCTGTTTGCGCAGCGCCATAAACAGGCGCGGCATCACCGGAAAATGAAAGGCCATGTGCATTTCATCGCCATCTTCGCCGAAATATTCACGCACATCTTCGGGCCATTGGTTGGCTTCGGAGAGCAGAATGGCTTCGGGCGAGTGCTGCTCCACGTCGCGGCGCAGCTGCTTGAGGTAAGCATGCGTCTCGGGTAGGTTCTCGCAGTTGGTTCCCTCGCGCTCGAAGAGATAGGGGATGGCATCACAGCGGAAGCCGTCTATGCCCATGTCTAACCAGAACTTGGCCACATCCAGCATGGCCTGCTGCACTTCGGGGTTGCTGTAGTTCAGATCTGGCTGCGAGGAATAGAAGCGGTGCCAGAAATAGCGTTTGGCCTGTTCATCCCAGCTCCAGTTGGATTCTTCAGTATCGAGGAAGATGATGCGCGCGTCACGGTACTTATCGTGCGAATCGTTCCATACATAGTAGTCATGCTTCGGATTGTCTTGGCCCTGATGCGCTTCCTGAAACCAGGGGTGCTGGTCTGAGGTGTGGTTGAGCACCAGGTCGGCAATCACGCGGATGCCACGCGCGTGTGCCTGGTCTACCAGCTCTTTGAAGTCATGTAGAGTGCCGTAATCTGTGTGAATGTTATAAAAATCGGCCACATCGTAGCCATCATCTTTAAGTGGGGAGGGGAACATGGGCAACAGCCAGATGCAGTTGATGCCCAGGTCTTGCAAATAGTCCAGCTTTTCAATCACGCCGCGCAGGTCACCGTGGCCATCGCCGTTGCTGTCTTTGAAGGCGCGTATGTAAAGCTCGTAAAAAATGGCGTCTTTGTACCAGAGGGGAGTCTGCATGGCTAGATTATTCCATGAGTTGGGTGGTTACGGCGAGTGTGGTTGGCGATTGGCGTTAGTTTTTGTAAGTCTGTTAGTGGATTGGTCACAGTCTTGTTTCTTCGGTCGAGTTACTCCGCCGTCTTTGCGAGGGGGCGTAGGCAAATGTACGCACGAAGCAATCCCCGTTTACATTTGCAAACACGGTTGGGGATTGCTTCGTGCGCAGGTAAAAGCCTGCGCCTCGCAAAGAACGAATGGGCTAGCTCGCGTAACTGCATGCTGACAGCTAGCCGCTAACAGCTAATCGCTGCCTCACCCCTTAACTGCGCCGGAGAGCAGGCCGCGCACGAAGAAGCGCTGGAAGGCGAAGAACACCAGCATCGGCAACAGCATCGAGAGGAAGGCGGAGGCGGTCAGCAGGTGCCAGCCGCCGCCCAGCGATTGCACCAACCCGTTGATCTGATAGGTGAGCACAGGCTGCCGCCCGGAGAGGAACACCAGCGCTACGAGCAAGTCATTCCATACCCACAGGAATTGGAAGATGGCCAAGGAGGCCAATGCCGGCATGGAGAGCGGCAAGGCGAGGCGTGTGAAGGCGGTCCAGTGGCTGGCACCATCAAGATAGGCAGACTCAAACAGGTCACGCGGCAGCGAGCCGATGAAGTTGCGCATCAGGAAGATGGCGTAAGGCAAACCGAAGCCCGTGTGAAACAACCATACGCCGAAGAAGCTGCTGCTCAGCCCAAGCTGCTGATAGAGCTTGGATATCGGCACCAGCGTCATTTGCAACGGCACAATCTGTAGGCCCACCAGCAGCGCAAACAGCCACATGCGGCCCGGGAAGTGCAGCCAGGAGAAAGCATAGGCGGCCAGTGCGGCGAAGATGAGCGGCAGCAGGGTGGCCGGAATGGTGACGATGAGCGTGTTGAGGAAGGCGCGAGCCATACCGCGGCTGTTGCCGAGGTCTGTCACAAAGTCGCAGGTGAGTTCACTGGATTGTGTGCCCGCAGCGCAGTCTTGTTCATAGCTGGTTTGCCCACGGTAGCCCACTAACGCATCTACATAGTTGCTGAGCGTAAAGCGCGGGCGTTCTTCTACACCGGCAAAGCCGCGTATCTGCGTCAGGATGTCAGCTAGCTGCTGTGCATCGGGGCGCTGGTCTTCGGGCACATGGATGCTGCCATCCGGCAGCGTGTTGTTGAAGGTGGCAGCCAGCTGGACTGAGCGGCGGAACAAGGCTACGTATTCTGGATTGCTGAAATCGGCGGCGGCAATCGCGTCCCCTTCGGGGCCGTGGCAACTGGCGCAGTATTCAACGTACTCTACACCGGCGGCAGGGACGGAGAATACCGTCCACCAGCCGCTGGTGTTGGCGTCTTGAACGGGCCGCAAGGAGGTGACCAGCAGGCCCAGCGTGGGCAGCAGCCAGATCACGGCCATGGCAATCACAATGATGTGCAGCGGCAGGCTGGACAGGAAGCGTTTGAGGCGTTCGCTCATGATGTTTCGATGCGGCTAGCGCATCGCCTCCTGCTCACGGAAGCGCTTGATGTTCAAGATCATGAAGGGGATGATGGCCAGCACCAGCACCATGGCCACCGCCGTGCCGCGGCCGGTTTGTTGGTTGACGTACATCTCGGCGTACATGCGGTTGGCAATCACATCGGTACTGTAGTTGCCACCCGTCATCACAAAGACAATATCGAATATCTTGAGCGTGTTGATGACCATGGTGGTGATCACCACCACCAGCGTGGGAAGGATGACAGGCACGGTGATCTTCCAGAAGGCGGTCCACTCGGTGGCGCCATCCATGCTGGCGGCTTCGAGTAACTCGGACGGCACGCTCTTGATGGCAGCGGAGAGAATGACCATGCAGAAGCCGGCCCACATCCAGATGCCCACAATAATGAGCATAAAGGTGTTGAGCGGAATGCGTGTCATGAACGAAACAGGCTCGCCACCCAAGCCGCGCACGATGGCGTTCAGCAAGCCGATCTGCGTAGTGTCAGTGCCAAAGTGATACACAAACTTCCAGATCACACCGGCGCCCACAAAGGAGATGGCCATGGGCAGGAAGATGATGGACTTGGCTAGTGACTCATACTTCACCTTGTCGGCCAGTACGGCCATCAGTAAGCCCAGGCTCACCGCACCGCTGACCAGGCCCAGTATCCATTTCAGATTGTTGCCAAAAGAGGAGATCCAAAAGGTGCGCCAGATGGTGGCGGCGCTGGTGCTATCAATCTCACTGGTGAGGGCGTAACGGTAGTTCTCGAAGATGCCCCAGCACGGGCCGTTTTCTGCGCACGCGTTGGATGCCCAGTTGAGCGAGTCTTTGTCTAGCAAGCTCAGATAAAAAGTGTTGAAGGCCGGATAGACAATAAAAATCAGAATGATGATAAGAGCCGGCGCCAGGTAAAGCCAAGGCGCCACGCGGCCTTGCCGCATGATGTTGGGAATGCGTTCACTCACAAGATTCTCTCCTCTCTCGTGATGCGAAAAGCCCCAGGAGCTTGTGCTCGTGTGAGCGGCTCCTGGGGCTTTTTTGTTGCGCTAGTTGCCTTGGTCTGAGGCTTGTGCCGCAGCCGCGCCCGCAAGGGCGGTTTCAATGCTGGAAGCACCGCTTACTACATCCACAATGGCGCGCCATTCGGCCGAGCCGAAGCTGGGCTGGATGGAGTCGCCAATGTCAGGTGTGGCAGCGCTGGCGCCAGCCAACACTTCGGCCAACGCGGCGTTGATCGGGTCGGCGTAGTTGCCGGCCGAGCCGCTGTTGGGCGAGAGGCCAAAGCCGCTGGCAGCCCAGTGGGCGCCACCTTCAGCGCTGGTCAGGTAGGTCACGATGGCGCGTACCGCCGGGGTGTCGGCAAAGGCCATCATCCAGTCCGCACCGCCCTGAACGCCATCGGCGCCGGGGAAGTGGAAGAAGCTGAAGTCTGTACCGAACTCAAGCTCAGGGTACTGCGCCGCAATGGCGCCGCCCGCAAAGCCAGACTGCTTAACCATCATGGCCTGCGGCGGGTCGCTGAAGGGCAGCAGAATGGCATCGCTGAAGCTGGTGCTCAGCGAGCCTTCGGCGCCACCCACGGCGTAGGCCGGGTCAGAGGCCCAGCCGGCGTAGATGCCATAGGCTTCGGCGACACCGGCATCATCGTAGGCAATGCTGCCATCCAGAATGCCGTTCACGTAGGCGCTGCCTTGCGTGGCTAGCAGGATGTCCTGGATGAAGTCAGACGCGGTCCAGCCGGTGGCATCGCCGCTTTCAAAACCCATGGAGAAGGGTACGTTGCCGTCTGCCACCATCTGGTCAGCCAGAGCTTCAAAGTCAGCCCAGGTGGTGGGCACGCTGTAGCCATTGGCATCAAAGTTGATGGGGCTGTACCACACGATGGATTTGGGATCAGCCTTGACGGCTACACCCAGCCAAGATCCACCAGCGGAGGTCATCCAAGCCGGCGCATAGTTGGACGCGTCTGCACCCAGGCTGTCCAAAGCGATTAGCTGGTCACTATAGGAGCCAATGGGGCCGACGGTAGGCCAGAAGACAAGATCCCAGGCATCACCGGATTCGATGCGGGTCTCAAGCAGCGCCTGGTCGCGCGAGGATTCGGGCACGATGCTCAGGCCACAGGCCTCCACAATCGGGGCAATGGCGGCGTGGAAGCTTTCTTCCTCGGCGCCGGACCATTGGTACAGCACAGTGACCTCGTCGCCGGGTTGGGCGCCAAAGCACATGTCGTCGGCAGTTTCTGCTTCAGTTTCGGTTTCTGCGGGTTGTTCGGTTGCAGCGGGCGCTTCTGTGGTTGGGGCAGCTGCAACGCCGCCACAGGCGGCCAGGAGTAAGGCCAGCACGGTGAGCAGGCCAAACAGCTGCCAAGAGGGACTAGAAGGTTTCATACATACTCCTTGCTAGATAGTTGATGTGTGTGTTGCGTAAAAGGCGATTTTTTAACCTCCGGACAGATTTTTGATTCCCCATGCAGGGGTGTCAAATCGGGCTGGTTCTCACAGCAAGACGAGGTCAATTGATACTGGAAAGCTGTGAGATAGCGCTGTTTGTTGCTGAGCGCTAAATCTATGGTACTACGCCACAAGGCAATGTCAAGGCAGCTACAAGTTAGCTTTTGGCAGGGGCGTCCTGCATGCGCTGGACAAGTAACTGCTCGATGCGCAGATTATCCATTTGACGCACACTGAAGCTAAGTGTCTTGTAGTGCACCACTTCACCAACATGCGGGATGTGGCCGAGCTCAGACATCACCAAGCCGGCGGCCGTGTTGTAGGCGTCATCCGCCTCGATCTCGACACCAACCACTTCGCTCAATTCGTCTACTGGCGTAGCCCCAGCCACCAGCCAGGCGCCCTTGCCGAGCGGGCTGACATCGCCGCGGCTGATGTGGTACTCGTCATTGATTTCACCCACGATGACTTCGAGTACGTCTTCCAGGGTCAGCAGGCCAGCTGTGCCGCCGTGCTCATCCAGCACGATGGCCATGTGGGAGTGCTCCGTCGTGAGATGTTTATAGACATCCGGCAGGGTGGCGCTCTCCGGCACCAGGATCACCTGGCGGGCAATGTCGCGCAGACTGGTGGTCTTATCGGCCCAGATGAGGTCCTTAATATGCGCATAGCCAATTACGTTATCAAGGTGAGATTCGTAGATCGGAAAGCGCGAAAAACCGGAACGGGCCGCCTGGTTCAGGGCCTCCTTCGGCGTGAGTTTAACATCCAATGCGGCAATCTCAGTGCGTGTGGTCATCACATCGTGCGCCTGGCGGTCACTGTAATCGAACACGCCGCTCACAAAGGCTTCTTCACTGCGCTGGAAGATGCCCTCGGCAGTCCCTTGTTGCAGCAACTGCTCGATCTCTTCTGCGCTGGTGCTGGGCGTGTTGGCGCCGCGCGGCAGCAGGCGCAAGATGGCGTCTGTGGAGACGGAGAGCAAGCGCACCAGCGGGGAGGCCAGCTTCTCCAGCCACTTGAGCGGGCGGTAGATCATGATGGCCATGCGCTCCGGGTTGCGTAGCGCCAGTTGCTTGGGCACAAGCTCGCCGAAGATGAGCGTAAGGTAGGTGAGGCCAAGTACCAACAGCAAGAGGGAGAGCTGCTGTGCATAGGGCTTCAGCACTTCAATTTGCGAAAGCCATTGTGTGATGACCGGCGAGATGGACGCACCACCATAGGCTGAGGCAAGCGAGCCAATCAGGCTGATGCCTACTTGCACGGTAGCGAGAATAGGCCCTGGTGTTTCTTTTACGCGGATGACTTCGGCGGCTGCATCTGTGCCTTGATCTTGCAGGACTTGCAAGCGATGTTTTCGGGAGGTGACGAGGGCCAGTTCGGCCGCTGCAAAGTACCCATTCACCAGGATGAGGATAAGAATGACAATGATCTCAGTAGTGACCAACTAATCTCCAGTAATGCGTATAGCCAATTAAGTCTATTGTGGAAAAATCATAAGTATTTTACAGTAATAGATTAGAGAAAAACTGGATGGATATCTGGTCACGATTTACTTCCTATCTGGACGACTTACTCAGACGCAGGGATGAGCAGGGGTGGCAAACGCGCAAGTGGATTGCCGCCGCGCTTCCTCTGTTGATTTACTTTCCGATTTTGCTATGGCTTCACAGCTATATAGGCAACATCAGCTTAGTGGTAGCACTAATCCCCAGCATCTTCTGGGGGGTGTGGCTTGGACCCACCGCCGGCAGCATGGCGGCTTTCATGTTAATCAACCCGCACTATTTGATGTTTCTGCTGATTGGCGAAACGCTGGAGCAGGACGCACTGGTTGAGCTGTTGATTGCTCATATTGTTTTTGCTACGGTCACGTACTTTATTACGAATGGGTTTCATCTTCGCAAGAACCTTGCCATGCAGCTCGAGGCTTCACAACGTGCAGAAGCACGCTTTCGTGGGCTGTTTGACCGCACAGCGGATATGGTGCTCATCTTGGATCTCAAACTCAACATCATCGACGTCAATGACGTGGCGTTGATCTTGCTGGGCTATCGGCGCGATGAATTGCTGCAGCGCTCCTATCGAGACATCGTTGCCCCTGAGGACTTCGCAGACTTGGATCGTCGCATTGCGCTCACCGCGGGCAGCAAGACACAACAGCCTGTATATGAGCTCACACTTCTGCAGAAAGATGGCAGCAGGGTAGTAACTGAGATCGATGCAGGATTGATTAGCGATGCGCTCGGCAAGCCCTTGCACTATCAGGTCATCTGCCGAGATATCCGTGTGTGCAAAGCGGCTGAAACCGCGTTGTACCAAAAAGCCACACAAGATACTCTTACTGGCTTGTACAACCGTTCGATGTTCTTTGAAACTATGGCGCGCGCCATCGAGCGCGCCAAACGCAGCCACCGCAAGATGGCCGTCATTTTTCTTGACCTGGATGGCTTCAAGAAGGTGAACGACACCCATGGCCACCATATGGGTGATGAGGTATTGAAGGTGGTGGCCGAGCGCATCAACAAAACGGTGCGCAGCACCGATGCGGTTGCGCGCCTGGGCGGCGATGAATTTGCCGTGGTGGTGGAAGACCTGGCAGGCCGCGGTGATGCACTGCAGATTGCGGATACCTTGGAAGCTGTGTTGAGCGAGCCGTTTGTGATCGAGCAGCTGCCGATACGTATTGGCGCCAGCTCTGGGGTGAGCCTATTTCCCGACGATGACGAAACTGCAGTGGGGTTGCTCAATACCTCAGATATGCGCATGTATCAGGCCAAGCGCAAAAAATATGAAACCAAGCCTGGCATGACGCCAAAGGCAAAATTGCTCTAACTCCTGCCGTCCTCAAAGACATCATAGAAGCCACGGTCCAGCTCGTCATCACTGAGGTGCGCGTAGCGCTGGGTGACCTGGATGTTCTTGTGCCGTGCCAGCTCCTGCGCCATCTTGAGGTTGCCGCCGCTGCCGCGTAATACAGTGGTGACGAAGTAATGGCGGAAGCTGTGCGGAGAGATGGTACCCACAGCTTCGTCGCCCAGCGCCAGCGCTACGTGACGAGCGATGATGTTGCGCCCGGTGCTGGGCGTGATGGCTTTGACCTGCTTGCTGCCAGCGCCCTTATCGTGGCGGGCGAAGAGGGGCAGGCTGCCCAACTGGCGGCCGCTGCCCCCGTCCAGGCTGGCGCGGGCCTGCAGGTAGCTGCGGATGGCACGCATGGCACGCGTGGAGAAGCGCACAACCGCCTCGCGGTTGCCCTTGCCGATCACGATGGCTTTGTTCTCTTCCAGCTGGATATCGCCACGGCGCAGGTTGCAGGCTTCGTGGACACGTAGGCCGGTCTCACCCAGGGTCAGGATGAAGGCTTTGTCACGCTTGTTGCGCAAAGCCTCACTTTCGTCTGCGGCAGGGAGCTGATCCAGCGTATCCGCATAATCGAGCATGCGTTCTATATTCTCGCGCGGGAACTGTGGCAGGCGGGGGCCAGGCCGGCGGCCACGCTGGCGGATGAGCATGCGCACGCGCGGCAGGTTGGGCTCGGCGAGCTGCTCGGCCGCCAGGAATTCGTAGAAGCCAGCGGTGGCCTGGAGCCACAGGCGCTCGGTGGCGGCAGCTTTTTCCTTGGCATAGGCAGCGAAGTAGCTGACCGCATCCTCTTTGAGCTCGCGCAGCGGACTGCTGGCGGCAATGCCTTCGGCCTCGAGACAGTCCAGGAAGGCCTGCATGGACTTCTTGTAGGTCAATGCGGTGTGCTCGGAGCGGGCGAGTTTGACGCTATCCAAATAGCGGGCCACAGCGTCCTGAATTGTGATCGTAGGTAACATCGGTCTCCATTATGCACACTTGAAAGCAGCGTGCTGCGAATTTGTGAAGTAAGCGCAACAGAGTTCGTAGGACATTTACATTTTGAAGCATCCTGGCCACAGTTTTTGGTGCAGCAACTGGTTTAGGCTATTCCTCGCACAGTATAGCATTATTTGCGATAATAATACTTATCGAAAACATTAGCTATTACTGAGCTTGTGGTGTCCAGCCCTACTGGTAGCTGCGGAAGTGAATACAGAACAGAGGCTGGCTCACAGACAAAGAACAACGAGTGAAAGTCGTATAATCAAAACTGTAATGCTAGAGTGATGCCATAAAGTAACTCCCCCACTTAGACAGGAAACTAGATGGAAATAGCTGCCAAATATGGACTTCTCTTGCTGGCTGGTGTGCTAGCCGGTGTGATAAACACGCTGGCTGGCAGCGGGTCATTGCTGACGTTGCCAGCGCTCATCTTTTTTGGCTTGCCAGCCAACGTGGCCAATGGCACCAACCGGGTGGGCGTGGTTCTGCAGAACATCGTGGCCACAACCTCCTTCCAGCGCAGCGGCTCACTGGACCTGCGCGGCGCCCTGTTGCTAAGCATCCCCAGCATTCTCGGCTCGATCCTGGGGGCACAAATCGCCGTCAACCTCGATGAGGAGATGATGCAGCGCGTGATCGGCGCGGTGATGGTGGTCATGCTGCTGGTGATGCTGCTGCGCCCAGAACGCTGGCTGCAGGGCAAGCTGCTGGCGCTGCCCAGTGGCCCGTTGGCCCTGCGTGACATAGTGAGCATGTTCTTCATTGGCGTGTATGGCGGCTTCATCCAAGCCGGTGTTGGCATCTTTGTGCTGGCCACACTGGTGCTCTCTGTGGGCTATGACCTGGTGCGCGCGAACGCCGTGAAGGTGCTTATTATCCTGGTTTTTACGATCAGCTCTTTGCTTGTCTTCGCCAACAATGCCCAAGTGGATTGGGGCGCCGGTATATTGCTGGGCGTGGGCAACATGATAGGCGCCGCGTGGGCAGCCCGCATGGCCGCTACCAAAGGCGCAGCCTGGGTGCGCTGGGTGGTGTTGGCCACGGTTGCCGCCTCAGCGGTGTACCTGCTGCTACCCCACTGAGCCGCTTGACTACCTGCCCTGAGGTGGCTCAAGTAAAGCATTTGGCCTTATAATTTCTGCCTTATGGAATGGCTATCGACTCCCGAAGCGTGGATTGCGCTGCTCACACTGACCGCACTTGAAATTGTGCTGGGCATTGACAACCTCGTCTTCATCACGATTCTCGCAACAAAACTCCCCAAAGAGCAGCAACTGCGCGCAGAACGCCTTGGCCTCGGCCTGGCGATGTTCATGCGCATTGCGTTGCTGCTGTCCATCAAGTGGATCATTGGGCTTACGGCGCCACTGTTCACTCTGTGGGATTTCACCGTCTCAGGCCGAGACCTGATCCTGTTGCTGGGTGGCCTCTTTCTCATCGGCAAGAGCACTTTTGAGATCCACGACAAACTGGAAGGCGAAGAGGACCACCACGAGCAGGCGGAAGCCGGCCCGAAAGTCAGCTTCTCCAGCGTGGTGCTGCAAATCATTCTGCTGGATGCGGTGTTCTCAATTGACTCCGTCATCACCGCGGTGGGCTTAGCCGACTCCATTTACATCATGATTGCTGCGGTGGTGATTGCGGTGATCGTGATGGCGCTAACCGTTGGCTACATCAGCGACTTTGTGCAGCGCCATCCCACGGTCAAGATTTTGGCGCTTTCTTTCCTTATCTTGATTGGTTTCTCGTTGGTGGTGGAGGGTTTGCACCAACACATTCCCAAGGGCTACATTTACTTTGCCATGGGCTTCTCCATCCTGGTGGAGTTCCTCAACATGCGCCTGCGCTCGCTAAAAACGGCCCCGGTGCAGTTGCGTGCCACGCCCGCGCCTCCCCCTGCTGGAAAGAGGGTGGCTGGCCCGAAAGCCGAGGGCAAGCCTGCTAGCAAAAAAACTGCTGGCAAGAAGCGATAAGCGGCATAGTGAAGGCATTTAAATTTCACTTTGTGCGTAGCATCATTCTTATCGGGCTGCGCTTGCTGACCAAAACCAAACTGCAGCATCTTGACCGCATCAATCAGAGCGAAGGCGGCAAAGCCATTGTGGCGGCCAATCACCTGGGCATGCTGGACGCGGCCTATGCCTTCCGCATGGTCAAGCGCACTGACTTGATCATGGTGGTGGCTGAGAAGTATCGCAAGTACGGCTTCTTCCGCTGGCTGGTGAAGACGCTCAACCTGCTGTGGCTCGAACGCTTCGAAGCTGACTTTGGCACGCTGAAAGAGACACTGCGCCGGCTGGAACGCGGCGGTATCCTGTTCATCGCCCCTGAAGGTACGCGCAGCAAGACTGAGGCACTGCAGCAAGCCAAGCCTGGTGTGGCCTACCTGGCCGCCAAGAGCGGCGCCCCGATTATCCCGGTGGCGCTATGGGGCACGGAAGACCGCGTGGTGCGCCAGAACCTCAAATCCTGGAAGCGCTCTGAGGTTGTACTGAGCGCGGGTAAACCCTTCACCATACCGCCTCTGCCCAAAGAAAACCGCGCCGAGTTTCTTGAAGCGCAAACACACGAAATCATGGCACAGATCGCCGCCCTGCTGCCCGAGAAATATCGCGGGGTCTATGCCGACTCGCCGCGGGTTGCTGAGCTACTTAAAGAAGACAGCTAGTTTTTACCGCCCATTGGCGGATATGGCTATACGCATTTAGTTCTGTCAAGGGAGTTGCTTTATGAATGTCACTGGGTCCACCACCATTGCTGCTCCGCAAGAGAAGGTGTTTCAATACCTCACAAACCCTGAGTTTGTATCCAAGTGCGCGCCTGGCCTGGAAAGCCTGGAAGTAATAGAAGACGGCAAGAAGTTCAAGGGCACGGTGTCTATTGGCTTGGGCAACTTGAAGGTGCGCTTTAGCGGTGACTTGGAATTCACCGAGATCGTGGCCCCCAACAAGGCCACGATGAAAGCACATGGCGCTGCACCCGGCAGCGCTGTGGATGCGACGGCCATGATGCTGCTGAGTGACGCTGGCGACGGCATCACCAAGTTGGATTGGAGCGCAGATATCAGCGTTTTGGGTACCATTGCTGCACTGGCTTCACGCATGATGGGCAGTGTGACCCAGAAGCTGAGTGGCGAGTTCTTCGACTGCGCCAAGAAGCAAATCGAAGCCAGCTGAACGGAGACACCTGTGCGCGAACTTCTGCCGGACCTTGAGCACTGGCTTGCCAAGGGGGAGCGGGCGGCCTTGTGCACCGTGATCACTACATGGGGCTCGGCGCCGCGCCAAGCCGGAGCTGTCATGGCGGTGAGCGAAAGCGGCGGACTGGTCGGCTCGGTGAGCGGCGGCTGCGTTGAAGGCGCGGTGCTCACCGCATCCAAGCAAATCATCAAAACCGGAAAACCTGAGCTGCTGCACTTTGGCGTGCAGGACGATACCGCCTGGGATGTTGGCCTGGCCTGCGGCGGCGAGATTGACGTCTTCGTGCAGCCGCTGGATACTGCCCTGTTCGCCGAGCTGCTGCCGCGTCTCAAGGCTGACGAAGCCATGACGCTGAACACGCGCATCGCCGGGCCGGATATGGGCAGCCAAACCCTAGTGAGCGACAGCGGCAGCGTGCTGGCACAGCACGGCACTGCACCGAGCGCACACACTGTGCGCGTAGCGGGCGTAACGTCCGACCCCGACGGGGACGTGTTTCACAACCCGCTGGCCGCCTCCCCCACTCTGTTAATTATCGGCGCTTCACATGTCACCGCGGCGCTGGTCAATATTGCCCATTTGATGGAATTCCGTGCCATTGTCATCGACCCGCGCAAGGCCTTCATGAGCGAAGAACGCTTTGCCCATGCACACAAGCTGGTATCGGTGTGGCCGCAAGCCGCCTTTGAGCAGCTGGGCATTACCAGCACCACTGCCATCGCCTGCTTGAGCCACGACCCCAAGATCGACGAGCCGGCGCTGATGCAAGCGCTGCGCAGCCCGTCGTTTTATGTGGGCGCGTTGGGCAGCCGCCGAGTGCAAGCACAACGCCGCGAGCGCCTGCTGGCCGCCGGCCTCAGCGGGCAGGAACTGGAACGCCTGCGCGCCCCGATCGGGCTTGCCATTGGCGCCAAGACGCCAGAAGAGATTGCGCTCTCGATAATGGCGGAGATTATTGACCAGTATAGGAATACGGCAGAATAGAGATTGGAGATTTTAGATCTCCAATCTCCATTCTCTACTCTTGCTTCTACTCCCCACCCAAAATATGCGTAGCCACCGTGGAGGCTACCCCGCCAATCGATTGCATCATGCCCACCTTGGCTTTGCGTACCTGGTTCTTGCCAGCCTGCCCGGTAAGCTGCAGGAATAGCTCACAGGTCTGATACAACGCTGAAGCGCCAACGGGATGGCCGCGCGCCTTCAGGCCGCCGAAGGTGGTGATGGGCAAGGTGCCCTTCAGCCCAATCTTATTCTCGTGGGCAAACTTCCAACCGCGGCCGGGGGCAGCAAAGCCCGCCGCTTCCAATTGCAAAGCTGACATGATGGTGAAGGCATCGTGCACTTCAAAGACGTTGATGTCTTCATGGGTCAGCTCTGCCATGCTGTAAGCCTTCTTGGCGGAGATTTCGGCGGCGCGTAGCTGCAACGGGCTCGGCCGGTCCTCAAGGCGGAAGTAATCCGTAGCAATGGCTGAGCCAAGGATGCGCACGGAGCGCTTGGCAAACTCAGCGGCTTGCTCGGTTGGCACCAGCACCACCGCCGCCGCCCCATCGCAGATAGGCGCGCTGTCGTACAAGCGCAGCGGCGGGTAAATCACGCGCGAGCCACGTACTTGCGCGGCTGAAACCGTCTTGCGGAACATGGCATAGGGGTTGGTCTTTGAATTCTTGTGGGCGTTGACCGAGAAGTTGGTGAAGCCGCCACGCGGCACTTTGTTGCGCTCCATGTACATACGCATCAGCTCGGCGTTACGGTTGATCATGTTAGCGCCCAGCGGCACTTCGAGTTTGGCGTCCAGCGCCTTGGCCAAGGCCGGCACGGCGCTGCTATCACTCATCTTCTCAGCGCCCACGGCCACGGCAATATCCACCTCACCGCTGGCCACAGCCAGATAGGCCACGCGCAGCGCGGCGGCACCGCCCGCGGTTGCCGCGCCCACACGCATGGCCTCGATACCGTGCAAGCCAGCTTCGTCGGCGAACAGCGCACCCAGGTGTTTCTGGTTCTGCAGTTCATCGGCCAGCATGTTGCCTACATACAGGGCCTGGATGCGCGCCACCCCGGCGTTGTTCATCGCCTCACGAATGACCGTAGCGGCCATATGACTGAGCGAATCGGGATTGGCTTTCACCACCGGCAGTTGAGCACTAGCGACAATACTTACGGGTCTCATGGTGCGCCCATGATGACAAAGATTGGGCAATACAGCAAGGGACAAACGCACCTGGCTGGCTGTGACGATAGAGAAGTTTTGCAGTTTGTAGTAGGATTAAAGTTCCACTCCTATCCAAACTTTTTTGAGAATGGTGAAAGAAGCGCATGAAACCGGCTCCATTTGAGTACCATGCACCCACCTCTCTGGACGCGGCACTTGCCCTCAAAGCCGAGCACGGAGACGAGGGGAAACCGCTGGCGGGCGGGCAGAGCCTGATTCCGGCGATGAACTTCCGCGTGGCCCAACCCAGCCTGCTGATCGACCTAAACGATATCCCCGAGCTGCGTCACATCAGCAAGCCCAACGGAGCGGTACACATCGGCAGCATGACGCTGCAATCCAGCGCCGAGCGCGACAAACTCATTGCTGAGCATGTGCCGCTGCTGCATGAAGCCATTCCCAATATCGCCCATCCCCAAATTCGTAACCGCGGCACCATCGGCGGCAGCCTGGCGCACGCCGACCCTGCCTCCGAGTTACCCGTGGTGGCACTGGCTCTTGGCGCCAAGTTCCGCGCCCAGAGCAGCACGGGCGAGCGCTGGATTGAAGCCAAGGATTTCTTCGCCGGCTTGTTCGCCACCACCTTGCAGCCAGATGAGCTGCTGACCGAGATCGCCTTCCCCACCAAGACGGCGCGCACCGGCTATTGCTTTACGGAGGTGGCGCGCCGCCACGGCGATTACGCCATGGCTGGCTTGGCCGCCATCATAGAGCTGGACGCCAACGACAAGATCACCGCGGCCAAGTTGGTGTATCTCAATGTGGGCGATGGCCCGGTAGATGCGGCCAACGCGGCGGCGAGCCTGATCGGCAAGGCGCCCGAGGCCACGGCTTTCAAAGACGCTGGCCGCATTGCCAGCCAGGAAGACATGCACCCCTTTGGCAACGTGCACGCCACGCCGGAGTATCAGCGCCATCTCTCTGCGGTGCTCACCGAGCGTGCGTTGGCCACCGCCACCCAGCGAGCAAAGGCAGCCTAGCGCATGAGCAACAGCTATCCGATTACTGTCACCATAAATGGCAAGGCGATCCAGAAGCAGGTTGAGCCGCGCATGCTGCTGGCCGACTTCATTCGCCACGAAGCCGGGCTGACCGGCACCCACGTGGGCTGCGAGCACGGTGTGTGCGGCGCGTGCACCGTGTTGTTTGACGGCAAGCCGGTGCGCAGCTGCATCATGCTGGCCGTGCAAGCCAATGGTCACGAGCTCACCACCGTGGAAGGTCTGGCGGCGAGCGAAGACAACATGCACCCCATCCAGAATGCGTTTTGGGAAGCGCATGGCCTGCAGTGCGGCTTCTGCACGCCAGGCATCTTGATGACACTGGTGCCCTTCCTCGAAGAGAACAAGAACCCCAACGAGGCTGAAGTGCGCGAAGCCATCTCCGGCAATCTGTGCCGCTGCACCGGCTACCAACACATTGTGGATGCAACACTTTTGGCGGCGAAGAAACTCAACGAAGTGGCGGAGTAATGGCTAAGGTAAAAGTAGCGCCGCAAGCCGTCAACGCACAGCTGAGCACACGCTTAGATGATTTTGAGGAGTTGTTCTCCAGCCGCGAGCCGCGCGTGCACGCCTTCGTGAATGAAGAGAACCGCTTCAAACGTCTACGCAACGAAGCACGCCGCCTGGCCAATAAATACGCTAACCCCGAAAAGCGTCCACCCTTGTTCGGCTTGCTCTTAGGTGTCAAAGATATTTTCCATGTAGATGGCTTCGATACCCGCGCAGGCAGCCACCTGCCGCCACGTGCGTTGCAGGGCAAGCAAGCGGCGGCGGTCAGCGCGCTGAAACGTGCTGGTGCGCTGGTGGCTGGCAAGACCGTGACCACCGAGTTCGCTTACTTCACCCCTGGGCCAACGCGCAACCCGCACAACCCTGACCACACGCCGGGCGGCAGCAGCAGCGGCTCAGCCGCCGCGGTAGCCGCCGGGCTGGTGGATGTGGCCCTCGGCACGCAGACGATCGGCTCGGTGATCCGCCCGGCCTCGTTCTGCGGCGTGGTGGGCTTCAAGCCCAGCCACGGCCGCATCTCGGCCGAGGGCGTGATCCCGCTGGCGCGCTCGCTGGACCATGTGGGCCTTTTTGCTCAGAACGTTGAACTGGTGCATGACACTGCGAGTGCGCTGCTTAACGAGTACCAACCGGTAACGTTGGCGCAGAAACCCATCATCGCCATCCCGGATGGCGAGTACCTGGTGCATGCTTCCAAAGGTATGCTGGAGCATCTGGACAGCGTAGCCGAGCGCTTGCGCCAGGCGGGCTATCACGTCAAACGTGTGCGGGCGTTGAATGAATTTGACGCCATCGTGCAACGCCATCGCCGCATCCTGGCGGCCGAAGCGGCGCAGACGCATGCCGGCTGGTTTGCGCGCTATTCGCATCTCTACAGCCCCAAGCTGGCCGAGTTGGTGCGCGAAGGCCTTGCCATCCGCGCCAGCGAACTCGAAGACGCGCTGGAGGCCGCCCACGGGCTGCGCCATGACCTGGGCGCGCTGATGAACATACACGGCTTCGAGCTGTGGCTGGCACCCTCTGCCGTGGATGCCGCTCCTGCGGGCTTGGCCAGCACTGGCGACCCTATCATGAACCTGCCATGGACACAAGCGGGAATGCCCGCACTGGGTCTGCCCACCGGCTGGAACGCTGACGGCTTACCACTCGGTTCGCAGCTGATCGCTGCCTATGGGCAAGACGAACAGCTGCTGGCTTGGGGTGAAGACATCGAAACGGCCCTGGCAGAGAGCAAGTGAGATGAGCGTAACTAAAAGTGAAGTGCGCCCCGGCGTGTACTACGACTCGGTGGTGCTGATGCAATTGCAGCGCAAGCTGGCTGCCCTGCCCGGCGTTGAAGATGCCGGTGTTGTGATGGCCACGCCCGCCAACCTTGAGTTGTTGGCGGATAGCGACCTGCTCGAAGCGGCTGGCAAAGCTGCCCGCCCTGAGGACTTGCTGATTGTGGTGCGCGCAGGCAGCGAAGCTGATGCCAGCAGCGCGCTGGCGCAGGTAGACGAGCTGCTCAAGCAGCGCAGCAGCGGCGGCGTTAACCAAGCCTTCCGGCCGCGCAGCCTGGCGGCGGGGGTCAAGAACCTCCCCGCCGCCGAATGGGTGCTGATCTCGGTGCCCGGCCGCTACGCCGCCAAGGTGGCGCACGAAGCGCTGGACAACGGCAAGCATGTATTCCTGTATAGCGACAACGTAGACCTTGAAGACGAGATTGCCCTCAAGCAGCGCGGCGCGGAGCTCGGCCTGTTGGTCATGGGGCCAGATTGTGGCACAGCGATTATCAACGGCGTGGGCCTGGGCTTCGCCAACCGCGTGCGCCGCGGGCCAATTGGCCTGGTGGGCGCCTCCGGCACTGGCTTGCAAGCCGTGACGGTGGGCATCCACAACTATGGCGGCGGTGTGTCGCAAGCCATCGGCACGGGCGGGCGTGACCTCAAAGCGGAGGTGGGCGCGGCCAGCATGCTGCAAGGGCTGCGCTACTTGGCTGCTGACGAGGCTACGCAGGTCATCGTGCTTATCTCCAAGCCGCCCGACGAGGCTACCGCTGCGCGCCTATTGAGCGAAGCGCAGATGGCAGGCAAACCGGTGGTGGTGTGCTTCATCGGCTTTGCGGCACCGGCTGAGCAGATTGGCAATGTACATTTCTCGAACGGACTCGACTCAGCCGCACGCATCGCCGTAGGGCTGAGCAACGGCGCCATCACCCCGCCAGCCATCGAACGACGCACCGGCTATCTACGCGGCTTGTTCTCTGGCGGCACGCTGGCCTACGAAGCACTTAACGGGCTACAGAATTTCCTGCACCCGATATACACGAATGTGGCTATACGCAGTTCACAGAAGATGGCTGACCCGCTGCACAGCCAGGCGCACACCATCATCGACCTGGGCGAAGATGTATTTACCGTCGGCCGCCTGCACCCCATGATGGATAACGACCTGCGCCTGCGCCGCCTGAAGCAAGAAGTGGAAGACCCCAAGACTGGCCTAGTGCTGCTGGATGTGGTGCTGGGTGAAGGCTCGCACGCCGACCCAGCTGGCGAGCTGGCCGCGG
Source organism: uncultured Anaerolineaceae bacterium (assembly GCA_964623375.1). Taxonomy (GTDB): domain Bacteria; phylum Chloroflexota; class Anaerolineae; order Anaerolineales; family UBA11579; genus JAMCZK01. The sequence goes on from CAZUTS010000004.1 coordinate 60,614, forward strand.
CGATTGCAAGCCACCGCAAGACTCGCCCAGACATTGAATTTGTAGCGTTGGTGGTAGGCACCGACGAAGATCCGCAAAATACGGAAGAGCAAATCCAAAAACTGGAAGCGGCAGGCGCACGCATCTTCCGCGAAACCAGCATGGCAGTGGACTACATTGCGGCCCGCTTGGCCGCCGCGCCGAGCGCGGCTGGCAAAGCCTTGCAGCCGTTCAGCGAACCGCTGGCCGCCGTCAACGTGGGCGTGGAGAACTTCTTTTATAGCCTAAAGGCGCAAGGAGCCGATGCCGTGCAAGTGGATTGGCGCCCGCCTGCGGGTGGCAACGAAGCGCTGGCCAGTATTTTGGAGAAGATGAAAAGCAAGTAGAGATTAGAGATTAGGAGATTGAATCTCGAATCTCCAATCTCTGGTTATGACTGGAGACACAATGATAGACATCAACAAAGCAAATGAGCAAGCGGTTTCCAAAATGATGGAGGCGCGCCCGATACTTAAAGGCGTTGCGCCGGCCAAGGATGTGATCCCGGGCATGAAGCCGAACCTGCTGCTGCATGCTGGCCCGCCAATCGAATGGGCGCGCATGTCTGGCCCGCTGCGCGGGGCGGTCATCGGTGCATTACTCTTCGAAGGCCTGGCCAAGACTGAGCAAGAGGCCGTGGCGTTGGTGGAAAAAGGCGAGATTGAATTTGCCCCCTGCCACCATCACGACACGGTGGGCCCGATGGCTGGCGTGACTTCATCCTCGATGATGGTCTACATTCTCGAGAACGAGACGCATGGAAACAAGGCCTACTCCAACCTCAACGAAGGCTATGGCAAGGTACTGCGCTACGGTGCGTTCAGCCAGGAAGTGATCGCCAAGCTGCGTTGGATGAACGAGAGCATGGGCCCCTTGCTCGCCAAAGCCATCGAGGCCAGCGGCGGCATCGATATCCGCGCCTTGCTCTCCGAGAGCCTGCACATGGGCGACGAAGGCCACAACCGCAACAAGGCCGGCTCCATCATCTACACCGCCAAGCTCGCCCCGTGGATCGCGAAGGTGGCCGCCGACAATGACGTGGAGTCTGAGGTGCTCAAGGCGCTGGGCGACAATGCACTCAGCGTGCTGAATCCCGTCATGGCGGCGTGCAAGGCCATGGCGGCCAGCGCCCACGGCGTTGAGGGCAGCACGATGGTGACCACGATGGCGCGCAACGGTACAGACTTTGGCATGCGTGTCAGCGGCCTGGGCGACCAGTGGTTCACCGCCCCTGCCGAAGTGCCGGACGGCTTGTATTTCCCCAGCTTCACCAGCAAGGACGCCAACCCGGACATCGGCGACAGCACCATCACCGAGACGGCCGGCATCGGCGCCTTCGCCATGGCGGCGGCCCCGGCCATCGTCACCTTCGTGAGCGGCACACCGCAGGATGCGCTGAACGCCACGCTGGAGATGTACGAGATCACCATCGCCGAACACAGCCACTTCACCATTCCGCAGCTTGAGTTCCGCGGCACCCCCACCGGCATCGATATCCGCAAGGTGGTCGAGCTGGGCATTACGCCACGCGTCAACACTGGCATCGCCCACCGCGAAGCCGGTGTGGGCCAGGTGGGTGCTGGCTTGGTGCGACCGCCGATGAAAATTTTTGAAGATGCGTTAGTGGCGTATGCGAAGGAGTACAGCCTCTAACCAGTAATTGGTAGTGGTAATTGAGATGGATTTCTCTGATTTGGAAGTGCTACAGCTGGCGGAGCAGATTGCCGATGCTATCTGGCAGCGAGTTGTCAAATGGGATTCGTTTGCCAAGAATACGGTTGGACGCCAACTAGCTCGCAGCGCCGATTCGATTGGCGCAAACATTGCTGAAGCTTATGGTCGCTTTCACTACGGGGAAAAATCTCAGTTCCTATATTATGCACGTGGCAGTATCTTTGAAACTAAATTTTGGCTAAACAGATGTGTGCAGCGCCATTTGCTTGAAACAGGTGAAGCTCAGCAATGTTTGGAGAAACTTACAGAACTAGCTAAACGCTTGAACAAGCTGGTTAGCATAACTAAAGTCCAGCCCCGTTCAAAGGGAATCAAAGAGATCACCGAGATATACACGACGCAGGAAACTCTGTTCAGCTTGGAAGAACTGAACTATCTACAAACTTTGGATAACTAGCAGGCAAATTGCTAATTACCAATTACCATAAGGAGAAACTATGAAGATCCACGACTTGTCCCAACCCCTCAACCAAGACGCCTCGTTCTGGCCCTTCTACCCCCCGTTTGAGGTCAAGTACATCAAGCGCAAGGCCGAGCACGGCGTGAACGCGCAGTACATCATGACCAGCAATCACATGGGCACGCATCTGGATGCGCCGCGCCACTTTGTCACCAACGGCAAGACCATCGACCAACTGCCGCTGGACTGGCTATATGGCGAAGGTGTCATCGTAGACCTCAGCAAAGAACTGGATGACCTGGACGTGTTCACTCCGGACATGATTGAGAAGAAAGCCGACATCAAGAACGGCGACATTCTCTTCATCCACACTGGCTGGCACAAGTACTCGTTCTTCAGCCCTGAGGGCGACGAAGAGCGCTACATCCAGCGCCACCCCGGCCCGCACCACAGCATCTGCGAATGGCTGCTGGACAAGAAGATCCATCTGTGGGGTGTGGACATGATCTCCACCGACCATCCCATGAACCTGCCCATTGGCCGCTTCCTCGGCAAGGGTGGCTTGGAGCATTGGGCCAAGGTGCGCAAGATCGTGGAGAAGAAGCTGGGCGGCTCTGAGAAGGTTGACGAGATGTTCCCCGCTGAAGCCTACCAGCTCACCCACAATGCGCTCTTCCCGCATGACTGCTTCCACGTTGAGAACCTGGGTGGCGAGATCGGCAACCCAGCGCTGCACAACAAGCGCTTGATCCTGGGCGCCTTCCCGTGGAAGTTCCAAGGTGGCGAAGCCGCCTTCTGCCGCGCGGTAGCTTTCACGCAAGAGTAGCATGACCACGCGGTACTTCGGCCAACGTATCAAACGCAACGAGGATCCCCGCCTGCTCACCGGGCGGGCGCTCTTCGTTGATGATGTAGATCTGCCAGGCATGGCACACATCGCCTTTGTGCGCAGCCCCTACGCGCATGCTCGCATCAAATCCATTGATGCAACCGCGGCGCGCGCGCTGCCCGGCGTCATCGCCGTGTACACGGCCGAAGACCTGGGCAGCTTTTGGCGCACTGGCGTACTGAACGTTGGCCTGCCGCCGATCAAGAACGCCTACCTGAACGAACGCCTGCACCCCATCCTGGCCAAGGACAAGGTGCGCCACGTGGGTGAAGTGGTGGTGTGCATTGTGGCCGAGACGCGCTACATTGCCGAGGATGCCGCCGGACTTGTACTGGTGGACTACGAAGCGCTACCCGTGCACATCGACCCGCTAAAAGCACTGGCAGACGGCGCGGCACTCATTCACGAAGACCTAGAAAACAACATCGCCGCCCATGTAGTGCAGGAAAAGGGCAACTACGAGAAGGCCAAAGCCAAAGCCGACCTCGTCATTAAGCGCGAATTCTTCTACGACCGCGGCACCGCCGCAGCGATGGAGAACCGCGGCATCGTGGCCGCGTGGGACGCCAAGGCCGGCAAGCTCACCATGTGGGACACCACCCAGGCGCCGGTCATCATCCGCAACGGTATCGCCGGTATGCTGGGCCTCTCGGAGCACCAGGTGCGCCTCATCGCGCCGTTCATTGGCGGCGGCTTTGGGCCGAAGATCCTGATGTTCTACCCGGAGGAGATGCTGCTGCCGTGGATCAGTATGCAGCTGAATATTCCCGTGAAGTGGATCGAAGACCGCGCTGAGAATTTCTACTCCACCACGCAGGAGCGTGGGCAATTTCATGAAGCAGAAATTGCCCTTATGAAAGACGGCACCATCGTTGGGGTGAAGGACGTGTTCTGGCACGACAACGGCGCCTACGACCCGTACGGCCTCACCGTGCCCATCAACACGCAGTGCACCCTGCTCAACATGTACAAGGTGCCAGATTATTACAGCGAGTTCACCGCGGTGTTCACCAACAAGCCCATCGTCAGCCCCTATCGCGGCGCTGGCCGCCAGCACGGCGTCTTCGTGATGGAGCGCTTACTGGACGCAGCGGCAAAAGAGCTGGGCATCGACAAAGTGGCCATCCGCCGCAAAAACCTCATCCCACCCGATGAGTTCCCGGTGAAGCACCAGATCATCTATCAGGACTTCAGCGAGCTGACCTATGACAGCGGCAATTACGAGCCGGTGCTGGACAAGGCGCTCAAGATGATCGATTACGACAAGTTCTATAGCGAGCTCAAGCCCGCCGCCGAGAAAGCCGGCAAGAAACTCGGCCTTGGCATCGTGTGCTATGTGGAAGGCACCGGCATCGGCCCCTACGAAGGGGCGCGCATTCAGGTGCAGGCCAATGGCCGCGTCAGCGTGGCCACCGGCATCGGCACGCAGGGTCAGGGGCACTACACCAGCTATGCGCAGATCGTGGCCGAGCAGCTGGGTGTGCCCGTAAACCAGATCGACCTGGTGACCGGCGACACAGACCAGTTCCATTGGGGCGTGGGCACCTTCGCCAGCCGCGGTGCGGTAGTGGCGGGCAATGCCATCCACGCGGCGGCCAAGCGTGTGCGCGAAAAGGTCATTGCCAAAGCTATCGAGGAGTTCGAGGGCGAAGTCACCGCTGACAAGCTGGAGCTGGTGGATGGCAAGGTGCAGATCCTGGGCGCGCCGGAAACCGCCATCCCGCTGGGCGTGCTGGCACAGAAGGCGAATCCTATGAGAGGCGCAGTCAAGCCCGGCACCGAGCCCGGCCTGGAGGCCACGGACTACTTCGGCCCCGAGATGGGCACCACCGCCTACGGCGTGCACGCCATGATCGTAGAGGTGGACCCCGACACGATGATGATCGACATCCAGAAGTATGCCGTGGTGCACGACTGTGGCGAGGTCATTAACCCGCTCATTCTTGATGGGCAAATTCATGGCGGCGTAGCACAGGGTCTGGGCAACGCCTTCTATGAGCAACTCGTCTTTGATGACATGGGCCAGATCCTGAACGCCTCGTTCATGGATTATTTGCTACCGGCAGCGCAAGATGTGCCGCGCATGAATACCGACCACACCACCACCCCCTCGCCGCTGAATCCAATGGGCGTGAAGGGCGCGGGTGAGGCCGGAGCGATCCCCGTAGGCCCACTGGTGGCGCAGGCACTAGAAGATGCACTGAACATGCCTGGCTTCGAGATCCGCGAGATCCCGCTCAGCCCGCTGCGCCTGTGGCAACTGGCGCAAGAGCATGACGCCGGCACTGCGCCCGGGTAACTAGTGGCCAAAGAGCTCATGCCGCCTGCCGCGGCGGTCACACTGTTGAGTGAACTGCCCGGGACCATTGCTGAGCTCACCGCCGGCCTGAACGAGCGCCAGTTAACCCAGCCAGAAAAACCCGGTCAATGGTCTTGCGTGGAGATCCTCGGCCATCTGCGCGCCTGTGCCGATGTGTGGGAAGGTATCGTGGCGCGCATGCTGGAGGAAAAGCACCCCACCATTCGCTACGTCAGCCCGCGCACATGGATACTGAACACAGACTACAACACACAGACCTTTGCAGCCTCCTTCAAGGCATTTAGTCTTCAACGCAAACGGCTGCTCAAAAAGCTAGCAGCCCTCAAGCCAACCCAATGGCAGCGCGGTGCCACCGTGCTCACAGCGACGCTAGAGCGTGAGCTCAATGTGCACTATTACATCCACAGCCTGGCCGCGCACGAAAACAGACATATCGCCCAGTTCGCCAAGACCGTTCGTGCCGTTCAATAGTGGATAATCCAACGAGGTAACACCATGCCCCCATCTATCCTCATCACCAATGCGCAGCTACGCAGCAGACCAGGCGGCGACACCGTCTCCATTTTGATTCAAGACGGGCGCATTGTCGCCATCGACAAAATGATCAAGGGCAGCGCAGATACACAGCTGGATGCTGGCGGCAACCTGGTGACCGAGTCCTTCGTCAATGCCCATTTGCATCTCGACAAGGTGTATACGCTGGATCGCATGGACGAGCTGGCCCTGCAGAGCTATCAGGGCGCCGGTATGGGCAAGGCGATGAACGCCATCGAGCTGGCCAGTCGCGTCAAAGCCGAATATGATGAGAGTTGGATCTTGCCCAACGTGAGAAAAGCGCTCACCTTGGCGGCCAAGAATGGCAACACGCACATCCGTGCCTTTGCCGATGTAGACAGCAAAGCCAAGCTCATCGGCGTGCAAGCGCTCATCAAAGCGCGCGAAGAATTCAGGGGCATTGTAGATGTGCAAATCGTCGCCTTCCCGCAAGACGGTGTCGGCCGTGAGCCTGGCACTGAGGAGCTGATTCGCGAGGCGATGAAGATGGGCGCAGACGTCGTCGGCGGTATCCCCTGGATCGAGTTCACCGATGCGGACGCACAGCAGCATGTGGACGCCATGTTCGCCATCGCCAAGGAATTCGACAAGCCTGTCTCCATGCTGGTGGACGATGCTGGCGACGCAGGTCTGCGCACGCTGGAGATGATGGCGCTGGCCGCCATCAAACAAGGCTGGCAAGGCCGCGTGCTGGCGCACCATGCGCGTGCCATGGCGCTGTATCCCGTGCCCTATTTGCAAAAGGTCATCGCCCTGCTCAAGCAGGCACGCATGTACGTGGTCAGCGACCCGCAAACCGGCCCGCTGCACGCCCGTGTGCGCGAGCTGCTGGAAGAAGGTGCCTATGTATGCATCGGGCAGGATGATATTTCCGATGCGTACTACCCCTACGGACAAAACAACATGCTCGAGGTCGCCTTCCTGGCATCCCATCTGCTGTGGATGACCTCTCGTGCCGAGATGGACACACTCTACAGCTTGGTGACTACTGAGGCAGCCAAGGCGATTGGCCTGCAAGATTTTGAACTCAAGGTAGGCGCACCTGCCAATCTGGTGGTACTGGATGTGCCCAATGTGCGCGAGGCGCTGCGATATCACCGCGCCCCTGTGCATGTCATCAGCCACGGAGCGCTCATCCAGCCATGAGCAGCAACCCTCGCCTGCGGGCACTCTCGATTGCGCCCGCAGCCCGGCATTGGCTCAACAGCACGCAGGAAGCCCGCGTGCTGTATTCCTTTGAAGCTGTCGTCAATCTGGTTAACCAAGATGCGCACGTGCTGTCTTTGGTGGATGAACGCATTGGCAACGGCCCATTTTCAATTTTGCTGGAAGAGTTGCCCGCAGGCGTGCATGCTGAATCTCGCTTGCTGGTCTTCGAGAACGGGCTGTGGCTGGATGATTGGCTCATCGATGCAGACGAAGCGCCGCTTTGGCAGCCTGTGCCCGATTGGGCCAGCTTGCACACTGCGCCAGCCTTGGTACAGCAAGCTGCTAGCGAGATCAGCGCTCTATTGGCTACCCACGCACCTACGGATAGCTTGGCACGCCTGGTGCTGGCCGCGGCAGGCGACTCGACCCTGCCCGCGCGCATACAACAACTGGCCGAGCAAAATATCCCACTGCTGTTGGCAGGTGTGCAGGCACACGACAACGCCAAGATGACAGAGGCGGCGCGCAAGCTGGCCGGCGTTGGCCCCGGCCTGACCCCGGCGGGCGATGATCTGCTACTGGGCGCTATGTACGGCCTGTGGGCTACGCAGCCGCCCGCCTCGGCGCTACAGAGCGCGGAGACTATTGCCACCGTCGCTGTAGAGCGCACTCACGCGCTGTCTGCCGCGTGGCTAGCGGCGGGCAGCCGCGGCGAAGCCGCCGCACCCTGGCACCAGCTGGTGGCTGCCATTGGCGCGGGCGATAGTGCCGCTGTGCAGACGGCTGCGCTGCGCATCCTGCCCACGGGTCACACCTCTGGCGCCGATGCGCTGGCGGGCTTCATGGCTGTGCTGCAAGGAAGCAGCGCATGATCCTGGTCACCGGAGCCAACGGCAAGACCGGGCGCGCCGTGCTGGCCGCATTGCAGGCCAAAGACGCGGCAACTCGCGCCTTAGTGCGCGGCGAGCAAGCGCCGCAGGCAAGCGAAGTCTTGCGCGGCGACATGGCCGACCCGGCCTCTATCGCAGCAGCGCTGCGCGGCGTTGAGGCGTTGTACTTCATCGCCCCAAACATGTATCCACATGAAGTAGCGCTAGGCACAGCATGGATCGCGGCGGCCAAAGCCGCCGGTGTACGCCGCTTTGTGTATCACTCGGTGCTGTATCCGCAGATCGAGGCCATGCCGCACCACTGGCAGAAGCTGCGCGTGGAAGAAGCCTTGATCCGATCCGGATTGGACTTCACCGTCCTGCAGCCGGCCAGCTACATGCAGAACATCCCGCCCTATCTGCCGGCAATACCCCAGCACGGCGAGTACCGCGTGCCATACTCGGTGGACGCGACTTTCTCGCCAGTTGACTTAACCGACGTGGCGGCTGCCGCGGCCCGCGTGCTGTTGGAGACTGGCCACCACGGCGCCCAGCACGCGCTCGCCGGGCCAGAGCGGCTGAGCTCGGCGCAGATGGCGCAGCAGCTAAGCCAGCATATCGGGCAGCCCGTGGTCGCAACGCAGCAGCCGTTGGCAGACTGGCAAGCGGCAAATGCGCACCTGCCCCCCTATGCCCGCGATACGCTGAGCGCCATGTTCGCTTATTACGACGTACACGGCTTCGCCGCCAGCAGTTTCACGCTGGAAAGCTTGTTGGGCCGCTCACCGAAGAGCTTTACGGAATTCCTAAAACGCGAGTTGGGTTAAGAATCCACGGATAAACACAGATGCTAACTGCTGATAGATCCACTGCTATATCGTCTTTGCGAGGAGTGCGTAGCGAAGCTGCGTCGACGAAGCAATCCCCGAATCAAGAGCGCAGCGCTGCCTATCGTCATTCCGACCGAGTACAACAAGGGAGGAATCCTTAGGGCAAAAAAAGTCATTAGTATGGCCTAAAGGATTCCTCCTAGGCTTTTGGCGCTGCTGCGCAGCGCACAGCCTTCGTCGGAATGACAGGTGTGTAGTTATCTGCGTTTATCCGCGGCTAAATGCAGTTGCTTTTATCTGGGTTCATCTGTGGAAAACACCCACAATAAAAAGAGCAGCGCAATACGCTGCTCTTTTTATTCGTAAGACTACAAGCTTGCCTTAGCGGCGAGTCGTCTTTTTCTTGGCAGCAGTCTTCTTGCCGGCAGCCTTCTTTACTGCGGTAGCCTTGCTAGCCACAGCCTTGCTCTCACCTTCGGGAGCAAAGATCAGGAACACAGCGTTGAGCAGAATACCGAGCACCGCCGCAGTGGCGATGGCGGGCAAACCGCTGGGGAAGATGCCCTGCAGGAACGGAATGGGTAGGAAGCCACCGGCATACCCGATGTTGCCGCCGATGCCCACCACCATGATGGTGGCGCCAACGGCCAGGTTGCGCGGGTCAAACATGCTGACCTTGTGCTCTTGCATCAGGGCGATACCTTGCATACCGATCACACCGAAAAGGTAGATGGCCAAGCCACCGCTCACAGCCAGCGGCACAGCGCTCACCAGAGCGGCCAGCTTGCCGACGAAGGCCAGCAAGACGGAGAGCACACCCGCGGCGATCAGGGCCGGGCCGGAGTAGTTGCGCGTGATCGCCATCAACGAGTTGTTCTCGCCGTAGTTAGTACCAGCGGTAGCGCCGAACAGACCATTGATGGCGTCGCCTACACCGTCCAACACCAGGTTGAAGCCGATGTTCTTGTCCAGTTCGTAGGGCTTGGCTTTGCGCTCCTCAGCGAAGCGGTCCACATACAAGCTGATCTGATACAGGTGAGCGGTGGACTCAGGGATGGTGGCAATCGCCATGATGGCAATGCTGAACACCGCCGTGGCCACGAACGCGCCACCGAAGACGGGAGCGGTCAGGTGCGGCATGTCGAACAGCGGAGCGGCAGTCACGCCAGCAAAGCTGACAGAGCCCGGAGCCAGGAAGCTGGAGAGCAGCATACCGGCAACGGCGCCGAGCAGCACGGGCAGCATGCCCAGGAAGCCACGGTTCTGCAGGTACACCGAGAACAGAATGGTCAGCACCAGGGTGGCGATGGAAACGCCCCAGTTAGCGGAGGCCATGTCCAGGGCGGCGAAAGCCAGGCCGAAACCGATGATGGCGGCCACGGAGCCGGTGACTACCGGAGGCAGCACCTTGTCCAGCGCACTCTTGCCGAGAGCACGAATGATGAAACCGATGACGATGTTGAGCAAACCAGTGACGATGATACCGGCCTGCATCGTACCGATCACCTCATCCGGAGCGGCAACGCCGAACTCCGGCGCGGCGCCGGTCATCGCGCTGACTACGGCCACATAAGCAGCAATGTAGCTGAAGCTGGAGCCGTAGAACAGCGGGATGAACTTACCGATGCCAATCTTGGACAGGATGAGCGCCACAATGGTGGAGATACCCGAGGCGAACAGCACCGTGTTGACATGGAAGCCACACAAAGCAGCCACCAAAACGGTGGCCGGGAACATGGTAATGACGTGCTGGAAACCCAAAAGAATAAGCTGACCCACGGGCGGGGTCTCGTTAGGCAAATAGCCCATGCGTTGATTAGCAGCCATATACACTCCTCATAGATAGTGAATAAAAGCGGGATCTGCGGGAAATAGAAACAGTATGCAAGCCCCCAAGCACCTCCTTTTTGGACAAGATGTTCAACATACTGCAAATTTACAACCCAAAAAACCGCCCAAAGCTACGCCCAAAATTTATAGAATATTTGGCCTATAATGCGTCTATGACTGCTCCCACCACTGGCCTACTCTCTGGAATCCGTGTGCTGGACCTCACCCGTGTGCTGGCCGGCCCCTACTGCACCATGCTGCTCGGCGATATGGGGGCCGATGTCATCAAGGTCGAGGCGCCCGACAAAGGCGACGATACGCGTCACTGGGGTCCACCCTTCACCCAGAGCGGCATGTCAGCCTACTTCATCTCTGCCAATCGCAACAAGCGCAGCCTGACCCTCAACCTCAAGCATCCTGCTGCCCTAGATATCCTGCGCCAGCTCATCGCCAAGAGCGATGTGCTGGTGGAGAACTTCAAACCCGGCACACTGGAACGCCTTGGTCTGAGCTATGAAGCCATGCAGGAGCTGCGGCCTGACCTGATCTACTGCACAGTCAGCGGCTACGGCTACAGCGGCCCAGACAGCCACAAGCCGGGTTACGACTTCATTGCCCAGGCGCGCGGCGGCCTGATGAGCATCACCGGCCCGGCGGATGGCGAGCCGGTGCGCGTGGGCCTGGCCATTGCCGACCTGCTCTCCGGCATTTATGCGTGCAACGCCATTACTGCCGCGCTTTTCGCACGCGAACGTCAGAAAACGGGGCAGCGAATCGACATTTCGTTGTTCGATGCCCAGGTGGGCACGCTTTCGTACGTGGCCAGCAATTACCTGATTTCTGGCCAGCCGCCCAAGCGCTACGGCAACGGCCACCCCAACATCGTGCCTTACCAGTCCTTCAAGGCCAGTGATGGCTACTTTGCCTTCGCCAGCGGCAACGACGGCCAGTGGAGCAAGTTCTGCGCTGCGGCCGGCCGCTCAGACCTGGCCGAGGACCCGCGCTTTGCCAGCAACCCCAAGCGCGTCGAGAATCGCGAAGTGCTCATCCCCATCCTGGACGAGCTGTTCGCCACCCGCCCCGTAGCCGAGTGGCTGGCGGCCTGCGAGCAAGCCGGTGTACCCGCTGGGCCGATCAATACCATCGATCAGGTCTTCGCTGACCCGCAGGTGCTGGCGCGCGAAATGGTGCTGCATGGCGAGCTGAGCAGCGGAGAGGCCATCGACATGTTAGCCTCGCCGATTAAGGTGCCGACCAGCCCGATGCAACTGCGCTACCCGCCGCCTGCACTGGGCGAGCACACGCAAGCAATCCTGAACAGCGAGCTCGGCCTGAACGATGCCGCCCTCGCCGAACTCAAGAACAGCGGCGCTATTTAGCCTCGTCTTCCTTGTGGCTATACGCAACCCAGTCTAATGCACGCTGAGACACCTCCAACGCAACGCACCATCCTCCACCTGGACCTGGATGCGTTCTTCTGCGCCGTAGAAGAACTGCGGGATCCCAGCCTGCGCGGCAAGGCCTTCGCCGTGGGCGGCAGCCCCGATGGCCGCGGCGTTGTGGCCACCTGCTCCTATGCGGCGCGGCGCTTTGGCATTCACTCCGCCATGCCGATGGCACGCGCACTGCGCCTGTGCCCTGAGCTCATCCTCGTGCGCCATCACTTTCGTGACTATACCGACCTCTCCCGCCGCGTGATGGATCTGCTTCAGGGCTACTCGGATCTAGTACAGCCCATTTCTATTGACGAAGCTTTTGTTGATGTCACCCATCTGCCTCAGCCCGGCGTGGTCTACGCCAAGCAGTTGCAAACTCAAATTCGTGATCATTTGCACCTGCCCTCTTCGTTGGGCGTGGCCAGCAACAAGCTGGTGGCCAAAGTAGCCACCACTGTAGGCAAGGCCAGCATGAAAAAGGGCAACTATCCCTTTGCCATTCAAGTGGTGCCGCATGGCGAAGAAGCCGCCTTCCTGGCGCCGCTGCCCAGCGAAGCGCTGTGGGGCATCGGCCCCAAGACGGCCGAACGTCTGGCCGCGCTGGGTATGCACACGGTAGGCGATATTGCGCGCTACCCACTGCATGAGATGGTGCGCCTGCTGGGGCAAACTGGCAGCGCATTGCACTTCCGCGCCCAGGGGATTGACGACAGCCCGGTGCATGTAAGCCATGAGACTAAATCGGTCAGCCACGAAGAGACCTTTGCGAAAGACACCAACAACGAAGGCGAGCTGATGCTGGTGATCGCAGAGCAGGCCAAATCAATTGCCAAGCATCTGCGCAAACTTAAATTGCACTGCAGCACGGTAGCCATCAAGATCCGCTGGCCAGACTTTAGCAAGATCAGCCGCCAGCTCACCCTGCCTGAGCCCACAGATGAAGCCAAGCTGATTGAAGAGGCTGCGCGCACCTTGTTCCAGGCACACTGGAAGCCCGGGCGCAAGATCCGCCTGCTGGGCGTGCGCGCCAGCAACCTGACCGCGCCCAGCTTCCAGCCGAAGTTGTGGGACTGGGACCCGAAGGCCTTCGCCAAGCAAGAGAAGCTGGATGCGGCGCTCAAAACGCTTGAGGAGCGCTTTGGCGCCAACAGCCTTGTGCCGGCCAGCGGGCTGCGCGACAGCCGCGGCAAGAAGGGCCAGCAAGAATGACGACGATGCTGCCGGGTACTCACATCGGCACGCTAACAGAGCACAGCCTGCATGCGGGCCTCAAGCAATGGCTGGCGCAAAAAGGGGATGCGCTGGAGCAGCGCATAGACGGCTACCAAATAGACATTGTGCGCGGCAGCACCTTGATAGAGATACAGACGGCAAACTTCAGCGCGCTCAAAACCAAGCTGGGACGTCTGCTGGAAACACACAAAGTGGTGCTGGTTCACCCGATAGCAGAGAAGAAGTGGATCGTGCGCGAGAACAAGCGTGGCAAGCAACTCAGCCGGCGCAAGTCACCCAAGAACGGGCGGCTGGAAAATCTATTCGATGAGCTACTGTACATCCCGCATCTGGTGGCGCATCCCAACTTCAGCTGCATGGCGGTCTTCACCCACCAGGAGGAGATCTGGCGGGATGACGGCCGCGGCAGTTGGACACGCAAGCGCTGGAGCATTGCCGACCGCCGCCTGCTGGAGGTTACCGGAAGCTATCGCTTCCGCAACCTGAAAGACTTTCAACGCCTGATCCCAAAAGAGCTCACCGCCCCCTTCACGCACAAGCAGCTGGCGGAAGCACGCGGCATCCCTGTGTGGCAAAGCACGCGCATGAGCTACTGCATGCGCAAGATGGGCGCGCTGGAGAGCGTGGGCAAGCAGGGCCAAGCGCTGCTGCTGGCGCCGTGTGCGCTACCAACAAAAAATCGGCCGTGAGGCCGATTTTTATCTGCTTGGGGTGGATGACGGGAATCGAACCCGCAACCACCGCATCCACAATGCGGTGCTCTGCCGATTGAGCTACATCCACCAAGAAGGTGCTATTTTATCATCAATCCGCAGGGTTAGTGCTGCCTCGGCAGCTAGCTCAATAGCTTGCTTAGTTGAGCAGCCAAGCCCGCACGCGGCGCGCTGTGCTGCTCACCATTGCGCAAATCTTTGACATTGACGGTGTTCTGTGCCACTTCGTCTGGCCCAAGCACCAAAACCAGCTTAGCCCCCATACGATCGGCTTGTTTGAACTGCTTCTGCAACTTATCTGCCTGCAGGTGGCTGGTAACGTTGAGGCCAGCGGAGCGTAGCTCGGCAGCCAGGGTCAGCGAGGCGGCCATGCTATCCGCATCAAAGACTGTGATGTAGATCGGGGCGCGGCCGCTAACATCGGGAGCGTGCCCCAGCGCCTGCAGCAGCAGGCTGATGACCACATTGCCCACAGCAAAACCAACCGCTGGCACGGGGTCGCCGCCCACGGCATTGACCAGGTTGTTATAGCGGCCACCGCCAAAGATGGCACGGAATTCACCAGCCGTGTCCCAGGCTTCGAAAACGGTGCCGGTGTAATAGTCCAGCCCGCGGATGATGTGCGGCGCGTAGCGAACATAGTCGGCGGCGCCCTGTGCCTCTACCGCGGCGAAGAAACGCTGCAGCGTGTCGGACTTCTTCCACAGGTCGTGATTGGTGAGCAGCTTCTCGATGCCAAGCATCTGGCTGGCATCTAAGCCCAGCTCAGTGCCACGTGCCTGCCATGCCTCTGCGCTGAGCTTGTCTTTGCGATCGATCAGGCCGAATACCTCGCTACGCAAAGCGCCAGAGATGCCCAGCGTCTCCAGCTCGGCCTGCATCAACTGGCGATTGTTCACCAGGATCTGCGCCTCGTTTGAAGCCAGGCCAATCGTCTTGAGGAAACTGGCCGCGATGGTAGCCAGCTCGGCATCCGCCTCCGGCGTATCCTCACCCACCATGTCAATATTCCACTGGAAGAACTCGCGTGTACGGCCCTTCTGGGGTTTCTCATAGCGCCAGAACGGGCCAAACGACCACCAGCGCAGCGGATAGGTCAGCTGGCGTTGGCGCGTCGCCACCATGCGCGCCAGGGTCGGCGTAAGTTCTGGCCGCAGGGTAATGCGGTCACCACCGCGGTCTTCAAACACGTAAGACTGCTTCTCGACCAATTCGGCGCCGGATTTAGCAGCGTAGAGCTCAAAGCGCTCCAAGAAGGGGCCATCGTATTCCTGATAGCCAAAGGATTCGGAAACCTGGCGCATCTTGGCATACAGCCAGGAGCGCACAGCCATATCTTCGGGGTAATAGTCTTGCGTGCCGCGCACGGCTTGGATGATGTTGGGCATGTGCGCATTATATAAGACGGGAGAACGAAGGAACGGGATTTGAGAATAGAGATTTTGCAATCTCCACTCTCTATTCTCTACTTACCAAACCCATTACAATTTACCTATGAAACTCATCAGCTGGAACGTCAACGGTTTGCGCGCCCACCTAAAGAAAGATAGCTGGGCATGGATCCATAAGCAGAAGCCCGATGTGATCTGCCTGCAAGAGATCAAGAGCAAACCAGAGCAGCTCACCGATGCGCAGCTCGAGACCTTCAAAGGCTACACGGTGGCTTGGAACCCGGCGGAACGCCCCGGCTACAGCGGCGTGGCCACGATGGTTTCGAAGAAGAGCAAGGAAGACATCATCGGCTTTGGTGTGCCCAAGTTTGATGTTGAGGGCCGCGTGATCCAGACGCGCTTTGATGACTTCACGCTGCTGAATGTGTACTTCCCCAGCGGCACTACCGGCATGGAGCGCGTGGGCTATAAGCTGGAGTTTTACGAAGCGCTGCTCAAGCACATCAAGAAGCTGCACAAAGCGGGCGAGAGCATTGTGCTCACCGGTGACTTCAATACGGCATTTAATGAGATCGACTTGGCGCGCCCCAAGGAGAACCAACGCACATCTGGTTTCATGCCAGAGGAGCGTGCCGCGCTGGGCAAATACTTTGACGAAGGGCTGGTGGACACCTTCCGTGAGCTGTATCCAGACAAGCAGCAATTCAGTTGGTGGACGGCGCGTTTCCCCAGCGCACGGCAGAACAACATTGGCTGGCGGCTGGACTACTTCCTGGTCTCCAAGCCGCTGCTCAAGAAGGTCAAAGACATCACTATTTTTAGCGATGTCACCGGGTCAGACCATTGCCCCGTGATGCTCGAACTAAAGTAGGTATCCCCCTTCGTTGGGTCTTAACCCAACGTTAAAGTGACAACCTTCACAAAGGGCGTATACTGTTTTCATGATCACTACAGAAACAGTATCTACACCTTCCCCGCTCCCTACCCCGCCAATACTGAATGGCGGCTTACCCTACATTGGCCATGCAATTGAGTTCTACCGCGACCCGGAGAATTTCTTCCGCCGCGGCTACAGCAAACACGGCAATGTGTTTGGCATCAAGCTGCTCGGCCAGCCGATGGCCATCCTGGTTGGCCCACAGGAGCAATCTTTCTTCTTCAAGAGCACTGACAAGCAGCTCGATATGGAGAAGCCGTACCAGTTCCTGGCGGCCATCTTTGGTCGCATCGCCTTCCTCGGCCCGCATGACACCTATATGCTGCAGCGCCCCATCCTGCACAGCCTGTTCACACGTGATCAGATGAGCAGCTACCTGCCCATCATGAGCCGCACCATCAACACCTGGATGGATACGCTCGGCGACAGCGGTGAGTTCGAGCTAGTGGACGCCATGACCCATCTGGTGAAAGAAGTGGCCGGGCGCTGCTTCCTCGGCGACGAAGTGCACGAGCGCCTGGAAGCCGAGGGCTTCTGGGACCAGTACGACGCGCTGAGCGAATCGCTGGACCCCCTGCTCTATAAGCTGCCGCTGCCTAAGTTCAAGCGCCGTGATGAGGCCAAGAAGACGATGCGCGCCATCCTGCAGCCGCTGATCGATGAGCGCCGCGCCAACCCCAAGCAAGATGGCTTCCAGTACTTCCTGGACCAGCCGGATGGCGCTGGCGTGCCGCTGCCGGATGACATTGTGGCCAGCTTCTTCTCCGCCCTGCTGTTTGCCGGGCATGAGACCACCGCCGGCCAGAGCGCCTGGTCGGTCATTCACCTGATCAACAATCCAGGCTACCAAGCCAAGGTGCGCGAGGAAGTGGAGCGCGTGCTGGCGGGCAGCGACGAAGTTAACCATGTGCACATGCGCGAAATTCAGCTGACCATGGCGGCAGTGCAAGAGACCGGCCGCCTACGCCCTTCGGCCGAGACGCTGCTCCGCGAGGTCAAAGAAGACATCGAGCTGGATGGCTACCGCATTCCGGCTGGCTGGTTTGTCATGACCTCCACCGCGGCGGCGCATTTCATCCCCGAGTATTTCTCCGATCCCTACAGCTATGACCCGACGCGCTTCACGGAAAAAGGTGAAGGGCGCGGCTTTGAGCTGCTGACTTTTGGCGGGGGCCTGCACAAGTGCACTGGCATGAATTTTGCCCGCACCGAGATGGCTATCATCGTGGCCCTGTTGTTCCGCCAATATGAGCTGGAACTGGTGACCCCCTTCGAAAAGATCGGCGTCAACCGCGGCGGCTCCAGCAAGCCAACGGCGGCCATGGTGCGCTACAAGAAGCGCAGCCACTAAGACGAAACGAACTCCACAAAAGAAAAGAGCGCTGCCCTTGCGGGCAGCGCTCTTTTTGAACCTCGTAGTTTGCAGAGCTTAGTTAACGTAATCCTTCAAGCGGGAACGCACGCGCGGGTCACGCAGCTTGCGCAGCGCCTGGGCCTCGATCTGGCGCACACGTTCGCGTGTGACGCCCAGCTTGCGGCCCACATCGCTCAGGCTGTGCACCTTGCCGTCATCCAGGCCGAAGCGCAGGCGCAGGATACGCGCCTCACGCAGCGGTAGGGTCTCGTCAATGGTGCGAGCCAGATCCTGCTCCAGCAGAGACTGGGCGGTGCTCTCCTCAGGAGAGGGCGAGGATTCATCCTCGATCAGCTCACCCAGCACCGAATCCTCATCGCTGCCGATGGGGGTTTCCAGCGAGTGTGGTTGGTAGCCCGCCGTGGTGATCAGCTCAATCTCCTCGGCGTTAACTTCAAGCGCCTCGGCCAGCTCAGCCAGCGTGGCCTCACGCTTCAGTTCCTGCTTCAGCGTGTTCTTCATGCGCATCATCTTGGCAATCTTGTCGCCCATGTGAGCGGGAATGCGGATGGTGCGCGATTTGTTGGAGATGGCCCGCGTGATGGCCTGGCGGATCCACCAGGTGGCATAGGTGCTGAACTTGAAGCCCAAGCGATAGTTGAACTTCTTGGCCGCACGCATCAAGCCGATATTGCCCTCTTGGATGAGGTCGATCAGCGGCAGGCCGCGGTTCATATTCTTCTTGGCGATGCTGATCACCAGGCGGCTGTTGGCCAGGATCAGATGCTGGCGGGCATCCCAGCCCACCTCAACATCCTGCTGGAAATCAGCACGCTTGGCGGCGCTGAGCCCCTTCTTAGCCAACTGCAAGCGCGCCTTGTTGCCGCGCTCCATCTTCTTGGCCAGGTCTACCTCTTCGGCGGCGGTCAGCAACGGGATGCTGGCAGCCTCGTTGAAGTACAGGCGCACCAGGTCTGTGGTTTCAGCCTCAGCCAGTGGGTCATCGGCCGCGTAAATCTTGCTGCGCTCGTTGGCTGGCTCCTCGTCTTCGTAGTCCTCATCCGCGTCCGAGAGCTCTACCGGTTCAGTATCGTCATCCTCCACCAGGGGGATACCTTCGTTCAGCAGCGCTTCGAAGATCTCTTCTAGATGCTCAGACTGGCGTTGTTCGCCAGGCACCAGCTGCAAGACGTTGTCAATGCTCACAAAACCCTGCTTGCGTCCCAGGCGAATCAGGCGCTCTAGAGCCTCATCTTCATTCAGGATTACTTCTTCGTTTTCAAAAGCTTCGATCGTATTACTCATTCGATACTTGCCTCCATTCTATAGAGTCTTTCAAGCACTCAATCCTTACACCGCCCTGTTGCAGATAACGCAACAGGCGAGGAAATGACACAAATCCATAGCCAAACAACGGGGCAAGTAAGCCCCGGAAACTGTTGAGTTTCGGCTACCTTGGCGTTATGGGGTGAAATGCTACGAAATCATTGTGCATGGGGCGTATTAATGAAATGTTTGCCGCAGATGAGTGCAAGCTTAGTAAGAAACAGCGCGCTGCGCCGCTTTTACTGCTGCTGTGCGTAGGCGGCGGCGCCGAGCAGCGCCACGCCAGGGTTAAGGATCAGGCGCACGGGGAAGCGTTGCAGATACTCCTCATAGCCGACCTTGCCCAAGAAGAATTTCATGAAGCCATAACGCTGCAGGGCGGGCTGGATGCGCGGCGGGATGCCGCCGCCCAGGTACACTCCGCCCGTGGCACCCATGCCGAGGGCCAGGTCGCCAGCGGTGGCGCCTAAAATCTCCACAAACAGTTGCAGCGTCAGCTGGCAGATCTCGCTGCCGGGGGTTTGCGCCAAGGCATGGTTGACGATGATGACATTGTTGTCATCGCCCTGGGTGGCCAGTTCCTGGGCGAGCCAGGCTGGCTCGACGGCGTGCCCGCTGGTCTTGATGAAGCCATAGAGGTTGGGTAGCCCCACCCCGGCGCATACGTGCTCGATGGCAACCTGGCCGAGCTGCGGGCGCAGCCAGGCCAGCAGCTCCTGCTGCAGCTCGGTCTCGGGGGCAAAGCTGGCATGGCCGCCTTCGGTGGCATAGGCCGTGTAGCGTCCGCCAACAGAGGTGAGGTAGCCGATTCCCAGGCCCGTGCCCGGGGCGATGACAGCAATGCTGCCACCCGGTTCGGCAACACCCTGCTGCAATACGTGCATCTCGCGCTCAGGCAGCAAAGGAACCGCGTTGGCCAGCGCCTTGAGGTCATTGATGAGCCAGGCGGACTGCCAACCGAACTCGGCGCACAGGTCAGCCGCATCCACTTCCCAATCCAGGTTGATCATGCGCACGTGGTTGTCAATGACCGGGCCTGCGACGCCGAAGCACGCCGTGCGCACATCCAGGCCAGGCTTGCCCTGCAAGTAAGCGCGCAGGATGGCGTGCAGGCCGTCATGCTCGGCGTTGAGATAGGAGGCAAGCATCTGCGGGCCGGAGCTCAGGTCAGCCGCGTCGAAGAGTGCGATGTTGGTTTTTGTGGCGCCGAGGTCACCGGCGAGGACATAAGTGTTGCTTGGCATTTAGTTCTCAGGCTTCTTTCCATCGATAATCAATGAGGTGTATCGAAGTACACCGTCTGCATTGCGTTCATCAAAGCGACTTGAGCGTTGAACCATTCCATCCTCAGGCTGCCAGCCAGAATATATAAACTGGCCAGCATCGGTGTAATACTCCAGCGCATTTACTATAAACCCTGCGTCGGCCAAAGCCTCGCCGAGTGTAGAGTGCGTGTAAAGCACCTTATGGTCATCCGCCCCAGGGCCATTTCCACCTGGTTTAACGGAAGCAATGTACTGCGGGTCAGGATAGAAACCATCGGGCACAGCGATTCGCAAATACCCACCAGGCTTCAAGTACTGGTAGCACAGCTTCATTGCCTTGACACAATCTTCCTGAGATAAATGCTCCCAAACATGCTCAGCTAAAATAGCACTAAGCGACGAGCCTCTAAAGAGCTTAGCCCAATCCTTCTCGGAGGTAATATCCAATAGATTGATATCTGTATGTAGCCAGCCCCTGTAATAAGTACCATCGGCTCCAACCACTAAGCGCAGCGCATTACTGGGTGAAAAGAGCTGCGTCAACTTAAATCTGGCCAAGTTGATTACTTGCCAGACCCATTTTCTAAAACGCATAAGCATCAATTATATAATGCAGTAGTGAATCCAGTAACCCAGGGCTTACTCAAGCAACTCAACGACCCTGCGCTGAGCGCGTTCGCACAAGACTGGGACATAGTGACCGAACTGGTGATTGTGATTTATCAGCAGAAGTCGTTGACTGTGGAGCAACAAGCGCGCTTCTTTGAAGCACAGGAACGCTTGCAGCCCGCCTACCCCTTGCTGGCCAGCGAGATGGAACCCTATTGGCGCAGTGCGCGCATCAAAGGTGAGCTTGTAGTGGGGGATCCATTCCTAGCAGTGCTCAGCAAGCCCTCGGCCAAAGAGTTTGTCGAGAATTGGGATGCCATGCGTACGTTACCCGCAGCGCGTGAAGCGCTCAACATGCTGTTGATGGAGAGAATGGAAAGCAAGGCTGAAGGCTAAAGTACAACTCCGCTGCATCTGAGTGGCCTAAAGGATTCCTCCTCGGCCTGCGGCCTCGTTCGGAATGACAAGTACTACCCAAAACAAACGCCGGGCCTAGGCCCGGCGTTTAAGATGCTGCTTGCTAAAAGCTGCTAGCTCGTTTACTCGCCGAACTTGATACCCTGAGCCAGCGGCAATTCTTTGCCCCAGTTTATTGTATTCGTCTGGCGGCGCATGTAGGCACGCCAGGCATCCGAGCCACTCTCGCGGCCGCCGCCGGTTTCCTTCTCGCCACCGAAGGCGCCGCCGATCTCGGCGCCAGAGGTGCCGATGTTCACATTGGCGATACCGCAGTCGCTGCCGCCAGCAGACAGGAAGCGCTCCATGGTCTGCATGCTGTCGGTAAAGATAGCGCTGCTCAGACCCTGGGGCACATCGTTGTGGATGCGCAGCGCGTCTTCTACATTCTCGTAATCAAGAATATAGAGCACTGGCGCAAAGGTCTCTTCTTTTACAACATCGCTCTGCTTGGGCATACGCACGATGGTGGGCTGTACGTAGTTGCCTGCACCCTCGATACGTTTGCCGCCGGTGAGCACCTGGCCGCCCTCTTGCTGCGCCTGGGCAACGGCAGCTTCCATCTTCTCCACGGCCACATCGGTTACCAGCGGGCCCATCAACGTAGCTTCATCGAGCGGATTGCCGATGCTGACCTGGCCATAAGCCTTGACCAAGCGCTGAGTCAGTTCGTTCACCACGCTTTTGTGAGCAATGATACGGCGCGTGCTGGTGCAGCGCTGACCGGCAGTGCCGACTGCGCCAAACAGGATGCCGCGCACGGCCAGGTCCAAATTAGCATCCTCAGCTACGATGATGGCGTTGTTGCCGCCGAGCTCCAGGAGCGTCTTGCCAAAGCGACCCGCCACAGTCTGATTGACATGGCGGCCCACTTTGGTGGAACCGGTGAACGAGATCAGCGGAAGGCGCGGGTCATTGATCATCAGCTCGCCCACTTCCTGGCCGGTGCCGATGACAAGGCTGAAGATGGCGCTCAGACCGTGATCGGCCATGACGCGGTTGCAAATATGCTGGGTAGCGATAGCCGAGAGCGGCACCATCTCCGATGGCTTCCAAATGACGGTGTCACCGCACACACTGGCCAGGGTGGAGTTCCACGACCATACCGCAATCGGGAAGTTGAAGGCGCTGATCACGCCAATAGGCCCGAGCGGATGCCATTGCTCATACATGCGGTGGCTGGGGCGTTCGCTGTGCATGGTCAGGCCATAGAGCTGGCGGCTGAGGCCAAGAGCGAACTCGCAGATATCGATCATCTCCTGCACTTCGCCCAAACCTTCAGCGCGGATTTTGCCCATCTCTAAGCTGACCAGTTCGCCGAGCGGTTCTTTGAGCTCGCGCACCGCCTCACCCAAGTCACGCACCACCTGGCCGCGCTTAGGGGCTGGCACGTTGCGCCACGCCTCAAAGGCTTGCTGGGATGCCGCCACCACTTGGTCATAGGAGGCTTTGGTGGCCTGGATGACCTTAGCGATGGGCTCATCCGTGGCCGGGTTATACGAAACCAACTCAGCGCCGGCCTTGTCTTCAAGCCAGTGGTCAACGCCAAAAGAAGCGCCGGGGTTTACGGCTTTGATGTTCAGCTTATCAAGTAGGGATTTCATACAGCTCCTGGAAAGTTAGCATTACAGATACAAACTAAGTATAGCGCAGGCTACTCAGCCATCTGAAGACGGAACTCAACGGTGGGCGTGGTGTTCTCATCGCCGCAAGAAGCGTGAACCGGCGCGCCCTCGCTGCGTTCCACAATAAGTTGATGCTCGTCGCCGCCAGCTTGCAAGCGCACAGCCCAGCTGTGCTCGCCAGCTGGCTGGCTACCGAGCAAGCGCACGGCCGCTGTAGATGTGTAGCCGAGTTGCTGGCGGAGCAGCAGCTCGGCCGCCTGGGCTGGCTCAGGCCAGGCGGTGTAACCGCGGCAATAGTCGAGCGGGACATGGCCGTCAAGAACTGACTGCGTGATGGAGAATGCATTGTGTGGGCGCAAGCGCCCATAGGAGCGGCCACTGGGCAGCGAAAGAATGTTGGCGGCGAAGCGGTGGCCGCCGTGGTGGCTGCTCTCCCATATGGCTGAGCCAAACTGAGCATGCAGCACGTTGTAAACAGCAATGCCGTGCAGCACGCAGCATGCATCACGCTGACCGTTAGTGCACACCAAGACGATGGGCTCCGTGCTGATGTGCGCCGCATACTGCTCTGCCCCGGCTACCAGCGCACTAAGATCCAATGTGGCCAGATCTGCATAGCTATCAAGCTCAAACTTGTACAGCACAGGTTCATCGCCCAGCACAGCGGCGAAGAACCGCAGACGCTCGGCACGGTCTTTCTGCTTAATCAGCAATAGACGCGAACCGGGCAGTTGCGCCAACTGGGCATCCGCCTGAGCGCGAACCTCAGCATCGATATTGCTCTCCTCCCAGGCTTTGGCGCCCCAGCGTTGTGTGTACTCAAGCGCAAACCACACCGTGGCCTTGGGGGCGCTACCGTAGAGCGATTCATTCAGGTTTTCGGATTCAAGCGAGCAGGGAATATTGGTGATGGGCGCAATCGTCATGCGGCTATTCTAGTCCAGCGTAGGGCAAACATTACATCAGCCCTTGAGCACCTGCTCAATAACGTCAAAGCCCGGCAGCGGGGCACGCGCCGCATAGAAGCCCGCCCAGCGGTCTCCGCCATCAGCCAGGCGTTTCATGATATTGCTGACGGTGAAGCTGTCTGCACGCAGCGCGGGATCATCCAACTCATCCCAGGTGAGCGGCGCAGCCAGCGGCGCTCCGGGTTTGGCGCGCAGCGAATAGGGAGCAATGCCGGTTTGCGCGTAGCGATTACGCAAGTAATCCAAGAAAATGCGCCCCTTGCGTTTGTCTTTGCGAATCTGCGTGGTGAACTTGCTGTCACGGCGCTCTAGCGTGGTGCACACCGCCTTTGCGAATAGCAGCACCGTGTCAAAGTTGTGCTGCGGCTGCAACGGCACCACTACATGCAGGCCGCGGCTGCCTGTGGCCATCACAAAGGAAGGCAAGCCCATCTCCGTGAGCATGCTGCGCATATCTTTAGCGCCGCTGATGACTGCATCCCAGCTGTCATCGGTCGAGGGGTCAAGGTCGAAGACGATCTTGTCTGGCTGGTCTAGCTGGGGTGCCTGACTGGTCCAGATATGGATGACAAACGAAGCCAGTTGCGCCAGATACACCAGCGTGGCGGCGTTGTTGATCATCACTTGCAGTTGTGTTTCGGCAGCGCTGGCGCTGGTACGTACTTCGACCAGGCTAACGAACTTGGGAAAGTAATCCGGCGCCTCTTTGTGGAAGAAGCCTTGAGCGCGGATGCCATCAGGGAAGCGCTGCATACTGATGGGCCGGTTCTGCACGTGCGGCAGCATGACTGGCGCAATTTGCTCATAGTAATCAACGACGCGCGCTTTGTTCACATCCGGAAAGAGCAGCTTTGCGGGGTTAGTGATCTTGATGCGCTGCCCGTCCACCTCGCGCTGCTCGTCGGCTGTCGCCTGTGCGACGGGTGGAACGGGCGCAGGCTCCACTGCTGTGGCTGGCTGCGCCGCAGTGGCCTCACGGCGCACGCTGGCAGCCTCTTTATCCGCACGCAAGCCGAGAAAGCGCGGGTGACGAATCTTGTTGAGCTTGGTCCATTCGCCAAAGCCAACCTGAGCTACCAGCTCCGGGCGCACCCAGCGCACGCCTTCCAGCGGCAGCAGATCATCCGGAAGGAAAGGATTGGTATCGCTGGCCAGCGCGTCTAGCTGCTTACGAATATCGCGGATAGCCTCGTCAGAAAATCCGGTACCCACCCCACCCACAAATTGCAGCTTCTCTTCGCCTTCAGGGTAATAACCCACCAGCAGCGCTCCAAAGCCGCGCATGCCGCCTTGCGGTTCAGTGAATCCGCCAATGACAAATTCTTGCTGGCGCACGCATTTCCACTTGAGCCAGCTTTTGGAGCGACTGCGCTGGTACATCGCATTGCCATCCTTGGCAATCACGCCTTCCTGGCCGCTGGAACATGCCTGTTGAAACATCTGCAGTCCCCCGCCCTCCTGATACTCCATATAGCGCAGCGGGTCGGTGTAGTGTGCCAGCCCACGCAGCAGCTCCTTACGCTCCAGCTGGCTGAGGCGCGCGGTGTCGTAGCCTTCGTAATAGGTCACATCAAACAAGTACATGAAAGCTGGCGCCTCGCTGATTACTTGCTGCGAGGGCTTTTGCACATGCATGCGTTTTTGTAGTTGCTCAAAACTGGGTCGGCCGCCATCAAAGGCCACAATTTCAGCATCGGCCACGAAATCGCCCTGCCCGTGCTCCTTGAGCGCGGCCACCAGCTCAGGATATTGCTCAGTGATGATGAGCTTATTGCGCGAGAGCATCTGCACCTGGCCGCCCTTGCGGTAGATGATGGCGCGCTGGCCATCTAATTTCGGCTCATAGATCCAGTTGGCGCGCTCCACAGGCCTGTCTTCGGGCGAAGCCAGCATCGGCTCCTGCCAGCCTGGGAAGCTAGCTTCAGCCAGCTTCTCCAGCGACTCAGGCTGCAGGCGGCGCAAGGCGGCGGGCAGCTGGGCGCGCGTGCCTTCATCCCACAGCTCTTCGATGCTCTTGCCGCTCTTCACCGAGAGCGGCAGTTCGACCACGATGTCGAATTCTGGATTGGCGAAGGCATCTTTCATCTTCACCATCAGCCAGTTTTCCTGCTTGCCTTCGTAGCGCGTGCGCACGAAGGCAAACTCACCCTTGAGCTTCTCACCTTCAAAGCGCACTTCTACCAGGCCGGCCTCGAGCGACTCTTGCATGGTGAAAGGCTTGCGCTTGGTGCCGCGAATATTGGTGTAGATGCCCTGGTCCCACAAGATGATAGGCCCGGCGCCATATTCACCTTTCGGGATCACACCTTCGTAATCGAGATACTCCATGGGGTGATTCTCGGTGCGAACGGCGAGGCGCTTGACCACAGGATCATGCGAAGGCCCTTGCGGTACCGCCCACGAAACCAGCACACCATTGATCTCGAGGCGCACATCGTAGTGCAGCCGCGTGGCGTCATGCTTTTGGATGCAGAAGCGGGCTTGATGGGGTGCTAACGCAGGAGCGGCATCCGCCGCAGCCGCGGGCTGCGGCTCGCTGGTTTTGGCGAAATCGCGCTTGTCGCGATATTCCTGTAAGCTGCTGTGCGGGTCAGCCACGCAACCTGCCCGTGGCTACGCGTCTACGCGAGCTTTGCTGGCTTCAATGCTGGCACGCAGCGAGGCCAGCAGATCATCATCCCTGGTCTGCACGGGGGCGCTGCCCACCACTTCAGGCGTGATGCCCTGGGCTTTCTGCTCGATGATGCGCTTGATCTCAGCGGTGAAGGTGTCTTCGTACTGCTCGGGCTTAAAGGGCTGCGTGAGTTGGTTGACCAGGTTGAGCGCCAGGTCCAGCTCGCTCTCCTTAACCTCATCGGCGGCGGGCAGGTTCAGGCCATCCGACTCGCGCACTTCAGACTGGTAGCGAATCTGGTTCAAGATGAGCACATCCCCTTCCGGCTTGAGGATGGCCAGATTCTCCTTGGTGCGCAAGATGAACTTGGCCACGGCCACTTTCTTGGATTGCTTCAGTGCTTCGCGCAGCAAGCTATAGGCGCGGGCGGCGTTCTTATCCGGCCCTAAATAGTAGGGCTTGTCAAAATAGACACTGTCAATTTCATCTTCGTTGGCGAACGAAAGAATCTCGACGCTCTGTGTCTTCTTGGGGCTGGCGCTCTTGATGTCTTCGTCTTCAATCACCACATACTGGCCGTCTTCAACCTCAAAGCCTTTGACGATCTGGTCATAGGGCACTTCCTGCCCATCGGCAGCGGCTACACGCAAATACTTGATGCGTGAATGATCGCTCTTGCGCAACTGGTTGAAGGAAAGCTCATTCTCACGCGTGGCGGAGAACAGCTTCACCGGGATGTTGATCAAGCCGAAAGCAATGGCGCCCGACCAGATGGCACGTGCACCGCCTGCGGCCTTTTTGCTCTTTACTTCGGAAGCGTTGTCTTCAGACATGGTGAATACTCCTTTGGGATGGGAGATAGGGTAATTTTAGCGTATTGGAAAGAGGAGATTCGGGATTGGAGAGTGGAGATTACTAACTGCCACTTGGTAATCTCCACTCTCTATTTACTATTTACCATTTACCATTGCTAAATGCACCCCATTACCTACTTTTATCCCGAAGGGCACGCCGCCCACGCCCAACCCAGCCACCCGGAGCGTCCACAGCGCGTCGAAACCATCCGCCAGGCGCTGGAGCACAGCGGGCTTTGGCAACAGGGCAGCCAGGCGACGGCCGAAGCGTTGCCAGCCGGGCTGCTGGAGCGCGTGCACAGCGCCGAGATGCTGCATGCCATCCAGCAACACAGCCAGCACGAGCGCAACCTGGATGCGGATACCTTCACCACGAAGCAGAGCTGGGCACAGGCACAAATAGCCGCCCAGGGCGCGGTGGCGGTGGCACGCAGTGTGTGGCGCGGCGAAGCGCAAACGGGTTTTGCGCTGAGCCGCCCGCCCGGCCACCACGCCACGCGCAGCCAGCCGATGGGCTTTTGCCTGCTGAACAACGTAGCCATCGCCGCGGAATATTTGCTGCAGCACGAAGGGATTACCCGTTTAGCCATTCTGGATATGGATGTGCATCACGGCAACGGCACCCAAGACATCTTCTACGCACGCAATGATGTGCTGTTTTGCAACACGCAACAGCTGCCACTATGGCCCGGCAGCGGCCGCCTGGAAGAACGCGGCACGGGCGCGGGCCTGGGCTTCACCGCCAACCTGCCCCTGCCGCCGGGCAGCGGCGACGCCGCCTTTGCCGCCGCCTACGGCGAGCTATTTCCTAAACTGCTGGATGAGTTCAAACCAGAAATGCTGTTGGTGAGCTTTGGTTTTGATTCACACTGGAAGGATCCGTTGGCCAATCTGCAAGTGAGCGCGGCGGGCTACGGAGATGCGGTGGCTTCATTACGCGCCTGGGCTGATGCATACTGTGACGGGAAGATCGCCCTCATCCTGGAAGGCGGCTACGACCTTGAAGCCGCGGCAGCCTGCGGCCAGGCAGCCGTGCAAGCGCTGCTGGGTTTAGAGATCAGCGATGCCGCAGGCCCTTCGCCGTATGCCGAGGGCAAGGAGTGGCAGGCGGTTTTAGATAAAGCTCGAACGGAATGGATCCACAGATGAACACAGATTTTTACTACAGATAAAAACTGATAAAGCAGTATCCGCATTTATCTTTTGAACATCTGTGTTCATCTGTGGACAAGCATAAGGAGTCAACATGGAACTTTCCATCATGATCGAAGGGCAAGACGGGCTGAACTGGACGCGCTGGCAACGCCTGGCCACCGCTGTTGAAGATTTTGGTTTCGCGGGCCTCTATCGCAGCGACCATTACACCAACGCCAGCGCGCCCGAGAAAGACTCGCTGGAGCTGTGGGTCTCGCTGACCTGGCTGGCCAGCCACACCAAGCGCATTCACTTCGGCCCGCTGGTCTCGCCGTTCTCCTTCCGCCACCCCGCGCTGACGGCGCGCATGGGCGCCGCCGTGGACGATCTCAGCGGCGGGCGGCTGGTGCTCGGCCTCGGCGCAGGCTGGCAAGTGCGCGAGCATGAGATGTTTGGCATCGACCTGCTCGAGATGTCGGCACGCATGCGCCGCTTCGAAGAAGGCCTGGAAATCGTCAGCCGCTTACTGAAAAGCGATACACCCGTGGACTATGAGGGCGCGTATTACCAACTCAAAGAAGCCGCCCTGCTGCCCCACCCGCAGCGCCCCGGCGGCCCACCGATCCTGGTGGGCGGCAACGGCAAGCAGCGCACGCTCAAGCTGGCCGCCAAATACGCCAGCGAATGGAACGGTGTGGGCCTGACGGCTGACGCCTATGCCGAGCGCGTGCCGCTGTTGGCGCAGTATTTGGAACACGAAGGCCGCCAAGCCAGCGCAGTCAAGCGCAGCGTGATGGTGCGCGGCATCTTTGGCCGCACGGCCACCGAACTGGCCAGCAAGCTGGCCGCCACGCCCTTCACGGCTGAGGACTGGCGCACCCGCGGCGCGCTTGTAGGCGAAGCTGGCCAACTGAGCGAGCAGTTGGCAGTGCTGGCCGCGGCCGGCTGCCAGCAGGTGATGCTGCAATGGATTGACCAGGATGACATCGAAGGGTTGGAAGCGCTGGCCAAGGATGTGCTGCCGCAGGTAGCCGCGCTCTAGGAGGAACACATGAAGGTATCCGAAGCTATTCGGCGCAAACGCGCCATACGAGACTTTACCGATGAACCGCTGCCGGACGAAGTGGCCACGGCCATCTTGAAAGCCGGCCGTCGCTCGCAGTCTTCAAAGAACCGGCAGGCCTGGCGCTTCATCGCCATCCGCGAACGCGACACGCTGCGCCAGCTCAGCAAGCTGGGCCAGTTTGCCGGGCACCTGGCCGGCGCGGCAATGGGCGTACTCATCCTCACGCCACCGCCGGAGAAGTTCTACGGCGCCCTGTTCGATGCTGGGCAGGCGGCGGCCTACATGCAGCTAGCGGCTACCGAGCTGGGCGTGGGCTCATGCCTGGCTACCCTGTACGAGAGCGAGAAAGTCTCCGCCCTGCTGGGCATCCCAGAGGATTGGCAAGCGTTGATGGCCATCTCGTTTGGCTATCCGGCGGAGAAAGAGAAACTGCGCCTGGCCAAGCTGCTGCGCGGCCGCAAAGATTTTGACGAAGTGGTGAAGTGGGAGAGGTGGTGAGGAAAAGTGGAGATTGGAGATTGGCGTAGGACAAAGCTCTACTTTCTAACTACGAACCGCCCTTCTCCTCCATCTTGCGTAAAATCCGTTCGACGGTTTGGGGAGTACGTGAGGTGATCTCTTTGCCATACTGCCGTTCCAACCAACCGCCGGGGTCTCCCGGCGCAGTCGTATCGGTAACACTGAACAGCGCGCCATTGGCATAGTGCACAAAGCGGAACGGCTTACCCTCGGGTCTGTGCGGCAACGTAAAGCCCAATCTGGGGCGGTGTTTGAAGAAGGTCACCAGCAAGTATGACCTGCCGCCGTGCGCAATGCCGGCAAACGGATCGGCAGCCAACAATTTCGTCAACTCCTTCTGGCTCCTGATGATCGTAGTTGCCTTGAAACCGAGTCTCTTTGGCCAGGCAGCCTCCAGTTCACTCTCCCACGCCTTCACATCCGGCGTCTGCGCCTCGAAAATGATGTTGCCGCTGGAGAGCACGGATCGCACGCCTGAAAACCCCAGCGCCTCAAACACACCGCGCAGATCTGCATTCTTCATATTAGGGAATGCGGGAGCGATACCGCGCAGCAGCGCAGCGTAGGTAGCCATGTTGCTTAGTTGTAATCTTCTTCGATGTGTTTAAGCGCCATCTCGAAGGGCTGTGTGGTTAGCTGCATGCTGCCCTTGAAGGGATTGTCCAGCTCTTCGATGAGTTGAAAGACCATGGCCTGCAGGAAACCGATGACAAAGGCGGAGAACAGACCATAGAATGCCACTTCAAACGGCATGAGCAGGAACGTGACCAGCGCAAAGGATGAGGCGAGGTAAATAAAGTACTTGAGGAAGCGCGGCAAGCGGTTGCGGCTTTCATTGGTGCGTTCAGTGCGTAGCAAGGCCAGCTCGCCATAATGCTCGACGATCTGCTCGAACACAATCGAGTCGTGATCATCGTCAAAGTCCACACTCTGGATAACTTCGGAGATCTTGCGCAGCGCCAGGCCGCTCTTGGCATTGCGCTTGCCTTGCGCCAACAGGCGAAATTTGCCCTCTACGATGTGCTCGATGTACTCGCGGATTCCCTGTTCTATACGCTGCGTAAATTCAGGGTCACGGAAATAGAGGCTGAGACGGAAGAGTTGCTCAAGGGCTTGTGCTTCTTTGCCAATCAACGCAGAGATACGGTTGTACTGGCTCCACACTTCAAAGACGACGAAAGCCGCCAGAATACCGTACAGCGTGCCGAAGACGCCCAAAAAAGCGCTCAGGCCGCCTAGATCATTGATGAATTGAGGGGTGTTCAGATGGATACGCGCCGCCCAGTACAAAACGGCGCACACAAAGCCGAATAAGAACGAGCGCAAGAGCATGTTGTATTGTACACAGCTTTGCTGCACACCGCGGTAAGTGCCGCGCAAGGCACCTGCGAAAGCACGAAAATGCCTCGGCGCAACCTAGCTCAGGTGAGGGCGAGCGTGACGGACTAGCACACCCGCCCTCCTGAGGAGGAGCAAGATGCCGCCGCGTTAGACAGCGGCAACTGCTACGGGCTCTGTATCCAGCAGGCGCATGAACGCACGGAAGATATCCGATTCCGTGATGATGCCAACGAGCGCACCATCCGCCACCACTGGCAGAGCTCCGATCTTATGCTGCAGCATGAGGCGGGCGGCCTCAGTGAGTGCCGTGTCTGGCGTGACGGTGAAGGGCTTCTTCGTCATCAGCTTCTCCACGCCCAGGCGCTGCAGCAAGTAAGTGATTTCATGAATGCTGAGCCCGGTGGCCTCAGACGGCCCGGCCTCACGCAAATCGCCA
This sequence comes from uncultured Anaerolineaceae bacterium, assembly GCA_964623375.1. GTDB lineage: Bacteria > Chloroflexota > Anaerolineae > Anaerolineales > UBA11579 > JAMCZK01. The sequence goes on from CAZUTS010000004.1 coordinate 92,485, forward strand.
TAGGTAACAATGCCTACCAAGCGGCCATCTTCCACTACCGGCAAGCGGCGAATGTGTTGCGCGCGCATCAACGCGGTAGCCTCGGGCAGCGTGGTGCCGGGTTCCACCGTCACCAACTCTGTGGTCATCCAATCTGCAACTTTGTGTGTTTTCATACTCCGCCTCCTCCTTACGCCCATACTTTACGGCGTGCGGCAAGTGGCCAGTAGATACAAATGTCCCGTAAATGTCACAAAAAAGCCGAGCAATGCTCGGCCTTTGCGTATACAAGGAATCTGGCTAGTTAAGACGCTGGACCACGTATTCGGCCAGCTCAGCCAAGCCATCACGCTCGGCACAGGCCGGCATGGGCAGCAGCGAATCTTGCGCCAGGCGCACATAGCGGTGCGCTTCTTCGTGCGCCTGCTGCACCGCCCCACTCTGGCGAATATCGTCGATCAGCGCTTCCATACGCTCTTCTTGCAGCACTTCGCCATTGAGCAGCGCTTGCATGCGCTCGTCGTCTGGTTGGCTTTGGAGGAAATACAGCGTGGGCAAGGTGAACAAGCCATGGCGCAGGTCACTGGCTACTGGCTTGCCGAGCGTGCTCTCATCGGAAGAGAAATCCAGCACATCATCCACCACCTGGAAGGCCATGCCGATGCTGTTGCCGTAGGTATTGAGCAGCTCGCCATATTGCGGGAACACACCGGCCAGATGGGCAGGCGCCTTGGCGGCTAGCTCAAACATGGAGGCCGTCTTGGCGTATATACGCAGGTTGTATTCCTCACGCGTGGGGAAGGTGTTGCGGGTGAAGAGCTGATTGACCTCACCATTGACGATAATGGAGAGGGTCTTGGCAAACATCTGCATCACTTCAACAGATTCAGCCTGCGAGCCCAGCCAGGCCGCCTGCGAGAACAGGAAATCGCCAGCCAGGATAGTGGCAGCCGAGTTCCACAGCGCGTTCAGGGTGGGCTCGCCACGGCGCAAAGTGGCGCCGTCAATCAGATCATCGTGCACCAAGGTGGCGGTGTGCAGCATCTCGACCGCGGCGGCCACGGTGACCGCATGCGGATGCGGCGCATTGAGCATGCCCGCCACCAGCAAGGTGACCGTAGGGCGCACGCGCTTGCCGCCGGAGTTAAGCAATTGCTCCAAGGCATAGGCTAACTCAGGGTGGTAGCCATCCGCCACACGGCGCATGCGCTCCTCTACCTCAGGAAGTTGGGTCTGCACTTGAGCGTGAAAATCCAGCATGGTCATTGCTGTGCCTCTATACCAAACAAGTAGCGAGCGTTGGCGGTGGTTGCGGCCGCCACGTCTTCGACAGGCAGCCCTTTGAGCTCGGCGAGCTTCTCTGCCACCAGATTAACGCGGGCTGGCTCGTTACGCTGGCCGCGTTGCGGGTGTGGCGAGAGATAAGGGCTGTCTGTTTCAACCAAGATGCGCTCCAGGGGAACCTGGCGCGCAATAGATTGCAATTCGGTGGCCTTTTTGAACGTCAGTGGGCCAGTGAAACCAAGAAAGTAGCCAGCGGCCAGCGCCTTGTCGGCGACGGCCTGGTCAGCCGAGAAGGAGTGCAGCACGCCCGGGCGCTCGGCCAGCAGGCTGCTGCTGGCTTTCAGCTGCGCCTGCCAATCAAGCAAAATAGCCAGCAAGTCTTCGCTGGCTTCACGGTTATGCACAATCACCGGCAATTCCATCTCTGCGGCCAATTCTAACTGAGCTTGCAGCACTTTTTGCTGAACATCATGCGGTGCATCGTCCCAGTAATAATCCAAACCAATTTCGCCGATCGCCTGCACCTTGGGTTGCGCGGCCAGGCCGCGCAATTCAGCAGCACTGTACTCACCCCATAGCAAGCTGCTGTTGGGGTGCACACCCACGGCGGCATATACCGCGGCCTGCTGCTGCGCCAGGGCCACTACGCCCTGGGCATTGGCAAGGTCTATACTCGGGTTCAGCATCACTTCCACGCCTGCCTCCTGTGCTCGGGCGATCACTTCAGCCCGATCGTGATCAAAGGCGTCAAAGTCTAAATGGCAGTGCGTATCGATCAGCGCCATTTAGGATCTAGCTAATGCCTGCAAGTCGCAAGCCATCCTGCAAGATGGCCTGCACTTTATCTCCATGTGTAGTTTCGCAGTACACACGTATCTTGGGCTCAGTACCGGAGAAGCGCACCAGCAGCCAGCCACCGTCTTCCAAGTTGAACTTGAACCCATCAGTAGAGTCCAGCCCCGTCACTTTCAAGCCGCCGATGGTTTCAGGGTTGGCTTTGAGCACCATCTGCTCCACGGCAGCACGGTCACCCTCAAACAGGCTGTCAATGCGGTCATAGTAGTGCGCGCCCACTTTGGCGAACAGCCACTCGATGAGCTCAGTGGGCTTCTTGTTGAGCTTGACCATCAGATCCAGAATGTATAGCCCCGCCAGAATGCCGTCACGCTCAGGCACATTGCCGCGGAAGGCATAGCCGCCCGACTCTTCGCCGCCGATCATGGCATCCACTTCCATCATCTTGGGGGCCACATACTTGAAGCCCACACCGGTATCGTAGACCGGCACATCGTAGATCTTGCCCAGCTTATTGAGCATGGTGGTGGTGGAGAGCGTCTTGACGATGGGGCCGCGCTCGCCGCGCACTTCAAGCATGTAGTAGGCCAGCAAGCCAAAGGCGCGCAACTGGTCAATGAATTGACCCTTCTCATCGCCCAGGCCCATGCGGTCAGCATCACCATCAGTGATGAGCAGCACATCGGCATTGTTGGCCACAGTGGCGGCCAGGCCGGCATCCACATTCGGCTGAATGGGTTCGGGGCGCTGCATCTCGGGATAGACCGGGTTGCGCTGGTTGTGAATCTCGATCACGCGCGTCTTGCCGCCTGCCAGCAAACGCGGGAACCAGCCGGCGCCGTTGCCCCACATGGTATCGACCATGACCGTGAAGCCAGCGTCCTTGATGGGCTGCAGGTCAATCAGGTCTTGCAGGTGCTCAATGTATTTGGGCGCGGCATCAAAGAGTTCGATCAGGCCCTGTGCCTGGGCATCTTCAAAATCCATCGTGCTGACGCCAGCCACGGTGTCTGGAATGGCCGCTTCGATCTCGGCCAAGCCTTCAGGGTCAATGGCGCCACCATTCTCATCACGCACCTTGAACCCGTTATCGGTCGGAGGATTATGCGAAGCGGTGATGTTAATGGCGCCGCCCGCCTTCTGCGTGAGCACGGCGTAGGCGATCACCGGCGTGGGCGTAGCGTCTTGGGTGAGATAGGCCTTGATGCCGTTGCCCGCCAATACACAAGCGACTGCGGCAGCAAAGTTCTCCGAGTGGAAGCGCTTGTCATAGCCCACCACTACGCCCATGGCTGTCTTGTTGTGGTTCTTAATGTAGGTTGCGTAGCCCTGGGCTGCGCGCTGGACCGCATCAAAAGTGTAATCCTTGGCAATTACGCCACGCCACCCGTCGGTTCCAAAGCGGATATCTTTGGCCATTATCTGATTCCTGTAAATGTGATTTTTAGTACAAGCTAATTATAGCAGAAGGCCTGCACAAACTCAAACACACAAGTAGTTAGACTTGGGCTGGCTAGCCGGCAAAGCGGTGAACATCGGCTACAGACCCTGCGGCGTCACGCGGTGGTGTTTAACTTCACTCACCATAGCCTCTGACCAGGCGTTTTGGGCTTTCAGACACGCAAGCCAGACCGGGCTTTCCCGTATACTGGCGGGTATGAGCCCTGCATCCCGCCGCCCCACCAAAAACAAGCCCGCACCGCACCGTAGCCAGAAGCAAGCGGCCAGCCCCAGCCATGCGGCTGGCTGGCTGCAGAGGTTGCCCGCGCTGGCTGGGCCAGCCTTCTGGGTGATGGTGCTGGCTGTGCTGGCGGTGCGCTTCTGGAAGCTGGAGAGCCTGCAGGCCGAGGTCTTTGGCGACATCAGCACGGCTACCATCTATGTGCGAGACGTGGTCAGCGGCCGCTGGCCGTTCTATATCCCCCTCAGCACCGGGCCGCTATTCCACTATTTAGCCGCTCCGGCTGCACTGGTAATGGGGCTGACCTACTACAGTCTCAAAGTCAGCTCGGTACTCATCAGCCTCGGTGCGCTGGCCTTCACCTATGCGCTGGCCCGCCGCCTCATCAATTCCACCTTTGCCACCCTGGCCACATTCATCGCCGGCATCTCCTACTGGCTGCTGATCCACAGCCGCCTGGGCAACGTGCCCATCGTGGTGCCGCTGTTGGCCGCTGCGCTAGCTTGGCTGCTGGTGCGCTACATCCAGCAGCCAGAAAGCCGCTGGCTGCGTTGGGCGACGGTTGTCTCGATCCTGGGGCTGTACACCTACCCCGGCGCCTACATGCTGCCAGCAGCGCTGCTGCTGGCCATGCTCATTTTGCAGTTCACCGGGCCGCGCGTGCCGGCCGCTGATTGGCTGCGCGTGATCGCCTTGCTCATCCTGTTGGCGCTGCCGTATGCCTGGATAGTGTCACAAAATGCGGTGGCCTTCACGTCTGAAGGCTATCTGGGAGGCAAGTTCGTACTGAGCGCCGAGGGCATCGGCCAACTGGCGCAAAACGCGCTCAAGGCCTTCGCCGCCTACAACATTCGCGGCGACAGTATCAGCCGCGTGAACATCGCCTACCGCCCCCATCTCGACGCAGTCAGCGGCGTGCTCTTCCTGCTGGGAATGTGGTTCTGGCTGCGCAAACCCCGCCGCCGCGAGGGTCTGATACTGCTGGGTATGTTCGCGCTGCTGCATGTGCCTTCGATGCTAGTGATCAGCAACAATCACGAGGTGCCCTCGGCCACGCGCACAGTCGGCGCGGCACCGCTGGCGTATGTGTTCGTCGCCAGCGGCATTTGGCAACTGGCCACCTGGCTGCGCACGCGCGCGAGCCACGCGGTCACCGTGGCGGCTTGCCTCGGTCTTGTGCTGTTCATCACGTTGCTGAATCTTGTGGGCTATTTCGGCGCCTACATCACTGGTTTGCCCTACCAAAACACACCGATTGCGCGCCACATCACAGATTACGCCAATCTGTTGCCAGAGGACACGCAGGTCTATCTAGTGAGTTGCTGCTGGGAGTCGGGCATGCCTGAGCCGATCAGCATTCAAGATGAAATGGACCAGCCAGAGAATTTCCATCACATCCAAGCGGATGAGCTCAGCTGCAGCGCGCTGGATGCGACCCTGCAGGGCCCGGCGGTGATCGTGTGGAGCTACCGCGAGCCGCTGCCGGCGCCCCAGCTGGAGGCTTGTGCCGAGCGCTTCCCGTCGCAGCAATTCACCAGCCGCGATAACTTGCCCCTCTTCCATGCCGCGCCAGTGCAAGGCCTGCGCGTGGTGCAACCCAGCGCAGGCTTGGAAGCGCAGTGGGTGCAATGGAATGAGCAAGCCGTACTGGTCTACTATTCCGCCCTCGACAGCGGGCGCATTGAAGATGTGCTGGATGGCAATTTCGATTCGTTGATGCGTGGCGCGGGCGATAACCCGCTGGTGCTGGAATTCGAGTTTGACGCCCCAGCGCAAGTGCAAACGCTGGACATCAGTTTGGCGGGCCTGCGCGAATTCGAGGTGCTGTTGGTGCTCACCTACCCCGACGGCAACACGCATGACATCCATGAGAGCTACAGTGAGATGCCATCTGACCCCACGGTGACGCTACCCCTGCCCAGCATCGAAGCCGGTGTGAGCAAGCTGCACCTTGAGATCAAAGACCTGGCCCCCGAGCCAGCCAACGGCTATCACATCCACGTGCGTGATGTGGTGCTAGAGTAACCCGCACAACTGGCCTGGCAACATGTAAGTGTCTCCCACAGATAAATACAGATAGAAGCAAACCAAACGAAAACTCTGTGACTTTGTGGTTCAGCTTTACAGGCCGCTATAATCTCCGCCATGGATGCGCCCGCGCGCCGCTACTTTGACTATGCCGCCACCACACCGCTTGACCCGCGCGTGTGGCAGGCCATGCAGCCCTATTTCGAGGCCGAGTTCGGCAACCCGTCGTCGGTGCACGGCTACGGCCAGCGCGCCGAGGCCGCCGTGGAGCAGGCCCGCGGCAGGCTGGCCACCGCGCTCGGCTGCCAACCTGAGGAGCTGCTGTTCACCTCAGGCGGCACCGAGAGTGACAATCTAGCCCTGCGCGGCGCCGCCCTGGCCGCCCGCCGCCTGCGCGGCGCCAACCGTTTGCTGGTCAGCCCGGTTGAGCACCCGGCCGTGACGCGCACCGCGCAACAACTGACAAGCCAGTTCGGCTTTGAGCTCACCCTATTGCCGGTAGACGAATACGGCCAGGCAAACCCGCAAGACGTGGCGCGCTTGCTCACGCCGGATACCGCACTGGTTTCAGTCATCCTGGCCAACAACGAGATCGGCACCATCAACCCCATCAGCGAGATCGCCGCCATTTGCCGCGAACGTGGCGTGGTGTTGCACAGTGATGCGGTGCAAGCTCCCGCCTACATGCCGCTCAATGTGAACGACCTGGGTATAGACCTGCTCAGCCTGGGGGCGCATAAGCTCTATGGCCCCAAGGGGGTCGGCGTGCTGTATGTGCGTGAAGGCACACCGCTACAGGCCATGCAAACCGGCGGCAGCCACGAGAGCGGCCTGCGTGCCGGTACGCACAACGTGCCATACATCGTGGGTATGGCCGAAGCGTTTGAGTTGGCGCAAGCTGAAATCAGCCAATCGATTAATCGATTGATCGATTTACGCAACAAACTTATCACAGCCATCCTTGAGGAAGTCCCGGATTCAAGATTGACCGGCCACCCCAGCAAGCGGTTGCCCAACCACGCCAGCCTTGTGTTCCAAGGGATGGACGGCAACGCGCTGCTGATGCTGCTGGATGACGCCGGCTTCGCCTGCTCGTCTGGCTCCGCCTGCAAAACCGGTGACCCGCAACCCAGCGAGGTCTTGCTGGCGATGGGCATCGCGCCAGACTGGGCCGCAGGCTCCCTGCGCCTGACGCTGTGCAAGCACACCAGCGAAGCAGACGTAGACGCGCTGCTGGCAGCGCTGCCCGGCTTGGTGGAACGCGCGCGCAGCTTGGAAATAATCCACAGATGAACATAGATACAAAACCGATAAAGAAGATAGATACATCTGATTTCATCGCCTTATGCATCTGTGTCTATCTGTGGATTGAGGACGGTTTGGATGACTAAGCCCAAAGTCGTCGTTGCCATGAGCGGCGGCGTAGACAGCTCCGTGGCGGCCGCGCTGCTCAAACAACAAGGCTACGAAGTCATTGGCATGATGCTGCGCCTGTGGAGCGAGCCGGGGCGCGAGGCCAGCAACCGCTGCTGCACGCCGGCCGCCATGAGCGTAGCGCGCCGTGTGGCCGGCCAGCTCGATATTCCTTTCTACGCCATCAACGCGCAGGAGAACTTTCACGACGTGGTCGTAAAGTCCTTCCTGGATGGATACGCCAACGGCGGCACCCCGAACCCCTGTCTGGCCTGCAACCGTGAGATACGTTGGGACTATCTGCTCAACCGCGCCCTGGCTCTGGGCGCCGACTTCATGGCTACCGGCCACTATGTACGTCTGACGCGCGCCGAGAATGAACCTGTGCGTTTGTTTGAAGCGCTGGATAGCCACAAAGACCAGTCGTACGTGCTGCATGTGCTCAATCAGGCTAAATTGCAGCACGCCCTGTTCCCATTGGGCGAGCTGACCAAGCCAGAGGTGCGTGCCATCGCCGCCGATCTCAAGCTACCGGCAGCCACATCGAAAGAGAGCATGGATCTGTGCTTCCTGGCCGGGCAAGACTATCGTGAGTTCTTACAGCGCTACCAGCCGCAGTTGGCACAGCCTGGCACTATCATCAGCGTGGGTGGCGAAGCGCTCGGCGAGCATAGCGGCCTGGCACACTACACCATCGGCCAGCGCAAAGGGTTGGGCATTCCCGCCGCCCGTCCACTATACGTGATCGCCAAGGACACAGCGCGCAATCAACTCATTGTGGGCTTTGAAGAAGACCTGGGCGGCAGCCAACTGCTCACTGAACCCATGCACTGGGTCAGCGGCAACGCTCCGCAGCACACCTTCGATGCTGAGGTCAAGATACGCTACAGCGCCCGCAAGGCCGCCGCACGCGTCACACCGCAAGCGGATGGCTGCGCCAGCATCCACTTCACGCAGCCCATGCGTGACATCACGCCGGGCCAGGCCGCAGTGGTGTATGTGAACGGTGAGGTACTGGGTGGTGGCTTGATCGCGTCTGCAGCCGTAGCGGAAGACAGAAAATTAAATCACTCTGCGCCTGAATCAATTACACTCTTGGGTATGCAATAAGCTGTCATTCCGACCCGCAGCGTAGCGAAGGGGAGGAATCCTTTAGGGCAGAATAGCACCCACTTTTTTTGACCTAAAGGATTCCTCTGTCGCTTCGCTCCCTCGGAATGACTAGAAACTGCCATGACCTTTCCCTCTTTCATCCTCGGCACAACCATTGCTACGCTCTTTGGCGCAGGCTTCCACCTATGGCGCGGCGGCGGCATGGGCCGCCTGCTCTTGTACCTCGGCCTAGCGTGGGGTGGCTTTTGGGGCGGCCACATCATTGCCCAGCAAGCCAGCCTCACCCTATTCCGTCTAGGCCCCTTGTATCTGGGCATCGCCGTGTTGCTTAGCCTGACCGCCTTGTTCGTTGGCCATTGGATCTTTGTTGTGCGGCCGCAATGAGCCAAGCTAGCAGCCATACACGCGCCGGTGATCTGGCTTACCTGCTCGGCCCTCGCAATCATTCCCTCTCCGTGCTCCTGGCCCCGGGCGAGCGCGTGCACAGCATGCACGGCATCCTCGAACATGAAGACCTCATCGGGCGCGAATGGGGCTCGCAGGTCAGCACGCACCTCGGCAAAGTGTTCACCCTGCTGCAACCTGCGCTGGATGATGTACTGCGTGATATGGAGCGCGCCAGCCAGGTCATCTATCCCAAGGATATTGGCTACATTCTGCTGAGCATGGGGGTTGGGCCGGGCAGCGATGTCATCGAGGCTGGCACCGGCTCCGGGGCGTTCACCGTGGCGCTGGCGCACAGCGTTGGCCACGAGGGCCACGTGTACAGCTATGAGCGCCGCCCCGAGGCGCAGGAGATGGCACGCCGCAACCTGACCCGCCTCGGCCTGCAAGCACGCGTCACTTTGCATGCGCATGATATTGGCGAAGGCTTCTACGAGACTGGCGCGCTCGCCCTGTTTCTGGACCTGCCAAACCCCGAAGACTATCTGGCGCAGGCACGCGCCGCCATGCAACCCGGCGGCTTCTTTGGCAGTATCCTGCCAACCACCAATCAGGTCAATACCTTGCTGGCAGCGCTCAACGAACATCATTTTGGCTTTGTGGAAGTATCTGAGATCATGCACCGTTATTACAAACCCACTGCTGGCCGACTGCGCCCCGCTGACACGATGGTGGCGCACACCGGCTTCCTCATCTTTGCCCGCCGCCTGAGCAAGGGCCAAACAGGAGCGCAACATGGCGGATAATTCTCGCCGCCGCTTCCGCTATGCACGCCGCCCCGTGGCCGAGCGCATGAAAGACTTCAAAGAGCGCAAACCGCGTGGGCCGCTGGTGGCGGGCCGCTCGCTGAACCCGCGCCAGCAAAAAGAGCTGCGCCGTGCCAACCATCTGCTCAGCATTGGCGACCATGCCAATGCCGCCATCTTGTTTGAAGACATGGCTGGCCGCGCCCACGATCGCAGCATTCTGTACCCCGCCGCCATGCTGCTGGTGCAAGCGGCACATGCCCATCTGATGGCAGAGAATGCCGAGGCGTCTCTGGCTACCGCCCGCCGTGGCTTTGACCTGCTGGCCAGCCAGGAACGCTGGCACACGCTGCAACACGAAGGGCAGCGCTACCTAGGCGAGCTGCGTGCCGCGCAACACGGCGAGCCGGCCGAGCGGCTCGCCGTCTGGATTGCCGAGACCCTGCCGGCAACGCTGCCCGCCGCGCCGGCCACTAGTGAAACCTGCCCCTACTGCGGCGCACACGGCAGCCTGGAAGCGCTGGCGGCTGGCCGCGCCAGCAGCTGCCGCTATTGCGGCAGCGTGGTCCTGCTGTGATGGCTATCCTGAATCTCAGCGAAGACGATATACGCACCCGGCTGGCGGCGCGCCTGGCCGACCCAGCCATTGGCGTGATGAACGAGGGCTACGCCGTGGACGAACCGCGGCCCGCTGCCGTGCTGCTGCCACTGCTGCGCCAGGACAATGAGTGGCACCTGCTCTACATCCTGCGTTCTGTGCATAAAGGTGACATGCACAGCGGCCAGGTGGCCTTCCCCGGCGGCCGTGTAGAGCCAGATGATGCCAGCGCGGCACAGGCCGCCCTGCGCGAAGCGCAGGAGGAAATCAACCTGGCGCCAGAGCAGGTGCGCTTGCTTGGGAATTTAGAGGACTTTATTACGATCAGCAGCTACCGCGTCACGCCCGTGGTGGGTGTGATCCCCTGGCCGGTGAAGCTGGACCCGCAACCCGGCGAGGTGCAACGCATCTTCACCATTCCACTGCCCTGGCTGGCCGAGCCGGCCAACCGCGAGGAACGCGAGCGCATTACACCCAACGGCACTCCGGTGCAGGTGGTTTACTTCAGCCTCTACGAACGCGAGCTGCTGTGGGGCATCACGGCGCGCATCACGCTCAACTTCTTGCAGGCCATGGGCCTGGCTTAGGTAAGCCAGGCTAGCAGCCTGGCATCTAGCCTTGTAGCTGCACCATGTCGCGCCAGCGGTGGCCGTGCTCAGCGATGAACTTGTCGCTCTCGTCTGGTCCCCAGCTGCCCGGGGCATACTGCGGCAGCTTGCGCGCAGGCTGCGCATTCCATGCCTGCATCACCCCATCGATAAATTTCCACGCCTCGAGCACTTCGTCGCGGCGCGTGAAGAGGGTCGCATCGCCCTGCATGCAATCGAGCAACAGGCGCTCGTAGGCTTCGGGCGTGCTGCTGCCGAAGGCCTCCGCATATGAGAAATCCATCTTGACCGACTTGAGCTTATTGTCCGGCCCAGGCACCTTGGCGCCAAAGGTCAGCGTGATGCCTTCGTCCGGCTGGATATTCAGCACCAGCCGGTTGGGGGCGTCGCCCGCCATATTCTGCGCACCGAACAAGGCCAGCGGCACCTGACGATACTGGATGGCGATCTCGGTCACACGCTCAGCGAGATGCTTGCCTGAGCGAATGAAGAACGGCACGCCCGCCCAACGCCAGTTGTCGATGGCGACGCGCATCGCCAGGAAGGTCTCGGTCTGCGAGTGCTTGGCGACACCCTCGTGGTCTAAATACGCATCCACCTTTTTGTCATCCTGCTTGCCAGCGGCGTACTGAGCGCGCAGCGTGCTGCGCAGCGCCTCATCTCCGGTGAGCGGACGCAGGGCGCGTAGCACCTTGACCTTTTCATCGCGCACGGCATCTGCGTTGAAGGCTACGGGCGATTCCATGGCGGTCAGCGTGAGCAGCTGCAAGGCATGGTTCTGCACAATATCGCGAATCACGCCAGCGCTATCAAAGTAGGCGGCGCGGCCATCCACACCGATCGTCTCCGCCACGGTGATCTGCACACAGTTGACGTAACGACGGTTCCACAGCGGCTCAAAGATTCCGTTGGCAAAGCGGAAGAACAGAATGTTCTGCACGGTCTCTTTGCCCAGATAGTGGTCAATGCGATAGATCTGCTCTTCGTCAAAGACGTTGTGAATGATGGCTTCCAGCTCTTGGGCAGAAGCCAGGTCATGCCCGTACGGCTTCTCCACGATGACCCGCGTCCAGCCCTGCTCATTGCTGGCCAGGCCGCTCTCACCCAGATTGGCGATAATGGTTTCGTACACGCTGGGTGGCGTGGCGAGGTAGTAGAGACGGTTATAGGCGCCCAACTCCTCCAGGCGCGTCTTGAGGCGCGCATAACCCGGCCTCTCGCCAAAGTCACCATAAACGTATTGCATGCGGCCAAGCAACTGGCTCAATGCGCCTTCGTCCATCGGCTTGCTGCGCGCAAAGGTCTCTATGGCTACACGCATTTCGCTACGGAGCTTGTCGTCGTCCCACTCGCGGCGGCCCACACCGATGATGGTGGTGTCATCGGGCAACTGGCCAGCGAGCACCAGCTGATACAGGGCCGGTACCAGCTTGCGGTGCGCTAGATCACCCGTGATGCCAAAGATCACCAGCGCAGTAGCCCCGCCCTTGTGCCCGTTCGATTTGGCGGCGCTCATTCAGCCTTCTTGACCGCATGGCCGCCGAATTGGTTGCGCAGCGCGGCAATGAGCTTGTTGGCGTAGCTCTCCGGTTTGCGGCTGGCAAAGCGCTGCATTAGTGAAAGCGTGATCACCGGCGCCGAAACATCCTGGTTGATGGCCTCGAAAACGGTCCAACGCCCCTCGCCAGAATCTTCTACGTAACCAGCGATATCCGTGAGCTCGGCGTCAGATTCCAGTGCACGCGCCGTCAAATCCAGCAACCAGGAGCGCACTACGGTGCCATGCCGCCACATCTCGGCGATCTGGTACACATCCAGCGCAAACTCCTCTTTAGTGGCCATGAGCTCGAAGCCCTCGGCGTAGGCCTGCATCAGGCCGTACTCGATGCCGTTGTGCACCATCTTGACGTAATGGCCGGCTCCGCTGGGGCCAACGCGCCCCCAGCCTTTGTCCTCGGCGGGAGCGAGGCTTTTGAAAATGGGCTCCAGGCGGCTGACGGCGGCAGCATCCCCACCGATCATCAGGCCATAGCCATTCTCCAGCCCCCACACGCCGCCGCTGACGCCCACATCCACATAGTGGATGCCGCGCTCGGCCAGCGTGGCGGCACGGCGCATACTGTCACGGAAGTTGGCGTTGCCGCCGTCGATGATGGTGTCTCCAGCATTGAGGAGGCCGCTGAGCTCGGTGATCGTGCCCTCGGTCACTTCGCCTGCGGGCAGCATCAGCCACACGACGCGCGGCGCCTCAAGCTGCGCCACCGCCTCAGCCAGCGAGAAGGCGGGCAACAGGCCAGCCTCTTGCTGCAGCTGGCGCGTGGGCTCCTCGGTGAGGTTGTAGCCCACTACGACGTGCCCCGCTTTGAGCAAACGGCGGCTCATGTTGCCGCCCATGCGGCCCAAACCAATCATGGCGATTTTCATTGCTTGACTCCTAGTGCACCTTCATTAGCAAGTGAACAGCAATCAGTAAGCAGGAACGCTCATTTGTTTTTCCTGTTCACTATTCCCTGTTCGCTGCTCACTTTTTCGTAGATTTTTCAAGTCTCTTTAAATGGGCCTGGGCCACTTTGCGTATCAAGCCCAGCGGCAGCGGCTTATCCAGTGCAAAACGCAGCGTGCCTTTGGAGACCAGATAAGGCTGGATCTGCTTTTCAACCGCTGGAGACAATTCGGGGATGGGATAGACCGCCACATGCTTGCTGTGTCCGGCGAAGTAGATCAGATACTTGCCGTCTAGCTTAAAAGCGGCAATGCGATAGCTGATCGACTCTGTGGCCGTGGGAGCGACCTCACGAATGGTATTGCGAATAGCCTGCAGTTTTTCCTGGGTGGGCTTGGGAAAGGTCTTGATGTATTCACTTACGGTTTGCGGAACATCGGCCATGGCAACCTCCTCAGGTCACGGCTCTACTATAGCCCAAAGCCGTAAAGTTAAAAACCCCGCGCCCCAATCATCATCGAAACAAAGATGACCAGCATGACACACAGCCCCACCCTCGGCACAATGGTCAGCACGGTGACGATGCGTTTGGCCTCGGCTGCGCTGACCTTCATGGCCATCACTTTTACCCCCGGCTCAATGCGGTGCTCCACAAAGAAGTGAAACAGCGCCAGCAGCAGGCCAAGCGCACCGCCAATGGCAATGAAGGTGCCACGCGGCGAGCTGAAATAGGGGCCGAGATTTTGCCACCCCGTGATGAGGTAATTGAGCGCGGCGCCCGCCGCCAGGGTGGTGAAGGCCAGCACCGAGGCAAGCTGAAAGATGCGCGGGAACACGCGGTTAACAAAATCAAGTCGGGCGGCAGGCTGCATGCGCAATGCGCTTGGCACCAGAACAAAAACAATCACGATGACTTCACCCAGCCAGGCGGCACCGGCGAGCACATGCACCCAACGGGCAATGGTTAGTGCACTAATCTCAAACATGCAGACATCCTACTAGGGAGGGCTATTGCAATCCAGATAGCAGGGTGAAGAGTAATTTCAACCGGAACAGGGTTAGTTGCGATGCAAAAAGCGTGCAACCGCCTGACGGCGGTACTCACTATCCCACAGGAATGAGAACAGACGGCGCTCGGCGTGGCGTGCTACCAGCGGGCTGGCGACGGCGAAACGCAGCAGTCGCTTGGCGGCATGCACCGCTTCCACGGGGTGCTGCGACATTTCAGAGGCCAGCTCCTGCGCCTTGCTCAGTGCCTGGCCGGACGCGCACAAGTGGCCGACCAAGCCGATGGTCTTGGCCTCTTGCGCCTTCAAGATGCGTGCTGTGGTGAGCAGCTCCACTGCGGTCGGATAGCCAACCGCTTGAAGCAGGTATCGCGCCCCGCCCCACGCGGTGGTGATGCCCAGGCGGGCGTGCACAAAGCCGATGTCAGCATCCTCAGCCATGATGCGCTGGTCACATGCCACAGCGATCTCGGCGCCGCCACCGCGTGCTGGGCCGTTGATGGCGGCGATGGTTGGGCAATGCAGATCACGCAACTGGCTCAGCGCTTTGCCCATCACAGTGGCGAGGCGCATACCGTCTTTGCGCTTCGTGTAGGGTTCCAGCGCACGCAAGTCTCCACCGGACACAAAGGTTGCGCCGGCGCCGGTGATGATGAGGGCGCGCAGATTCTTGTTGGCTGCGGCCTGCTTGATGGCTGCGGCAAACGCATCCATGGCTGCCCAATCCAGCCCATTACGCACATGCGGGCGGTTGATGGTGAGCGTGGCCACCGCGTGGTCATTGAAGGTGAGCTCGATTCCAGTCATAGCAACTGGTCTCTTAAACACAACGAGGCGCAAGTGGTTGCGCCTCGTTGTTTTGCAAAAAGAATCAGCTATACCATCAGAGACGGCAACTTGCTACGAGCGGAACTCAGCTGCCCGCTGCTCGATGGTGGCAAACAGATCGGCGATGGCCTTGCTGAAAGCAGCCACACCTTCCTGCTCTACTTCATCGGTAGCCTTATCCAAGGACAGGCCAAGCATTTCGAGATTCGCAAGCTGAAAGCGCGCCTGATCCATGCCATCTTCGATGGTGAGTTGAGCCGCGGCGTGGTGTTTGACGCCTTCGAGAGTCTGTGGCGGCACGGTGTTCACCGTGTCTTTGCCAACCAGCGTATCTACATACAACAGGTCAGGATACGCAGGATTCTTAGTGCTGGTGGAGGCCCACAGCGGGCGCTGCACGCGGCCACCCTTCTGCGCCAGCGCAGCAAAGCGCTCTCCGGAGAATTTACCCTTGAAGAGCTGATACGCCAGCTTGGCGTTGGCTACGGCGATCTTGCCCTTGAGCGCTTCGGCCTTGGCGGCCGTATCGCCGCCCGTAGCAATCAGCGCGTCCAGCCAGCCGTCTACCTTGGTGTCGATACGCGAGATGAAGAACGAAGCCACCGATGCAATATGCCCGATGGGCAAATTGTTGGCGACACGCTCTTCCAAACCTGCCAGGTAGGCTTCGATCACCTCGCCGTAGCGCTGGCACGAGAAGATGAGTGTGATGTTGATGTTGATGCCGTGCGCAATGGCCGATTGAATGGCAGGGATGCCAGCCTTGGTGGCGGGAATCTTGACCATCAGGTTGGGCCGGTCTACCAACGCCCACAGGCGCTGCGCTTCGAGCGCGGTGGCCTCGGTGTCGTGCGCCAAGTCTGGGTGCACTTCAATGCTGACGTAGCCATCACCGCCGCGTGTGCTGTCGTACAGGGCGCGGAACAGATCGCAGGCGGCCTGAATATCCGCCACGGTGAGCGCATCGTAGATCTCTGCAGTCGTGTGGCCGGCGCGGGCCAGCTCGGCCAGCTGGCCGTCATAGTCCTGCGACTTGCCAATGGCATTGTTGAAGATGCTGGGGTTTGAGGTGACGCCGTAAATATCGCCACGGTCAATCATCGCTTTGAGCTCGCCATTCTCGAGCAGGCGGCGCTCAATGTTGTCGTACCACAGGGACTGGCCCAGGGCATAGAGTTTTTGAGGGTTGGTGGTCATGAGGACTCCTTTTTAACAAAATACTTTCATCAAGAATTAGAGAGTGGAGACTAGAGATTGCAGGTTGGCTCTCAATCTCAAATCTCTTTTCTCTGTGACACAAACTCCACGTCTTGTCCTTTAAATCTCGCCTTCATTACATCTATCGCTTCCTTATTGCTGTCCACCAGCAAAAAGCGGCGGCCAAGCTCCAACGCAGCGGCGCCTGTAGTGCCGCTGCCGGCAAAGAAGTCCAGCACCAAGTCACCCGGGTTGGACGAGGCGGTGAGCACGCGGCGCAGGATGCCCAGTGGCTTTTGCGTAGGATAGCCGGTCTTCTCTTTACCTGTGGGGCTCACGATAGTGTGCCACCAGGTATCCGTGGGCAGCTTGCCGCGGGCGGCCTTGGCCTCCCCTGCTAACGACGGGGCCATGTAAGGGATACGCTCGATATCCTCCACATTGAAGGTGTACTTCTTGTGATCCTTGGCGTAGAGCAGAATGTTGTCATGCTTGGCCGGCCAACGATTTTTAGCACGGCCACCGTAATCGTAGGCCCAGATAATCTCATTCAGAAAATTCTGGCGGCCAAAGATCTCGTCCAGCAGAATTTTGCAATAATGCACTTCGCGGTAATCCACGTGAAAGTAGAAGCTGCCATCCGCGGCCAGCACGCGGTGCGCTTCACGCAGGCGCGGCTCCAGAAAGGCCATATAGTCACCGAAAGCATCCTGGAAGGCGCGGCTGCCCAGCACAGTGGTGCTGTAGCGCTGGCCGCCAAAGCCCACACGGTCACCATCGGCGCTGCGCTCAGTGCGCAACTGCTTGCGCGCCTGCAGCTTGCCGGTGTTGAATGGGGGGTCAATGTAGATCAGGTTCACGCACGCGTCCGGCAAGCCGCGTAGCACGGCGAGGTTATCGCCGTGCACTACGCGGGCTTGAATGGCCGGCTTGCGAGCAGCCATAGCTATCGTTTCTTGGATTTGGGTAACAGAGCACGGGCGTGCTTGAGCACATTGGCCGCGCTAAAGCCCAGCTTGCGCATGGCCTCATCGCCCGGCGCTGAGGCGCCAAAGCGCTCCAGGCTCACATGCGCGCTGGCCCACTGCTGCCAACCCTGTGCCACACCGGCTTCCACAGACAGGCGGGTTGTCACTTCCGGCGGCAGCACTTTGTCGCGGTAGCTCTTGGATTGCGCTGCGAACAGCTCCCAACTCGGGAAGGAGACTAGGCGCACGGTCACGCCGTCTTTGGCCAGCTTGCGGCCGGCCTCGACGATGAGCGGCACTTCGGAGCCAGACGCCATCAGAATAATGTCCGGCTTTTTCTTCTTGCCCCAATCGGCCAGTATGTAGGCACCCTTGTGCAGCCCCTTGGCAGCGGCAAACTCGCCGCTGCGGCTGCGATCCACCGTTGGCAGATCCTGGCGTGAGAAGATGAGCGTGGTGGGGTGTTTGCGGTCGCGTACGGCGGCAATCCACGCCTCGCGCACTTCGTTAGCATCCGCAGGGCGAATGACGCGCATGTTGGGGATAGCACGCAACGCGGCCAGATGCTCGATGGGTTGGTGTGTGGGGCCATCTTCGCCCACGCCGATACTGTCATGCGTGAAGACCCAAATACTGCCGTGCGGCGAGAGCGCCGAGAGGCGAATCGGGGCACGCATGTAGTCTGAGAACACCAGGAAAGTTGCGCCAAAGGGAATGATGCCCGGCGTGGTGCTGAGGCCATTGACCACTGCACCCATGGCATGCTCACGAATGCCGTAGTGAATGCTGCGGCCCTGTGGCGTGCTGGGCTGATAGTCTGGCGCCGAGTCAATGAAGGTTTTGGTAGACGGATGCAGGTCCGCCGAGCCGCCCAGCAGATCAGGCACTACCGCGGCGATGGCGTTGATGACCTTACCGGAGGAAACGCGCGTGGCCATGCCTTTAGCATCGGCGGGGAATTCTGGCAGCGCGGTGTCCCAGCCTGCAGGCAACTCCCCGGCCAGAATGCGCGCCAAGTCTTTGTACTCCTCAGGATGGGCAGCCTTGTACGCGTCCAGCTTGGCCTGCCAGCTAGCCTTGTACTGCGCGCCCTGCTCCACTGCGCCGCGCAAATGCTCCAGCGCCTCCCCCGGGATCAGGAAGCGTGGCTCTTGCGGCCAGCCAAGGGCACGCTTGGCTGCGTCCAGCTCCTCGTTGCCGGGCGGCTCACCGTGCGCCTTGGCGGTGCCTTGGCGGTTGGGCATACCGAAGCCGATGATGGTCTTGACGCAAATAATAGAAGGGCGAGTATCTTCCTTGGCGGCAGTGAGGGCAGCATCCACGGCGGAAACATCATTGCCGTCGGCCACGCGCAGCACGTGCCACCCATAGGACTCAAAGCGCAGCGCTACATCTTCGGTGAAGGTGAGATGCGTGCTGCCATCGATCGAGATGTTGTTGTCGTCGTACAGGAAGATGAGCTTGCCCAGCTTCAAGTGGCCGGCCAGCGAAGCCGCCTCAGCGGTGATGCCTTCCATCAGATCACCGTCAGTAACGATGGCGTAAGTGAAATAGTCGAACAGCTCATGGCCGGGGCGGTTGAAGCGTGCCGCCAAGTGCTGCTGGCCAATGGCGATACCTACCGCATTGGCAAAGCCCTGGCCTAGCGGTCCAGTGCTGATCTCTATGCCTGGAGTGATCCAGTACTCAGGGTGGCCCGGGGTCTTGCTCTCCCACTGGCGGAAGTTCTTGATCTCCTCCAGCGTCAGCGGGTACCCCGTAAGGTGCAGCAGTGAGTATAGCAACATCGAGCCGTGCCCGCCAGAGAGGATAAAGCGGTCACGGTTGGCCCAGGCCGCATCCTTAGGATTGTGGCGCAAATGGCGCGTCCACAAAGCGTACGCCATGGCCGCCGCCCCCATGGGCAGGCCCGGGTGTCCTGAGTTGGCTTTCTGAATGGCATCAGCCGAGAGGAAGCGGATGGTATTGATGGCAAGTTGTTCGAGGTTTTTGGAGGTATCCATGATTTAAAGCGATTCTACTCCACCTACCTAACATAAGCTATACCAGGGTGAGAAAATTCAGGCACAGCTATAGTAATATTGCAAGCAATGGCACGCGAAGACAAAACTCTCTTTCCCGTTTTTGGCGAATGGCGCGGCACGCGTGAAACGCTGCACGCCTATTGCAAAGTGGTAAGCGCCATCCGCGCCGCGTTCACGCCTGAGCAGCCGCGCCACGGCCACCTGAGCCTGCGCGTGTATACCTCCGGCCTCACCACTACGCCCATCTCCTTCCCCGAGGACCCGGCGCAGACCTTTGCGCTGAGCCTGGATCTGCGCAACCACTACCTGATCCTGAGCACCAGTGGCGGCCAGGTACAGCAGATCCGTCTGAGTGAAGGTTTGAGCGGCACGCAGCTGGGCAATGAGTTGGTGGCGCGCCTGGCCGAGCTGGGTGTGCAAGGCAAAGTACCTGCCAAGAGCTATCACAGCGATGCCAAACGCGACTACGCGCTGGATGATGCGGAGCGCTTCTTCGCCGCCATCACGCGCGCCAACCAGGTATTTGAGCAGGCGCGTAAAGCGATCGGCCAGAGCTCTGATGCAGTGCAGCTGTGGCCGCGCCAGTTCGACCTGGCGTTCACTGCGCCAGCCGCAGACGAAGACAAGGGCATTACCCTGGGCTTCACTACCCAGCCGGGCAATGAGTACTTTTATGTCAGCCCGCAACCCTTTGACAACGCGCTCACCCAACGCGAGCTGCCCGCTGGCGCACGCTGGAACACGGAAGGCTGGAAGGGTGCCATGCTGCCCTACAGCGAGGTGGCTGGCCATGCGGATGGCGCCGAGCGCCTGCTGGCCTTCCTGCTGGCCGCATACAAACTGCAGCTCCCCACCCTCTAACTCACATGCAGCAGATCATTGCTGTTGGCTCCGGGTACCGCGCCATCGGTCGCCGTGGCCGCGCCCTGGAACGCTACCTGCTGGCTGCCACCGGCGCGCGCCACCCGCGCGTGTGTTTTCTGCCCACGGCGGCGGGCGACCTGCCCCAACATATTCGCCGCGTCACGCGCATCTTCAACGAGCTCGGTGCGCGCAGCTCTCACCTCACCTTGATCGAACCCAATACTGCACACGTGGCCAAGTTGCTGCTGGCCCAGGACCTGATCTGGGTTGGTGGCGGCAACACGCGCAACATGCTGGCCTTGTGGCACGCCTGGGGCGTGGATGCTGCGCTGCACAAGGCGTGCACACGCGGCACGCTACTGGCGGGCGGCAGTGCTGGCGGCATCTGCTGGTTTGAGCAAGGCATTACCGACTCGGTGCCGGGCAAACTGCTGCCGATGGATTGTTTGGGCTGGCTGCGCGGTTCATGCTGCCCTCACTACGACAGCCAACCCGCGCGCCGCCCGGTTTACCGCAAGTTGATTGCCGCGGGCACGGTGAAGCCCGGGCTGGCACTGGATGATTTTGGCGCGGCGCATTACATTGACGGCAAGCTGCATGCTGCGCTAGCCTTCGGGCGCGGCGCGCGTGTGCAACAGATGCGCTTGCACGATGGCCGCGTCAGCGAAGAGCCGCTGGATGTGATCGCGCAATAAAAAAGCCCGCCGATTGGCGGGCTTTTTGCTTTGAGTATTCGCTTTACTTCTTCTCGGTGTCACCAGCCGCGGCTTCTTCACCTTGGCCGCCCTCTCGAGTGCCTTCACTGTCAGCCACCGGAGCGGTAGCCACCACCAGCAGCTCATCCGTGTCACTGATGACGGTGACGTTGGCGGGCACCACCAGGTCACGCACGAAGATGCCATCACCAAAGTTCTCGAGTGAGGATACATCTACGACAAAGTTGTCAGGCAGGTCCTGCGGCAGGGCTTCCACTTCCACGTATTCCAAACCATTCACGAGCAAACCGCCCAGGTTAGAGATGACCGGCGCCTTGCCTTCCAGCACCACGCGCACTTCAGCACGCACGGTCTCGGTGAGTGACACCGCCAGAAAATCTACATGGGTGAGTTCGCGCAGGATGGCGTCAATCTGAAAATCACGCACCAGGGCGTTGTGCTCCTGGCCGTCCAAATCGATCTGAACCAACGTGGAGTAGTTAATGCGTTTGAAGAGTTTCGAGGTCTCGCCGCGGTCCAGCGTAAGTGCAATCGGCTTTTCTACCTGGCGGCCGTACAACACGGCAGGCAGCTTGCCTTCGCGGCGCAGGTTGCTTACCTTCTTGCCGACCACATCACGGCGAGAAGCCTTCAAAGATACACGTGCCATCTATTCCATCCTTGGGATGCCTCTCACCCGCCCGGAGGCCAAGCGGCGCAGCCGCTAGCCGAGGGCAGATTACCAATCATCCCGCTAGATTCATCCCGCAAAAAACGTCTCCGCAGGGAGACGTTCAGCCGCAGCGCAGCTCTCGGAATGTTGGCTGATTTTAGCCCATCCCGCCCTGCCCGTCAAACCCAGCCCTCAAAATAGGCACACTTCTTGCAACAAGGGGTTCACTTTGGTCTTTTACTTTCGGAGGAAGACATGTACGTACTGAACCAATCTGACACCATGCTGTTGATGGCCGCCGCCCTGTTCATGTTTGGCATGTGCAGCCTGGCGATGGGCCTGTTTGTGCTTGTCACGCGCACACACAGCAAGGACGTCAAAAAGCTGAGCGCCAACGCGGCGCAGCTGGTGCAAAAGGGCATTGCTGAGGATGTGGCTCAACTGGTCACCGGGGCCACGGCACTGCTGGACGGTGTGCAGCAACTGGTCAAGACCGCTACGGGCGTAGGCATCTTCATGGCCTCGCTGGGTCTGGCGCTGATGGCCGGTGGTTTTTGGATCGTGTTGCAAACCAACTGGTCCTAATTTTTTTACAACGAAAGAGTAGTTATGAGCTCCTTTATCGCAGACCTCAAAAACAGCCTGCCACAAAACGAATGGCCGCTGGTCGTGGCCGCCTTGCGCAACGAGCCCACCCTGTGGGCTGAGTTGCAAGAGGCGGCGTTTGCCAGCCTGGCGCTGAAAACCGCGGGCAGCCAACGCAGCGCATGGTCACCGGCCTTTCTGGGGCTGGTGCGCCTGGGCCAGCAAGGTCTGTTTGAGGAACTGCGTGCGGAGCTCAACGAGACACCGGAGAAACTGCGCTACCAGGCCGCCAGCGCCTATGAGCTGGTGGCCACGCAAGGCGCGTCTGCCGTGAATTTGGAGCAAGCCACGCTGCTGGCGCTGGCCCTGCGTGAGCGCCGCCGCGTGCTGGGCAACTGGGAGCAGCTGGCCCAGGACCTGAGCGTGGCGCCCGCCTCATTTTGGAAGCTCACCCTGAGCGTGCTGTTTGGCTTGCTGCCGCAGCCCGGCGAATTGTTGGCGGCGCTGTTGGCGCCCAGCCAGGACAACGAGCTGCACAAGCAGGGCCTGCACGCGCTGGTCAGCAACCCGCTCACCCTCGACGAGCAGAACGCTTTGCTGATGCACGTTTTGGAAGCTGCGCCGCTGGCGCAGTTCCTGGCCGTGTTGCGTCAACTGGCGCACATGCATTTGCCGCTGGCACAACTGGCCGGCGGCCACGCTCTGCAGAAGCTCGAAGAGAGCACGGCAGCTGACGGCGACATGAACCAGATTGAGCGCTTGCTGCTGCAAGCTGAGATTCGCCAACTGAGCGGCCAGCACGATGCCGCAACTCCTTTGCTGCAGAGCGCCTGGAACGCCGCACAGCGCATTCAGGCCGAATTAGCTGGCAAGCTGGCCGAGAACGCCGCCGTCAACACGGATGCGAACTTCACGGGTTTCGCTGAGCCGCTGGCCGGCGCCAAAAGTGGCAGCAACCGCCACCCCGCTGCATTGATCGCCGCGGCACGCGTGGCGCTCAAGAGCAATCAGGCTGACGAAGCCCAGCGCATGGCTGCGGCCGCCCTGGCCGCGGCGCAAGACAGCCCGGTCAGTGAGAATGCCACGCTGATGCGCCAACTGGGCGAGATCTTCGTCGAGCTCAAGCTCGGCGAAGCCGCACGCCAGGCCGCTGAGCTAGCCGTGCAGCACGCCCCCAACGACGCTGAGAGTGCCGCCTTCCTGGCGCGTGTATTGGCCATGGGCAATGACCCCGAGCGCGCCTTGCAGGCCGCCCACCTGGCCGCCGCGCTGGCCCCCCAACGTGTGGACCTGCGCCGCTTGCTGGCCAAAGCATTGCAAGACAACCAGCAAGGCGCCGCCGCCTATAGCGAATGGAAGGCAGTGCTGGCGCAGGATGAGCAACCCACCCTCGAAGATATTTTCGGTCTGGCGCAAGCCGCCCTGGATGCAGACGAGATCAGTGAGTGCTTACAGGCCTGCCAGCGTGTGCTGGCCGTGCAGGTGACGCACGGCGGCGCACATGCGCTGATGGGCAAAGCCTTGGTCGCCCAGGGTGACGCCAACAGCGCTATGGAGCATTTGCGCCGCGCCACCGAACTGGCCCCGGCGCAACACGAGGCGTGGATTGCGCTGGCCGAGTTGCTGCGCGACAGTGGCGACCTGCAAGCGGCCCGCGATACGCTGTTCAACGCCCAGCAGTTTGCCAAGCCGAGCGTTGAGTTGCAGTATCTGCTAGGCGATATCTATTTGGCGCTGGAAGAGAAGGAGGCTGCCCTGCACGCCTTCACCCGCGCAACGGAATTATTGGCTGAGCTGCCCAGCCATCCGCTGTCACAGCCCTTAGCCCTGCACTTGGGTACGCTACAACGCAGCCTGGGCCAAGCCAACCAGGCACGTCACACGCTGGAGCGCGCCGCCCAGCAATTCGCGGGCAATGCCGCCATCCAGCACCAACTGGGCCAGCTGCTCTTGGACGTGGGCGAAGCCGATGAAGCGCTGGCCGCCCTTAGCACCGCATTGCAATCCGAGCCGGACAATAGCGCCGCCCTGCTGGATATGGCACAGGCGCAGTTGCTGACCGCCGCGGCAGCGGATGCCGAAGGCACGCTGCGTGCCGCCCTGCAGCACGGCGGCGCTTCGCCGCGGGCCACCGCCCTGCTGGCCGAAGCGCTGGCAGCGCAGAGCAAATTTGCCGAGGCCGTTCACGAATATGAAGCCGCCTTGCGCTCTGAGTTGGCGCAAGATGCTACCTGGCACAAACGCTTAACTTTAGGCAAAGCGCTGGCGCTGGCCAAGCAAGGTGCACACGAGGAGGCCCTGAGCATCCTCGAAGCACTGGATGCTAGCGCTCCTGGCGACCCCGACACGCTGCACGCACTGTGCATGGCTTACAACCAGGCCGGGCGCAGCGAGGAAGCGTTCCAGATCGCCAGTAAGGTCTACATGACCGGCACCAAAGACGAAGAAGCCGTGCTGTGGTTTGCCGAGCAGGCCGAGTCGCTGGGCAAAGCCAGCGAAGCGCGCCACGCGTTGCAGAAGGGCATCAGCGAGCATGGCTCAGCCGCCCAGATTTTGCGCCTGGCTGAGTTGGAATGGAAAGACGGCGCGCACGAGAAGGCGGTAGACACGCTGGCGGCCCTGCTGCGCAGCGTCAATAGCCATGCACTCGCCAAAGCCGGTCGCTTCTTGCTGGAGCACGGCGCTGCCGCCACCAGCGTGTCTTATTTCAAGCGCGCCATCGAGCTCGAATCACAACCCGCCCTACTGGATGTCCTCACCGAAGCCTATGAGCACAGCCAGCAATGGAACGAAGCCCTCGCCACGCTAGACAAGAGCCTGGCCAACGAGCCCGGCCAGGCCAGCTTGCTGGCGCGCAAAGCGCGCATCCTGCAGGCCGCCGGCCGCCCGCAAGCCGCGCTGGAAGCGCTGGAGCAGGCCATCGAACGTATGCCCGACGATCTGGGCTTGCTGGCCAACAAGGCCCGCTTGCTGCGTGCTGCTGGCGAATGGGCTGCTGCGCTCACTGCCGCCGAGAAAGCCTTCCGCCTGGACCTGAGCCACCAGCCGCTGCTGCAATTGGCCGCCGAAATGGCGCTGGCCACCTTGCAGCCAGAGCGAGCACGCGCTCTGCTCGCCGAAGCCAAGCTCATCTCGGCCCCCAGCGCTGAGCTGGCCTGCTTGCAGGCCGAGCTGGCGCTGGACAGCAACGAAGAGCTGGCCGCCGCCAAAGCGCTGGCGCCGGCGCTGGAGAGCGACGAACAGCACCCGCGCGTGCTGGCGCTGCAAGCGCAACTGGCGGCCCGCCGTGGTGACCGCACCCAGGCCGAGCGTGACCTCACTCTGGCGATGGATAACAGCCAGATGCAGATCAACGAAGCGCAGGATGCCTTTACTTTCATTAGCATGGCGCGCGCTGCGCTGTCTTTGATGAACTACGATGCCGCGCTGCACTTGCTGCAGTTGGCAGTCAAGCTAGTGCCCGGCCAAGCCTTGGCGCAATTTGCCCTCGGCAAAGCCATCGTGCAGCGCGTCGAATGGCAGCAGCTGTGCGTTGCCAGCCAGGCGCTAGCGGCTGCGCCCGGTGTGGAAGCCACCAGCGCCGAGGCCTACGGCCAGGCCCGCGCCGCCCTGCAGGCTGCGCTGAGTACCACACAGCTAGCCGCAGCCCGCTCGCAGGTAGAACACTGGCTGGCCCGCGCCGCCCTGCGCTTCGGCCAGGCGGCGGATACCGCCAGCCTGCCCAACGGCTACCCCAGCAGTGCCGGCGATGCCGCCGCGCTGGTCTATGCCGCCCGCGTCAACGGCGATCTGCGCTCGGTGGAAGCCAACGCCAAGAGCTTCTGGCGTTCGCCCGAGGTGCTGGTGGAACGTTCCATCGCTTTTGGCCAGGCTGACCCGGCCAGTGCACTGAAGTGGATGCTGGGCGCGCTGGAACAAAACGCACACATTGCGCCGTACCACGCGCTGGCCGCACGCTTCGCCAAGGATGCGGGTCAAGTTCAGACCGCGCTCGATCACATTCGCCAGGCACTGGCGCTCTCGCCCATGCAGGCGCTGTGGCACAGCTTCGCTGGCAGACTGTTGCAACAGGCTGGCGCACTCACAGATGCCATCGATTATTTGCAGCACGCCGTGGCGATGCAGCCCAACGAGGCTGAGCGACATTACGAGCTGGGTCAAGCCGAAATGGCCGCCGAGCAATATCCTTTTGCACAAAAATCATTTGCCCAAGCTGCGAAACTACAGCCTGGTGAAGCACGCTATACGCTGGCACTGGCCCAAGCCTACAAGCACAGCGGCGAGCTACAACAAGCCTATGCCACTGCCGTCAGTGCGCACCAACTGGCGCCCAGCATGAACGCCGCGCTGGTGTTGCAGGCTGAGATCGCCTTGCAGACCAGCGACACCGCAGATGCCAAGCGCTTGGCCGAAGACGCGCTGCGCCTGGCTCCGACAGACAGCAAGGCGCTCAACATATACGCGGAATGTCTACACGCCATCGGCGAGGTGGACGATGCGCTGGCCGTGCTGGAGCGCTCTGAGCAGCACGCTCAGGACAAGCTGCCCATTCAGTTGCGCCGTGCCCAGTTGCTGCCCGCCGAGAAGGGCCTGAGCGAAGTGCTGCGCCTGAGCAAGGCCAACACAGAGCGCCCGGATGTGTACATGACGCTCTCCGAGATGCTGGCCAAGACTGGCGAAACCGAAGACGCTATCCAGGCCGCCCAGCGTGCCGCCAAGAAAGCCGAGACGCTGCCGCTGCCGGAGCAGGCACGCCTGCACCTGCACCTGGGCAAGCTGCTCAAGCGCAGCGGCCAGTTGGACCAATCCTTGCATCATCTGGATGAAGCCGCTGCCCTGGCCCCGCATCTGAGCGAGGCGCACATCGAGCGCGGCCAGGTGTTCCTGAGCCGCCGCCAGTTCAAGCAGGCCATGCATGCCTTTGAGCTGGCCGCCGCGGCTGCCCCGCACAGCGCCCAGCCCCATCTCGAGGCGGCGCTGGCTTTGAAAGAAGTGAAAGACTACAACGCAGCTGAGGCTGCCCTGCGCAAAGCGGCGTTATTGGCGCCGCGTGAGCGCAATATCCAACGCCAACTGGCGGCGGTGATCGCCCTGAACCTGATCCACCAACCGCAGGAAGTGAGTGCGCTATGAACCAAGACATGAAGACACTGATCAATGCCGGCAAACCGGTAGTCCGTGCCACGGTGCTGACCCTGCTGCAAGTAGGGCTCAACGCCGGCGAGATGCGCTTTGTGCGCCAAGTGGCCGAGGATTGGCTGAACGCTTATCCGTATGACCTGCACGTCGAGCTGCTACGCGCCCAGGCGCTCATCAAAGAAGGCAAACAGGATGTCGCCTTCAAGGTGCTGCGCCGCCTGTGCGAGCTGGACCCGCAGTTTGTTGAGGCGCAGGAGCAGTTGGCCAAGCTGGCGCGCCGCGTCAAGCCGGCCCACGCCGAGGCCGCCCGCGCCGCTGCCGTTGTGCTGCGCATGCCCTTCGAAGTGCCCGGCGACATTCAGCCGTGGGCACAGAGCCTGCTGCGTGCCCACCATGCCTTCAAGCTGGGCGACCTGGAGCAGGCCGAGTTGCACGTGCAAGCTGCGTTGCTGGCCGAGCCGCCCTCCCCCCTGCCCGCCCTGTTGCACATTCAAATCGCGCGCGCGCAGGGCCTCAGCTGGCTGGCAGTGGAGAACCTGGTGGAACTGTATAGCGGCACCTGGCCGCACTGCTTGCAGCTACGCTTGCTGCACGCCAACTTCCTCATCGAAAGTGGCCAAGAGAACGCCGCCGTGGATGTATTGCACGACTGCGCCGCCGAAGATGTCAGCGGCCAGGTGGCCCACCGCGTGTGGGGCGCTAATCATCGCTTCACCGCGCTGTGGCCGGCTAGCCTGCAACAAGCCATCAACACGCCCATCCCGGCCAATGTGGCCGCCGAGCTGGGCTGGAACCAGATCGATACCCTCACGCTGCCCGCCCTGGCTGGCAAGGCGCTGAGTGCAGCCGATGTGCTCGAAAGCGTGCACACACCGATGCTGGACGCAGCCGCCTTCGGCACACGCGAAGTCAAGAAAGACTTTGCCAAGGGCATCAAAGACAACGTTGTTCAGTTGAGCGAAGAAGCCCACCAGCCCATGCTGGATGGCAAGGCGCTCAAGTCTCGCAAGGTGAAAGAGCAATTCTCAAAAGCCATCGAAGGCGATGAACTGTTTAGTGCTGTGGGAGATGCCCGCCAGGTTTTTAGCTCTGGGGTAGATGCTACTACTGGGGAAGATTTTGAGTCGTCTGCTCCTGATGTTGCTGTTTCCGACTTCGGGATCGATGCCGTAGCTACACACAACATTGAGCTGCCTACCCCGCATGCTGTTGAGCCTGATGTGGAGAGTAGAAATGCGTCAGACGAGCAAATCAACGAAGCGCTACATCACGCGCTCTCGTCTTTACCGGAAACCCTGATCGACCTCGAAGAGGTCAATACGGCCACGGCGGAATCGTTGCGCCTGCGCGCCGATGGCCGTTATCCAGCCTACATTCTGTTGAGCTCCAAAGAGAACCTGCTCAACCAATACGGCCAGGCCGGTTTTGACAGCATTCATGCCAGCCTGCGCGGTGTGGCTACCGCCACGGATGCACTGCCCAAATGGGGCGCCTATGTCATCTACGTAGATGACATAGCCTGCATGTCTGCCTTCGGCCTGAAGGCAGTCAACGCCAATGACCCGTGGGCCATCAAACATCTACTGGCTGACCTGGACGAAGCGCTGCGCCAGAATGGCGAAATGATCGGCTCGCTGCTCATCATCGGCGGCCCCAAGATCGTACCCTTCCATCATTTGCCCAACCCAGTAGATGACGACGATAAGGATGTGCCTTCGGATAATCCCTACGCCAGCCTGGACGAAAATTACTTTGTGCCCACCTGGCCGGCCGGCCGCCTGCCCACCGGCACCGAAAAAGATCCTTCCTCGCTGCTCAAGGTGCTGAACCGCATCGAGGCCAGCCGTGAGACAGTTGTCGAGCAGCGTGACCCGCTGCGCCAGCTCATCGTACGCTTGCTGATGATGTTCGGCCTGTGGAAGCCCAAGCGCAGCAGCTTTGGCTACACCGCCCAGGTCTGGCAGCGTGCCTCGCACTCGGTCTACCGCACCATCGGCGAACCGAACCGCCTCAGCCTGAGCCCGCCCACCGAGACTGGCAAGCTGCCCAAAGAGGCCAGCAAGGCGCTGCAGGTGGCCTACTTCAACCTGCACGGCGTGGAAGATGGCGCGGATTGGTACGGGCAGCGTGACCCGCTGCTCACCCCCAGCGGGCCAGACTACCCGATTGCACTCCGCCCCAGCGATGTGGTCAACCACGGCCGCGCCCCGCAGGTGGTGTTCAGCGAAGCCTGCTTTGGCGCTAACGTGTTCAACAAAACAGTCGACAATGCACTGGCGCTGAAGTTCCTCGACTCGGGCAGCAAGGCCGTGGTCGGCTCGACGGTGACCTCGTACGGCGCGGTATCCACGCCGCTCATCGCCGCCGACCTACTGGGCCAAACCTTCTGGCGTTTGCTGAACGAAGGCCACCCAGTGGGCGAAGCGTTGCGCCGCGCCAAGATCGCCATGGCGCAGACCATGCACCGCCGCCAGGGCTACCTGGATGGCGAGGACCAGAAGACGCTGATCTCGTTCATTCTGTATGGCGACCCGCTGGCGCAGGTCAGCACAGACGCCTCGCTGCCCAAGCGCATCCTGCGTGCTGAGAGCAGCGAGATGAATACAGTGTGCGACCTGCCAGATGCGTATGGCCTGGGTGACAACATCCCCATGGAAGCGTTGCCTGAGGAGACGCTGGCTACGGTGAAAGCAGTCGTGAAGGAATACTTGCCGGGCATGCAGGACAGCGAAGTGAGCGTGAGCCACGAGCACACCAACTGCCAAAATCACAACTGCCCGCTGCCCCACCCCCACAATACGGGAGCCAAGCGCACTATCCTGGCGCCCAGCCGCAGCCTGGTAACGCTGAGCAAGAAAGTGCCGGGGCTAGGCCGCATTCACCCGCAATATGCGCGCATTACGATGGACGCACAGGGCAAGGTAGTCAAGCTGGCGGTGAGTAGATAGAAATCTGAGATTAGAGATTCCAAACAAACATAAACCGTCAAAGCCGAGGAATCCTTAGGTCAAGGACAACCAAGATAAATTTGCAATCCCTTAAAGGATTCCTCCTCGCGGCTGCGCCGCTCGTTCGGAGTGACAAACCGCAGCCAGCGGCAAGCAACTGTCAACTGTGAACTGTCGACTGTCTAGTAAAATCGACCCATGGCCGAGAAGGTAGTTGCCCGTAACCGCAAAGCCAGCCACGATTTCTTTTTGCAGGAGAAATACGAGGCTGGCTTGGCCCTGTTGGGCAGCGAGATCAAGTCCATCCGTGCTGGGCAGGTTAGCCTGAAGGAAGCCTATGTGCGCACCAACGGGCGCGAGGCGTTCCTGGTCAACGCGCACATCGCCCCTTACAACCAGGCTGGCAAAGCCGGACACGAGCCACGCCGGGATCGCAAGCTGCTGCTGCACGCCAAGGAAATTGCCGAGCTGCACGAAGAGGTCAAGCGCAACGGCAGCACCATCGTGCCGTTGCAGATCTATATGAAGAACGGCCGTGCCAAGCTAGAGATCTCGGTGGCCAAGGGGAAGAAGAAGTGGGACAAACGCCAGGACATTGCCAAGCGTGACGCCGAGCGCGAGATGTCCCGCGCCATGAAGAATCGTGACTAGCCCAAGGGAGCCCATGGCCAACACCCGTATCGAAATTGACGGCGAGCATCTTAGCCTGCACGATGTCGTGCAGGTGGCCCGCGGCGAGGCGCAGGTGCACGACATCGTGCACCTGCGCCTCGCCGCAACTGCCCGCCAGCGCGTGACCCAATCGCAAGCCTGGGTGGAAGATATTATCCAGCGCGGCAAGCCTGTCTACGGCATCAACACCGGCTTCGGCATCTTTGCAGACAAGCAAATCTCGCCCGAAGACGCCCGTACCCTCAATCGCAATCTCATCCTCAGCCATGCCACCGCCACCGGGCCAGAGCTGCCCGCTGAGGTGGTGCGCGCCGCCATGCTCATCCGTGCCAACACGCTGGCCGCCGGGCATTCGGGGGCGCGCCCCGAACTTATCGAAACGCTGCTGGCGATGCTGAATCAGGGTGTCACGCCAATCATTCCCTCACAAGGCTCGCTGGGTTCGTCTGGCGACTTGGCGCCGCTGGCGCAACTGGCGCTGGTGATGAGCACAGACGCTGCTGACCGCGAACAAGATTCGGGCTGGGCGGTATTCAACGGGCAGCGCATGAGCGGCAAAGCCGCCATGGCTGCCGCAGGCATCCCGCGGCTGGTGCTCGGCCCGAAGGAAGGGCTGGCGATCACCAATGGGGCCACCTTCTCGGCAGCGCTGGGCGCGCTGACGCTGGTGCTGGCCGAAGACCTGCTGGCTGGCTGCACCCTCGCGGCGGCCATGTCGCTGGAGGCAATGCAGGGCGCCTCTGCCGCGCTGGACGCGCGGCTGCACGCGGCGCGCAAGCAGCCCGGCCAGATGGCCGTGGCCGAGCGCATGCGCGCCATCACTGAAGGCAGCACCCTTCTGAATACGGCGGGCCGCGTGCAGGATGTGTATTCGCTGCGCTGCGCCCCGCAGATCCTTGGCCCTGCGTATGACGCGCTGGCCTACGTGTGCGGCGTCATCGAGCGCGAGATCAACGCCGCCACGGACAACCCGCTACTCTTCGATGGACACAACGGCGAAGCCGTAAGCATCTCGGGCGGCAATTTCCATGGCGAGCCTGTGGGCATGGCGCTCGATTTTCTCAAGATCGCTCTGAGCGAAGTGGCCGCCGTCTCCGAGCGGCGCAGCTTCCTCTTGCTGGACAGCAAAATGAGCGGCGGATTGCCCGCCATGCTGGTAGCCAACGAGGCCGCCGCCGGCTTGAACTCCGGCATGATGATGCTGCAATACACCGCCGCCTCGCTGGTGCTCGAGAACCAAACGCTGGCTGCGCCGGATTCGGTGCGCTCGCTGCCCACCAGCGCCGGACAGGAGGACCACAACGCCAATGCCATGACGGCGGCGCGCCATGCCTGGCAGATCGCCCACAACTGCGCGCACGTGCTGGCCGTGGAGCTCACCCTGGCGGCGCGTGCGTTGGATCTGCGCCTGGCGCAGCGGCCTGGGGCGCAGCCGGGCCAGGGTACTGCTGCGGCGCTGGCCGCCATCCGCCAGCAGGTGCCCTTTGAGGCCGGCGATGCGCTATGGGCGCCAAGCGTGGAGCATATCAAAGCCATGGTGGTAGCTGGCGAGCTGAGCCGCAGCGTATGAAGTACGCCCGCCTTCTCGATAAGCTTAGCTCTATATTCTTTCTCTTTCTGTGGGTGCCTATCACTTGCATCATGGTTGGCCGTATTGGCGAGATGTTTGGCGAACCCGGCCTGCGCTTCGCAGCGCAGGTGAATAGACTGCTGCCTGGTCTATTGAGCACCAGCCCTGAGGGCGGCTCAGTGCTCAGCACGGTGGCCACCACGCTCACGATTACCCTTGCGATCTTGGCCATTGCTTTATTGTTTGGCGCAACAATGCTGGCTGGTTTGCTCAACCAGCGCTTACGCAAGCGCGGTCTACCCGCACAAGCCAGTATCTTAAGCATCGAGGGCACGGGGACAACGATCAACAACAGCCCCGTCGTGCGCTTCATGCTCGAAGTCAAGCCAAAAGACGGCTCGCCATTCTTTGCCGAGGCCGAACAACTGGTGCGGCGCGCAGAGTTAGCCGGCTACAAAGCAGGCGACACGGTTTCCGTCTTTTACAGCCCGGAAACACTCGAAGTTGCGCTGGCACACAAGCGCTGATACTTTTGCATGCAATTGTGCTTGCATACCGCGTGACCCGCTATAAAATTCAACCTGTGAAAACCGCCCAAACACTCCACAGAATTGGCAGACGGATATTCCTCTTCATGTGGATACCTTTTGTGTGCGTCTTTGCAGACATGGCCTCAGAGATGTTCGGCGAGCCTGGTAGGCAGTTTGCCAACTGGGTGAATGGCTTCGTTCCCGGCCTGATGGACGTAGGCAGCTCTGGTCTCTCGCTTTTGAGCAACGTTGCCGTTATCACCACCTTCGTCATGATGGTGCTGGCTATGCTACTTATCGTGGCTAGCCCTGTAATGGTGAGCAGCATCAACACTCGCTTGCAAGCCACCGGCACAGCCGCCACAGCCAAGGTGGTGAGCTTGTCACAGACCGGCACCTACATCAATCGCAATCCGATGGTGCACATGGTGCTGGAAGTGCACCCCCCGCACGGCAGCCCTTTCTACACTGAAGCGGAGCGCCTGACCACCCTTGTAGACCTGCCGCGCTTGCAACCCGGCGCCAGCGTCTCGGTGCGCTACGACCCAGAGACCCTGGATGCAGCCATTGTCGACCTCTAGCCCACTTGCCTTTCTGCCCGGAATGTTGATAAAATAGACAAGCATCTCTACGAAAAAGGAGCTTTCATGGCACTAGCTGAAACCCAAATCAACGCTCAACCAATGGTTGAGCCGAAGATTGCGACACCCACTCTGACTGTTACCGTGGCTGCGGCAGATGCCGTGCGCGGTTTGATGACCCAACGCAACCTTGAGGACCACGCTCTGCGTGTGTTCGTTCAGGGTGGCGGTTGCAGCGGCTTCCAATATGGCATGGCCCTGGAATCCACCGTGCGCGACAGCGACATGGTGTTTGACCAGCACGGTGTACGTGTGGTGGTGGACGAAGTCTCCATCGGTTACCTGCGCGGCGCCAACATTGACTACGTCAATGACGTGATGGCCAGCGGCTTCAAAATCGATAACCCCAACGCCAGCTCCGCCTGCGGCTGTGGAAACTCCTTCCGCACGGATGGACAGGATGCCCCCGAACACCACGGCGCGTCTGGCTGTGGCTGCGGTGGCCACGACCACGCTGACGAGCACAGCCACGCCCAGGCAGAGTCTGCCAGCTGTGGTTGCGGCTGCGGCCACTAAGCCAAAAGGTAAATGTAATAAAAAAAGGCTGCTCAGTGAGCAGCCTTTTTTTGTTTAGCTGGTTTTTGTTTGGCGGGTATTGCCCCACACGATGGTGCCGGTCAGCGCCGCAGTGAGCAGCACGAAGGCAAACAAGGCAATACGTAATGCCCCACCTGCCTCAGGATTGGTGAAACCGTTCTGCCAGAGAAAGAACAGGTTGAGCGCCAGATAAATACCCAAGGAAACGAGCCCCGTGTAATTGGCCGAGGCGTTGTTAGGAGCGCGCAGCACCCAGAACACCATAATGAG
The DNA here is from genome assembly GCA_964623375.1 of uncultured Anaerolineaceae bacterium. Classification (GTDB taxonomy): domain Bacteria; phylum Chloroflexota; class Anaerolineae; order Anaerolineales; family UBA11579; genus JAMCZK01. The sequence continues at coordinate 126,765 of CAZUTS010000004.1, forward strand.
ACTGGCGGCAATACGCGTGCGTTCCAACTGACCAGTGCTGATATGCACAAGCATATCAACGAGTTGCAGCAAAATGATTGCGATGCCCAGAACTTTGTTTAGCTTCATGCACCCTCTTTGCGCATATTAGTGTTCGCGAACATAGCTGATGGCAGCAGCGAACAAGCCCATCAGGCCAATGCCAGTGATGATCATGCCCACCGGTACGCCACCCACGCGCCCTGTGCCGGCTTGCTCGAACTGCGGAATCTCCAAAGGCTCAGGCGGAGTGAAGGTGGGCATACGCGTAGCCGGAATCTCCAGCACGAACTGCGCCGCCAGCGTGGGGTCGATCGTTGGGGTCACGCGCGGCGTGGGGGTCGGCGGTGGTTCGATGATGACGAGCTGATCGGTGCCGAACAAGGACACCAGTGGCGCATACACCCAGGCCACACCCTCGGCCACGGCTGGATAAAAGACTTGAATCCACTCACCCGCCACAGAGCGACCCTTGGCAGCCACCTGCTCACCGCCCACCAGCACACCTACGGTTGGGTAGTCGGTGCCAGGGCCACTGCGCACGTTCACTTGCACATTCGAAGGGTCTACTATGATATAGGCGCCAACGGGCGTACCGGTAACCGTGGCAATGGATACGGTGGGCTGCTGCGCCAGCGGAGCCGCTTGGGCGGTGAGCGGAGAGAGCAACAGGCTAAACAGGCCAGCCAGCATAAGCGCACAACTGATGGACAATACACGAATCGTCTTCATGGGAACGAAATGATTATAATCACGCACACATAAGCCTACGATGAAAACCAAAATTTATCACGGTGACCTGGATCCTGAAGAAATGGCCGTCACGCTGGCCAACTTCTTCAACCGCGGCGGGCTTGCGGCGCAATCCTCAGTGCGCGGCAAGACCGCCTATGTGAGCATTGCCACGCGCGAGAGTCGCAGCAGCGGCGGGCGCACCAGCCTGGCCGTGGCGCTGGCCAAGCGCGGTGAGCGTATCCAAGCCAGCGTGGGGGAGCAATCGGTGCTGGGGTTGGCGGGCAGCCTGAGCGCCAGCGCCCTGCTCACCTGGCTCAACCCGATGAACTTGCTCGGCCGGCTGGATGATATTGCCGCCGACATCGAGAACCTCTCGCTGGAGCAGCAGGTGTGGAAGCTGCTCGACCGCATGGCCGCTAACGGCGGCGCCAGCACGCAGTTGGCGCGCCGCCTGCAGCGCATGGCGTGCAGCTACTGCAACACAGCCAACGAAGTGGGCGCTGGCCGCTGCGTGGCCTGCGGCGCACCCATGGGCGATGTGCAGCCCAGCGGCTGCCCTAAGTGCGGCTTTGTGATTCTGGCGAAAGAAAAAGAATGCCCGAATTGCGGGCAAAAACTCAAGTAATCAAAGCAATCGATTAATCAAATTGGTCGCTTGGTCAACTAGTCGTCGGGTCGACCAACTGACCAACAGACAGCGGCTGCTCAGTTAGCCAGATGTCTTGCGCTCATAGAATACCAGCAACACATTGCCATACTTGCGCTGGTCAAACTCTTCTAAATTCTGCAATTCAACTGCTTCATATTCCGTGGGATCAATTTGCACGATGACCCAGGCATCTTCGACTAGCCAGCCGGGGTTAGCGTCCAGCGCCAACAGCGCGCGCTTCCATAGGCCGTGATATTGCGGCGGAGCAATGAAGGCATAGTCAAACTGGCGATCAGGCTGCATGGCCAGATGCGCGAAGGCATCCGTCTGGCGCACCTCGCCGCGGGTCTGCATCTTGGTCAGAGTGAGATTGGCGTAAATGGTCTCCACTGCGGCACGGCTGTTATCCAACATGCGGGCGTAGCCAGCGCCCTGGCTGAGCGCCTCGATACCCACGGAGCCCGTACCGGCAAAGATGTCTAAGAAGGCTCCGCCGCCAAGGTCTGGGCGCAGGATGTTGAAGAGCGACTCTTTGGCACGGTCGGTGATCGGGCGCGTACCGTCGCCAGGCACCGATTTCAGGCGCACACCGCGGGCGGTGCCGGCAATGATGCGCGGCGCGCTCATTTAGGAAGTGGCCTTGGGTTCTTTGCCGAAGAAGGAGCGCTCTTGCTTGGCCTGCTCCAGGCGATACTTCTGGCGCGCGGCGCCCTGCTCCATACGCTGGCGCTGGAAGTCATTCTCGGCTTCCAGAGGTGGCACGCGCACCGGCTTGCCTTCAGCATCCAGCGCAACGTAGACCAGGTAGGCGGTGTTGGTGTGCCAGCTCTCGCCGGTGGTGGGGTCTTCGGCATGTACGGAGACTTCAGCCTCCATCGAGGTGCTGCCCACATAGCTGACCTCGGCATGGATGATGATGAGGTGACCGATGCGGATGGGATGCTGGAAGGTCATACGGTCCACCGCCACCGTCACCACGCGCTGGCGGCTGTGCTTCATGCAGGCCAGCGCACCGGCTTCATCCACCAGCTTCATGATGTGGCCACCATGCACGTTGCCGAGGATATTGGCATCGTCTGGCTGCATAAGCTGCGAGATGGTGACGCGCGAGGCGGAAACGGGTTGAGGGGACGTTTGAATCTTACCCATTGTTAGATTATAGTCGGCAAGAATCTGATTCGACAGATTCGCTTGCTAGTGTGTTGCTAAGGAGGAAATTCAAAATGGGATCGTTCAATCCAAAAACACAATACGAAATAATCCCAAAATCAATCTCGATTAAAGATTTTCATGATTACAAGGACGAGTACGTTACCCGTCCGCCATACCAACGCAAAAACGTTTGGTCGAGAAAAAAGCAACAAGACCTCCTTGACAGTTTATTCAGACGCTTTTACGTGCCTAGAATAGTTGTTCGCGAAGTTCGCCTTGGTACAGACGAAACAATTAGTGAAGTAATCGATGGTCAGCAACGAATTGTTACTGTTCAAAATTTCTTGGGCGACTTGCTGTCATTGCCAGATTCTCTAAGTGATGTAAGTCCCCAGTTAGCAGGAAGCAAGTATTCGGCCCTGTCCTCTGAAATTCGGAGATTCATTGATAAAGAGCTTTTCTACACAGCTGACCTTATAAAGGGAATTGATGATCCCAAAAAGCCAGAACACCAGAAAATAGCAACCGAGATTTTCTGGCGATTACAGCAGGGAGAGAGTCTCTCAAATATGGAGAAGGCCCATTCGCGACTTTCTAGTACTGCACGAAACTTTCTTGTTAAGTACGCGGATGACCAGACCTTTGATTACGAGAAATATTCACCAATTGACGCGAATCCGAATAAAGCACCTTTTTTCAAGATAATCACGCGAAACAATAATCGAATGCAACATCTTGCCATTTTGGCGCGGCTTACAATCACTGAAGAAAAATGGGAAGGCAACAATGGCCCAAGTGACATACAAGACCAGGAGATAATAGATTTTATTGATCGCTACCAGAAAGATGATGGTATCGGAAACTATGAATTCGAAAATCTTCCCTTTGCAAAAAAGGTATTGGGACATCTGGCTCGTTTTTACAAAGTCTTTAAAAATGACCCAATGCTAGATGAGGAAAGCGGAGTAAAGGAATTAGGAGTTGAGTACTTCATCATTTCGATTTACTTGCTCCTAAGGCATCTGGAGACTTACTATGTGTTTACGGACAAAGAAGAGGAAATTTTTAGACACTTTGTCCTGAATTTCTATGCAAGGTGGAAATCCGATAACCACGAAGATGACACCGACATTCTCATTTTCTCAGAAAACCGACAAATGAGCGCAAATGAAATTGCGTCTCGACACCGAATCTTGAGGCAAGCCTTTTTTGATTACTTAAGCAAGGAAGGGCATCAATTTGTAACTAAAGATGAGAGAAGAGCGTTTAATGAATCTGAGCGAATCCGGATTTATCGAAATGCAAATGGCCTGTGTAAACTCTGCCTTCAAGAAGGCAAAACCGAAATAGAAGCACGAGTTACTTGGTCTGACTATGATGCAGATCATGTCATACCGCACAGCCGCGGCGGGCAAACTTCGATTGACAACAGTCAATTGTTATGTCGAGTACACAACCAACGGAAAGGTAATAGGCTGGATACTGAGAGCTAGTAAGATTTCAATCTAAGACGATACAATTTCCCCATGTCCAGCGCCACCTACCCGCAATCATATAGCCCTGACCCGCCGCGCTTCGTAGCCCAGGCCGCCGCGGCGTTGACGGCAGCGGCCGCCCTGCTGGCGCTGGCCGCCTTCGTGTTCTCAGCGGTGTTCGGGGTAATGTACCTCGGCCGCGTGTACCCAGGGGTAACCGTGGGCGGCCTCGATATCGGCGGCATGCGCCGCACTGAGGCCATCGCCTATCTCAGCCAGCAGCTCACCTACCCGCTGGCCGGCCAAGTGACCTTGACGCATGGTGAGCAGAGCTGGACCTATAGCCCGGCACAGCTCGGCCTGATCCTGGACGCTGAGGCCAGCGCCGAGGCGGCCTACGGCTTTGGCCGCAGCTGGCTGCCGTGGGAGAACATCGCCGAGAAAGTTCAATCCCTGCGCGACGGAGCCGTGATTGCGCCGCGCCTCATCTTCAATGGCGACCAGGCGCAGGTAACACTGCACGGCCTGGCCAGCCAGTTCAACCGCCCCACCATCGAAGCGCAACTCAGCGTGAACGGGCTGGATGTGCAGGTGCAGCCCGGCCAGGTGGGCCTGACGCTGGACACCGAGCGTACCGCTGCCTTCCTGGCGGCTACGCTGCTGGATATGCAAAACGTCACCGTACCGTTGGCCGTGGTGGAAAGCCCGCCGCGCATTCTGGATGCCAGCTCACAGGCTGAGATCGCGCGCAATATCCTCAGCCAGCCCCTCGTACTGTCGCCCGGCGGCGACTATGAGAAGAACCCCGGCCCGTGGACGCTGGAGCCGCAGCAGCTGGCCAGCATGCTCAGCATCGAGCGTGTCGAGAGCGCAGACGTGGCGCACTATCAAGTGGGCCTGCAGGCAGACAAGCTGGCGGCCATCCTGCTGCCGCTGACCGCAGACGTGGCCGCCACGCCACGTAATGCGCGTTTCATCTTCAATGATGAGACGCGTGAGCTGGATATTTATAAATCGGCGATCATCGGCCGCCAGTTGCACATCCAAAATAGCATTGACCACATCAACGCCCAGCTTGCCGAGGGCGCGCACCAGATCGATCTGCAATACACCTACACTGAACCCACCGTGCTGGATAACGCCAAAGCAGCAGATCTCGAGCTGCGCGAACTGGTCGTCGAAGCTACCACCTACTTCTACGGCTCCAGCCCAGAGCGCATCCAGAACATCGCCACCGCCGCCGAGCGCTTCCACGGCCTGCTGGTGCCGCCCGGTGCAATCTTCTCGATGGTCGAGAACATCGGTGACATCAGCCTCGATTCCGGCTTCGCTGAGGCGCTCATCATCTTCGGTGGGCGCACCATTCAAGGTGTGGGCGGCGGCGTGTGCCAGGTGAGCACCACCCTGTTCCGCGCCGTTTTCTTTGGCGGCTTCCCCATCGTCGAGCGCTGGGCTCACGCCTACCGCGTGAGTTATTACGAATACAATGCCGCCGTGCAGCGTGACCCGCGCATGGTGGGCCTGGATGCCACGGTGTACGCGCCGGTGGTTGATTTCAAGTTCCAGAACGACACCGAAAACTGGCTGTTGATGGAAACCTACGTCAACCCAACGGCGCGCACCATCACCTGGAAGTTCTACTCCACCTCAGATGGCCGCAGCGTTGAGTGGGATACCACTGGCCCGCGCGATGTGGTGCCGGCGCTGGACGACCAGTACGAAGAGAATCCGGATTTTGCTCTGGGACAGATTAAGCAAGTAGACTATGCTGCTGAAGGCGCTACTGTACGCGTAACGCGCACGGTGTACCGCAATGGCGAGATTATCAATGAAGATGTCATCACAACCAAGTACCAACCTTGGGCAGCTGTCTACCAGTACGGCCCTGGCACGCCGGGCATGCCGCCCAACCCCGATTCCGGAGAGTAATGAACACCTGGGCAATTGAAGGCGGCCAGCCACTGCGCGGCGAGATCAGCGTGAGTGGCGCCAAAAATTCCATCACCAAACTCCTCGTGGCTTCGATGCTCAGTGAGCAACCCAGCCACTTTAGCAACGTCCCCAATATCGGCGACCGTGACATCACGCAAGAAATGTGTGCCGCGGTGGGCGCCACGTTCAGTAGCACCAACGGGCACAGCCTGCAGGTCAGCACACCCGCGATAAGCACCAACCACATCAGCAAGGAGCTGGGCGGCCGCAACCGCCTGGCTATCATGCTGCTAGGCCCGCTGCTGCACCGCACCGGCAAAGCCATTATTCCGGCTGCGGCGGGAGGTGACCAGATCGGCCCGCGCCCGGTGAACTTTCACCTGCAGGGCGTACAGCAAATGGGCGCCACGGTGGAGATCAAGGACGGCAACTACATCATCCAGGCCGCCGATGGCCTGCGCGGTGCTGAGATCACGCTGGACTATCCCAGCGTCACCAGCACCGAGAACCTGCTGATGGCGGCCAGCATGGCCAAGGGGCGCACCATCATCCAGAACGCCGCCATCGAGCCTGAAGTCGTGGACCTGGTGAGCTATCTGCAAAAGATGGGCGCCATTATTGACTACCAGGTGGACCGCACCTTCGTTGTGGAGGGTGTAGACAAGCTCGGCGGCGCAAACCACCGCCTGTTGCCAGACCGCATCGTGGCCGCATCCCTGGGCGCAGCGGCGGTGGCCACCGGTGGCGATGTGTTCGTGCGCAACGCCAGCCAGCCAGACATGCTCACCTTCCTGAACA
>CAZUTS010000005.1:0-96538 GCA_964623375.1 uncultured Anaerolineaceae bacterium
TCATCATGCCCAGCCTGGGCCGCCTGGCCTGGGAGGAAACCCGCAAGCATGATGCGCTGCTGCTGCACCTGCCACAGTTTGACGCGGCCGGCCTGGCCATCCGCGGCTGGCTGCTCAAAAAAGCCACCGTCATCATTTATCACTCCGACCTGATCCTTTCGTCTGGCCTGTTCAATCGTTTCGTGAACTTTGTCGTCAACTTCATGAATGACCTGGCCGCCCGCTTCACGCACCGCATCTCTTCATATACAGAAGACTTTGCCAGCCATTCGCCGTATCTGCGCCGCTTTGCCCACAAAGTGCGCGTGATCTCCCCTGCGGTGGAGTTGCCGCCGGCGGATGCGGGGGCGGCAGCCGCCTTTGCAGCTGACCACAACCCAGCGGGCAAGCGGCCAGTGATCGCCATGGCCACGCGCTTCGCCGCCGAAAAGGGCGTTGAAGTCTTGCTGCAAGCCCTGCCCGCCGTGCTGCAAAAGTTCCCCAATGCACTCGTGTGGTTTGCCGGGCAGTATCAGGATGTGTTGGGCGAAGAAGCCTATGCCCAGCGTCTGTTCCCGCAAATTGCTGAGTATGAGAAAGCCGGCCAGTGGAAATTTCTCGGCACGCTGCCGATGGAAGACATGCCCTCGTTCTATCAGGGGCTGGATCTGCTGGTGGTGCCCAGCACCAACTCCACGGAGACCTTTGGCTTTGTGCAAATTGAGGCCATGATGAATGGCAAGCCTGTGGTGGCCGCCGCGCTGCCCGGGGTGCGCCAACCGGTGCGCATGAGCGGTATGGGGCTGGTGTCGCCCGTTGGCGATGCGGACGCGCTGGCCGCCAACATGATCGAGGTGCTCTCGCACCCCAAAAAGTATCGCGGCGATGCCGATGCGTTGCGCACGGAGTTCAGCCCGCAAACCTGCGCGGCGCGCCACGAAGCCCTGTTTGAAGAGATCGCGCGTGAGATTGCCGGAGGCGAGGCGTGAGCTTGCCGCCGCAATCAGCCCCCTCGCCGCGCCAGGGCGAAAACAAACACTGGTGGCTCCAATTGCAGGCCTTGCCGTACTTCCGTGCCTTGTTGCGCGCCGTAGAGGCTGATTTTTATAAAGATTTTGAACTGGCCGCGCCGGTCTATGACCTCGGCTGCGGGGATGGGCATTTTGCCAGCCAGGTATTTACGCAAAAGCTGGATGTTGGGTTGGACCCGGCCTTCGTCTCCCTGCAGGAAGCCAAGCACTGGGGCGCCTATGGCGGCCTGGTGCAAGCCCTCGGCCACCGCGCCCCGCTAGCGGGCGGCCACTTCGCCAGCGCGCTCAGTAATTCGGTGCTCGAGCACATTCCCAATTTGCAAGAGGTGCTCAATGAGACTGGCCGCTTGGTGCGCAAGGGCGGCCTGTTCCTGTTCTGCGTGCCCAACCACCGCTGGCCGTACAATCTCTCGATTGCGAATTGGCTGAGCAAGTTTGGCCTGAAGGGGCTGGCCGCAGCCTATGTGCGCTTGTTCACGCGCATCTCGCGCCATGTCAATATGCTCTCCCCAGAGGAATGGACGGAGCGGCTGGATGAAGCCGGCTTTGATGTGGAAGCATGGTGGCACTACTTCCCCCCCACCGCGCTGCATGCATTGGAGTGGGGGCATTACTTCGGCTTGCCCAGCTATGTGGCGCGCAAGCTGTTTGGCCGCTGGGTACTGTGGCCCAGCCGTGCCAACCTGGGCCTGACGGAGCGCGTGTTCGCCGCGCAGGCCAATCACGGCGCTGACCCTGAAGGCACCTACACCTGGTATGTAGCGCGGCGGCGCTAAGACTAAGGAATCGATCTCGGTGATTCACTTCTGAATAATAGTTTTGAGATGTGAATACCTCTGCTTTTTCTTCTTTCAGGGGCTCTGCCCCTGTGACCCCGCTAAGGGGGAGCTGCTAGTTCCCCCTTAGAACCCCCTCAGACTGTAAGCGTGGCATTTGCAGCCAAGACTTGACTTCAGTGAAACCCGCGTTGCAAACAGTGAATCTTTTGTTGCAGAAGCCATGGGTAATTAGTTGACTAGAAACAGGGGTAATTTGACCTAGCAGGTGGGATGCAATGTATGCACCCTACGATAAAATCAGGCTTGGCCTTCGCAGGCCATTCGCCCTATGCCCGAACCCAGTCTCCTCGATTATCTGAAAGCAATCCTCAGCGGCCAGGAGCCGCCTACCATTCCACCTTTGCAGCGCGGCAAGGGCAGCCGGGCGCGTGTGCGCAAAACGGCTGCACCGGCGCGCCGCAAGCGCACCAAGGCCCCCGCGCCGGCCTTCACGCTGGCGCAGGTGCCCTGGCGTAGCCTGGCCGCAGCCGTTTTGTTTTTTGCGGGCCAGGTAGTCTTATCCTCAGGCGGTGGCGGGGCGGCTTTGGCGGTGAGCGCCTTCCTGCTGGCGGCTGGCCTGGCCGCCTGGGGTTCCATTGAAGGCGAGTGGAGCCTGACGGCGCTGCCGGATGCCGAAGCGGAAACGCGTGCACCCGTCTTTCGCCGTGCGCCCCTGCTGGCGGCGGGCGTTCTATTTGTGCTCACTTTTCTGCTCAGCGGCAGCAATCGCTTCAATATGCTCAATGTGCTGTGCTGGCTGGGCGCGGTGGGTGGCGTGCTACTGGCCTTCTGGCAGCCCGGCCCGCGCCAAACCAGCTGGCGCACGCGGCTGGCAGCTTTCGTTGCCCAGCCGGAGTTCAAGCTCAGCGTTTCGCGTTGGGCGGTGGTGTTGACGCTGGCCTTTGCGCTCATTGCCTTCTTCCGCTTTCATCAATTGAATATCACACCGCCTGAGATGGTCAGCGATCATGCCGAGATGTTGATGGATGTGCTCGACATCCAAAACGGCAAGACGCCCATCTTCTTTGAACGCAACACTGGCCGCGAGCCGCTGGCGTTTTATCTGGCTTCGTGGGTGGGGGGCGTCTTCGGTACGGGCGTCAGCTTCCTGACCCTCAAGCTGAGCAGCGCGCTGGTGGCCTTTGTTTCGCTGGTCTACATGTACCTGCTGGGCAAGGAACTGGGCGGGCGCTGGGTCGGCTTGTTCGCTTTGCTGCTGACCGGGTTGGGCTATTGGCCCAACGTGATTTCCCGCCTGGGGCTGAACTTCAGTCTGTACGCCGCCTTGGCCGCGCCGGCGCTCTACTATCTATTGCGCGGCCTGCGCCGCGGCACGCTCAACGACTTCTTGCTGGCTGGCCTGTGCATGGGCATTGGTCTGAACGGTTACAGCGCCTTCCGCATCATGCCGCTGGTGGCGGCTGCCGCGGTGGGCATCTTTTTGCTGCACCGCAGCAGCCAGCAGGTACGCAGCCAGGCCATCATCGGCACGGCCTTGCTGGCTGTGGTCGCTATTCTGGCCGTGACGCCGCTGCTACGCTTTGCCATTGATAATCCGGCGGTCGTCAATCAGCGCGTGCTCACGCGCCTGGGCCAGGCCGAGCGCGAGTATCCCGGCCCCGTGGCGGCCATCCTGGCCAGCAACGTGGCCAAGGGGCTGGGGCTGTTCAACTATTCGGGTGGCACGCTGTGGGTGGCCGGCAATGTGCGTACCCCGGCCTTTGACCCGCTGAGTGCCGCGCTGCTGCTGCTGGGTGTGTGTATCGCCGTGATGCGCTATGCGCGCCACCGTCACTGGCAGGATCTATTCCTGTTGCTCAGTATTCCCCTGCTGATGCTGCCGTCTATACTCTCGCTGGCTTTTCCGGAGGAGAACCCGGCGATGAACCGTGCCAGTGGCGCGTGGATTCCGGCCTTCCTCCTGTGCGCACTGGCACTGGATACTTTGCTGCACAGTCTGCGCCAGCGCCTGGGCGGAACCTTTGGCGCTCGCGCCGCGCAGTTTGTGGGCACCGCTGTACTGGTGATGGTCGCCATGCTCAATTTCAACTTGGTGTTTGGCGAGTACACGCGCAACTACCGCGCCAACTCCTGGAACAGTTCAGAGCTGGGGCAGGTGATCGCGGACTATGCCAACAGCTTCGGTTCGTTGGAGAGCGCCTGGGTGGTGGCCTACCCACATTGGGTGGATACGCGCCTGGTGGCGATGGAGGCCGGCAACCCCGGCCATGATTACGCCATCTGGACTGAGCAGCTCAGCCAAACGCTGACCGTGCCGGCGCCCCGGCTGTATTTGCTCAAGCAAGAGGATACACTCGCGGCCAGCACTTTGCAGCAGCTCTTCCCGCAGGGTGTGCTGACCCGTTTTAGCAGCCAGGACCCGTCACGAGATTTCCTGATGTTCCTGGTGGCTTCGGACAATTAGCTCATGCCAAAAACCACAACACTGCAATCGAAATGGCTATATACCCTGGCGCTGGCCCTGATCCTTACGGTGGCGGCCTGGTTGCGCTTTACTGGGCTTGACTGGGCCGAGGGCCAGCAGTTGCACCCAGACGAGCGCTTCCTGATCCAGGTGGTTTCGGCCATGCAGCCGGTGAGCGGCATTGCTGAGTATTTTGATACGGCCACTTCGCCGCTCAACCCCAACAATGTAGGCTTTACCTTCTTTGTGTACGGCAACCTGCCGGTCACCATGGTGCGCTATGCCGTGGATTGGCTGGACATGCAATCCAATGTGCGCCTGGTTGGGCAGGCCTTCTCCGGCCTGATGGACCTTGGCGTAATTTTGCTGGTCTACCTCACCGCCACGCGCTTGTTTGACCGCCGCGTGGGTCTGCTGGCGGCGGCCTTCTCCGCCTTCTCGGTCATGCAGGTGCAACAGTCGCACTTCTGGACTGTGGATAACTTCGTCAACTTCTTCACTGTCCTCACCGTCTACTTCGCCGTGCGCATCGCCACCGAGCCGGCTGAGAAGCCCTTCAATGTCTGGGACTTTGTGTGGTTTGGCGTAGCGTTGGGCTGCGCTATGGCTTCCAAGGTGAGCGTGGGCCTGGTATGCCTCACGCTGCCGCTGGCCGTGCTGGTGCGCTTGTCTGCGCTGCCCGCCGAGAAGCTTGAGGAGCAGCTGGGCAAGGGTGTGCTGTGGGTGGTGCTGGCGGCTGCCGTTAGCGTAGTGTCCTTCCGTATCTTTCAGCCGTATGCCTTCATTGGTCTGGGTCTTAACCCCTCGTGGGTTGAGACCATGCGCCAGCTCGCAGCGCAGGTCAACGGCGATGCCGACTGGCCGCCTTCCATGCAGTGGGCGCGCCGTCCGCTATGGTTCGGCTTCGAGAATATTGTGCGCTGGGGCCTTGGCTGGCCGCTGGCCATCACCACTTGGGCGGGCTTCCTGTGGGCGGGCTGGCGCGCGCTCAAAGGCGAATGGCTCAAGCCCTTCTTTGTAGTGTGGAGCTGGGGGTTGATCTATTTTGTGTGGCAATCCACCGCCTTCAACCCCACCATGCGCTACTTCCTGCCGCTGTACCCCGTGCTGGCCATCATCGGCGCGTGGGGCGTGTTTGAACTTTGGCGCGTGGGTAACGTGCCGGCGCGCAGCAAAGCGCTGTGGAAGCGCTGGCTGCGCCCCGCGGCCGTGGCGCTCGGCGTGCTGGGGGTGGTGGGCGGCCTGCTATGGTCGCTGGCCTTCGTGCAAATTTACATTCAGCCCAATTCGCGCGTAGCCGCCTCGCGTTGGATCTATGAGAACGTGCCGGGGCCGATGACCTTGACGCTGCAAGGCGAACAAGGTTCTGTGAGCCAGCAGCTTTCGCTTCCCTACAATGTGCGCATCCGCCCTGAGGCGAGCTTGCTCACCAGCTTCTCTGTGCGCCAAGGTGGCGAGCTGAACCAGATTGACATCAAGACTGTGCAAACGCCCACGGCGATGACTGTGCGCTCCGGAGCAGATGGCGAGATTCTCAATGCCGATTATGGCCAGGTGATCGACTTTGCTAGTTTGACTCCAGGCGAGGTCACGCCAGTAGCCATGCTGGTGGGCGCTACTACTTTTGCTGACCCGCTGGGCAATTACCGATTGCACTTGCAACTGCCGGCAGGGGACGGCCAAGTGGTTGTACAACGAGTTGTGCTCAGCCATTCGCAGAGCATCGACTTGGGCGAGCAGGATTTGCTGGAGCAGCCGCTCAGCCTGCACATGGGCTCGGCTCTGGATTTGGAATTCGGTCTAACGCAGGGCAGCTTCCCAGACCAGGTGGTGCTGTACTTGCAGCCGCAAGGTGCGGTGCAACTGGCGCCGGTGCCGCTGCGCGTGCAGCTTGGCACCGCCCCAGATTTTGCCGAGACGTTATTAGACATGGCCGTGACGGTGCAGCCGGGCAGCGGCGCCGGATTGGCTGGCACGCTGCAGCTCACAGATCCGGTGACCCTGGAGCAAGGCCTGATCTATTACCTGCAGGTCAGCGCGCTGTCTGATGGGCAGGCCATTTTGCAGGGTACGGCGATTGCCAACGAGACCAGTTGGGACGATGGTCTGCCGCTGCGCATGGATGGCTACGACGGCTATGGTGGCATCTATCAGGGCGGCCTGAACTTTGAAATTTATTGGGATGAGAACGCTGACAAAGTGCAGCGCTTCCAGGACACGCTCGACCGAGCGGAGTATGTGATGATCAGCTCCAACCGTCAGTGGGGTAGTTTGCCGCGTATTCCCGAGCGCTTCCCGCTGGCGGTGGTGTATTACCGCGCGTTGCTAGGCTGCCCCGCCGAGCAGAGCATTCAAACGTGCTACACCGAAGCGCAAGTTGGCATGTTTGAAGGCCAACTGGGCTACGAACTCATCCAGGTGTTTGAAAACGCTCCACAGCTGGGCGGTATCAAGCTCAATGACCAATGGGCTGAAGAAGCCTTCACCGTCTACGACCATCCCAAGGTATTTATTTTCCAGAAGACGGCCGAGTACGACTCGGCGGCGGTGGCCGAGATTTTGGCCAGCGCCGCGGTGGACCAGGCCATCCACCTGACGCCCAAGCAAGCCTCAGGCGGAGTGCCGCCTACGTTGATGCTGCCGGCGGATCGCCTGGAGCAGCAGCGCAGCGGCGGCACCTGGGCTGAGCTGTTCAGCCGGGATGCCTGGGTCAATGCTTCGCCGTGGGTCAGCTTGGTGGTGTGGTACGTGGCGCTGGGCGTGCTGGGCGTATTAGCCTATCCGCTGGTGCGCTGGGCACTGCCTGGCCTGCGTGATGGCGGCTACCCGTTTGCGCGTCTGGGCGGTTTGCTGCTGCTGGCCTACTTCGGCTGGATGGGTGGCTCGCTGGGCCTGAGCTTTAGCCGCGGCTGGCTGGCCGCCTTCGTGCTGTTGATTGCGTTGCTGAGTGTATTGGCCAGCCGCCCGCAATGGGAGCAGCTCAAATCCGAGTGGAAGAACCAGCGTGCTATGTTCATTCGCACGGAACTGCTCTTCCTCGGCTTCTTTGTCATCATGCTTTTGATCCGCATCGGTAACCCGGACCTGTGGCACCCGTCCAAGGGCGGCGAAAAGCCGATGGACTTTGCCTATTTCAATGCCGTGCTGAAGAGCACCAACTTTCCGGCGTATGACCCGTGGTTTGCGGGTGGCTACATCAACTATTACTACTATGGCTTCGTGCTGGTGGGCTCACTGGTGAAGCTGTTGGGCATCGTACCCTCGGTGGCCTACAACTTCATTTTGCCCAGCTTGTTTGCCATGCTGGCCCTCGGCGCGTACAGCGTTGCCTGGAACATCTGGGTAGCCTGGCAAACACGCCAGCCGCGCCTCAACGGGCCGCGCCCGCACAGTGTTGGGCTGGCCGCGGCTATCGCTACTGTGCTGTTGGGCAACCTCGGCAACCTGCACATGATCCTGCAGGGCTATGTACGCCTCGGCAGCGAGGGTGCAGCCTTGGAGGGCATTAGTGCGCTGACCGAGCTGTGGTGGATGCTGCGCGGCTTTGTCTTGTCGGTCTCTGGCATGCCGCTGCCGTATGGCTTGGGTGAGTGGTACTGGAACCCGACGCGCATCTTCCCCGCGCCCGGCGAATCAGCGCCCATCACCGAGTTCCCGCTGTTTACTTTTACGTATGCCGATCTGCACGCCCACATGATTGCGCTACCTGTGACCGTGTTGGCGTTAGCTTGGGCGCTCTCCGCCATCCTGAGCTCCGCATGGAGCACAGCGCGTGCCCAGCGCGGCGCGGGCGGCTGGCTGCAGCTGGCCTGGGCCTTTGTGTTTGGCGGCATCGTCATCGGTAGCCTGCGCCCGATCAACACCTGGGACCTGCCGGTGTATGCGTTGCTGGGCGCTATCGCCGCGGGCTACGCCATCTGGCGCTATGTGCCGCGCGGCAAGAGTGATGCGCTGCCGCGCCCGTTCACGGTTCTTTCGGGGCCGTTGGTGTTGGGGGTGTTGTGCTATGCCGCCTATCTGCCGTTTAGCTGGTGGTATCGCCAGGGCTACAGCTCCATGCGTATCTGGGACGGCATCCATGTGGAGTTTGGGCCGTACTTCACGCATTGGGGTGTGTTCCTGTTCTTTATTGTGGCCTGGCTGGTGTGGGAAACGCGCCAGTGGTTGGCCGAAACGCCGCTATCTTCCGTTCGAAAGCTGCAGCCGTATGTGTGGACGCTGCCGTTGGGCTTAGTAGCCCTGCTGCTGGTGTTGTTTGGTCTGCACGTCTTGGGCGTGATGGTGGGTTGGCTGCTAGTGCCGTTGCTGTTGTGGATCGGCGCGTTGTTCCTGCGCCCCGGCCAGGATGAGGCCAAGCGCATCGTCTTGTTCCTGACTGGCACGGCCATCTTCCTCACTCTATTTGTGGAAGTGGTGGTGCTGCAAGGCGATGTGTCTCGCATGAACACTGTCTTCAAGTTCTACATGCAAACCTGGACGCTGCTGGCCTTATGCGCCGCCGTGGCGGCAGCGTGGTGCTGGCAGGCCATGCAGGCATGGTCACCCACGTGGCGCGGCGCATGGCAGGGTGCCGGTGTGGCCCTGGTGGCCTGTGGCGCGCTGTTCCTGCTGTTGGGCGTCACCGCCAAGGTGAACGACCGCATGACCGAAGGCTCGCCGCGCAGCCTGGACGGCATGGACTATATGCAATACGCCGTGTACTACGAGCGTGACCGCGTGCTCGATCTGCGCGAGGACTACGAAACCATTCGTTGGATGCAAGACCATATCCAAGGCTCACCAGTCATCATGGAAGGCTACGTCAGCGAATATCGCTGGGGTGGCCGCTATGCCATCAATACTGGCTTGCCGGCGCTGCTGGGCTGGAACCATCACCAGCGCCAGCAGCGCGAATTTGTTCCCGGCAATGATGTGTGGGGTCGCATGGGTGATGTGAACCTGTTTTATGACACGGTTAATCTAGCTGAGGTTGAGACGCTGCTGGAGAAGTATGCGGTTAGCTATATTGTGGTTGGCCAGATGGAGCAGGCCGTCTACACCGCCGAAGGACTGGCCAAGTTTGAGGCGCAGGATGGCGTGCTGTGGCGTGAAGTGTTCCGTGTTGGCGATACCGCCGTCTACGAAGTGATTCGCTGATCATGAATGAAGTGCTGACCGCGTTCTCCTGGTACTTAATGCTGGCTGTATTGAGCTGGTTGGCGTTGCCATTGGCTCATCGTTTGTTGCCGGCGTTGCCAGAGCGCGGCTACGCCTTTTTGCGCCCACTGGCTTTGTTGTTGTGGGGCTATGTGTTCTGGCTGCTGAGCAGCTTTGGCTTGCTAGCCAATGATGTGAGTGGCTTGCTCACCGCGCTGGCTGTGCTGGCTGGCGCCAGTGTGTGGGCGCTGCGTAGCCTGCCCGCCGGGCAGCTGCGCACCTGGGTCAGCGCACAGCGCGGCCAGATCGTGGCGACCGAGCTGGTATTTGTGCTGGCGTTCGTCTTCATGCTGTGGATGCGTGCCAGCAACCCAGACATTGTGAACACCGAAAAACCGATGGAGTTGGCCTTTATCAACGCCATCTTGCAATCGCCCAGCATGCCGCCGCATGATCCGTGGCTCTCAGGCTATGCCATTTCGTACTATTACTTTGGCTATTTGATGATTGCCATGCTGGCGAAGCTGCTGGGGATCAGTGGAGTCGTGGCCTTCAATTTGGGGCTGGCCTCGGTGTTCGCCATGGGCGCCACGGCAGCCTATGGTGTAGTGTTCAACTTGCTGGCCGCCTACCGCCCGGCGCTGATGCGCACGGCGCGCTGGCTGGCCGGGCTGGCCCCGCTGTTGATGCTGGTGATGGGCAACGCCGAAGGCTTGCTGGAGATCATGCATGCGCGCCACTTGTTCTGGCAGACGGATGCGGCTGGCGAGCGTAGCTCGGCGGTGTGGGCCTGGCTGGACGTCAAAGAACTGGTGAACCCGCCCAGCAATGAGCCCGCCTGGCAACCGCGTGGCTTTGACAGCTTCTGGTGGTGGTGGCGCGGCTCACGCGTCATCAATGACCGCACCTTTGAGGGCAATGAGCAAGAGCTGATTGATGAGTTCCCCGCGTTTTCATTTGTGCTGGGCGATCTGCATCCGCACGTCTTCTCGATCCCGTTTGTTTTGCTCGCAGTAGGTGTGGCCCACAATGTGTACCTGGGCGGCGGCGAGCGCAAGCGACCGTGGCTGGGCTTGGCGCTTGAACCGCCAACGTTTGTGTTTGCCTGCCTTGTGATAGGCGCGTTGGCCTTTATCAATATTTGGGATCTGCCCATCTACGCCATTGTGCTGGCGGGCGCGTATGTCTTGCGCCGCGCCGCGGCGGGTTGGGACCGTGAGCGCGTGAATGAATTTGCCCGCGTCGTGCTGACCACGGGCGTGGGCGGGGTGCTGTTGTTTCTGCCGTTCTTTGTTGGCTTCACTTCGCAGGCAGGCGGCTTTTTGCCCAATTTGATCAACCCCACGCGCGGCACGCATTTCTGGATCATGTTTGTCACGCTGCTGGTGCCAGTGTTGTTGTGGGCGTTGTGGCAGTGGAAGCAGCGTGAATTCCGCGGTCTGCCCAAGGCGCTGGGCTATGCATTGGGGTTTGTGTTCGTGCTGTGGCTCGGCTCGTTTGCGCTGGCCTGGCTGTATGCGCAGGTCTTGGCGGGCACTCCACTGGGAGACAGCATCCTGGCCGGGCTGGGCGCGCCCAGCCTTTCGGCGCTATTTACCGAATCGCTGCGCCGCCGTTTTACCTCCCCCGGCGGCTGGCTGAGCTTGATCGTGCTGTTGGGCGTCTTTGGCGGCCTGTTGGCCAAGCCCCAGCCTGAGTCAAGGACTAAGCTGCAGACTGCACCACAGACCACACCGGCCGCGGTTGGCTTCGTGGTATTGCTGGCGTTGATTGCGGCACTGCTAGTGACCGCTCCCGAATTTATCTATTTGCGTGACCAATTTGGCACGCGCATGAACACGGTCTTCAAGTTCTATTACCAGGCCTGGCTGTTGTGGAGCGTGGTGGCCGCTTTCGGCATCAGCGTGCTAATGCTGGAGTTGCGCCGCGGTGCGCGTGCCGCCGTGGCCGCGCTGCTTATGCTGGTGCTCGGCGCAGGTTTTGTGTACCCGGCCTACGCCTTCGCAGACATTGCCAGCCGCCCTGCCGAGCGCCCGCTCACGCTGGATGGCAGCACCTACCTACCTGCCGATGCGCGCGAAGCCATCGCTTGGCTGCAGAGCGCAGACCCCGGCGTGCTGGTGGAGGCGGTGGGCGGCAGCTACAGCGCTTATGCGCGCTATGCCACCTTCACCGGGCTGCCGGGTGTGATGGGCTGGCCCGGGCATGAGGGCCAGTGGCGCGCCGGCAATGTGGACTATGACCGCATCGGTGCGATCCAAACCCTGTACGCCACGGGTGACTGGGTTACGGCCGATGAGATCTTGCAGCGCTATAACATTCGCTACATCATTGTGGGTGACTTGGAGCGGGTGAGCTACCCGGTGAACGAAGGCAAGTTCGCGGCGCGTCTGCCCATTGTGTTCCAGAACACTTCGGTCACCATCTACCTCGTTCCCTAAGGGAAACTTTATCTGCCGCACAAACGCGCCGACTATAATCAACGGGTTATGGCGCTCCGCCCTTCGCTCACTCTTGAGATTGCTGCTTACATTGCCATCGCCCTGTTAGGGCTGATCTTGCGTTTTGGCAATCTAGGCTTGCTGCCGCTGAACGCGGGCGAAGCGGCCGCAGCATTGCCAGCGTTTACGATTTCACAGGGCGGCGATGCGGCCATCGGGGCGCAGCCAGTTTACACCCTGCTGACCTCATTCTTGTTTTCCGTTGTGCCCAGCAGCGAATTCCTCGCCCGCGTGTGGCCTGCGCTGGCTGGCTGCTTGCTGGTGCTGCTCCCTTACGCTTGGCGCGATGTGCTTGGCCGCAAAGTGGCCGTGGCGTTGGCGCTGGGTCTGGCGCTGGATCCCGGGCTGGTGGCGCTCTCACGCTTGGCCTCGGGTCACATGCTGGCGCTGGCTGGCTTGCTGGCAGGGCTGACCGCGTGGCGCCGCGGGCGAAGCGCCCTGGCTGGCGGCTTGCTTGCGCTGGGTGCGCTGGCCGCGCCTACGTTCTTTATTGGCCTGTTTGCTACGCTGTGCGTGTGGGCCTTTCTCGTGCGCACGCCGTTGGCTGGCGCACACACGCGCCGTGCCGCGCTGGCGGCGGCCGCGGTGCTGGTACTGGGTGGCACGCTCTTTTTGCAAGTGCCCGCTGGTCTGGGCAGCGTGGCTGCGCCGCTGGTTAGCTTTTTGCAAGGTTGGGTTCAGCCTTCGGGAGAATCGCTGTTCAAGCTCTTGTTTGCTCTACTGGGCTATGGGCTGCCCATCGTTATTTTTGGTATCTGGGGCGCAGTGCATGCGTGGCTGCACAAGAACACCGCTGGGCAAATGCTGAGTGTATTTGCGTTGATCGCGCTGGCCACGCTGCTGCTGTATCCTGGCCGCCAGGTGGTCGATATGCTGTGGGTTGTGCTGCCGCTATGGGCACTCTCGGCGCAGGTGATTGGCCGTCATCTTTCAGTGCCTGAGGAGGAGCCGCGTGCCGCGCTGGGGGAGGCGGCCCTGATGCTGGTGCTCTTCGCTTTCCTCACCTTCTCCCTGGCGCGCATCGCCAGCAATGACTTTTTGCTGGAGACGCCCAGTTTCTACTTCTATGTCACCGGTGGCGTACTGTTGCTGGGGGTGTTGGTGACGGTGCTGATCGGCTTGGGCTGGTCTGGCAAAGCGGCTGTGCACGGGCTGGTGTGGGCGCTCAGTTTCAGCTTTGCGCTATTCATGCTCTCGGCGGCAACCCGCCCGGCCAACGCCGCGGCAGTGCGCGCCGCAGAGCTGTGGGCGCCCGGCCCCGCGGCTGGCCAACTGGATCTGCTGCGTGCTACGCTTAACGATCTCTCCGAGCGCAATGCGGGTGTGCCCGCCGCGCTGGCGGTGGAGACGCGCGTAGACAGCGCTGAGTTGGCCTGGTTGCTGCGTGAGCTGCCGCCTGTGACTGGCAGCAGCGCGCCACTGATCATCACCGCCGCCGACGAAGCCGAGCCGGCCGAAGCCAGCGCCTATCATGGCCAGAGCTTTGTGTGGGCCAGCCGCCCGGCCTGGGAGCACGTGCCACCCAATCCTTTGGGCTGGCTGCTGTACCGCCAGGCGCCGGAGACACGCCAACACATTATTCTTTGGGCGGCCTCACACCTGCTCCCGCAGGATGTGGCTGCAAATTCAAGTGGAGAAAATCGCTAAATGTCTAAAGAACTCACCATCGCTATTGACGGCCCGGTCGCCTCGGGAAAGTCCACGCTTGCCAAAAGCCTGGCCGATTCTCTAGGCTACTTGTATTTCGATACCGGGGCGATGTACCGCGCCGTCACCCTGGCTGCCCTGCAACGCAACATGAACATCGATGACCAGGCAGCCGTGGAAGCGTTGGCCCGCGAGGTGAGCATTGACCTGCGTCCGCCCAGCAAAGACGATGGTCGCCTGTATGACGTATTGCTGGATGCTGTGGATTGCACCTGGGAATTGCGCACGCCCGATGTGGAGGCGCATGTGTCGCAAGTGTCTGCCTATCCCGGGGTGCGCACCGCGCTCACTGAGCAGCAGCGCCGCATCGGCTTGCGCGGCAGCGTGGTGATGGCGGGGCGCGACATCGGCACGGTGGTGCTGCCCGAAGCTGACCCCAAGATATTTCTCACCGCATCGCAGGAAGAGCGTGCTCAGCGTCGCTTTGAGGAATTGCAGGCGCGCGGTGACAGCACGAGCTACGCGGAAGTGCTAGAGTCTCTCAAGCAGCGCGATGCCTTTGACAGCAGCCGCGAAGTTGCGCCCCTGCGCGCCGCCGAAGATGCCATCACCCTGATCTCGGATGGCATGCAGGCTGCCGAGGTGCTGGAAGAAGCGCTGGCGCTCGTGCGTACGCGCAAGACCCAACTGGCAAACGGGCAGTAGCGCGTGTGCCAGGGTACTGGCAAACAGAACGTGACCTACACTTTTCTGCAATCTTTTCCCTTCTTGAACATTCTCGCCCCGGCTGATTGGCTGGGTTGGTTGGTATGGCTGGCGTTGCTGGCCGCAACCCTGGCCTTGACGTTGCGCCTGGGCGGACACGGCGTGCTGTGGACGCGCAAGCAGCAGCTACGCTGGCTGGCCTTGCTGCTGGCGGTTCCGCTGTCCATCCTGATCTTTACCTTGCGCCTGCCCGCCGATGGCGCGCTGCCCATGCCCGGCCTGGGCATCTCGGCGCGCGGCGCTTTGCTGGCGCCGCTGCTGGCTGTGCCATGGATGCTGGCCTTGCTGTGGTTTGGCGCGCCGAGTGCGGCGCTGCTGGCCGCAGTGGGTGGCGTGCTGTTGGCTGCGTGGGATACACGCAGCCCCTTCACGCCGCTGGAGCTTGCCCTGCTGGCTGCGGCTTTTGCTTTCCTGCGCAGCCAACGCTATAGCACGGCCTTGTTCGCCTGGCTGCGCAAGCCCATAGTGGCCGCGGCGCTGCTCTCGGCCCTCTATCCCCTTCTTTATATTGCTACGGCCTTGTTCTGGGCTTCGTCCAGCTGGCTGGTGAGTTTGGATTTTGCGCTCTCGCGTTTGCCGGGGGCAGCCATTGCCATCGCCGTTCATTTGTTGCTGGGCAGCCTGGTGCTGCAGTTGGCTTTGGCGCGCTGGCCGCAGGTAGACCGTGCCGGGCAGCCTGCGCAGCCCGCCCCCAGCGAGCGCAGCCTGGAAGCGCGCTTCCTGTTTGCCCTTGCCCCGCTGGCGGTGGTGGCTTTCGTGGCGCTGGGTGCGCTCACTTGGTGGATGGCGGGGCGCAGCTCGCAGCAACTGCTGGCCGATCGCGTGGAGAACAATTTGCACATCGCCGCCGATTCGGTGCCCTTTGTGCTCGAGACAGGGCAGAACCTGATCCTGCAACTGGCTGCCGATACGCGCCTGGCCGATGCCAGCGCCCAGCAGGCGGCCGAGACGCTGCAGAGCCACTTGGGTGGCGTGCCTTATTTTGAGCAGCTTACGCTGTTGGATACCGGCGGCAACGTGGTCAGCGGCGTACCCAACGCCAACTACATGAGCCTCTCGCCCAGCCAGGCCGAACTTTCGGCCGTGTCGCTGGCCATTCAAGGCGTCTCGCTACAGATCTTGAGCGCGCCACCGGCCAGCCAAAATGCCAGTGAGCAAAATGCGGCCCAACTGGTGTTTGTGGCTGCGGTGCGCAACAGCAACAATCAGGTGCGTAATGTATTGGTGGGGCGCACCAGTTTGCATAGCAATCCTTTTGCTCTGCCCGTGGTGCAGAGCTTGCAGAGCATCAACGCGCTGGGGGCGCAAGCCTTCCTGGTGGATGGCCAGCAGCAGATCGTAGTTGCCCCGTTTGCCGCGGCCTTGTTGCAAACGTATGGCGGGCAAAGCGGCGCTTCAGCTTTGGCGTATGAAGAGGCTGCGCAAGACGGTGCACGTGTGCTGGTGCGCTACCAGCCGGTGCCCGGCAGCAACTGGGCGGTGGTGGCGCGCTGGCCGGCCAGCCTGGCGCAGCAGCGTGCGCTGCAACTGGCGCTGCCGATCCTTGGCGTGCTGCTGCTGGCTGGCGTAGCGGCGTATGCGCTGCTACGCAGCAGCGTGCGCCGCGTGAGCGCATCGTTGCACACACTCGCCGCCGAGACGCAGCGCATCGCCGCCGGCGATCTGCGCGCTCCGCTTTCGGTCACTGGCAGCGATGAAGTTGGGCGGCTTGGCTCAGCGTTTGAGGTCATGCGCCGCGCCGTGCTGACGCGCAGCGAGGAAACTCAGCGACTACTGGCGCTCAGTCATGGCCTATCCTCCAGCCTGGAAGTGCGCAGCCACATCGAGCCATTATTGGAAGCGGCCCTGGCTAGCGGCGCTTCGTTAGCGCGTTTGGTGTTCCTCAGCGAACATGGCGGCAGCGAACTGAGCTTCGGCAAAGGTGAGGGCCATGAGCGCTACGAAGCCCTGGACGCGCAGATGAGCACGCTCACCAAAGAGCGTGACCAGGTCTTTGTAACCAACCCGGCGCGCGCTCGCCTGAAAGTGGATAAGGGCACACCCTACCCAGGTTCGGTAGCTGCCTTTGCGCTCAAAGATGGCAGCAAGCAACTGGGGACGCTGTGGCTGGCTTACGATGAAGCACAGCGTTTTGAGGCGGGTAGCAACACGGTGCGCTATCTGGAGACGCTTGCCGCACAAGCCTCGACCGCTGCCACCAACGCGCGCCAATATTTGCTGGCGCGCAGCGGCCAGCAACGCCTGGAGGCGGTGTTGGCCGCCGACCCGCTGCCCACCATCCTGCTGGATGCGGAGTTGCATCTTGTGTTTGCCAACCCGGCCGCCGGGCGCGTGCTGCGCCTGCGTGCCGATTTGCCGCCCGCGCCGCCGCTCGACCAGGCCATTCGCGACGGGGTGCTGAACAGTTTCCTGCACAGCGCTGGCCCCAAGCCGCAGCGTGCTGAGATCAGCATTCAAGAGGTGGCCTATGAGGCTACGCTGAACCCACTGTGGGCTGGGCCAGAGCTGCTCGGCTTCATGTGCACGTTGATGGATGTCACCTTGGCCAAGCAGCAAGAGAGTGCGCGCATGGAGGTGCTCAGCGCCATCGGGCATGACCTCAAAGACCCGCTGGAAATGGTCAACGGCTATTTGTCCATGCTCAGCTTGCACGGCTCACTCAACGAACAGCAAAAAGGCTTCATGCAGCACATCTACGCCAATATGGAGCGCATCAGCACGCTGGCCAGCAGTTTGCTTGCCGCTGAGCGCAGCCAGGAAGGCGAAGGGCTGCGCCTGGAGCCACTGGCGCTGGAGGATGTGCTACAAGCGGTATTGGATGAGGCCAGCCCGCAGGCGCGCCACAAGCAGATCGAGCTGGTGCTGGCGCCCAGCGAGGGTTCGCAGAAGCTGGTGCAGGCAGAGCGTGCGCTGTTGCAGCGCGCCGTGTACTACCTGGTGGATAATGCCGTGCGCTACAGCGCACGCGGCCGTGCCGTGCAGCTGGCGGCGATCTATGGCACAGACACGGTGGTGCTCTCGGTCAAGGATAAGGGTGCTGGCATTGCCCCGGTGGACGTGCCCAGCATTTTTGAACGCCGGGCCGGGCATGGCGCGGCCAATGGCCTCAACATCGTGCGTTCGATCGTGCAGCGCCATAAGGGCCGCGTGTGGGTGGAAAGTGAGCTGGGGACGGGCAGCACTTTCTATCTTGAGTTGCCCCTCACTTAGGTGTACAATCTATCTTACAGTAGCGGGCTGTTTTCCTTGACTCTGTATCCCCCGTTGGTATAATATTTCACGAAATTCAATCGAATACATTGTGCACAATCAGCAAGCGCTTTGAGAAGTGTCTCTAAGCGCTTGTTTTGGTTTGTCTCTAAAATAGCACAATTGTTCGATTATTCAAACTAACAGCAGAGCGAGAGTCTGCGTAGCTGGCTGGGTCACAGGTCTGAATCCAGGGTGGAGAGGAAGACGCCAGGTATGCGGAGGCTACGCTTTTCGCCGTAACCGAAACCGTTTGGAGGCCGCACATATGGAAACAAAGGGATTGCGTGCATTGCGCATCAGCTTGGCCTCGCCCGAGACCATTCGCAGTTGGTCTTATGGCGAAGTACTCAAGCCGGAGACGATCAACTACCGCCGCTTGCGCCCGGAGAAAGATGGTCTCTTTGATGAAGCCATCTTTGGCCCCACCCGCGATTGGCAGTGCTATTGCGGCAAGTATAAGAACATTCGCTACAAAGGCATCATTTGTGACAAGTGTGGCGTAGAAGTCACGCGCTCCTCGGTGCGCCGTGAGCGCATGGGCCACATCTCGCTGGCCGCCCCCGTGGCGCATGTCTGGTACACGCGCCGTGTACCTTCTTACCTGGGCTTGCTGCTCGACATCTCGCGCCGCAACTTGGACCGGGTGCTCTACTTTGCACAGTACGTAGTTACCTATGTAGACGAAGACGCTCGCCAGAAGGCTTTGGCCCGCCTGGACGAAGAGATCAGCTCGGCGGAGAAAGAGCACGCCGCGCAGATCAACGCCCAGATCGCGGCAGCCAAGCAGCAGCGTGATGAGAAGCTCGGCAAGCTGGACGAGCGCACCAAGGAAATCGAAGCTCGCTACGACGAAGAGCTGGCGGCCAAGATCGACCCTGTTATCAAAGAAGGCCAGCGCATCGAATCCAAATTGCAGGATCAGATGGGCGCCGCCTCCAAGGCTGCCATCACGTTCAGCGCCATCAAGGGCAACCTGGTGAAGGCTGGCGAGGTGGTGGAGAACAAGCACATCGCCCGCGTGCAGGAGATCGTCAAAGAATTCCTGGAAGACAACGAAAAGAAGATCGGCGAGAAGAAGCACGCCGAGCTTGAGCGCATTGCTGTGGAGAAGGCCAGCATCAAAGCCGAATCTGAGCTGGCGATGAACAACCTGCGTGACTCGCTGGACGAGAAGTCCTCCAGCAATGAGCACGAAGACCAGATGCGCACCCGCGAAGAGCTGGAAGACCTGCGCCCGATGACCTTTATGGGCGAGAACCGCTACCGCGAGCTGCGTGCCCGCTTTGGTCAGGTGTTCCGCGCCGATATGGGCGCCGAGGCCTTCTACGACATCCTCGAGCGTCTTGACCTCGACCGCCTGAGCGAAGAGCTGTGGAAGGAGCTGCGCACCTCGCGCAGCAAGCAACGCCGCCGCAAGGCCACCAACCGCCTGCGCGTGGTGGAGGCCTTCCGCCGCTCCAGCAACCGCCCCGAGTGGATGATCCTCACCGTATTGCCGGTCATCCCGCCTGACCTGCGCCCGATGGTGCAGTTGGACGGTGGCCGCTTTGCGACCTCTGACCTTAATGACCTGTACCGCCGCGTGATCAATCGCAACAACCGCCTCAAGCGTCTGCTGGAGCTGGGTGCGCCGGATGTGATCGTGCGCAACGAGAAGCGCATGTTGCAGGAAGCGGTGGACTCGCTGATCGATAACTCGCAGCGCGGCAAGGCGCTCTCGCGCCGTGGCCGCCGCGAATTGAAATCCCTGAGCGATCTGCTCAAGGGCAAGAAGGGCCGCTTCCGCCGCAACCTGTTGGGTAAGCGTGTGGATTACTCCGGCCGTTCCGTGATCGTGGTCGGCCCGCAGCTCAAGCTGTACCAGTGCGGTCTGCCCAAGAGCATGGCCTTGGAGCTGTACAAGCCCTTCGTCATCTCCCGCCTGGTGAGCGCCAACTACGCCGCCAACGTCAAGGGCGCCAAGCGCATCATTGATCGCAATCGCCCTGAAGTGTACGAAGTGCTCGAGGAGGTCATCAAAGACCGCCCCGTGCTGCTCAATCGTGCGCCAACGCTGCACCGCCTCGGTATCCAGGCTTTCGAGCCGATCCTGATCGAGGGTAGCGCCATCCAGTTGCACCCGCTGGTGACCACCGCGTTCAACGCAGACTTTGACGGTGACCAGATGGCTGTGCACGTTCCGCTTTCGCAGAAGGCGGTATGGGAAGCGCGCGAGCTGATGCTCTCCACCAAGAACTTGCTCAAGCCTGCCGACGGCGAGCCGATCATCGGCCCCTCCAAGGATATGGTCTTGGGTGTTTACTACCTGACCATGGAGCCTGTGCCCATGAAGGGCAAGCAGCCCCGCGTCTTTGGTGACATGGACGAAGTGGTGATGGTCTACCAACTGGGCCAGTTGGATGTGCATTCGCCCATCCGCCTGCGCACCGAGACCTGGTACGACGAGCAGGGCAACCGCATGGCCGAGGCCGAGACACGTTTCATTGATACTACCGTGGGCCGCGTACTGCTGAACCTGGAACTGGAACCTGAGATCATGTTCGTAAACGAAGTGATCGACAAAGGCTCCATCAAGGATCTGATCGCTGAACTGCTTGAAGTGACCGGTGACGAGAAGCGCACCACGGATGTGGCTGACCGCGTCAAAGACATTGGCTTCAAGTTTGCTACCCGCTCTGGCACCACGATCGCCATCTCCGACATCACCATTCCGGAGGAGAAGGAAGGTATCGTGGCGGCTGCGATGGAACGCGAGCAGGCAGTGGAAGAAGACTTCCGCCGTGGCCTGCTGACCGAGCAAGAGCAGAACGAGCGCGTGATCGAGATCTGGCAAGAGACCACCAACACGGTGGCGGTTGCCGTGCGCAAACGTATGGATGAGAAGGGCAACCTGGCCACGATGGCCAACTCTGGCGCCACCAAAGGTGGCTTCAGCTCGATCTCGCAGCTGGCCGGTATGCGTGGCATGATGGCTGACCCCTCGGGCCGCATCATTCCGCTGCCCATCCGCTCCAATTTCCGCGAAGGCTTGACCACGCTGGAATACTTCATCTCCACGCACGGTTCGCGCAAGGGTCTGGCCGATACCGCGCTGCGTACCGCAGATGCCGGTTACTTGACCCGCCGTCTAGTGGATGTGGCGCAGGATGTCATCACCACCATTGAAGACTGTGGCACAGACGAAGGCATCTGGATGCGCTCTGCGGATGATGTCGCTGACCAGTCGCTGGGCAGCCGTATCTTTGGCCGCGTGGCTGCCCACAACATTGTTGACCCCAACACCGGCGAAGTGCTGGTGGAGAAGGACCAGCTGCTCGACCACGACCAGACCCGCAAGGTGACGGCCTCAGGCGTGCAGGATGTGTATGTGTACTCCCCGATGACCTGCGAAGCTGAGCAGGGCATCTGTGTCAAATGCTACGGCCTAGATATGGGCCGTGGCCGTTCGGTGGCGCTGGGTGCGGCCATCGGCATCGTGGCAGCCCAGTCCATCGGTGAGCCGGGTACGCAGCTGACACTGCGCACCTTCCACACCGGTGGTGTGGCGGCCGAATCGGACATCACCACGGGTCTGCCGCGTGTGGAAGAGCTCTTTGAGGCCCGCCGCCAGCCCAAGGGTGAGGCCGTTGTGGCTGAGCTGGGTGGCACTGTGGAAGTGGCCCAGTCTGAGCGCTTCAGTGACCTGCGTGTCATTCGTATCCTGCACTCTGAAATGGTGCACGATGAGTACGAGCTGCCCAAGGGCTACCGCATCGCGGTGGAAGACGGCGCCAAGGTGGAACCCGGCGACATTCTCGCCACGCTGAAGGAGGCCGAGCTCAAGGCTGAGAACGGCGGCAAGGTGCGCGTGGAGGATCGCAAGATCTATGTTTCCTATGAGCAGAAGGACTCAGTGGAGTACGAAGTACCCAACACCACGCGTATGCTCATCCCCAATGGGACCAAGGTGGAAGCTGGCCAGGCGCTGACCGAAGGTTCGCTCAACCCGCACTCTATCCTGCGCATCCAGGGCCGTGAAGCCTGCTACATGTACCTGCTCACTGAAGTGCAGCAGGTGTACCGCTCGCAGGGCCAGAACATCCATGACAAGCACTTTGAGGTCATCATCCGCAAGATGATGTCCAAGGTGCAGGTCACCCGCCCGGGTGACACCGGTATGCTGCCCGGTGACCACGTGAGCCGCCTGGAGCTGCGCCACAAGAACGAGGCGCTCATTGCCGAAGGCAAAGAGCCGGCCAAGTTTGCTGATGTGCTGCTGGGCATCACCAAGGCCTCGCTGAGCACGGACTCCTTCTTGTCTGCGGCTTCCTTCCAGCACACCATCAAGGTGCTGGCGGGTGCGGCCATCGGTGGACAGGAGGACCCGCTGACCGGCTTGAAGGAGAACGTTATCCTCGGTAAGCTGATCCCGGCGGGCACCGGCCACGAGGCCAACGCCCACCTCCTGCCGCAACCCGAGCCGCGCAAGGAAGAGATGGCACCCTTAGGCGCCGTGCCGCTGGGTGAGCTGGCCTACGGCGAGATGCCCAGCGCCAGTGCTGAGCTGAACGGTGGTGGCATTGGCCTGGGCGAGAGCTTCGGCCAGTTGCCTGAGGCCCCGGCTGAGCCGCTGCCTCCGAGCGACGAAGAGTAAGACTGAAACTAAAAGCGGCCTGCACATTGTGCAGGCCGCTTTTTTTTGTGCTCTCATCTGAAGGAGGCCGCCGGCGAAGAAGAACCTTTTAGGTCATGGACTGAGGCGTTGTTCTGTGAAGACTCTTTATGGGCCGGACAGATTGCTCGCTGCGCTCACAAAGGCAATAGATTGGGAAGGGGTACGTGGTCTGCCCTAAAGGATTCCTCGCTCACGTTGTTCGCTCGGAATGACGATATGTGTGTTTGTTATTCTGAACGAGGCCGCAGGCCGAGGAGGAATCCTTTAGGCCATAGTCTGCGGCGTTATTCTGTGAAGACTCTTTTATGGGAGGCAGATTGCTTCGCTGCGTTCACAATGACAGTAGGATTTGTCATTCCGAATGAGGCTGTAGGCCGAGGAGGGATCCCTTAGGCCATAAACTGCAGGGTTACTTTCTGAACTAAAGGTTTTATCTGCGCGTATCCGCGTTCATCTGCGGCAAAAGCAGTTAACCACTAGTCATCAAACACAGCCTCCAACACGGGCAGCTCGCCGCCGCAATTTTGCGCAAACCATGCCGCTTCTGCGGCATAGTTCTCGCGGGCAAACTGCTGGGCGGCATCGCCAGCATCGACGGCCTGCTGCAGGTTGAGCGCGGCGGCTGAGTCCCAATAGCGTGGCAGGGTCAGCAGCGGGTTGCCGATGGCGCGCTCCTGTTCGCCCTGCGGAATCCAGTTGAACATGACCGGCCCGCGTGAGTACACCGTGAAGGCAATATCGTAGCCCAGCGCATCGGCCATGGCTACGCCATCGGCGGTGAAGTTACCACCCGCCCAGATGTGCGCCACGGGGCGCTGGCCGAAGTGCTGTTCCAGGATGGGAATGTTGTCGCCCAACTCGCTGCGCAGGAAATCGGTACTCAGCCCGCCCACCACCGGTATATGGTTCAGGCCGTGCGACTGCACATCAAAGACACCGGTATCGTTCAGACGCTCGATCCAGGCCCACAAACTTTCGCCGCTGTGCTCACCGGTGCGCGAGTCGGTGTCACCAATGATCCAGCCCAGCGTGGTGCCCCAACCGTATTGCTCATACAGGGGTATGAAGTATTCCTGGGCGGTGCCAGGGCGGCGGTCATCCAGGATCAGCAGCATGCTGCGCGGCGGGATGGAGGCGTTATTGTGCAAAAAATCCACCAGCTCTTGGCTGGTGATGGTTTCAAAGCCCAGCCGGCGCGCCGTCTCCACGATGGCGTAGAAGGTCACTTCGTTGATGTCCTGCGAGAGGCTGGGCACGGCGTTGCCGCGTAAGATGCTGTGATACATCAGCGGCGCTACCACGGTACCGGGCTGGCTGTTGGCGGGATCCCAGCGTGAAGCCAGGTAGCTGCATTGATCGGCAATGTAGCTGACTGGCAGCACACCGCTGCGCAGGCTGCCGGCAAAGCTAGCCGGCAGCGGGGCGGGCGTTGGCGTGATGGTGGGAGTGCTGCTGGCTTCAGGCGTGGGGCTGGCGCTGGCGGTATAGGTTGCCGCCAGCGGCGCAAACGGGGTTGGCGTGCTGCCGCTGTTGGCAGTCGCCGGGCCGCTGGGCAGCGTGCAGGCGCAGAGGAGACCTGCTAGCAGGCAGGTGTATAAAAATTGCTTCATAAGATAGCAATGTTAATAGAGATTGGAGACTAGAGATTCAATCTCTAATCTCCAATCAGATTCAAATCTTGGTTTATCTCACCGTGAAATATGTGTAGTGATAGGCAATCTTGTCGTTCTGGATGCCGAGCGAATCTTTGCCGTCTAGCACGCGGCCCTTGCTTGAAGTTGCTGTCCAGGTGAGCACGCGCAGATTCTTCTGCGTGGTGCTGCCGGTGATCTCGAAGCGTGCACCGGGCAGCGTCTCGCGCAGCAGCGAGTTGTACCAGCGCAGGATGCCTTCGCTGCCCTGCACGGTGCGCTGGGCGTTGACATGTACGCCGCCGTTGCCATACAGCGCGGCGACCTTGACCGGGTCTTGCGAATTGAGCGCATCCAGGAAACGGATACTGATATCCGGTGTGGGTGCTGGGCTGATGGGCCAGGAGAAATTCTTGACCGCATCCCAAATGCCGGTGATGCGGCGGGCGTAGTACCACTCCCAGAAATTGGCACCGGAAATGTTGTTGTCTTTGCAGGCCTGCATGAAATCAGTTACCTGCGCCGCGGTTGGGTTCCAGGTGCCATCTGGGTAGGCGGCGCCGGTGGGCAGGATCGGGCGCCAGACACTCAGCGCTTGGTGCTCGCGCACGGAGCGTAGCAGTTGCGCCGCCGGGTTGCTGGCCTGGATCCAATACACCTGTGGCATGTTGATGTCGCTGTATTCGAGGAAGGTTTCAAAAGGCAGCGGGCGATGCAGAGTGGGGTAGCGGTAGCTGCTGAAGCCGATGGGCGTGTTGGGCAGGCCGGCGCGCAGCGCCTTCATGTACTGGCGGGCAGGCGCCTCCATGTTCTTTTGCTTGAACTCCACCTCGGCATTGACCACAAAGCCATCCAGATTGAATTCCTTGGTGCGCTGGATAGCGATCTGGGCTTCAGCGGCCGGGTTGGTGCCATAGATGTATTGCCAGCCCCAGGGCTGGATGCCGCGTGCGCGCAGCGCACTAACCACCCCGGGCACATAGTCATGCCCAGTCTTGTTATCAATGTTGTACTTATAGTTGCGGTCTGCCACCTTGATGAGCACATGGGTGAGCCCGGCTTGTTGCGCCAGCTCGGCGATCTTTTGAGGATCGCCCCCCTCCACACGGCTGATGATCCAAAGGTACATCCCTTTTCCGCTCAGAATGCTCATTTCGTCACCTGCTTCCCGCGTTTGTTCGCAAGGTCGTTTAGGTAGATTGGGTCAGTTGGGTAGCTTAGGTCGATCAGGCCGCTTGCGCGCCTCACTGACCCGTATTGGCTGTGCCAAGACCAAGAATCCATAGTGCGTAGATTGTTCACCATCTCCCCTTAGGTTTGCAAGTACTGTGCCAGCTTTGTGTTTTGGGCTAGGCTCATGAAACCAAAAAAGCCCGCATGTGCGGGCTTTTGGGTAGCTATGTCAAGCTAGTGGATGCACATGTAGGTGGTGTCAGCTCTCGCCGCCAGCGGCCTCCGGGGTACCCACCAGGCCAAGCTCAGCGGCATTGGCCTGCATGGCGGCCAGCACGTTGCTGGCATGCTCCCACAACTCTATGCCCAGCTCACGCGCGCCATCTTCCATCTCTTCGCGGTTGGCCCCGGCGGCAAAGGCGCGGTCCTTCCATTTGTTCTTGATGGATTTGACCTTGACATCAAGGATCGAGCGTGAGGGGCGCACCAGCGCCACGGCGGTGATAAGCCCGGTGAGTTCATCACAGGCGTAGAGCGCTTTCTGCATCAAGGTGGTGCGCGGGATGCCGCTGTGGTTGGCGTGGCTCAGCACGGCCTGTACGATCTCTTCGGGCACGCCGCGCTCACGCAGGATCGGTGCACCGGCCTGCGGGTGCTGCTCCAGGGTGGGGTGAATCTCCCAGTCGAAGTCGTGCAGCAGCCCGGCCACGCCCCACGCCTCAGCATCCTCGCCGTACATAGCAGCGTAATGGCGCATGGCAGTCTCCACGCTGAGCATGTGGCGTACCAGCCCTTCGTTCTTTATATGTTCTTGCACAATGGCAAGCGCTTCATCTCGAGTGGTCATTAGTCTGCCTTTCAATCTACTGGATTCATTCTATTACAATTTAGGCATGGCCTTTCGATTTGGAACTGTAGGGTCGCCGATCTCGGCGCCCAAGAAACCCGGCGGCAGCGTGGGCGCCGTGCAGCACATCCGCACGCTTGGGCTGGGCGCCCTGGAGCTGGGCTGGGTGCAATCGGTACGCGTCAGCGAAGAGACCTGCGCTGCCATCCGCCAGCAGGCCAAACAATCAGATGTATTGTTGAGCGTGCATGCGCCGTACTACATCAACCTGAACGCCACATTCGAGGAGTGGCCCAACGCGCGCCGCCGCCTGATGGATGCGGCGCACTACGGCAACCTGGCCGGCGCCACCGAGATTATCTTTCACCCGGGCAGCTACAGCGGCAAGCCGTCTGAGGAAGCGATGAAGCTGGCCAAAGCGCGCCTGCAAGATTGCGTGGCCGAGCTGCGCCGCAACCGCAACCCTGTCACCCTGCGCCCGGAGACGATGGGCAAGGGCGGCCAACTCGGTACGCTGGAAGAGAACTTGGAGATGGCTAAGGAGATCCCGGGCGTGCTGCCGTGCATCGATTTTGCCCATTTGCACGCCCGCGCCGGCGACGGCAGCATGAACAGCTACGATGAGTGGATGCTGGCGCTGGGCAAGTACCGTGACGCGTTGGGCGCTGAGGCGCTCAAGAATCTAAGCTGCCATCTCTCTGGCATTGCCTACACCGAGAAGGGTGAGAAGAACCACCTCACCATTGCTGAATCAGATTTCAAGCTCGAGGAGCTGTTCCGCGCCCTCAAAGATATGGACTGCGGCGGGCGCATCCTCAGCGAAAGCCCCATCCTCGAAGAAGACGCGCAGCTCTACCAGCGCACCTGGCAGGCGCTCGGCGGTGAAGTCATCAGCGGCGAGCCAGCTGCTTGAAACTGGCCGAACGTCAGGCGCGTTTTGAGCAGTTGCAACGCGCCATGCGTGCCTGCCGCCTGTGTTTGCAGGCGGGCTACTACATCGAGCCCCCCGCAGTAACGCACGGCAGCGTCAAGGCGCGCATCATGACCGTGGGCCAGGCGCCCGGCGTGACCGAGGTGGTGGCCAAGCGGCCCTTTAATGCCAGCAGCGGCAAGCGCTTGTTTCAGTGGCTGGGTGAGGCGGGCATTGACGAAGCCTGGTTTCGCCGCACGCAATACATGACCTCGGTGACCAAGTGCTTCCCGGGCAAGAACAAATCTGGCGGCGGTGACCGCGCCCCCTCGCTCACCGAGCAGCAGATGTGCCGCCCGTTTCTTGACGAGGAATTGGCGCTGGTGCGCCCCAAGCTCATCATTCCCATCGGCAAGATGGCCATCGAGACTTTTTATGGCCGCGGCATTGTGCTGGAGCAGGTCATCGGCATGCAGATGCAGATGGATGGCGTGTGGTATGTGCCGCTGCCGCACCCCTCCGGCGCCAGCCGCTGGCATCAGATCGCCGAGAACCGCGAGCGTATTCAGCAAGCGATTGGCTTGATCGCCGTGCAGTATCGCAGGTTGTTTCCTAAGCGGAATCATCCACAGATGAACACAGATACACATGGATAAGTCGCCTCTGAAGTGACAGGTCGCAGATTGTCAACGATTGTCATTGCGAGGTGCTGCGTAGCAGCAACGAAGCAATCTTCCCGCCCAAGTGAATGGCCAATCAAGAGAGCTGTTAGGTGTCGTGGGTAGATTGCTTCGTCGGCCGCATTGCATGCGGCCTCCCTCGCAATGACATGTAGCCTGATCTAGGGGGATTGCTTCGCCAACGCCGCAAGGTGTTTTTTTTGCTGTCATTCCGAACGAACGGCGTAGCCGTGAGGAGGAATCCGTCCAAGGGGAGGTTTTGGTTTATGACATATGTGTTGTTGCACAAACTAACTGAATACGGATTCCTCGCTGCGCTCGGAATGACACAGTGATTTATGTAGAGGCGTAGCATGCTACGCCCTGTGTGTGTTTTGGCTGGCACAAGCAATTTCTTGTTGACTTGCATATTAGGCTCGGAGATTGCTTCGTCGGCGCAGCAAAGCTGCGCACTCCTCGCAATGACGGAGTACTCTGCTCGGTATAACCACCGACTAAGAGACCAACAGACGATATTGATTAAACTAATTGAATAGTTAAAAACTAATGCTCTGAACGCACTTGCGCCTGCGTCTGGCGGCGGCCGCGCCAACGCATGGCGGCGATCAGGCGCGGCAGCACCTGCGTGTACAAGCTGTACACGGCGGGCTGCATCGGCAGATCCCAGGCGCCGATATGGCGTGCCTCGTAGCCGCCCAGGCTGAGCTTGAAGCGGTACACACCCCACATTGGGTCGGCCTCGTTGAACTCATCCGGCGCGCCCCACAGGTCATACACCTTGCAGCCAGCCTCGCGGCTGGCGCGGATAGCTTCCCATTGCAACAGATAATTGGGCATTGTTTCGCGGTGCAGCGCTCGCGACATGCCGTAGATGTACCAGGATTCCTCACCGTAGATGAACAGCATCAACCCGGCCACCACTTCGCCTTCCACCTCGGCCAGCAGGGGAACCAGCAGGCCGGCGTTGTAGAACTCATCCCACACGGCGCGGTAGTAGGCCTCGCTGCGGATGACGAAGCCATCGCGCACCGAGGTCTCGGCGTACATTTTGTAGAAGGTGGCAAAGTCGGCCGGGGTGCCATGCCGCACGGTGACACCCTTTTTCTGCGAGAGGCGCAGGTTGTAGCGTCCCTTCTGTTTCATGGCCGCCAAGATGTCTTCTTCGCTTTTGTCGATGTCGATCAACATCGTATTGGGCATCTGCACTTGTTCATTGGAATAGCGCCAGCCTGCCGCCTTTAGCTCGGCCACAAAATCGGCTGCGGCGGGCACCACGCGCTCATCCTCGGCACCGGGCAGGCCGTAACCGTAGGCCAAATCGGGGTCGATCTTGATGAAGAAGGCGCCCAGCTCTTTGGCGGTTTCACGCAGGCCAGCCAACACACGGGAGCGCAAGGCGGCATCGTTCCAATCCGCCAGCAGCGGCCCCTTAGGCACATACAGCATGCACAGCTCTTTGCCGATCAGCGGCAAGCGCACACTGCGCTGCAGCACCTGGGCCGCGGCTACCAGCTTGCCATCTTGTTCCCAGGTCTTGTAGTGCGCCGTCCAGCCAAACGGTTCTTTGGCGCGTGCCCATTGGCCGGTCTGCAATAGATGCGGGCGCGGCAATTGGGAGATAAGAGCGTTCCAGGTAGCGGTATCCATTACGAGAGCGAGGTGAAAGCGGGCGGCGGCGCCTGGCCCACTTCGGAGCCGGGCAGCAACTCGCCGAGCAGGGCTAGGATACCAGAGCTGTCGTTGGCCTCGGCCATGGCCAGCAGTTGGCTGAGAGCGGCGTGCAGTTGTTCGCGGCTGGGGGCTTGCGGCTCCTGCACGCGACGAATGTCAGGATGGGTGGTAGCCGAGTACTCGCCGCCGGCTTCCCACAGCTGCTCGCTGAGCTTCTCGCCCGGGCGCAGGCCGCTGAATTCGATTTGAATGTCCTCGCCAGGGGTCAGGCCGGAGAGGCGAATGAGGTCTTCGGCCAGGTCTACAATGCGCACCGGCTGGCCCATGTCCAGCATGTACAGCTCGCCCTGGCCCTCGAAGGCGGCGGCTTGCAGTACAAGGTGCACCGCCTCCGGAATGGTCATGAAGTAACGCTCCATCTCCGGATGGGTGATGGTGAGCGGGCCGCCCTGGGCGATCTGGTGCTTGAACAGCGGCACCACACTGCCGCGGCTGCCGAGCACGTTGCCAAAGCGCACCACGGAATAATTGCGTCCCAGCGTGCGCGCCGCATCCAGCACGGCCCATTCGGCCACCCGTTTCGTAGCGCCCATCACGCTGCTGGGGCGCACGGCTTTATCGGTAGAGATCATCACCAGGCGCTGCACCCCAGCTGTACCCGCAGCTTGCACAACGTTGAGCGTGCCCTGCACATTGTTCGCCACGGCTTCAGCAATGTTGGCTTCCATCAGGGGCACATGTTTGTGCGCCGCGGCGTGGAAGACGATGTCTGGCTTGTAAGTCTGTAGCGCGGCGGTGATGCGCCCTGCGTCACGCACATCCGCAATCACAGGAATAATCTCAAGCTGCGGATACTCGTTGTGCAGCTCAAGCAGGATTTCAAAGATGCTGTTCTCGCCATGACCCAGCAGCACGAGCATGGCTGGCTCCCAGCGCGAGATTTGGCGGCCGAGCTCGCTGGCAATGGAGCCGCCCGCTCCGGTAATGAGCACGCGTTTGCCGCGCAGGCTGTCGCCGACGCGCGCCCGATCGATCTGGGCGGGCTGGCGGCGCAGCAAATCGGTAATGTCGACTTCACGCAGGCGGCTGACGCTGACCCTGCCGCCAATCAGCTCATACAAGCCCGGCATGGTGCGGTAGGGGATGCCGGCTTGGCGGCTGAGGTCAGCGGCCTGGCGCAGTACGCTGCCCGGCGCGCTGGGGATGGCCATGATGACTTCTTCAGCGCGCAAGGCGGCGGCTTGCGCCGGCAAGTCCTTGAGGGTTCCCACCACAGGAATATCGTGCAGGCGTTGACCCTGTTTTTCGGGATCATCGTCAAGGAAGGCCAAGGGATTCAGGCCGAGCTGTTGGTTCTTTTGCAGCTCGCGCGCCACCAGCGCGCCAGCATCGCCAGCACCGAGAATGATGGCGCGGCGCAGCTTGACCCCGCTGGTCTGCTCGATCACTTTGCGGTTTTCGGCCAGCAGGCGCAAGCCGAAACGCAGGCCACCCACGGCGGCCAGCGAGAGCAGCCAATCAATGGCTACCAGTGAGCGCGCAAAGTTGGTGAAAGCACCCAGCCAATCCAATAAGAAGATGATGGGAGTGAAGATGAGTGAGGCAATCGTCACCGCGCGCACGATCAGCTTCATCTCGGCCATAGAGGCGTAAGCCCACACGCGCTCATACAGGCCGCTGCGTTTGTAAACGATGGGCTTGATCACCAGCGCTACCACCAGCATCCAAAAGAAGGTGGGCAAATAATCCAGAATGAGCTGTTCGGGCGTCAGACGCAGGATGAAGGCACCCAGCACGCTGGCTGCCACCAGAACCATATCTGCAAACAGCAGGCGGTTAGCACCCAGGCGCAGGTTGTTACGAAGCCAGGCGCTCATGCCGCCTCTACGATCTGGTGCAGGCCTTCAGCCAGCGGCGTCTCGGCGCGGAAGCCGAGGGCGGCGTGTGCCGCCTGCGGGTCGCCGAGCGAGCGCGGTACATCGCCCAGGCGCGGGGCGGAGTGAGTGGCCTGCGGCGCGTTGGGGAACAGCGGATACAGCGCCGCCAGCAGGTCAAGCAAGGTCGTCTCCTGCCCGGTGCATACGTTGAACACGCCGCCACTGTTGGCCTCAGCGGCCAGCAGGTTGGCGCGCACCACATCGCCCACAAAGATGAAATCGCGGCCCTGTGTGCCGTCGCCGAAAATCGTCGGAGCCTCACCAGCGGTGAGCGCAGCGATGAACTTGGGCACAGCGGCAGCATAGGCCGAGGTGGGGGATTGGCCAGGGCCGAAGACGTTGAAATAGCGCAAAGCGGTCACTGGCATGCCATAGGTCAGCGTATACAGTTGCGCCAGTGTTTCATTGAAAAACTTGGATGCTGCGTAGGGCGAAAGGCACTTGGCCGGAGCATCCTCGGCCAGCGGCAGCGCCTGACTGTCGCCGTAGACGGCGGCGCTGGAGGCCAGCACCACGCCGCGGCAGCCCGCTTTGTGAGCGGCGGCCAGGATGGCGAGAGTGCCATCCACATTGCTGGCCCAGCAGGCGGCTGGGTTCTCAATGGATTCGGGAACGGAAATGAAGGCCGCTTGGTGAAAGACAAACTCTACGCTGGCAACGGCCTTGGCCGCCGCGGCGGGGTCTTGTACTTTGCCTTCGATGAGCTCTGCATCTGCGGGGACGTTGCTGCGGGCGCTGCTGGAAAAATCATCCAACACGCGCACGCTATCGCCGCGCTGCAACAGGGCTTTGACGAGATGCGAACCGATGAAGCCCGCTCCGCCGGTGACGAGTACCTTGGCCACTTAACGCCCCCGGAAGCCGAAGACGGTGGCCAGGGTACGCAGAATAATGATCAGGTCGAGGATGGGGCCGCGATGCTTGATGTAGTACAGGTCGTACTCCAGCTTGATGCTCATCTCTTCGATGGTGGCGGCGTAGCCATAGTTCACCTGCGCCCAGCCCGTGATACCGGGGCGCTCGAGTAAACGGGCGCGGTAGAACGGAATGCGGCGCTCAAAGTGCTCCATCAGCTCAGGGCGCTCCGGGCGCGGGCCAACCAGGCTCATGTCACCACGCAGCACATTGATGAACTGCGGCCATTCGTCGATGCGCGTCTTGCGTAGAATCTTGCCCAGGCGCGTGGTGCGTTCATCGTCTTCCTTGGCCAGTTGCGGGTTGCCGTCTTTCTCAGCATCCACGCGCATGGTGCGAAACTTGATGATGCGATAAGGCTTGCCGCCCTTGCCAGCACGGGTCTGCGAGAAGATCAGCGGCCAGCCGGTGTCTATCAGGGTCAGAATGGCAACAAATGGCGTGAGCACAAGCAGAATTGCCACGCCCACCAGGCCACCCAAAATGTCAAACAAACGCTTGCCCAATTGGTAGAAGTGATTGACGCGGGTGTCATCCACAAAGGAGCGCACCATCCAGTCAGCTTCTAGATAATTGATGGGCACGCGGCCCAGCAGCTCTTCGTAGGCGGTGGGCATGCGCATGATCTCGGCGCTGCCTTCTTGTGCATCCAGTAGGGCGTGGAAAGTGTTCTCACGCATCTGGCCGGAGATAGCCACCAGAATATCGGTCACGGCTTCTTCTTCAATCAAGCTGGAAAGCCGTTCGCTGCCGCCGATTACTTCGTACCCGCTGATCGTGCTGCCTATCTTGTCAGGGTCATCATCCAGCAGCGCTACGATCTGGTAGGGGGCCGGGCGCATTTCGCCGATGACGCGTAGCAGCGCTTCACCGGCGCGGCCGGCGCCTACTACTACGGCACGGCGCGCAAATTGCAATGAGGTGAAGATGCGAATGTAGAGCAAACGCCACAGGGTGGTGAGCAGCAAGGCCGTGACGGCAAAGACGGCAATGGCGCGGCGCGGCAGGGTGCCAGGGTCGGCAGCAAAGTAGTAAATAATGTAGAAACTCATGCCCAGAGCTGCGGCAACCAGCAAACTGTTGCGCGTATGATGCCAACTGGAGGCACGGTGGGGGTCGTAGGTTTCGAAGAGCAGCACCACCCAGATGACAGGCAGGAAGTAGAACCAATCGGGCGGGCGCTCTTGCAGGAACTCAATAACTTCCAATGTATTGAGCGAGCCAACGGCGATGACCCAGAAATACAAGGCCACAGCCAACGCCACGGCGGCCACGACCAGATCGCCCAAGGCCAGCAATACACGGCGTTCGCTAAGGCCTAGGCGCAGGCTGGTGGAGTCTTTAGATCGCAGTTGTGCCATTTACGTGTGTGCGTGGAGTATTGACCAACGATGTCAGCAAGCTCCACAGAAAGGCGCTGCCCCAGCTCAGGTGCATGGTCATCATCGCCAAGGGCATGCCAACCAGCAGGCTGGGTTGCCGCAGGTGCAGCGCTTTTTGTGCCGCAGCCGCCAGTAAGAGCAGTGCGTATGATACCACCACGGCTCCCAGCAGCCACACGGCGGGCGCCCAAAGCAGGCTGAGGGCGCCCAGGCCGAGCAGGCCGAGCACAAACAGGGGCGGAATCGCCTGGCGCGGGCGCAGGGTACCCGGGTAGCGGCGCAACATGCGCCACTTCCAGTACCCGTAGCGCCAATATTGGCGCGCCAGCGCCGCCAGCGTGGGGCGGGCATAGTAGACCGAGCGAATGGCCGGGTCTAGCCATACCGTGCCGCCCGCCAGGCGGATGCGGGCGTTGAACTCGTAGTCTTCGTTGGTTTCCAGCGTCTCGTCAAACGCGCCGATACGCTCAATCAGCTCACGACGGAAGCTGCCGAACGGTACCGTATCCACTGCCCCAGCCTCGCTGGTATAGCGGTAGCGTGCATCACCCACGCCAAAGGGGTGGCTGGCGGCCTGTGCGATGGCACGCGCCAGCCAGGTGTCTTTGCCTGGGCGCACTTCCCACACGCCGCCCACGTTCCAGCCTTTGCCCTCATCGAGCGCTTGCAGGCTGCGCGCCACGTAGTCGTGGTGCGGGCTGGAATGTGCATCGAGGCGCAGCAGCGTGCTGCCCTGCGCCGCGGCGATGGCTAGGTTGAGCCCGTGCGGAATGCGGTGCGCGTGATTGTCCACCACGCGCACCGCCAGCTGCGGGTGCTGCTGGCTGAAGGCGGCGATACGCTCACGCGTGCGGTCTGTGGACAGTCCATCGGCGATGACCACTTCCATCTGCTCGGCGGGCGTACTCTGGGCCAGGATGGCTTCCAAGAGGCCACCAATGGTGGCCTCTTCATTGAAGCAGGGAACGATGATGCTGACCACCGGTGTCATATCGGAATAGCCGTGGAGGTGAGGACTTTCCTTTGCACTACTCCCTAATTACTGCTCACCGAAGCAATCGCCTCGATCTCCACCAGGGCGCCACCGGGTAGTGCCGCCACCTGGATGGTGGAGCGGGCGGGTGGCTCGCTGGCGAAGTAGGTTGCATAGATTTCATTCACCGTAGCAAAATCTGCCATGTTGGTGAGGAACATCGTAGTCTTCAGCACCTTGTCCATTGAGCTGCCACCAGCCTCGACCAGGCCCTTAAGGTTCTCGAGCACCTGGGTGGCCTGGGCAGTAACACCGCCTTCAACGAACTTGCCGCTTTCAGGGTCAATGCCCACCTGGCCCGAGATGAACAGCAGGTCACCCATGCGGATGGCGGGGGTATAGGGACCCATCGGCTTGATGCCTTTGGGGGCGTAGACGGTTTGTTTAGACATAGCACCTCGCTTTTAAGTAGAAGTGCCTTGATTTTACCTAGAGCTGAGGCTGCATAGGAAACTGCAAGATGAGTGTGCTTCCCTGCCCAGGCTCGCTCTTCATTTTTATATGGCCAGACTGCTTTTCAACCAGGGTCTTGGCTATCGCAAGCCCGAGGCCAAAGCCCGTGGCGGCTTCAGACCCCTCGGCGCGGTAGAAACGGCCAAAAATGTGCGGCAACTTATCAGCTGGAATACCCTGCCCGCGGTCCTGAACACGTATCTCAACGGTATCTTGCTTAAGTTCAGCCGCCACGCTGATCTCCCCGTGCGAATGCTTGATGGCGTTCTCCACAGCGATGAGCAAAATCTGCTTGAGGGCATCGCGGTCGCCAAGCATCGTAAGTCCTGCTGGCACTTGCAGACGAATCGAGCGCTCGGGATCGAGCACCTGGGCCTGACGCGTGACATCCTTGAGCAGCTCACCAGCATCCAGCGCATCCTTAGCCAGTTCACGCCCTGCGTCTGCGCGGGCCAGTAGCAGTAGATCGTTCACGAGGCGCACGAGGCGGTCATTTTCATCAATGAGATCGTTGAGGATATCTTCGCGCTCCTCCACAGGCATCGGCGCGTTGCGCCGGAGCAGGCTGAGGTTGCCGCGCAGGGTAGTCAGCGGGGTGCGCAACTCATGTGAGATGTCGGCAACGAACTCGCGCTGCATCTGCAACGAGTGCTCTACACGCTGGAAGGCGGTCTGCAGACGGGAAAGCATGGAGTTAAACGTATTGGCTAACAGGCCCACTTCGTCTTGCGGGCCGGCGTAGTTTACGCGGTGGGTGAAATCCTGCTCATCGCCAATCGCCTGCGCGGTGAGCGTTATACGCTGGATGGGGGCCAGCATGGCGCCGGAGAACACCCAGCCCACACCGAAGGCGATGATTACGATAAGCAAGCCGGCTCCCAGTACGGTGGTAGCCAGCGTGCGCAACGAATGGCTGCGCTCGGCCAGGCTGGTGGCCACTTGAATGATGGACATAAACTCATCATCCACCACGATGGGGCGGCTATAGATCAGCATCGGTTCCCCAGCCATTTCACTGGTTTCCCACCACTCCTGCCCTTGCTGCAGGGCTTGTAATCCCTCGGCGCTCAGTGGTAGTGCGTCCCCTTCGCGGCCAAAGGGGCTGGCTACCAGATGGCCCTGTGAATCCAACACACGCGCAATTTCACGCTCGGGGAAACTTTGAAAAGCCTGCTCGTTGGAGAATTCGCCGAATGGCAACGGCGGGGTCTGGCCGTTGCCCAAAGGCAGCTGGCCATGCGGCATTTGGTTGCTGCGTGCCACCGCTTCGCCGAGGCGCATAGCGCTGGAAAGCAAGTCGCTGCGCAGCGAATCCAGCGTGGATTGCGCCTGGATGAAGTACAACACCGCCCCAAAGATGCACAAGGTGAGCGCCAGGATGGCTGTGTAGAGGATGGTGATGCGCAGGCGAATAGACATTATTCCTCGCGCAGTACGTAGCCCACGCCGCGCACGGTTTGGATGAGGCGTGGGCGGCCATCGGCTTCCAACTTTTTGCGCAGGTAGCCGATGTAGATCTCAAGCACATTGTCATTGCCGCCAAAATCGTAGCCCCATATTTCACTCAGAATGCGGCTGCGTTCCAGCACCTGGCGTGGGTGTCGCAACAGCAGGTGCAGCAAGTTGAACTCGGTCAGGGTGAGGGTTAGCTCGGTATCGCCGCGTTGGGCCAGGCGCGTCACAGGGTCAAGCGTGATGTCTGCGTAGCTGGCGGGCTGGTTTTGCGGTTCGGCCTGCACGCGGCGCAGCAGGGCATGCACGCGGGCTACCAGCTCGGCGGGGGCAAAGGGCTTGGCCAGGTAGTCGTCGGCGCCGCCCTCGAGCCCCAGAACGCGATCTTCGATAGCATCGCGCGCCGTGAGCATGAGCACCATCGTTTTATTGTCTTCGGCACGCAGACGTTGCACAAAGGTGACGCCGTTCATTTTTGGCATCATCCAGTCAGCAATGATCAGGCTGGGCTTGTGGGTCTGCACCAGCGGCAGCGCCTCCAATCCGTTAGCAGCCGTGACCACGTTGAGGGTCTCATAGGTGAGCGTGCGCTGAAGCATCTTCAGCAGCTTGGGGTCATCATCCACAATCAGAACGGTGTGCATAGTCAACTCTACTGTAGATAGTTTGCTTGAAACCCGCTTGCCTGTATAGGCGCAAAGTGGGTTTCTCAGCAGATTCACAGCGCGTTGAGGCGCAAGCTCTCACAGCCAATTCACAGCAGCTTTTCAGCCATCTCACAGCGCTGGTTTTTAGACTACGGCCATCAACTCGTTTGTGGAAAGAGCTATGGCCAATAATCTCAGTCACACCATTCGTCGTTTCAACCGTTTTGAGCTCAAGTACTTGGTCAGCTTGCGCCAGGCCGAAGTTTTCAAGGCTGCCTTGCGCAAGTACCTGCAAGCGGATGAGCACAGCGTGGGTAGTTACGGCCTCTCCAGCCTGTACTACGACTCGCCGGATTTCCGCTGCTATTGGGAAAAGGTGGATGGCATTCGCTTCCGCCGCAAGCTGCGCATCCGCCAGTACGAAGACAACACGGCGCTAAGCGCGGCCACACCTGTTTTCGTAGAGATCAAGCAGCGCCTTGACCGCGTGACGCAGAAGCGGCGCGTGCTCATGCCCTATGGCGATGCGCTGGCGCTGTGCAACCGGCGCGAGCTGCCTAGCACCGTAGCCGCCGAGGATGAAGCCGTGGTGTCAGAGGTGTACTCGTATCTGTGGGAGTACAACCTGCACCCGGTGAGCATTGTGCGCTACCAACGCCAAGCCTTTATG
Organism: uncultured Anaerolineaceae bacterium; assembly: GCA_964623375.1. GTDB lineage: Bacteria > Chloroflexota > Anaerolineae > Anaerolineales > UBA11579 > JAMCZK01. The sequence continues at coordinate 37,610 of CAZUTS010000005.1, forward strand.
GGGGCGGAGTATGACCTGGGTCTGCGCGTTACCTTTGACACGCAGCTGGGCTACCAAGTACACCAACTGCGCCTGCAGGACGCAGCTACGCTGCCGATGCTCTCACCAAACCGTGCCGTGATGGAGATCAAAGTGAATGAGCGCCTGCCGTACTGGCTGGCCGACATGATCGCCGCACACAACCTCAAAACTGTGCGTGTAAGCAAATACTGCCGCAGCATCGATCTGGCCAATGCCAACGTGCCGGCTTTCCCACAACTTGCGCTCGCCGCGCACTAATCAAAACGAAGGAGTAACACAATGGATATTTTCAATTTTCAAGATCTGACCGGAGAATTCTCCGTGTTGGATGTCACCCTGGTGCTGGCCCTCAGCTTTGTACTGAGCGCCTTTATCGGGTGGATCTATAAGCTCACCCACCGTGGCACCTCGTATACGCAAAGCTTTGTCTTCACCTTAGTACTTAATGGCATGGTGGTGGCGCTGGTGATGATGGTGGTGGGGTCCAACATCGCGCGAGCCTTTTCGCTGGTCGGCGCGCTGTCTATCATCCGCTTCCGCAATGCGGTCAAGGAAACGCGGGATGTTGGTTTCATCTTTTTCACCATGGCTATCGGTATGGCAATCGGCACGCGCTTCTATCTGCTCGCCATTGTGGCTGCTGTAATTATCAGCCTGGTGGTAGTGATCATGATGCGCTTCAACTGGTTTGCGCGTGAAGCGGCCGGGCAGATCCTCCGCATCCAGGTGCCTAGCGGAGCGGCGTTCGACAAGCTGTTTGACGCGTTGTTCTTGAAGTACACCCACAGCTCAGAGCTGATCAGTGTGGATACCGTCAACAATGGCAAGCTGACTGAGCTGACGTACAGCGTGGGGCTGAAGAAGGCCAACCGCGTGGAGGAGTTTGTATCTGAACTGCGCAAGCTCAACGAGGATAACAAAATCTCCTTGATTGCCGGCTACAACACCACTGATCTCTAAGGACTATGAGCACGGGCTGGGCGGTCAAGGAGACTTTTCCTTGGCCGCCCGCCTGTGAGAAGGAGCACATGATGAGCCTAACCTTGAAACGCAACATACCCTTGTTGGTGCTGATGACGATCTTGGCTGCAGCATTAGTGTTAGTGCTGGGCAGCCAGCGCGTGATTGCCTACACCACATCTGTGTCTACGCGGTTGTCAACTGCCGGAGAGAATGTAACTAACACAGTCGCCCTGTTTGATGATGGCCTGGTGCACGAGATCCAGGTGCTGATGTCTGATGCGGACTATGAGAGCATGCTCACCACCTATCAGGAAACCGGTCTGAAAGAATACTTTGAGGCCGATGTGATCATTGATGGTGTGCGCATCAATGATGTAGGCATCCGCCTGCGCGGCAATGCCTCGCTGCGCACGGCGCTGGGCGGCGGGGGCGACGAGGGCTTTGGCGGCTTCGCCGGTGGCGGTGCGCCAGAGGGCATGCAGCCACCTCAGGGTATGCAGGCGCCAAACGGAGAGTTGCCACCCTCTGGTGAGGGCGAGGCACCCGAAGGCATGCGCGGCAGTTTCCAGCCGCCCCAAGGCTTCGAGCCGCCTCAAGACGCTGAGGGGGAGGGCGGCCAGGGTTTTGGCGGCTTCCCGCAGGGCGGTATGCAAGGCAACTTTGAGGGCGGCATGGGCATGGGGCGCGGCCAGATCTCAGAAGAGCTGATCAAGATCCCCTTCATGATCAAGTTCGATGAGTATGTGGACGGCCAAAACTATCAAGGCTACAGCGCCATTGCTGTTCGCAATTACGGCACCTCCTATGATGAAGCCATGTTGCAGGAGCCGATCAGCAACTATGCCGCCAACCTGGCCGGCCTGGCGGCCACCGAGACTGTCTTTACGGGCTTCAGCCTCAATGAGGAAGCAGAGCGGCTGTATGTTGTCTCTGAGTTGGTGGATGAGAGCTACCTGGCTAAGCATTTCCCCGGCACCCTGGGTGTGCTGTACAAGGCCGATGTGGGTGCCACCCTGAGCTACTCAGGCGAGGAGCCGAGCAGCTATGCCAACAGCTTCACTCAGGAGACGCGGGTGAATGATGCCGACATGAAACCGTTGATTGACTTCATGCGTTTTCTGGATGAGGCTGATGATGCAGCCTTTGAAGCCGAGCTGCCAACATACCTGGATGTAGAGGGTTTTGCCAATTACCTGGCGGTGAATGCCGTGTTGGTCAACACGGATTCCATGTTGGGTATGAACAACAACTACTACCTCTATTATGACGAACAGACCGAGCAGATCACTGTGATGCTGTGGGATACCAATGAGAGCTTGAGCAAGCTGGGTGGCAATGTAAGCTACAGCCTTGATCTCAGCAGCCAGCAAAGTGGTTTTGGGGGCGGTATGGGGCGTGGCGGCGGCATGGGCGGTGGCAGCAATACGTTGTTATCACGTTTCATTGCCAATGACACTTTCCGCGCCGTGTATGAGGCCAAAGTGCAGGCGGTTTACGATGCAGTCTTTGCTAGCGATGCTCTGGTTGAGAAGGTGGATGAATATGCCAGCTTAGTACTTGCTGCAAATGTTGAGCGCGGATTGGTGGATGAGGAAACCTACAGCGCTGCTGTAGAAAGTGTTCGAAGCTTCTTGCAGGAGCGTAAAGAGTACATTGAATCTACTGGGTTGGTGGTGAGCCAGTAAAAGCAGCCCTAATCCTGTGGTGGCCTAGATGGCCAGCCGTGCCCGGTACTGTAGCGCCTCAGCCAAATGCTGGGGCGCTACGTTTTGTGCACCCGCCAGGTCGGCGATGGTGCGCGCCAGCTTGAGCACACGGTGGTAGGCGCGTGCGGTGAGCTGCATCTGCGCCATAGCGGCGCGCACCAGGGCGCGGCCGTCGGCATCCAGCTCGCAGAAGCGGCGCACCTCGGCTACGCCCATATCAGCGTTGGTGTGGGCGGGCAATCCTGCAAAGCGAGCGTGTTGGATGCGGCGGGCGGCTTCGACACGCTCACGCACGGCAGCGGAGGATTCGCCTAAGCGCTCATCGCTGAGCTTCTCATAGTCCACACGGGGCACTTCTACATGGATGTCGATACGGTCGAGCAGCGGGCCGGAGAGCCGCTTTTGGTAACGGGTCACCGTGCCCGGTGCGCAGGTGCAGGCGCGCACGGGGTCACCGTAGTAGCCACAGGGGCACGGGTTCATGGCGCCGACGAGTTGAAAGTTGGCAGGAAAGGTCAGCGCACCCTGGGCACGGCTGATAGTGACGTTCTTGTCTTCTATGGGCTGGCGCAGCACCTCCAGCACGCGCGGCGCAAACTCCACCAGCTCATCGAGGAACAGCACGCCGCGGTGCGCCAGCGAGATCTCGCCGGGCTGCGGCCAGGTGCCGCCGCCCACCAGCCCAGCGTGCGAGATGGTGTGGTGCGGGGCGCGGAAAGGGCGCGCGCGAATGAGCGGGCTGTTGTCGTTGAGCTTGTCTGAGACGGAGTAGATACGCGTCACATCCAGCGCTTCGTCTAAATTCAGCTCAGGCAGGATGCCGGGCAGGGCGCGTGCCATCAGCGTTTTGCCCGCGCCGGGGGCGCCGGTCATCAGCAGGTTGTGGCCGCCCGCCGCCGCCACTTCAAGCGCCCGCTTGACCTGCTCCTGGCCTTTGACCTCGCGTAGGTCGGTATAGGCAGGCGGCGCGTCGCTTTCGGCGCTGTGCCGCTCGGCGGTGAAAGGTGTTAAGGCTTGCTCTCCGCGTAGGTGTGCAGCCAATTGGCTGAGCGAGGCGACGGGGAAGATCTCAACATCCGGCACCAAAGCAGCCTCAGCCGCATCCACAGCAGGCACATACAGCGCGCGGATGCCCTGCTGGCGCGCCAGCGCTGCCATCGGCAGCACGCCGCGCACATGGCGCACGGCGCCATCCAGCGAGAGCTCGCCCAGGGTCAGCGAGCCCTGCAGCCCGGCGGCCGGGATTTGGCCGCTGGCGGCGAGGATGCCGAGGGCGATGGGTAGGTCATACACCGGGCCAGCCTTGCGCACGCTGGCGGGGGCGAGGTTGATGGTGATGTGATTGCGGGGGAATTCGAAAGCGGAATTCTTGATGGCCGAGGCGACGCGCTCGCGGCTTTCCTGGATAGCCGCGTCAGGCAAGCCCACCACGACCACTTTGGGGAGCCCAGGATGTGTATCCACCTCTACTTCTACTACCACGCCATCCAAACCCACCACAGCGCAGGAGTAGACCCTGGCTAACATGGTGGAAGTCTAATCCATTAATCAGTTCATCATTCCAATCGTTGATTGACGGATTAGTAGTTTATGAAGTGTGCGAACTTTATCGCTTAGGAAACTTGCTCTTTATCAGAAATAAAAGATAATGGAAATGACGTTTCATGAGTGCTATTTATTTTAGACAAGATTGAAGGAAATCGTGAAACGAGACCTGACCTTTGCAGATTTTTGTCGTGGATGTAGTTTGTTTTCTCGTGCTGACCATGCATTCAACTGGGACAGCAAAAAACGCAGATTTTGTGCACTTAATTAGGGAGGCTTATATGACCTTGTATATTCAGGACCCCTTGGACTCGGCTTCTGTTACTTTACACGAAACATTAATATATGGATCATCGGACGCTCAGCTTGGAGCAGGGGCGTTTGCTTTTGCCACTGCTGGTGGCATTAAACTGCTGTTCGATGATAATGACTTTGCCCAATTTGTTGATAGAGCAGGGTATGAATTAATAGTTGGTATTGATGAGATTACAAATCCAAACAGCCTCGCTACACTAGAGCGCATCAAAGCCAGATTGAGAAATCTGTCTGTACTAGCATTCTTAAATGATGAACCTGGCAAGATATTCCATCCTAAGTTCTCTTGGTTTAAGACTAGGAGAGGCGGGATTCTTATTGTAGGGTCAGGAAATCTAACCGTCAGTGGATTACGTGGAAATTGGGAGGCTATGAGTTTTAATGAGTTAGATAAGGCTCAGTTTGGAAGTCTCCACGATACTTGGGTAAACTGGAAAGCGCAAAATGCAGGAAGACTTAAGCAAATTGATGATCAGCAGGTAATTCTGCGAGCAGGCGAAAATTTAAGAATGATGAGGGCTATTGAAAGGAGAGCGATTGAGCAAATTCTAGCCGAAGGTGGCTTAGAGGAAGAGCCAGAAGATATTAGTGCTTGGGAGTTTAACGAGGATAGTGAAGCGCTGATTGCCGAAATACCTCGGGCAGGAAGTAGATGGAACCAAGTAAATTTTGATAAGCAAACCTTCGTCCAATTCTTTGGAGCTGTTCCGGGGGATAATAGATTAATAATTTTGTTTAGAAGTGTTTCGACAGATGGGCGAGTTGGAAACATTGAAAGCCGACCAAGTGTGACAGTAAGAAGTAGGAATTTTCGTTTTGAATTAGAAGCTGCCGCTGGTCTGGATTATCCGGCGGAGGGTAGACCTCTAGGTGTCTTTATAAGAGTATCAAAGAGGATGTTCTTCTATACGTTGACTATGCCAGATGACCCGCAACATGAGGCAATCACTAGATTTTTGGACGGTTTGCAGCCAGCCAATCCCAGTAAACCACGAAGGCATTCCCTTGCCGTAGGAATTCTGCGCAGGGCAATTCCTGATTTGCCAATTTGGGACCCAGTGTTTAGCTGATTTGACAAACTAACAATACTTCACTATCAGTTGATGCTTCAAGTTTTCTTTCGTTAGTGTTCAGCTTGTTGTGACTAAACTTCCCCGTTGTCACAACTTGAATGTTTGGATAATAACGCTTGCCAATACTTATAAGTTGATCAATTGTTAGTAATCTAGGGCGTACGTTTTTGTTTATATCATATGGGGAATAAGAAACTATTAGGTTCGAATTAATATGTCGCGCGTTTGCAAACAATACTTCGAACGCCCCAACAACCTTGGTTTTGATACAAAATGGCGATTGGTGCCTGTCTCTTCTGTAGGCTCCTCTGCTCATCGAAATCTCGCCGTTTTTTTTGCTAAGTGTTAGCGCTGGCTGATCTCCTAATGCCAGCGTCTCTAAGACATGGTAGAAGCGGGAGTAATGATCTCTCGTGTAAGGAGGGTCGGCGTAAATGACCTTTGTGTCTTTAGGCAATTTATCAAATGCTTCAGCGTAATCTAATTTCAACACCCGGCACTCATGTTCGGGTCTAGTAACCTCAAAATATTTTAGAACCCATTTTTTGTAAACATTGAATACGTCTTTGCCTCGATCTCTATTAACGATCGAGAACAAATTCTTTTTGGGGTTCCCGTCCTTGTCACGAGGTCTGATTGGTTGTGCAAACTGCTTTCCTATTGTGTTCACAATATCACTTGCAGTGCTTAAAAGCGCTGCATGAAATTTATCTCGATAGACATTATCGAGAGATTTAATTTTATTCGACAGTACGTCTAAAGCGACTGTTTGTTTGAAGGAAAAATAGACGCCGCCATAAAGAAGAGTGGTGATGGCTTCTGCCTCTTCTCTTTTTAAGAAAATATCCAGCCTTCTTTTGGTTTCAATAATGATTTCTTGTAGCGTGGGATTTTTATGGCCGGTATTAAAAGTATTTACTAATGGGCCGATTTCCAATAATTCTGAAATTGGGAAAAGGTTGCCGACCCTTGCGCGTTCAAAGCAACTCTCCTCGTATACAATTAACGGCTCGAATATCCGCATTAGGGAATTAGAGGTCTCTGAATCTTCCCAGTTCGATAGCAAATCATTGATATTGTATGGAAATGTCCGTTCGGTCATTAAGGCTTCACATATGACTCTAGAATATTCTTGAATATCTACTGCGGTTACTGATCTTTTTCTTGAAAACATGTAAGACACTGTTCCCGAACCGGCGAACAGGTCGCAAATTGGTTCATTAGAAGGATTCGCTTTATCGACAGCATCTGAAATGAAGTCTAAAATCCGTAGCTTGCTTCCCAAGTAGTGTATAGGGCGAAACAGTCCGTCTGGGCTATTGAAAGAATCTAAAGGTAACTGGATTTGTCCCATGCTGTTTACCTAACAAATAATCACACTATTGTTCGAATTTGTTTAGAATAGGATTCTCTGCAAGCAACCTGAAGACGAAAGGTTTACTTAAGTGCTTTCATTAAATACCAAGCCGAACCTGAGCAAACGCTTAAAGCGCTTAAGTAGTCTATCGTATGGCAATGAAGACTCAGGAAACAAGATTATACATGGCAATAATCTTGAAGTACTGGATGCTCTACTTCCTGCAAACAAAAATAAAGTCAAATGCATTTATATCGACCCTCCATATAACAATGGAGAAGAGTATGCTCATTATTCAGACAAGTTAAGTCATGAAAAATGGTTAGAGGGAATACAGCTTACTCTTGAAAAACTTAAGCCCCTTCTATCACCTGAGGGTAGTGTCTGGATTTCTATAGACGAAAACGAGATGCATTATCTAAAAGTAGCTGCAGACAAAATTCTAGGCAGAAGAAATTTTCTGACGACTATTGTTTGGCAACAAAGAATTAGCCGAGAGAATCGGCGGGCGTTTTCTAACAATCATGAATATCTGTTAGTTTATGCGAAAGAGCCCGATAAATTCCGTAGGTACAGGAATCTTCTGCCGCCCACCGCAGAAATGGTTTCTCGGTACAAAAACCCTGATAACGACCCTAGAGGATTGTGGCAATCTGTTTCTGCCAATGTTCAGGATGGGCATGCTACCGCCAGTCAGTTTTATGAGTTTAGGGCACCGAATGGGAGATTGCACCGACCACCAAACGGGAGATGTTGGGTCTATAACAAGGAGAGAATGCAGGAGGAAATTGCCAATAACAACATATGGTTTGGAGCAGATGGAAATGGAATACCGAGGATAAAGAAATTTATTGATTCCTCGCCTCGGCTTGGGTTGACTCCGCAAACTCTTTGGTTTGGTCAGGATGTGGGAACTAATGAAACTGCAAAGAAACATCTGCTTGGATTGTTTCCCGGTAAGCTGGTTTTCGATACACCTAAGCCAGAAGAATTGGTAAAGAGAATTATTCACATTTCTACAAAGCCGGAAGATCTTGTTCTGGATGCGTACTTAGGCTCTGGAACAACAGCAGCTGTTGCACACAAAATGAAAAGGAGATATATTGGCATAGACATTAGCCGCGATGCAAGTACTTATGCTGCAATGAGATTGAAGAAAGTTGCATTAGGAGAGCAGGGGGGGATATCAACTGAAGCTGGCTGGAATGGCGGAGGAGGGTTTGATTTCCTTAGTTTCAAATAGGAGTGAATTCTTGATGGCCGAGGCGACGCGCTCGCGGCTTTCCTGGATAGCCGCGTCAGGCAAGCCCACCACGACCACTTTGGGGAGCCCAGGATGTGTATCCACCTCTACTTCTACTACTACGCCATCCAAACCCACCACAGCGCAGGAGTAGACCCTGGCTAACATGGCGCTAAGTTTACTATTAGTCCACAGATGAACACAGATACTTAACTGCTGATGAATGCTGATACTCTGTTTATCGGTTTTTTTGCATCCGTGCTCATCTGTGGATAGAATCATTACATGGCACTTTCACGCCGAGATTTCCTCAAGCTCAGTGGGCTGTCGCTGGCGGCGCTGGCTGCCGGGCGCCTGCCTGCGCCCAGCCAACAGGCGGCTGGGTTGCTGGGCCGCGTCACCTACGACTCGAGCGTCTTCGCCCAACCGCGCATCAACCTGAGCTCGCTGCGCACACTGTTTCGTGATGAGCTGGTGCAGATCGAGCATGCCCTACATCCTTTCAGCGGCCCGGCCTATAACCCCACATGGTTCAAGATCGCCGATGGATATGTGCACAGCAGCTTTGTGCAAATTGTTGAAGAGATCAGCAATACGCCTGTAAATGAAGTGCCTGCCGAGGGCATGCTGTGCCGCATCAGCGTGCCGATCAGCCAGCCCTATACCTATTCGCGGCAGGGCGGTTGGCAAGTGCAGAACCAGTTCCTGCTGTACTTTGACAGCATGCACTGGGTCACCGCCAAAGTAGATGGGCCAGATGGCTCACCGTGGTACGAGATCACCGAGTCGTGGACCAATGTGCAGTACTACGCCAAGGCCGAGCATCTGCAGCCCATCCCGGAGGAGGAGCTCACCCCCATCAGCCCGGATGTGCCCGCCGGCCAGAAGCGCGTCGAGGTCTCACTGCTGGCGCAACAGCTCACCGCCTTCGAGAACGGCGCGGTGGTGCTGCGCGTGCCCATCTCCTCCGGCGTGCGTAACACTAGCTCCACTGGCCTGCCCACGCAGACGCCCACCGGTAACTTCAACTTGTATGCCAAGATGCCCAGCCAGTACATGGGTGACAACCGCCTGACGGATACTTTGGGTGACCGCTACCTGCCCGGGGTGCCGTGGGCTTGCTTCTTCGCCGAGGGCGGCTATGCCATCCACGGCGCTTACTGGCACAATAATTTCGGCGCGCCAATGAGCAAGGGCTGCATCAATATGCGCCCGCAACACGCCGCCTGGCTGTATCGCTGGGTGACGCCGGCCAGCCAACCCAGCCAGCGTCAGGCCACTGGCCGCGGCACCCAGGTTGTGGTCTTTTAGCCGCAAACCCGCCACCCAAGCGAAACGAAAGTAAAACGCGGGGTTAATTCACTTGTGCTGAAACCTACACCGCTGTCTACCCCTAAAAATGAGTACGCTCAGATATCGCTGAGCTATTTCTTTGTATTTGCGGCCTGGGCCTGCGTTACGCCCTTCTTTGTGCTGTATCTGCAGTCACTCGGCTTTAGCGGTGAACAGATCGGCCTGGTGACTGGCATCAGCCCGCTCATCAGCCTGGCGGCCAAGCCGTTTTGGGCTGGGCTGGCGGATGCCACCAATCGCCACCGCATCATCTTGCTGATGGGCGTGGTGGCGGCAATCGGGCTCAACTTGCTCTTTCCTGTGCTGCGCGCCTTTGCGCCGATCTTTGCGGTGCAGATCTTGATCTCTGTGCTCACTTCGCACACGCTACCGCTGATCGACAGCGCCACCATCCACATGATGGGCAACAACAAAGACCGCTACGGCAGTGTGCGCGTATGGGGCACAGTGTCGTGGGGTATGGTCACTGCCATCGTCGGTTTGGTGCTGGAGAACATCGGCCTTGTGTACATGTTCTGGATCTTCGCCGTGCTGATGAGCGTGAACCTGCTGTTCCTGCGCTCGCTGCGCTTTGAAGAGAACCCCGAGCGCGGCACCTACTTTGCCCAGGTGGGGCGCCTGCTGCGTGAGCCGCAGTGGCTGCTGTTCCTCGGCATTGCGCTGGTGGCCGGCATCGGCTCCACCGCGCACGACTATTTCCCACTGCTGATCCAGGCGCTGCCGGGTACCAGCCAATGGCTGCCGCTCGCCATTTCGGGTGTGGCGCTGGTGGGTCTGGCGGTGACGATCTCCACCGTGTCCGAGCTGCCGGTGATGGCGGCATCACACTGGTTCTTGCGCAGCCTGGGCAGCCGCGGCGCGCTCTACGTGGCGCTGCTGGCAATGGCGCTGCGCTGTTTCATGTACGCCAACACGCGCACGCCTGACCAGGTGTTGCTGATCCAACTCTTCCACGGCCTCACTTATCCGCTGCTGTGGGTAGCCGGTATCAAGTTTGTGGGCGAGATGGCGCCGCGCGGCCTCAGCTCTACGGCGCAGGGTCTGTTCTCGGCCATGTTCATGGGCATCGGCACTGCGCTGGGCTTCTATGTGTGCGGCCTGCTGATCGACAAAGTGGGCGTGTTCTCCATGTTCACTATTACCGGCTGGTTTGTGCTGGCTGCATTGCTGGTGGCGATCGTGCTCTCGGCCGTTATTCGCCCCGGCGGAAAAGTGCCCGCAGCCAAGTGATGGCTGGCGGCGGACTTTACAAAGCTTAAGGGGACAGGTACAATCGGGTCTGTTGTGAAATCGGTAACAAGCCCGGAGTTGTAAAATGTCTGAAGCAAATATTGAAGGGGCCGCTGCTCAAGAGACTGGCCTCAAAAAGAAAGACCCTGTTAAAGGCAAAGTGATTAAGGCCACCTTGGCCGGCGCAGTAGTGGATATTGGCCAAGCCAAGCCGGCTGTGATTCCTATTTCACAACTGCGTAAAGAGTCTGTCCGCAAGGTGGAAGAAGTGCTCAAAGAGGGCGATGAAGTTGAAGCCTGGGTACGCCGCATCGGTAATGACGGCCATATTGAGCTGACCCTGATCCAGCCTCTGCTGTTGGAATGGCGCGAGATCAAGAAAGACAGCGTGCTCAAAGGCACGGTCACCAAGCTGGAGAAGTTTGGCGCGTTTGTTGAGGTTGGCGCTGAGCGCCCCGGCCTGGTGCACATCAGCGAGATGTCGCATGACTATGTGCGCTCGGCTGATGAGGCTGTGAAGGTTGGCGACGAGATCGAAGTCAAGGTCTTGGATGTTGACCGCCGCAAGAAGCAGATCAAGCTGAGCATCAAGGCCCTGTTGGCCGAACCTGAGCCGGAAGTGGAAGCGGTGGAGGAAGAGGACAACACCCCCATCCCCACCGCCATGGAAATCGCCTGGCGCAAGGCGCAGGAAGCGCAATCGGCCAACCAGTCGAGCAAGGCGCGCAAGGCCAAGGCTGGCTCCAATGAGATGGATGACATCCTGGAGCGCACCCTGGGCAGCCGCGAAAACTCCTAGGCTTACGAGAGATAAAACGAAAAACCCCGCCACTAGGCGGGGTTTTTGTTTTCCAGTTGTTGTAGCGCCGCGAAGATGTCTGCCGCCATGGCGTGTTCGCCGGCGTCTTCAGACAGTTGCAGCGCGCTGGCCAGGTAGCGCAGCCCGCTGGCCACATCGCCGCTGCGTGTGTAGGCGCGGCCGAGCAGGCTTTCCAGGTGACTGCGGCTGCTGGCATCGCTGTGGCTATGGGCCAGCAGGGCTGCGGCGCGTTGCAGCGCGGCGATGGCCGGTTGCAGGCGCACGCGCTGGCCGCGCGTAGTCTTGTGATAGTGAACCGTGGCGCGCAGCAACTCCACACGTGCCAGCTGGCTAGCGACGGCTTGGTGGCGTTGCAGCAGCAGAGCTGCGGCGTTGTAGTGTTTCAGGGCTGCAGCGGGCAGGTCTTGCGCCAGTGCGTTTAACCCAGCCAGCGTGTGCAGTTGGCCGCGCGCCACGCTGGGCGGTGCGGCATCGATCGCCGTGTCGAAGTGCTGCGCGGCAGCGTGATGCTGGCGTGCAAAGTAGGCCACGTAGCCCAGCGCTGCATGCGTGTGTGCCTGCAAAACAGGCGGGATGCTGGCCAAAAGTTGGCTGAGCTGATTGGCGGCTTTGTTAGCGCGCACAGGGTCTTGCGAGTGCACCAGGCACAGGCCTATCAGGTTGCGTGCTTGCAAAGCAGGGTGGCCATACAGGCGCGCCATGCGCAGCGCGCGCTGAAAGGCGCTGGCCGCCTGCGGGCGGTTGCCGGCTACCCAAAGCAGCGCGGCGTGCTGGTAGTGCAGCTCAGCACGCAGGCGGCTGGGCAGTTGCGTGTTACGCATGGCTAGCGCATACAGCGGCAGCCAATGGGCTGGCTGTGCCTGCACCAAGCTAAAGCTGTTGGTGAGTAGACGTGCAGCGCTGGTGCGTGTGCTGCTGAGCCTCAAGCCATGCTGGATGGCCAGGTGCACATTGTTGGCGTCATTGCGTTGGGCAGAGATAGGCTGCACTGCCCAGAAAGCTACATTGTTGTGGATGGCTTCCCTATGAGCATGGCGCGCCCAGCGGCGGTTACTCTTCATCAAGAATGTGGTGGCGTACGCAAAATGTGGTGGCGCACGAAGCTGCGCGTCAGGTGGTGAATGCTGTAGCGCTTGTCCCCAGCCTCGCCACTGGCATCCAGCAGGCTGCGGGTGTGCAGCTCACGAATGGCGTTGCGCAGCGCGGCGGCCCCCAGCCCGCTGATGGCGCGCAGCTGCGCCAGGCTGGTGCCCTCGGCGGCCACCAGCGGCATGGCCAGCAGCAAGCGCTGGCCATCTTCACTCAGCGTCTGCCAACTGGCGTGATAGATGGCGGTATACAGTGCAGCGATGTCTGGCTGGCTGCGTTCTTCGAGCGCTTCCAGGATCGCTGTGATGGGCCAGCTGTGCAGCAGGCCTACGGCCAGCTTGAGCGCCAGCGGGTTGCCGCCCGTGCGCGCATACAGCGCCGCGACGTGCTTGCGCAGCATGGGTACGCTCTCCTCCAGCCCCACTTCACGCGCCTGGTAACTCATTAGCGCCAGCGCAGCCTTGGCGTTCAGCTCGCCCATGGGCAACACGTAGGCGCGCGCCAGCGTGGCGGGCAGTTGGCGGCTGCACAGCACAAAGCGGCTGGGGTTGGCGAAACTGTGCAGCCAATCCACCCAGGCTGGGTCATCCAGCTCAGTGCTGACATCGTCCAGCACGATGAGGTGGGCGTGCTGCTTGAGGCGTGTCTGCAGCGCGGCCAACCGTTCGCTGGCGGGCAAGGTGGGGGGCAGCAGGCGCCGGCTCAGTTCAGCCAGCAGGGTGCGCTGGGTCAAGGGCTGGTCGTGTGGCGCAGTGAGCCACACGATGCCGCGGTAGGGCGATGGGTCCAGCACGTTGCGCAGCGCTTGATTAACGAGTGATGTCTTGCCGATGCCACCGATGCCGCTGAGACACAGCACCCACGGCAGCTCAGGGCGGCGCAGCAGACTGGTGAGCTTTTTCTGCAGCGCATCCACACCCACCAGCGCACCAAAGCTGGCCGGCGGCAAGCTGGCCAGCAGAGCGCCGCGGCGCTGTTGCTGCGCGGCCTGCTCCTGCTCCAGCAGCCAGCCAGCAAACAGGCGGATGGCGCGCTGCTGGTTGCGGTTCACCGTCTCCTGGCTGATCGATTGGCTGTGGGCAATTTCCTTGGCGGTCTCTTGCTCCTGGAAGCGGCGGGTGAGCAGTTTGGCATGCTCGGCATGCTCAGTGCGGAACTCGCGCAGGGCGCGGCGCAGGAACAGCTCTACGGAGGGCGGAGTGGCGCGGCCGTTGCGCGCCGGCTGGGCGCACAGGCCCTCATAAAACAGTAGCCGCTCGATGTGCGGATTGCGCACGGCTCGTTTGCCTAGCGTTTGCAGCGCGTGGTGAACGTGTGTGGAGAATTCTGGTGTGGACACAGCCTGACCCCGTAGCCGAGCATTCTAATCTCAAAAATCGCAGTGGGTAGGTGTGCTTTGGTAGAATCGCCGTACTGAAAGCATTGTTTTCAGGCAGGAGGTAGTTATGTTCAGTGGTTGGGAATGGATTGTCATCCTCATTATTGTGGTGCTGATCTTTGGTGTGGGTCGTCTGGGGAAACTGGGCGAGGATCTGGGCTCGGGTATTCGCGCCTTCCGTAAAGGGGTGGCTGGCGAAGACGAGAAGAAGGACGAAGAGAAAAAGGCCTGATCGCGGGTGCGTTATTGCATGCGAACCTGATTCAGAGTACATTTGTGTGTAACCCGTTTTGAATCGTTCCTAAGGAGGAACAAGATGCAGAAAGTTCGCTTTACCCTTTTTGTTCTCATTGTGGGCGCTTTGGTACTTACTGCCTGTGGCGCTGGTGGTGACCCCACAGTGCGTGGCGGCGAGTGTCTCGGCACCGCGGCTGACGCGATTGTGGATCTGGACTGCCGTGAGGTGACCATCGCCATCGAGAACGCTTACCTACCCTTCAACTATGTGGACGCCGAGACCGGCATCCCCGGCGGTTGGGACTACGATGCGTGGGACGAAATCTGCACCCGCCTGCACTGCACCCCGGTGTACACCGAGGCTGCGTGGGACGGCATGATCCAGGCTGTGGCGGATGGCCAGTTTGACGCCGCCGCTGACGGTATCACCATCACCGAGGACCGCGCCCAGATTGTGGATTTCTCCATTGGCTACGTCAACATTGACGTTCGTTTGCTGGTGCGCCAGGACGAGACCCGCATCAACAGCATCGAGGACATCGTTGCGGATGACAGCCTGAAGCTGGGTACGCAGACTGGCACCACCAACTATGAAATCGCCGCCACCTACCTGCCGGAAGAGCGCATCCAGGCCTTCGAGCAGTTCCCCTTCGCTGTGCAGGCTTTGGTCGCCGGTGACATTGACGCCGTGATCATCGACGAGACCGCTGGCCAGGGGTACCTGGGTGAGAACGCCGATGTGCTCAAGCTCATCGGCCCCTCCATGTCCAGCGATCAGCTTGGCTTCATCTTCCCCATGGGCAGCGACTTGGTTGACCCCGTCAACCAGGCTATCCAGGCGATGATGACTGACGGCACGCTGGCCGCCCTCAACACCCAGTACTTCGGCGCTGACTTCAATGTCACCTACGATGACATTGGCCCGGGTGCTTACGGCGAAGACGGCGAGTAATTCGTTTAGCCGTGGTTTCTAGGTTATAAATAACCGGTGTGCAGTCAACTGCACACCGGTTTTTTTTCTTCCACGGAGGCTCATGACCCATTCCACGGACATAGACCCAAGCAAAGTTTCCGCGTCTACTGCAGTTCAAGGCCGCAAAAAGACTTTGCAAGAGCGTATTGATGAATTCCCCTGGTGGGTTGGGGGAATTTTCGTCATAGCGATTGGCGCCTTTTACCTGGTCACCACGCAATCAAGCTTTGGTGAAGCGCTGGCCTTTATCCGCATTGGTATTGGCATCACCATCACCACTACGTTGTACGCCTACGGCATTGCCCTGGTGCTCGGTTTGGTGGCTGGCTTGGGACGCATCTCCCGCAATGTGGTCATTCGCAATGTGGCTACGCTGTACGTAGAGTTGGTGCGCGGCATCCCCATTCTGGTGCTGATCTTCTATATTGCCCTGGTGGCCGTGCCAGATTCGTTGGGCCTGTTCAAGGCGGTGGGCGACTGGCTTACCTCGGTAGGGCTGGGCTTTATTGGCGGCCCGCTGGCTGGCATCAACAATGACAGCATTTCATTGAATATGCGAGCCATCATTGCCCTCTCGGTCACCTATGGCGCCTTCCTGGCCGAGATCTTCCGCGCCGGCATTGAGTCGATCGGTAAGGGGCAGATGGAAGCGGCACGTTCGCTGGGCATGAGCTATGCCCAGGCCATGCGTTACGTCGTCCTGCCGCAGGCCATCCGCAACGTGCTGCCCGCCCTGGGCAATGATTTTGTGGCCATGGTCAAAGACTCCTCGCTGGTGTCTATGCTGGCAGTGCGTGACATTACCCAGGTGGCCCGCTTGTATGCTGGGCGCACCTTCCGTTTCCGTGAAGCCTATACCATTCTGGCTATCCTGTATCTGGGCATGACCCTGGTTCTGTCGGTCCTGGTGCGTATTTTGGAGAAACGTTTACATGGCAACAGCCGAAAATAAACCCATTATTGAGATCCGCAATCTGCACAAGTACTTTGGGGATGTGCAGGCATTGCGCGGCGTTGATCTCTCTGTAGAGCGCGGCAAAGTGGTCGTCATTGTGGGGCCAAGCGGCTCTGGCAAGAGCACCCTGCTACGCTGCATTAATCACCTGGAGGTGGAAACCGAGGGTGAGGTGTGGGTGGACGGCAAGCGCCTCAATGAGAAGAACAAAGACATCAACAGCATCCGTGCCGAGATCGGCATGGTCTTCCAACTGTTCAACTTATTCCCGCATCTGACCGTGCTGGACAATATTGTCCTGGCGCAGCGCGTGGTGCGCGGCCGCAGCAAGCAGGAGGCCATCCAGACTGCCCATGAGCAGCTTAAACGTGTGGGTATTGCTGAAAAGGCGGATAGCTTCCCCGCCCAGCTGTCTGGCGGGCAGCAGCAGCGTGTGGCGATTGCGCGTGCGCTGGCGATGAACCCCAAGATCATGCTGTTTGATGAACCCACCAGCGCGCTGGACCCGGAGATGATCAAAGAAGTGCTGGATGTGATGCTGGCTCTGGCGAAAGAAGGCATGACCATGGTCTGCGTAACCCATGAGATGGGTTTTGCGCGCGCCGCTGCCGATGAAGTGATTTTTATGGATCACGGCCTGATTGTTGAAAAGGGTACTCCGCAGACTCTGTTCAACAACCCCCAGGAAGAGCGCACCAAGCTGTTCCTCTCACAGATTTTGCACCACTAGAATTAAGTCGTTGACCCGGCTTCTCAAGAAGTACTATAATCAGCTACCCAGTTTTACAAGGGTAGCAAAGGAGGTGAGGCTGAGTTCAGTAAGTTTCACCGGTTTTACCAATGGCAGTTTGGACGGAGAAGTTCTTAAGGAGAAATGAATATGAAGAAAATGAGCACGCTGTTTGCTCTGCTCGTGGCTTTGAGCCTCGTGCTTGTCGCCTGCGGCGGCGGCACTGCCGCCCCCGTGGTGGAAGATGAGTTTACGGCCCTGGCAGCATTTGAAGGCCTGAAGCTGGATGCCGGTAGCTGTGACTACGGCGGTAAGGTGCTTACCATCGAAGCGGTGGATGAGCTCACTGTGGTCTTCACGCTGTGCAAGCCGGACCCGGCGTTTGAGGCCAAGATTGCCTTCACCCCCTTCGGCATTCAGCCGCAGGAGCACCTGGCCCGCACGGGTGGCTCTGGTGAGCTGCTCGAGAACCCGATTGGTACCGGCCCCTACCAGGTGGCTGAGTGGGACCGCGGCAACCAGCTGGTTTACACTCGCTTTGACGGCTATTGGGGTGAGGCTGGCGCCGCCAGCACCGTAACCCTGCGCTGGCTAACTGAAGGCGCCGCCCGTCTGCAGGAACTGCAGGCCGGCACCGCTGACTTCATCAGCAACGTCAGCCCGTCTGACTATGCCACCATTCAGGGTGACACCAACCTGCAGCTGATCAACCAGGACAACCCGAACGTCTTCTACATTGGTTTCACCAACACGGCTGAGCCGTACGACAATGTAGACGTACGCCGCGCCATTGCCATGGGCATTGACTACCAGCGCATTGTGGACAACTTCTACCCCGATGGTTCCGAAGTGGCTTCCCACTTCACCCCTTGCGGTATCCCCAATGGTTGTGAAGGCGACGCTTGGTACACCTTCGATGCTGAAGCTGGCCGCGCGCTGCTGGCCGAAGCCGGTTACCCGGATGGCTTCACCACCCGCCTGTACTACCGTGATGTGTTCCGTGTGTACCTGCCCGAGCCGGCTCGTGTAGCCACTGAAATCCAGGCTCAACTGCAGGAGAACCTGGGTATCACCGTTGAAGTGGTTCCCATGGAATCTGGTGAGTTCATCGATGCTTCCACCTCCGGCAATCTGACCGATGGTATGCATCTGCTGGGTTGGGGCGCTGACTACCCGCACGTGACCAACTTCATGGACTTCCACTTTGCGGAGAACAACCCGCAGTTTGGTACTGCCCATGAGGAGATCTACGGTCCTCTGCAGGAAGCCTCCTCGATCGCTGACCTGGCCACGGCTGCCCCGCTGTATGCCGAAGCCAACAACGCCGTCAAGGACCTCGTGCCCCTGATCCCCGTGGCGCACGGTGCCGCGGCCCACGCCGCCCTGTCTTCCCTGCAGGGTGCGTACTACCCGCCGTTTGGCGCTCCGCAGTTCAACTATCTGGACAATGGCACGGACAGCATTGTGTTCGTTCAGAATGCTGAACCTATCAGCCTTGACTGTGCTGACGAGACCGACGGCGAATCCCTGACCGCCTGCCAGCAGGTTGTTGAAACCCTGTTGGAGTACGGCAAGGACTCCGGCGCCACCAATCCCGAGTTGGCCACCTCTTGCGAGGCCAATGCTGACTCCACTGTGTGGACCTGCAACCTGCGTGAAGGTGTGAAGTTCCACGATGGTTCTGACTTCGATGCTGACGACGTAGTGGCCTCCTGGGCCCGCGGCCTGGATGCCTCGAACCCGTACCACGTGGGTAACACTGGTAGCTTTGATTACTATGGCTACCTGTGGGACAGCTTCATCAACGCTCCGTAAAGCTCACGTTAGCTGCTAGAACCTGAGTTATCCGCGCGGGATGGGTAAGGCAAGCAATTGCCGAGCCCATCCCGCGTTACTCACTACCTTATGTCAAAGTACATACTGCGCCGTATTCTGCTAACCATCCCGGTGGTCTTGGGCATCCTTGTGGTGACATTTGTCATTGCGCGTTCCATTCCCGGTGACCCCTGCCGTTCGGCGCTGGGGGAACGCGCCACAGATGCGGTCTGCGATGCGTTCAATGAACGTATGGGGCTGGATAAGCCCATGATTGTGCAGCTGGGCATTTACATGCGAGAGATCCTGTTGCGCGGCAACTTCGGCGATTCGATCCGCTACAGCCGCCCGGTCTCGCAAATGATCATCGAACGCCTGCCCGTCACGCTGGAGCTGGGGTTCTCGGCCTTGTTTATCTCTATTCTGGTGGGTGTACCCATGGGCGTGATCTCGGCCGTGCGGCGCAACTCCGCAGTGGACGTCACCACCATGATCGGCGCCAACATCGGCGTTTCCATGCCGGTGTACTGGTTGGGACTGATGTTGGCGTATGTGTTCGCCATTTTGCTCAAGGATACGCCCTTCTGGCTGGCCCCCACCGGGCGCCTGACGGCGGGCGTGATCCCTGATCCCTTTTATCAGCTGTGGGGATTGGGGTTGACGCGTGGCACCGGCATTTACATGCTGGCTGACTTTGTGTCTAATTTTGTTTTCTTCAATGCACTTATCACGGGCCAATGGAATGTGTTGGTGGATGCCTTCCGTCATATGATCCTGCCCGCCATCGCCCTGAGCACGATCCCGTTGGCCATCATTGCCCGCATCACGCGCTCCAGTATGCTGGATGTGCTCGGCCGCGAGTATGTGCGCGCCGCCCGCGCCAAAGGCGTAGCCGAGAACCTGGTGATCCTCAAGCATGCGCTGCGCAATGCGCTGCTGCCGGTGATCACCGTGATCGGTATCCAGGTGGGCACGCTGTTCGCCGGTGCGGTGCTCACCGAGACCACGTTTGGCCTGTCTGGGGTGGGGCGTGCGTTGTTTGACGCCATCACCGGGCGTGATTACCCCATCATTCAGGGCTTCACCGTGGTGGTTGCGCTGGGCTATGTGGTTGTGAACATGCTGGTGGATATTTCCTATGCATACATTGATCCTCGCATCCGGCTGAAATAACTATGACGACCAATATAGAGATTGCTTCTGCCCCTACCGACGGCTTGCGCTCACGCAGCCTGGCGGCGCTCACCTGGCGGCGGCTGTTCAAGCAGCGCAATGCCATGGTGGGCCTCGCCATTCTGGTTTTTTTGACCCTGGTGGCTATTTTTGCACCTGCGATTGCGCCGTACGACCCTGTGCAATCCCTGCTGGGCGTTGAAACGCTCAAAGAGCGCGAGGCGCCATGTATCCATTTGCTGGGCTGCCCGGCAGATAAGCCAGAGCATCTGATGGGTATCGACGCCAACTATCGTGATGTCTACAGCCGTATTATTTACGGCACGCGTGTATCGCTGTTCATTGGCTTCTCCACGATTGGCATGGCCGTTGTGGTGGGGGCCGTAATCGGCGCGGTGTCTGGCTACGTGGGCGGCTGGGTGGACAATGTCATCATGCGCTTTATGGATGTGGTGCTGGCCTTCCCCAGCTTTCTGCTGGCGATTGCCATCATTACTGTGATCGGGCGCGGCTTGCAGAATGCGTTGTATGCCATTGCCATCGTCAATATTCCGGTGTTCGCGCGCTTGGTGCGCGCCTCGGTGCTTTCCATCAAAGAGCAGGAATTCGTTTCGGCCTCCCGCGCCCTCGGCGCCAACTCGGTGCGCCTGTTGTTCGTGCGCATCTTCCCCAATGCGTTGCCCACGCTGGTGGTGCAGGCCACGCTGAGCATCGCTGCCGCCATTTTGGAAGCGGCGGCGCTCTCCTTCCTGGGCCTGGGCGCGCAACCGCCTACGCCAGAGTGGGGCACCATGCTGGGCAGCGAGCGCAATCAAGTCTTCACCGCGCCGCACCTCGTATTCTTCCCCGGCCTGGCGATCATGCTGACGGTGCTGGCCTTCAACCTGCTGGGTGACGGCGTGCGCGATGCGATGGACCCGCGCTTGGCGCAGGTGGCAAAGAAGTAGGCAATCATGGCCCGCGAGACAAAAACCACAACCACGCAGCCCCTGCTGCAGGTCAATCACCTCAAGACGTACTTCTTTACCGATGACGGTGTGCTGACCGCGGTCGATGATGTAAGTTTTGACGTAGCCCCTGGTGAGATCTTTGGCCTGGTGGGGGAATCGGGTTGCGGCAAGAGCGTGACTTCGCTCTCTGTGTTGCGCCTGGTGGACGCCCCCGGCAAGGTGGTGGGCGGCGAGATCTTGCTGGACGGCGAGGACCTGCTGCTCAAGAGCAGCAAAGAGATGAACCGCATCCGCGGCCAGCAAGTTTCGATGATCTTCCAGCAGCCCAAAAGCAGCTTGAACCCCGTGTTCACCATCGGGGCACAGATCGTGGAGGTGTTTGACATTCACGAGAAGCTGGATAAGGACGAAGCCTGGGCGCGGGCGGTGGAATTGCTGCGCCAGGTGGGTATCCCTGACCCGGAGCGCCGCGCCAAGGCCTACCCGCACCAGCTCTCCGGCGGCCAGGCGCAGCGCGTGATGATCGCCATGGCGCTGGCGCTGAAACCCAAGCTGTTGATCGCCGATGAGCCCACGACGGCGCTGGATGTCACCATCCAGGCGCAGATCCTGGACCTGCTGCGCGAGCTGAGTGCCGAGACGGGCACCTCCGTTATTCTCATCACGCATGATCTCGGCGTGGTGGCGGAGATGGCCGACCGCGTGGCGGTGATGTACGCCGGCCAAATCGTTGAGCAGACCGATACGCGCACCTTGTTCCGTAAACCGCTGCATCCGTACACGGTGGGCTTGCAAGCCTCCATCCCCGTATTGGGTGAGGTCAAAGACCGTTTGGAAACCATCCCCGGATCAGTGCCCAACCTGATCGGCCTGAAGCCAAGCTGCCGCTTTGCGCCGCGTTGCAAGGCGCGTGAAGAATACAAGCTGGATATCTGCAACCACGCTGAACCGAGCTTGCTGGACGTGGCGCCGGGACACAAAGTGCGCTGTTGGCTGTATGAGAGCGCCGAGGGCCATAAGGCCCCGATTGCGGTGGCAGGGCTATGAGTGCAAACAAGACTGGCAGCGAACTGGTTCGCGTAGAGAATCTACGCAAGTACTACTCCGTAAGTGAAGGCTTTTTGTCTTCCACCTCGGCAGATGTCAAGGCGGTGGATGATGTGAGCTTTGCCATTCGCCAGGGTGAGACGCTGGGCCTGGTGGGTGAATCGGGCTGCGGCAAGACCACGGTGAGTCAGACCATGCTGCGTTTGGATGAAGCCACCGATGGCGAAGTCTACTTCCGCGGCCAGAGTGTGTTTGCGGCGCGGGGCGATGAGCTCAAGCAGCTGCGTCGCAAGATGCAGATCGTCTTCCAGGACCCGTATGCCTCGCTGGACCCGCGCCTGCCAGTAGGCGATGCCATTGCCGAAGGCCTGGTGATCCACAAGCTGGGCAGCGCCAATGAACGCTATGACCGCGTGCTCAAGGCGCTGAAGATGGTGGGGCTGGAGGAATATCACGCCAGCCGCTATCCGCATGAATTCTCTGGCGGCCAACGCCAACGTATTGGTATTGCGCGCGCCCTGGTGTTGGATCCTGAGTTTATTGTGCTGGACGAGCCCGTCTCCGCTTTGGATGTATCTATTCAGGCGCAAGTGCTCAACATTCTCAAGGACTTGCAGGATGAGCTCGGCCTGACCTATCTGTTTGTGGCGCACAACCTGGCCGTGGTCGAGCACATCTCTGACCGCGTGGCGGTGATGTATCTGGGCAAGATCGTGGAGCTAGCCGACCGTGCCGAGTTGTTCTCGCTGCCGCTGCATCCGTACACGCAGGCGCTGATGTCGGCCATTCCCATGCCCGACCCCGAACGCAAGCGTACCCGCGCCGTGTTGACCGGCGATGTACCCAGCCCGCTCAACCCGCCCAGCGGCTGCCGCTTCCACCCGCGCTGCCCGATTGCGCGTGCTGAGCGCTGCGCCGTGGAAGAGCCGCAACTGCGTGAGCTGCGCCCTGGTCACCATGTGGCCTGCCATTTTGCCGAAGATTTTCTGAATTAACTAATCTCCACTCTCGAATCTCTGTTCTTTGACTAGATTTAGGATTCGAGAATAGAGATTAGAATCTTGCAGTCCATGTATTTTCAGCCTAATCCCCATTTCGTTTCGCGCCGCTCGCCCGTCATCGGGCGCGGCGGCATGGTGGCCAGCAGCCAGCCGCTGGCCACTGCGGCTGGCCTGGCGATCCTGCGCGCCGGCGGCACAGCGGCGGATGCTGCTGTGGCCACCGCTGCGGCGCTCAACGTCACCGAGCCTACCAGCACTGGCATCGGTGGGGATTGTTTTGCCCTCTACTACGAAGCCAAGACGCGCCAAGTAACCGCCCTCAACGGCTCCGGCCGCGCGCCGGCGGCGCTCACGCTAGATTTGATGAAGACGCAGGGCATGGCCGAGTTGCCCATGTATCACGCTCACACCGTCACCGTGCCGGGGGCGGCCGCAGGCTGGAGTGACCTTATCGCCAGGCACGGCCGTTTGCCGTTGGCTGCGGTGCTGGCGCCTGCAATCGAGCTGGCTGAGGCTGGCTTCCCGGTGGCTCCGCTCACCAGCTATTTTTGGGGACGCGGCGCAGCCAACCAGCTAGCCTCGGCGCCCAATGGCGCTGAGTTGCTCATCGAAGGCCGCGCGCCGCAGCCCGGCGAGTTGTTCCGCAATCCCGGGTTGGCACGCACCTTGCGCGTGCTGGCCGAGGGTGGCGCACGTGCCTTTTACGAGGGCGAGATTGCCGAAGCCATCGTGGCCGTGCTGGCTGAGGCGGGCGGCGTGATGAGCGCCGCGGATCTGGCCGGCCACCACAGCACCTGGGATGAGCCCATTCATGCCGAGTACCGCGGCTACCGCGTGTGGGAGTGCCCACCCAATGGGCAGGGTCTCGCTGCGCTGTTGGCGCTCAATATTTTGGAGCATTTCACCTTGGCCGGGCAAGACCCGCTGGGCGCTGAGCGCTGGCACCTGATGATCGAAGCGATGCGCCTGGCCTTCGCTGATACGCGCTGGTTTGTGGCCGACCCCGCCACCAATCCCGCCCCGCTGCAGGCGCTGCTCTCGCAAGAGTACGCGGCGGAGCGCGCCGCTCGGCTGGATGCCACGCGCGCCGTGGCGGATGTGCCGCGCGGGCGGCCCACTGCTGGCACGGATACGGTGTATCTCAGCGTGGTGGACGGCCAAGGCAATGCCTGCTCCTTTATCAACAGTAACTATCACGGCTTTGGCACTGGCATCGTGCCCAAGGGCTGGGGCTTCACCTTGCAGAACCGCGGTTACGGCTTCAGCCTGGAGGCTACGCATCCCAATGCGCTCGCGCCGGGCAAGCGGCCGTATCACACCATCATTCCAGCGATGATCACCCACGTAGACAGCGGCGAGCTGTTTGCCTGCTACGGCGTGATGGGTGGCTACATGCAGCCGCAAGGCCACATGCAGGTGGCGGTGAACCTGATCGATGATGGGCTTGACCCGCAGGCCGCGCTCGACCGGCCACGCTTCTGCATTGAGGAGGGCGATGCCGGGCTGGCCGTATCCATCGAAGAAGGGGTGCCCGCGGCTACGCAGGCACAGCTGGCCGAGATGGGTCATACCGTGCGTGAAGTCAGTGGCCTGCCGCGCGCCGTGTTTGGACGCGGACAAATTATTTTGAGAGAGAAGGAAACCGGAGTGCTGTGGGGCGGCAGTGACCCGCGCGCAGACGGTGTGGCAATGACCTTATGAGCACAGCCAGCGCAATCGCACACCCAAACATCGCTTTCATCAAATATTGGGGCAACCGCAATCATGCATTGCGTTTGCCCGCCAATGGCTCCATCTCCATGAACCTGGCGGGGTTGGAAACGCGCACCACGGTGTGCTTTGACGCCGCCTTGCCTGCCGATGCGCTGGTGCTCAACGACGCGCCGGCGGCCGCGGCGCAAGTGGAGCGTGTCTCGGGCACTCTAGACCTGGTGCGCGGCATGGCTGGGATCAGCCACTTTGCTGAGGTCACCAGCAGCAACAACTTCCCCAGTGGCTCAGGCATCGCCTCGTCCTCGTCAGCCTTCGCCGCCCTGGCGCTGGCGGCCAGCGCGGCTGTCGGGCTGCAGCTGGACGAAGCCGCGCTCTCGCGCTTGGCGCGGCGCGGCTCCGGCTCGGCCAGCCGCTCGGTACCGGCGGGCTTTGTGGAATGGCGCGCCGCAGATACAGACGAAGACAGCTATGCCGTCTCCGTGGCTGGGCCGCAGCATTGGGACCTGGTGGATACCATCGCCATTATTAGTGAAGAGCACAAGGTGGTGGGCTCAACCGCGGGCCACCCGCTGGCAGATAGCAGTCCGCTGCAAGCCGCCCGCCTGGCGGGCGCCGAGCAGCGCCTGGCGCAGGCGCGTGAAGCCATCTTGCAGCGTGACCTGGCGGCTTTGGCGGCGGTGATGGAGTTTGACAATCACCTCATGCACGCCGTGATGATGACCTCGCAACCCCCCTTGCTGTACTGGCAGCCGCCCAGCCTGGCGGTGATGCAGGCAGTGCCTGCCTGGCGCGCCGAGGGTTTGCAGGCTGGCTACACGCTGGATGCTGGCCCCAACGTGCACATACTGAGTGCCGCGGCAGACGCCGCCGAAGTGGCGGCGCGGTTGGCCAAGATTCCGGGCGTACTACGCGTGCTGCAAGCCTCGGCGGGCGGCGCGGCCGCCCTGGTCTAACGAATCAGCCTCATCTAGCTATTAGTTGCCTGCCTGCAGTGTGGGGTGGGGCATGGATATAATCAACCCATGAGCGCTATTCTTGCTTTGCTTCAGTTTATTGTTGCCATTGCTGCCCTGATCGTTGTCCACGAGTTGGGCCACTACTTGGCGGCCAAGGCATGCGGGATCAAGGTGCAGGAGTTTGGCATCGGTTTCCCGCCGCGCATCGTGCGCCTTTTTAAAATTCAAGAGACTGAATTTACGCTGAACGCTATTCCGCTGGGTGGCTTTGCCATCCCCGCCGGAGAGAACGACCCGGATGTGCCGGGTGGCTTCTCCGCCGCCAGTCCGTGGAAGCGTATCTTCATTTTTATTGCCGGCCCGGCCATGAACCTGCTCACCGCCGTGCTGCTCTACACCATCATCTTTGTGCAGCTGGGCCAGCCCAACACCAGCATCGTAGAAGTGCAAACCGTCTCGGATGGTTCGCCGGCGCAGCTGGCTGGCTTGCAGCCCGGTGACGTGCTGACGCATGTGAATGGCGAGGCGATTAGCAGCACACAGGATATTCGTGATGCGATCTACGCCAATTTGGGCCGTGAGATCCTGATCGAATACCAACGTGACGGCCAGCGTGACCGCGTGACGCTGGTGCCGCGTGACCCCGCCCCGGCGGATGGCGCCATCGGCATCTCCATGGGGCATCCCGCTGTGCCCGTGAGTTTTGGGCAGGCGCTGGTGCAAGGTGGCCTTGCCATCTATGACCAGGCTGAGTTGCTGCTGACCCTGCCGTTCCGCCTTGCCAGTGGTGAGATGGATTCGAGCCAGGGCCGCTTTGTGGGCTACAAGGGCATGTATGACATCTACACTGAGGTGCGCGAGGCGGATGCCGCCCCGGATAGCCCGTTGCCGTCTGGCGTCAACACGCTTTCGTTCTTCGCCTCGATCTCGGTATCGCTAGGCCTGCTCAACCTGATGCCCATTCCGGCTTTGGATGGTGGGCGTATTCTCTTCACCTTGCCTGAGCTGCTGTTTGGCAAACGTATTCCCATTACATATCAAAATGCAGTCAACTTGATCGGCCTGGCCTTTCTGCTGATGGCGATGGTCTACATCAACCTGCAAGACTTCATTAATCCCTTGGTGCTGCCCTAAAATGAACGACAACCCACTGTTTGACGACAACTTTGAAGAAAGCGGCGAGACACTCAGCTTTAGCGATGTGCTCGCCGCTTTGCAGGATGAGGCTACGCCGGTTGCGGCGCGCTACCTGTTCCGCCTGTCTGCCCTGGAAGCCGCTGACCTGGCCAGCCTTGCCCCGCTATGGGCCACGCTCTCCGAAGAACGCCGTGTAGCCATCCTGGAAGACGCAGAAGAACTCGCCGAGAGCAATACGGTAGTGCACTTTGATGCGCTGAACACTATGGCCCTGCAAGATGAAGCTGCGCGTGTGCGCACCGTGGCGGCCCGCGGCCTGTGGGCCTCGGAGGATGCCAGCCTGGTTCCCGTGCTGGTCACGCGATTGCGCGACGACAAAGATATCGACGTACGCGCCCAGGTGGCCGCAACCTTGGGGCACTTTATCTATCTGGGGGAGGTGGGCGAGCTGGCCGCCTCGGCGCACAAGGAGGCCGAAGCCGCCCTGCTGGATATCTTGCACGCCGATGAGGACCCGTTGCTGCGCCGCCGCGCCCTCGAATCGATGGGCTACTCCAGCCGCCCTGAGATCGCCGACATGATCGAAGAAGCTTTTGACGGCGGCGAAGAAGAGTGGGTGAGCAGCGCCCTGTTCGCCATGGGCCGCACCGCGGACGACCGTTGGGGGCCGCAGGTGATGCAAAGCCTGGCCGACCCGAACCATGAGATCAGCCGGGAGGCGGCCCGCGCCGCTGGCGAGCTGGAGCTCAGCGAGGCGCGCCCCGGCCTGTTTGACTTGCTGCAGGATGAGGAAAGCGAAGTGCGCCTGGCCGCTGCCTGGGCACTCTCGCAGATCGGTGGCAACGGCATTGCCGATGTGCTGGAAGAATTGATCGAGCGCGCCGAGGATGACGAAGAGATCGAATTCCTTGAGAACGCCATCGAGAATCTGGCTTTCACCAATGAGATGGATGAGCTCAGCCTGCTGGATTTCTCACCTGAAGATTTAGAAGATTTTGCCAATCCCGATTCCCCCGACGATACAGACGAAGACACAGAAGAATAGTATTCTTGCCTTATGCAGCAACGAAGGCATCCGCACCGCCTCCACGCGCTAGGCTTGTTATTAGCCTTGGTTTTGTGTGCCGCGGCACGCCCGGCCGTGGCCCAGGAGCGCGTTGAGTTCACCAGCCAGTCTATTGAGTATAGTTTCAGTAAGCAGATCAATTTTGTGGCTGAGTTCACCAGCCGCCCCATCATCCTTGAGGGCTATGTTTTTTACCAGGTGGGGGATGATGAGCGCATCTGGGTCTACGAAGGCGATATCAGCCCCCACCGGCTTGATGTACAGGTGATGCTCGACGAGCACAACCAGCCGCAGGCCTTCAGCACGATAGAGTATTGGTTCCGCATTGCCTCTGACCACGGCGAGTTCTTCGAAAGCCCGCATTACACCTTTTACTATGACGATAATCGCTTCGCCTGGCAGCAGGTGGAGCTCGATTCGTTTGAGCTATTGTGGCATAGCGGCAACTCTGCCGATGCTGCCGTGCTCCTAAAGGCTGCCAACCAGGCAGTGGATCGCGTACAGGCGTTGTTACCGCTGCCAGACCCGCAGCCGCTGACCCTGCGTGTTTATGAGTACGAGCTTGATACATGGCGCGTTGCCCAATTGGCGGGCTATCCATGGGAGGCAGGGCACATGCAACCTGGCCAGGGAGTTTTGCTGCTCACGCGCGATTCGCAGGTGGAGCGCCAGATCGCCAGTGAACTGGCGCATACCATGCTCTACCAAGGGTTGGGCGCCCAAGGCTACGCCAACCTGCCCGCCTGGCTGCGTGAGGGTATCGCCTCGGTGGCTCAAGGTGAGCTGGACCCGCAGGAGACTAGCCAGCTGGCCGCGGCGCTACGCGAGGGCCGCCTGCCGCCACTCTATACCTTGTGCGGCAGCTTTCCCCCGCGGCATGCCGCACAAGCAGGGATGGCAAATCTGCAATCGGCCTCCGTAGTGCGCTATCTGATAGGTCGCTATAACGAGACCGGTTTTGGCATCCTGGTGGAAGCCTACGCGCGCTCGGGTGATTGCATTCAGGCGCCGCAAGCTGCCTTCGGTGTGGACATGCTGCAACTGGAGTTGGATTGGCATGCCTCCCTGGCTGCAGAGCCACGACCTCTGCTGACAAATGCGGATTTGCGCTCGGTGGGAGGGGCAGCGGGTGTGGCCATATTGCTGTGGGGCTTGATGCGCCTGGTGCAGCGCACAGGGAGCGATGAATGAGCCAGGCTCCCGAACGCATGACCGCCTTGGTCAGTGGTGGGGTGCAAGGTGTGGGCTTCCGCTATTTTGTGTGGCAGCTGGCGCGTAGCTTGGCGCTCACCGGGTGGGTGCGCAACCTGCACTCTGGCAGTGTGGACGTGTTGGCCGAGGGGCCACGCCCGGCGTTGGAGCAGTTGGCCGCCGCGCTGCGCAGCGGCCCGCCGATGGCGGAGGTGCAGCACTGCCAACTGAGCTGGCTGCCGGCCAGCGGCGAGTTCGATAAATTTGAGATCACGTTTACAGCCTAGCTAAAGCCCAGCCGTTTTTCTTTCAGCGATATATAGCGCCCCTGGCCGATCACTAGATGATCGAGCACATCAATACCTAGCAACTGGCCGGCCTCGCGAATGGCCTTGCTGAGGGCAATGTCGTCTGGGCTGGGTGTGGGGTCGCCGCTGGGGTGGTTGTGCACCAGAATGAAGGCTGCGGCGTTCTTGCGGATGGCAGGCTTGAACACATCAGCGATGCGCACCGGCGCACTGTTGAGCGAGCCGCGGTAAATCTCCACAATCTCGATCACTTCATTGCGCGTGCTGAGCAGAATGGTGCGCAGATGCTCCTGCTCCAGCGCGCTCATCTCATACTGCACCAGGCTGGCCGCTTCGGCCGGGCTGTTGACGCGTATACGTTGTTCCGGGTCTTGGGTGTGCAGCCGCCGCCCCAGTTCGATGGCGGCCTTGATGGTGGCGGCTTTGGCTTTGCCCAGGCCGTGTGTGGCTTCCATCTCGGCAAAGTCTGCGCGGTGCAAGCCAGGTAGACCGCCAAAGCTGTGCAGCAAACGCTGCGCCAGTGCCACGGCGTTCTCGCCTTGCAGGCCGGTGCGCAGCAGCACCGCCAACAGCTCGGCGGTGCTGAGTGCGGCGGCGCCTTGCTGCTTGAGGCGTTCACGCGGGCGCTCGCTGACGGCAATGTCTGCAATGCGGTAGGTGTGCTCTGCATCCCCCATAAGAGATGTAGTGTACTAAAAAAATGAGGTCACAATGAGCCTCGTGTGGGCAAAATGATTTTACGGTATAGTGACTGGCATGCCTTGGCGAGCCATTGTCTTCCCGGTGCTTGCGTTGGCCCTGGGGAGCTTGGCGTGCAACCTGCAGCGTGTGCTGGATCCCTCGCTGCCCACCTCCACCCCCGCTAGCGCCGCGCTTCCTTCACCGACGCCCGAACCTACCGCTGCCCCCACGCCCACCAACAGCGCCCGCGTGCAATCGGCTGACCGCTTGTTCTTCTACGGCGATTGGCAGGCGGCGCTCACGGAATATGAGCGTGTCTATCAAGGAACCGAGATCGAACTGCACCCCGCCGCCCTGTTGGGCATGGGGCGCGCCTACGTCAAGCTTGGCCGCACTGCCGAAGCCATCACTACGCTCAGTAATGTGATCGCTGAGTTCCCCGGCAGCGAGGAAGCCGCCGGCGCCCATTTCGCCCTCGCCGAGCTGTATGCCGTGCAGGGCAATGGCGCCGCGGCGGATGCACAGTATCTGAACTATCTGGCCCTGCGCCCCAGCAATCTTGACGCCTATGTGCACGAGCTGCGCGGCGATGCTCTGCAAGCCAGCGGAGACTTTGAAGGCGCCCTGGCTGCCTTCCAGCAGGCGATGAGCGCGCCGCGCCTGGGCGACACACTTTCGCTGCAGGTCAAGATTGGCAAAGTGCACACCGAGCGCGGTGACCACCAAGCCGCCATCCTCGCCTATCAAGCCGTATACACCACCACCGCCAACGACTACCTTAAGGCGGATATGGACCTGCTTATGGGCCGCGCCTATCAGGCGATTGGCGATAGCGCTCAGGCCAATGCCTTGTTTACCGACGCGGTGAACAAGTTTCCGCTTTCGTTTTCCTCGTACGCTGCGCTGGTTGAGCTGGTCAACGCTGGCGTAGTTGTGGATGAATTACAGCGCGGCCTGGTGGACTATTATGCTGCTACCAACAGTAGCGGCAGCACGGCCAATGAGCTCTACCTGGTAGCGATTGCTGCCTTTGACCGCTATCTGGCCAGCGCGGCAGAGCACACCGATACGGCGCATTACTTCCGTGCCCTCTCCCTGCGCAGCACCGGTGATTTTGAAGCTGCGGTGCGCGAGTTGGACGGCATGCTGGTGGAGCACGCGCTGGGTACGCGCTGGGTGGACGGCTACCTGCTGCGCGCCGACATTCAGTGGCGCAACCTGGATAATTTTGACGCGGCGATAGCCGGGCTGGAATCCTTTGTGGTCTCCAATGCTGGCCACCCTGAGGCGGCACGCATTCTGTACCGCGCTGGCATGATCGCTGAGGTAGGCGGGTTCCTGACACGTGCCGCCGAGATCCTGCCGCGCGTAGCCAACGAGTACCCGGCTTCTGAATACGCCTACGATGCCTTGTTCATGGCGGGCATTTCGCGTTACCGTCTGGGCGAGTATGTGGCGGCACAAAGCCTGTTTGCCCGTGGCGTGGAAGCCGCGCTGAGCCTGGAGCAGCAGGCGCAGAGCCAGTTCTGGATCGGCAAGTCGCAGCAGGCACAGGGCGACAGCGCCGCCGCTGAGACCACCTGGCGCACTACAACCGCGATTGACCCCACGGGCTATTACAGCGAGCGCGCCCGCGATATTTTGGATGGCCTGGACCCCTTCTCGCCGCCGGCTGGCTATCACCGTGAGGTGGATCTTGCCGCCGAGCGCCAGCAGGCTGAGGCCTGGATGCGCACTACGTTCAGCCTGGGCACCGATATTGATCTCAGCCAGCCCGGCCCACTGTGGCAGGATGCGCGCTTCGTGCGCGGCACGGAGCTGTGGCACCTGGGCCGCTATCAACTGGCGCGCAATGAATTTGAGAGCTTGCGCGCTGACCTCACCAGCGATGCGGCCAACTCCTACCGCCTGGCCAATCATCTAGTGGAGCTGGGCATGTACCGCAGCGCGGTGTTTGCCGCGCGTGAGGTGCTTAACCTGGCTGGCCTGAGTGATGCGCAGACCATGAATGCGCCGGTGTACTTCAACCGCATCCGCTTTGGCTTCTACTTCCAAGACTTGGTGGAGACAGACAGCGCCCGCCGCAGCATCGACCCCTTGTTTGTCTACAGCATGATGCGCCAGGAGAGCTTGTACGAGGGCTTTGTGACCTCATCGGCCGGGGCGCGCGGCTTGCTGCAGATCATCCCAGCCACCGGGCAGGAGATGGCTACCTTCAGCGGTTGGCCGGAAAATTATTCCGGCGAGGATCTGTACCGGCCAAACGTGAGCATTCGTTTAGGGGTGGAGTACCTGGCGCGCCAGCTCAATGCATTCGACGGAGATATCTACGCGGCCCTGGCGGCCTACAATGCCGGGCCGGGCAATGCAGTCTTTTGGCAAGGCCAGGCCAACGGGGACCCGGATCTGTTTGTTGAGATCGTGCAGTTTGTGGAAACACGCAACCACATCCGCAGCATTTACGAGATCTACGATATCTATCGCAACCTATACGCATCCGAATAGCTAGTTGCAAAGAGAAATAAAAAGCGCCCGCAAGGGCGCTTTTTGTTTATGGGGTGGGGGCTGGCGCATTGGTGCTTTGCTGTGGCTGCGAGGTGGGCTCCAGCTCATCTAGCTGGCTGCGCGCTACCAGGAACCATTCATTGATCGTGGTGAAGCGGTCGCTGGTGCGGTACAGCGGGCCAAGCGAAACGCCGCGCACCAGCGAGGATACGCCGTAGTTGTACACCGGGTAATACAGCGGGATGGCCGGCACTTCATTGATGAAGTGATTCTGAAAATTGCGATACAGGCGCACACGCTGGGCGCGGTCAGTAGTGACGCGCGCTTCTTCGAGGTATTCACTGGCGCGGCGGTCATCCCAGCGGGAGTAGTTTTGCCCGCCAGAGATGGCGGCCTGATGCCAGAAGGGGTAGGGGTCAGGGTCAGGATAGGTGGAGAGATTGATATCCACCAACGCGGCCTGGTAGGTGCGCGGCTCCAGGTAATTGGTGATGAGCTCATCGTAAGGCACACCCAGCAGGCTGACGTTCATGCCCAGCGCGTTGAGATCCTTCTGGATGCTCTCGGCGATGCGCGTGTGCAGCTCCGTGTTGGGGTGCACCAGCTGGAAGGTGAGCGGAATGCCATCCTTGCTGCGCACCTGCTCGCCGCTGGCGGGCATGGCATAGCCCGCCTCGCGCAGCAGTGCGATGGCGGACTCAGCGCTGAACTCGGTGCGCGCCAGGGTCTCGTGATAGGCCCAGTTGCCGGGCATGATCGGGCCGTTGGCCACAATCGCCTGACCGCTCAGGTATTGGTTAACGATCCACTGACGGTTAATGCCTTCCATGATGGCTTTACGCACCGGCTGCTCATTAAAGAAGGGCACTTCATTGCTACCAATGTTGAGCAGCAGCATGCTCATGCGTGGCAAGCGGCTGGTGTAGATGCTCATCGCGGGGTTGGTGAGTGACTGGCCCAGCACTTGCGGGCTGAGGTAGCTCACGCCCATCACATCGCCTTGCTGGAAGGCGGCGTAGGCCGCCTCAGAAGTATCGAACAGGGTGAAGACCACCTGGTCAAGGAAGGGGCGGCCAGCGTAATAGCCATCCCATGCTTCCAGCACCACGCCGGTAATGCGCCCGCTCTCTGAGCGCAGCTCGCCGAAGCGGAACGGGCCGGAGCCGATGGGCTGCAGGTTGAACGGTGCGTTGAGCAGCTCGGCCGGGCTAAGGTTGCCGAGCAGATGCTGCGGCAGCACGCCGAAGGTCAAATAATCGGTGAAGGGCGCAAAAGCATCCGGCAGGATGAACTGCAGGTTGCGCTCATCCAGCACGATGACTTCCACCTGGCTCCACAGGGTACGCAGATCCTCCGGAATGGGGAGCTCGGTGTTGCGCATCAACTCAATGGTGAAGGCAACGTCCCGGGTGGTGAGCGCCGTCCCGTCGTGCCAGGCGAGGTTCTCGCGCAGGGTGATGTTGTAGGTTTCGCCGGTAAGGGACACGCCCCAGGCCTCAGCCAGGTCTGGCTGGGGGTTGCCGCGCTCGTCGTACGTGAGCAGACCGCTGAAGAGCAGGCTGTCAATATCCTGGTCGGCCGGGTTGGTGTGATCCAGCAAGGGGTTGAGGCGGCCCAGTGTACCCACCAGGCCTTCTATATAAGTGCCGCCTTGCCCAGGCTCTGCTGTCAGGTTGCGCAGCAGGGGTTGCCGAGCCAGTAATAGGATGGCAATGGCAACCAGGGCCAGCGCCACAAGCAGGAGCTGCCAACGAAGCTTACGCATTTTTTAAGAGAGTGAAATTAGCCTGAAACGTATACCGTGTAGATGGCCAGCAGGAAAAACACTACACTGAGCACAATGGTAGAACGGAACAGGGTCTTTTCCAGGCCGCGGCGGGTGGAGAAGGAGGTGGTCATTTCGGCACCACCAATGCCACCCAAGCCAGCCTGTTTGCTCTGCAGCACGATGGTAGCCACCAGGGCTACAGAGACGATGATGATTGCAATATCCAGAAACGATTCCATGTACGGTACACCAGTCCTATGTGGGGTTAAGCGTTGAGGATTATACCGTTGGCTCGGAAGCTTCGTCAATTCAGGGCGAGTTTTCCACAGCAACTATTCATTTGGAAACCTATGTTCTATAATTGCTCATATGTCTGCGCCATTTAACTTGCAAGCTCCGTTCATACCCACCGGTGACCAGCCGGAGGCGATTGAGAAATTGCTGGCTGGCTACCGCAAAGGGTACCGCCAACAGGTGCTGCTGGGCGCCACCGGCACGGGCAAAACCTTTACGATGGCCAACATCATCCAGGAGGTGCAAAAGCCCACCCTGGTGCTGGCGCATAACAAGACCCTGGTAGCGCAGCTCTACGCAGAGTTCAAAGAATTCTTTCCCGATAATGCCGTGGAGTTCTTCACCTCGTATTATGACTACTACCAGCCAGAAGCCTATGTGCCGCGTAGTGACTTATATATAGAAAAAGAGACCGATATCAACGAGGAGATCGAGCGGCTGCGCCTGGCGGCCACAACCTCGTTGATGTCACGCACAGACACCATCGTGGTGGCCTCGGTGTCGTGCATCTACGGCTTGGGCAATCCTGAGGCGTATGGCCGCGTGGTGCTCAACCTGGAAAGCGGCAAGGTCTACCGCCGCGATAATTTGCTGCGCCATTTGGTCGACATCCACTATGAGCGCAAAGATACTGACCTGGAGCCAGGCGCCTTCCGTGTGCGCGGTGACACGCTGGAAGTGGTGCCCGCCTACCAAGATAAGCTGGCTTACCGCATCACCTTTTTTGGTGATGAGGTCGAACGTCTGACCGAGATCCATACCGTCACCGGCGAAGTTCGCCGTGAGATGGAAACCATTGCCATCTACCCCGCCAAGCACTTCATCACCGACGAAGACAAGCTGGTGGCAGCCATTGAGGGCATTGAGAAGGAACTGGTGGAACGCCTGGCCTTCTTGAAGTCGCATGACAAGCTGCTGGAAGCGCAGCGCCTGGAGCAACGTACGCGCTATGACCTGGAGATGCTGCGCCAGGTGGGCTACTGCAGCGGCATCGAGAACTACTCGCGCCACATGGATCAGCGCGCCCCCGGCACGCCGCCGTGGACGCTGATCGACTACTTCCCGGCTGACTTCCTGATGATCATCGACGAGTCGCACATGACCATGCCACAGGTGCGCGGCATGTACAACGGTGACCGTGCTCGCAAGGATATTCTGGTGGAATATGGTTTCCGTTTGCCCTCGGCAGTGGACAATCGTCCGCTGACCTTCGCTGAGTTTGAAGAACGCCTGGGCACTGTGATGTACACCTCCGCCACCCCGGCGGAGTACGAGCTCAAGCGTGCCCAGCAAGTGGTGGAGCAGATCATTCGCCCCACGGGCCTCATTGACCCTGAGGTGGAAGTGCGCCCGATCGCTGGCCAGGTGGATGACCTGATCGGTGAGATCAACAAGCGCGTGGCTGAGAAAGAGCGCGTGCTGGTGACCACACTGACCAAGCGCATGGCCGAAGACCTGAGCGAGTATCTGCTGGAGCTGGGCATCAAGGTGCACTACCTGCATTCCGAGGTGGAAACGCTGGATCGCATCAGCATCTTGCGGGATCTGCGCTTGGGCGTCTTTGACGTTGTGGTGGGCATCAACCTACTGCGTGAAGGTTTGGACCTGCCCGAAGTCTCGCTGGTGGCCATCCTGGACGCGGATAAAGAAGGTTTCCTGCGCTCGGAGACTTCGCTAATCCAGACGATTGGGCGTGCTGCCCGCCATGTGCGCGGCAAGGTCATCATGTATGCCGACAAGATGACCGATTCGATGCGCTATGCCATTCAGGAGACCGAGCGCCGCCGCGAGAAGCAGGCGGCCTACAACACCGAACACGGCATCGAGCCGGTGGGCATCATCAAGGCGGTACGTGACTTGACCGACCAGATCAAGGTGAACGCCATGGCTGAATCCAGGGCGGAGTACACCACCACGGCGGACAAAGAGATGTCTCGCAAGGAGATGGAGCGCTTGATCAGTGAGCTGGAAGCGCGTATGCGCTCTGCCGCCAAGAACCTGGAGTTCGAGCAGGCCGCTTTGCTGCGTGATCAGCTCTACGATGTGCGCACCCTGCTGGCCGAGAGCGCAGACCTGAAGCCGTGGGAGAAGATACGCGTCATCGCTGGGCGGGGCAGCGAAGAATAATATGGCGCCGGTAAACAACGTTACCCGTATGTTGGCTGCCAAGGGAATTGCCTTTGAAGCGCACGAGCTGCCCGGCGGGAAACTGAGCGGGCTGGAGGCGGCCGCCCACCTGGGGATCGACCCGGCGCAGATGTATAAGACCATCGTCGCCATCCGTCCTGAGGGCGGCAAGCCGGTGCTGGGGCTGATTCCAGCCGCAGCACAGGTGGAGCTCAAGGCGCTGGGGCGCGCCCTGGGCGGCAAGAAACTGCAGCTGGCCAGCATGGCGCAAGCCGAAAAGCTCACCGGCTTGCAGACCGGCGGTATCTCACCGCTGGCCTTGGTGGCCAAGGGCTTTGAAGTAGTGGTGGATACTAGCGCCTTGCAGCACACACAGATCTATCTTTCCGGTGGGCAGCGCGACCTAAATATCTCGCTGTCGCCGCAAAGTTTGCTTGAGCTAACCCATGCCAAGACCGCTGAAATAGCGGCAATCAGTTAATATAGAAATCGTATGAAGATTGCGCATATCTGCCAGTCCTACCCTCCCATGGTCAGCGGCCAGTCCTTTATGGTCGAGCGCTTGGCGCGCGGCGCCGTGGGCCTGGGGCATGAAGTCATGGTGATCAGCGCCTCGGATCGCAAAGAGCCGTATCGAACCGTGACCAATGGCGTTAACCTGGTGCGACTGACCTCATGGCGCAACCCGCTGCGCGTCGGCCAGCGGCTGACGGTGTGGGGCGCAGGGGAGATGAAAGCTGCGCTGCAGGAATTCCAGGCGGATATTGTGCATTTGCATGACCCCACAAACTCTGGCCTGGCCGGCATTGCCGCAGCGCGCGCCCTGCGCATCCCCGTGCTGCTGACGGCGCACGCCATGCCCTGGCTGATCAACGCCTATTTGCCAGACATGCCGGCGGTGGCGCGCACCGTCGAATCGATTTCCTGGGTGTATGCGCGCGGCGTCATTCGCCGCTGTGATCTGGTGGTGGCGCCGTCATTGCGTGCGGCCCGCGAGATTCACGAGGAGACCAAGGTAGATGTGCGCGTGGTGAGCAATGGCGCTGACCTTAGCCGCTTCACCGCGGAGCCGCTGCTCAGCGAAGAAGAGGCCGCCCTGCGCCAGCAGTTTGGCCTGCCCGCCGGCGTGCCGATCATTCTGCACGCCGGCCGCCTGGATGCTGACAAGAACGTGCCCGCCGTGGTGCGTGCTGCCGCGCGCGCAATGCGTGACAACCCGCAGGCGCACCTGCTGGTGGCCGGGGACGGCGTAGACCGCCAAGAGCTGATCGAGCTGTGCGCTGAACTGGGCATTGCCGAGCGCAGCCACTTCCCGGGCTTTGTGGACGCCAAGACAGACCTGCCCAAGGTGTTCCGTATGGCTGACCTGTTCGTGACCGCCAGCGAGATGGAAGTGCAAAGCCTGGTCTTGCTGGAAGCTATCGCCAGCGGGCTGCCCGTGGTGGCGGTGGACGCTACCTCGGTGTCTGAGATGGTGGAGCACGGCGAGAGTGGCTACCTGGTGCGTTCTGGCGATGAGCGTGGCATGGCCGCCGCCATCACCAAGCTGCTCAATAACCAATCGGCCAGTTCGTTCAGCCAGCGTGCCCGCGAGATCGCCGAGCAGCACACCCTGGAGCGCACCTTCAAGGGCTATGATGAGCTCTATCACGAAGTGATTGCCAGACGTGTTGAGCGCCGCCGCCGCTTGCGTGACAGCCTTTTGTAAGACCTGCCAGCTAGCCTGGCGCTAACAGTACACAGCCATGTTTCCTTCACGTGCCTGCCTGTACTACGACATCAAGTTGTGCACCGCGCCCAGCATTGGCAAAGATCGATCAGGCCAATTACCCGCCAAATGATCTCCGACCTATGCGAGTTTCTCAACGAGCGCACTAAACTCACTGCATCACGGCGGAGATGACCTTGGCCTCCTCCAAACTGCAATACGAGAAGAGATTTGCCAAGGGGTTTAGTTCAATTTTGTAGGTCTTGCAAGCGCTGTTGCTGCTTACAATATCATTACTCTTGTGCGAAGGTAGCCTTAAAACGATATTGTTCGAACAGACGAAAATAATTTCGGGGCTGAGTCAAACTATCAAAAACCCAAAAATCCTAATTTTCTATGCCTCTATTGGCTCTGGACACTTATTAGCTGGCGAGGCTTTGAGTCAAACTATTCGTGCACGGTATCCGGAGGCTCGTGTAAAGCTGATGGATGTGCTTAGCAGCAAGAAT
This sequence comes from uncultured Anaerolineaceae bacterium, assembly GCA_964623375.1. Classification (GTDB taxonomy): domain Bacteria; phylum Chloroflexota; class Anaerolineae; order Anaerolineales; family UBA11579; genus JAMCZK01. The sequence goes on from CAZUTS010000005.1 coordinate 76,547, forward strand.
GCTTTGCAAAAGGCTGTTTCGGATGTGGGCAATCTGCTACTAGCTTCGTTCTTTTCATCCTTTTACGACGCTATCTGGCGTAGTGGCAACTTGAGGGTCATATACAACTTTTTAGTCTGGTTTCGTTCTCGCAGCTTAGTTATTCGACGGGAATTGCTGAAGTTTAAGCCAGATGTGGTGATCTGTACCCACTCATTAGCCACTTCGGTCACTTTGGCCTTGCGCGAAGAGCTAAATATGGGTGATGTGCCCATATTTGTTGTCACTACAGATTTTGGTATTCATCCTTACTGGCCCAAAGAGGGTGTGAGTGCCTACTTTGTCGCAAACTCGCAGTCCAAGGTTGTTTTAAAAACTCGAGGTGTGCGGGCCCCAGTATTTGTCTATGGGATTCCAGTTCGAAAAAACACTAAAGGTAGACGGACAACCAAACGTGGTAAGTTTTCTTTTTATTCAAAGCCAGATGCGCTTAAAGTCTTGGTGCTGGCAGGTGGTAACAAATCCGCTCCATACGCCGTGCTCTGGCCGCGAATTTATCTACTACTCTCCTATTTGGAGGCTCATCCCGGTCTCCCTGTAGAACTCAATGTAGTTCTGGGCAACGCCCACCTTGCTCGGTTATTCTTTGAGAATCTAGTTGCACGGCCACAAAATGTTAATATTCATTCCTATATAGGCGACATGCCGCGTCTGCTGAAAGAATCGGATGTGGTAATCTGCAAACCCGGTGGCTTGATTATTGCTGAGTCGCTAGCGGCTGGATTGCCAGTACTCCTGATGCTTAAAGGAGGTGGACAAGAGGCTGAGAATGCGAGGTTCATCCATTCTTCAGGAGCTGGTATTCTTTCTGAGGAACCCAACCGTATCTTTGAAAATCTTGTTCGTTTGGCACAAGATCCGCGTCTGCTGAAAAGGTACCAGCGCAAAGCACAGCAATTAGGGCGTCCGCAGGCTGCAGATAAAATCGCTGTAGAGATAAACCGACATCTTCGCTAGCCATGTTTCCTTCTGAGCACATTCGTTCCCAGCTAGACACCTTGCCGGACCGCACCGGTTGCTACCTCATGAAGAATGAGGAGGGCAAGGTCATCTACATCGGCAAGGCGATCAGCCTGCGCAGCCGCGTGCGTTCGTATTTCCATGCCAGTGCGCAGCATCGCCCGCGCACCGAGCACATGGTGCAACGCGTGCGTGATATCGAATGGATCGTGGTCGACTCAGAGCTCGAGGCACTCATCCTTGAAATGACTCTGATCAAGAAGCACAAACCGCACTACAACGTGCGCCTCAAGGATGACAAGCGCTACCCATATATCAAAGTGCACTGGGCTGACCCCTTTCCCAAGGTGACCGTGACGCGCAACATGGTGACAGATGGCTCACGCTACTTTGGGCCCTACACCAGTGTGTGGGCGGTGCACAAGACGCTGGATGTGCTGCGCAAGATCTTTCCGTACCTCACCTGTGACCGCGTCATCACCGGCGAGGATACGCGTGCCTGCCTGTACTACGACATCAAGCTGTGCACCGCGCCGTGCATTGGCAAGATCGACCAAGCTAATTACCGCCAGATGATCTCTGATCTGTGCGAGTTTCTCAACGGGCGCACTGAGCCTATCGTCAATCGCCTCACCGCGGAGATGACATTGGCTTCGTCCAAGCTGCAATACGAGAAGGCGGCCGCGGTGCGTGACCAGTTGCAGGCCATCGAGAGTATCGTGGAGCGCCAGAAGGTGATCTCCAGTGATTATGTGGACTCAGATGTCATCGCCATGGCGCGCTCGGAGCGTGAAGCCTGCGTGCAGGTCTTCTTTATCCGCGGCGGTAAGCTCATCGGGCGTGAATTCTTCATGATGGAGAACACGGCCGACAGCCCGGATGTAGATGTGATGGCCGAGTTCATTAAGCAGTATTACGAGCAGGCTGCCAGTGTGCCGCCTGAGGTGCTGCTGCCGCAGGAAGTGGAAGAGGCCCAGGTGATCCGCCAATGGCTGAGCCAGCGGCGCGGCGAGGGCGGGGTGGAGATCAAAATCCCGCGCAGCGGCCCCAAGCATGAGCTCATCCAGATGGCAGCCGAGAACGCCGCCGAGACGCTGGCCGCCCTACAGAGCCAGTGGCAGGCCGATGCCCACCGCCAGACCGAGGCACTCAGCGAACTGCAAGAGGCGCTAGGCTTGCCGCGTGCTCCTGAGCGCATTGAGTGCTACGACATCTCCAACACGCAGGGCACGGCCGCCGTGGGCAGCATGGTGGTATTTGAGCGCGGCGTGCCCAATACCAAGCTCTACCGCCGCTTCAACATCAAGACCGTTGAAGGCCCGGATGACTTTGCCAGCATGCAAGAGGTGCTGAAGCGGCGCTTCAAGCGCTGGGCAGCGGCCGAGCAGCCCGAAGACAAGCCCGGCAAGAAGCCGGATGCGGCCTTTGCCAATTTGCCAGACCTGCTAATTGTGGATGGTGGCCGCGGCCAGTTGGCGCGCGCCGTTGCCGTGCTTGAGGAGTTCAATCTGCTCGAGCGCGTGCCGCTGATCTCGTTGGCCAAGCAGAACGAGGAAGTCTTCCGTCCCGGGCATGCGCAGGGGTTGCTGCTGCCGCGTAATTCGCCCGGCTTGTTCCTCTTGCAGCGTGTGCGTGATGAGGCGCATCGCTTTGCCATTACCGCCCACCGCAACCGCCGCAGCAAGAACAGCCTGGTGTCGCAGTTGGATGGTATTCCCGGTGTTGGCCCCAACCGCCGCCGTGCCCTGCTCAAAGCCTTCGGTTCGGTGGAAGCTGTGCGTGAGGCCGAGATCGAGCAGCTGACCGCCATCAAGGGCATCACCGCGGCGCTGGCCGCTGACATTAAGGGGCACCTTGAATAGCGCCAGGCTGGCCTGGCTGGTGGATGATGATCAGGAGATGGCGGCCGCCATCGCCCTGATGCTCAAGGTGCTCGGCTACCAGACACGTAGCTTTCTGGACGCGCCCAGCGCCGCCCAGGCGCTGCTGGCCGAGCAGCCGTGTGACTTGATCCTGCTCGATCTCAATATGCCGCAGGTGAGCGGGCAGGATTTTCTGGAGTTTATGCGCCAGCGCCGCCAGTTCATGCACATCCCCGTGGTGATACTCAGCTCTGAGTTCAACGAAGTCATCATGCAGCAACTGCTCGGCTTAGGGGCGGATGGCTACATCACCAAGCCGGTCTCCACAGCCGAGTTGGAAGCGGCGGTGGCGGCGGCGCTCAACGCGCGCAACGCAGACTAGGGTATAGTTTGCGCCTGAGGTAATTATGGCCAAGAAGCAAAGCAAGAACAAAATGTCCTTTAGCCAGATCGCATTTGCTGTGCTGGCGCTGCTCATTATCATTACGATGATTTTAGGCTCTGTTCTGACAGTTTGAGATAGTTTTTGATAGGCAGGGCAGGGGGTAATAGCGCAAATTCGTTTCGCCTGGAGGTTGCATGGCACGCTTAACGCGCCCGAAGTTTTTCCTTCCCATCTGTTTTGCCCTGGGTCTGTTGTTTGACCTGCTGTTTTGGGACAAACGCTGGGGCATTTCCTTTTTCCTGTACATGGCCATTGTCATGGCCGTCGGTCTGTGGCTGGGCGCGCAGTTGAAGCTGCGCCCAGCACGCCGCAGTTGGTGGCTGGGCGGCGCCGCGTTGGTTTTGGCCGCAGTCAGCGCCATCTACACCGAGGAGTACACGCTGCTATTCACGCGTGCCTTCTCGCTGCTGCTGCTAGCCCTGTTCGCCGTAGACTTCCTGGCGGGCGACTGGCTCAATTATCGTTTCAGTGATTTTGTCAGTAAGCTGGTGCCCTTTGTTCCGCTGGGATGGCTGGCTGTGTCTGAATTCAAACCCGCCAGCACTCGTGGCAAGCAGGCCAAAAGTGCATGGGGTGCAGTGCTGCGTGGCCTGGCGCTGGCGCTGCCGGTGGTGCTGGTGTTGGCCTCGTTGCTGGCCTCGGCAGACAAAGCCTATTCAGATTTCCTGGAGCAGATTGTTACTCTGTTGCGGCTGGAAGATTTGCCGGAGTATGTTTTTCGTCTGATCCTGGCCAGTGTCTTGGCTGTGCTCATCTTTGGCGCCTTTGTCTACGCCTTTGTGCGTAGCCGCTCCGGCGCCGCCAAGGCTGCGGTCGTCAAGCCCTTTTTGGGCTTTACCGAAGCCAGTATCATCCTCGGCAGCGTGGCTGTCTTGTTGAGCTCTTTTGTCTTCCTGCAATTGCAGTACTTCTTCGGCGGCACGGCCAACATCTTTGGCCCGGATGCCTCGGCCACTTTTGCTGAATATGCGCGTCGCGGCTTTGCAGAGTTGTGCGTGGTCTCCGCCTTGGTGCTGGCCTTGTTTGTGCTGCTGAGCAGCATCACCAAACGCAGCGCCAAGCAGCAGAAATACTTCTCTGGGCTGGGCATCACCTTGCTAGCCTTGCTGGCTGTCGTGTTGGTCTCGGCGTTCAAGCGCCTGCTGCTGTACGAAGAAGCCTACGGCTACACCAGCATGCGCCTGTTGCCGCACATCTTCATGGTGTGGCTGGGCGTGCTGCTGCTGGCTATCGTCGTGCTGGAGTTCAGCGGCCGCCAGCGCCACTTCGCTGCCGCCGTGCTCCTGGCCGCCGTGGGCTTCGTAGCCACCCTGCCTATCATCAACCTGGATGCTTTCACCGTGCGCGCCAACATTGCCCACGGCTTGCAGCCCTCGCCGTATCCTGAGCGCCGTGAGACGGTAGACCGCATGCACTTGGCCAACCTTTCGCCAGATGCTGTTCCCGCACTGGTAGCGGGATACCTGGAGCAGCGCGCTGCCGGCAATGATGAGCTGGCCGAGCAACTGGGCATTGCCATTGCCTGCAATGCTAAAAAGAACAATGACTACGCCCAGCAGCGCGCGGAGTGGACCCTCTCACGTGTGCTGGCTGCCAATGCCTTGCAGCAGGCGCGTGAGCAGGGTGAGCTGCCCCAGGTGCATGAAATGGGATACACGTATCAAGAGATGATCATCGATGGACGCGTCTACCAGGACTATGTCACCATCGATGGCACGGACTATGGCTGCTACTATCCTGAGCAGTAGCCAGACTGGTATGATTCGGTTGCGTGACCACTTCTGACGTTCAAGTTCGAGACAACCAGGCCTGGCTGGCTGATTTGCGGGCCGCCGAGCCTGAGGCCATTGCTGACCTGCGGGCCGCGCTATTGCGCGGCCTGCGGGCAGCGTTGGCCGGCCGCGTAGACGGCGATTTGGATGCCATCAGCGAAGACTTTGCCCAGGATGCCGTGCTCAAGGTGATGAGCAGCCTGGAGAGCTTCCGCGGCGAGAGCCGTTTCCTCACCTGGGCCCAGAAGATTGCCATTCATGTCGCCCTGTCTGATCTGCGCCGCAAACGCTGGCGCGACATCTCGCTGCAGGAATTTATCGAGACCCCTGAAGGCGAGGAGTACACCCCCGCCATCCTGACCGACCCTAGCGCCTCCCCTGAGCAGGAGGCAGCCCGCCGTGAGCTGCTGCACAATGTGGAGCGCCTGATCTTTGAGGAGCTCACCGAGCGCCAGCGCACCGCCATGCTGGCCATTTTGCAGGACGGCATTCCTCTGCAAGAGGTGGCCGAGCGCATGGATACCAACCCCAATGCCCTGTACAAGCTTCTGCATGACGCTCGCCAGCGTATGCGCCAGCGGCTCGAAGAGCAGGCTGGCTTCTCGGCCCAGGAAGCCCTGGCGCTTTTTGAGGGTGGATAAATGAGTAATATTTCCGGCTACGGCGTAGTCTAGGAGAGGTAAGCAATGGGACGCATTCAAACCTCCACCCTTAAAGAGCTGCTACAACGCATCCTCAAGACCCAGAACGATGAGATCGGCTGTGAGACCTGCTTCGAATGCCTTGACCGTTTTGTAGAGCTGGAGCTCGACGGCAAGGATGCGGAGCAGGCGCTGCCGTTGGTCAAGCGGCACCTGGAGCTGTGCACCGGCTGCGGTGAGGAATACAAAGCCTTGCTGACGGCGCTGGAGAGCTGGGAAGCGGGCAACACAGTCCATTAACCCAGAATGAGCCACCACAGCCCTTAAAAAGGCTGCGGGTATAATCGCCCAATGCCAGATTCTGATGACATTGAGAAAACCGTTCCCAGTTCCCCTGGGAAGCGGACTCCCAAGACCAAGAAAATTACAGACGCGCCCGCACAAGCGCCCGCAGCCGAGGCTACAACTGCGGCACCCGTAGCGGACCCTGTGCAAGCCGCGGATGCTGATGCAGCCGAAACGCAGCAGGTGCCTGTGGCTGCGCCGAAAGCCAAACCGGTGCGCCGCGGCCGCCGGTGGGTATTTGGCCTGATTTTTGGCTTCATCGCTATCGTTGTCCTGGCCGCCTTGGGCGGCATGCAGGCTGGCATCTCCTCGCGCACCAGCGCCGAAGGCATGACGCGCGCCATTGAGGCGGAAACACAGTTCCAACTGGCACAGACCGATCTGCAAGAAGGCCGCTGTGATTTGGCACGCCAGCGCTTTGAGTACGTTACTGAATTGAACCCCAGCCACCCGGGTCTGGTGGCGGCTCTATCGCAGGCCGTGTTGTGCACGACGGCCACGGCCACGCCGCAGCCCAGTGAGGATGCAGGCCCCACGCCCACGCCGGATATGCGTGGGCAGGACCAGGCCTACAGTGATGCCCAGGCTCAGCTGGCTGCCCAAGACTGGAGCTCGTTGCTGCTAACTCTGGATACGCTGCGCACCAACTTCCCTGACTTTCACCCGATTGAAGTAGACGGTATGTACTACACCGCGTTGCGTAACCGCGGTGTGGCGCGTATTCTGCCGCCCGTGGGCGATTTGGAAGGTGGCATCTACGACCTGAATCGGGCGGGGCAGGTTGGCCCGCTGGATAGCGAAGCCAGCATGTACCGCCAGTGGGCGGTGAACTACATCGTGGGCCAGAGCTTCTGGGAGGTGGACTGGGAGCAGGCCGTGTTTTATTTCCAGCCTCTGGTGGCTGCCGCGCCCAACCTGCATGACCTCAACTTTTTCACTGTGCAAGAGCGCTACAACATCGCCGCCGCCGGTTACTCGTTGGATCTGGCGGATCGTGCCGAGCGCCTGACGCGTGATGACCATTGGTGCCAGGCAGACCAGCTGATGCAGCAGGCCGCCGCGCTGGCGCCACTGACGCCTGAAGATCAGGCCCGCGCCGATAGCTATGCGGCTACCTGCCTAGAGCGCGGCGACGGTTAAGCAGCACGCATGATTCCCAGCTGGGCCTTACTTATCTCCTTTTGGCTGCACATGCTGGCCACGGTGGCCTGGTTGGGCGGCCTGGCCGCACTGGCGCTGTTTGTGTTCCCCAGCATGCGCCGTACCCTGAAACCCAAAGACTATGCCGTATGGGCGGATGCGCTCAATCGCAAGCTCGATCCTATCGGCTGGTTCAGTCTCGGCCTGCTTATCTTCACTGGCTTGTTGCAGATGGATGGCAATAGCAACTACGATGGCTTTCTCAGCCTCTCCAATCCCTGGGCTGTGGCCATTTTTCTCAAGCACATTGTTTTCTTCGGCATGATCGCAGTTTCGGCGGTGCTCACCTGGGGCGTTACCCCTGCGCTGAGCCGCGCCGCGCTCAGCCGCGTACGGGGCGCAACCGATGGCCAGGAACAGGCCATTTTGCGCCGCTTTCAGGCGCTGATTGTGCTCAACCTGCTGCTGGGCTTGCTGGTGCTGGTCTTCACTGCTATGGCGCGAGTCGCTTAAGCGGGTCGCGTAGCGGAGCGGGTCGTTTAGCCCGCGGCCAGGTTAGTTTGCCAGGCCGGCCACGCGGCTGGCGCGTAGCACCGGCTCCTCAGAGTCTCGCCCCAATTCCAAACGCCCTTCAATGAGCACCGGCACGCCTTGGCGGAAGGCATTGCGGCCGCGCGTATACACCTCGCCCGGCACCACCACGCGCAGCGTGCCCTCCAGATCGGCCAGGTCCATAAGATAGATGTGCCCGCCAGCTGAGGTGCGCACGCGGCGCCAGCTCTGGCGCATGCCGGCCACGCGCACCTCTTGATTCAGACGCGTGCTGGCTTCCAGCGTACTGAGCACGCCGCTGCGGCGCATTGCCTCCGCGAACAGGTCTAGCGGGTGGGCGATGAGGCTGACGCCGAGCAAGCGTGTTTGCGCGGCAGCCTTCTGCTCTGCACTCCAGTCTGGCATGGCATCCTGCGGCGGGGCAAAGAGCTGCAGCTGACCGCGTTGCCAGTTGCCAGTATCCAATTCTTCCAGCAGGGCGGGGATGCTGCCCAGGCCTTCCAGCGCGCCAGCCTCGATAAGGTTGCGCGCTTCGTTCATGCGCGGGTAGGCGCGCACCAGCAGATCAGCCAGCGAGCTAAACGGGCGCAACTGCAGAATGCGTTGCAGGCTGCTGCGCCCAAGGTCACGCAACTGCTCTAAGCCCATATACAGATGCGGCTTGCCATCATGGTAGATGACGCTGAACTGGGCTTGCGAATAGTTGATGTGCGGCGCGTGCAGCGGCAGGCCCAGGCGGCGCGCTTCCAAGAGATACGTGTTCTGGTCGTAGTAGCCGCCCCAGTTGGCCAGTACAGCCGCCATGAATTCGGCCGGAAAGTGCGTCTTGCACCAGGCCGAGCGCCAGGCGGTCAGCGCGTAGGAGGCGGCGTGCGCTTTTGGAAAGCCATAGCCAGCGAAGGCGGCCATCATGTCCCAGATGCGCTCGGCAACCACGGGGCTGGCGGCGTGGCGTTCCCCTGCGCCGCGAATGAACTTTTCCTTCAAAGTTTGCATCTGCTTGCCAGGGTCAAAGTGGCTCATGGCGCGGCGCAGCAGGTCTGATTCGGCCAGACTGAACCCGGCCAGCTCATGCGCTACGCGCAGCACCTGCTCCTGATAGAGGAACACGCCGTGCGTCTCCTCCAGCAGCGGCTGCAGGGCCGGGTGCACATGGCGCACCGGCTCTTGCCCCAGGTGGCGGCGCACGAAGGCATCCTTCAGGCCGCCGGTGAGCGGGCCGGGGCGGAACAGCGCCAGCGCCACCATCACATTGTCGATCGTGTCTGAGTGCACTTCACGCAGGGTGGCGCGCATGCCGGGGCTTTCGATCTGGAAGCAGCCAATCGTGCCGCCCGTGCGCACGGTATGCGCGGTGGCCGGGTCGCCATCAGGAATGTTCTCGAGCACCTCCAAGCGCGTGCGGCCCAGCTCGGGGTGCTGGCGAGCGATGTGGTCGGCTACATCGCCGAGCACGGTCAGCCCGCGCGTGGCGAGCAGATCCATCTTGACCAGCCCCATCTTTTGCACACCGGTGAGATCGTACTGGGTGATGGTCATGCCCTTGGCTGAATATTGCACCGGAACGCTGTCGGTTAGCGGGCCGGAGCTGACCACGATGCCGCCCGGGTGGATCGAAAGGTGATGGGGCATATCCAGGATGGCGCGTGCATCGGCCAGCACGGCTTGCTCGTTCGGGCGGGTGAACTCGGCGTCCAGCTCGGCATATGGCTGGCTTTCCTCTTTCGATTCGCCGGGTCCCCACCAGCGGTAAGGCAGGCGCGCCGCCATGCGCTTGATCTCCTCGGGGCCAAGGCCGTGCGCCTTGGCCACTTCACGCAAGGCCGAGCGCAAACGGAAGCGATTGATGGTGGCAACCATGGCCACGCGTTCGTGGCCGTAATGCTCATAGACATGCTTGAGCACGGTGTCACGCCGTGCCGAGCAGATGTCTGTGTCAATGTCTGGCGGAGTGGGGCGAGCAGGATTAAGGAAGCGCTCAAAGTAGAGATTGAGTCGCAGCGGGTCAGGCGTGGTGATGCCCAGGCAGTGTGAGACCAGCGAAGACGCCGCCGAACCGCGTGAGGACAATGGCACACCCTCCTTGCGGGCAAAGGCCACGATCTCAGCCATGATGAGAAACAGGCTGGTGTAGCCGCTGGCTTCGATACTGGTCAGCTCGTGCTCCATGCGCTGCATGAAGGCCGTGGTCAATTCAGAATACAGGCGGGCGCCGCCTTGCAGCGTCTGCTCGCGCAGGGCTTGCAGCGGGGTTTGACCGCTGGGCAGCTCGAGCTGCGGATAGTTGGGCTTGTTGAGCTCCAGCGTGAAGGTGCAGCGCGCCGCAATCTCCTGAGTGGCTGCCAGCGCGGCCGGGTAGGCAGCATAGGCAGTGGATAGCTCTTCGTTGCTGGCAAAGTGTGCATTGGCCGGGGCGAGCGCAGTTGGCGCCAGGCGTGTGCGCGTGGTGTTGAGGCGCATGGCCGCCAGGGTGCGTTGCAGATCGGCCTGGGCGGGCTCCAGATAGTAGATGGGCCAGCAGGCCACAGCGGGCAAACCTAGTTTGCTGGCTGTGGCCGTAGCCGCGGCTTGCCCCGCCTGTGGTGGCAGTTGGATGTAGAGGTGCTCGGTAAACAGAGACTTGAGCTGGGCCAGCTCCTGGCCGGGTGGGGCGAATTCGGTGCGGCTGGGGTCTGGCGCATGCGCTGCCAGGCACAGCAGGCCGCGGCTGTGCTCGTACAGGATGTGCAGGGGTAGCGGGCGGCTCTCATTGTTCTCCTCACTGAGCAGCCAACTGCTCAGGCGGCACAGGCTGGCCCAGCCTTCGGCAGTCTGTGCCAGCAGCACCAACGCCAGCCCGCTCTCCATGTGCACATGCAGCCCGAAGATAGCTTTGACGCCGTGCTGGGCGCAGGCCTCGGCAAACTCCACCGCGCCGGTCAAGCGGTTGTGGTCGGTCAAGGCTATGGCGGGTTGGCCGGCTTGGGCGGCCGCAGCGGCCAAGTGGCCGGGCGCCGGCAGACCAGCCAACAGCGAAAAATGGGAGTGGGCGTTCAGGTGTAGCATCATAAGAACTGTTGTTCTATTATAAGCTACCTGTGACCTTTGGGTCTTGCCTTCTCAGGTGCATAATAAATAGAATGGCCTAACGTTCAAGCAATCTGTACACTGAGACTCTACAACCCTATGAAGCTTGAAACCTTCGCCTTTATGCCAGAGCAGGGGTGGTCTGTTGCAACCTTTCCGCCCTTGGACTCTGCAAACACGCTGGTGATGGTGTTTGGTGCCTCCAGTTTTTTAGATAATCCGGAACCCATCCATGAGCTTGTGCGCGCCTATCCGCGCGCCCAGGTGATGGGTTGCTCCACCGCGGGCGAGATCTACGGCACGCAAATTCAAGATGGCTCGCTGTCTGTGGCCGTGGTGCAGTTTGAGCACACGCGGGTATCGGCGGCCAGCACACAAGTGGAGGCAGCCCAGGATTCGTATCAAGCTGGCGAGTACATTGCGCGCAGCTTGAACGCGCCGGACCTGGTGGCGGTGTTCGTGCTCTCGAATGGCACGCGCATCAACGGCAGCGAGCTGGTGCGCGCCCTCAATGATCAATTGCAAGGCAAAGTGGTGGTCACCGGCGGCCTGGCCGGAGACGGTGACCGCTTTGAGCGCACCTGGGTCATCAACGGCGGCACGCTGGCTCAGGATTCCGTGGCGGCAGTGGGCTTGTATGGCGGCCGCGTGCGCGTGCACCACGGTTCCAAGGGCGGCTGGGATGTGTTTGGCCCGCAGCGCATGGTGACGCGCTCTGAAGGCAATGTGCTGTATGAGCTGGATGGCCGCCCGGCGCTGGACCTGTATAAGGAGTATCTCGGCGAGTTGGTTAGTGGGTTGCCTTCCAGCGCGCTGCTCTTCCCACTGGCATTGAGCGAAGACCGCGACTCGCAGAAGACCATTGTGCGCACCATCCTCGGTGTGGATGAGAATAAACATTCGCTCACCTTTGCGGGCGACATTCCTGAGGGCTACTACGCCCAACTGATGAAAGCTAACTTTGACCGCCTCATCGATGGCGCCAGCGAGGCGGCCTTGATGGCCGCCGGCGAAGAGTCGCCCGCTGGCCCTGTGCTGTCCGTGGCGATCAGCTGCGTAGGCCGCCGCCTCGTGCTCAGCGCGCGCACCGAAGAGGAACTGGAAGCTACGTTGGAAGTATTGCCAGCTGGCGTGCAGCAGATCGGCTTCTACTCGTATGGCGAGATCTCACCCTATGCCAGCGGCACTTGCGATCTGCATAATCAGACGATGACGCTGACCACCCTGCAGGAACTATAGGCGCAGCATGCACACCATTTTGCGCCGCCAGCTCAAGCGCTTGGAGCTGGACCCTGCAGCACCCCCAGACTCTAAATCCTGGGCTGAGTTCCTCAATACGGTAGAGCAGACCTATCGCCAGGCTGACCAGGATCGCTACCTGCTTGAGCGCTCGCTGGCCATTTCCTCCAAGGAAACGCAAGACCTGTACGACCAGGAGCAGCGCAGCATCAAAGAAGCGCTGCGCGTGAGCGAAGGCCGCTATCGCAGCCTGTTTGAGCACGCCATTGATTCCATCTTCATCATCGATATGGAATCGCGCTGTATTTTGGATGTGAACCAGGTTGCCGCAGACCGCCTGGGCTACACGCGTGATGAGCTGCTGGCAATGACCATCGACGCCATCTACCCGCGTGAAGAAATGGAGCGCACGCAAGAGATTGTTGCACAGCTGTTGCTCACCGGCCATCTCACCTTTGAGCGTACGCATGTGCGCAAAGACGGCAGCAGTATGCTGGTGGAGGTGAGCTCCATCATCCTGGAGCAGGATGGCCGCCAGGTCTACCAGAGCATTGCGCGTGACATCACCCAGCGGAAGATCACGGAGCTGGAGTTGCAGCGCCTGGCCAAGTACGACTCCCTGACCGGTGTGGCCAACCGGCATTTGTTCGTAGACCGCATCTCGCACGCTATTGAACTGGCGCGGCGCAATCATTCCTCGCTGGCAGTATTGTTTTTGGATCTGGATGGCTTCAAGGCCGTTAATGATGCCTTTGGGCACGAGCAGGGCGATGAGCTGTTGCAGATCATCGCCCGCCGTATTCAAGACAGCGTGCGCAAGAGTGATACTGTGGCGCGACTGGGCGGCGATGAGTTCGGCATTCTGCTGGAAGGGGTGCGTGAACCCAGCGAGACCATCAAGATCGTGCAGAAGCTGATCTCCACTGTATCGCAGCCATTTAACTTCCACAATGCTGAGGCTTTTATCACCACCAGCGTGGGCATCAGCATGTTCCCGGCGCATGGCAGCGATCCGGAAACGCTTATACAAAACGCAGACTGGGCCATGTATGCCTCCAAGGCTGAAGGCAAGAACAATTTCCGTTTCTACGCCACGGCGATGAAAACAAAAGCGCTGGAGCGTTTGGAGCTGGGCAATCAGTTGCGCTATGCACTGGAGCGCAATGAGATTGTGGCCTACTACCAGCCTCAGGTGGATTGCTCCGAGCGACAAATTTTGGGTGTGGAGGCGCTGGCACGCTGGCAGCATCCTGAGCTGGGCACGTTGTTGCCGGAGAAGTTTGTCGCCCTGGCTGAGGAGATGGGCCTGATCGTGCAGCTCTCCGACTGGATGCTGCGTGCCGCCTGCAGCGAGGTCAAGGGCTGGTTTGATCGCGGTATGCAACCGCTGCGGCTGTCTATCAATCTGTCTGACCGTGATCTGCAATCTGACCTGGTGGCGCGCGTGCGTGCTGCACTGGATTACAGCCAGCTTCCGCCACAATGGCTGGAGCTGGAGCTTTCAGAGAACACCATCTTTCGCCATATACAAGAGGAGCAGCACAAGCTGGGGCAACTGAAGGCCATGGGCGTGCGCCTGGCCATTGACGATTTTGGCACGGGTTTCTCCACGCTGAGCCAGTTGGCTGAATTTCCCTTTGACACGCTCAAGATCGATCGCCACTTTGCCGCTCAGGTAGTGTCGTCCCCATCGCACGCCGCTATCGTGAGCGGTGTGGTGACTGTGGCGCACAGGTTGGGAATGGAAGTGTTCGCCGAAGGCGTGGAGACGCCCGAACAGCTGGAGATCTACAAGGATGCAGGCTGCAACAATATCCAAGGCGATCTGTTCAGCCCTGCGCTGCCTGCTGAAGATATTTTCGCTTTGATACAAACGGGGCTTGCCGTGCCGTAGCGCACGCGTGGAATTTGGGATTGTTTTGGTATAATCTCGCTTCTGCTGGTCCCGTAGCTCAATGGTAGAGCAGTTGACTCTTAATTACGACAAGCGTTGAATATAGGGTCTAAGGCGTCTAATATGGCAATTTTTACGGGTAAATTCAGCCAAATAAATCTATAAGTTCTATAGCAACTGTTTCTATCTGCACCCGAATTGCACCCGATTGGGGAATGGCAAATGGCAATGAAGCGCACTAAGAGGTGCGCTTTTTTGTTACCATGAGCGGAAGGCTGTTTTAACTATCATGCAAATGAGAAACCTTTTTGTATGCGGGCCATGTGGTGTTGGAAAGTCTACGGTCTCAGCTTGGCTCGCTAGCAAGCTCTCATATCAACACATCGAGTGGGATATTGTTGCTCCGAAGTTAGGAATTACGGTTAATGGTACTGACCTACATAGGCTAATGCCTCATCTTGGCAAAATAGAACAAGGGTTTATTCTGGATTTTGGGGGCGACGCGATATTCAGACCCAATCAAGATAATGCTGTAAATCGCGCTCAACTTCTAAATCTAAAGGGTCAGTTATGCATGAATGGCCTTTTACTTAATGCACCCAAGAGCGTTGTGTTGGAGAGACTACACACTAGCCCAAAAGGGCCAATTCTGGATTTCGATGCTTATTGGGACAGTTGGATAAACTTTGGTCTACCAAACTGGGTTAGCTGCGTCGAGCATGTTGTCTCAAATTCAGAACAATTCACCGACAGTTTAGTTGCACAGCTTGTGGATAGTGCCTAGAATCAACTTGAAGAGCCTTCTTCCCGCAACTGGAAGATGACTGCGTATCTGCACATATTGACTTAGAATAGGTTTTGCTATGTCGAAATCGCTAAACGAGAATCTGCATAAAGCGGGTCAGGCAAAAAAAGACGAGTTCTATACCCAGCTTGTGGATATTGAAAAGGAACTGAGGCATTACAAAGATCAGTTTAGAAATAAGGTTGTTTATTGTAACTGCGATGACCCATACGAAAGCAATTTCTTCAAGTACTTTGCCGCCAATTTCAATGCGCTTGGTCTAAAAAAGTTCATAACTACCAGCTATGTAAAGTCGCCGATTGCTGGAGGGCAGTTGTCTTTGTTTGAGGTGGAAGGCTTGAAGCCCGAGGGCAAAGAACCATTTAAAATTGAGATTAACGAAGTGACAGACCTTAATTCCGATGGTGCTGTTAGCCTGGCAGACGTTGAATATTTACTCAAGAACGACCACAACGTTGTCTCTCCACTTAAAAACAATGGTGATTTTCGTAGCGACGAGTGCATTGAACTGCTTGAAGAATCTGACATCGTAGTGACCAACCCTCCATTTTCCCTCTTTCGTGAATATGTTGCTCAATTAGTCGAATATCAGAAGAAATTCTTAATCCTTGGCGATCAAAACGCCATTACTTATAAAGAAATATTTAAGCTAATCAGAGAAAATAAATTATGGCTTGGCTATGACAATGGCGGCAAAAAATGGTTCCAAGTTCCTATGAACTATGACATACCTACAAAATCAAGAGTCAAAGTTGAAAACGGGGTTAAGTACTTTAGCATGGGGCGTATCAATTGGTTTACTAACCTTGACACTACGAAGCGCCATGAGGAGCTGCTTCTGTGGAAGAAGTACACGCAGAAGGAGTATCCCAAATATGATCACTATGATGCTATTGAAGTTTCAAGGGTTGTTGAAATCCCACTCGACTATGATGGAGCGATGGGAGTGCCTATAACTTTTCTTGACAAATATAATCCTGAACAGTTTGAAATATTAAGTTCTAATGATATAAGACTAAACGATAAAGTTCCCTTCAAAGAACATGGACTTATTAAAGATAAGGATGGGGCAATAAACGGCAAGCCCACTTATGTCCGTATTGTTATCCGAAACAGAAAGAGCGCAGGCAATTATGAAAATTGAGTTGCATAGAATCCCTGTGGGCAAAGTAATTGAAGGTTACGAAGATAGTCAAGAAGAAGGTGTAGTGGCATTTAATGGCAAATTGGATATTCGGCCTAAATATCAGCGCGAGTTCGTGTACAAGGAAAAACAGCGCAATGCGGTTATAGAGACGATCAAAAACAATTTTCCGCTGAATGTAATGTACTGGATGGTCAGAGAAGATGGTGGCTACGAGGTGTTAGACGGCCAACAACGCACTATAAGTATTGGGCAATACAAAAATGGGGACTTCTCGCTCAATAATCGTTTCTTTCACAACTTAACTAAAGAGGAACAGAACCAGATTCTTAACTATGAATTAATGATTTACTTCTGCGAGGGTACGGACAAGGAAAGACTCGATTGGTTTCGAATCATAAATATCGCCGGCGAAAAACTTACCGAACAGGAGATTCGGAATGCAGTTTACACGGGGCCTTGGCTTTCTGATGCAAAACTTAGATTTAGCAAGTCAAATTGTGTTGCTTATCTTCTGGCAAACGATGGTGGACAGTTGGTCAAGGGCTCACCAATTAGGCAGGAGTACCTGGAAACCGTGCTTTCATGGATTAACGACGGCAATATTAAAGACTATATGGCCAAGCATCAGCATGATGTAAACGCGGATGCTTTATGGAATTATTTTCAAAACGTAATTGCCTGGGTGCGGAAAACCTTTCCTGTCTATCGTAAGGAAATGTCCAGTGTGAAATGGGGAGAGCTGTATAACCAGTTTGGAGGCAAGAAACAAGATGCGGACGAGCTGGAGATTGAGATAAAGAAATTGATGCAGGACGAGGATGTAACCAAGAAATCAGGTATCTATCAGTATGTCCTTAACAGAGAGGAGAAGCACCTTTCAATCCGAGCGTTTTCCGAAAATATGAAGCGTGAAGCATATGAAAGACAAAATGGGATTTGTCCATTCTGCAAGAAAAAATTCGATATTTCAGAGATGGAAGCAGATCATATTACTCCTTGGCATGAGGGTGGCAGGACGATTGCAGAAAATTGTCAGATGTTATGTATTCTAGATAATCGAACTAAGTCTGGAAAGTAAGCTCTAGTATTCTTTGTTTTTAGAAAGGCTAATCTGTAGAAATTATAGACAATTGCGGAATTGACAGCTCCGTACTCTTTGGTTTAGCATGTTCTTGCTCCATTTGGCCGGGCACGTCGACAAGGTCGGACGTGTACTGAAAAGATACGACCTAAGCGGGTAGCCTAGTTGGTCAGGCGGGAGCCCGTAGTGAATTCAGACCAAACACAACTGAATAGTTGTCGGCAATAAGGGTAGATAGTTTTGGCTACCTACTCAACTTGCGATCCGGATACCGGCGAGCGGTATGCGATAGGGCTTTTGGTTTTCCTATCGCAGGAGCGAGACGGACACGCTGCGTTTCCCAGCAGCGTAACGGGTTTGGTCATAGGACTAGGGCTGCTTGTCTTTGAGCTGGCGGCTGGGGGAAGGGGCCCCGCCCTGCGGCGGGGAAGGGGGATCCCCAGCCGCACTATCTCCAAATCAACATCGCTCCGAAATTCGGATTTCAC
This sequence comes from uncultured Anaerolineaceae bacterium, assembly GCA_964623375.1. GTDB lineage: Bacteria > Chloroflexota > Anaerolineae > Anaerolineales > UBA11579 > JAMCZK01. The sequence goes on from CAZUTS010000005.1 coordinate 94,023, forward strand.
CCCCCGATACTGTTAGGGGGGTGGAAATAGTTGGTTTGGAGAGAATATGGAATTTCGAATTCACTGGTTCGCAGTAACCGTGTGGGCGTCGCTAGACCACGCTCGCAACCTCTGGCATGCTTGGCTAGAGCCTCGTCTAGGTGTCTTGCATGACCAGGGCTATGGCGGCAGGCTGTATAAGAAGATATTCAAAGGGCTGGCTGCCGCCAAGTTGTATTGCCTGCCTCAACATAGTGGCGGGGATGAAGAAGTGGGGCATTTTCATTTGGAATTGCCCGGCACCGCTTGCGAAGCTTTGCCACCTGAGACACTTCAAGAATTCTTTCTAGTTCTACAGCGGAACGATAAGTTCAGGGTCAAGCGTATTGACTTAGCTTGGGATGGTGTGCCGTTTACGCCTGTCATGCTAGATCAAGCAGACAAGCAGGATTTATTCATTACACGGGCGAGGCGGGAAACTTTTCGGTTTGAGCACAGCCGGCACAACCCTAAAGAGAATGGGGAAATCGGCCATTCAATCTTTCGTCTGGGCAGCCGGGCTTCCTCTCGCCATTTGCGGGTGTATGACTATCACGGGCCAGTCAGGCTTGAGATGGAAGCCAGAGGGGCTAGGGCTGACCTGATAGCTGGCGATGTGCTTGTCTGCCCGCCGGATGAGTGGTCGGACAAGTCAATTCCTCACCTGCGTGATTTTGTTGAGATTGACGCTCCCTATTGGCACGAATTCGTAAAGCAGCACGTCAAAGCAGGCAGAACTATTGTTGACGCTCGGACTAAGGAGCTTTCCCGAATAACTGAATGGATGTTCAAGCAGGTTTCGCCCAGTCTCTCTGTCTTGGTGGATGTAATTGGCGAAGGAACACTCAAGGCCTTGATTGAGAATGGCAGGAATAAACGAGGCGATAAATTTAAGTCCCTGCTTGAAGGGGGTGAGGAATGAGCTTGGAAAATCACTTCCCAGAGCCATTGCTCAAGGCCAGTCAGGTAGCCAAAATCCTGAATATCAGTCGTGCTTTTGCCTATCAGCTCATGCAGAAGGGTGTCTTGCCAACCGTCAAAATTCTAGGGGCTAGGCGAGTGCGGCCAGAAGACTTAGACCGCTATATTCGAGAGAGCGTCTCTCAAGCGGGGCAGAAGGGTATAAAATGATTCTGGCTCTTCTGCACTTTACTAACCGAATAGCAAACCCATTTGCCATTCTCCTATTCACTTTCAAATAGGAGAAAGCATGACCAGAGTAAAAAAAGAAGGAACGCTATACAAGCGTGCCAATGGAACTTGGCGAGCTCAAATCAGCTTGCAGGGACAAAGGCTATCCTTCACCAGCAAGTCTCAGGCTGAGTGCCGTACATGGCTTCGGGAAACACAGCAACGGATTTTGGCTGGGTTTACCTATAGCAGCTCAAAGCTGAGTTATAGCGAGTTTCTCGAAAGCTGGCTAGCAACCGTTCAGGCTAGGCTTCGTCGTGGCACTTTCAAGCAGTACAGCCAGGTGGTGAATCACTATGTTCTTCCAGAGCTTGGTAGTGTCAAGCTTGGTGATTTGCAGCCAATCCGAATTCAGCGACTTTACGACAAGCTTATAGCGAGCGGCAAAGGAGCTAGAACGGTTCAAATGGTTCATGCGGTTATTCACCGCAGCTTGAATCAGGCAGTCAAGCTGGGAATAATCTCCTTGAATCCAGATGACGCAACCAGCCCGCCAAAGCCACAGGAAAAAGAAATGTCCGTGTTGGATCAAGAGCAGGTTCAGCGGCTCTTGATTGAAGCAAAGCGCAAAAGCTTTCGTGAGTTTGTTTTCTACTTTTTCGTTTTGGCTACTGGCGTAAGGCAAGGCGAATTGCTTGGCTTGAAGTGGGAAGACTTCGACGCTGGCAAAAAGACCGTACGGATTACAAGACAGGCAAAGCCATTACCAGGCGGCGGTTTTGAATTCGTTGTTCCCAAGACAAAGAACGGGTTTAGGACAATCAAGCTTGGGGATGAAACAGTTGACCTGCTAAACAAGCATTTTGTCCTTCAGCTGGATGAGCGTTCAGCAGCTCGTAAGTGGGAAGAATACGGGTTGATTTTCCCGTCAGTGGTTGGCACTCCACTTAACCCGCCTAATGTTGTGAGGGAGTTCCGCTCACTTTTGAAACGGGCTGGTTTACCTAAAATCCGGTTCCATGATTTGCGGCACACGGCGGCTTCTCTGATGTTGAACAATGGTGTAGACGTGCTAGTGGTTTCTCGTCGGCTGGGTCATTCCAAAGCCAGCATAACCTTGGATGTTTACGGCCACTTGATACCAAGCGGGCAAGAGAAAGTTGCTCACCTGATTGAGAACTTGATTTCTCCGATCTCAGTGAGTGCGGCTGCGCTAACTGCACCCGATCTGCACCCGATTTCGTCAAGAGAGGTCTAAAAGTTTGAAATTAGCAAAGAAGTTCCAAGATTTACCCGTAATTTTGTTATAATTTTGCGTCTACGGTCCCGTAGCTCAATGGTAGAGCAGTTGACTCTTAATCAATTGG
>CAZUTS010000006.1:0-87604 GCA_964623375.1 uncultured Anaerolineaceae bacterium
GCATCATGCTTGCGGGTTTCCTCCCAGGCCAGGCGGCCCAGGCTGGGCATGATGACACCCTTGCTGATGCGCAATGCCACCGGCACGCGGCGGATACGTACACCGTCTTGCACTTCTTCGAGCGACAGATCCTTCTCAAACTGGGAGGTGAGCACGGTGACTTCGTGCCCGCGCTGCACCAACGCCTTGGCCAGACGCTCCGCGTAAATGGTCAGCCCGCTGGTGTGCGGACGATAATAGGTGAGAACCGTGAGGATACGCACGGGGTGAGTTTATCTCAGAACAGGTGAGAGCAAGAACAATAATCGACTAACGACAGGAAATATCATGCAGTTATCTGTGTTTATCTGTGGATAAATTCCTAGTCAAACAGCTCGCGGTGTTCTTGCACCCAGGCTACCAACTCAGCCGTGCCCTGCTCCACACCGATCGTGGGCTTCCAGGCCAACGCCTTCTTGGCTTTGCGGATATCGCTGATATAGACCTTTTGGTCACCCGGGCGGGTTGGGCCGTAGCTGACCGGGATCTTGCGCCCCAACAGCTTCTCCAGCAGCGGGCCACATTCCTTCCAGATAGACAGCGTAAAGTCCGGCCCGCCGCCGATATTAAAGGCCTCGCCAGCGATCTTGCTGTGGCGGGCAATGGCGGCGTCATAGGCGGCGGTGAGGTCATGCACGTGCAGCATGTCACGCACCTGTTTGCCATCGCCATAAATACTGATGGGCTTGCCCAGCACGGCGGCGATCACGAACCAGGCCAGCCAGCCCTGATCCTCCACCCCAAATTGGCGCGGGCCGTAAATGCAACTCTGGCGGAAGACGACCGAGGGGATGTTGTAGATGCGCGCATAATCGCGCACATACTGCTCCGCCGCACCCTTGGAGCAGCCATAGGGTGAGTGAAAGTCCAGCTGCTGTGTCTCCGGCAAGCCGTGCGGCAGCTTGGCGTAGCGGTAGCGCGTCTTGCCCGAGAGCAGACGGTGCTCCAGCATTTCACCGTAGACTTTGTTGGTGGAGGAATAAATAATGAAGGGCTTGTGGCCTCCCTGGCGCGCCGCCTCGAGCACGTTAAAGGTGCCCAGAGCGTTGATCTCAAAATCAGTGCGCGGGTCGGTGACCGAGGAGGTGACGGCCACTTGGCCGGCCAAATGCACGATGACATCGGCACTGGCTACCGGCTCAAGCAGGGAGCCAGCCGTGCGTACATCGCCCACCACCAACTCGAACGACTCGGCGCCGTGGGTCTGGCGCAGCCAGGCCAAATTGCGCTCGGCACCCTTGCGCGAGAGATTATCGAAAATGACCACGCGCTCGCCGCGCTGCAGCAGCACATTGGCGTAGTTGGAGCCAATGAAACCGGCACCGCCTGTAATCAGATAGGTCTTCTTGTGCTTTGCCATGCATTAGGCCTGCCGGTTAAGCAGTTTGCGGTAAATACCGCCCAGCGATTCACCCTGTTGCCAGAAACCAATAACACCGATGATGCCGGTAATGACAAAGTAGGTCAGATGCCCCACCACGGCATAGGCCAGGGAGATGGTGGGGTCAGCATCAAAGAAGCTCAGCGCGCCGACAAGCACACCTTCAAACACGCCGATGTAGCCGGGCGAAGACGGCAGGGCCACGCCCAGCGAAGATACGCCGATGCTGAAGAAGGCCCACAGCCACTGCGCCAGCGGGAAGAAAGCGCGCATGAGCACAAAATACCAGGCCACATTAAGCAGCCAGGTCAGCACCATCCAGAACAGCACCCGCAAAAAGCGCTTGCCATCTTTGAGTGCCGAGAGTCCTTCCGTGAAAGAGCCAGCCTTGTCCACCAGCCATTCGCGCAGCTTAGGCCAACGGCCAAAGAGCCGTGCGATGAGCGCCGGCACCTGCTGCGGATTGCTGGCCATCCAGAACAGCAAGCCGAAGCCAATCACCACCAGGCCCAGCGAGACGTAGGCGGCCGTGCGTGCCCACTCCGCCCCCACTACCAGCGGCAGCGTGAACAACAAGAGAGCCGCTGCCAGGCCGAGGTCAAACACGCGCTCCACCACCACGGTGGAGAGCGCTTCCCAGAAGCTGAGTTTGGTGCGGTTGCTGATCAGCAGCGCCCGCCCCAGCTCGCCCAAACGGAAAGGCAATACATTGTTCAGCAAATACGCCTGGTTGAGCACCAGGAAGCTCTCTTTGATCGAGGCTTGTTCTTTCAAGATAGTGCGCCAGGCCAAGGTGCGCGTAAAGAGCGTGCCGAGGAACAGCACGACCACCAGTGGGAATAAGCTGAAATCGGCAATGCCGAAGGCCGGGCCGAGCTGGTCAATATCAATGAAGTAGAACAAGCCCACCACGGCAGCGGCGGTGACCAGAAAGCCGGGCAGCAAGCGCACCAGGGTATTGGAACTTGCGGATCTAGTTTTTGTCATCGCTCAAACGCAACACGGCCAGGAAGGCTTCTTGCGGAATCTCCACGCTGCCCACCATCTTCATGCGCTTCTTACCCTTCTTTTGCTTTTCGAGCAGCTTGCGCTTGCGCGTGATGTCACCGCCATAGCATTTGGCCAGCACGTCTTTGCGCATGGCCTGCACATTGGCACGTGAGATCACGCGGCCCTGCGAAACCGCCTGAATGGGTACAACGAACATTTGGCGCGGAATCAAATCCTTCAGCTTAGTGATCACAGCCTGCCCCTTATGAAAGGCTGAGTCCTTGTGCACGATCGTCGTGAACGCATCCACAGGCTCGTAATTGACATGGATCTCAAGTTTCACGAGCCTGTCTGCGCGGTATTCCTTGAATTGGTAATCCAGCGAAGCGTAACCGCGCGTCACAGACTTGAGCTGGTCAAAGAAATCCACAATGATCTCAGCCAATGGAATCTCAAAGCTCAACTGCACGCGGTCTTTGCCTTGGTGGTCTTGCCCGCTGAAGATGCCACGGCGGCGCTTAACCATTTCCATCACCGGGCCGTAGTATGAAGTAGGCGTGAAGATCTGGATATCCATCCACGGCTCACGCACTTCTGCAATTTCGCCTTCGTTGGGCAACTCGGCGGGCGAGTCGACACGCAGGGTTTCGCCAGACTGCAACACTACTTCGTACGCTACCGAGGGCGCGGTAACGATGATGTCCAGGTCGTACTCGCGCTCCAGGCGCTCCTGAATGATCTCCATATGGAACATGCCCAGGAAGCCACAACGGAAGCCGAAGTTGAGTGCTTGCGAAGTCTCAGGCTCGTAGACCAATGAAGCATCGTTGAGTTGCAGCTTCTCCAACGCCTCTTTGAGCTCCTGGTAGTCGTCGCCTTCCACCGGGTAGATGCCGGCAAACACCATGGACTTAACCTGGCGGTAGCCGGGCAGCGGTTCGCTGGCCGGGTTGGCCTTATAGGTCAGCGTATCGCCCACGCGGCACTCGGCCACAGATTTGTAGCCAGTGGCCACGTAGCCCACTTCACCCGTGTTCAGGCTGGCGCCCGCGGTGAGCCGCGGGGTAAAGCTGCCCACTTCGATCGGTTTAAAGTCGGCGCCGGTGGCCATCAAGCGCAGGGTGTCTTCACCCACCACGCTGCCATCCATCACGCGCACGTAGGCCACGACACCTTTATAGGTGTCGTAGTGCGAGTCAAAGATCAGGGCGCGCAGCGGCGCATCCGCATCGCCCTTGGGCGGCGGCACACGCTGCACCACCGCTTCGAGCACACTTTCCACATTCAAGCCAGACTTGGCCGAAATGTGCAGTACTTCCTCTTCTGGCACGCCTAGCAATTCAACGATCTCGGCCGTCACGCGCGCAGCGTCGGCGGCGGGCATGTCGATCTTGTTGATTACGGGGATGATTTCCAAATCCGAGCCCAGCGCCAGATACAGGTTGGCCAGCGTCTGCGCTTGCACGCCCTGGGTGGCGTCCACGATCAGCACAGCACCCTCGCAAGCTTCCAGGGCGCGGCTAACCTCGTAGCCAAAGTCCACATGGCCGGGGGTATCGATCAGGTGCAGCTCATAGGTCTGCCCGTCCTGCGCCTTGTACTGCATGCGCACGGCCGAAGCCTTGATGGTGACACCCTTCTCGCGCTCCAGGTCCATGCTGTCCAGCACTTGGGCCTGCATATCACGGGCGGAGACTGTGCCCGTGAGCTGGAGCAAGCGGTCTGCCAGCGTGGATTTGCCGTGGTCAATATGGGCGATGATGCAAAAGTTACGGATATGTTGCATAGAGGGGGAAGTATAACTGAGCGAGCTACGGCCTGCGCCGGTGCTGGCGTGTTATCGCCGCGCCGCTTCAGCGCAATCGCGCCAAAGTCTTTTCGCTGGTGATCTCACGCAGCACATCGGCGGCCACCCAGCGGGCGGGCTTGGAGCCGCTGACCTCGGCGGCACGCGCAATGCGCTTGGCTGACGCCACGGCGTGCTTGTTGAGAAACTTGCTGCGCTTGCCCAGCTGGCGCAAGGCCCAACTGCTGGCCTTCTTCACAAAATTGCGCTCATCCTCCGCGATGGCTTCGATGGCAGGGAAGAAGCCGAGGAAAGTGTCCTCCGGCTCCTGCTTGCGGTGCACAGCCAGCCAGGCCATCATGGCCAAACCGGCGCGGCGCACAAACTCGCGTTTGGAACGCGTCCATTGATAAGCCTTGTCGAAAGCATACGGCGTGGGTTCAAACAGGTGGCCAGTCACCGTATCGCATATATCCCAGGAGTTGAAATCGCGCACCCAGGCATCCATCTGGGTCTTGGTGACCTGCTTAGGGTCATCCACAAACGCGGCCAGCAGACGCGCCTCATGATAGCCACTGGCCCAGAGCTCCTGCGCCAGTGCGTGATCCCTGCGGTGCTGCTTGGCAATCGCATGCAGCGCCGGGTGCGACACACCGAAGGCTTTCTGCGTAGAGATGCCAAAGCGCGTCATACCGGCCAGGTTCTTGTCTGTGCCTTGGGATCTAAGTTGCTTGAGAATGGCGTTGAGTTTGGCGCTCATGGGATGTGGCGTTAACGTAGCAGTCTTGATCAAGATTGCTAAAATGCGATGTTTCTAGAGAATATTATTAATCAACGTCTACTAAGAATATCTTAACTGGCACAGCAGGAAAATGTCTCTTCAATCGCTCAATATCGTAGATTAATTGCTCTCCATAAGAAACTCCGCTGGACATTTGGCGCGACAGAGAATGCGTTGGAACAATCTCCACGCCAACTTCAGCTAAATTCTCATTAAAGAAGTACTGAAACTTAGCCATGTCGTAAAACATAAAGGCATATTTACCTAGCTGCACTTCAACTAAAACCCGATCTTTCACGAAGTCGACTTGCTTATAAGCGCCAGTAATTTGGGTATCGCTCCCAGGGATCGTTATCGTGTATGAATCCTTCAATTCCTTAAAGCCCCGGCCATAGAACTGCTCCTTGAACTGGCGATTCATATCAATGGGTGCATATAGCAATTTCCCCTGCTTTGTCTTTTCCCGACTTTCTTTTACTTTTTTGGCTTCAACAGCACTAATCACTTCCACTATTTGATTGTGAATTTCCGGGTATTTAACAGAAAGTATCTCTGCTCCACCCAGATGAGAATACTCATAAACTACTTTCATAACTCAGTACTTTCCCTTGTTCTCGAGAAGCCGTGGCTGAGGAGATTTACCAATTTTGACCCTCTTTGGTGGAATTCCACCATTATTCAAACCAGGCTCATACAACGGTCTTTCCATAGGGCGAATTCTTAGCCCGCTTGATTCGGCCTCATGAATTCTTTCTCTAGCTATGCGGATATATTCGGGAACAATCTCTGCTCCAATTACCCTCCGCTGGTGAATTAGGCTAGCAATTGCCGTAGAACCTACACCCATGAAGGGATCCAACACCCAGTCGCCGGGGTTTGTCATTGAAACCACTAAGCGTTCGACCAACTCCACAGGAAACTGACAGGGGTGTTCAGTCTTCTCAACATGATTGGCTTTAACATTTGGGATTTCCCATACATCTGATGGGTTTTTACCAAGAGGATTACTGGATAGCTCGCCCTTTTTAGCTCCCTTAAAATGCCTTTTATTCGGATATTTCTGAGGAATCCTAATTGGGTCTAGATTAAACGTGTACTCATTCGATTTTGTGAACCAGAGGATAACTTCATATCTTCCCGAAAACCGCTTGGAGGCATGTAAACCATGACCAAAAGTCCAGACAATCCTGTTCCTTAATTTCATGCCCAGCTGTCTAAACACTGGAAAAAGCATGATATCAATTGGAATGATTTCACCATTCTTAACATAATTGCCCACTTGCCAACATAAACTTCCAGTCTCGTGCAATACTCTTACGCATTCGTGAATAATGCGCGATTGTTGCTCTATATATTCCTCAACATCCATACGTTTAGTTTCGTAAGGCTTACCCAGGTTGTATGGTGGAGAAGTAACCACAAGCTTAACCAAGCTATCAGGGACTTGGTTCAGCAGTTCTAAAGCATCTCCGTGGTGAAGTACTAGATCTGCTTGCTTACTAAAATTATTCTCCACAATGAGCTTGCCCATTTAAACTCCACGATTTATTAGCTAATCTGTTCTATTTTATACACCATTGCTGAGCTTATAGTCAAACAAGGATGTTTTGTTAAATCCCCGCCAGCACCTGCGGCCGCTCGGACCGCCAGGCATCGCCTTCGGTGGCGGCTTCGTATGCACGCGCGGCGCGCAGCAGGGTCGCTTCGGAGAAGTCCGGCCCCACCAGTTGGATACCCAGCGGCAGTTTGTCACCACTCAGCCCGGCGGGCAGCGAGATGGCCGGCACGCCGGCATGGTTGGCGGGCACCGCCAGCTGGTCAGCGTATTGCATCAGCACCGAGTCACCGTAGATGTCGCCCACGGGGAAGGCCGTTGTCGGCGTGGTGGCGGTGAGCAGCGCATCCAGCTTGTGCGCGCCATTGGCGTCAAAGGCGGCGTCGAAGTCACCGCGAATCAATGAGCGCACTTGCAGGGCGCGGTGGTAATACTGCTCACTGTATTGTGCCGCGCTGACGTACATGCCCATCAGGATACGCAGTTTGGGCTGCGGGCCAAAACCTTCGGCACGCGTCTTGCGGTACAGGTCACGCAAGTCCTTGGGCTTGAGCGCTGTGCGGTAGCCGTACTTCACGCCATCGAAGCGATGCAGGTTGGACGCGGCCTCCACACGCGATATGACAAAATAGGCCGGGATGCCATAGCGCGTGTGCGGCATGGGTACATTCTCGATGATGCGCGCCCCCGCGTCCGAGAGCTTGTCGGCGGCACGCAGCACCGCATCGGCGATCTCTTTGGGCAGCGGCTGGCTATCAATCTCGCCTGTCTCCGCGTTGAAAAAGGTGATCTTGTCATAATCCGGCGAGAGGCCGATGCGCAGACCCTTCACGCCCTCTTCCAGTGCCGCGGTGTAATCAGAAGCCGGCGTGGCCGCCGCGGTACTGTCGCGCGGGTCAGGGCCGGCGATGGCGTTCAGCATCAGCGCCGTATCGCGCACGTTGCGCGCCATCGGGCCAGGGCAATCCAGCGAGGAACCAAAGGCGATCAGGCCATAGCGCGAGACACGGCCATAGGTGGGTTTCATACCCACAATGCCGCAGAAGGCGGCGGGCTGGCGGATCGAGCCGGCCGTGTCCGTGCCGAGCGAGAGCGCCCCCTCACCGGCCGCAACGGCCGCGGCGCTGCCACCGCTGGAGCCGCCCGGCACATGCGCCGGGTTCCAAGGGTTGCGTGAGGCGGGCTGGTAAGCAGACGACTCGTTGGACGAGCCGTACGTAAACTCATCCAGATTGACCTTGCCCAACATCACCGCCCCAGCCGCGTCCATGCGCGCTACGGGTGTTGCCGTATAGGGTGCTACAAAGTTCGAGAGGATGCGCGAGGCGGCCGTGGTGAGCACATCTTTGACGGCAAAAATATCTTTGACGGTGTAGGGCACGCCGGCCAGCGGGCCGGGTACTTCTCCCTTGGCCAGGCGCGCGTCAATGTCCTTGGCCTGCTGGCGCGCCCGCTCATCGGTCACAGTGATAAAGGCGTGCACCTTCTGCACTTCATCGGCCGGCCCATCCAGGCGGCCCGGGTCACCGTCCACGGCATGCACGCGCTCCAGTGCGGCTTCGGTGGCCTCGAGGGCAGAGACTTCCTTCTTGCGTATACGGGTGGCCAGCTCGTGAGCTGGCAAATCGCAGAGTTCAGACATCATGGTTTTGGCACAGCTTATGGCTGTGGCTGTACGGTGACACTAGCTTTGTAGCCAAGCTGGCTCAGCATATCTTTGTGGTCTTCCCACTCCAGACCAAATGCCTTCACATCAGCCAGCCCAATCCGCGCTACAACATCGCGCAAAACATGGGAGCCGCTCTCTTCAGCAAAATCAGCCTCGCGTAGAGCCTCTTCAGCCCAATCAACCAATTCAGTCAAAGACAAACGACCATCAAAATAGGCGATCAGTTTCTCTGCAATTTCCTTACGAGTGATCATCATAGTCAACTCCGTATCCTTCTGTGGCCTTGGTCTTCTGGATACTTTTGGTGTTCTTCAACCAGTATTCCTGACTCGTTGTAAATCTCTTGCCAAAATCGCAGGGTCTTCTCATCCGAGTCGACCTCTTTTAAGTATATTGCTTTCCAACCGGAACGTCCCGGAACTATAAGGGAATACAGTCTACCGCCCTCTGGCATGTCTTCCCAAGAGTCAAATTTAATCTCATTTTGCTCCCGTTTTCGCTCATCGAGCGCCATGCTCAGTCCAGATCCTGGTGCGGAATCTCAGGCACCACAAAGTAGCCATCGCTGGTCTGCGGGGCGCCATCCCGGATGTCTGCCGCTTCGGGCGCCTGCACCTGCGTATCCTTACGCAGCGCGGCGCGCAGCTCGGCCGGGAACGGCACGCCGTGCGCCGCCGAGGGCGTGCCCTCAGGGATGGGGATGGCAGCCAGCTCCTCGATCGACTTGAGCTGTTTGTTCATCTGGTCACGCAGATATTCGGCTTCCTCGGGGGAAAGTTCAAGGGCGGCCAGTTCTACGAGATGGTTAAAGAGATCAGGGGAGATTTGTTCGGCCATTTCACGCTCGCTCGCGGCAGTATACCATCCGAGGCCTGGCCAGCTCCAAATGCTATAATCGCAGCCACGGTGCATCCTAGTGGCCGTATAGAAGACTCCTACACCTACGGAGGCACGTCACCAATGGCTTATACCCCCAGCTACATCACCGAAGAGCACGAGATGCTGCGCCAGGCGGCGCGCGATTTCGCCCAGAAGGAAATTGCCCCCATTGCTGCTGAGCATGACGAGAGCGGCGAGTTCCCCTTGGCCACCATCCGCAAGATGGGCAAGATGGGTTTCATGGGCATCGAAGTGCCGGAGGATTATGGCGGCGCGGGGATGGATACGCTGGCGTATGTGCTCGCCCTGGAGGAGATCTGCAAAGCGGATGCCGCCCACGGCACGGTGATGTCGGTCAATAACTCACTCTTCTGCCACGGCATCATGAAGTTTGGCAGCGAGGAGCAAAAACAAAAATACGTCAAAGGCGTAGCCAGCGGCGAAAAGATTGGCGCCTACTCGCTCACCGAGCCCATGTCTGGCTCAGATGCGGCCACCATGCGCAGCCGCGCCGTCAAAGACGGCGACCATTACGTCATCAACGGCCGCAAGAGCTGGGTCACCAGCGCCCCGGTGGCCGATTACATTCTGCTCTTCACCATGACCGACCCGGACAAAGGCGCCAAGGGCATCAGCGCCTTCCTGGTGGATAGTGACCAGCCCGGCTTTGAGCGCGGCAAGCCCGAGCCCAAGCTCGGCATCCGCGCCTCGGCCACCAGCGAAATCGTCTTCGACAATTACCGTGCCCCAGCCAGCAGCCTGCTGGGCAACGAGGGCGATGGCTTCAAGATCGCCATGACGGTGCTGGATGCTGGCCGCATCGGTATCGCCGCCCAGGCGCTGGGCATCGCCGAGGCGGCCTACGAGGCCAGCGTGGGCTACGTGCGCGAGCGCGAAGCCTTCGGTGCCAAGATCGGTGAGTTCCAGGGCACCAGCTTCAAGATCGCCGACATGAAGACGCGCATCGAGGCTGCCCGCGGCCTGATCCACAACGCCGCCCTGGCCAAGAGCCACAGTAAGGACAGCGGCGAGCGCTACACTCTCGAAGCCTCGATGGCCAAGCTCTACGCCTCGGAGACCGCCATGTTCTGCGCTCACCATGCTGTGCAGATCCACGGCGGCATGGGCTACAGCAAAGAACTGCCGGTGGAACGCTACTTCCGTGACGCCAAGATCACCGAGATCTATGAGGGCACCAGCGAAATCCAGCGCATGGTCATTTCTCGCATGGAAACCGGGCTGCGCTAACGCATGAAACGCTGTATCCGGTATTTAGCCGCCCTGCCAGCAATAAGCCTGCTGCTCGCCGCCTGCACCCAAGCCACCCCCACTGCCTTGCCAACGATACTGCCCGCCACTCCGGCGGGCAGCGCTATACTCAAAGGCTACGGCATCTCGCCGTTCGGCTTCCCGGCCGACTACAGTCACTACCCGCAATTCCTGGAAGAAGTATCCGGCCTGCCCAATGGCGCCGTGATGTTCAACGGCGCCTGGCGTGACGCCATCGCCACCAGCGGCCAGCCGCCCCAGGCCGCGGTGGGGCTGATGCAGGCTGCCGCACAATACGGCTTCACTCCCATCATCGTCTTTGGCTGGCGCAGCAGCAATGCGCAGCTACACTTGGACGTACCCTCTGACCTAACTAACAACTGGAGCAACCCAGATGCGCGCTCCTTGTTCATTGAGATGGTGGCAGGCTTCGCTACCCAACACCAGCCGCCGTACCTTTTTTTGGGCAATGAGAATGATGACTACTTCATCGCTCAGCCCGAGGATTATGTGCGCTGGATCGAGGTCTACAACCAGGCGTATGACGCTATCAAGGGTGCCTCACCTGCTACGCAGGTTGGCCCGATCTTCCAATACGAGCGCATGGCCGGCCTCGGCACACTCAACGGTTGGGACGAAGCCCATTGGGGCGCGCTCGACGCCCACGATATGAGCAAAGTAGATATTCTCGGCGTCACGCTATACCCGTGGTTCAGCGCTGCTTTGCCTGAAGAGATCCCGGATGACTATCTGGCCCCGCTGGTTGAGCGTGCCGCGGGCAAACCCATCGCCATCACGGAGACCGGCTGGCCTGCGGATACACTGGGGTTGCCTGCGCCTTGGCAGGCCAGCCCGCAGGCGCAGGTGGATTATGTAAACGCGCTCCGTCGCATCACTGGCGGCACAAACCTGCGCATCGTTAATTGGCTGTTCATTAATCCTCTTAATGCCACACCCGATTCGCTCGAGGTGCAGCTTTTTGGCAGCATTTCCCTGCGCGACGCCAGCGGGGACAAGCGCCCCGTCTATGACGCCTGGGTTAACTTTCTGCCCTAGACTGGCACAACTGCAAAGCCCAGCCTACTCTCCGGGCCACACCAGGTGCGCGCCCCAAACCTCTGTGGGAGGTAAAAAATACACGGCACTGGATGATACGGAATACTCATACAGTATTTCTGCAGTGGCCAGATCCACTACCACGGCGCTTTCCACCAAAAAAGTGTATTCATCAGGGCGCGAAAATCGAAAGCCCGCAAACGCAGTCCCATCCGGGCTGATGGCTACAGGCAGGACGTCTGGCAGCGTATTGGTCTGCTCACCTTCCACCACTGTGAAAGGTAGCTCACCAGAAGGACTCCAGGCAGAATAAAGCTGCATTCTGAAGTCTTGATAATCCGGTCCAGCTGCGCTCTCCAGTACAAACAGCAGATAGTCGCCTCGCTGCCGCAGCGGGAGCAGCCTGGCCACGTCCGGGTTATAGGTCTCCTGCGTCAACAAACGCTCCGTCTGGAAGGTGGCCACATGCGCCAGCAGCTCCGTCGTCTCGCTATCCACCAGGTCATAGTGATAGCGGCCGGCGTTGCGCTGGGACGATGTGTAATCACGCACCTGGCCCAGTTCCGGGTGCACGCATAGATACCAACACGAAGGGGAGTTAAAGTCTGGCTTAAGACCGTCGTGTGTGAGTAACACCTCGAGTGCTTCATACCTGGGGCTAGGCCACACCGTCTCTTGATCGGTAGCCAGGTCATAGGTGGCGCGCACATTACCACTTACGTAGCTCACAATGTCTTCTGTACTGGACCAGTTAACCATGCGAGCATCGGCAACATGTTTTAGGTCACCGATTTCCAAACTGTACGCCCACAGCGAGTCAACACCGCTATTGTGCGCCTGGAAGTTCAGCCATTGCTAGCTGGGTGACCAAACCACCTGCCCGAGAGTGCCCTCCGCAGTCACTTGCGCGGAAAGATCAATATCACGGCTTTCGCCGCTTTCCAGGTCGTAGATTACACCTGCCCTGCCTAAAGAAACAGAATTGAACAACATGCGGCCATCAGGAGAAAGTGCCAGTCTCCACGAGTCCTCTACAGGAATCGTCGCCACAACCTCCTCGTTGCCCAAATTGGATCACGCGGATAACAAACTGTTCGCCCTCATAGCCCCATACCGCCAGAAGCGGGCTTGGACCACCGCCGAAGGCAGTCTCGGTAGCCGTAGGACTGGGCTCCAGCGTGGGGGCAGGTTGTGTTTGCGTGGCCTGCGCGGCTACTGGGGCTTCAGTTGGCACGGTTTCCACACTCGCCGGTGCAGCGCTGCCAGACGCGCAGCCACTCAGCACAATCACATAGAGGAGTAAAAACAGAATTTGGTTTCGCATGGCCGGTCTTGCTCCTTTTGTTGCCAGTACTGTAACTACAGGAGGTACAGCAGTGTTCCCAGGTACTGCTTTAGGTGTGACATGCGAAGTTCACTCGCATGTCAATACAACGGTTGTACTTTTGCTATATTACTGGCCACTTTTCCTCATATCAATATCCGCCGATATAATCAGATACACTCACAGCAAAGGAACGCATCGTGAAAATAGATATCTGGAGCGACATCGCTTGCCCCTTCTGTTACCTCGGCACCACCCAGCTCACTCACGCGCTGGAAGGGTTTGCGCACAAAGAGCAGGTGCACGTTGTGCATCACAGCTTTCAGCTAGACCCCAGCACGCCCTTCACGCCGGAGCAAAGCATCAATGCCATGCTGGCCGCCAAACGCGGTGTCAGCGAAGAACAAGCCGATCAGATGAACCAGCAGGTCTCGCAAATGTTCGCCGATAGTGGGCTGACCATGAACCATAAGGACGCCAAGCTGGTCAACACGCTGCACGGCCATCGCCTGGTGCACTTCGCCGCCGAGCACGGCCTGCAGCAGCCCATGCTGGCACGCCTGTTCAAGGCCTATTTCACAGATGGCCTCAACACCGCTGACACGGATACGCTGGTGAAGCTGGCCGTTGAAGTGGGCCTGGACGAAGCCAAGACGCGCCTGATGCTGGAGTCAGACGATTTCAAATCTGCCGTCCAGGCAGATCTGGATCAGGCCGCCCAGTACGGTATCCAGGGGGTGCCTTTCTTCGTCTTCGACAACAAGTACGCCGTCTCTGGCGCTCAGGGCACCCAGGCGCTCAGCCAGGCCCTGGAACAGATCTGGCAAGAGCTGCACACCGCGGCTGCCTAACTCCCCCAGCTTGCTGGGTACACTATGCTCGTGAGCCGCTCACGCACGCTTGCCTTCCTGCTGCCAGTCGCCCTGCTTTGTGGGTGGCTGGCAGCTTGCACGTTCCCAACCAGCCGCGCCAGCCTGCCTGAGCCTGAGATCGCGTTGGTCACCGCCACCGCCACGCTTACCGCCAGCCCCAGCCCCACCGCAACCCTCACGCCCACGGCCACGCCGGTGCCGCTGCACCCGCTCAGCATTGAATACTTGCGCCAACGCCAATACCCCGCCTCTCCGTTGACCATCGAAGAAACTTTGGCCAGCGACGACAGTTTTTATCGCTATATCGCTTCATATATGTCGGATGGGCTCAAGCAATACGGCCTGCTCACCATCCCCTTTGGCGAGAAGCCTGAATCCGGATGGCCGGTGGTTATCTTCAATCACGGCTACATCCCACCGGATGTATATCGCAGTACCGAGCGCTACTTGGCCTACATGGATCGCTTCTCGCGCGCCGGCTACATCGTCTTCCGCCCAGACTACCGCGGCCATGACCGCTCTGAGGGCATCGCCCGCGGCGCTTATGGCCGCCCAGACTATGTCATCGATGTGCTCAACGCCACCGCGGCCCTCAAAGCCTATTCCGATGCTGACCCGAATCGATTGGGCATGTGGGGGCACTCGATGGGCGGCTATATCACCCTGCGTGCCATGGTGGTGGATCCCGACATCAAGGCCGGGGTCATCTGGGCTGGCGTGATCTCTGCCTATGCCGACATGGTGGACATCAACGGCCGCCCGCGTTTCGGCACGCGCAGCCTGCTCGAAGCCTATGGCTCACCTGAGGCGAACCCCGATTTCTGGGCCGCCATCTCGGCCAATAGCTACCTGGCCGATCTCTCCGGCCCGCTGCAGCTGCACCACGGCACCAGCGATGCCACCGTGCCAGTCTTCATGTCCTACCAGGTGGCCGAACAGGCACGTGCCGCCGGGCAAACCGCCGAGCTGTTTATCTACGATGGCGACGATCACAACATCGTCAATTATTTCCCGGCCGCCATTCGCCGCTCTGTTGAGTTCTTTGATCTCTACGTCAAAGGCCCGTAACTCTCAATCGCTTTGAAGATTGCAATAACCCGCAGTACTTGCGCTTGGCCTCGCGCTCAATAGAATTGCGCCTGATTACAGAAAGGCGCATATGCACACCAAAAAACTCATCTTGTTCATCCTTGCCCTGGGCCTGGCGGCCTGTGGCAGCAGCCTGGAAACCAAGCCTCTCAGCGTGGTGAGCGAAACCGCCACCTCGCGCACGATTGAGCACACCTTCGGCACCACCGAGATTCCTGCCAACCCGCAGCGCGTGATCGCGCTGGGTGAGGAAGGCATGCTGGCCGACCTTCTGGATGCCGGTATCACCCCGGTAGCCTCCATCGTCAACCTGCCGGAGTATCTGCCACCCCTGCTCACGCCGGACGAAGTAGCCGGTATAGAGCTGTACTCCTCCAGCACCAACGTATCCGTTGAGAGCCTGGCCGCCCTGGAGCCAGACCTCATCATCGGCATCGCTTTCTTTATTGACCGCGTGGGTTACGAGCGTCTCTCGCAAATTGCCCCCACCATCGCTGTCGCTGGTGATAATGAAGTTGAAAACTACGCCCAAACCCTGGCCGCGCTGGGTCTACAAGACAAGGTCGATGTGGACTTGGCCGCTTTTGAGGCCGCGCTGCAAAGTGCGCGTGATGCAGTGGGCAGCGCAGCCAACGCCTCTGTCGTAGCCATCTACCCGGGCAATAGCGTAGCCGTATTCACCGATCACCCGCGCACCACACCCTGGCTACTGCGCCAAATGGGCGTCGCCCTGCACCCCGACGGCAGCGAGGACGGCCTGGGCGCGCGCGATGGCCGCGCCTTCATCAGCCTGGAGCGGCTCGACCTGCTCTCTGGCGACGAGCTGATCTTGCTGCAAAGTGAGAATGTGGATGGGGAATCTGAATCCATCGCCGAGATCTCCGGCAATGCGCTGTGGCTACAGATCCCTGCTGTGCAGGCAGGCAACGTCACCGTGCTGGACCGCCTAGGCTACCCCGGCTTCCGCGGCGTGAACGCGCTGCTGCAGGAGTTGGTGAACATCTTGCGCTAAGCGCCAGTCTCCATAAACAAAAAAAGGCGGCCTTGTCAGGCCGCCTTTTTTATTTAACTCTATTCACCTAGCGGTCGTCAAAAGCAGGCGCGGGGTACACCAGTTCAGCCGTGGCAAACTCCAGTGGCCAAATGAGCTGCTGTGTGCCGCCCACGATTTGCACCATCGGATTGGACACGTTGCTGGTGCCATCTTCATTGAAGACGACATGGCCCACCACGGTGTCCAAGTCTGTGGCCGCTATGGCATCGCGCACTGCTTCACGCTCCAGCGTGCCGGCGCGCTCAATCGCATCGGCCAGCACCTGGATCACGGCGTAGGCGTTGCCCACCTGCGCCAAAGCCGGCACGCCAAGCTCGGCCATGTGGCGAGCATTGATCGCGTCCACGCCAGCATAGGTCAAGGAGTTGTGCCAGCCCGGGGCAATCACCACATAGTCACCCGCACTGCCCAGATTCTCGACCCACACAGGCGTATTGTCAGGTGCACGCACCACCAGTAGAAAGTCTGGAGTGTAGCCAAGCTCTGCCATTTGGCGCACCAGGGTATAGCCATCCGGCGGAATAGGCAGCGTCAACACCGCCTCGGCGCCAGCCGCCTGCACACGCAGAATGATGTCGGTAAAGTCTGCGTTACCCACCGAATACGTTTCCTTGGCCACCACTTCGTAGCCATACTGCGGCGCGGCCTCGGCCCACATCGTGCCAAGCTCAATACCCCAATCGGTCTGCTCATGAATGATGGCCACCTTGGTGGGGCGGCTGCCCTCCGGCAGCAAGGTGTTGAGCATCACATACACATCGTTGGCCATTTGTGGGGATTTCCAAAAGGGCGAGAACAGGTAACGGTAGCCCTGCTGGTGAATGTCGTACTGCGCGAACGCAATGCCTAAATACGGAACATGATTCTTTTCTGCGATGGCGGCCGCCGCCGAGTGCAGGCTGCTGCCAAAGCCACCGAGATAGGCGGTTACGTTTTGGTTGGCGTACAGCGTCTCAAGGTTGCCCACCACCTTTTCGGGATTGGATTCATCATCCATCACGATTAGGTTAATGGGAATTTGCACGCCGTACGCCTCCACATAGATGCCGCCCGCGGCATTGATCGCATTCACCGCATACTGGTAGCCGCGTTGCACTTGCGTCCCGCCACTGGCAAAGGAGCCGGTCAGCGGGATGGTGGCGCCGATGTTGATGAACGCCGGCGCCTCTCCCGCAGCGCTCTCGGCGCTGGCAGCCGTGGGCACGTTGACAGCAGGCGCAGTGGGGGCACAGGCCGCCAGCACACAAGCCAGCAGAATAAGTAGCGTTAGGTGTTTTGCAACAGTCTTCATAGTTTCATCCTCAATACATTCTGCAGTCGGCCTTTGGCTGTCTGCCAGAATTCGACAAAGCCCCCCGGCATAAGCAGTACGACCAGGATAAACAATAACCCAAACAGGACCAGGTGAAAATCCACCCAAGTGGCGGCCAGCACATCACGCACAAAAACAAAGAACAGTGTGCCCAACACCGGGCCGCCAAGTGTGCCAATGCCGCCAATGAAGGTGATCAGTAAAGCATCAAAGGTCCACGAGGGTTCAAAGGCAAGGCTGTAGTAGAAACTTGGATGATAGAAGGCAAAGGCGCTGCCTGCCAGCCCCGCCCAAAAGGCGCTGATCACGAATGCGCTGAGCTTGTGCACAACGCTGTTGACGCCAATCGATTCCGCCGCCAGCTCATCCTCGCGCACGGTTTGCATGCCTAGCCCCAACTTGGAGCGCTTGAGCAGAAATGCCGTCACCAGCGTGCCGAGCAACACCGCCAGCGCCACAAAATAGCGCTCGCTGATCTGATACTCGGCCAATACTGGGCCGGGCAGCCGGGTCACCTTGGGCAGCACCGAGCTCACGGTGGCACGCAACGCCTGCGCAATCGCCAACGTGCCGATGGAAAAATAGATGCCGCGCAGGCGCAGGGCGGGTACGCCAATCAGCAAAGCGGCCGCCGCCGCCGCCAGCCCGCCCAGAACGAAGCTGGGCCAAAAGCCCCAGCCAAACTCAAGCCACAGTTGCCGCGTAATCAGTGCACCGATGCCAAAGGACGCCGCGTGGCCCAAATTAATCTGCCCGGCAAAGCCCGCCAGGATGTTCCAACTGGCCGCCAGCGTCGCCAGCAGCAACGCTTGCACCAGGGTAGTGAGCAGGCTTGTGTCACCCTGGTAAAAGGGCAACGCAATCGCCACGGCCACCAGGGCAAGCAGCACGGCAGCACGCAGCGGCTTAACCCAGTTTTGCACCGAACAATCCTTGAGGCCGCAGGCTGAGCACTATCAGGAAGAGCGCAATACCAATCGCTTCACGGTACTGGCCCCCATTGGGAATGATATAGGTGCCAACACTTTCAGCCACCCCCAGCAGAATGCCGGCAAAGAAAGTGCCGCGCATACTGCCCAGCCCCGCCAACACCACCACGATTAACGCTTTTAGCGTCCATGCCAGGCCAATAGACGGGCTGACGCTATAGCCCAGGCTGACCAACATGCCGGCCACACCCGCTAACGCCGAGCCAATGCCCGCCGTCCACAAATACACGCGCTGAATATTGATACCCGTCAGGGCAGCATTGCGCCAATCCTCGGCCGTGGCGCGGATGGATCTGCCAAAGTCTGTGCGCTCCAGGAACCACTCCATGCCAAAGGCGCACAGGAAGGAGATGACAAAGCCAGCCACACGCGCCAGCGGGAAGCGAATAGCGCCGAGCGTAATCGTGTTCAGCGAATAGGCCGTGGTGATGGCGCGCTCGTCGGCCGACCACCAGAAAATGGCCAGGTTGTGCAGCACCAGCGTGAGACCAAAACCAATCAGCAGCGAGTTCTTGATGCGCTGCTCTTCGCCGGCGCGCACAATATGGCGGAACAGCCCAAGATGCAACAGCAAGCCAATCAAAAACATCACCGGAACCACGAGCAAGAGCGAGACAAACGGATCGATCTTGTATAGCGAGAAGGCCCAAAAGGACACATAGCCACCAAGCATGATCAGCTCGCCATGCGCCACGTTCAGGATCTTGAGCACACCAAAAATGAGCGAGAGGCCGAGGGCGGCCAGGCCATACAGCGCGCCCACCAAAACTCCCGAAACCGCGATCTGTGCAAGTGCGTCTAGGTTGATCATGCAATTTTAGATACTCAGGAAGGCATCTTTGATGCTCGCGTCGGCCAGCAAGGTTGTTGCTGGCGCTTCTTTGACGATGCGGCCCAGCTCGATCACATAGCCATAATCTGCAATTTCCAGGCTGTGCTGCACATTTTGCTCGACCAGCAAAATGGACACACCCTGCGCCCGAATCTGTTGAATCACCTCAAGGATCTGCTCCACCACCAGCGGTGCCAACCCGGAAGAAGGCTCATCCAGGATCAGCAGCTGCGGCTTGGCCATCAACGCCTTGCCGATGGCCAGCATCTGGCGCTCACCGCCGCTGAGCGTGCCCGCTTTCTGCTCCCTGCGCTCCGCCAGGCGCGGGAAGATGCTATAGACCTTGTCCAAGCTCTGCTGGCGCTCCAAGCGTGCAGCTTTGGACATCGAGCCCAGTGTTAGATTATCCAGCACGCTCAGCCGCCCAAAGGTGGCACCCGACTCCGGCACCATCACCAGGCCAGAGCGCACGATCTCGTGCGTGGGCACATGCATGAGCGAACGACCATTGAAGGTTATCGCGCCCGCCTTGATCGGCAGTAAACCAAGAATTGCACGCAGCGAGGTGCTCTTCCCTGCGCCATTGTGCCCAATCAGCGCCACCACTTGGCCCTGTGGCACGTCGAGGCTGACGTCCCAGACCACCTGGATATCGCCATAGGCGACCTGCAGACTAGTGACGGTGAGCATGCCGCCCTCCCAGATAAGCATCAATCACATCGGGGTTGCTCACAATCTCCTGCACGGTGCCTTCGGCCAGCTTCTTGCCCGCGTTGAGCACGATCACGCGCTCGCACGCGCCAGTGATGGCCTTGATAATGTGCTCAACGATGATGATGGAAATTCCCGCAGCGCGGAGCGAGCGAATCAAATCGAGCGCTTGCGGGATCTCAGTGGCACTCAAGCCTGCCATGAACTCATCCAGCAAGAGCAGCTTGGGCTCTCCGGCCAGGCAGCGCGCAATCTCCAGCCACTTACGTTCGACCACGGAGAGGTCTGCCGCGCGCACATGGGCCTTGCCTGCCAGCTCTACGCGCTCCAATACCTGCAGCGCACGCTCTTTCAGCTCGCCCGTCAGGCGGCGGTGGCTGGCGCCAAACAGCAGGCCTGCTTCCACATTTTGCAGCACAGTGAGATGCAAAAACGGCCGCACCAGTTGAAAGGTGCGTGCGATGCCCAGCCTCGCCACCTGGTGCGCCGGAAGATGCGTAATGTCCAGCCCTGCGAAACGTATCTCGCCCGCAGTCGCCGGGAACACCCCGGCCAACAGGTTAAATGCAGTAGATTTGCCCGAGCCGTTGGGGCCGATCAGCCCCACGATCTCAGCCTCACCAACAGTGAAGCTGAGATCATCCAGGACACGCAATCCTTCAAAGTCTTTGCTCAGGTGTTTTACTTCAAGCATGTTCACCTACTGCCGCAGTGTGTCAGCGTTGGGCCGAGGTTATAAAAAAGCCCCGCAAGCACCTGCGGGGTTTTTTTGTGAGCGCGGAAGGATTCGAACCTTCAACCGTTGGCTTAAAAGGCCACTGCTCTGCCATTGAGCTACGCGCCCTCAGCGCAATGCACTGACAACGTAGCAATTTTATCACGCCTGGTCTAGCCGCCTATCGCCTTCGCTTGACAGCCCCCCACGCGCTTGCTAGTATTCATCTCCCGCGCGCCGCGTGGCCCATGACCCACTCCGGAGAGCCATGAGCAACCTCAAACCCATTGATAGCCAGAGTTTTGAAGGTGAAGTACTCAACGCCGAGAAGCCCGTCTTGGTGGAGTTTGGCGCGGTGTGGTGCCAGCCCTGCCGCCTGCTTGAGCCGGTGCTCGAAGAATTGGCCGGGGAATGGGGCGACGCGGTGACGGTGGCCAAGCTGGATGTTGACGAAGCCGCCCAGCTCACCCAGGATTACCAGGTGTTGAGCGTACCCACAGTGATACTGTTCAAAAACGGCAAGATCGTTGAACGCATGACCGGCTACCAACCCAAAGACAAGATCCAAGGCAAAGTGGAGCCGCATATTTAGCGTTCAACTATCAGCCTTCAGCTATCAGAAAAAAGAGCGCTGCCAATGCAGCGCTCTTTTCTTTTCTATCAGGCTAGCGTTGCGTCGCTCCGCAAAGCGGAGCAGGAACACTAAAGCGTGGGCGTTAGCCCACGCTACGCTGCCGCCTTAGCCAGTACGTCTGCGCGGCTGGTGTCTTCCCAGGGCAGCTTGACGTCGTCACGGCCGAAGTGGCCGTAGGCTGCGGTCTGGCGGTAGATCGGGCGGCGCAGATCCAGATCGCGGATGATGGCGCCCGGGCGCAGGTCGAAGTGCTTCTCGACCAGCGCGGCGATCTTGTCATCAGCAATCTTGCCGGTGCCAAAAGTTTCCACGTTCACGCTCAGCGGGCGAGCCACACCGATAGCATAGGCCACCTGGATCTCGCAACGCTCAGCCAGGCCAGCGGCCACCACGTTCTTGGCCGCCCAGCGAGCCGCGTAGGCAGCGGAGCGGTCCACCTTTGTGGGGTCCTTGCCGCTGAAGGCACCGCCACCGTGGCGGCCCATACCACCGTAAGTGTCTACGATGATCTTGCGGCCAGTCAGGCCGGCGTCACCCATCGGGCCACCGATTACAAAGCGGCCAGTGGGGTTGACGTAGATCTTCAACTCACCGTCTACCAGTTCCTTCGGTAGCACAGGGTTGATCACGTGTTCGATGATCTGCTTGCGAATCTCTTCACCGGAAATATCATCAGCGTGTTGCGTACTGATAAGCACGGTGTCGATGCGCTTGGGCTTGCCCTGCGAATATTCCACCGTTACCTGGCTCTTGCCATCTGGGCGCAGCCACTTCAGCGTGCCATCTTTGCGCACCTCAGACAGGCGGCGGGTCAGCTTGTGAGCCAGGTATACCGGCATCGGCAGCAGGGTCGGCGTTTCGTTGCAGGCATAACCAAACATCATGCCTTGGTCGCCGGCGCCCACAGCCTCGATCTCGGCCTCGGTCATCTCGCCAGACTTGGCTTCCAGCGCCTTGTCCACACCCATGGCGATATCGCCAGACTGCTGGGCGATCGCCACCTGCACACCGCAGCTCTCGCCGTCAAAGCCGTAGTCGCTGCTGGTGTAGCCGATGTCCTTAACAACCGAGCGTACCAACTGGTCGTAGTTGATGTTGGCCTTGGTGGTGATCTCGCCCAGCAGCATGACAAAGCCGGTCTTTACCGCGGTTTCACAGGCTACGCGGGAGAGCGGGTCTTGCGCTAAACAGGCATCCAACACCGCATCGCTCACCTGGTCACAAATCTTGTCGGGGTGTCCCTCAGTCACGGATTCAGATGTGAACAGAAGTTTTTCCGCCTGCATAAAAGTGCTACTCATAAACAACAAGCCTCCGTTAAACAAAAATTTGCCCTCAGACAGCAGAGAAGGGCAAATGAACAGGAATTTTTGCACCCTCTCATCTTCCAGAAAATTTCTGTCGGATTTGGCACCTTCCGCGTAGCGGGGGTTGCCGAGGTTTCAACGGGCCGATTCCCTCAACCTCTCTGGATGAAATGCGTACCGTGTTCTGGCACGCTGGGCAATATTCAGTTGTCGGGCGAGACTATACCACCGCCCCCAGCCAATGTCAATTTAGCTTACCTGCCTCTAGTCCTCCAGCGTGCTCAGGTCGCCTTCGGGCAAGCCTTGCGCCCGTGCCTTCAGCACGCGGCGCATGATCTTGCCCGAGCGTGTCTTAGGCAGCTTGTCAATAAAGCGCACATCCTCGGGCCTGGCAATGGCGCCCATGTGCTGGGCCACGTGCTGGCGCAGCTCCTCGGCCAGCGCGTCGCTGGAGACTGCATCCTGGCGCAGCACCACAAAGCAGTGAATGCCCTGCCCTTTGAGCTCATGCGGCAGGCCGATGGCAGCCGACTCGGCCACGGCGGGGTGCGTGATCAGCGCCGACTCCACCTCGGCGGTGCCGAGACGGTGACCGGAGACCTTGATGACATCGTCTACGCGACCGATGATCCAGTAGTAGCCATCCTTGTCACGCCGCGCCGAATCGCCGGTCATATACTTGCCCGGGTAAGTGCTCCAATATTGCTTGACGTAGCGCTGCGGGTCACCATAGATGCCGCGTAGCATGGCCGGCCACGGGCGTGTGAGCACCAGATAGCCTTCTTCGCCGTCTTTCACCGGCTTGCCAGCCTCGTCCAGGATCTCGGCCACCTGCCCGAAGAACGGCTTGGCGCCCGAACCCGGCTTGAGCGGCACCACCGGCGTGGGCGTGATCATGAACATGCCCGTCTCGGTCTGCCACCAGGTGTCCATGATCGGGCAGCGCTTCTTGCCGACCACATTGAAGTACCAACGCCAGGCCTCCGGATTGATGGGCTCACCCACAGAGCCGAGCAAACGCAAGCTCGAGAGGTTATATTGCTTGGGCCAATCATCGCCAAAGCGCATCAGGCCGCGGATGGCGGTGGGTGCGGTGTACAGGATCGTGATGCCATAGCGTTCGATAAGCTGCCACCAGCGTCCGGGATTCGGGAAGGCGGGGCCGCCCTCGTATAAGAAGCTGGTTGCGCCATTGAGCAGCGGGCCGTAGACAATGTACGAGTGCCCAGTGATCCAGCCTGGATCAGCGGCACACCAGTAGCGGTCTTCTTCTTTGATATCAAACACATATTTGAGCGTGGTGTAGGTGCCTACCATGTAGCCGCCGTGCGTGTGCACGATGGCTTTGGGCCGCCCGGTGGAGCCAGAGGTATACAAGATAAACAGCGGGTCTTCAGCGTCCAACGGCTCGGTAGCCATACGATCCTGCGCCACCGGCGTCTCCAGCAATTCGTGATACCAATGATCGCGCTCGGGCTGCATGTTGACCTCATGCCCGGTGCGCTGCACCACCAGCACGTTCTGCACGCTGGGGCAGCGTTGCAGCGCGGCGTCGGCGATCTGCTTGAGCTCGATGCGCTTGCCATTCTGGTAGCTGCCATCACAGGTGATGAGCAGCTTCGATTCGCTGTCCTCGATGCGCCCTTGCAACGCATCCACCGAGAAGCCGCCGAAGACCACCGAGTGCACCGCGCCGATCTTGGCGCAGGCCAGCATGGCAAACACGGCTTCGGGAATTCGCCCCATATAGATGGTGACACGGTCGCCCTTGTGCACCCCCATCGACTTGATGAGGCTGGCCATGCGAGAAACTTCGCGGCTCAGCTTGTAGTAGGAGTAACTGCGCTCTTCCTTGCCGTCTTCGCTTTCCCAGATCAGGGCCAGCTTGTTCTTGCGATGGGTCTTGAGATGGCGGTCAATGGCATTGTGCACAATGTTGACGCGCGAGCCGGTGAACCATTTATAAAACGGCGCTTTGGATGAATCCAGCACCTTCTTCCACGGCTTGTACCACTCCAACTCACGCGCCTCAGCCTCCCAAAAGCCTTCCAGGTCTCGGTTGGCTTTGCGCGCTACCGCTTCCCAATTTTTGAGATTGGCCTGCGCCACCATGTCCGGCGTGGGCCGGTAGGCCACGCCGCGCAAGGCGGCTTTTGTGGCGGGGGCTTTCTTGCGTGCGGGGCTTTTCTTGGTGGCCATGGGGCTCCGTTGCGGTCTATATAGGACTAATAATCGATGGGGCTGATCTTCTCCAGCTTCTCAAAGCTGTGATTGGCAATGATCTGGCGCACGGTGCCGGTGGTGCCGCGCACCACCAGGCTGTGCGTGCGCGCTCCGGTGGCTGAGTACTTGACGCCGTCCAACAGCTCACCATCGGTGATGCCCGTGGCGGCAAAGAACACATCCTCGGACGACACCAGGTCATCCATGGTCAGAATCTTGTCAAAGTCGTAGCCCATCTCGCGGCCACGGCGTAGCTCGTCCTCATTACGAGCGTACAGCTTGCCCTGGATCTCGCCGCCCATGGCGCGCAAGGCGCAGGCCGCCAGCACGCCCTCCGGCGTGCCGCCAATGCCCAACAGCACATCAATGCCCGCATCGGGCATGGCGGTCATCAGCGCCGCGGCCACATCGCCGTCATCGATCAGGCGGATGCGCGCGCCGCAGCGGCGCACTTCGGCTTTGAGCTCATCGTGGCGCGGGCGGTCGAGCATGATCACCGCCAGGTCTTGAATACGCTTGCCGCTGGCTTTGGCGATGGCTTCGAGGTTTTGCTTGATACTCCACTCTACATGGATAGCGCCTTTGGCCGCCGGGCCAACCGCGATCTTATTCATGTAGACAAAGGGGCCGGGGTCATACATGGTGCCGCGCGGAGCCACCGCCACCGTAGCGATTGAGTTCAGGCGGCCTTCGGCCAGCGGGCGTGTGCCGTCAATCGGGTCGACGGCAATATCCACTTCCGGCGCGCCGCCAAAGCCCACCTGCTCGCCGTTGTACAGCATGGGCGCTTCGTCCTTCTCACCTTCGCCAATGATCACCACGCCAGACATCTCGATGCTGTTAAGCACCAGGCGCATACCGTCTACCGCGGCCTGATCGCCAGCGGGCTTATCGCCGCGGCCCATAAAGCGCGCCGCAGACAGCGCGGCCGCTTCCGTCACACGCACCAGTTCGAGGGCTAGATTGCGGGAGGGAGAGAGATCGTTCAACACAGCTCCTTGTTAGCTAGAAGAGAAGAGTGACGAGATAAAAGCCAATGGGCAAGGCCCAAAGCCATGAATCAATGCGGTCAAAAATGCCGCCATGCCCGGGCAAAATATGGCTGGCGTCTTTTACTTTCATCTGGCGTTTGATCATGCTTTCGCCCAGATCGCCCAAGGTGGTCAGCGCCCCCACGGCAAAACCGAGGATGGCCAGGTTCCCCAAAGCAAACATGGGATCGGCCGGCATGCCCAGGTTGGCCAACAGCACGCCAAACAGCGGCGCACCCAGCGTGGCAAAGAGCACACCCGCGGCGTAGCCTTCCCAGCTTTTCTTGGGGCTGAGGCGCGGGCTCATCTTGTGCTTGCCCAGCGGCGTGCCGATGGCATAGGCAGCCGTGTCCGCCAGCCATACAGCCAGCAGCGTCAGCAGCAACCACCACTCGCCGTGCGGCAAATTGCGCATGTGGGCGAAGTACGTTCCCAGCACGCCGATGTAAAAGATGCCGCTCAATGTGACGGCAAAGTCTGTGCCGGCCTGCTCGCGGCCGCGCTCATAGCTCACCAGGTGCACAACCATCGCCAGCATGGGCAGCGCCGCCAGCAGCAAACCGTCCGAAAGGCCAAAGTGCGCCGCCAGGAACAAGGCCACCGCTCCGACCACCATCAGCCAGCGCGCCGGTTGCGCACCGCCACTGGCAAACAGCCCGCCGTACTCCCAGGCCGCCAGGCCAAGCACAATTACGAACAAAGCCGCAAACAACCAGCCGCCCAGCATGAAGGTGGTGATGCCGATCGGCAGCGCGATCAGCGCTACCAGGATGCGTTTACCCGCCATTTTCACCTTCGTTCACCAAACCGCCAAAGCGGCGTTCACGCTGGCCAAAGTCCGTAATTGCTTTGAGCAACTCTTCACGGCCAAAGTCTGGCCAGTATGTTTGCGGGAAAACCCACTCGGCATAGGCGGCCTGCCAGAGCAGAAAATTGCTGGTGCGCTGCTCGCCCGAGGTACGGATGACCAGGTCAGGGTCAGGAATGCCGGCGGTGAACATGTAGCGCGAGAGGGTTTCTTCAGTAATCTCATCTGGCTTCAGGCCAGCCTGCACAATGCTGCGCACCGCCTGCACCACTTCGTCACGGCCGCCATAGTTAAAGGCCACACTCAGCACAATGCGGTCATTGTTCTTGGTGGTTTCCATGCCGTTGCGAATCTTCTCTTGCAGAGAAGGACGCACCTGCTCCAAATTGCCAATGTGATTGAGGCGCGCGCCTTGCTTGTGCAGCTCGGCCAGCTCACGCTCAAACACCTCATCAAAGATGCCCATCAAGCCGCTCACTTCTTCCTGCGGGCGGCCCCAGTTCTCGGTGGAAAAGGCATAGATGGTGAGGTACTTGACGCCAAACTCCACGCAGGCACGGATGATGTTGCGCAGGTTTTCCGTGCCGGCACGGTGGCCGGCCAGGCGCGGCAGGCCGCGGGCCTTCGCCCAGCGGCCGTTGCCATCCATAATGATGGCGATGTGTTGGGGAACGTGCCCGTTTAGCTCGGCAGCAGGCTCAGCCCTGTGTGCCAAGACTAGATCTCCATCACTTCTTTTTCTTTTTGCTTGCCCAGCGCTTCAATTTCGCCGGTGATCTCATCAGTAAGCTTTTGTACATCTTCCTCGCCGCGCTTCAGCTCATCCTCAGACACCATCTTCTCATCCTTGTACTCGCGCATGTCTTTGATGACATCACGGCGGATGTTACGCACGGCCACGTTGGCTTCTTCCAAGCGGGCATTGACCACCTTCACCAGCTCGCGGCGGCGGTCTTCGGTCAGCGCCGGCAGGTTGAGGCGAATGACTTTGCCGTCTGAATTGGGGGTCAAGCCAAGGTCAGAGGTCTGGAAGGCCTTCTCAATGTCCTTGATGCTGCCGGGGTCAAAGGGCTTCACCAGCAGTTGGCGCGGCTCAGGCACGCTGATGGACGCCAGCTGCATCAGAGGCGTGGGCTGGCCGTAATATTCCACACTGAGCTTTTCAATCAACGCTGGGGTGGCGCGCCCGGTGCGAATGGCAGCCAGGTCTTCCTTGAGGGCAGCAATGGAGCCACGCATACGCTCTTTGGTGTCTTTTAGCAAGTCTGCAATCACAAAAGCCTCCTGAGGACCGCTTACCCAAGCGGTAAGACTAATTCAAGGCATTTTACCATTGGCTCACGCAGGGCTTTGGCGCTCCCACGTGGCGATAGGCCCAGGCACGATGTCAAACAACGGATGCGGCTCAGGCAGCGTGAGCGCAGCCTGCTGTGCATAAAGCGGCGGCGCGCGCCGCTGCAACTTGGCCAGCAGGTGCTGCCACTCATAACGCAACTGGCCGTCTGAGACGGCCAGTTGTGCCTGCGTGCGCACAGGCGCGATCAGTTCCAGGTTGAATTGGTAGCCGCGCACCAGCGACTCAGCGTGCACGGCGGCCAGATAACTGGCAATCGCCGCTTGCGGGTCTGCGCTGGCACGGAAGCGCTCAAGTTGTGGATGTTGGGTGTAGCCGCGCGTACGGCCTTGCAGCACACGCTGCGCCAGCAACCCTTCACGCCACAGGGCTACCAGCCCCTTGGCATCCAAATGCTGTGGATGCAGCGACCACAAGCGCATCGTTGCAGGCTATTTTCCCGAATCTACCAGGGTGCCGACGGGCTCGCCCAGCAATGCTTTACGCAATGCGCCCTCTTCCCAAAAATCCAGCACTTGAATAGGCATGTTGTTTTCCATGCACAGTGAGATGGCGGTGCTGTCCATCACACCCAGGCCAAGATTAAGCGCATCAATATATGTGAGGCGGTCAAAGCGCTTGGCGCCGGGGTTCTTCTTAGGATCTGAGTCATACACACCGTCTACCTTGGTGCCTTTGATAACCAGGTTGGCGCCAATCTCCATGGCGCGCAGGGCCGCCGCCGTATCGGTGGAGAAGTACGGATTGCCGGTGCCGCCACTGAAGATCACCACGCGCCCCACTTCCAGATGGCGGATGGCGCGGCGGCGAATGTAGGGCTCAGCCACGGCGCGCATCTCGATTGCTGATTGCACGCGCACCTGTACGTTGGCACGCTCGATGGCATCCATGAGCGCCAGGGCGTTCATCACCGTGCCGAGCATGCCCATATAGTCTGCATTGGCGCGTTCCATGCCGCGCTCAATGCCCGTGCGGCCGCGCCACAGGTTGCCGGCGCCAATAACAATCGCCAGCTGCACGCCCATCTGCACCACCTCAGACACCTGGGCGGCAATGCTCTCAGCTTTGACGGGGTCAATGCCAACACCTTGCGGCCCAGCCAGGGCTTCACCACTCAGCTTCAGCAGCACGCGGGAGTACACGGATTGTTGGGTAGCGCTCATATCACCTCATTCTACAAAAACGACCAACGCAACGTTGGTCGTTTTTTATGTCATTGATCCTTTGTCTGAGAATCACCCACTGCGGCGCAGGCCGCGGTGGTGGCTCTCATCCAACTGCCTGTAGGGCGTTGGCTCACTTGCCGCCCAGCTCCCAGCGGGCAAAGCGGCGGATAACGATGTTCTCACCGGTGGCCACGACGCCTTCACTGATCATGTCCTTGATGCTCTTGCTGTCATCACGGATGTACCCCTGGCGCAGCAGCACGCTCTCATCGAGGAACTTCTGCACGCGGCCTTCCACGATCTTGTCCCAGGAGGCTTCGGGTTTGCCAGATTCCTTGGCAGTGTTGCGGGCCACTTCCTTCTCGCGCTCAATGGCAGCCGGGTCCACCTCTTCCTCGGTCAACCATTGCGGGCTGCTGGCTGCGATTTGCAGGGCAATCTCATGAGCCAACTTGCGGAAGGCTTCAGAGCGAGCCACAAAATCCGTCTCGCAGTTGACTTCCACCATCACGCCCACGCGGCCATCGCCGTGGGAATACAGCTCCACCGCGCCGTTGAGCACTTCGCGGTCGGCACGCTTGGCGGCCTTGGAGAGACCCTTCTGGCGCAGCACATCCACAGCCTTGTCAAAGTCACCCTTGGCTTCTTCGAGCGCGGCGCGGCAATCCAAAATACCCGCGCCGGTGGCCTGGCGCAATTCTTTGATCAGTTCAGTCGTAATTTCCATTGTTCTTATTCTTCAGTCTCTTTGGGAGCCTCAGCCGGGGCTTCGGTCTCAGTCTCGGTTTCGGTCTCAGTGTCAGCTTCGGCTTCTTCTTCGCCCTCGCCTTGCAGGTCAGATTTCTTCAGTTTGGGCTTGCGCGGCTTGGGAGCCGGGGCGCCAGCCGCGGGCTTCTTGGGGGCAGGCTTGGCCTCGCCGCTCTCAGCCTTCTGGGCTTCCTTGGCCTGCTCTTCAGCCACCTTGGCCAGGGTGGCCTGGCCCAAGAGAGCGTCATCGGTCAGCTCTTCGATGGGGCCGTCTTCGCGGCGGCGCGGGGCCGCCGTCTTGGTCTCCACCTTGGCGGGCTCAGCGTCCTGCTTGTCGTTGCGCAGGGAGGCGCCTTCCAGGGCGGCGTCGGCAATGTAAGACACCATCAGCTTGATGGCGCGGATAGCGTCATCATTGGAGGGGATCACGTAGTCGATCACGGTGGGGTTGCAGTTGGTGTCCACCAGACCCACCACGGGGATACCGAGGATGTTGGCCTCGCGCACGGCGGTCTCTTCGCGGTTGACGTCAACAACGAACAACAGGTCAGGCACGCGGTTCATGTTGCGGATGCCGCCAAAGCGCTCCTGCAACTTCTCCGCCTTGCGGGAGTTGGTCAGCATCTCACGCTTGGTCAGCTTCAGCTTGCTGCCGGCTTCGCCTTCAGCAGGCGCCTGGGCGGCCAAACGCTCAAGGCCATCCAGCTCGTTGACGCGCTGGCGCATCGTGCTCCAGTTGGTGAGCATGCCGCCCAGCCAACGTACGGTCACGTACGGCATGCCAGCGCGCTGCGCTTCGGCCTCGATGGTCTCGGTGGCCTGGCGCTTGGTGCCTACAAAGAGCACGCTCTTGCCTTGGGCTACCGTCTCGCGCACGAGCTTGTAGGCTTCTTCCAGAGCTTTTACAGTTTGCTGCAGGTCAATGATGTGGATGCCGTTACGTTCGGTGAAGATGTACGGCTTCATGCGCGGGTCCCACTTCTGGGTACGATGCCCGAAGTGCACGCCCGCTTCAAGAAGGGCCTTCATATCAATAGGGGCCATGGGTAAAACTCCTTCGCGTTATACGTCCGCTCCCGTCATCCCCGGCGGTGACCCTTTCGGGCACGCACCGCCAAGTCAGGTAAGCGTGTGAGATGTGCGCTGCTACGCAGCGCAAGCGCCCGCGAATGCGAGCGCCGAAAGAGTATACCAGCCGCACCCAGCAGAGTCCAGCACAACGGATAGAATCAGGCCATGAATCACGCCGAATTTGCCCGCGCCATAGACGGCCTGCCCTTGGCCCGCGGCGAGTTCTTTGAGACGATTGGCTCGACCAATGACGTGGTGGCCGCCTGGGCCGCCGAGGGCGCTGTCGGCCCCTGCCTGGCTGCCGCCGACGAGCAAACCCAGGGCCGCGGCCGCGAGGGCCGTCGCTGGCACACCCCTGCCGGCAGCGCCCTGGCGCTCAGCCTGCTCTTGCCCGCCCCGCAGGGGTTCGAGGCCAGCCAGCTGGGCCGTGTATCCGGCCTGGGAGCGCTGGCCGTGTGCGAAACGCTCGAAGCGATGGGCGTTGCCGCCGAGATCAAATGGCCCAACGATGTATTGGCCGGCGGCCGCAAACTGTGCGGCGTGCTGCCTGAGGCACACTGGGCGGGCAGCCGCCTGCACGCGCTTATCCTTGGAATTGGCATCAATGTTGCAGCGCAGTCCGTGCCTGCTGACAGTGAGCTGAGCTTCCCCGCCACCAGCGTGGAAGCCGCCGCCGGGCGCCCCGTGGCCGCCGCTGATTTGTTGCGCGGCGTGCTGGGGCGCTTGCTGGCCTGGCTGCCGCAGTTGCCCAGTGCAGACTTTCTGCAAGCCTGGGAGCAGCGCCTGGCTTACCGCGGCCAGGCGGTGCAGTTGCACACCGCGCAACAGCCGGTTGTCGGTCTGCTGGCCGGCCTGGCCTCGGATGGCAGCCTGCGCCTGGATATTGACGGCAGCGAGCGCGCCTACCCCGCCGGGCAGGTGCAGTTGCGCCCCTTGGTTGACAGGGCAGACAAATAAGCTAGACTGAGTAAAGGAGAACCATGCTCGACGACTTTTTGCGTGATGACGATACCGAAAGCTTCTTGAATGAAATTCAAGATTCCCCCACCCTTGCCCCCATTGAGGATGACGAGGTGGGCTTTTTGGGCATGACGCCGCTGCAGCGCTTTGTCATCTCGGTCATGTTCTTTTTTATGGTGCTCATCATCGGCGTCTTCGGCCTGCTCATCACTGGCTCAATTGCCATTCCGCTGGGCTAGCAGCAATCTATAAACTAATAATCCCGCCGAACGGCGGGATTATATTTTAAGCTGATAGCTAATAGCTAATAGCTATTTACAACTTCGGCAGCACAATGCTCTGCTGCTTCTGGTATTTGCCTTTCTTATCCGCATATGAAACACGGCATTCCTCATCGGCTTCGAAGAACAGCACCTGCGCCAGACCCTCATTGGCATAGATCTTGGCCGGCAGCGGGGTGGTATTGGAGATTTCCAGCGTCACGTACCCCTCCCACTCCGGCTCGAACGGCGTGACGTTGACGATGATGCCGCAGCGCGCATAGGTGCTCTTGCCCAGGCAGATCGTCAGCACGTTGCGCGGAATGCGAAAGTACTCCACCGTGCGCGCCAGGGCAAACGAATTGGGCGGCACGATGCACACATCGCCCCTGAAATCCACCATTGATTTTTCGTCAAAGTTCTTGGGGTCCACCACCGCTGAATGCACATTGGTGAAGATCTTGAACTCATCAGCTACGCGAATATCGTAGCCATAGGATGACACGCCGTAAGAGATGACGCCATCACGCACCTGAGCTGCCTCGTACGGCTCGATCATGCCGTGCTCGCGGGCCATCTTTTCGATCCAGTGGTCAGGCTTCAGTCCCATCTCTCCTCCAGATACCTACTAGGGTTGTAAACCGCCTTCAGGTGCGCGTGGCTGCCAAATACTGTTATTGAAGATGATGCTCAGGAACTCTGCACGCTCCTCAGCCGTCAGCCAGCGCGGCTTGGCATAGTCCACAAAGACAAACGGCAGAATCTCAGCGCTGATATAGCGGTTGTCATAGATCACATGCCGCACCATCATGCCGTGCGAGGTGTCATAGCCAAAAATAATCTGGTCAAAGAACATATTGCCCAGGCCATAGGTGATTAACGTATCGGGCGTGTAAAACTCTACGCCGTGGGGCTGGTGCGCCTGGCTGCCGCTCACGATGCTGGCGCCAGCCTCCGCCACGCGTCCGAAATCGCGCATCAGCGTGTCTGAGGGTTCGTACTGGTAAACCTCGTTGTGCTGGAAGGTAACGATGACGGTATAGCCCTCATCCACCAACTGGCGAATAGTGGCATCCATGTACTCGTAATCGCAGGCCCAGGTGCCCGGATAGCTCTCGGTGGCCGAGGCGTAGCCGCCCCCCTTGCCGTTGCAGCCTACAAAGGCGATCCGGTTGCCGTTGTTCTCCATGCGCAAAGGCTGCATGGCTTCATCAATATCAATGCCGCCACCGTAGTACGGCCAGCCGTGCTGGCGGTACACCTCCAGCGTGTACTCCATGGCCGCCCGCGTCCAGTCGTTGAAGTGGTCACCGGTCAGCTCCACCACATCCGTACCCAGCGTCTCGAGCAGCTCAATGTAGCTGGCATCACTGCAGAAGACCAGCGTACGCTGGCCAGGGTCGGGCGGCGGACAGTTCTCAGCAAACGGCACTTCGTTGCTGATGTGTGTGATGTCCGCCTCACGCATCACATCGCCCACATCCTCGGCCGGGTAGCTAATGCCCTTGCGCTCCATCTCCCACGCGGTGGCGCGCACCAAGGCGGTCACACCCGTAAGCAGTACCGTGGTGAGCTTATTGGCCTCACGGTTGCTTGCCGGAAAACTCATCCCCACATCTTGATAGGCAGGCCAAATTGCGTCATGGGCAATGGTGATGGGCAGCGTGAGTGCATAGCTGGCGGAATCAAAACTCTTCCCAATTGGCGATTGCCCATCCACTGCCAACACCTTCCAGCGCGGCGTCAGCTCCTCAAAGGGCACGATGGCCCAACTGGGCTGCTGCGCCCAGGCAGTATCCACAAGTTCGTCTGCCGTCACTACCTCCACGGCGCCTGGGCCGGGCTCACCCCACAGTGCGCCAAAGGCTTGCCGCGTATACTCGTTCATCAGCAAGGGTGCGCCAGCAAAGGGCCCAGTGCTATCGCCTTGCCATGCGGCTTGTAGAGTAGCGGAGGAGACTTCCTCGGCAATGGTGGGAAATGGTGCCACTACCGCGTACACCCATTCGGCAACCACTTCACCTTCGCCAGCCACGGTCACCACATACTGGGCATTGTCTGCACTACCAATTGTGGTGAAGGCATGCTCAGAAGTAAGTCCATCCAAAAACGCTTGCGGCAGCGCCAGAGAGAAAAACCACTGCGCAACAAACTGATTCTCGCCCTGCTCCGAAGTCTGCGGATGAAAAGGTGTGAGGGTGGTAGCCATCTGCTCGCCCTCGGGGAGCGCCTGCACCGGCAGGTTGCATGCGGAAAGCAACACTGCCAAAAGCAGGGTTGCTATGAAGGCGCGTTGGGCAATGGTGAAGGTGAGACGCATAGAGGCTCCGAAGACTAAAAGCCGCCCCGTACGGCCACATGTTGGTTGGCTTGAGTCTCCAGCGCTACTGCCTGGCTCTCAAAGTCCTTAAGTTCTTTTAGATACTCGGCGGCCTGCGAATTTCCAGGCAGCGAGCTGGCATTGATACGCACATTGAGCGCCGCGCCCTGCAGGCTGGCTTTGGCCAGCGCCGCAGCAGTACCCGCATCGCTGATGGCGTTGGTATTGCCCAGCTCAGCGGCATGCGTTGCCAGCCGCAAGGTCTGCACTGCCATCGTCGCTACGCTGAGCGGCAGACGCATCGCTTCCAACGTGGCCGCTTCAATAGCCTGAGCACGCTCGGCGGCCTTGGTGTCCGGCTCCTTGGGCAGCGTGAAGGCTGCCATCACAGCGTGAAAGGCGGCAGCATCCTGCTCCACAGCAACCGTAAACTGCTTGCGCAAAGCCTCGGCCTGCTCCAGCAGGGAGTTCATCTGGCCTTCTACGGCAGCATATTTTTTCTTGCCGATGGTCAGGCGCGCCACCATCGCCACCAGGGCGGCCGCCAGCGCACCGGCATGCGCCGCCGCCGAGCCGCCGCCGGGGGCTGGCTCCGCCGAGGCGACCGCGTCCAAAAATGAGCTTTCGGCCGGTTTGGCGGTGTTGAGAATACGGCGTTCAAGAATTTGCTGGCGGTCAAAGTCGTGCAGGTGCAGGTACCAGGCAGCGGCATCGTCCAGCGCCTCCTGCGGGATCAGGCCCACCAGCTCGCTGCGCTCGATGTGCGCCCCGTAGCGGGCGGCCTCGGTGCGGATCATTTCCATCACACGCGCCAAGGGCGTCTTGCGGAAGTTGGTCAGGTTCATCGAAACCTGCGCCTTGCCATCCACCAGGAAGCCCGCGCCCTTTACAAAACGCAGCCCGCCCGAAGAATGGCGCACGGCCTTGCCCACCTCCTGGGCCACGCGCACGTCGTCTGTGCTCAGATACACGTTGTAGGCGATCAGCGGAGCACGCGCCCCGATGGCAGTAGCCCCCGCCCGCCCGAGCTCAGACGGACCGTAGTCCGGCTTGCGCGATTTTTTGGTCTTGATCGCTTCACGAATGCCCTCAAATTGGCCGCGGCGCACGTCTTCCAGGTTGCGGCGGCTCTCCTTGGTGGCGGCATCTTCATATAAATACACAGGGATACCCAGCGCACCTACGCGCTTGCCCAGCCGCTTGGCGATCTGCACACAATCATCCATGCTGGCCCCGGCGATGGGGATAAAGGGCACCACATCGGTTGCACCCATGCGCGGGTGCTCACCGGAGTGTTGGGTCATGTCGATGAGTTCAGCCGCCTTGGCAATGCCCTGAAAAGCAGCTTCTTCGACAGCGGCAGCATCACCAACAAAAGTGATCACACTACGGTTGTGGTCTGCATCGGCGCTCTGGTCGAGCAAGGTAATGCCATCCACTGAACGGATGGCAGCGACGATCTGCTCGATGACTTCCGGCCGGCGGCCTTCGGAAAAATTGGGGACACATTCAATGATTTGGGTCATGGCACCTCAGCCAGAATCATACTACCTGGCAACATCCACCTGCGCGCCCTGCGGCGTGCTGGCAAATGTCCACGCGCGCGTGGTCACACTGCGCTGCTCAAAGGCCGCTTGCATGGCCTGCTGCACCGCCGCCTGGCTGCCCTCAGCCACAAAGGCGATCACCCCCGGCCCGGCGCCGGAGAGGCCAGCCGCCGCACCCAGCTGCTGTGCCGCCAGGATGGCCTCGCCGGCCCCAGCCAGCAGCGGCAGGCGGTAGGGCTGGTGCAAGCGGTCTTGCATCGCCTCGGCGAGTGCAGCCAGGTTGCCGCTGCCCAGCGCCTCACGCGCCGCCAGCGCATGCCCAAGGTTGAAGACCACGTCGGCCATGCTCACCTTCTTGGGCAACGCAGCGCGGGCCGCCCGCGTGCTCAGGCGCACAGAGGGCAGCACATACACAGCGGGCCAGGCAGCGCAAGCCAGCGGCTGCGCCGTGGTGCGCCAATCTGTGTGCTTTACCAGCACCAGCCCGCCATACAAAGCCGCCGCCAGGTTATCGGCATGCCCTTCCAGCTCTGCCCCCAGGCGCAGGACAAGCTCCGGCTTGAGCGGATGACCAAGCAGCGCATTAGCGCCCAGCAGCCCCACCAGGCTGGCAGCCGCGCTAGAGCCCAGCCCAGAGCCCAGCGGGATCTTGTTATGGCAACGAATACGAATGTCTTGCGGGGGCGCTTCGCTCACTTCTTCATATACACGGCGCACGGCGCGGTAGACCAGATTGCGCTCATGGCGTGGCAGACGTTCAGCCCCCTCGCCCTCCACCTGGATATCTATTCCCGGCCCAGCCAGCTCGAACTCGGCTTCGTTGCATAAGCCGAGCGCCAGCGCCAAGCAGTCAAACGCCGGGCCAATGTTGGCCGTGCTGGCGGGGACGCGGACAAGAATACGAGGGGGATTCATGGGCAGGTACGAATAGTAATTGGTAATTCAAGTGCAACTGGAGACTGGAAGTGTTACCAATTACCAATTGCTGCCAAGTTCTTTCTCAAGAATAGCCAGATCAGCTCTCAATAGCTTAGGCGCAAGCATCTCCCGGGTGATGATGTCCGCATCCTTCAACCCGTGGCCGGTACACACCGCCACCACCGTCTTGCCGCGCAGGTCCAGGCGTCCGGCGGCTACTTCGTCTGCCAGCCCGGCCAGGCCGGCCGCCGAGGCCGGCTCGACCCACACGCCTTCGGCCGCCAACTGGCGCTGCATGCCCAAGATGGCTTCATCGCTGGCGGCCACAATACGCCCGCCAGACTCGTGTGCCGCAGCCAGCGCCTGTTCGCCGCGCGCTGGCTTGCCGATGCGAATAGCCGTGGCCACCGTCTCCGGCTGCTCCACGGCATGGCCCAGCACCAATGGCGCCGCACCAGCCGCCTGCACCCCTAGCAAGGCGGGCAAGCCGCTGGCATGCAGCGCGTGATATTGCGTGAAGCCCATCCAATAGGCGCTGATATTGCCCGCATTGCCCACCGGCAAACACAGCCATTGTGGGACGCGGCCCAGCTCCTCGATGATTTCGAAGGCCGCCGTCTTCTGCCCTTGCAGACGATAAGGATTAAGTGAATTAACCAGCGCAACCCGGATGTGCTGGCTGGCTTCGACGACCAAACGCAGCGCATCATCAAACGAGCCCTCGATCTGCAGCACGCGTGCGCCATAGGCCAGTGCGCCCGCCAGCTTGCCGGCGGCCACTTTGCCCTGCGGGATCAGCACATAGGCCGCCATGTCCGCCCGCGCTGCATAGGCAGCCGCGCTGGCGGCCGTGTTGCCGGTGGAGGCGCAGATCACCGCCTTCACACCGCGGCCAGCTGCCTCGCTAATGGCGGCCGTCATGCCGCGGTCTTTGAACGAGCCGGTGGGATTGAGTCCCTCATATTTCACATACAGCTCAAACCCGCCACCCAGCGCTTCGGCCAGGCGCGGCATGGGGATCAGCGGCGTGGCGCCCTCGTGCAGGCTGACGATGCGCGTGTGCGCGGGCAGCTCAACTAAAGCCTGATAGCGCTGCAGTAAGGCCGTCATTCATCCTCCAGCACAATCAGGCCGCGCAGTCCTTCAAATGTTTTGGCGCCAATACCATTCACATTGAGCAATTGCTCCAATTCATCAAACTGGCCGATGTGCTCACGATAACTAACAATGGCTTGTGCGGTTGCAGGCCCAATATTGGGCAGTGCCTCCAATTGCAACACACTGGCTGTATTGATATTGATAATTTGCGGCGCCACTATGGAAGCCGGTGTGCGTGTAGCTGCGGTTGCCGGCACCATCAACATCTGCCCGCTCGATTGTGGCTCTAAAACAATGGCAGTGCCACGCGGCGCAGCGGTGAAGAAGACTACCAGCCCTGCCCCGGCCAGACCGCACAGCACGCCATACACGATCCACCACGCGGGTGAGATCCCTTGTTGAGCCTGTGGTCTGGCTTTACGGCTGGCCATTGCGAGATTATACGAGCGAACATTGCCCAGGCCCTGAGCGTATAATTCGCCGCATGGTCGGAACGATACTTAACGTTATTACCGTGCTTGTGGGTGGTGCGCTGGGCCTGCTCTTTGGAGCGCGCATCCCCGAGCGCATGCGCCATACCATCGTGGCCGGCTTGGGGCTGTTCACCCTGGCGATCGGCGCACGCCTCTCCTTTGAAAGCAGCAACTCCATCCTCATTCTGCTCAGCTTGCTGGTTGGCGGGGTGCTGGGTGAACTGATGGACATCGAAGACCGTTTGGAGGCTATGGGCGCCTGGCTGCAAGAGCGCTTTGCGGCCAATGCCAAGGGCGGCAAGGCCATGTTCGTGCGCGGCTTCCTCACTGCTTCGCTGCTGTTTTGCATCGGCCCAATGGCTATCCTCGGCTCCATTCAAGACGGGCTCAGCGGAGACTACGAGCTGCTCGCCATCAAATCCATTCTGGATGGGTTTGCCGGCATGGTGTTTGCCTCCAGCCTGGGCATGGGCGTGCTGTTCTCCGCCGTGGTGGTGCTCATCTACCAGGGCGGCCTGAGCTTGCTGGCTCAGCAGGCCAACTCGCTGCTCTCCGCAGAGATGATCACCGAGATGACCGCTGTGGGCGGCATCCTGCTGCTGGGCATCGCTGTGAGCAGCCTGCTTGAGATCAAGAAGATACGCGTGGGCAACTTTCTGCCGGCGTTGGTCATCGCTCCCCTGCTGGTGGCGCTGCTCACACACTTCGGCATCAATCTGCAGCCATAGCCGGTTCTGCGCAAATAAAAAGAGCGCCGTACGGCGCTCTTTTTATTTGCTTGATAATGCGGCTAGTTGCCTGAGGCAGCCAGGGCGGCATCGATCACCTCAGCCAGCTCCTCA
This sequence comes from uncultured Anaerolineaceae bacterium, assembly GCA_964623375.1. Lineage (GTDB taxonomy): Bacteria > Chloroflexota > Anaerolineae > Anaerolineales > UBA11579 > JAMCZK01. The sequence continues at coordinate 39,063 of CAZUTS010000006.1, forward strand.
AAGGTGCGTGAGCCGCCAAGAATCGTGCCGTTGATAACAAAAGCCGGCGTGCCAGTGATACCCAAACTGCGCGCCTCATCTTCAACGCTCAGCACGCCCGCTTCACCTACGCCATCCGCAAGGCACTGCTCGAAGGCGGCCACATCCAGGCCCACAGTTTCAGCCATGGATTGCAAGCGGCTGGCAGAGTACCCGCCGCCGTTGCTGTGAGAGAAGTTAGCGAACAAGGTGTCATGGTAGGGCCAGAACTCATTCTGCTCAGCCGCACAGATTGCCGCTTCGGCAGAGCTATCAGACTCAGGCCCCAGAAAGGCGACCGGTTGATAGGTAAAGTAGACCAGGCCAGTCTCCACATACGTGGTGATCAGTTCGTCTTCGGCGCCCAGGTATACGTTGTAACAATACGGGCACTGAAAATCAGCAAACTCGGTCATTTGTACAGGGGCATTGGGGTCACCCAGGCTCAGGCCGTTGGCTTGGGTGTATTCACGCTCAGGCGCGGTGCGTACGCGGCTGGCAAAAATCAAGAGGCCGGCCACCACAACGGCGGCCAAACCGATATACAGAACCCACTTCATTTGCCCGCGGCGCTCGGCGCCACGGCGGCGCTCCAAGCGGGCTTGGCGTGCACTTCGATCCATCGTCTTCTTCCTCCAGAAACGGATAGTAGTTGCAGTGTAGCAGAGATTCGCTAGTTGGTTTTTCTCCACTCCTCGCTTTTACCTTTAATTAATCTGTTGCTAGAACTTGAATTCATACACCGGAAACGTTTCCCCCGTCAAAGTAAAGCCCAGCTTTTTGTACAAAGCCAAAGACGGTTGATTATTGTCCTGAGTATTCACACTCAAACGCAACTCGTTGCCTTTTTGCACCTGGCGTTGCAAGTCAGTGGTCAAGGTCAAAGCCAGCCCGCGCCCCTGTGCACTCGGATGCGTAGCCAGGCGTGCCAAATGCAGCCCATGGGCGCTCAGGGTGCTGATCTGGTAGGCCACCACGCGGCCCTCATCTTCGATCACCGTAGCGTAGCCAGCCTGCTCAAAAGCGTGCTCCAGCGCTTGCAGTGGGTTTTGCCACAACGGAACAAAAGCAGCCTTGTCCACCTCGTACACCGCCGGCAGGTCCCCAACCGCCATGGGGCGCACAAGGCCCTGCCCAGGGCGGTCGGCAACCGTCTGGCGCGCATTCCAGTTCAGCACCACGACATTGTGCGTGTGCGCAAACTGGGTGGCACGCAATTCACGCGCAAACCACTCATTCAGGGGGATGGCCGCCGCTTCCAGCACCTGCATCTCGGCAAGCGTCTGATGGGCCTCTGCCCACAGCCCCTGCCAGGCCGCACCAATATCTACACGCGTGGTGACGGCGAACAGCCGAATCCAAGCCACCCCAGGCGGGTCTGGCGGGCAGGCCAATGCGGCCAGAATGCGGGCAGATTGCTCAGAAACAAGAAATGGGGAGTGCCCCAGCCAATCCAGCGGGAGACGCCAATCCAGGTGGCGGTGCACATGCGTCTCGAAATGCAGCAAGTTGGCTAACCGGCTGCGATCCTCTTCGATTGCGGGGCGCAAGGGAAAGACGGCAGGAGCCATCAAGCTGATTATAACCGCAGCCCGCCAGCAACTCAGGCCAAGGATTAGGATGGCTTGAGAATATGCTTGAAGAACGCGTCTACGATGGCCGGGTCAAAATGCTTACCCGCCTGCTCGCGCAGATGCTGCCTCACCTTGTCCTCAGGCCAGGCATCACGATAAGGGCGATTGGAGGTGAGCGCGTCCCACACATCAATCACCGCAAAGATGCGTGCTTCCAGCGGAATCTGGCGCTCCTTCAGCCCAGAGGGATAGCCTGTGCCATCCCACTTCTCATGGTGATAGGCAGGAATAGGCAGCGCAAGGTGCAGGAAATCGATACCTGACAGCATTTCGCTGGCGTACACCGGGTGGCGGCGCATGATGACCCACTCGTCATCGTCCAACGGGCCAGTCTTGCCAAGCACGCTGTCGGGCACCCCCATCTTGCCGATATCATGCAGCAACGCGCCGCGGCGCACATGCACAAGCTGCTCGTTGCTCATGCCCAAGGCTTGCGCCAGGCGCACCGTCATCTCTGTTACGCGGCGGCTGTGTTCAATGGTCTCCATATCGCGCAACGCCAGCGCGTGCGCCCAGCCTTCGATCGTGCGGTCATACGCCTCACGCAAACCTTCGTTCGAGGTCTGCAAGTCATTGAACAAGGTGGCATTGTCGATGGCAATCGCTGCCTGGCCAGCCAGCGTATAGAGGAAATCACGCCACTCCGCATCCCGCGGCTCCTGGCTGCGGTGGAACGTTTCCAACACACCGATCACACGGCCTTTGGCGATCAGCGGGGCGGCACAATAGCACTGAATCTGCTCAACATCCAGCAAGGTACGGCGCGTCCACTCTGTATCCACAGCGCGCAAGTTATTGTCATAGATCAAGGTGCGCTCGCTGGCCGCTTTACCGGCCAGGCCATCCCCAAAACGAATCTCAGAAGTACGGATCGCATCCGTATTGAAACCCAGCCCCGCGGCATAGCGCAACACCTGATGCTCATCCAGCAGCAAAACGCTGGCCGCGTCTACGCGCAGCTCGGCGATACCCTGGCTCAGAATCACGTTCAGCGTAACGCCCAAGTCCAGACTGGTGGCAATTGTCTTATCGATCTCGCGCAGGCTGCGCAGATGCTGCAGGCGGCGTTCTGTTTGCTCAAACAAGCTGGCACGTTGTACCGCCGCACCGCCAATGTCACAGATAGCGTTCAGCAGGCGCACATCGCTATTGTCAAAGGGGTCTTCGCGGCCCAGGCCCAGCGTGCCAATGACATGATCTTCAGCAACAATCGGCACGATCACCAGGCTGTTGGTGGGCTCAATGCCGGGAAACTTGATAACGTCTTTATCAAGAGTTTCGCGCAAGCTGTTGTTCAGGTAGGGCGTGGCTGTATCCACGACACGGCTAGTGAGCCCCGTGCCTGCAGAGATGATCTGCCCCACCGGCAGGCCATGCCTGCCGCGCCCCAAAGCGATCAGGTGGTCACCCGTTTCCGGCTGTACGAGTGTGATGGTGGCATCCGAAGCGTTGATGGAAACCAGCGCCTGGTCAAGGATCACCGGCAAGATCTCATGCACGCTGCGCGCCCGCCGCAGGCTGCTGCTCACCGCCGCCACAGCGGCAATCTCGCGTTCGCGCTGCTTGCGATCCGTGATATCGCGGAAGATAACCTGTGTAGCCGGCCGGTCCTCAAAGATAAACGGGCTGCTGGACACCTCAACATCCAGTGGGCGCCCATCCTTGCGTATGAACTTTTCTTCGAGTGCATGCTGGCTTTCGCCCAAGGCCGCCGCTTGCATGCGCTCCGCGGCCACCTGTTGGTAATCCGCGTGAACAGTATCCAGCATCTTCTTGCCAACCAGCTCCTCTGAGCTCTCGGAACCAAGGAGTTTCACGGCGGCGGGGTTGACAAAAGCAATCTCGCCGTCCAGATGCACCAAAATGGCATCCGGCATCATGTCCACCAGGCTTTGGTAGCGCTCGCGACTCTCACGCAGCAAACGCTCAGCCTCGTCACGCTCAATCGCATGTCGAATGGAGCGTAGCAGCAGATCCCCGCTGATCTGCCCTTTGACCAGGAAGTCTTGCGCACCATTGCGCACGGCGTGCAACGCCATGTCGACATCGTTAAGGCCACTGAGGATAATGATGGTGAAGGCCTGGGCCTTCTCCTGCACGCGCGTGAAGGTCTCAAAGCCCTGGCTGTCCGGCAGGCCCAGGTCGAGCAGCACCGCATCCAGCGGTCTTTCAGGATCACCTAGATATTTCAAACCGTCTTGGAGCGTGGCGGCATGCTCCATCTGTAGATCGACAGTGGAGACATCCTTGAGCATCTCTTGAATCAGTCGTGCGTCGCCTGGATTGTCTTCCACCAAAAGAAGACGAATGGAGCGACGCTCTGATCCCTTAATCGAGGGGAGCGGACCTGTTGATGAAACTGCCATAGCGCATTAACCCACACACAACAAAGAGTATGGATGCGTGAAATTTGGCCGCCCCATCTGAGTTTCAGTGTGCAAACCGCAGGTGAAACATGCCACAAACACACGGTGCCCCATACACAAAGGTAAAACAATGCTCCCCCTATATAAGGCGACTTACAGGAGTGCAAGGTCAGTATATGGGGAGATTTCGGGATTTCGACTTACAGAATTGTAAGAGGTCAGTTCACGATCGAGTTAAGCACATCCACCAGTGAGCGCATGCGCTCCATCGGGATGTCGCTCAAGCGACGCGCCAACTCAAGATAGTAGCGGTTCTCCGGGTTGGAGAGAAATTCCTGCAGATCGCGCGGCAGCTCATCAAACTCAGCCGCGGCCTTGCTCTGCGTGATCCACTGACCCACCGGCCCGCTGCTGTCGGCAAAGCTGTCGAGGCTGTAGCCAAGCGCCGCCGCCAATGCTTCCAGCTCTGGCAACGGCACTGGCGTCTCGCCGCTTTCGTACCGCCGAATACGGCTGGGCGAGATGTGCGTGCGGTCAGACAGCTCTTTCTGGCTCAGGCTCTTCTCGTTGCGCCCCTGGCGCAGCATGGCTGCCACCGTGCGATGGCGCAGCACCAGCAGGCTCTCCGCCTGCAGCGTTTCCGCTGGCGAGACATCCTGGGAAACAATGTCTTCGCTCCAGAAATGCGCGAGGGGGATGCGCAGATAAAAGGCCAGCAGTTCCAGCTCCGGCAGCGAGAGCGAGTTTGCGCCGCGCTCGACCGCGCTCAGCGTGCCGCTGGATAAGCCAATCACATCGGCTACCTGCTTGAGGGATTTGCCCGCCCCCAGGCGGGCATCCCGCAGCAAAACACCAATGATCTTGGAGCGCAGTTGGATGGCTCTGTCTTGGCTCATGGATTCATTATAGCAAACCCGCGCCTGGCGGCCTTACGCCCGCGGCGCGCGTCTAGCGGCTCTGACTGTAGTCTTCAATCACCCAAATGATATTAGCGGTGTTAATCGCCAGAAAATCCACCGTGTGCAGCACACGCTCACCGTTGACATCAAAGATACGCACATTGGTAAGCGCCAGGAAGGTCTCTTTGGCATTCAAGGCATCTTTGATGCGCTCGTTCTCACGGGCATGCAGCTTTCCTGAAATGCGGTTGTGCACCGTCTGGATTATCACCGGGTACGGCGTAGTATTGATCTGTGGCCGAAAACCACTGGGGTTGGCAGTCACCATATTCGCTCTGCTATCCTCCTGATTGGGATGATAACGAACTAAGGCATTGAATATCCTGCGCCAGAGTGCGTAACTATCAATACGGGTTGTTTTGGATCCTTCTCCAGCTTCTGACGCAGGCGTGAAATACTAACCCACAGGATTTCCTTCTCTTCACTGTATTCCTCGCCCCACACGTTGCGCAGCAGCTCCTCAGACGAGAGGATCTTGCCCGCCGCCCGCGCAAACTGCAGCAACAGGCGGTATTCGGTTGCCGAAAGCGCCACGGGGTGATCACCCAGGCGCACTTCGGCGCGGGCAAAATCGATCTGCAGGTCGCCGCGCGTGAACATCGCCTCGTTGGCATCCTGGTAACGGCTTCGGGCACGGCGCAACACGGCGCGCACCCGCGCCAGCATCTCCCCTGCCGAGAACGGCTTCACAATGTAATCATCAGCGCCCAGGTTCAGCCCTTTGATGCGTTGATCCTCTTCCCCTTTAGCGGTGAGCATAATGATCGGCACAGTGGAGAATTCGCGAATGCGTTCGCACGCCTGAAAGCCATCCATCTCTGGCATCATCACATCCAATAGCACCAAATCAGGCTTTTGGCTCACCGCTTCCTCCACCGCTTGCTTGCCATCCTTGGCCTTGAGCACTTCAAAGCCCTCAGTTTGCAGGTTGGCCTCGATCAAACGCAAAAAGCGGGGTTCATCATCCACAATTAAAATGCGCTCAGCCATTTCGTTCCTCTTTTCTATTAATCCGTGGGGCGCTGGACATCCGCGGCAATTGGACGATGAACTCAGCACCCTTTCTATTTGATTTCCCCAAATAAATACTGCCACCGTGCGCAAGAACGATCTGTCTGCATATATATAGCCCTAAACCACTGCCGCGCGCCAATTCTTTTGTAGAAGGGACGCGATAAAAGCGCTCGAAGATCTGCTCGCTATCCGCCTCCGGAATACCCGGCCCTTCGTCGCTCACAGTCAAGGTGGCCTGTTCCATGGTCATCTGCAGCTCCAGGTTCAGCCGCCCACCGCCCGCATACTTGGCGGCATTGCTGGCCAGGTTCTCCAACACCTGACCCAGCCGCCTGGCATCCGCCTCTACGATGCTGTTATCTTGCGGAGGCTGCCAGTGGATTTCTAGCATGGGGTAGCGCACACGTAACCGTTCTACGCTTTCTTCGATCACGCTGACCAGATCCACTGGGCGGATATCCAGCTCAAGGTTGCCGCCCTGCAAGCGGGAGGAGTCGAGCAAGTTATCCACCAGCTCCACCAGGTGATCCGCCTCTTCATCAATGATGCCGAGGAACTCCTCCTGGTCCTCGCGCTGCCAACTGGCGTCTGGGCGCAATAACGTGGTGGAGTAGCCTTTAATGAAGCCCAATGGCGTCTTGAGCTCATGCGACACCATGGCAATGAAGTCGGATTGCAGTTGGCTCAAGCGCCGCTCGGCCTCCAGGCTGGCGATACGCTCCACAAGGCGGCGGTGCTCCAGCAGCTGGGTGACGTGCGCCGCAATGTACTGCGCCAGGTTGATCTGCGCCCGCGTGAACTCTGGCCCGCCAAAGCGCACAAACACCAGCGCCCCAATGCCGCTGCCGCCTGCCAGCAATGGCAGCGCTAAAAAGAAGCGCTGCTCGAGTCTGTCAGCCGCAGGGTTCGGCTCCGGCTGCGTGGCCACGGTGCGCACTTCGTGGAAGGCCACCTGCGCCGCCGCCTCCCCCCAGGCCGAGTCGGCCTCGGAAGAGCGGCCACGCCCGATGGCGCGCGCAAAGGCAGGCTCCAGCTCGCCTTCGGCGCTGGCCAGATACAACACAGCGTTATCAAAAATAAACACCGGGCGCGCCAGACGCACGATCTCGGACAATGCTTCGTCTACATCCAGGGTCTCTGTGATGACACGGCTGATGGCATAGATGGCTTGCAGTTCGTTCAGCGGGAGCGCATGGCGCTGCTGCTCGCTCATGCGGCTCCGGCCACCGGCAGCGTGAAGGAGAAGCGGCTGCCCTTCCCCGGCACCGATTCAACATCCAGTTTTGCTCCGTGCCCTTCAATAATGCGTTTGGCCAGCGTAAGGCCAATGCCCGTGCCGGCATAGCGCCGGGTGGAAGAGCTATCCAACTGATGAAAAGGCTCAAAGAGCTCGTGCATGCGTTCAGCCGCAATGCCCACGCCGGTATCCGCAACCGAGATTTCGACGCGCTTGCCATCCATGTGCGCCGCCAAATGCACACGCCCCTGCGGCGCATTGAATTTGAGCGCGTTATCCACCAATTGGGAGACGGCCCACTCCAAGCGGTTTACGTCGGCAAATACTGCAGGCAGTTCAGCCGGTACTTCCTGGGTCAACGCAACCTGTTCCCTCTCAGCACGCGCCTGGTGTTGCGCCACCACAAGCTGGCATAGCTCACTTAAGTTCACCGAGCTGGGTTCAAGGTGCAAGGTTTCAGCGGTGTCAAAAGACAGGAACAGCAGGTTTTCGATCAAACCTGCCAGACGTTTGTAGGATTTTTCGAGCACGTTCAACGCCGAGCGTTGATCCTCGGTGACCGACCCCAGCGCTTCGGCAGACAGCAAGTCAATGTAGCCCACCATGTGCGCCAACGGCGTGCGCAGCTCATGCGACACGTTGGAGATAAAGTCGTTCTTCATCCGGTTCAGCTCAGTGAGCTTGTCCAGCGCTTCTTGCAATTCAGCCGTGCGCTCTTGCACACGCTGTTCCAAATGCAGGTTACTTTGGCGCAGGGCTTCCTGCAGCTGCGCAATTTGCTCAGTAACCGCAGCATCCAACGTGGCGCGGTCGATCAAGCCCAGGTCCACCAGGGCCTGCCCCAGCAGCACGCGCTCGCCTTCCGTGCGCCGCTCCTGTTGGTAAGCCAGCGCCTGCTTCAACCCCTGCGCAGTCAACAGCCCCTTCTCAATAAGACTGTCACCCAGGCGCGGTACAAGCACCTCGGGAGATAGCGGCCCCGTGCGAGAAATTGGCATGGATGCGTTGTATTTGTTCATTTAGCCATTGACTTGCATGGATAACGTTGGCCTTACAAAAAAGTATACATAACTGGCCCTAAACATCACAACCTTACCTTGCTCCCAGGCGCCACTTTGCAAAACTGCTACGCCTGAGACAAAGAAACCAAACAGGCCTAACGGTATAATTAATACTCTGACCAGATTCTGAACAAATCAGCTCCCGAACACACCAGATTGAAAGGTATTTATGGCGAAAAGCTCCATCCAGCCTGTTGATATTGGCCAACAAATGCGCTCGGCCTACCTCGATTACGCCATGAGCGTAATCGTTTCGCGCGCCCTCCCAGACGCCCGAGACGGCCTCAAGCCGGTGCACCGCCGCATTTTGTACGCCATGCTGGATATGGGCATCCGCGCCAATGGCTCCTTCAAGAAATCAGCCCGTATCGTGGGTGAAGTGCTGGGCAAGTACCACCCCCACAGTGACGATGCCGTCTACGATGCCATGGCGCGCATGGCGCAGGATTTCTCCCTGCGCTACATGCTGATCAGCGGCCAGGGCAACTTTGGCTCCATCGGTGGCGACCCCCCAGCGGCCATGCGCTATACCGAGGCGCGCCTGCACCCCATGGCCGAGGAGCTGCTGGCCGATATCGACAAAGAAACCGTCGATTTCACCGATAACTTCGATAGCTCCCTCAAAGAGCCCACTGTACTGCCCGCCCGCCTGCCGAATCTGCTCCTCAACGGCTCCTCCGGCATTGCCGTGGGCATGGCCACCAATATCCCACCCCACAACCTGGGCGAGCTAGTCGGCGCGCTGCAGTACATGATCGATAACTTCGAGAAGATGGAGGACATCACCACTGAGGACCTGCGCCGCTTCGTCAAGGGGCCAGACTTCCCCACCGGTGCCATCATCGTTGGCGAAGAAGGCATTCGCGATCTCTACAGCAAGGGCAAGGGCCAGCTCATCGTGCGCGCCCGTGCCCGTATTGAAGAAGGCCGCCGTGGGCGCATGCGCATCGTCATCAGCGCCATCCCCTACCAGGTCAATATGACCAACCTGATCGAGCGCATCGCCGAGCTGGTGCGCGAGGGCCGCCTCGAAGGCATCGCCGACATGCGCGATGAGTCAGACCGCGAGGGCCTCAGCATCGTGCTCGAGCTCAAGGCCGGCGCGCAGCCCAAGATGGTGCTCAACCGCCTCTACAAATACACCCCGCTGCAATCCAGCTTTGCCGCGCAGATCCTGGCCTTGGTGGATGGCGAGCCGCGCCTGCTCTCACTCAAGCGCGCCCTGCAGATCTTCCTCGACCACCGTCAGGAAGTCATCACGCGCCGCAGCAAGTTCGAGCTGGCCAAAGCCGAGGCACGCGCCCACATCTTGGAAGGCTTGCTCACCGCGCTGGCCAACATTGATGACATCATCAAGACCATCCGTGAGGCCAAAGACACCGAGATCGCTAAAGAGCGTTTGATGACGCGCTTCAAACTCTCAGACAAGCAGGCTGTAGCCATCCTGGATATGCAGCTGCGCCGCCTGGCGGCGCTGGAGCGTCAAAAGATCGAAGACGAATACAAGCAGATCAAAGATCGCATCGCCTACCTCAAAGACCTGCTCAAATCCCCCAAGAAGATCTTGGCGCTCATCAAGAGCGATCTGGGTGAGCTGGCCGTTGCCTATGGCGACGAGCGCCGCACCGCCGTCGACGGCGAAGGCAAGGGGGACGTCAGCGAAGAGAGCCTGGTGGCGGATGAAGCCACGCTGGTGAGCATCACCAGCCAGGGCTACGTCAAACGCGTGGCCGCCAAGGCCTTCCGCGCCCAGGGGCGCGGCGGCTCCGGCGTCAAGGGCCACGCCACCAAGAACGAAGATGAAGTCGTGCTGCTGGTGCCCGCCCGCACGTTGGATACTGTGTTGTTCTTTTCCAACCGCGGCAAGGTCTATTCCGAGAAGGCCTACCGCATTCCAGAGGCTGACCGCACCGCCCGCGGCACGCCCATCGTCAACATCCTCAACGTGGGCCAAACGGAAACCATCACCGCCGCCGTGGCGGTGCCGAACTTCCAAACCACCGAGTTTTGCATCATGGCCACGCGTGACGGCAAGATCAAGCGCATGGAGCTCAGCGAGTTTGAAGCGGTGCGCCCCTCTGGCCTGATCTGCATCAACTTGGAAAAAGATGACCAGCTCGGTTGGGCTGGCCTGGTAGGCGCCAAAGACCACATCATCCTGGTCTCGCGCAACGGCCAGGCGTTGCGCTTCGCCGTCGACAAAGTGCGCCCGATGGGCCGCCAGGCCGGTGGCCTGCGCGCCATCAAGATGAAGGCGGATGACCAGCTGGCCAGCATGGAAGTGGTCGAGCCCGGTGCAGACCTGCTGGTTATCAGCACCAAGGGCTACGGCAAGCGCACGCCCCTGACCCAGTACCCGGCCAAGGGCCGCGGCACCAGCGGCGTGCTCACCACCGACATCAAAGCCTTCAAGGACATCGGCCCCATTGCGGCTGCCCGCGTCGTCCAGAAGGACGATGAGGTCACCATCATTTCCTCTGCGGGTGTCGTGCTGCGCACCGCCGTCAGTGCCATCCGTGAGGCCAGCCGCGCCACGCGCGGCGTGCGCATCATGCAGGTGGCCGAGGAAGACAGCATCGCCACCCTGGCCCGCATCCCCGTGAGCGAGATCACCGCCGCCGCAGCAGCACAGGCCAAGGAAGCCCAGCAAGCCGAAGCCCCGGCCGAGCCTGAGAAGGCCAGCAAGCCGGCCCCCAAGGCGAAGGCCGAAGCCAAAGCCGCCCCGAAGGCAAAGTCGCCCGCCAAGAGCAAGAGCGCTAAACCTGCTGCCAAGAAAGCTAGCAAGCAGGCAGCCAGGAAGGCCACCAAGAAAACCGGTAAGAAGTAAGCGCCTCTCTTCTGAAACTACATAAGCCACCTGTTTCTGTGTTTGCACAGAAAAACAGGTGGCTTATTTTTTGCAACCTCTGTATAACCCAGATAGTCTTACACGAGCAACCTTCCATATTATGCGCAAAATCGTTGCCCCATTTCTGCTCCTATTGCTCTCTGCGTTGGCCTGCAACTTCCCCACCACCACCATCGGGCCAGCGCAGGGCAACAGCGTGCCTACCGCCGCCCTGGCGCTAGCTACGCCACAGGGTGCCGCCGTGCCCGCGCCCACCCTGCCGCCCACGCGAGACCCCAATACGCCTATCCTCACGCCCACGCCGGATACACCGCACGTCCAGGCCGCCCTGCGCAATGAGGCCACGCAATACACCGTGCAGCCCGGCGATTCGCTCAACGCCATCGCCGAGCGCCTGGGCGTCACTCTGCAGCAATTGTTGGCCGCCAACAACATCCCCAATCCCAATGCGCTCAACGTCGGTCAGCTCATCACCGTGCCGCCGCAGCAGGTCAGCAGCCTGGGGCCGGATTTCAAGATCATCCCCGACTCTGAGCTGGTCAACGGGCCGTACGCCATCGCCTTCAACATCTATGATTTCATCAACAGCCAGCCGGGCTACCTCAAACAGCATCAGGAGCAGGTAGACCAGCAGTTTCTCTCCGGAGCACGCATCGTAGAGCGCGTGGCTACCGAATATTCCGTCAACCCCAAACTCTTGCTCGCCCTGCTGGAGCACCACAGCGGCTGGCTCAGCAACAGCAATCCGGCCAGCATCACCCTCACCTACCCGATGGGCAAGGAAGACAACTGGCGCACCGGCCTCTACCTCCAGCTCTCCTGGGCGGCCGACAACCTCAACAAGGGCTATTACGATTGGCGTTCCGGCCAGGCCGTGGCCTGGCACACCAGCGATGGCATAGCCGTGCCACCCAATCCCACTATCAACGCCGGCACCGCTGGCGTGCAGCGCCTGCTGGCGCTGATGCACACCGAGAGCCAGTGGCGCGTCGTCGCCAGCGAGCAAGGCTTCTTCCAAACGTACTTGAAACTGTTCGGCTACCCGTTTGACTACACCATTGACCCGCTGGTGCCCGCTGCCCTCAGCCAGCCCAGCCTGCAACTGCCCTTTGAGCCCGGTGTCCCCTGGGTGTTCAGCGGCGGCCCGCACGGCGGCTGGGGCAACGGCTCGGCCTGGGCCTCGCTCGATTTTGCGCCGCGTGAGGATGTTGGCTGCAATCCCAGCAATGACTGGGTGGTGGCCGCCGCCGATGGCCTCATCGTGCGCTCAGAGGATGGCGCCGTCATTCAGGATCTGGATGGCGACGGCTACGAGCAAACCGGCTGGACGCTGCTCTACATGCACGTAGCTTCCACGCAGCGCGTGCAAGCGGGCACCTATGTACGCGCCGGCGAGCGCATTGGCCGTCCCTCGTGCGAAGGCGGCGTAGCCACCGCCACCCACTTGCATATCGCTCGTCGCTATAATGGCGAGTGGATTCCTGCGGCCGGAAACCTGCCCTTCATTTTGGATGGCTGGGTCTCGATGAGCAATGGCCTCTTGTATGACGGCTACTTGCTGCGCAATGGCGTGCAAGTAGACGCCTGCGAGTGCCGCTTCCCGGCCAATATGGTGCAGCGCTAAAGCAATGAACCCCCGTTCCGTTCGTCTCGTCCTCGCCAGCCTGGCAGTGGCCTTTGCCACCCTCGTGTGCAGCAGCGGCTACATCACGCCGCAGAGCCTGCAGGCTACCCAGGGTGTGCAGCAGGAGATGACCGCCACGGCCAGCGCCTACGTGCCCTCGGCCACGCCCACTCAGCTGCCTACCCTCACCCCGACGCCGCAGGTGCAAGTGACACCTACGCCGCAAGAGAGCCCTTCGCCCGCGCCGCCCTTCATCTATACCGCCCAATCCGGCGATACTGTAGAGGTGCTGGCGGTGCGCTTTGGCGTAGACATCAGCCACATTGCCTCTCCGCAAAACATCTCCACGGGGCTGATCACGCCGGGGCAGATCTTCACCATCCCCAACATCACCGGCCTCACCACGCCCAACGAGAAACTGATCCCGGATAGCGAAGTCATCTTTTCGCCTTCGGCCATCGGCTTCGAGGCGGCCGCCTTTGCCAACCCCTTCGGCGGCTACATCGCCAGCTACCGCGAGTACCTGCCTTCGGCCTGGTACAGCGGCGCTGGCGTGGTGGAGCGCGTGGCCGTGGAGAATTCGCTCAACCCGCGCCTGTTGCTCTCTGTGCTGCAATTCCAGAGCAACTGGGTGCTCGGCGAGCCGGTGAACACCTCGGCGGTCGAATATCCAATGGGCTACCGCCTGCCGCAATCCCACGGCTTGTACCAGCAGCTCACCTGGGCTGCCAAGCAGCTCTCCACCGGCTATTACGGCTGGCGCGAGGGCCGCCTGACCGAGCTCACCTTCCGTGACGGCATCCGTATGCGTATTTCGCCCGAGCTCAATGCCGGCACCGTCGCCATCCAATACCTGTTCGCCCAGCTCTATGATTACGAAGACTGGGCCGAGATCATGGATCGCACCACCGGTTTCGCCTTCACGCACAGCTCCATGTTTCCTGATCCATGGGTGCGCGCCGCTCAAACTGAGCCGCTCTTTCCCCCCGCCCTGACCCAGCCTGCGCTCAGCCTGCCGTTCCTAGACCGCCAGGTGTGGTATTTCACCTCCGGGCCGCACGGCGCCTGGGAGCGTGAGGGCTCCTGGGCTGCGCTCGACTTCGCGCCCAGCAGCAGCCTGCCCGGCTGTGTGCCCTCAACTCACTGGGTAACTGCCGCCGCGCCCGGCCTGGTGGTGCGCACCAGCCCGGGCGTGATTGTGGTGGACATGGATGGCGACGGCAACGAACAAACCGGCTGGGTGGTGCTGTACCTGCATGTGACTAGCGACAGCCCCCCCAGCGTAGGCACCTGGCTTGACCGCGGCGATCGCCTCGGCCACCCCTCCTGCGAAGGCGGCACGGCCACCGCCACCCACGTACACATTGCCCGCAAGTACAACGGTGAGTGGATCGGCGGCGGGGGCGCGCTGCCCTTTGTGCTCAGCGGTTGGACAGTGCAATACGGCTCAGACGCCTATTTGGGTAACATGGTGCGCAATGGGCGCACGGTGGTAGCCTGCACCTGCAGCGGCCGTGACAGCCTTATCACTATCAGCAGCGATGACCCCTATTAATCAACGCCTCTTCCGCTTTCTGCTGGCCCTGTGCCTGCTTGGCCTGCTGCTGGCCGCCTGCGTCAGCACAGCCGCCGAGACCCCCACGCTGCAAACCAACACGCCCGGGGCAGACGCCACGGCGCAACCGGAAGTCTCCTCCACTCCACTGCCCACGCGCCCCCTTTACGATGCGGGCACACTGGTGGACTACGTGGCTCAAAATGGCGACAACCTGATTGCGCTGGCAGCGCGTTTCAACACCACCATCGCCGAGATCCGTGCCGCCAACCCCATCATTCCGGACAGCGCCACCACGCTGCCGGCGGGCTTCCCCATGCGCATTCCCATCTACTACCGAGCCTATTGGGGCTCCTCCTACCAGATCCTGCCAGACAGCCGCTTTGTCAACGGTCCTTCGCAAGTGGAGTTTAACACCCAGGCCTATGTAGATTCGCAACCCGGCTGGCTGAGCCGCTACACAGAATATGCCGCCGGCCAGCGCCGCACGGGCGCCGGCCTGGTGGATCTGGTGGCGCAGAACTTCAGCGTCAGCCCGCAACTGCTGCTGGCCCTGCTGGAGTTCAACTCTGGCGCGCTCAGCGACCCCAGCATTCCAGACACTGTTGGCTCCTACGTGATGGGCTATGAGAACCAGTTTCACCGCGGCGTATATTTGCAATTGGTGTGGGCAGCCAACACGCTCAACAATTCCTATTACCAGTGGCGCAACGGCAAGCTGATCGAGTTTGACCTGCCCAACGGCACCATCTACCGCCCAGACCCTTGGCAGAACGCTGCCAGCGTCAGTCTGCTCGAGTTCTTCAACATCACCTTGCCGATGAGCGAGTTTGCCCACGCCACCGGGCCCGAAGGCTTTGCGCGCACTTTTGCCGAGCTGTTCGGTGATCCCTGGGTGGGCGATGTGCCCCACATGCCCGGCAGCCTGACCCAGCCAGAATTCCGCCTGCCCAGCCCGCCGGGCGAGCTGTGGTCGTACACCGGCGGGCCGCACACCGCCTGGGGCAGCGGCGCCCCGTGGGCGGCGGTCGACTTTGCCCCCGGTAGCGAGACGCGTGGCTGCGTCAGCACCACCTCATGGGCCTTGGCGATAGCCAGCGGCTTGGTGGTGCGCTCCGAAACCGGTGTTGTAGTATTGGACTTGGATGAAGATGGGGATGAGCGCACCGGCTGGGTGCTCTTCCATCTTCATCTGGCTGAGGACGGGCGTGCCCGCGTGGGCCAACGCGTGCAGGAAGGCTGGCCAGTGGGCCACCCCTCCTGCGAGGGCGGCTCGGCCACCGGCACACATGTGCACATTGCCCGCAAATACAACGGCGAATGGATCGAGGCTGGCGGCGCGCTGCCCTTTGTTATGGAAGGCTGGGTGGTCGGCGAAGGCTCAACAGCCTATAGCGGCACAATGAGCCGCTTGGGTCACACCATCCGTGCCTGCACCTGTTCTGATGCGGCCAGCAGCATCATCTCAGGCGCCGTAGCCGTTCCCTTCCCCACGCCTGAGATTGCTCCCAGTGAAGAAACTGACGGCTAGCCTTCATCCCGCGTGCGTAGTAGTCGAAGCTAGTAATCCGTACTACGCGTATTTCTGCGTCAGCACATCTGTAACAAACACTGTCATTGCGAGGAGCATTGCCGCTTGCGGCAAGCGGACGAAGCAATCTGAGTGCATCCCATCCCGAGCGCAGCAGCCGAAGGTTAGGCATCCTCACAACGTTGACTTATCACCCACCTATCCCCTAGAACCAATTCGGCTTAACGGATTCCTCGTCGCGGCTACGCCGCTCTCTCGGAATGACAAACATTGGCCCATCGTGTCATTCCGAGCGTCAGCGAGGAATCCGTGCTGAGCTGATTATTGGCGCAAGCACATCTGAACAAACACTCTGTCATTGTGAGGAGCATTGCCGCCCGCTGCAGGCAGACGAAGCAATCCCGGTTTAGGCCGGAATAATCTCGTAATCCGTCTCCACCAGCACTGCCATCTTGATCATATTCTGCGCCGGGCAATACTTATCTGCCGAAAGCTGAATAGCACGCTCCACCGCCGCGGCGTCAATGTCGTTGCCAGTGATCAAATACTCGATTAGCACGTGTGTCCACACTTTGGGGTGCTCCTTGGCCGCCTCAGTGGTCACCTTCACCTGAAAAGCGGTCACATCCTGGCGCTTCTTCTGCAGGATCGAGATCACGTCCATCCCGGTGCAGCCACCCAGCCCCAAGGCAACAAGTTCCATTGGGCGCAGACCTTCTTCCGTGCCACCCACAGCCGCATCAGCATCCACATCCACTGAAAAATTGCTGCTCATGCCCTTGCCACGAAAATTCAATCCTTTTTTCCAATCCAATGCAACCTGCATGCTGTGCCTCCAAAGCGATTTTTGCCATTCAAACGACGAGATGATTATAGTTTAAGCGATAACAGTTAGAATCAAGGTTGGCATGATTCCCCTCAAGCTCAAACTGTCTGGCTTTCTTTCCTACCGAGACCCGGTGGAGATTGATTTCACCCGCTTCAGTGTCGCCGCCATTTCCGGCGCCAACGGCGCGGGCAAATCCAGCCTGCTGGATGCCCTCACCTACGCCTTGTTCGGCGAAGCGCGCAACCGCGGCGAAGCGCTGATCAACCTCAACCCGGATGTGCAAGCTGCCGAGGTTGCGCTGACCTTTGAGTACGAGGGCAATGTCTACCGCATCCAGCGTATGCTGCCGCGTGATAAAGCCACCCAGCTTGAATTCCAAATTCAAAATAGCGATGGCCAATGGAAGCCGCTCACCGAGCGCAGCACGCGTGAAACCGACAAGCGCATTCGTGAGACGCTGCGGCTGGATTACAAGACCTTCGTCAATGCCTCGTTCTTTTTGCAAGACAAGGCCGATGAGTTCACCCAGCAAAATGCCACCGAGCGTAAACGCATCCTCGGCAATATTCTAGGACTAGAAGTATGGGAGGACTATCGCCAAGGGGCCAGCGAGCGCCGCAAACGCATCGAGGCGCAAGTGGCCGAGCTGCAAGGCCGCCTGCAGGAAGTAGCTAATGAGTTGGGCGAAGAGCAGCAGCGCAAAGAGCATCTCACCAGCCTGCAAGCCGGGCTTGAAGAGATGGCGCAGACACGCAGCGCCCAGGAACAGACCGTGCAGCAAATGCGCATCCAGGCTGCCAATGTGGATACGCTGGCCAAGGCCGCCCAAAGCCAGCAGACCAGCCTTGAACGCGCCGAAACCCAGCTGGCCACCCTGCGCCGCCGGCTGGAGGAGCGCAGCAACGAGCACGCCCAAAATCAAGCCCTCATCGCCCGCGCCAAAGAGATCGAGGCCGCTTTCGCCACGCTGGAGACCGTGCGCTCCGAGCTGCGCAAATGGGATGAGATTGCCGTCACCTTCAACGCCCAGGAGAAGCAGCGTGCCGCGCCGCTCACCGCCATTGAGAGCGAGCGCGCCAGCCTGCAAACCGAGCTGCGCGCCCTGCAAGCCGAGCAGACCCGTGTGCGCGAGGCCCAAACCCAGCGCGCCGAATACGAGAAGCAGCTCAGTCTGCTCACCGCACAGATCAAATCGTTGGAAGTGAAGACCCTCAAGCTGCCCGAGCTCGAAGAGAAGCTCCGTCTCGAGCAGGCCACGCGCACCAAGGCAGATTCAGAGAACAAGCTGCTCTATGCGCAGATGCTGGAGCTGGACAAACGCCGCAAGCTCATCGAAACCGCCACCGGCGCCTTCTGCCCCACCTGCGGGCAGGAGCTCACTGAAGACCACCGTGAGAAAGCCTTTGCCGAGCTGACCGCGCAAGGCACCCAAATGGGTGACAAGTTTCGCCAGAATCGCAAACTATCGGAGCAGCAAGAAGCCAGCATCGCCAAGCAGGAGACTGCCCTACAAGCCGTTCGCGCCGCAGACCAGGAGCTGCGCGAGAAGACGCGCCTGTCTGACCAGGCCGAGCTGACCCTCAAAGACCTGACGCGTCTCGAAGCCGAGTGGCAGGCGCGTGGCGCCGCCCGCTTGCAGGAGCTCGAGCGCCTGCTCAGCGAAGATAGCTTCGCCCCAGACGCGCGCGCCCAACTGGCCGCCATCGACGCCGAGCTCAAAGCCATTGGCTACGATGCCGCCGAGCACGACCGTGTGCGTGCTGCCGAGCGCGAGGTGCGCGCCGCAGAAAGCGAGCTGCGCACGCTCGAAGCCGCCCGCGGCGCCACCAAGCCCATTGAGCGCGAGATCAGCGAGCTGCAGGCGCAAATTGCCGAGCAGGAGCAGGAAGTGGCCCGCCAGCAGGAGACCGCCGCCAGCGCGCAGGGCGCGGTGGATGTGGCCCGCCAGGGCCTGCCAGACCTGCAAGCCGCCGAGCGTGAGATGCTGGCCCTGCAGGAGCAGGAGAATCGCATGCGTATGGAGCTGGGCCAGGCCCAGCAGCGCGTGGCCGTGCTGGATACGCTGCGTCGCCGCCGCCAGGAGCTGGACGAGGACCGCGAGACGCTGGCCCAGCAGGTGAGCCAGTTTGAAATTCTCGAGCGCGCCTTCGGCAAAGACGGCGTGCCCGCCATGCTCATTGAGCAGGCCTTGCCACAAATTGAGGGCAAAGCCAACGAGATTCTCGAACGTCTCAGCAATGGGGAAATGAGCATCTCCTTCATCACCCAACAACGCTACAAAGACAGCCGCCGTGATGATCTGCGCGAGACATTGGAGATCCAGATCCGAGACAGCGTCGGCATTCGCGATTATGAAATGTTCTCCGGCGGCGAAGCCTTCCGCATCAACTTCGCCATTCGCCTGGCCATGTCTGAGGTATTAGCCCAGCGTGCCGGCGCCCGCTTGCAAACCCTGGTCATCGATGAAGGCTTTGCCAGCCAGGATGAAGGCGGCCGCCAGCGCCTGGTCGAGGTCATCAACCTCGTCAAAGAAGACTTCGCCAAGATCCTGGTCATCACCCATGTAGAATCGCTCAAGGATGCCTTTCCCTCTCGCATCGAGGTGGAGAAAGGCCCGCGCGGCTCACAAGTGCGCATCATCTAAACCTGTCCATGCGCTTGACATACGCCCCCGGTTGCTTGTAGCTTCGCCCGAAGCATGTATCCTCTCCCCATGCACACAGGGGCACGCGCAGCGCACCACGCCAAATGTTTTAACAAATGTCATATCGGTGTGAACTACCTCACCATGATGATGATTAAAACTTTTGCGGATGGCGTATACTCATGCGGCTGAATTTGAATCAAGGACACAAACCATGTTGGACAAGATTGCGGGCATTGAATCCCGCTACCAGGAAATTGAAAAAGAGCTGACCCAGGACGCCAGCAACTATCAACGCGTCGCCGAGCTTTCCAAAGAGCGCTCAGACCTGCAGCCCATTATCGATAAAGCCAATGCCTATCGCGCTGCCTTGCAACGTCAGGCCGAGGCCAAAGAAATGGCCTACGGCAAAGACGCCGAGCTGGCTGAACTGGCCGAGCTGGAGCTGGCCGAGCTGGATACTGAGGTGCCCAAGTTGGAGCACGAGCTCAAGAGCCTGCTGCTGCCCACCGACCCACGCGATAAGCGCAACGTGATCGTCGAGATCCGCGCCGGTGCCGGCGGTGATGAGGCAGGCATCTTTGCCGCCGACCTGTACCGCATGTACACCCGCTTCGCCGAGCGCCAGGGTTGGAAGCAAGAGCTGCTCAGCACCAGCCCCACCGGCGTGGGTGGTTATAAGGAAGTGACCTTCCTGCTCAAGGGCAAGGGCGCCTTCTCGCGCCTCAAGTACGAATCCGGTGTGCACCGCGTGCAGCGCGTTCCCGCCACCGAGGCGCAGGGCCGCATCCACACCAGCACTGCCACCGTGGCCATGCTGGCCGAGGTGGATGAAGTGGAGATCAAAATCCCTGAGAGCGACATCAAGTTGGATGTATATCGTTCGCAGGGTGCCGGCGGCCAAAACGTGCAAAAGAACTCCACTGCCGTACGTATCACCCACCTGCCCACCGGCATCGTGGTGCAATGTCAGGATGAGCGCTCGCAGTTGCAGAACCGCCTGCGCGCCATGGCCATCCTGCGTGCCCGCCTCTACGAAATGGAGGAAGAGAAACGCCGCGCCGAGCAGGAAGCCTCGCGGCGCTCACAAGTGGGCAGCGGCGAACGCTCCGAGAAGATTCGCACCTATAACTACCCGCAGTCGCGCATCAGCGATCACCGTGTAGGCTTCACCTCACACAACTTGCCCGCGCTGATGGATGGCGACCTCGACGAGCTCTTCGACGAACTCGCCACCCATGACGAAGCCGAGCGCCTCACCGCCGCCGGCATGGCTGAATAATCCAATGGCGGGGCCTGCGCCTCGCCATTTGCTTTCTATGACAACAATCACCTCCGCCCTGCACGAATCACTGAGCGTCTTGGCGCCGGTCAGCGAAACCGCCCGGCTGGATTCCGAGGTCTGGCTGGCGCATGTCCTCGGCGCGCCACGCGCCTGGCTGCTGGCGCACGGCGAACATGAGCTCAGCGAGCAGCAAGTTGCCGACTGGCGCAGCGGCCTGCAGCGCTTGGCCAGCGGCGAGCCGCTGCCCTACTTGCTGGGCCGCTGGGAGTTTTATGGGCTGAGCTTTCAAGTCACCCCGGCAGTGCTCATTCCGCGGCCAGAGACCGAGCTGCTGGTGGATGAGGCGCTGGCTTGGTTGCGCGCCAATCCCGGCCGCCGCGCCGCCGCCGATGTGGGCACCGGTTCAGCCGCCATCCCGGTGGCTATCGCCGCCAACGTGGCGGATGTCACCTTCCACGCCGTAGACATCTCGCCCGATGCGCTGGCCGTTGCCGAAGCCAACATTCGCCAGCACGGCTTGGCAGAGCGCGTGCACGCCAGCCACGGCAATCTGCTGGCCGGTTTCGATACGCCACTGGATCTGATTACGGCCAACCTGCCTTATATCCCCAGTGAGCGCGTGCCCGGCCTCACCGTAGCCAAGTGGGAACCGCTACTGGCGCTGGACGGCGGCGAGGATGGGTTGGAGCTTATTCGCATCCTCATCCGGCAAGCGGGGCAGTTATTGCAGCCCGGCGGCCTGTTCCTTGAAGAGATCGACCCCGAGCTGGAAGACAGCGTACAAGCCCTGGCACGTCAGGAATGGCCCACGGCCAACATCTCTGTGCTCGCTGATCTCACCGGGCGGCCACGGCTGCTGCGCGTAGAGCTGGAGGCAGCGTGAACACGCAAGTTCTGCCCGGCAGCGCTCCAGAGGCCTTCGCCCAAGCGGTGCACACGTTGCAAAATGGTGGCATCGTGGCCATGCCCACAGATACCGTTTACGGAATTGCTGCGCTGCTGACCAAGGCTGAGGCCATCGAGCGCTTGTACGCCGTGAAAGGGCGCGAACACACCAAGGCCATCGCGGTGCTGATCGGCAGCCCGCAGCAGCTCGCCCAGGTGGCACGAGACCCCAGCGCGGCTGCCCTGCGCCTGGCCGAGCATTTTTGGCCGGGCGCCTTGACGCTGGTGGTGCCGCGCCACACAAGCCTGCCCGCCACCCTCTCGCAGACCGACAGCGTGGGCGTACGCATGCCAGACCATGCCTTAGCCCAGCAGCTGCTGCTCACCTGCGGCCCGCTGGCGGTTACCTCCGCCAACCTTAGCGGCCAGCCGGATGCGCTCAATGCGCAAGAGGTGCTGGCCCAGCTGGGCGGCCGCATCGAGGCCATCCTGGATGGCGGCAGCACGCCGGGCGCGGTGCCCTCCACCGTGGTGGATACGCTGGCCGTGCCGCCGCGCGTGCTGCGCGCCGGCCCGATCAGTGAAGCCGAGATAATCGCAGCGGTGACGGCATAGCTCTCACCTACACCTCATATGCAATTCATCTATTACTTACCCGCGGCGGGCAGACTATGCTCATAGCGAGATCTCCTCTCCTCTTTTCCAAACCGCACCCTTGCATAAGGGTGCGGTTTGGATTTAAGCCGCTATCTAAATTGGATACTAAAACATGTGTGCTACAATCCGTGCTTGCACCATTGGGCACTGGCAAGGACATTAAATGGCTGAAAATGTAATTCGCGTGGTGGGGGCCAAAGAACACAATCTCAAGAACGTCAACGTGGATATTCCGCGTGACAAATTTGTAGTCATCACGGGCCTCTCCGGTTCGGGCAAATCCTCCCTGGCTTTCGACACCATCTTTGCCGAGGGCCAACGCCGCTACGTCGAGTCGCTCTCGGCGTATGCGCGCCAGTTCCTGGGCCAGATGGACAAGCCGGATGTGGAATATATCGAGGGGCTGTCTCCCGCCGTCTCCATTGACCAAAAAGGCAGCTCGCACAACCCGCGTTCCACCGTTGGCACCGTCACCGAAATTTACGACTATCTTCGTCTGCTGTATGCGCGCATCGGCATTCCGCACTGCCCGCTGTGCGACCGTGAGGTCACGCGCCAATCGGCGCAGGAGATTGTTGACGCCATCGAGAAGCTGCCTGAAGGCAGCCGCCTGCTGGTGCTGGCGCCGGTGGTGCGCGGCCGCAAGGGAACCCACGAAAACGTGCTGGAAGAGATCGCCAAGGCTGGTTTTATACGCGCCCGCATCAACGGCGAGGTCTACCAGCTGGACACAGACAAAGTAAAACTCGACCGCTACAAGATGCACAACATCGAGGCGGTAGTTGACCGCCTGGTGATTCGCAAAGAAGAAAATGCTGAAGACGCCAAGGCGGCGCGCACGCGCATGACCGACTCCGTGGAAACCGCGCTGCGCTTTGGCCAGGGCACGGTGATCGTGCAGAACCTGGCCGAGGATGCGGGCGAAGACCTGCTGTTCTCCGAGAGCCTCACCTGCCCCGAGCACGGCAGCGTGCTGCCCGAGATCGAGCCGCGCACTTTCTCCTTCAACACACCGCACGGCGCCTGCCCGGAATGCCAGGGGCTGGGCACCAAGCTGGAGATCGACCCCGCCCTGCTCATCCCTGACAAGAAGCTCTCCTTCAACGACGGTGCCATCACCGCAATGGAATGGGGTGGCCCGCGTGAAGAAGGTGGCTACTACTGGTCCACTCTGGTGGGGGCCGCCCGCGCTTTCAAAATTAATCTCGACGCGCCCATCGAGAAACTCGCCCAAAAAGACATTGACATGATCCTGTATGGCAGCCAAGGGCGCGAAGTCAAGGTCAAGTACAAGCAGCGCGGCAGCGGGCGTGATTACAACTTCAGCACCAAGTTTGAAGGCGTAATCCCTAACCTGGAGCGCCGCTTCCGAGAGACCAATTCTGAATATTCGCGCCAGCGCATTATGGAGTTCATGAGTGACCGCCCGTGTGCCTCGTGCAAAGGGGCGCGCCTGCGCCCCGAGGCGCTGGGCGTCACCGTGCTGGGCGACAACATCTTGCAGGTAACGCAACGCCCGGTGCTGGAAACATTGCAGTGGGCGCAAGGCTTGACCACAGCCACCAAACTCAACCAGCGCCAAACGATGATCGCCAAACCGATCATCAAAGAGATCAACGAGCGCCTGGGCTTCATGGTGGACGTGGGCTTGGATTATCTGACCCTGGATCGCTCGGCGGGTACGCTTTCGGGCGGCGAAGCGCAGCGCATCCGCCTGGCTACGCAGATCGGCTCACGCCTGATGGGCGTGCTGTATGTGCTGGATGAGCCCTCCATCGGCCTGCACGCGCGTGACAACGAGCGCTTACTGCACACGCTCACCAACATGCGTGATATTGGCAACACCGTACTGGTGGTGGAGCACGACGAAGAGACCATTCGCCGCGCAGACTGGATCATTGACATGGGGCCGGGCGCCGGCGAGAACGGCGGCCAGGTGATCGCCTCTGGGCCCGTCGAAGATATTCTGGCACACAAAAAATCGCTCACCGGCGCCTACCTCTCCGGCCGCAAAGCGATCGAGGTGCCAAAAGTGCGCCGCCCTGGCAACGGCAAATCGCTGATCGTGCACGGCGCCACCGAGAACAACCTCAAAAACCTGGATGTTGAGTTTCCGCTCGGCAAGCTGATCTGCATCACGGGCGTCTCTGGCTCTGGCAAGAGCAGCCTGATGAACGAGATCATGTACAAGGCGTTGGCCCGCGAGCTGAACGGCGCGCACCTGATCCCCGGTGCGCACACTTCCATCGAGGGCATGGAGCATCTGGATAAGATCATCAACATTGACCAGTCGCCCATCGGCCGCACGCCGCGCTCCAACCCCGGCACTTACACCGGCCTGTTCAATCTGATACGTGACCTCTTCGCTGAGCTACCGGAGAGCAAGGCGCGCGGCTACAAGCCCGGGCGCTTCTCCTTCAACGTGCGCGGCGGCCGCTGCGAAGCCTGTGAGGGCCAGGGTGAGGTACGCATCGAGATGCAATTCCTGCCAGACATTTACGTCCCCTGCGAGGTGTGCCATGGTGCGCGCTTCAACTCAGAGACGTTGCAAGTCAAGTTCAAGGACATGAGCATTGCCGATGTCCTTGGCCTCTCCATCGAGCGCGCCCTGGAGGAGTTCAACGCCTTCCCCGGCATGGCTAGCAAGCTGCAAACCCTGAAGGATGTTGGTCTGGGCTACATCCGTGTGGGCCAATCGGCCCCCACCCTGTCTGGCGGCGAGGCGCAACGCGTCAAGCTGGCCAAGGAGCTCTCCAAACGCTCCACCGGGCAGACCATCTATGTGCTGGACGAGCCCTCCGTGGGCCTGCACACCGCTGACGTGCACAAGCTCATCGAAGTGCTGCAGCGCCTGGTGGAGAGCGGCAACACGGTGCTGATCATCGAGCACAACATGGAGATCATCAAGGTGGCCGACCACATCATTGACCTGGGGCCGGAGGGCGGGCTGCGCGGCGGCGAGCTGCTGGCCGAGGGTACGCCGGAGCAGGTGGCTAAGGCGAAGAACAGCTATACCGGCAAATTCTTGAAGCCGTATTTGGGAAACGTTAAAACAAAATAGGTAAAGAGAGCTAACTCTTGTTAGTCAAAGGCCACTTCGATACCGAATAACTGGTTGACACATCGGTTCACAAAGTTGGCTTCTTCTGTTTCTGGGTTGACAACACCAAAGAGGTTTTCAGGCAACCGTGGCACCACAACGTGGTTTGCTCCGGTTGCCTCTGCCGCCTGAATGGTGTCGATCATTACGTTGACTGCCTTCCTGTAATGGTCGAACCCCTCTTGCTGACGGATCATAATGTATCCGTGAAAAACGAAGGCCGTTCCAAAAACAACTACCGCAACGATCTGCACAGTCTTGATCAGTTTAGGAGGCAGTTTTGGTCCTCTTCGCAAAATCTCCACACCACTCAGCATGCCCCAGAGCAGTGCACTTAGAGTCGCCAGGAACGTGGGGATAACCTGTGTGCGCTCGGGGATCATTTTGCCAATACCATAATGGCCAACGGCCATCGAAGCAAGCACCCCCGCCCACAAGATCAGAGGCACAGCCAGCCAGGCTGCTGAGGTCTGCAGTCCAGTAAAGCGGCTGGGCTTCGAGAAACGGATAACAAGTATTGCGCCAAGAGCAAATAGGCCAATGGTAAGGATGTTCAAATTCTCGGCGAAGAGAAGTACCACACTGTCGTAAAGGGCACCATATGCGATACCCAGCGGCCTGAAAGTTGAGCCTAGTTCAGCACTTCGCTCCGCCGTTCCAGGAGACAAGATTTGCACCAACAGTCCAGCCAGCGCTCCTAAAAATGCGGCAAACAAAGCTGGCAACGCAAGTGATGGGGGTTTTCTTTTTCCGCGGCTATTCAGCCATACGAGAACAATAGCAACCAGCAGCATGCTTACTTGTGCGGCGGCATACGCTTCATGAAACAATCCCGTAAAGGTGCTTAGAAGCAAAATGGACACCATCCTCCAACCTGGCCGCACATTGGATACTGGTTTGGAGAAATCCAAAAGCAGTGCTATCAACAAGGGGAGCAGCATTAACGGGAATAACAGAGGCTGGCGTCCTGAACGCCAAAACAAGGACTGGTAGATATCGGGTGTATTGATGAGAGTGACCAGCACTACCATGGCACTCAAAGTCCACGCCAGCGCATGCATATCCTTGCCAGTCAGCCAGCGTAACGCTCTACTAATCAAGGGTACAAGCCCGGCCACCAATAATCCCAATATTGCCAGAACAGCCAATGGCAGCGGAGAGAACGGAGACAGTACACCGCTGAGCACGCCCAGGGAGTTTCCCAACAACCTGCCATTGGCTGTTGTATAGAATTGCAATGTGCCGTCCAGCCAACCTGATTGCACTGCAGCACTGGAGTAGCAAAAGTCGTCTGAAACCAAGGCTGCGCTGCGCCCTAAAACTCCACTGGTCAAGAGACCCACCAGAGCCACAAGGCCAAGAGCGAGCCAGACGTTGTCTCCGCGAAGTGCCCCAGTTCCCCAACGGCCCCCCATGAAGGCCAAGGCCAGACCGAGCGCGGCACCAAGCACGGTAGAGAATAGGGCGAAGCGCATCATGACGGCCAAAACCTGGCGCAGCAGTGTGGCGGAGACGGGATGGTCGCCGGACAACTCGATCCTTCGCACACCCTCTTCGACGGCATTGAGGTCTACGTTTTGAATGCGGCCGTCCCATTCGATGCGTGTGCTACCGGACCCTGGTCCCTCTCGCAACAGAACCGTGAGACCACCCTCAAAGAATTCAGAATGTCGAGCACATGCACCGCGGGCCTGAGCTTGCAAGCCGGTATCAACTGAATTCCACGGTTCGTCTTGCTGCATCTCAAGCAATGACAACAAGCCGCCATCCGTTCGCTCTACAGCATGAATGATAAAAGGACCTGTGGCAGCCTCCTCAGGGGCACAGATAGCAAGCGAGTGAGTGGCAGGAAAGGTAGGTGTGGGAAGCGTGTTACTTAGCGCTATAAGCACAACTAGCAAGATACCAGCCAGCAGAAGTGTATTGTGCGGCGTGGTTTTGAGTGGCTCCAAGAACTTGCTCAGGTCAAAATCTGCAAACCCTCTGGCACTCAATGCACCAGCCAGGAAAGTGCCAACGACCAAAGCAGATAGGACGACAGGAGCAGACCTACTAAGACCCCCAAGAATGTACCCCAGGAAGCACCACCACATAAAGACACCGGGCAATGCTCTACAGAAAACCTGGAACCACTTTTGCTTGCCAAGGTCTGAAAAAAATAATCGCATGACTGTTTTGCCACGTATTGCGTTGGCGGCTCATTATAATGTGCAAGACTAGGCACAGCATTCACGGCAGCTATGATTGATTCTCGCGTGGAAAGCCTATAATAGATTATGGGCAAAACCCGTAACACCCTCCGTGTGGCCCGCATCTTAGGCATCGAAACCTCATGTGATGAGACCGCTGCCGCTGTTGTGGAAGATGGCCGTCTGGCGCTCTCCAACGTGGTGGCCTCACAGGCCGAAATGCACGCCAAGTACGGCGGCGTGTTCCCAGAGATCGCCTCCCGCCAGCATATCAAAGTGATTGATAGCGTAGTCAGCGAAGCGCTCAGCCAGGCGCATCTAGAGTTGAGCGATATTGACGCTATCGCGGTTACGCGCGGCCCGGGACTGCCCGGCTCGCTGGTGGTTGGCCTCAATATGGCTAAGGGGTTGGCGCTGGGCAGCAACAAGCCGCTGTATGGCATCAACCATCTCGAGGGACATCTCTACTCAGCCTGGGTGGGCTTAGGCGAAGTGAACGGGGATGCGCCGCAGTTCCCGCTGCTGGCGCTGATCGTCTCCGGCGGCCACACTGAGCTGGTGCTCATGAAGGATCATTTGCGCTATGAGCGCCTGGGCGGCACGCTGGATGATGCCGCCGGTGAGGCCTTCGACAAAGTGGCGCGCTTGCTTGGGCTCGCCTACCCTGGCGGCCCCAGCATTCAAAAGGCGGCGGAGAGCGGCAACCCGGCCGCTTTCAGCCTGCCGCGGGCATGGCTGCCCGGCACGTGGGACTTTTCGTTTAGTGGGCTCAAGACCGCCGTGCTGCACCAGATCCGCGCCCTGGCACCAGACGAGGACCCGTCCAAGCTACCTACGGCTGACCTGGCGGCCAGTTTCCAAGAAGCCGTTGTGGATGTGCTGGTGGGCAAAACGCGCAAGGCACTCGAAGAGTTTGGCGCCAAGGAAGTGCTGGTGGCTGGCGGCGTTTCGGCCAACAAAGCCTTGCGTACGCGCATGCAGACTGATCTTGAAGTACCGGTACATGTGCCCCCGATGGCACTATGCACCGATAACGCCGCCATGATCGCCGCGGCGGGTTATTTTCGCCATTCGCTAAAGCGCACACCGTTCAGCGGTCTTGAGATGGATATTGAGCCTGGGTGGGCTCTCTGACATGAAGAGTGACCAGAAGGCCCTCATCATTATTGCTTCCAACCGCGGGCCGTTCTCGTTCCACAAGCAGGGCAACAAATTTTCAGTAGAGCGCGGCGCCGGCGGGCTGGTGACGGCGCTGGGCGCACTAGCTGAGCGCCACGAAGTGTTGTGGGTCGCCTCGGCGATGAGTGACAACGATCGCCTGTGGTCACAGCACCACGGCGGCAAAGCGCAAACTGTGGAGGGCATCCACCTCAAGCTGGTGGAACCCAAGCTGGAGGATTACGAAGGCTACTACAACGAGATTGCCAACCCCATGCTGTGGTTTATCCAGCACCAGTTGTGGGATATTCCGCGCGAACCCAGCATCACCGAAAGCACGTGGAACGCCTGGGAGCATGGGTACAAGCCGGTCAACAAGCTCTTTGCCGAGGCGATTGCCGAGGCTATTCAGGAGACTGATCGGCCGGTGATCGTACTGCCGCAGGATTACCACTTGTACATGACGCCGCACTACCTGCGCGAGTTAGTGGGCGAGCGCGTGCAAATTCAACCGTTTGTGCATATCCCCTGGCCGGGGCCGGATGCCTGGCGCATTCTGCCGCAACCGATGCGTGACGCCATGTTGAGCAGCCTGCTGGAATCTGACCGGGTTGGCTTTCAAACCGAGAAGGATGCCTTCAATTTTGTGCAATGCTGCCGCTTTTATCTGGGGGCGCATGCCCACGGCCGCCGTGACGCCGTGGAGTACAAAGGCCGCGATGTTGGCGCGGTCTCCTACCCCATCTCTATTGATGTGGAGAAGCTGCGCCAACTTGCCGATGAGCAAGTGACGCGCCTGGAGCGCTCACAGCTGCTCAATACTGTAGGCGAGCGTGCCGTGATCCTGCGCGTAGACCGCATTGAACCCAGCAAGAACAATTTGCGCGGTCTGCAGGCCTACCGCACTTTGCTGCAAAAGTATCCGCAGCACCGCGGCAAAGTGCAGTTGCTGGCCTTGCTGGTGCCCTCTCGCATGGAAGTGGACCAGTATCAAAATTACATGGGTGAGATCATGGCCGAGGCCGGCATGATCAATGCACGCTATAGCGATAGCATCTGGGAGCCTGTGCGCATCGTAGTTGGCGACAACTATCACCGCGCCATTGCCGCTATGCAGCTGTATGACCTGCTGTTGGTCAATCCGATCGCGGATGGCATGAACCTGGTGGCCAAAGAAGGTGTGCTGGTCAACCGCAAGAATGGCGTTCTGTTGCTTTCCGAGTTTGCAGGCGCCTTCTATGAGCTGGGGCAAGATGCACTGACGGTTTCGCCGTTTGACGTTTACGGCACGGCCGAAGCCATGCACCAAGCGCTGACGATGACGATGGAAGAGCGCACCCGTCGCGCCACCGCCCTGCGCGAGATCGTGGTGAAGAAAGATGTGCGCGAATGGTTTGCAGCTCAGGTGGAGGATGCCTTGCGCGCCATGAGAACCAAACCTTAAAGATATCTGCGCTTATCAGCCAGCAAAGAAACAATAATACAATATTGTTTCATCCTTCCGCCCACAGGACCATAGATGCTCACGATTGACACACTAACGTATGTCTACAAGGCTGGTTTAAGCCCAGCAGTTAATAACCTGTCGTTCCAAGTAAAGCCAGGCGAGATTTTTGGTTTCTTGGGGCCAAGCGGCGCAGGCAAATCTACAACGCAGAAAATACTTATTGGTTTACTGAAGGATTTCAGTGGCAGTGTTTCTGTATTGGGGCGTGACATCTCCACCTGGGGTTCAGAGCTTTACGAGCGCATTGGTGTTGCATTCGAGGTTCCGAACCTGTACCTCAAGCTTAGTGGTTTGGAAAACCTGCACTATTTTGGAGCCTTGTACGAAGGCGCCAAGCGTGATCCACAAGAGTTGCTCACCCTGGTAAACCTGAGCGCAGATGGGCATATGCTTACCTCACAATACTCAAAGGGTATGCGTCACCGCCTGAACATTGCCCGCTCATTGCTACACAATCCCGAGCTACTGTTCATGGACGAGCCGACTGCCGGACTTGACCCTGTTAACGCGCGCCGGATTAAAGACCTACTACTGGAACAGCGCGCCGCAGGCAAAACCGTCTTTCTAACCACACATGACATGGCAATCGCAGATGAGCTTTGCGACCGAGTAGCCTTTATTGTAGACGGACAGATTGCATTGATTGACTCCCCGCGCGCTTTAAAACTGAAGTATGGCACCCCCAACCTGCGCGTGGAATATGTGCTTGACGACAGGACAGCTACTCAGGAATTCAAAATGAAGGGGCTAGGCGATCAAGCTCAGTTTCTCAGCCTGCTACGGAGCGGTACTGTGCAAACGATGCACACAACCGAAGCGACTCTTGAGAGCATCTTCATTGAGGTGACTGGCCGAGGCTTGGCATGAAGCGCGTTCTGCCCACACTTCGAACGGATATTCGTCTGCAATCACGTAATGGCTTTTACTACGCCGTTGTGTTTGTTGCCCTGGTTCTGGTGATTGCACTGACGCGTGTGAGCATCCCAGACTACCGCAACTTATGGCCTACGCTCACCATGGGCAACCTGTTGATTACGACTTTCTACTTCATGGCAGGCTTAGTTTTGCTGGAGAAGGGCGAAGGCACCATGGAAGCTCAGATCATCACGCCTTTGCGCCCGGCTGAGTATCTCGTCTCAAAAATAGGGACGCTGGGGATCTTGTCATTGCTGGAAAGCAGCCTAATCGTAGTAGTCCTTTCAGGGTTTGACTTTAACTGGCCTCTGTTCATTGGTGGTGTATTGCTGACCGCGGCGATTTACACTTTATTCGGCTTTGTTGCTGTAGCACGCTATGATTCAATAAATGAGTTCCTGTTCCCCTCCGTTTTATGGGTGATCGGCTCATTGCCGCCCCTGTTGTTTGCAGCCGATGTGTCTGATCATTGGCTGTTCTGGCTACACCCTCTGCAGGCCCCACTAATACTACTGCGGGCAGCATTTATAGAGGCGCCAAGCTGGCATATTGCTTACGGCTTGACCTATGGTCTCATCTCGGCGGGCATTGTGTTTTACTTTTCACTACGCGTCTTCAGGCAGTTTGTCATTCGACGAGAAGGAACACGCTAATGAAAGCTCTGAAGACCTTACGGGCCCTGGGGCCGGTTGATCTGCGCGGTATACGACGCGACAGTATGCTTACCTACATTGCCCTGATGCCGATTGTGCTAGCGTTGGTACTCCGTTTTGCCGTGCCTTGGATTCGAGATCAGGTCTTTGCCAGAGGGGGCTTTGACATAGCCCCCTTCTATTTCCTGCTCATGAGCTATTTCTTTGTAATGCTATCCAGTGCGCTTGTGGGGATGGCAGTAGGCTTCCTGGTTTTGGACGAGCGCGACAACCAGACCCTGCAAGCACTGCAAGTTTCCCCATTACCTATGCGCGACTACATAGTCTATCGGGTTAGCGTGCCACTGGTGGTTTCAGTCATGATGACCTTGGCAGCTTACCCTCTGGCTGGCTTAGGAAACCTCAGTCTGGCACAGCAGTTAGTTGTGGCTCTCTCAGCAGCACTGCTTGCCCCATTGTGGATGCTATTCCTTGCCAGCTTTGCCGCAAACAAAGTTCAGGGGTTTGCGTTGCTAAAAGCCGCTGGCTTTATCGTGCTCATGCTGCCCATGTTCGCGTATTTTGTTAAGTCTGGCTGGCATTGGGCTTTTGGCTTGCTGCCCTCATTCTGGCCGGTGAAGATTTATTGGCTGCTTGAAGCTGGCGAGACCCGTGTCTGGCCCTATCTTCTCATAGGGATTTTATTCCAAAGCATCTTGCTACTACTCTTGCTACGTCGATTTCTTAAAACTATCCGTCAACAGAGTTAATCTATCCGGCGCACCGCTAGAATAAAGCCCAGCAGTTCTTCCACATCGGCCACATCGGCTGCCAAGTAGTCTGCGTATTCAGCCAGCTCTGCTGGCGCCTCCTCGGAGAGTACGCCTACCCCATAGGCGTGTATGCCCTCGCCGCGCAGTTTACGGGCGGCCTGCAGCGCGTGAATATCGCTGACATCATCGCCCAAAAAGAGCGCTGCGCTGAGCTTATGCTCGCGCACCAATTCATAGAAGGCTGTGCCTTTATCCACATCCACTGGCGGGCGTACTTCGAGCACCATCTTGCCCGGGAACAAGACCAGGCCGTGCTGCTGCGCAATGGTCTGGATCTGCACGGCGCGGGTGAGCACAAATTCGCGCGGATCGCGTGTCTGGCGATAGTGGATGCTGAGCGTGAGGCCTTTATCTTCGGCCAGCGCGCCGGGGGGCAGGACGGCGGCAATTTCCTCACGCGCCTGCTGCAAGGCGGTGCGGTAGGCAGCGGCTTGCGGCAGCCCGACTACCTCACCATCCATCCATTGCTCCAAGCCGTGATTGCCTACATAGACGAGGCCAGGCAGACCTACCTTGGCCTGCAAGCTGGCAGCGCGGCGGCCGGAGATCAACCCAACCACGGGCAGCAACCCGGACAGGGCGGCCAGGTGCTGGAGGTTACCGTCGTGAATGGCCGCCGCTTCTGGCGTGGGTGAAATGGGCGCCAAGGTGCCATCCAAGTCACTGAATAAACCGAAGTGTGGCTGAACCACCAATTGCTGTAATTGCTCTTTGGCTTCACGCCAGGGTATGGCTGTCATTCACTATCCTCAAGTTCACCTAAGTATCCCAGCTCCACCAGTGCTTGCAGCACTTGATGGCCCGCGCCGGGCCTCACGCTGATGGCCAATGGGCCAAGTAGCTCACCCAGCCAGCGGGACGCTCGCGAGGCGCGCAGCGCCTTGAGCGCCGCGGCCGACTGCACGCGCAGCACAAGGCGCGGCACCAACTGCGCCTGAGCGCCGTGTTGCTGCCAGCGGCGTAAAGCCTGCAGCACATTGGGGGGCAAGGCCGTGCCCGCCTGAGCCTGCAACAAGGTTTGCAACTGGGCCGCCTGCAGCCCTTGCTGGCGGGCGGCCAGCAAGCCGGCGGCGGAAAGCTGGTATTGGTAATTGCCCTTGCGCGGCGGCAGCCAAGTGCAGAAGCGCGCCACTTGATAGCGCACAGCGCGCGGAGTGAGTTTGGCGGCAGTGATCTGGCCGAACGAATCTACTTTGAGCTTGGTCTGCTCTTTTGGCAATGCAGGCGCCTGCTGATGAAGCAGGGCTTGTGACCAGGCACTCCAGCGGAAAGCAAGCGGCAGCGCCTCATCATTGCTGGAGGCCAGCTCGATAAAGCCAAGCCAATGCAGCGGGCCGGTGATCAGGTAACGCAGCAAGGCACCATCTACTTCATCCCAATGCTCAAAGCCGCGCAGGTAGCGGCCATCCTCGGCGCGCAAGTACCAAGCATCGAAATCACCACCGGGGCGCTGAAAGGCGGGTTGGTGCTGTTTTACATCGGCAATCACTGCTGGCACGCTCCACCATTGGGTCGGTGGGACAGTCTGCAGCCACATCAATACTTTGGTGCGCGTGCTTTTTGCTTCATTCTGCCAGCCACCCTCGGCGGTGAGGCCGGGTAATAGGTGCAGCTCGTTGAGCGCCTCGCTGCCCAGCCAGGCCTCGGCCAGAGCGAGTAGTGCCTCCGCACGATCCATCTCCAGCCAGTTGCGCGCCGCGGTTGCGTTCACCTTGCTGGCAGTATCCACCAGGCCTGCGGCCTGCAATAATGCCAGCAGAAAAATGGGGTCGGTGCGCCAGCCTTCCAGTTCGGCAGCCCAAGCCACAGGTTGACCCGTGCGCAGCACGGCCAACAGGCTGCACGCTTCGTCTACGATGGCATCCGTGATCGGGCTGACATGGGCACGTTCATCTGGCCGTGCTGGACGGCCAAGGTCTGCGGAGGCGGAGGCCGCTTTTGGCAGCGCCGCCAAGATCTCATCAGGAATGTAAGCAAACTCTAGCGGGCCATCTGGCGTATCAAAAAAGGCGCGCCCGACGAGGCCACGATACCAAAGTTGTTCGGTGACGGAGACCGGGTTACGCTGCGGACGCTCTTTCTCTATGCGCGCCGCCCCCATCTCGCGCAACTCACCATAAGTGCGAATGAAATGCATCCAGGCCATGCGCCCACCCTGGGCGGCAAGGGCTTGCAGCGCCTGAAGGCAGGCGGCAGGCAGCAGCTCCAGTTCGGCGGCCTGCTGCGCCAACTGGCTGGCCAGCTGGCGCACCGTGGCGCGCGCATCTGGCGCGTCAAGCTCAATGCGCCAGACATCGGCAACACTGCGCAAGTACGCTAGGTCGTGGCCTTCAAGGCTGTGCTCAAGGCCGGGCATGGGGCTCCTTGCCGGCGGGGTTAGCTGGCGGGCGGCGCCAGCACTTCCAGGGCTTCGGGCAAAACAGAGATCTTGAGCTTATGCACATTGCTATTGAAGCCGGAGAAGGTCTCGCCATCGATGTGGATGGTGAGAGACTGCTTGGATTCAACTTGAATGGTCTTGGCTGTGCCCATTTTGACGTGGCTGGATTTGCCCTGCGTACCCTTGAGAAACTCAGGAATTAAGCGGAACATGGAGAAGCGGGAGATCTTGCCCACCTGTGTGTAGTTGAGCAAGCCGTCGTTGAATTCAGCCTCCGGGGCGGTGATGAAGCCGCCGCCTTCACGCTTGCCGTTGCACACACCCAGCATGAGCACATCCGCATCCCAGCTTTCCTGGTCTGTGGTGATCTTCATGCTCATCACGTCATAGCGGCGGATGATGGTGAGCAGCGTGGCAGCGAAATACATCAGGAAGCCGCGCACAATAGGCAGGTTATGGGAGTAGATAT
Organism: uncultured Anaerolineaceae bacterium; assembly: GCA_964623375.1. Classification (GTDB taxonomy): domain Bacteria; phylum Chloroflexota; class Anaerolineae; order Anaerolineales; family UBA11579; genus JAMCZK01. The sequence goes on from CAZUTS010000006.1 coordinate 74,393, forward strand.
TGACCGAGCCGCCAAAACCAATGTTCATGGTGTTGTCCCAGTACTCTTTGCGGCCATTTTCATCTTCGATGAGGGCGAGGTCGATCTTGCGGGTCTTGCCTTCCAGCGCCTTCTGCAGGGCGTCACGCGGGCCAGTAGGCAGGCCCAGATTATGGGCAAAATCATTGCCTGAACCGAGCGGCACGATGCCAAACTTGGGGCGTTTGTTAGCAGGCACGCTCATCAAGCCATTGATCACCTCGTGGGCGGTGCCATCACCGCCTACGGCAATGACCATTTCATACCCTTCTTCGGCGGCCTGGCGGGCCAGCTCGGTGGCATGGGTGGGGTACACGGTACCCGCCCAGTCTGCGCCGCCGTGCTGCTCAGCGATGGCGCGCAGGTCTGTGGCCTGCCGCCAGGCGTTACCCAGGTCGGCATTGGGGTTGATGATGAGCTTGATGCGTTTGCCTGCCATTGTGTCTCCAGAAGGGGGAATGGCGAAATTATAGTCCGAAACTAAAAAGCCACCTTTAGGGTGGCTTTTTAGTAGTCAACTGTCTGTTTTGCTGGCTAGAGCGTCCAATCACGCAGGATACGCTCGGTTTCCTCGGCGTGGCGGGTCTCATCGCTCACGATGTTCTCCAGCTCCACGGCAAGGCCCTTGTCGCCGTACTCATCGGCATCCTGGGCGCGCTGGGTGTAGTCACGCACGGCGCGCTGCTCGGCTTCCAGCACCGCCTCGAGCATCTCATGCGTGCTCTCGGCCTGGGCCACGGGGCGGGGCTGGGTGGTGGGTTCACCACCGAGGGCAACGATCTTGTTGGCCAGGAACTGGGCGTGGCGCTGCTCGTCAGGCACTTCGGCCAGGAAGAATTCCACCAGCTGAGGGCGGAAGGGGCCGGTCACCTTGGCGGCATAAACTATGTACTGCACAATGGCGCCCAGCTCACCAGCCAGGTCTTCGTTCAAGCTGTCAATCAGATCAGCCTTGGCTTGCACCATTGCCACGGGGCGTTTGTTCTTGGTTTTCATACATGCCTCCTTTGTGCATGGCAAAGCTGCCATTTGCACTAGTGTTACATGGGAGACAACGAGCCACTAGGGGCATATAACACCAATCCACACCCTAAACGCCCATACTATTTAGAAAGCACTCACTTTTCTGGGGGCAGCCAGACCAGCTCGGCGCGGGCTTTGCCGTCAGCAATGTGCAGGAGCGCATAACTGGGATGGCGGCCGGGCATCACCGGGCAGCACGCTGAGCCGGGGTTGACCACCAACTGGGCCCCATAATGATGCAGCAAGGCCTCATGCGTGTGCCCGAAGATAATCACATCTGCATCCGGAAACGAATCAAGCATACGCTGGGTGAAGAACTCAAAGGAGCGCGGCCCGTAGAGGATATAGGCCAGTTTGTCTCGAATATAGGTGGGCCAGTTGATATGGCCGTGCGTCAGGACGATCTTCACGCCGCCAAATTCCAGATGGCGCACAGTGGGCACGTCTGCGGAACGGAACCAATCGGTGTTGCCGCGCACCGCCAGCACAGGCGCCACTTCACCCAGTGTGTGCAGCACGGCCGGGGTGGAGATGTCGCCCGCATGCAGGATGGCGCTGACTTTCGCCTGGCGCAGGGCGGGCAGGATGCGCGCATCCAGACCGCGCATGCGGTCTGGAATGTGCGTATCGGCGATCAGGCCAAGGGTGATCTCAGTCAATGGTCGCTCCCGCTACGATTTTAGCGGGATGACCAGGTCATAGGGGTACGGCGCCAGGATCTCAGTACTGCCATCGGGGTGCATGTACACCGCGTCTTCGATGCGTACCCCCAAGCCGCGCTCGGGGTAATACAAGCCGGGCTCAACAGTGATGACCATGCCGGGCTTGAGCACATCTTCTGGCGTGGTGTCACGCCCGGTGGACGGGCGCTCGTGGACATCCAAGCCCAGCCCATGCGCAAAGGAGTGCACATAGCCCACCTTGGTGAGCGGGTCTTTGCGTATGGTGGGATGGCCCTGCGCTTCAAACAGCTCACAGACGCGCTCCTGGTACACGGTTCCGTGCACGCCTGTCTTGAGCTCACCCATGATGGTATCGAAGACGGAGCGCACATCGTCGTAGAGTGCCTGCGCTTCTGGGCTGGCGTGGCCGATGCACCAGGTGCGCGTAAAGTCAGCAAAGTAGCCGCCGCCGGCCTGCACCGGATAGATGTCAAACACGATCGGCTCGCCCAGGCGCAGCGGTGCCTCTGGGCTGCCCTGACTGTGGGGCACGCCACCTTCGGCGCCGGGAGCAAAAATGGTACCGTGCGGATTATCCAAGCCGCGCTCGGCCAAGAGGCGGTTGATGAGTGATTTGACTTTGGCTACGGTGACTGGCTGGCCGTCTTCGCCAGTCAGCACGCCGCCAACATCCTTTTGGCGGCTGAGGAAGTCAGCCACCAGGCCCACCACCTCCACCGTCTGCTTGGCCACTGTGCGCATCTGCTCGATCTCTTGCGCGTCTTTGGTGGCACGCGCCTGCAGCAGCACAGAGTCTTTGTACTCACCGGTGAATTCGATATCCGGCAGCAGCTCTTGCAAGCCGGAGAGCAGGCCGAAGGCCTCGCCCGCATCACGCTGGCCGTAGACGGCTACTTTGCCGGTAGTGAGCCCCATATCGATCAGCATACGCTGGTAGAGGCGTGCAGTGGCGCGCAGCGGGTTCTTGCCTTCCTGCTCGTAAATCTCGCGGTAGTTGTAGTCAGTGATAGAGCGCGTCTGCAAGCCGGTGGAGGCTGCTTCATCACGCTCCATGCTGTGATAGAAGAGCACGGGCTGCTCGCCGCGCTTGACCACCAATACGCCTTCGGTGACATGCGCCACGCCAGTGAAGTAGGTCATGGCGGGGTTGTGCAAGGCATCCCCGAAAATAAGCAGGGCATCCAGCCCGCGGGCTTCCATTAGTGCTGGCAAATCAGACTTCATTCTTAGACTCCTATCAATACTTTTCGCAAGATACTTGGTTTCAGCAAAACGCCCGGGTGCTCCTGGCTAAGCAGAATGCTAACAAATAAACGGCGCACATCCGCGTTGTGCTCACACAGGCGGATAATGCGATCCATCAGCAAGGGATTGACGTACACCTTGCGCAGGTAGCCCAGGAAGGTGAACATGCTTTGGAAGTGGCTGCGCAGCAAGCGGTCATACCCAGCCAAACTGCTACGGCCGAAGTCGCTACGCTCAAATGCGCCCTGCAAGAATTCGGCGGCCAGCTTGCCAGTCTCCAACGCGAAGTCGATGCCTTCGCCAGTGAGCGGGCTCACCAGGCCAGCACTCTCGCCTACCAGCAGGGTGCGCTCACCGAAGGTAGGCGCGGTGGTGAAGTCTATGCGCAGCGGATAACTCTTGATGGCGCCGACCTGCTTGGCGTTTTGCAGCATGGCTTGCATGCGCGGTGCTTCAAGAAAACTGGCCAGAGCGGCACGCAAAGAGCCTGGAGCGCTCGCCTGATCACGCCACATGCCCAGACCAATATTGGCAGAGTCTTTGCCGGTGGGGAAGACCCAGCCATAGCCGGGCATGGGCACTTGCTCAAAGTGCGCCTGAATGTGGTCACCCAGGTTGTGCAGCCCCTCGTAATACGCGCGCACCGCCACGATGGGGCGTGGGGCGTAGTTCAAGACGCCGATCTCACGTAAAAAGCTAATGTTGGCACCCACTGCCACTACGGTGACCTTGGCACGATAGGTGCTGGCCGTTTCGCTATCCTGCGTGTGAACCGTGATGCCATCGGCATCCGCGGCCAGCCCCGTCACGCGGCAATCGCCTTTGAAGCTCACGCCAGCGGACAGCGCGCGCTGGCGCACAATCTCATCCAGCTTCAAGCGTGGCACCACCAAAAGGAATTTGTGCAGCGCAGCATGCTCAGGAATGGAGGAGTTGAGTACCGCACCGCGCTTGCCGAAGACAGAGATGCCATTCACGCGGCAGCCGGCGGCTTCGGCCTGGGCCAGAATGCCCATATCGTCCAGCACCTCAAGAGCGCGGGGCGTGAGGCCATCTCCGCAGGTTTTGTCGCGCGGAAAGCTGGCTTTATCCAGCAGTAGGACGCGCGTGCCCTGGCGCGCCAAGTAGTAGGCCGCCGCGGAACCGCCGGGGCCGGCGCCGATCACGGCAACGTCATACTGCGTGGTATGCATTGAACGTTAGGCAGAGCCGGTGGAATTTTGCGCTTCGAGCGCTTGCAGGATCTTGAGCACATCCCCGCGGGAGAGTTTCTCACGGCCCTCGGTTAAGGCTTCCAGGGTGGCGTGGGCTAAGGCACGCGGAATGTTCACAAAATCGCAGAAGGTGCTGGCAGCCAACTCCTGCATGTAAGCGTCAAACTCGCTGAGGTTGCGGCGGGCGTAGCTTTGCATCTCGGCATCGCCCCAATCTTGCGGATAGAAATCCACCCCGCGCTGCAGATCTTCTTTGCGGTTACGTAAGATGTTGACAGATTGCAGGGCACGGCCGAACTGGATTGCCAGACTGCGGTGAATCTGCACATGCTCAAACCAGGCCCACAGATCGCACAGCAACAGGCCCACAGCGCCAGCAACGCTGTAGGTGTAACGATCGAGATCGGCTTGCGAGCGCACGCTGAAGCCGTTCAGCACCCAATCACGCATACGGCCAGACATGGCCGAGGTTGCTTCCCACACCCGCGGGGCGATGAAGGCGGGCGCGTAGCAGCACCACTCGGAGAGGCGCAGGGTGACCTCAGGCAGCTGGTCCTTGTGTGGGGCAAACAGGTCCGCAAAGCGCTCATGATCGAAGCGTTCTACGGTGGTTTGGGAATCCAATATCAGGCAGATATCTTGGAGCAAACGAGCTTTAATCTCAGACGGCAGGTCTGGGTGGTCTTCAATTTCATCAATGGCGCGCATGCACAGGTAGCCAGCGGCCACGGCCTCCTGCAGCCCGCCCGGCAGACGGATGATGGGCAGGTAGAAGGTTCGGCTGGTTTGCTCTAATACCTGGAGGGCGCTGTTTTGAGTCACTGGTTAGATTATATATCCTCGTCTGGAATTTGCTGCCAACGGCTGCGTTCCCGCAGACGTAGAAACACTTCGATGGCGAAAAAGGCAACGGCCAGGAGGATCATCAATGCGGGAGTGAGCACCTGGCCGTACTGCAGCCAGGCCAGCGTAGCCGCATAGATGCCCACCCACAGCCCCTGGCGCACGATGACATTGCTGCGCGCTGGCGGGTCACCAGGAAAGCGGTAGTTGATGAATGAGGCCACCGGCAATCCTAGCCCTGTGAAGGCGACCACGATCAGGAAAAAGAACCACCAACGGGGCAACAGGGTGGGTTGGGTACTGGTGATCACGAAGAGCAAACCACCCCATCCCAGCACCAAAAGAAACAAGGTGATGGGCAGGAAAGCAAATGGAGAGGGTGTGCCTGCCTTATTCATTTGAAAGATTATAGTGCACAGTACTTGACGGAAGAATCAAAGCTGATGTACACTAGCCTAGTTAGGTAGCAAACATGAAATTCCTCTTCACGCCTATTGACCCCAAGCTGACCTCGGCCCGCAAGGCCGGTGGTTCTGTCCTGCCTTGGCGTAGTGCGTCTGGTTTCAACCGGTAGAAGAGGATTTCTTTCTTGGTGAACGGCCGCACGGCGCACAGCCCTGCGGCCCTTTTGTTTAAGCCGCGGGCCACCCTGAGGCTTTTTTTTATTTATCTACTTAGGAGATTTATGGCTACACATGAGTTTGAAGGATTTGTTCTTCGCCCTGTCAGCGCTGAAGATGCTGTTGCCGTGACGGCTGTGATCAACAGCGTTTCGCAAGAGTTTTCAGGGATTGACGAGGAAACAGCAGAAGAGGTACAGGAGTTCTGGCAGACCCCCGGCATCGATATGCAGAACGATATACGCGCCTTGGTCTCGCCTACGGGCGAGGTGGTAGGGTATGCCGAAGCAATCGCGTGGAATGAGGTGCCGGTAAATCCGTATATCTTCCAGCGCGTGCAGCCCGCCCTCATCGGCACGCCGCAACACGGCCTGCTGCTTGACTGGGTGATAGAGCGCTGCAAGGATGCACTTGCCCGTGTGCCAGAGGAGCTACGCGTGGCCATTGGTATGCACTCACTGGCGGATATCCCTGCCCAGGGCGCGTTGCTGACCTCGCGCGGCTTCACAGTGATGCGCCACTTGTTTGAAATGGCGGCAGACTTCACCGAGGAACCAGCCGCCGCCACTTGGCCAGAAGGCATTACGTTGCGCCCGTTTGATGCCGAGCGAGACCTGGCAGACGTGTACCGAGCGCACGAAGAGGCCTTCTCAGACCACTTCGGCCATGTGGATGAGGAATTTGAAAGCGGGCTCAAGCGCTTCCGCCACCTGTTGGTGGAAAGCAACGAGTTTGACAAAGACTTGTGGTTCGTGGCGGTGTCTGGTGACGAAGTGGCCGGATACCTGGTGGGCCGCAAAAAACCGCATGAGGATGGCCACCTGGGTTGGGTAAACATTCTGGGTGTGCGCCGCCCATGGCGCAAGCATGGGCTGGGGTTGGCGCTGTTGCTTCACAGTTTTGGTGAGTTTTACCGCCGCGGCTGGATGCGGGCAGAGCTGGATGTGGATGCCAGCAGCCTGACCGGCGCGGTGCGGTTGTATGAACGTGCTGGCATGCGAGTGGTGCGCCGCCATGAGCGCTACGAGCTCGAGTTACGCCCTGGAAAGGAGTTGATGACCACCGAAGCACACAACTAAAAAACGCGAGTACAAAAAACCAACACAACAACGCCGGCGAATGCCGGCGTTGTTGTTGGTAGCAACGTATACTAGCCTGAGAGGAACCCTGCCATGCAATACAGACAATTTGGAAAACATGATCTAAACGTCAGCGAGATGGGCCACGGCTTGTGGGGCATGGGCGGTTGGTCTGATGCGGACGATAAAGAATCCATGGCCGCCCTGGAGCGTTCGCTCGAGCTGGGCTGCAATTTTTACGACACGGCCTGGGCTTATGGCTCCGGTCACAGCGAACGGCTGCTGGGGCAGTTGATCCGCAATCACCCCGACCGCGAAATCATCATTGCCACCAAAGTGCCGCCTAAGAATGGCAGGTGGCCAGCCGACCCTGCCGACAAGCTGCAGGATGCATTCCCGGCGCAACACATTATTGATTTCACCAAGCGCAGCTTGGAAAATTTGGGTACAGACAGCCTGCACCTGCAACAGTTACACGTATGGGACGATAGCTGGGCTGAAGACCCTGCGTGGATCGAAGCTGCACAGAAGCTGAAAGAAGAAGGCTTGATCAAGCTGTTTGGTCTAAGCCTGAACCGTTGGGAGCCCTGGAACGGCTTGAAAGCTATCCGTACCGGGGCTGTTGACGTTGTGCAGGTGATCTACAACATCTTTGACCAGGCTCCTGAGGACCAGCTGTTTCCTCTGTGTCAGGAGATGGGTGTGGGCGTGCTCGCACGTGTTCCGCTGGATGAAGGCGGTTTGAGCGGCAAGCTGACCCTCGATACCAAGTTTGCGGACGACGATTGGCGCTCAGGTTACTTCGGGCCGGAGAACCTCAAGCCCACTGTTGAACGCGCCGATGCTTTGAAGGCGCTGGTGCCCGCGGGCATGAGCCTGCCCGAAATGGCGCTGCGCTATGTGCTGGCACACCCTGCGGTGAGCACCACGATTCCGGGAATGCGTAAGCTGGCCCATGTGGATCAGAACATCGCGCTCAGTGACGGCGCGGCGTTGCCAGCCGAGCTTCTGCAGGAACTTAAATCACACCGCTGGGATCGGAAGGTAGCGCCCTGGTCAGACTAAGAGTCTGGTGTGGGTTCTAGCGCTACGGGTTGGAGCATAGCCGCAATATAGGGGGTCTGCTGTGGTTCGCACCAGATAAGAATCAGGGTGTACTCACCCAGCTCCATGCCCGCGGGAAGCTCATAGCTTTGCTCGCCCTCGGTTGCCAGCAGCAGGCCCAGATCCAGGCTGTCTTGCACGTCCTGTTCGGTGATGGAATCTGCTGCCTCAGCAGTGCTTAGCAGCACATGCAACTCCGGGCCGGGTTCAACACTAAAGCCTTCAAAGCTGAGCATGTGCGCGCCGCTGCTCAGAGCATGCACTTCTACCGTGCCACCGCCTGAGTAGGACACATCGACAAAATCACCCACGGCCACCAGCCCGGCCGGCTGGCGCGCCTCAGGCGTAAGCGTGGGGAGTGGGGTAGCCGTTGCTGGCCGAGGCGTGGAGCTGGCCATCACGCCCAACGTGGGAAAAAAGGTGTACGCTTCATGGCTGGTGAACAAGGGGGAGATCAGGTACCAAAAAAGGGTGGAGCCAACCAACGCAAATCCCAGCACCGCAAAACGCACTTCGGTCTTCTTAAACATGGAGCGCGCATTATAGCCGAGCGCCGAATTGATTCAGGCAACCAGGGTTTAGGGTTGCATGAGAGCAGTGGCCCAATCGAACTGGCTGCGCACCCACATCGTATTGCCATCCGTTTCAATTTCCAGCCAACCCAGCGAACTGGCCGGCATCAAGACACGCTCAGCGAAGTAAGCTTGCAGCTCGGCATCAAGCTGCCCATCTGCACTGAGCCAGTAGACCTGGGCATTCATGGCATCGAGCCACTCAGGTGGATTTAGTGGCCGGTAGCCGCCATCCGCAAGCAAGAGCAGCTCCAAGTCAGGAATGGGATGCTCCTGCAACCACGCCAGCTGGCTGGCATCCACGCCCAGCGGCAGGAATGCCTGAAAGCTGCCCATACTGAGCAATACGCTGGCGCCGCGTGAGCTGACGCTGGTGACACGCAGAACGGCGCCGCCGCCCAGATCAATCTCCTGCCCAGCCACCAGAGCAATAGGCTCAAGGCCGTTTTGTTGTGCAGAGGTTAGCAGGTTTGTAAAGTCAGCTGTAGGCCACTGGTTAGCCCAAGCCATGCCAGATACGCTCAGCGTATCCAGCCCGGACAACAATCCATTGATCTGCTCAGGGCGTTGGCCGAGCACTAGAACCCAATCCAGCTCACGCGCCAAGCTGGGCAAATGGCGACCGAGCTGCGCAGAGAGCTCCACCGCGCTTGGGCCTGCGTTGATCAGCACATTTCGCCCAGTGGGTGTGCGCAAGAGTATCGCCTCGCCATCCACGTTGAGCAAAGTGATCTGCAGACGCCCGGATGCGGAAGTAGCTGCCAGGCTCCATGCGCCGATTGCACATGCACTGAGCAGCAGCGCGGGGACTGCGGGGCGTATACGTAGAGCCAACAGCGCCGCGCGTAACGCAGGAACAGTGAGCGCTGCCAGCAGCACATAGTAAGCAAGCACCCAGGGCAAACTAAACGAACCTACGTCATAAGCTGCCCATGCCGGGCTGGCCAGCCACTCCACGATAGTGATGGTGAGGCTAGTCAGTGGGCCCGCCAACAAAGCCAACAACTGGTCAACAAGCGGCACAAGCATCCCTGCGAGCAATGACAAACCACCAAGAATCAGGATGGCGGGTTGCAGCGGGAGAATTAAAAGATTAGCGGGCAGAGCTACCAAAGACAGCCGTCCAAAGTAGTACAGCAGCAAAGGCAGAGTGAAGATTTGTGCCGCTACAGTAAGCAGAACATAGTCAGAAAGTGGTGCTTTTAGGCGGGCAGCCCACTCTGCCGGCAAACGTGCTTCAAGATGCGCATTGGCCCACAGCTGCAAAGGAGCAGCAAAGACTACGAGACCCAAGGTGGCCGTGAATGAGAGTTGAAAGCCCACGTCCCACAGCACCAGAGGATTGATCAGTGCCATCAGCGCCGCGGTAAAGGCCAATGTATTCAGGCTGTGCTGATCGCGACCGGCCAACTGCGAGCCAAGCACCACCAGACCCATGATGCCAGCCCGCACCACCGAGGCCTGCGCGCCAACGAGGATGGTATAGCCGAGCACGCTGAGTGCGGCAATCCAGATGGCCTTGCGCACACCCATTCGGCGCGAGGCTAGGTTGAGCACCAGTCCGGCAATGATGCTGATGTTGAAACCTGAAATAGCAACAATGTGGCGAGTCGCCGTATCGTTAAAGGCCTCCTTCAGGCGCGGGCTGATACCCGTTTCGTCTCCCAGGAGGATGCCAGCCAACAGCCCCGCTGCAGGATCAGGATACAAACGATGCAAAGTGCTTACCCCGCGGGCGCGGAGCGAATGCAATAGATGGCCTGTCCAGGTGCCTCCAGCCTGCCCGGTGGGTACCGCGGCCGCAAAGGGCAGCTCGCTATACACACCTTGACGTGCTAGATAGGTACTGTATGCAAAGTCATCGGTGTCCTGCGGTGTGCGCAAGCGGCCGGTGAGTTCAATGCCCTGACCATAGATCCACTGCTGGCCCAGGTCCGCGCGGGCCACCATCAACCCCTCAACACTTGCACTCAGCCCGTCACCTTCGATGTGGCTAGCGGAGACCCACAGCTCCACATATAAATCGCGGTATAGCGGCGCGCTCACAAGGTTACCGCGCACCGTCACATACTGACCGCTATCGTTGTAGTAGGCAATGTCTGATTGGTCAAAAGCTGGTGTGGCTGCCTGATAGCGCAGCACGCCGACGGCAAGCAGGATCCCGGCCAGCAAGGCGAGGCGCGCTACTGGCGCCAAGCGCCGGTGCAAAACCAGCAGGGTGAGGGCAAAGCCAACGGCCAGGGTAGCCACTCGCGCGGGGGGTAGCAACGCAAAGCGTGGAGCCAGGGCAATGCCGAGTACGAAAGCCAAGCTGAGCCACAGAAGCGGCAACTGCAGCATATAGGTCTTGAAGGTCTCGTTGGTGTCCACCCTGGCCGATTATACGAGCAGCTAGTTTTAAACACAAAGCGCTTGCTGACGGCAAGCGCTTTGACGTGTTAAAAGAAAAGTCTCTTGGCAACGACCTACTCTCCCAGGGGGCTGCCCCCCAAGTACCATCGGCGCTAGCGAGCTTAACTGCCGGGTTCGAGATGGGACCGGGTGTACCCTCGCTGCAAAAATCACCAAGAGACTATTTCACAAGTCTGGTTACTGAATAATGACCCTGTTGCGTACACGGAAAATCTTCGAGTTCTCCACACTACCGATTAAGCCCTCGACCATTAGTACAGTTTAGCTCCACACATTGCTGCGCTTCCACCCACTGCCTATCAAGCAGGTAGTCTACCTGCGGTCTTACTCCATAACGGATGAGGGATCTCATCTTGAGACGGGTTTCCCACTTAGATGCTTTCAGCGGTTATCCCTGCCAGACGTGGCTACCCAGCTATGCCCTTGGCAGGACAACTGGCACACCAGAGGTCTGTCCACCCCGGTCCTCTCGTACTAGGGGCAGATTCTCGCAAATCCCTTGCGCCCACATCGGATAGAGACCGACCTGTCTCACGACGGTCTGAACCCAGCTCGCGTGCCGCTTTAATGGGCGAACAGCCCAACCCTTGGGACCTTATACAGCCCCAGGATGCGACGAGCCGACATCGAGGTGCCGAGCCACGCCGTCGCTATGGACGCTTGGGCGTGACCAGCCTGTTATCCCCGGGGTAGCTTTTATCCGATAAGCCACGGCCCTTCCACTCGGTACCGTGGGATCACTAAGTCCGACTTTCGTCTCTGCTCGACGCGTTGGTCTTGCAGTCAAGCTCCCTTGTGCCTTTACACTCTACGGCTGGTTTCCATTCAGCCTGAGGGAACCTTTGAGCGCCTCAGTTACTCTTTATGAGGCGACCGCCCCAGTCAAACTGCCTATCTGGCACGGTTCCCCACCCGGATCACGGCGTGGGGTTAGATACGAAACTTGATCAGGCTGGTATTTCACTGATGGCTCCACCGAGGCTAGCGCCCCAGCTTCAAAGCCTCCCAGCTATACTACACAAATCAAGCCCCAAATCAATGCCAAACTACAGTAAAGCTCCACGGGGTCTTCTTGTCCTGATGCGGGTAACGAGCATCTTCACTCGTATTTCAATTTCACCGGGTCTTTCGTTGAGACAGTGCTCCACTTGTTACTCCGTTCGTGCGGGTCGGAACTTACCCGACAAGGAATTTCGCTACCTTAGGACCGTTATAGTTACGGCCGCCGTTCACTGGGGCTTCAGTTCGGTGCTTCGCTTGCGCTAACACGTCCCTTTAACCTTCCAGCACCGGGCAGGAGTCAGCCCCTATACATCGTCTTACGACTTAGCAGAGACCTGTGGTTTTGTTAACCAGTCAGCAGAGCCTGTTTACTGCGACCCAAATTCGCTACAGAAGAAATTCTTTCACGATTATGGGCACCTCTTATCCCGAAGTTACGAGGTTAAGTTGCCTAATTCCTTAACGAAAGTTCTCCCGTTCGCCTTGGTATACTCAACCCATCTACCAGTGTCGGTTTGCGGTACGGTTATTTGAGAGTCAACGTTTAGAGGCTTTTCTCGACAGCAAGGCTCAACCACTTCAGCCTCAGGGCACGCCATCACGCCTCAGCTCAGCTCGCGGATTTACCTACGAGCCTCAACACCTACACGTTTAGAACCTGCACAACCAATCGCAGGCTGGCCTACCTCGCTGTGTCCCCCCATCACTCATCTCAAATAGTTCCGGAATGTTGACCGGATATCCATCACCTACGCCTCTCGGCCTCGGCTAAGGACCGACTAACCCGACGCGGATTGACCTGCCGTCGGAAACCTTAGATTTACGGCGAACATGATTCTCACATGTTTTACGCTACTCATGTCTGCATTCTCACTTCCATACGCTCCAGCTGTCCTTACGGTCAACCTTCACTGCCTATGGAACGCTCCCCTACAGCTTCAACTTACGTTGAAACCCATATCTTCGGTGCTACGCTTAGCCCCGTTACATTTTCCGCGCAAGATCACTTGACCAGTGAGCTGTTACGCACTCTTTAAAGGATGGCTGCTTCTAAGCAAACCTCCTGGTTGTCTCAGTAATCTCACAACGTTTCCCACTTAGCGTAGACTTTGGGACCTTAGATGATGGTCTGGGCTCTTTCCCTCTCGACCACGAAACTCATCTCCCGTGGTCCGACTGCCTTGCTTTGGAGTACCGGCATTCGGAGTTTGGTTGGGGTTGGTAAGCAGTAAGCCCCCGTGCCCATCCAGTGCTCTACCTCCGGCACTAAACGCAAGACGCTAGCCCTAAAGCTATTTCGGGGAGAACAAGCTATCTCCTGGTTCGTTTGGCATATCACCCCTACCCACAGTTCATCCCACAACTTTGCAACGTTGAAAGGTTCGGGCCTCCACGAG
>CAZUTS010000007.1:0-86765 GCA_964623375.1 uncultured Anaerolineaceae bacterium
CCAGAATTCGTCTGTCGGATTTGGCACCGTCCGTTTCAGGGGGTTGCCGAGGCTTCAAAGGGCCGATTCCCTCCACCTCTCTGGATGAGTGCGCTGCTGCGCAGCGCGGGCGAACGAAAGCGTGTTCGCCTATTCAATTGGAAGCGAGTATATCGCCAGCGAGAGAGAGTGTCAAACCGCCCCGGCAACTTCTGTTGGGTAGCCGTGTTCTATCTATAGAACGGAGGCATTATGCATATCAACTATCTCGCAGTCGCACTGGCCGCTCTGGCGGCATTTTTCCTAGGCTTCATTTGGTATACGGTCATCTTTGCAAAACCCTGGCAGGCGCTCATTGGCATGGGCTCACAGGGCAAAGGCAAAGCCAACACCCAGCAAACGCCAGACCTGGGCAAGCTGCTGGTTGGCTCACTCGTACTTGAAATTGTCATGGCATTTACCTTTGCGGCCATCATGGGTAGTGGTGCAGGTGCTGTAGCAGGTCTAACTCACGGCCTGATTATTGGCCTGGGATGGGTAGCGGCGGCCTTCGGCGTGAACTACATGTTCGAAGGTAAGCCGTTCAAGCTGTGGCTGATCAATGCTGGCTATAACGTAGTTGTCTTCGCAGTGATGGGTCTGATCATCGGCGCAATGTAGATTAGTTGTTGAAGGTGGAGCAGGGTGCCTTGCTCTGCCCTTCATCACATCTCGAGTCTTTCTATAGTCCATTTGTCATTCGCTAGCGTGAAGACGATGGGTTCCGTATTCTTTACAGATAGGGTTCGAAAACTATCTAAGCTGTTATGCACCATGCTTGCATACAAAATCCGAATAGCCGTCTTATGGCTAACTACCACCACCTCAGCTTCTTCACTGTGGTGAAAGCGAACCCGCACTCTTTCTAAAAATGCTGTCATTCTTTCAGCAACGGCCGAGGGCGTCTCACTATCGGGAGGTAAATATCTAGCTGGTTCCCGATCCCACTTGGTGTAAAGTGACTTTTGTGTTCGGATGATTTCCTCGCGTTTTACACCCTCCCATTTACCAAACGCAATCTCGTTTATTTCCTCCGAGGTGTTGAAGTCTGCATTTAGGAATGAATTGATGATCTTTGCTGTCTTTTGCGCTCTTCCTAACTGGCTGCTGTAAACGGCAGAAACTTTTTTCCCGAAGAAGCTTTGACCGAGGTTGATTGCTTGCTCAACTCCCTTGACTGTAAGAGCAGAATCGCTTTGGCCCAAAAATATATGTTCACCTGCTTCAGTTTCTGCATGTCTTACAAAGTAGACCTTAAGCTTAAAGGCGGCAGGTCGTTTTAGTGTGTTGTTAGGATCGCGGTCGTCTCGAATGTAGTCCTTTGAGAACATCCAGGGCAGCCGGGTACTTTTTTTACTTGATTTGATGCCGTAATATTCAACAGGGATCGGCGAACCTTCTTCTAGGAAAAGGACGGCGCGCTTTATCTGCTTTGCCCCCATATGCTCTAGATATTCATGATACTTACGCATTGTGCCACCTGAGTGGGCGGCTCCGGCAGTTAATAAAACCCTCTCTAAGTACTCCGGTTGGATCTTGACTGGCAGCATTAGATTGCTTACTCGGCCAATTTCCTTCCATTCATATTTTCTGTCAATAACTAAGAGTGGCACATGGCCTAATGCCCCCGAGATCAAGGAGCCATAGATCGCTCCTCCTCGTCCTATGCCTAGGATTAAGGTGGGCATGTATTTGTCTAGAGCAAGTTGTCGCGCAATTGCTTTGGCCGTGTTCTCAGCAGTTCTCCAACTTACTCGCTGATACGGTAGCCATCTTTGATAGAGCCACCATCCAACAGACGCTAAAGCTGAGACAATGCCAACAATGGCCGATATATTTGCCAGATTCATGATTCCACCCTGATGAAAATAGCTAACGAGTATGTAGCACCTCTATCTTACTCGGTCTAGTCTATGAGAGTTTCAGACAATATCTGTCAGGCTGATATTGTCGTGACAGATCTATTGGTACCAGCACGGGCATTTATCTATTCTTCCGCGTCCTCTACACTCCGTCCGCCCTTCTCCGCCTTCGGCTTGCCCACCTTGACCACCTCGCCGCGCTTTACCTGGAACGTATCAAAATCACGCGCTACGGCCACATTGGGGAAGATCGCCCGCGCCTCAGCCAGCACATCGCTCTCGCGGTAGCGGCGCGAGATATGCGTAAGTAGCAGTTTACCCACACCGGCTTCCACGGCCAGCTCGGCGGCCTGGCGCGCCGTCAGGTGCGCGAAGTCACGCGCCATATCCCGCTCAGATTCTAGATAGGTCGCCTCGATCACCAGCGCGTCTGCGGCGCGGCAGTGCTCCACCACATCGTCGGTGCGCCCGGTGTCGCCAATGTGCACCAGCTTGGCACCCTTCACCTCTTCTCCCAGCACTTCGTGCGGCTGCACCGTGCGGCCATCCGCCAACGTCACCGTCTTGCCCAGCACCAGGTCACGGCGCAGCGGGCCGTTGGGCACGCCCAGCGCCTCAGCCTTCTCGGGCAGGAACGGGCGGCGGGCGGGCTCCTCAAATACAAAGCCCAGGCAGTCTGGCCCGCGGTGGCTCACCGCAAAGGCACGGATATCAAAATCCTCAGTTTCAAAGATCACCCCCGGCGCCACCGCTTTCAGGCTGACGTTGACCGGGTTCTGTTTGCCCTTGGGGATCACACGCACGCCATACAGCAACGCCTCAATACGCTCCAGCGTCCAGCTACCCGCCATGATCTCAATATCTTCCAACGTCTCCCAGCGGGTGAAGGTGGAGAACAAGCCAGCCAGACCCAAAATATGGTCCAGGTGGCCGTGTGTGATCAGGATGTGATTGAGGCGTTTGAAACCCAGGCCGGATTTGAGGATCTGGCGTTGGGTGCCCTCGCCACAATCCACCAGAAAGCGGTACTCATCATGCTTGATGATGTGGGCGGAGAGCCCGCGGTGCACAGACGGCGCCGAGGCAGAGGTGCCTAAGAAAGTGATCTCGAACAAAATTCCTCGTTTCAGCGTCAGTATAACTGCTTGACAGTGCCGCTATTTTCTACTCAGCCTAACCCTTTGTAGGTATGCTCTCCGTGATGGGCGAACCTATTAGTTCAGACCAAAGTTTTAATGCATGATCTGTCGCCAAGCATGATGATGATTAAAACTTCCCCTCAATGTGTCACCCAGACCATTCAATCTAGTAACTCTATACATGCAAGAACTATCAAAGCTGCGGCGCGGGACCCCCAGAGCACACCTTGGGTTGCAAGCATCAGTCTGAGCGTATGCGAAGGGGTTTCAAAGGTGAAACAGCTGTTTCCCCTTTGCGGGGTCATAGGGGCGGAGCCCCTAAAAAGAGAAAAAGCGTCGACAAAAACGTGTTGGAGTAACACTCAAACTGTGCGACAAATTTGCTTGCGCTATACTCAAAACCCAATTTTGAACTATGGCTAAAAAGAAACGTGCCACCAAGAAAAGCTCCCGCGGCCAAAGCTCCTATGAGCCGCAAATTTTGCCTGCCATTGAATCGTTCTGGAACAGCATCTCGCCAGACCGCAAACTGGATGCGCTCGGTATCCTGCTGGCCGCCATCGGCACGCTGACCCTGCTGCTGGTCTTCTCCAGCTCCCCAGGCAGCTTTGGCGAAGCCTGGCTGCGCCTGTTGCGTGGCGGCCTGGGCTGGGGGCTGTACTTGTTCCCTGTCGCCCTCATCGTCTTGGGCGTGTGGCTGGTGCTGCGTCATTTTGAGCGCATCCCGCCGCTGCGCTCCCGCCGCCTGGTCGGCATCGGCCTGCTCTTTGGCAATCTGCTGCTCTTGCTGCACATGATCTTGTTCCCGGTGGATAGCGGCGCAGCAACGCAGCTCGCTGAGCAAGGCATGGGCGGCGGGCATATTGGCGCCGCCTTCTACAACGGCCTGCTGGCAGGCCTCGGCCCGGCGGGGATGTGGGTCAGCGCGCTGACCTGGCTGGTCATCGGTATCCTCTTGGCCTTCGACCTGCCGGCCAGCAGCCTGGTGGCTTGGCTGCCGCCGCTGGTGGATATGTTGCGCAGCTCGCGCTCCACCACACAAGCCGAGCCAGACGAATGGCCGCCCTACGAGCCAACCGAACCGGTTTATAGCACCAGCCCGCCGCAGCCCTATGTGGAGACTCCTGCAGCGGCTCAAGCCGCACCAGAGATGAGCGCAGAGCAGCAAGCCGAGATCAACCAGATTACCGAACAGCTCAGCGAAGAGATTGCCGAAACCGCTGCCGCGCCAGCCGCCGCTCAGCCTGCCTGGGTATTGCCCGAAGTGGCTGAGATGCTCGACCCTGGCGATGTGGTTAGTTTCAGCGCCGATGCAGACCGCCAGCGCGGCGAGCTTATCGAAGAAACCTTGCACTCCTTCGGGGCGCCGGCTCGCGTGGTGGAGATTAACCGCGGCCCCACCATCACCCAGTTTGGCGTAGAGCCAGAATTTGTTGAGACGCGTGGTGGCCGCACCCGCGTACGCGTCGGCAAAATCGCCGCCCTGGCCGATGATCTCGCCCTCGCCCTGGCCGCTTCGCGCATTCGCGTGCAGGCGCCCGTGCCGGGCAAAGGCTATGTGGGTATCGAGGTGCCCAATGAGCAGATCGGCCGCGTGGCGCTGCGTGATGTCGTCGAGAGCGAAGCCTTCACGCGTATGCGCTCCCCGCTGCGTTTTGCCCTCGGGCAAGACGTGGCCGGCAATGCCGTCTCGGCGGATCTGGCCGCCATGCCGCACATGCTCATTGCGGGCGCCACGGGTTCCGGTAAATCGGTGTGTGTGAACGCGCTGATCTGCTGCCTGCTGCTCAATAACACGCCTGAGACATTGCGTCTCATCATGATCGACCCTAAGCGTGTCGAGCTCACTGGTTACAACGGCATCCCGCATTTGCTCACTCCGGTAGTGGTGGAGATTGACCGCGTCGTAGGCATCCTGCAGTGGGTCACGCATGAGATGGACAAGCGCTACCAGAAATTCTCCAAAGTAGGCGCGCGCCACATCACCGATTACAACCAACGCGTCCAGCCCGGCGGCGAGAAGCTGCCCTATCTGGTCGTCATTATTGATGAGTTGGCTGACCTGATGATGGTTGCTCCAGACCAAACCGAAAAGCTCATTACGCGTGTAGCTCAATTGGCACGTGCCACTGGTATCCATTTGGTGCTGGCCACTCAGCGCCCCTCGGTGGATGTGGTCACTGGCCTCATCAAAGCCAACTTCCCGGCGCGCATTGCCTTCGCCGTGGCCAGCACCACCGACAGCCGCGTCATCCTTGACCAGCCCGGCGCCGAGCGCTTGCTGGGCAAGGGTGACATGCTCTTCCAGCCGCCGGATGCCCCGGCGGCTGTGCGCCTGCAGGGCGCCTTCCTGGCCGAGAGCGAGATCACGCGCATCGTCATGCACTGGCGCAGCTTCGCTGGCAGCGCCGAGCAAGCGCACGCTGGCGCCGCTACAGACCACGAAGGTGATATGGCTCTGGCCAGCAACCTGCCGCTCAAGCAAATTCCCATCTGGGAAGAGATCGAAGAAATTCAAAATCAAGACGATCAAGACAGCATGTTTGCTGAGGCGGTAGACCTGGTGCGCCGCCGCGGCCGCGCCTCCATCTCCATGTTGCAGCGCCGCATGCGTATCGGCTACACACGCTCGGCGCGCATCATCGAGCAGATGGAAGCGCGCGGCATCATCGGGCCGCAGAAGCCCGGCGCCCAACATCGTGAAGTGCTGGATTACGGCGACTCTGCCGCGCCGCCGGTAGGAGAATAAAAGTGATCACTGTAAGTTTGCGCCCCATCACGGCTGATAATGTCCACGCCATCCTGAAGCTGAGCGTCGCTCCCTCTCAGGAGAAGTTCGTGGCGCCAAACGCCTACTCCTTGGCCGAGGCGTTGTTTGAACCCAAGGCCTGGTACCGCGCTGTCTACGCCGGCGAAACGCCCGTGGGCTTCATGATGATGGAAGAAGACCCGCAGCAGGGCAAGTACTACTTGTGGCGTTTTTTGATTGGCGCCGAACACCAGGGCAAGGGCTACGGCTATCAGGCGATGCAATTGCTGATCGAGCGCGTGAAACAGTTACCCAAGGCCACTGAGATGACGCTGAGCTACGTGCCCGATGAACACAGCCCGCAGCCGTTTTACCAGAAGCTCGGCTTTGTAGATACCGGTGAGGTAGATGATGACGAGCTCATCATGCGCCTCACCTTTGGCGCATAACAAAAAAACGGCCACGAGTGGCCGCTTTTTTTGCTTGTACGTATACGTCTAGGGGGAAACTGGGCGAGCACCCAGCGTGAGATCGATCAGCTGGGTCTCCCCGGAACGAATGACTTCGAGGGTGACTACATCACCGGGGCCGGTATTGCCAAACAGATAGGCGATCAGTTCGTCAAAGTTTTTGACCTGCTGGCCGTTGATGGCCGTGATCATGTCGCCTTCTTGCAAGCCTGCCAAGGCGGAGGGCCCGCTTTCCACCACGCTGGCCACCAGGGCGCCGTTGGCGCTTTGCAGCCCCAGTTGTTGTGCGGCCGCCAGGCTGAGGTTGCTGGAGCTGCTCAAACCGAGATAGGGATACTCGTACTTGCCAGTCTCGATCAGGCTGGGCACGACACGCTTCACAATGTTCACGGAGACGGCAAAGCCGATCCCAGAGTTCAGTGCATCACCCGATTCGGTGAAGCTGAACGAGCGAATGGCACGGTTGACACCAATGACTTCGCCATACAAGTTCAGCAGCGGCCCGCCAGAGTTGCCGGGGTTGATGGCCGCATCTGTCTGGATGATGTCACCGGCGGCAAAGAACTGGTTGGAGTTGGGGGCAATGTTCATCGAGTCCAGCGTGCGCCCTTTGCTGGAGATGATGCCAATGCTCATGCTGCCGCTGAGACCAAACGGGTTGCCGATGGCTACAACGTACTGGCCAACTTCCAAAGTATTGGAGTCACCCATCACTAGAGGAATAAGCTCTGCCTCCGGAGCATCCACGCGCAACACGGCCAGATCTGAATCAAGGTCTTGCCCGATTACTTCACCCACGGCCTGGAAGCCAGAAGGAAAAGTCACTTCAATGTATTGGGCACCTTCAACCACATGGTAGTTGGTCACAATGTGTCCTTGTGTGTCGTACACGAAGCCCGACCCCTGGCCACTGCCACCCTCCGCCGCCACAGCAATCGAGACCACACCAGGGCTGACCGCTTTGTAGAGCGAGGTGAGCGCTTCTTGCTGCGAGAGCATGTCGCTCGAGACCTGGATCTCAGAATTGGGCTGCACCTGTGGCAGCTCCATGTCCTCTACTTGGTTCTGAATCTGGTCACTGAAC
This sequence comes from uncultured Anaerolineaceae bacterium, assembly GCA_964623375.1. Lineage (GTDB taxonomy): Bacteria > Chloroflexota > Anaerolineae > Anaerolineales > UBA11579 > JAMCZK01. Next base: position 7,323 of record CAZUTS010000007.1, read on the forward strand.
TCCTGCAGAGCCTGGCTGGCATCGGGCAATTGGATGCTGCCACAAGCCAGCGTGGCCAGCACCAGCACGCTGATGACGGCCACGAACGAACGATTGCGTTGTGTTTTCATAATTCCTCTTGTGCGCTAACTGCGCTTAGTCAGGTTTTCGAGAAAAAATTTCTCGTCCGGGTTGGTTATCTTAGGGATCTGCACACGCACTTGGGCGAAGAGATCACCGCGCGTGCTGGGTTGCTTGAGCTTGGGCATGCCCTTGCCCTTGAGCCGGAAGGATTGGTTGGGTTGCGTGCCGGCGGGCACAGTGAGCACCAGCTCACCTTCCAGGGTGGGGACGCGCGCCTCGCCACCCGCGGCTGCGGTAGCCAGGTCTACGGTGACTTCGGTGCGCAGGTTGTCGCCCTCGCGCGTGAAGCGCGGGTTGGCAGACACATTCACCACCAGGTACAGGTTGCCGCCGTTGGCAGCGCCAGCCATACGAATCTTGGTGCCCGTCTGTGCTCCAGGCGGAATCTTCACTTCAAGCCGCTTGCCCTCAAGCTGCAGCAAGCGTGTGCCGCCGCGGAAGGCTTCTTCCAGGCTGATGGTAATGGCCTGCTCATACGCGGGGGCTGTGCGTTGGCGTGTTTGGCGGGCGGCCGTTTGCGTGAAGCCGCCGCCAAAGATCTGCTCAAAGAAATCAGAGAAGCCACCCATGCGCCCACCGAACACATCGGCGGGGTCTGCGTATTCAGTGCGGCCAGCGCCACGGCTGGCCCATTGGCCCCAGTCGAAACCGCCGGGCTGGCCGCCGCGCTCCCATTGGGTATAGGCGCTGCCCAACTGGTCATACTTGGCGCGCTTTTCAGGGTCACTCAGGACTTGGTTGGCCTCATTGACCTCTTTGAATTTATCTTCCGCTGTTTTATCGCCTGGGTTTCGGTCTGGGTGGTATTGCAATGCCAGCTTGCGGTAGGCTTTTTTGATCTCCTCCGCGCTAGCATCCCGGCCAACCCCAAGCACCTTGTAATAGTCTTTGTATTCCATAGAGTCACGCTCGGGTTGCATCTGTATTCTATGACCCCCACCATGGGAGTCAATAAGAGCATTGTTAGAAAGCTGGCTCGTGCTATATTTCGTTCAGTGCCAACGCAATTGCTCCTCTCGCTTTCAGATGTTGCGCTGAGTTCGCAACTGGCCCATCATGTGCTGCAACCTGCCGGCTATACAGTTGCGCTGGCCCATAGTGCTGCGGAGTTGCAGCGTGCCCTTCTGGAAGAAGTGCCCAGTGTGTTGTTTCTGGGGCCGCTGGCCGAGGAAGACCCCTTTGCACTGGCCGAAGAAATCAAGACCAGCCACCCCACATTGCCGGTGGTGTATCTAGCTTTGCATGCCACGCAGCATGAGCTGCTGCGTGGCGTGCAGCTGGGCTTTGTGGATTACCTCACTCTGCCGGTGGAGCCTGCCGTATTGCTGGAAGCCGCCAACCGCGCCATGGAGCGCGGCCGCCGCTGGGAGGGTTGGCTGCACAAAGAGACCGGACGTATTACCGGCTCGTTGGCACGCCGCCTGGCTGAGCTGGAAAGCATCCTGCAGCAGGTGAGCGATGGCGTGCTGCTGGTGGACCATGAGCACTTTGTGCTCATGGTCAACCGCGCCATGCGCAAGACACTTTCACTGGGCAGCAAAGACCCCGTGGGGCGGCCTTTGCCCGAAGTCTTTCCAAATAAAGAAGTGCTGGCGTTGTTTAGTGATAGCCCCGAAGATAACGCTCACGTAGAAATGAAGAGCCCTGCCGGGCGCACCTATGATGTGCGTCTCTCGGCGATTGCTGGCCTGGGTACAGCGATCAGCCTGCACGACATTACAAATCTGATCGAGCTAGATCATCTGCGTAAAGATTTTGTGAACACCGTATCGCATGACCTGCGCTCGCCGCTCACGGCGATCTTGGGTTATGTGGAACTGATCGAGCGAGCGGGGCCAGTGAACCCGCAGCAAGCCGAGTTCATCAAACGCGTCAAAACCAGCGTGCACACCACCACCGAGCTGATTGATGACCTGCTGGACCTTGGCCGCGTGGAAGTGGGGCTGATCGATGAGTTGGCCCCCGTGGACCTCAAAGCTATTGTGGAAAAGAGCGCCGCGGATCTGCAGACGCAGATCGAGGCCAAGCAGTTGGCGTTCAAACTGGCGGCGCCAGAGCATTTGCCCGCCGTGCTGGGCAGCCATACGCAGCTCGGCCAGGTGGCGGCGAACCTGATCGGCAACGCGGTCAAATACACGCCGGCGGGCGGCGAGGTGCGCGTAATGCTGCGCAAGGAGCAAAAGCAGCTGATTTTGCATGTGGGCGATACCGGCCCCGGCATCCCGCTGGAAGAGCAGACGCGTATCTTTGAGCGCTTTTACCGCGCTACCAATGCGCTGCCCAGCATTCCAGGTACGGGATTGGGTCTTGCGATTGTGAAAACGATCGTGGAGAACCACCGCGGGCGCATTTGGGTGGATTCAAAAGTAGGCGAAGGCAGTATCTTTACCGTGGTGCTGCCGCTAGCCAATTAGCTTAAATTGGCCAGGAAGTTGCGCACATCATCAATGGCTTCTTGCTCCGCAGCATAGTCTGCAATTTGCAAGCCCGGTTTGGTGTTGCCCAGGATCATTTTGGAGACGCGTGCCCCCTGGCGGAAGATACATAGCACCGGCTTCTGATGCTCCAACGCATAACCAACCTCATAGCCCACACCATGGGATGGCGTGCTGACTTCGGCGATGAGCGTGTCGCTGTCATCGATCCACTCGATGTCGCGGCTGTAGACCTCGCGCGGGTCCAGGTCCGTCTCGAGGCCGGCGGTGTTGGCGATGCCAGCGTTGGCGGCGGTAGGCACCTCGTGCCCATCGTCTAGCAGGGCCTGGACGATGTGACGGTAGATGGCTTCGTCTTCACGGCCACCGGTGATGGAGCAAGCAAAATAGATCTTCATGTTTCGTATCCGTGCGGGTGGCTTTGATGCCAGGCCCAGGCACTGCGCATAATATTTTCTAAGTCTGAGTGTACAGCCTTCCAGCCGAGTTCGCTTTGGATTCGTTCTGGCGATGCCACCAGGCGTGCCGCATCGCCAGGGCGGCGCGGGCTGTGCACCGCCGGAATCGGGTGGCCAGTCACGGCGCGCGCTGTCTCGATCACCTCGCGCACGGAGTAGCCGCGGCCGCTGCCCAGGTTGTAGACCAGCTTGTCGCGCTCGCCCAATGCTTCCAGCGCGAGGATGTGCGCGGAAGCCAAATCGGCCAGGTGGATGTAATCACGGATGCAGGTGCCGTCTGGCGTGGGGTAGTCATCCCCGTAGATGGCAATGTCCTGGCGCTGGCCAAGCGCTACGCGCAACACCAGCGGTATCAGGTGGCTCTCCGGCTGGTGGCCTTCGCCTCGGTCTGGGTATGCACCCGAGGCATTGAAATAGCGCAGCGCGGCGAAGCGCAAGCCGTGGGCGCGGCGATACCACTCGAGGGCTTGCTCCACCATCAGCTTGGTTTGGCCATAGGTGTTCTCCGGGCCAAGCACAGACTCTTCACTCAGTGGCTCGTCGCTGCTGCGATACACCGCAGCGGTGGAGGAGAACACGAAGCGCTGCACGCCGGCCTTCTGGGCGGCGTCGATGAGCTTGAAAGAGTTGGTTACGTTGTTCTCAAAATACTTGGCAGGGTTTTGCATGCTCTCGCCGGCCTCGATGAAACCAGCAAAGTGCAGCACAGCTTCGTAGTGGCCCTGGCCCAGGGCGGTGCGCAATGCGGCCTCATCGGCAAGGTCGCCTTGAATGAAGGTGGCCTCGGCGGGCACGGCCTGGCGGTGCCCGGTGACCAGGGAGTCGTACACGGTGACCTGATGTCCAGCGGCGATAAGCTCGGCGGAAACGGTGGAACCGATATAACCCGCACCGCCACTCACAAATACGTTCATGTCTATTTACCCTTGGGTAGTTGTTTTAAATTGGCGAAAGCCGCCATCACTTTTTTGAGACCCACTTCCTGAAAGAAGATGTCTACCAACTCATCATCATCCTGGATGCGGCTGTTGAGCACCATGCCTTCGCCCCAGGTGGGATGCAGCACATTCATGCCGGGCTTGAACTGCGTTTGCAGCACCGGCGCGGAGCGCTGGCGTGGATTCTCCCAGCGGTCTGGGCGGTGGGGATGCTCCAGGCGCGCCTGGTTGCCGCCTTCGATGAGCTCATCGGGCAGGTCATCCAAAAAGCGCGAGGGTAGCGTGCCTTCGGCATAGCCATAATTGCTGCGGTACATGTTGTGGATGAGCACCAACTGATCCTTGGCGCGGGTAATGCCCACATAAAACAGGCGGCGCTCCTCTTCCATTTCTTCGGGGTCATCCAGGGCGCGTTGGTGCGGCAGCACCCCGTCGTTGAGGCCGGTGATGAACACGGTGCCGAATTCAAGCCCTTTGGCGGCGTGCAATGTGAGCAGGGTGGGCACCTCGGCAGATTCGTCGATGGTGTCCTGGTCTGAGACGAGAGCAATATTCTCGAGAAATTCCGGCAGGGCTTTGCCAGCGTACTCGGTGGCCAGGCGGCGCAGTTCCTGCACGTTGTCCCAGCGATCCTGCGCCTCGTCCTCCGGGCCATCGGCGGTGAGGTAGCCGTGATAGTCAATATCCGTGAGGATACGGTCCATGAGTGGCAGGGGTTCCGTGCCGGATTGGGCCAATTGAACCCAGCCCGCCAGCTTGCGGCCAAAGCCTGCCATGGCCTGCGCGGTAGGCGTGGAGATGGGGGCAAAGAGCGGGTCCTCAGGATGGGCGCCCATGTGCATCAGCAGCGCGCCGGGAGTAGTGCGGCTTTGCAGCGCGATCGTGCGCAACACCGCCTGGCTCTTGATGCCGATGCGCCGCGTGGGCACGTTGATGACGCGGTTGAGGCTGACCTCGTCATTGGGATTGAACACTAAGCGCAGGTAGCTCAATACATCTTTGATCTCGCGGCGGCCGTAGAAGCGTTGCGCGCCCACGAGCTTGTAAGGCAGGTTGGCGTACAGGAAGGCTTCTTCGATCAGGCGGGATTGGGCATTGGTGCGGTACATCACGGCGAAGTCACCCGTGCGGGCGCCCTCGGCCACCATGCCCGCAATAGCATTGACGATGAATTTGCCAGTCTCCTGCTCGTTCAGCGTTTGCTGGTAGAGCACTTTGGCGCCAGTGCCGCGGTCGGTGAAGAGGTGCTTGCGCGTGCGGTGTGGATTGCGATCGATCACCGCCATGGCGGCATCGAGAATGCGCTGGGTGGAGCGATAGTTTTGCTCGAGCAGAATGACCTGCGCATCGGGATAGTCTTCTTCGAAGCGCAGCACATTGCGGTAATCTGCCCCGCGCCAGCGGTAGATGGATTGATCGGTATCGCCGACCACATAGATGTTGCGGTGTTCAGAGGCGAGATGCTTTAGCAGGCTGTATTGAGCCTGGTTGGTGTCTTGAAACTCATCCACCAGGATGTGCTCATAGCGCTGGGCATATTTTTTACGAACTTCAGGATTGGTGTCCAGCAGGTGGGCGGTCCACAGCAGCAGGTCGTCAAAATCCATGGCGTTGTTGGCCAGCAGAGTCTGCTGGTAGCGCTGGTAGACGCGGGCCACAACCTCGTCTCGGTAGCTGTTGATGGGCATATCCTCGGGCAGGGCCAGCTCGTTCTTGGCGGCCGAAATGCTGGCATGCACTCCGCTGGCGCGGTGCATCTTCTCATCAATGTTCAGGTCTTTGAGCGCCTGGCGCACAATTGAGATCTGGTCATCACTGTCGTAGATGACAAAGTTTTGGTTGACCGGCAGGTGCTCTGCCTCCTGGCGCAACAGGCGGGCGCAAATGGAATGGAAGGTGCCCAGGGTCAGCCCGCGCGGGCGGCCGCCCAGCAGGGATTCGACACGGTTGTTCATCTCTTTGGCGGCTTTGTTTGTGAAAGTAACCGCGAGAATGTTGTAGGGATTTACCCCTAATTCGCTGACGAGGTAGGCGATTCGATGGGTGAGAACACGCGTTTTGCCCGATCCGGGGCCAGCCAGCACCAAAACAGGCCCTGTGCCTGCTAGTAGCGCCTGTTGTTGTTGGGGGTTGAGGCCTGTTGCCAGAGTTACCATGCGAACGATTGTACTGTAGCGATTCTTGGCGTTGAAAGCCCCTTGTAGTTGCTGTATAGTAATTTAATCATTCCAGCACCTGTGGAGGAATAACCATGGAGATGAACGAGAAGAAAATTGGGGTCGTCACTCATTTCTTCGGTGGTCCCAGCGCAGCGGTCTTGAACTTGAGCGCGCCCCTGAAGGTGGGGGACGAGATTCACATTGTTGGCTCCAGCACAGACCTTGTGGAAGAAGTGCGCTCAATGCAAATTGAGCACAACAGCGTTGGCGAGGCATACCCCGGCGACGATGTAGCCATTTTGGTGAGCGATGTGGTGCGCGCCGGCGATGAGGTCTACCTGCGGGCTGAAGAGCCGGTGGGCTATGCCCCCTCGGCCGAAGCGGATGACATGGGCATGGATGTGGACGAAGGGGCGAGTGAAGCCGCCTGGACGCCAACGCCGCAGCCGGTCGTGCCCGCGGCTGTGACCCCGGCGGCCGTGGTGGCACCCGCCTCGAGCTCGGCGCCAGCGAAGACGCCTGCCAAGCCCAAGGCAAAAGCGAAGCCCAAGACGAAAGCCAAGCCCAAAGCAAAAGCCAAACCGAAAGCCGCCAAAAAGGCGGTAACCAAAGCTAAGCCTAAAGCGAAGGCCAAGGCCAAACCCAAGGCGAAGAGCAAAGGCAAAGCAGTAGTTAAAAAAGCTGCTAAAGCCAAACCGAAGGCGGCGAAGAAAGTAGCAAAGAAAGTAACTAAGAAAGCAGTCAAGAAGGTGGCCAAGAAAACGGTGGCCAAGAAGATAGCCAAGAAGACGGCTGCCAAGAAAACCGTGACTAAGAAAAAGGTCGCCAAGAAAGCGCCTGCGAAGAAGAGTGCTGCCAAGAAGAAGGCAGTCACCAAGAAGTCTCGCCGCTAACGAGCCAACAGATGCAAAGAGTAAAATGGGTGCTTCTACATGGAAGCACCCATTGATTTAAACACCAACTGGGGACTGTTGGGCCACGAATGGGCTGTGGGCTTGTTGCGGCGGCAGATTGCCGATGGCCGCCAGCGGCACGCCTATCTATTCACCGGGCCCCTGGGTGTTGGCCGCCGCAGCCTGGCCTTGCGCTTAGCGCAGGCGCTCAACTGCACTCACCCCCCCGCTCCCGGTGAGATGTGCGGCGAGTGCCGCGCCTGCCGCGGCTTTGGCCGCGCCCAGCACCCAGACCTGCTGTTGGTCGAACGCCAGGAGGGTGACCGCGAGATCAAGATCGATGCGCTGCGCGCCTTGTCCCGTTCGCTTTCGCGCACACCGCTGGAAGCACGCTACCAGATAGCACTAATACTCAACTTTCATTACGCTAGCGAAGAGGCCGCCAACGCGCTGCTCAAAACGCTGGAAGAGCCCAACCCCTCAGTCATTTTGTGCCTCACCGCGGTGGATGCAGACAGCATCCCGGCCACCGTGGTTTCGCGCTGCGAGCTGGTGCGCCTGCGCCCGCAGCAGCCATCAGAGCTAGCTGCGGCGTTGCAAAGCCGCCTGGGGGTGGCAGCTTTGCAGGCACAACTGCTCGCCGCCGTGAGCCAGGGATTGCCGGGCCTGGCGGTACGCATGCATCAGGACGGCACGCTGCTGGAGAACCGCGCCAACTGGCTGGAAGCGCTAGCTAGCTTACTGGGCGCCTCACGAGTGGAGCGTTTCACCTTTGCGGAAAAGGCCAGCAAGGACCGCCAGGCGCTGCGAGATATGCTGCTGGTGTGGCTTTCGTACTGGCGTGATGTGGTGATGGCGGCTTCTGGTGGGGTAGTGGCATTGAACAACATAGACCGCCGGATCGAGATTCACGCTATTGCTCAGACGATTGGTTTTGACAGGGCTGCCCAGGTGCTGCAAGCGGTTGAAAAAACGGTGGCCCAGCTTGAAAGCAACGTGAATGCCCGCCTGGCGCTGGAAGTATTGCTGCTGGAATTGCCAGTGGTGGCGCTGTAAGGCGCTGAAAACCCCTATGCTATACTGGCTCAATCGTGTGGCGTATGTTTGCCACATCCCTACCTGATCTATGGCTGCCATCTCCGCCGCCCCCGAAGGCGACGCCGTTCAGAGTGAACGGCCACAATCTTCGCTTGACCTTTTGGTGCATGTCAGCCGTGAGCTTGCCTCCGCGCTGGACCTGCACCTGGTACTAGAGCGCGTCATCAAGCTGTGTCTACAAAATGTGGGCGGCAGCAGCGGCAGCGTCATTGTGCTGGACGACCAGGGTCTGCCCATCGATTCCATCATTGTTATCAAAGACAAGGTAATTCAAGAGACCACGGAGCAGCTTAAGTTCACGCTGCAAGACGGCCTGGCTGGCTGGGTGCGCAAAAATCGCCAGCCTGCCCTGGTGAGCGACACCAGCATGGATGCGCGCTGGCAGGCTGCCCCGAGTGGCAAGCAGAGCGGCTCAAAATCCGTAGTGGCTGCGCCGCTGCTGGCGCGTGAACGCCTGGTGGGCGTGCTTACCTTGACCAATCCGGATGCTGGCTTCTTCAATGAAGAGCACTTAACGCTGGTCAAGATCATTGGTGAACAGGCTGCCTTCGCTGTGCTTAACGCCCGCTTGTACGCCGAGAGCCAGCGCAATGCCGGCATCATGACCGCCATAGCAGAGAGCGCATCTGCCATCAATGCCAGTTTGCAGTTGGACCAGGTGCTGCAAACCATTCTGGAGCAAACCACGCAAGCCTTGGAGGTTGAGGCGGTTTCCCTGGCGCTGCTGGATGAAGAGGGTAAGACGCTCAGCTTCCGCGCGGCCACCGGCAAGCGCAGCAAGCAAGTCATCGGCATGCAAGTGATGCTGGGCCAGGGTATTGCCGGCTGGGTGGTGCAACACGGCAGCGGGGTGCTGGTACCCGATGCACAGACCGACCCGCGTTTCTATTCGGCTGTGGATGAGCTGACTGGCTACAAGACGCAAGCGGTGGCCTGCGTACCCATCCGTGCCCGCGGCCATGTTATTGGCGTCATTGAAGCACTCAACCCGAGTGGTGGTGTGTTTGATGCCACTGACCTGCCGGTACTGGATGGTATTGGTACGCTGGCGGGTACCGCCATCGAACATGCACAACTGTTCGCGCAAATGGAATCAGCGCGCGCGCGCTACCGTGAACTCTTCGAAGACAGCATCGATGCCATCTTCGTTACTGATATGCAAGGCAAGATCGCCGAGGCCAACCGCCAGGCCGAGCTGTGGATCGGCTTTGACGAAGACGATCTGCACAGCATGAATGTGCATCATTTCCATGAGGCAGATTACAAAGCCCTCGGCACGGACATGTCTTATCTCAAAGACGGCGGCACAGTCTCGTACGAATCGGTGCTGCAAGGGCAGGGCAATGCCCAAATTGATGTGGAAGTCTTTGTGCACTCCATCATCGTAGAAGGCCAGGAGCAGTTGCAGTGGATCCTGCGTGACATCACCGAGCGCAAGCGCCTGGACCAGTTGCGCGAGGACCTGGCCTCGATGATCTATCACGACCTGCGCTCCCCGTTGGCCAACGTGGTCTCGGGGCTGGATGTGCTGCAGATGATGCTGCCAGACGATCAGGATCCTACGATCCGTTCTGTGCTGGATATTGCCATGCGCTCCACCGAGCGCGTGCAGCGCCTTGCCAATTCGCTGCTGGACACCTCGCGTATGGAGGCTGGGCAGCGCATCGGCACCCCTGAGCCGACCGCGGTGGCGGACATCATTCAGGCCGCGCTCGACGCGACTGCGCCGGGGGCCCAGGCCAAGGAAATTCACATCGAGGCGGCGGTGGTCAAGGGCTTGCCCAAGGCCATGGTGGATGCCGAGATGATCCGGCGCGTGCTGATCAACCTTATTGAGAACGCGCTTAAGTATTCGAGCAAGGATCAGAAGATCACGGTGGCTGCCAAGCGCAGCGGTGACTTTATTGAAATGTCGGTTCAAGACCAGGGCCGTGGTATTCCCAAGGGAGACCTGGAGCGTATCTTTGAGAAGTTTGCGCGTGTGCAAGTGGGTGCCACGGGCAACACCAAGGGCTTGGGTCTGGGCTTGGCGTATTGCAAACTGGCCGTAGAAGGCCATGGCGGCAAAATTTGGGTGGAAAGCGAATTGGGTAAAGGCTCGCAGTTTATTTTCACTTTGCCTACAGCGCGTACGGGCGAATTGAAATAATGCGAAAGATCACACGTTCAATTTACTTCGAGAGCAATTACGGTGGCGCGAGTGTTGGCGCCCTTTTATTCCCTGAGCACACCGTGCTGGTGGATGCGCCGCTGCATTCTGAGAACAGCCGCGCCTGGCTGGCCGACCTGCATCAGGCGGGCGCCAGCCCCAATCGCACGCTGGTTTATCTTGATTCGCACCTGGACCGCACGCTGGGGGCGCAGACCCTGCAAGCCAGCGTCATCGCGCACGTAGAGACGGCGCATCAAATGGGCCGCCGCGCCACGGTATTCAAGACTCTGCGTCAGGAAACTGGCGCTGAGTGGGAGAGCACCGCGGGCCTGACTGGGCTGCGGCTGATCCTGCCTGAAGTGACTTTTTCAAGCACAGCCCAGTTGCATTTCCAGGAGCGCAGCCTGCAGATCGAGGAGCGTGCTGCCGCTAGCCCGGGCGCTTGCTGGCTGATGCAGCCTGAGGATGGTGTGTTGTTTGTGGGCGATACGCTCACGTTGAATGAGCCACCCTTTTTGGGCCAAGCAGATATTCCGGCGTGGATGGAACAACTGGATGAATTGCAATCACGCCAATACAAAGACTTCACCATCATCGCCGGGCGCGGCGGCAAGGCGGAGGCGCGCGACATCAAGCAGATGCAGGCCTGGCTGAAGGATATGCATGCCAAGCTGCGCTCTGCCAGCAAGGGCCGCCATGCTGAAGGGGACATCGAAAAGCTGGCCATCAAGGCGGCCGACCGTTATAAGCCGGCGCCCAAGCAGCGCACCAAGTACATTCAACGCCTGCAGTTTGGTATGCGTGAGTATGCTGCCCGTCACTTTACCGCCCCGCGACGCAAATAGAATCGCATGAACGAATTTGGCTATCGCCCTGTATATGCCCTGAGCCGGGGAGGGCATCCCGAATCAGTCCACTACGGCGCAATAGCTGTTGTGGATGCAACCGGCCGCTTGCTCGCTTCGTTTGCTGACCCCTACCAATCGTCATTTTTACGATCCTCTGCCAAGCCCTTTCAAGCTATGCCGTTCGTGCTGGCGGGCGGCGTACAGCACTATGGGCTTACGCAGGCAGAGCTGGCGCTGCTGTGCGCCTCACACTCTGGCACGGATGAGCACCTGACGGTATTGCACAGCTTGATGCACAAATGTGGGCTGGGTGAAGGCGCGTTGCTGTGTGGCACGCACCCGCCGTATCACGCGCCCACCGCCGAGCGCTTGCTGCGCCAGGGGGATGCGCCGACCGCCGGGCGGCACAATTGCTCCGGCAAGCACACGGGCATGCTGGCCTACGCGCGTCTGCGTGGCTGGCCGCTGGACAGTTACATTGATGTGCAGCATCCCCTGCAGCAAGAAATCCTGGCGCTGTTTGCTGAATTTGCTGGCCTGCCAAGCGAGTATCTGGCGGTGGGGATCGATGGCTGCTCGGCGCCCAACTGGGCCGTGCCGCTGTACAACACTGCGCTGGCTTATGCGCGTTTAGCGGCCCCTACTGGGTTGCCCGCAGCCCAGGCGGTGGCCTGCCAGCAGATCGCTGTGGCAATGCAAAGCCACCCGGACATGGTGGCTGGCCCGCAACGTTTTGATACCGACTTGATGAATGCGGCGCCCGGCCGTATTGTCTCCAAGCTGGGCGCCGAGGGCTACCAGGCCTTCGGCCTGCCTGCCGGAACGCTGGCGCCCGGCTCGCCCGGTGTGGGCATTGCCATCAAGATCGCTGATGGCGATGCGCGCAAATGGGCCAGCCACGCCGTGGCGCTGGAGGTGCTGCGCCAGCTTGGCGTGATGGAGGCTGCAGCTTTGGCTGCGCTCAGCGCCTATGGCCCGCGGCGCCCGGTCACCAACTGGCGCGGCACCGTGGTAGGCGAAGCGGCTCCATGCTTCACCTTGGAGCGCGCATGAAGGCGTTGGCGCGCCGCGCCTTAGCAATCCACGAGCGTTTGCTGGATTTCTTTGGTGAGCCGGAATGGCGCTCACCCCTGCCCGCGCTGGATGAATTGGTCTCCACCATCCTTTCGCAGAACACCAATGACGTAAATCGCGATGTGGCTTTCTTCGCCCTCAAAGATAAATACGCTACCTGGGAAGCGGTGCGGGATGCGCCGGCGGCCGAGATTGTTGAGACCATTCGCCCCGCAGGTTTGGCCAACCAGAAAGGCCCGCGCATCAAAACCGTTTTGCAGGCCATCACTGAGGCGCGTGGTGAACTCTCGCTGGATTTCCTCAAAGACTATGCGGCTGACGAGGCGCGTGACTGGCTGACCCAGTTCAACGGCGTGGGGCCAAAGACGGCGGCCATCGTATTGCAATTCTCGCTGGAAATTCCCGCGTTCCCGGTGGACACGCACATTTACCGTGTCTCGGGCCGCCTGGGTCTGCGGCCCGAGACGATGACGGTGGAGCAGGCGCATCCCTATCTCGAATCGCTCTTTCCGCCCGAAACGTATTACGCTGGCCACCTCAACATCATTCGCCTGGGGCGTGAGATCTGCCAGGCACGCAAACCCAATTGCCCGGCCTGCCCGGTCAAAGACTTGTGCGATTACTACGCAGCCAACTATAAAAACGGTAAGCCGCGCAGTTAACACCTACACGATATACTTATAGGTACAACTTAATCGCTCGGGGAGCTGTGCGAAGCAATTTTTGGCTAACGCCAAAAAAAGCTTTGCGTTGGCTGAGAGGCAGACCTGGTCTGCGACCCGTACACCTGATCCGGATCATGCCGGCGGAGGAAATGCGCAGCTTTAGCCTTAACCAACCTCCGGCACATGCAGGAGGTTTTGTTTTGCACGCACTTCTCTTTGCCAATGGAGAGCTTGAGCTGCCCGCCAGTGGCCTGCCCGCGGCAGACGTGCTTATTGCCGCGGATGGCGGCTCGCGCCACTGCCGCACCCTGGGCGTGTATCCGCATGTGCTCATCGGCGATTTCGACTCGCTCGAGCCGCAGCTGCAAACTGAACTGAAAGCCCACGGCACGCAGCTGCACGCCCACCCCGTCCGCAAGAACGAGACAGACTTTGAGCTGGCGCTGCTTTACGCCATGCAGGTGGGCGCCACGCGCGCCAGCGTGGTGGGCGGGCTGGGGCGGCGCTGGGATCACAGCCTGGCCAACCTGCTGCTGGCCGCCGATGCGCGCTTTGCCAACTTGCCCATCACGTTTCTACATGGGCCACAGCAACTCTTCCCGATTCGTACTTCGGCGCACATCGATGCCCCGCTGGGCAGCCGCGTCTCGCTCATCCCCCTGGCAGAAGATGCTCGCGGCGTCACCACCCAGGGATTGGAATATCCGCTGAACGGGGAGCGCATCCCCTTCGGTAGCAGCCGCGGGGTCAGCAACGTGGTGTCTGCTGCCAACGCTAATGTTTCACTTCAAGGTGGGCTGTTGCTGTGTGTGCTCACGCCTGCTGACTATGATTAGGAGCCTGATATGTTTCGACATTTACTTTTAGTTGTATGTGCCGCCGCGTTGGCGGCGTGTGGCGCCGCTCCACAAGTTGAGGCACCGCGCACACTCACCGTAATGACGCATGACTCTTTCGCTATCTCCGAAGAGGTGGTGACCGCCTTCGAGGCGCAGCAAAACGCCACGGTCACCTTCCTCAAGATGGGGGACACGGGGTCAGCCACCAACGCGGCCGTATTGGCCGGCGAGCAGCCGCTGGCGGATGTGTTCTACGGCGTGGATAACACCTTCCTCAGCCGCGCTTTGGACGGCAACATTTTTGAGACTTATGAATCGCCCTTGCTGGCGCAGATCCCGGATGGCTTTGAGCTTGATGCGCAGCACCGCGCCCTGCCGGTTGATTTTGGCGATGTGTGCTTGAACTATGAGAAGGCCTATTTTGAAGAGGCGGGCATTGCACCTCCTACTAATCTTGAAGACCTGCTCAAGCCCGAATACAAAGATCTGCTGGCGGTGCAAAATCCGGCTACCTCTTCACCCGGTCTGGCGTTCCTATTGGCCACCATCGGCCGTTTTGGCGAGGATGGTTATCTGGACTACTGGCAGGGCTTGGTAGACAACGGCCTCAAAGTAGTCAACGATTGGGAAACGGCCTACTACTCTGAATTTAGTCAGTGGGGCGGCACGCGGCCTATCATCGTTTCGTATGCCTCGAGCCCGCCGGTGGAGCTGGTCTTCGCTGAGGAGCCGATGAGCGAGCCGCCGACGGCCGCCGTGGTGGGCGATGGCTCGTGCTTCCGCCAGATCGAATTTGTGGGCATCCTGCGCGGCACGCAGAACCGTGAGCTGGCTGAAGCCTGGGTCGATTTCATGCTTTCACCCACCTTCCAGGAGGATATGCCCATGCAGATGTTCGTATTCCCTGTCAATGAGAATGCCCGACTGCAGCCGGAATTCGTAGACTATCTTGAAGTGCCTGGCAAAACCTCTGTGGTTAGCCCTGAGGATATTGCCGCCCAGCGCGAAGAGTGGATCAACGCCTGGACGCAAAGCGTGCTGCGCTAACGGAGATCGCGTGCGAAGAACTGCCTGGCTGGCCCTGCTTCCGCTGCTGTTCCTGGCGATGTTTTACTTCTACCCGCTGGGCAGCATCTTCGCACTCAGCTTTGAGGGCGGCTGGCTTGCGCCGCTCTCAAAGCTGCTCTCCGATAGCGGCATCCACCGCGTGGTGGGCTTCACCTTTTGGCAGGCGGCGCTGTCCACCACGCTGACGCTGGCCATCGGTTTGCCCGCCGCGCATCTGCTGGCACGCTACGAATTCCCCGGCAAACGCTTGCTACGCGTGGTCAGCAGTATCCCCTTCGTGTTGCCTACCCTGGTGGTGGCAGCCGCTTTCAATGCGGCGCTGGGGCCGCGCGGCTGGCTGAACCAGGCCTTGCTGGCGGCAGGTGAAACGCCGCTGGAGTTCATCAATACCTTCACCGCCATCCTGGTGGCGCATGTTTTCTACAACACCACCATTGTGCTGCGCATGGTTGGCGATTTTTGGTCACGGCTCAGCCCGCGCATTGAGCAGGCAGCCAGCACGCTGGGCGCCAGTGGCTGGCGTGTGTTCACAACAGTGACGCTGCCCATGCTGGCCCCGGCGCTGGCGGCTGCGGCCTTGCTGGTGTTCATCTTCAACTTCACCTCGTTTGGTGTGGTGCTGGTGCTGGGCGGGCCGCAGTTCGCCACTATCGAAACAGAGATCTATTACCAGACCGTAGCCTTGTTCAACCTGCCCGCAGCCGCCCTGTTGGCTTTGCTGCAATTGCTGTGCACGCTGGCGCTCACGATTGTGTACACGCGCCTGTCGGTGCGCCTTTCGCTACCGGTGGAGCAGCGCGCCCCACGCCTGCGCCCATTGCGCACGCAACGCGCTGCCTGGTTGAGTGCACTCTTTCTGGCGGCGCTGGCGGTTTTCTTCATCGCTCCGCTAGGTGGCCTGGCGGCGCGTTCGGTAACGCGGCTGGAGACCGATCGTCGCCAGCAGGCGGGCCCACCCGGTTTCACGTTGGACTATTACCGCGCCCTGGGTGACGACCCGCGCAACAACATCTTCTTTGCCTCGCCGGCCCGCGCCATTCAGACCTCGCTGATCTATGCAGGCGCCACGGTGGCGCTGGCCTTGCTGACCGGCGTACCCGCTTCCTGGTTGCTGGCGCAGCAAGAGCGCACACGCTTGGCCCGTTGGCTTGATCCCTTGCTGATGCTGCCCTTGGGCACCTCGGCGCTCACGCTGGGGCTCGGCTTTATCGTGGCGCTGGATACGCCGCCGTTAGACCTGCGTGCCTCGCCGATCTTGGTGCCGCTGGCGCATACACTGGTGGCGCTGCCCTTTGTGGTGCGCAGTCTGGTGCCAGCCCTGCGCAGCATCCGCCCGCGCCTGCGCCAGGCAGCCGCCATGCTGGGCGCCACACCGCGCCAGGTGCTGTTGGCTATCGATGTGCCGCTGGTGGGGCGGGCGATCCTGGCGGCGGCGCTGTTCGCCTTCGCCATCTCGGTGGGTGAATTCGGCGCCACGGCGTTGATTGCCCGGCCGGAATATCCCACCATGCCGGTGCTCATCTATCGCTTGCTGGCGCAGCCCGGTGCACTAACCTATGGCCAGGCCATGGCACTGAGCACCTTGTTGATGCTATTCACCGGGGGCGGTATGCTGCTGATCGAACGTCTGCGCATTGCAGATGTAGGAGAGTTCTAGTGCTCGAGCTGCGCAACATCACCAAGCAATATGACGGCAAGCCCGTGCTGGCAGGCGTTTCGTTGCAGGTGCCGCAAGGTGAGGTGTTGGCGCTGCTCGGCCCCAGTGGCAGCGGCAAGTCCACGCTGCTCGCCATCGTGGCCGGGCTGGAACAGCCCGATAGCGGCCAGGTGCTATGGCATGGCGAGGATGTTAGCGCTGTGCCGCCGCATCAACGCGGCTTTGGGTTGATGTTTCAAGACTATGCGCTCTTCCCCCATCGGGATGTCTTCGGCAACGTAGCCTTTGGCCTGCAGATGGCGGGTCAAAGTACAGAGGCAACCGCCGCCAGTGTGCAGGCTGCACTGGCCCTGGTGGGCTTGCAGGGTTTTGAGCGCCGCGATGTAAACAGCCTCTCCGGCGGTGAGCAGCAGCGCGTAGCGTTGGCGCGCGCCTTGGCGCCCGAGCCGCAGCTGCTCATGCTTGATGAGCCGCTGGGCTCGCTCGACCGTGCGCTGCGCACGCATTTGGTGAGCCAGCTCGCCAGCATCCTGCGCCAACAGCAGCTCACCAGTTTATATGTCACGCATGATCAGGAAGAGGCCTATGCCATCGCCGACCGCGTGGCGATTCTGAATGCCGGGCAGTTGGCCCAGATCGGCACGCCTGAGCAGCTGTACCGAAAGCCCGCTACGGTATTCGTGGCGCGCTTTCTGGGCATGCAAAACATCTTCCCCGCTCGGCTGGAGGCTGGCAAGCTGATGACGCCGATAGGCGAGTTGCCAGCGCCGCCGGCGCGGCTGCGCGGTGCACACGTTCTTCTGCGCCCCGATGCGGTGCGCATTGGCGCCCAAGGGCCACAGGTGCTGTCAGGCGTGTTACTCAGCAAGCAATTCCGCGGCAGCCAGTGGCAGCTTGAACTCAGCGTGCAGGATACACAAATTCAAATAGAATTGCCCAGCGATGTAGCGTTGCCTGCACTGGGCGCTACCCTGCAACTCAGTTTTGACCCCGCCCAGGCGATACAGATACTCTCCAATGAATGAAATCACCGTCCTCAAACAAAATCCCGCTGGCGAACTGATGTATCAATGGCAAGGCCAGCTTGTACATCAACAGGGTCATGAAACTCTCGTGCAAGCTCTTTTTAATGCAGACAGCGGCATGGTGGAGGAGATTCCTTTGAAAAAAGGGGATCAGTTCCTGGAGACCTACTACGACGACCGTTGGTTCAATGTCTTCGAAATTCGCGATAAGGATGATGGCCGCCTCAAGGGCTGGTACTGCAATGTGTGCGCTCCAGCGGTAATTTCCACGGGGCAGATCATCTTCCGCGATTTTGCGCTCGATCTATTGGTCTATCCGGATGGGCGCCAAGTAGTCCTGGATGAAGATGAGTTCGAAGCGCTGTACTGCAGTCCTGAAGAGCGCAGCTTGGCGCTAAGCGGCCTGGCTCAGGTGCAGAGCTATTTTAGAGATAAGTTTGCAGAATAAAAAAACGCCAGCACATGCTGGCGTTTTTTGTTTTTGAATACTCTGCAACTATTGCAGCTGGCGCAGAAGCTCCATGGCGGAGTCGCCATAGGTCCAAGCCATAAACACGCTGACGATACAGCATAGCAGCAGAAGTACGATGCCTGCAATTACCAGGCAGGACATGCGGCTACCACCACTGCGACCGATCTCGTTGGTGGGCTGAACGCCAGCTTGCGCGCCACCCAAGCCGCGGCGGGAAGCGCCAGCGGATCCGCGGCTGGGCAGGCCCGTGCCAGCGGGGCTGCCGCTGCTGCGCGGGGCGGCACCGGCTGCACCGGAACCACGGCTGGGCAGGCCCGTGCGGCGCGACGATGCACCGGCAGAGCCAGAGCCGCGCTTAGGCAGCCCGGTGCTGCGCGAACCGCTGCCCGAACTGCCGCTGGAGCCACGGCCGCTGCGGCTGGCACCGCCGCTGGTGGGGCGGGAAGAAGAGCTGGAGCGGCCGGATTTGCCACGGCCACCGCCGGAAGAACCTCGAAGTGTCATGATTGCTTTCCTCTACCTAATTAGTTTGTTGTGCTACGTTGCGATTGGCACGGCGCCAAAGCAGCCAGATCACCAAGGCCAGCAGCGGGATGAACACTATACCAATGATGAGGGGGATAAGCACAGCAAAAACAGAGATTGTTATTGCAGCAACATCCTCCACCAGACCCACCGCCACGTTGGCCGTGCCGCCACTTACGCCGGTCACCGCCGGGCGCATGACGCCCGCCTTGGCCACATGTACCGTGCCTGCGATCAGCAGGCCGGCGGCCAGCGCCACTACCGGGTTGATGCCGTCAATCACCTGAGTGCTGGCAGCGAAGGCAATTGCCCCCGCCGCCGGGCGTACAAAGGTTTGAATGGCATCATTCAAGTGGTTGACCAGGGGGGTCTTGTCTGCAAAGAACTCAATTGCAGAGAGGGCTACCAAAAGCCCGATGATCCAGCCGTTGGTCAGCGTATCCCATGGGGAGTTCAACTCAATCAATGAGGTGTAACGCCCCAGCAGGGAGACGACCAACAGCGGGATGTAGGCGTTCAATCCCGCGCTAGCCGAAAGGCCAAAAGCAGAAAAGATACCGCTCAATACGTCCATTGTCTTTTTGTTCTCTCCTTAGTGCACAGATGTGTGCAATTAACTACGATTTTAGCATTCTACGGTTTTGCAGCTTTGTTAATCATTTATCAAAAAGGATGATGAGAATCACCAGCGGCTGGGGGAGTGCCACGGTGATCCTCATCATGAGATTGACCCAATAATCAACTGCTCTTAGCTAACGAGAATTAGCCGCGAATACTACGCTGCTTTTGACAACATTCCGCCTCACCACTGCCAGGTGGAAAGCTCTGGCAGTAGGCTATAGGCCGTCATATCCATCTGCAATGGAGTCAACGATACATACCCAGCCTGCAGTGCGCCTACCTCGGTACCCTCTTCGGGCTGGCCGGTGGGCGCCTCACCGCCGATCCAGTAGTATGGATTGTGCTGCGGGTCTACGCGGCGCACCAGTGCATCACGATATACGCGTAGCCCTAAACGGGTAACCTGCATACCCTTGATCTCGCCGATGGGCAAATAGGGAATATTGACGTTCAGCAGCGTGTGGCGCGGCAAGCCGCCCGCGGCCACGCGGGTGGCCACCCGGCGGCAGATCTCGGTGGCGGCGCTGAAATCGCGCTGGCTGTTGAGTCCGATCGGCGAGTCGAGCGAGAAGGCAATACCGGGCAAACCGCCGATAGCAGCCTCCATGGCAGCGGTCACCGTGCCGGAATAGGTGACATCATCCCCTATGTTGGCGTAGGGATTGATACCTGAAACCACCAAGTCAAACTCGTGGTCAAAGTAGCCCAGCAAGGCCAGCGCAATACAGTCTGAGGGTGCACCATCGCTCATATGGGCAGGTGTGCCATCGGGCAGCTCGCTAGGGCGCACGCGCAACGGGCGGTGCAGGGTCTTCACGTGCCCAGAGGCGCTCCAGTTGCGGTCAGGCGCCAGTATGGTCACTTCTCCAAGGGGTTTTACGGCATTCACCAGGGCCAGGAGCCCGGGGTGGGTAATGCCGTCATCATTGGTTACGAGTATCTTCATCGCCATAGCTGGGTTAATCCCTATAGTGTGTGATAATTGCCTTTGCGGTAGTATTATCGCACGCGCCGTGCCAAGGGAGCGCCAAGCACTACGCTCCTAGGTGCAATATCCCTCATTGTAGAGGTCTGAAAGATGGAAATTCCCCAAGAAGCCCTAAAAGTGGCCAACCCCGTACACTCATGGTTGCGCCAGATCGAAGTCACCTTTGTTCCGGGTGACGTGCCGGTCTCTTCGGCTATTGAAGAGCTGGCGGATGGCCTGCTGGACAAGTTCAAGCAGCTCGGCCACAACGTGGTGGATACCCCCACAGATAACACTGATGTGATCCTGACCACCGCCAAATACGGTGAACCCATTCCTTGGCGCAAGGCCTTCATGTTCATGGCCCGCCGCCAGTTTGGACTCAAAGAATCCCCCGTCATTTACACCATGATCCATATGACGGAGCAGGAATTCAAAGAGAAGATCGATCACTTCACTGCGGCCCTGGCCAAGCAGCCGCTGGACCCCAAAGACTTTGAATTTGAAGGTCTCTCCCCCGAGTCTCCGCGCGTACTGATGGAGCAGGGGCTGCGTGGTGGCCCGATCATGTCGTTGCTGCGCTTGCTGCAAGCCCAGGCCAAGAGCATCCGCGTGCTGCTCACCGTAGGTGACGAGCATCCCGAGCGCGTCTATCACTTTGACCTGGTAGGCGCTTTCCCCGCCTCGGTTAACAGCAGCGCTGAGGCCTTTTATACCGATATCGCCCTGCGCATGGTGACCACCGAGAGCACCCATGAGATCACCAACCACCAGGTGCTGGAGCCCATGGTGACTGCCGAAGAGTGGCAGGCCATGAGCACCCCGGAGGCCATGCGCCGCGCCGGCCAGGAGCTGGGCAAGCGCAACTTCTTCACCGAGATGGTGCGCATCGAAGACCTGGTCGCCGTTCCGGCGGTCAACGACTCGATTGCCAGCCAGTACAGCGAAGGCTGCTTTGGCACCTGGGATCCCAAGGTGCAGGGGCTGGTAGCCACCATCACCGGCAGCGCCCGCCCGGTGGACAAAGGCAACATCACCGATGATGATCTGGCATTGATCGTGGGCGTGCGCCCGGACGGCGCCGGTGCACAGGTGCGCCATGTGGGCGGCAAGCGCAATGACAAGCCGTCTTCTGAAGCAGTGGAGATGATGGATCTGGATGGCCCGCTGCCGTGGATCGAGATCCAGAGCGGCGAGATCAAGGCTGAGGTGCCAGTAGCACGTTCCAAGCTGCACGGCCACCGCGGCGTAAAGGCCTTCAATCCTGATCTAGTGGAATATGTTCCGCTCGACGCGCCGTATTATCACTACCTGGTGTCCTGCGCTACGGAAGCACAGGCCAAGGGCATCAAGGGCGCCTTCAGCCGCTCCGAGATTTTGCTCAACCCTAGTGACCCGCGCAAGATCGCCTTCACGGTGCTGCCCGGCCACGGCCTGGTGATGATTGAGAAGTGGGAAGAGGGCAAGCTGCCCTTCCAGCTCTTCTGGGATGCGATGGACAGCGGAGACCTGGAAATTGACCCGCATGTGCCGCAGGGCAAGATGAGCTACGAGCCCGGTCCGGATGGCCGCTTGCACCTCAATGAAGAAAAAGTGCCGATGTAGGCACGAGCCTGATAAATAAAAGCCCCGCCAACGGCGGGGCTTTTTTGTTGTGAAGAAAGGAGTGGCTTGGGGGTTGCTACATCGTTCAGCGGTGTGCCGCTTCACGTTCTCGCAATGACAACTTAAACTGTCATTCCGAGCGCAGCGAGGAATCCGTACTGCGTTATTTTTGCGCAACAAAGATGAGATAACTGAAACATGCTTCTAACGGATTCCTCCTCGGCCTATGGCCTCGTTCGGAATGACAGTGCTATAAACACAAAGCCCCGCTAAAAAGCGGGGCTTTGTGTTTTTTGTCGTAGTGCTAGCTCTGCGCCAGTTCACGCAGCACGGTCTGCAGGATGCCGCCCTGCTTGTAAACCTCAACATCCAACGGAGTGTCGAGGCGGCTGGTAGCCGTGAACGAAGTTTCCTTGCCGTTCTCATCCACCGCCAGCACGGCAATCTCGGCTGTCGGGCCATTCATGCCGGCAATGCCGGTGAGCGAGAAGCGCTCACGGCCGCTCAGGCCGAGGCTCTCGCGGCTTTCGCCTGCCTTGAACTGCAACGGCAGCACGCCCATGCCCACCAGGTTGCTGCGGTGGATGCGCTCAAAGGATTCAGCGATCACGGCCTTGACACCCAGCAACAGCGGACCCTTGGCGGCCCAGTCACGGCTGGAGCCCGAGCCGTATTCCTTGCCGGCCAGCACAATGGTGGGGCGGCCTTCGGCTTTGTACTTCTGTG
Source organism: uncultured Anaerolineaceae bacterium (assembly GCA_964623375.1). Taxonomy (GTDB): domain Bacteria; phylum Chloroflexota; class Anaerolineae; order Anaerolineales; family UBA11579; genus JAMCZK01. The sequence continues at coordinate 29,671 of CAZUTS010000007.1, forward strand.
CCGCGTCGTAGATGCTCATCTGCTCACCTTCGGGCAGGTAGAGCGTATAGCCGCCTTCCACACCATCCAGCATCAGGTTCTTGAGGCGGATGTTGGCAAAGGTGCCACGCGTCAGCACCAGGTCATTGCCGCGGCGAGAGCCGTAGGAATTGAAGTTGGGCACGGTCACGCCGTTGTCCAGCAGGAACTTGCCAGCAGGGCTGTCTGCCGGGATGGAGCCCGCCGGGGAGATGTGATCCGTAGTGACCGAGTCACCCAGGCTGACCAGTACGCGTGCGTCCAGCACATCGTCTGTGGCGGGCAACTGCATCGTCAGGCCGTCAAAGAAGGGCGGCTTGTGGATGTAGGTGGAGTCTGCCTTCCAGTCGAACAGCTCACTGCTGCCAGCTTGGATGGCGTTCCAGGTGTCATTGCCAGTGAAGACGTTGGAGTAGCGCTCGGCGAACATCTCCGGCGTTACGTTGTTTTCCACCGCGTCGCGAACTTCCTGCTGGGTGGGCCAGATGTCCTTCAAGTAGACCGGCTCGTTGTCTTTGCCGATGCCGATGGGTTCCGTGGAAAGGTCAATATCCACCGTACCCGCCAGCGCATAGGCCACCACCAACGGCGGGGAGGCCAGGTAGTTGGCCAGCGCATAGGGGTGGATGCGGCCTTCGAAGTTGCGGTTGCCCGAAAGCACCGCCGCGGTCACCAGGTCGCCGCCAGTGATGGCCTTGACCACTTCACCGGCCAGCGGGCCGCTGTTGCCGATGCAGGTGGTGCAGCCGTAGCCCACCAGGTTGAAGCCCAGCTCAGCCAGCGGCTCCATCAGGTCAGCCTTCTCGAGGTACTCGGTCACCACGCGGGAGCCGGGGGCCAGACTGGTCTTTACGTAGGGCTTGACCTTGAGGCCGCGTTCAACCGCTTTCTTGGCCAGCAAACCAGCGCCCAGCATCACGGAGGGGTTGCTGGTGTTGGTGCACGAGGTAATGGCGGCGATGACCAGCGCGCCGTGGCCCATCTCTGTGCGCGAGCCATTGCTGCCAAAGGTCACCGTGTCGCCCATGCGCTCTGCGGGCAGGGCGAAGCCGCGCTCCGCCTTGGGAGCCTGCAGCGCCTTGTGGAACTCGCTGCGCATATTCTCCAGGCTCACGCGGTCTTGCGGGCGCTTGGGGCCAGCCAGGCTGGGTTCCACCGAATCGAGATCAAGCTCGAGCGTGTCGGTAAATTCCGGCGCCGGCGTATTGGTTTCGCGGAACAAGCCTTGTTCTTTGGAGTAGGCTTCCACCAGCGCAATCTGCTCTTCGGTGCGGGCACTGCCGCGCAGGTAGCGCAGCGTCTCGGCATCCACCGGGAAGAAGGTGATCGTGCCGCCGTTCTCCGGCGTCATGTTAGCGATCATGGCGCGGTCGGCCAGGCTGAGGGAATCCAAGCCTGCACCGTAGAATTCGATGAACTTGTCTACGGCACCCTTCTTGCGCAGCATCTGCGTAATCGTCAGGGTCAGGTCTGTGGGGGTCACACCTTCGCGCAGCTTTCCGTGCAGTTTGAAGCCCAGCACATCCGGCGTGAGCATGTCAATGGCGCGGCCCAGCATAGCGGCCTCGGCTTCAATACCGCCCACACCCCAGCCTACAACGCCCAGGCCGTTGATCATCGTCGAGTGCGAGTCAGTGCCTACCAGCGTATCGGGGAAGGCGATTACATCGTTGCCCTCCTGTCGGGTCATCACCACATGGGCAAGGAATTCCAGGTTGACCTGGTGCACGATGCCGGTGGCGGGTGGCACCACGCGGAAGTTATCGAAGGCTTGCTGGCCCCAGTGCAGGAACTCATAGCGTTCACGGTTGCGCATGAACTCGATCTCAGCATTGCGTTGCAGCGCATCCGCACTGGCAAAGAAATCGACCTGCACCGAGTGATCGATGACGAGGTCTACGGGTACCTGGGGATTGATCTTCTTGGGGTCGCCGCCCAGCGCAGCCACAGCATCACGCATGGCGGCCAGGTCAACGATGGTGGGCACGCCGGTGAAATCTTGCAGCAGCACGCGGGCTGGCTTGAAGGGCATGGCACCGCGCTTGTCCACGCGCGGCTGCCAGGCGGCCAGGTTGCGTACATCCTGCTCAAGGATGTCTACGTTGTTGCAGCCGCGCAGCGCCGCTTCCAGCATGATGCGAATGGAGAAGGGCAGCTTATCCAGCTTGGTCAGGCCGGCGGCTTCCAACTTCTTCAGGCTATAGAAAGTGTAGGTCTTGGGGCCAACAGACAGGGTGCTACGTGTATTGAAAAAATCAGTTGTCATTTATTACTCCGCGGTTTGATTATACCGCCCAGCCTCTTGCGCTAATTGGGTAGTACTTTCATCTGTCTGTAAGGTGTTCAGTGAGTTTGGACAGTTCTTTTTTGTATAATTTTTGTGAGAGGACGCATTAAATGAGACGCTTATATTTGCTAGCTCTATTTGCTTTACCGTTGTTGTTAACAGCCTGCGCCGGTGCTGGCGGCCAAGTATGGCTCGACGAGAACCAGAATGGGCTCCGTGACGCAGGTGAGGCTGGGGTGGCAGATGTGAACATCACCGTACATGACGGCCAGGGGCAACTGCTCGGCTCGACCCAGAGCGGGCCAGACGGTCGTTATGCTGTTGAGTTGCCGAGCGATGAAATCTCGGTAACTGTGCATTTTGAACTGCCTGCCGGGTATGGCTTCACGCAAAAACTTGCTGGAGCCAATTCCAGTGCAGTCGACCCGGAAACCGGGGAAACCGAGCCCATCTTCATTGAGGGCAAGGTGGAGGACATCAATGCTGGCTTGGTGTTGCTGGCCGTGGCCGAACCCGAGCCATTGTCTGATGAGCCAGCGCGCGCTGCCATCACGGGCCGTGCCTGGTTGGATGAAAACGCCAACGGCTTGCAGGATGAGGCTGAACCTGGCCTGGCCGGAGTACAGGTGCAATTGCTGGATACGAATGGCGATGCCCTGGATGAGAAGTTCACCGGCGAGGATGGCGAATACATCCTTGACGATGTGGTGGCCGAAAGTAATTTTCAGCTCGCCTTCTTCGCACCCGAAGGGTATGAGATCACCCAGATGGATGCGGGCGATGACGATGCCATTGATAGTGATGTTGGCCAGCAAAGTGGGCAGACAGCATTGCATACCTTGGATGTGGAAGGTACGGTGTTGGATGCTGGTTTTGTAACGGCAGCACCCACCAGCATGGGGCCGGATACTTTCCCCACCGGCTACAACCCGCTGACTGGCCAGCCGCTGTGCTTGCCTGAAGCGGCTGACTGGGGTGTGGTGGGCATCTCTATCTCGCAGTTCCCGCCCGCGGCCACTCGCCCGCCCACAGGTTTGCAGTGGGCCGCCTGGGTCAGCGAATGGTGGATTGGTGATGGCGACACCCGTCTCTACGCCCAGTTCTATGGCTGCTACCCTGAGATTGATATAGACGCCATCCTGGGTGACCAGCAGGCTGGTGACGGCCCCGACGCTGAGGCGGGCCAGGTGCTGATTGGTGATCTGGTCTGGTATGACCTTAACGGCAACGGCCAGCAAGACGATGGCGAACCGGGCGTGCCAGGCGTGGCTGTGGAACTCATCCTCAGCAGCCAGGTGATTGCCAGCACCACAACTGATGGTGCCGGGCGCTACGCCTTCAGCGTGGAGCCGCAATATGGCTACAGCTACCAGGTGCGCTTCACCATCCCGGCAAACATGCAGACCTTCTACTTCGTCAGCGCAAATCTGGCTGATGATGCGATCGATAGTGACCCCGACCCGGAAACGGGCCTGACCCAGGGCTTCACCCTCAGCGAGGGACAAAGCGAGTACCTGGACATTGACGCGGGAGTGCGCCACTCCATCCGCATCGAAGGGGTGCGCTCAGGCCGCCTGGTGTACGAAGTAATGCGTGGCTACTTTGAAGGCTGCACCGTCATCGCTGGCGCTGACCCCACCGTGCTGGCACAGATCCAGGTGTGTGCTCAGGCGGCCAGCAGTGACACCAGTGATATCGGTGCTGCTGGTATCGATGTGACCAAGCTGCAGGAAGTTGCCAAGAACAACGTGGGCATTTACGGCCCGCCGAATCTCACCGGCAACCTGTTTGACGCTACCCCGCCGGATGGCTGTGTGGCGGCGGATTCGCTGACCATGTTCTACAACGTCAACAACCAGACCTACTGGAACTATGACGAAGCGTCTGGCGCATACATCCGCCACCAGAACACCTACACCGCGCCGGATGTGCAGGAGACCAGTACCGAAGCACTCACCGGTGAGCCGCTGGCCTTTGAGAACGTGATGGTGTACTTCGTCACGCATGAGCAGCTCAACACGGCTGGCACCATCTTTGATGTTCACATGGAAGGCACCACCGGCCGCGTCAAGCTGCTGCGTGATGGCTTGGTGTGCGATGTGTACTGGTCAACGGTGAACGGTGACTACGAGAAAGACACGGGCCGTACACGCCCGATCCGCTTCACCTATGCGGATGGCACGCCCTTCCCCTTGAAGCCGGGCCAGCTCTTCATCCATATGGTGCACATCAACGCAGACTTCTTTGAGCCAGAGCCGGGCTCCGCTGCGTGGCGTGCCCGCTGGTACGCTCCCTAGAGCAAGTAACAAAAAGAGCCGCGTTAGCGGCTCTTTTTTGTTGTCAGCGAGAGAATGCGCTGGAACAGTACCACTACGGGAGTTAGCACAATCGCCGAAGTGATCAGCGCGGCGCGCATGGAGTACAAGCGGCCCACTGTGCCCAGAATCGGCCCGCCGCTCAACTCGCCCAGGGCATCGATCTGCCCGGCCATCGAGAGCACCGTGGCGCGTGATTTGGTGGGAATCTGCTGATTGATCCATGTGCGTGTGAGCGGGAAGGTGACGCGCCGCAGCGCGTTAAAGGCCACCATCGCCAACAGCGCCACGGTAAATTGCCCGGTCAGTGAGAACAGCAACATGGCGATCACCATGCCGGCATACAGCAGTTGCAAACCGCGCGCTACTGCCGGGCCGTGTGTGGTGTCTACGGCGCGCTTGGCGATCTGGTTGGCGACCAAGCCGACCAGCAAGAAGATGACATTCAGCACGCCAAACCACTGCACATTGCTGAGTTGTAGGGAGCCCAATACCGGAAAGCTGAACACTTGTAGCAGATAAGGCTGTGCTAAACGGTCCCAGGCTTCGCTATACAGGCCCACGAACAAGGCCGCCACGCCGAAGACCATCAGCGCCGGGCTGCGGCGCGCCGTTTGCAAGCCAGCGTTGAAAGTCTTGAACATGGTGCGCCAGCCCTGGCGCTCTTTGGCCGGCACGGGTTTGAACCCGTGCTCTGGCATGCTGAAGATCAGCAGGATGCCCAGCAACACCAAGAGGCCGCCGCCGAGGAAATAGGGGAAGGATAGCCCCAGCGTCTCGGCCACCCACACCCCAATGGGGATGCCCAGCAGGCTGCCCATGATCTCCAACTGATTGCCAGAGATGATGACTGGCCCGACATGCTTGGCGCCTACTTCGTCCGTCACCCATGCGTCCAGCGCGCCACTGATGAAGGTGTGGCCGATGCCCCATACCACCTGGGAGAGCAGGATGATGCTGAACAGCGGCAAGATGCCTTCGATAGCGTGGCCAATGCCCACCAGGAACACGCCGATGATGATAGAAAGCCGGCGGCTGTACACATCAGCCACCACGCCGGTGGGAATCTCGAACAGGAAAATGCTCACTTCCAGCGCGGTGCCCAAAAGCACCAGTTGTAGCGCGTCCAGCCCCGCCACCTCTACGCGGTAGACCACATAGGTGGTGTACATCACCATGGTGCTGAAGCCGAAAGCAATATAGATCAGGCGATAAAGCAGGGCAGCATTGAGCTTGCGCAACTACGTCTCCAGGGAAGGGAAGAATGCTGCTAACCCGCGTCAGTAATGCGGGTGAGCTCGCCTTGAATGATGATGCGCTGCGTGTTGATCATGTAGGGATAGCAACTGATCAAGGTGATGGTGGCGTCTTGCGTGGGGAACATCACTTCAACGAAGGTGGGCGCTACCAGCAAGCGGCCGGTGACGGTGTAGGTGTAGCTGTTTTGCGCCGTGGAGACCACGATCTCGTCTCCCACGCTGAGTTGGTCGAGCTGGCGGAATACTTCGCCGTAAATGTCATTGTGGCCACTCAGCACTAGATTGCCATTCTGGCCGGGGTTGGCGCTGCCGATGTGCTGGCCCACGCCGCGCTTCAGCGCTTCCCAATCATCGCCCTGCACCACGGGCGCGTTGACGGCAATGCTGGGAATGCTGATGCTCATCGCTTGCTCTGGCCCTGGCGTGGGCATCACCAGCGCGGCGGTGTAGGCCTGCACCAGCGGGCGCAGGTGCTCGGGGATCTCGGCTTCGTTGGGCGCCGCGGCGTTGTTGACGCTGGGGGCGGTGTGGCCCGAAGGGAGCACGACCGGGCCCAGCAACGGTGCCGGGCTGGGCGTGCCGGAGCCCGCACTCAGTTCGCTATTGAGTTGGCCAAGTAGATCCAACCCGTTCACAAAGATGAAGACCAGTCCAATCACAGCCGCCAGCTCAACCGCCAGCAGGCCGCGCTCTACCCATACGCGGTTGCGCTTGGCGTTGGGGCTGGCCAGACGCAGGTCAGGGTCGGCATGGATGCGCGTGCCCGCTAGCGGCTCCACGTCTGTGGCCTCGGTGTCCTCAGCGTCAAGCGGCAGCAGCGCGCCGCTGTCTGCATAGGCGCTCACACGCCGCTTGCGGTCGGCAGTACGCCGGTCGAGCAAGAGGCGGCGTAGCTCGCTCTCTTCCAGGTTGAGGGTTTTGCTTTTCTTGGCCATAAGGCGAAAGACGATTCTACTTGCCGCCTTGAGCGGTTTCAGCCAGCACCGCTTCCAACTGGGCGGCCAACTGTGGCCGGTTGAAGTGTGCTTCCAGGAAACTGCGACCGGCCGCGCCCATGGCGCGCGTCTGCTCCGGCGTGCTGGCCAGGCTGCGCAGCGCGGCGGCCATGGCGGCCGGGTCGCCGGGTGGCACGAACACGCCTGCTTTGGCTTCTGTGACTACCTGGCGGATAGCACCATCGATGGCCAGAGCCACGGCACGGCCAGCCGCCAAATAGTCGAACACTTTGTTGGGATACACCGTGGCATACAAAGGCAGCGGCTTCAGGATGGCGATGCACACATCTGCTGCCGCCAGGGCTGCAGCCATTGCTTCTTTTGCCAGCGGATCAACAAAATGAATATTGCTCAAGCCCATTTCACCAGCCTGCAGGCGCAGGCTGGGTTTGTCTTTACCATCCCCCACCAGCACCAGCTGGATCTGCGGGGCGTCTTGCAGTAACTGTGCGGCGTGGAGCAGCACGCCCAGGTCGTTCGAGAGGCCATGTGCGCCAGCGTATAGCGCCACAAATTTGCCCTGCAGTCCGTGCTGCTGGCGGAAGGCGGCGCCATCGGCGGCCGGGTCGAACATCGCGGCATCCGCACCGTTGGGCACTAAACGTATATTGCGCGCTCCGCGTGCCTGCACATGAGCTTCGAAGCCGGGTGAGTTGATCGTTACGATGCGCGCCGCACGGTAAAGGAAGCGCTCCAACCATTCAGAGGCGGCGACGAGTAAGCGGTTGTGCAACACGCCAACAGCTACGGCGAAGGCCGGCCACAGATCGCGTACTTCCAGTAGCAGCGGAGCGCGCTTGAGGCGCGAGAGCGCCCAGGCGCTCACCGCCTGAAAGATGGGCGGCGTGGTGCCCCACACGACGTCAACATCGCTGACGCGCAGCCCGGCCCAGAAAGCATTCCAGGTGAAACTGAAGAAGTTGAGCAGGCGGCGCACAAAGCTGCGGTGCAAACCGGGTAGGGTACGCACACGCAGGATGCGCAGGCTACCGCCGCCATCATAGGTCCAGTGCTCGGCGTCCTTATTGGCGTCTGTGCCGGTGAGATAGCTGGTCTGGCTGGCGATGACGGTGACGCGGTGGCCGTGCTGCGCCAGATAGCGTGCAAATTCGTAGTGGCGCGTGCCGCCGGCTTCGTCAAGGGCGACGAAGGCTTGATGCACCAACAGGACGTGTAGTTTCGGTGTGCTCATCGAGGAAAGACAAAACGAGTGATGACCTGCTGCAAGGCGTCACCTTCAAGCTCCACCACCAATGCTAATGCAGGTTGCTTGCTGGCGTAGCTATACGAGACCCAGCCCGCTGTGGGGCTGTTGGCTGCTGCTCCGTGCAGGCGTTTGCCCGCGCGCAGCAGGCTGAGCGCGTGACCCTCCACCTGAATATAGACGCGGCCTTTGGGCGAGCGCAGGGACAGGGTGTCGCCCTTGATGCGCCACGGCCAATCAGGCAGCAGCCAGTGCAGCCGCCCGCGGTGGCCGTGGGTGTCACCGGTTACTTCATCGCGCACTGTCCATTCGTGCTGGCCTGCATGCACGCTGCGGCGGTGGATGAGGCCGAGCTTGCGATACCCGTTGTGTTCGGCTGCGGCGCGGCGAGGGCTGTGTTCCAGCACAGTGGCTTGCGCAAAATCCAACCACAAGAAGCGGCCGGCGCGTGTCATTTGATCCGCATCGTCTAGCAGCAGGGTGTTGTGCACCGCTGTCGTTGCCAGAGCGTTGTTCCACGGCGCAGGTGCATTGTAAAGATAGGTTCCCGGGTCTTGCGTGATGTTGAAACCGCGCCACCACAGATCCAAATGTAGTTGGTCGGCGTGGCCGGGGCGGCCAGTGAAATGAGCAGCGCGTAGATAGCCCCAGGCTTGCCCACTTTCCAGGCGCACGGGCTGGGCGGCTTTGCCGCGGCGGCTTGTGTGCGGCGGGTGCAAGCCCAGCCAGGCAGCCAGCTCATCCCATGCGCCGTTGGGCAAACCAGCCGTGCCCAGCGCTGCGGCTGCGGCTTGCAGCGCCGGGCGGTAATCGCCGAAGGGCAGCACAGTCAATGGAAAGATATAGGCGCCGTCATTGGGGCCAAGGTTGGCTGCCTGCCCGCTGCTCTCATCCAGCAAGGCGAATAACCAGCGGCATGCGGCACGCAACCGTTCCAGCGTGGCTTGTGGCAAGGCCTGCTGTTCGTGGGTTGCCAGGCTCTGCGCCCAGGTGGCCAGTTGCAGCATCAGGCGATGATAGTTAGCACTGTGCTGGCTGTAGGTGCCCTCGGGAGTTACCTGGCGAGCAATGCCCTCAACAAAATACTTGCGGCCCATTTCACGCCATGTGACGGAGCGGGCGTGCTCGGGCAACAGTATGCCCGCGGTCCACAGACCCAGCGCTTCACTTAGCAGGTGATTGTTGTTCTGTGCCTGGGCATAGCTCAGGCTGGGTGGGATGCGTTCGGCATGCGCTGCTAAGGCCTGGCTTAGGATGGCGCGGCGTGCATCTGTGGATGCTTTGGCGGCGGCCAGCAATGTATAGCTGAAGGCTAACGCCATCAGGCGCAGGGCCACTTCTTGTGCCGAAGACCAGTGTGGCCCAAGGTTGGCGGGGTTGGCGCGCAGAAAGCGCTCCACGCGCTGCCAAAAGCCCTCGGCGTAGCGCTCATCCCCGCTGAGCCAATAGGCGCGTGCCAGCAGGGTGGCCCAGGCCATGCGGCCCACCTCCCACACGGGCTTGATGTCGCTGCCATCCGGCATGGCGCTGGCATACGCCGTCCAGTGCTGCAATGGCTTGCCAGCTGCCAGCTTCAATGGGCGCGGCTTGCCGCCAAACAAACGCAATGAGCCTGCTAGCACTTCGTCTGCTTGCGCCAGTACGGTGCGCGTCTGGCGGCCCAGCAGCTTGCGCAGCTGCGCGGGTGCGGCAGGTTGCAGCCAGGGCTGCATTCGGCTGCTGGGCTGGGGTTTGCCGCCTGGCGGGGTTTGGGCGCGCAACCAGCCGCTGCGCAATTGCAGCGTATAGAGTGCATAGCGCAGCATCGGGCGCAGCCCTAATTGCCCCAGGGCTTTGATGGCGGTGGAAAGGTGGCGGGCAGCCATTAAGAGTGAATTGTAGCCGCACACAACCGCGCCACTCACCGCCTACACACCTTTGCAATGCATAGCTGCGGTTAAAATCCCACAGGTGAAGCGCCTTCTCCTCGCGCTCACCCTGTTGTTGGCGGCGCTACCCTTTGGCGTTGCGGCGCAAACGGGTGCGCGCATCACCTTACGTTCTATCCAGACTGATGACTTCCCGTCCATCACGGGCTACTTTGACGCGCAAGACGTCACCGGGGCGCGCATTACTGACTTACGTGCCGAGCAGTTGCAGATGCAGGAAGACGGCATCCCGCAGCCCATTCAGCAGCTGCGCAGCGTACAGATCGGGTTGCGCGTCATCCTTGTCGTCACGCCTGCGGAGCCCTTCGGGATCCGAGACGGTGAAGGCACACAGCGTTATGACTATGCCAAAGAGGGCATTGGTGACTGGGCCACGACCCTCTCCACCACCAGCGATACGCTGGTGACGCTGATCACCCCCGAGGGTACGCAGGCCACCAATGCCGTGGTGAGTGAGTGGCAAGCAGCTTTGGACGCTTATACCCTGCCCACAGGCGTGCTGTTTCCTGACTTGCAGGCGATGAGCAATGCCCTCGCCATTGCTGCTCAACCCGCCCCAGACGGCGCTAACACCGCCATCTGGTGGGTCACCAGCACGCCGCGCTTCACTGACATCGAGACGGTGGCTGCCGATTGGCAAGCCCAGTTGGAAACGCTGGGCGTCCCCCTGGTCATCTGGCAATTGGATTCGCCGTCGCTATTTGAAAATGAGGCCTCACAACTACTTAGCACCGTCAGCGAAGCCAGCGGTGGCCAGCGGGTGACCTTTGCGAGCCCGGATTCGCTAACCAGCCCGGAAGCGTATTTTTCCCCGCTGCGCAGCGCTTATTTCTTTCAATACTACTCACAGCTGCGCCGCAGCGGTGACCATGAGCTGGTCTTGCAATCTCCCGGGGATGGGCTGACCTCTGAGCCCTACATCGTCGCTCTGGACATTGCACCTCCTAACCCCATCCTGGTGAGCCCGCCCACGCAGATTGCGCGTGGGCCGGCGGCGATTGACCCGCAACTGCTCTCTCCGTTCAGCCAGCCGATTGAGCTGCTGGTGGAGTTTCCCGATGGGTTTGAGCGCAATCTGGTGCGCAGCACGCTGTATGTGAATGATCAGTTGGTGGCCGAGAACACCACCGCGCCCTTCAACCACTTCGCCTGGGATCTCAAGCCCTATACCCAGAGCCAGCAGGTCTTCCTGCGTGCTGAGGTGCAAGATGAGCTCAGCTTGGTGGGCGAGAGCATCGACTTTCCCATTGAGATCAGCGTGCAGGCGCCAGCCACCTGGTTCCAGGCGTTGCTCACGCGTGCGGGCGGCATCCTGGCCTTCTCGGTGGTGCTGATCGCGGCGGGCGCCTTCTTCCTGGTGATGGTGCTTTCTGGCCGCCTGGCGCCGGGCCGCTTGAACCGCCTCTTTGCGCGTGACCGTGCCCGGCCGGTGCGCCCGGCGGTTGACCCGCTGCGTGATGTGCCGCTGGGTATGGATGAAACCCCGCGCCTGCATGACGAGGCGCCCGATGCCGAAAGCGTTGCGCCGGCCTACCTGCAGCGCCTGGCCATGCAAGATCCCACCCAGCCAGCCCAGGTGCTGCCATTGCAGGCGGATGAGACCATCATCGGCGCTGCCCCTACGTGCACTTTGGTGCTTTCAGAGCCATCGGTAGAGAAGCAGCATGCGCGTATTGCGCCGGATGAGAGCGGTGACTTTGTCCTGGCCGATCTGGGTTCCCACGCCGGCAGCTGGATCAACTACGCCCCTGTATCCCCTGAAGGCACACGCCTACAAGATGGCGACATTGTGCACATTGGCCGGGTGGCCTTCCGCTTCCTGCTGACCAAATAGCTGGCTGCCAGTTTGCTCTTTCACTTTGGCTGTGTTCTCACTATCATTGGGGCATGCCAACGCGGTTGATCGAACACTTGCCTGCAGAAGCCCCACTGCATTTGCCATTGCAACGCGCCCTGGCCGGGTTGCCACCTGCCAGCCGCCAGTTGCTGCGCGCCGTGGCACAACAGGCCGAAGAGCAAGGGCTGCCGCTGTACATTGTGGGCGGCTTTGTGCGTGATGCTTTGCTGGGTTTGCGCAGCCTCGATCTGGACCTTGTGGTTGAAGGTGATGCGATTGCCTTCGGGCGCAAGCTGGCGCGCCACTTGGGTGGCAGCCTACAGGCCCATAAAGCCTTCGGCACCGCGGTGTGGACACTGGAGTCTGCCAGCGGCTTGCCACCCTTTATAGATCTGATTTCTGCGCGCCGCGAGCACTACACCCATTCTGGTGCACTGCCCACAGTGGAACTCTCCACCCTGCGCGATGACCAATACCGCAGAGATTTCACCATCAACACATTAGCCCTACGGCTGGATGGCTCGCAAGCGGGTGAGCTGCATGACCCCTTCGGCGGTCTGGCGGACCTGCGGCGTGGGCTGGTGCGCGTGCTGCATGATGGCTCATTTTCGGATGACCCCACACGCATGTTCCGCGCTTCGCGCTTTGCTGGGCGGCTGGGCTTTCGGCTGGAGGGTAGCACCTCAGCACAGTTGCGCGCCAACCTGGATGCAATCCATCATGTATCCGGCGAACGTCTTTTCAACGAACTGAATCTCATCCTGCACGAGCCGCAGCGCTCCACCATCCTCTCGCGCTTGCAAGCGCGTGGTGTGCTGCGCGCTGTTGAGCCCGGCCTAGGCTTTACCGCTGGTATGGCTGCTGAGCTGGACGCGGCGCGGCTGCCCGCCGAAGGCTGGGGGCTGCACATAGATGCAGCCGAGCTAGGTTGGGCCGTATGGCTTGGGCAGTTGCCTGTAGAGACTGTGCGCCAGGTCAGCCAGCGTTTGCGCTTCCCGCGCGAACTGGCTACCGCCGTGGCGGGTACTGCCAGCTTGCGTACGCAGGTGCGCGGCTGGCTGGGGCTGCCGGCGAGCGCACTCACGCGCCGCTTGGATCGCCTGCCCTTGCTATCCATCTATGCGGCCTCTCTACTGCAGCACAGTGCTCAGGCGGCCAGATTGTTGGCTACCTATGCTCGCCGCTGGCGCAATTTGCACGCGTACACGGATGGCGATGTGCTGAAAGTACGCGGTGTTGAGCCCGGGCCAGCCTACGGCCGCATACTGGGTGCATTACGGGATGCCTGGCTGGATGGCCAGGTAACCACTGTGAAACAGGAACAAGCCCTGCTGGAGCGCCTGCTGCGTGAATAGCCCCCTGCCGCCTGGCTACCGAGTGCGCCCACTTGCGCCGCCGGATGCCGAGGCGCTGGAGTGGGAGGGCGAATACACGCACTTTCGCCGCTTGTATAGCCTGGCCTTTGAGCGTGTTGCCGCAGGCCGCTCAGTGCTGTGGGGTGTAGAAGGCCCCGCGGGCCAGTTGGTGGGGCAAGTGTTTGTGCTGCTGCAAGCTGAGCACGACCCTATGACGGCCGATGGGTCTACGCGTGCTTTCATCCATTCTTTTCGTATCCGCCCAGAACACCGCAATCAGGGGTTGGGGAGCGGGCTTTTGAGCCACGCTGAACAAGATTTGATCGCCCGCGGCTTCAACTGGGTCACCCTCAACGTAGCCGAAGACAATCCGGATGCCCTGCGCCTCTACGAGCGTATGGGGTATGCAGCCATCGAGCGCATCTCCGGCTACTGGAGCTTTACTGACCACGAGGGCAATCAGCGCCATTTGCATGAGCCAGGCTGGCGCATGGCAAAACGCCTCGTGGCTATTTAGGCTTTTCTTATCCTTCCTGCTTGCTATTTCGATTTCAGAATGCTAGAATATTCAAGCTTCGGAACTGCATAGTAGTGGCTACGGAAGTGGGCAACCCCCACTTTTTTGCTTATTTAGTACAGGTCCTTATCAGGAGTAGGGATGAAAAAAGAATTCTCTTTAGCGTTTAATGAGGTGCTGGATGACAAGCAGCTGCCGCGCGATGTGATTGTTGGCGCGCTGGAAGCTGCCTTGGTGTCTGCCTACCGCAAGACGGTGAATGCTTCAACCGCACAGCAAATTGAAGCGCGCATCAACGAATCCACTGGCGAGATGCAGATCTATGCCGAAAAAGAAGTGGTGGAAGAGGTGCAAGACCAGCGCACGGAAGTGACGCTGGAGGATGCCCGCAAGGAAAACCCTGAGGCGCAGCTCGATGACCTGGTGATGGTCGAGAGCACGCCCGAAGACTTTGGCCGTGTAGCCGCCCAGGCTGCCCGCCAGATGATCCAGCAGCGCATCCGTGAAGCGGAGCGTTCTGCGCAGAAGGATCACTTCTCCACCCTCGAGGGCGAGATCGTCAACGGTGTGGTGCAAGCGGCCAACCCGCACATGATCACCATTGGTCTCGACCGCAAGGCCGAGGGCAAGATGCCGCGCAGCCAGCAGATCCCCGGTGAGCGTTTTCGCGTGCATGACCGTGTGCGCGCCTTGCTGCTGGAAGTCAAAGACACGACCCGCGGGCCGGAGATCATTCTCACCCGCGCTCACAAAGATTTCCTGCGCCGCCTGCTTGAAGACGAAGTGCCTGAGATCTACCAGGGCCTGGTGGAGATCCGCTCCATCGCGCGTGAGCCGGGCTACCGCTCCAAAGTGGCCGTCTCGGCGCTGCAAGCCGGCATTGACCCGGTGGGCGCCTGCGTAGGCATGCGTGGTGTGCGCATTCAGGCCATTGTGCGCGAGTTGCACGATGAAAAGATTGACGTAATCGAATGGAACTCTGACCCCTCGCAGTTCATTGCCAAGGCGCTCAGCCCTGCGCGCGTGACTGGCGTATATCTTGAAGAAGAAACCGGTGGCGGCAAGACCGCTACCGTGGTTGTGCCCGAAGACCAGCTCAGCCTGGCGATTGGCCGTGACGGGCAGAATGCCCGTCTGGCCGCCAAGCTGACTGCCTGGCGTATTGACATCAAGAGCCTGCCCGAAGCTGCGGCAGATGCCCTGGGCAAAGCCCAGGCAGATGCTGTCTTCCTGGAGCAGAACCCCGAATGGGCAGAGCAGCTTCCCTTGGTGGAAGTGGCCCTGGCCAAGAAGGCCGAAGGCCGCCCGCTCACGCCTGAGGAATACACGCTCCTCGGCCGCTTCGTGGATCGCATTGAGCGCGGTGCGCAGAGCGAGCGTGAGGCCATTCTGGATGCCGAGCGCCAGAAGCGCGCCGAAGTGGAAGCTACGCTGCCGCAGAGCGCCTTTGACATCCCGCTGGATGATCTGGGTCTCAACCCCAGCCTGGCCATTAAGCTTAGTGGAGAGGGCTACTCCACCATTGGTGAATTGATGACCCAGCTCAAGCTGGATAGTGATGTGCTGCTGGCGCTGGAAGGCGTTGGCCCTGAAACCCTCAAGACCATTCAGGGTGCGGTGGATGCCTTTGACTTCCCTGTAGTTGAAGCCGCGCCTGTCGTTGAGGCTGAGCCGGTGATTGCCGAGCCTGAGCCCCAGCCTGTAGTAGAGACGCCGCAAGCTGTTGCCCCCGCCCCTGTAGAGGCCGTGGAGGATGACGCACCGGTGCAGCTCTCGCAGGAAGATGAAGACCTGCTGGCTGCCATGCAGGCCGAACGCCCCGCCCCTGGCCAGTCTTTGGAAGAGATCTTTGCCAAGACCTCTGCCAAGCTCACCCCGGGCAAAGGCAAGCCTGCCAGCGGCCCTGCAGCCGACGACAAGAAGAAGAAAAAGAAAAAGAAATTCCGCGAGTTGGACTACGATCCGGATACGGATACCACCATTCCGCACATGCGGGATGAGTGGGAGCAAGACTAAACTCGCTTAAAGGACTTTATGGCGAAGCCCACGAAGCCATCTTCTGGGCGTCCCCGGCATGTGCCCCAGCGCACCTGCGTAGCCTGCCGTGAAACTGAGGCCAAGGCTGCGCTGGTGCGCCTGGTGCGCACGGCAGACGGCGTCTTTGCAGACCCCACCGGCAAACAGCCGGGGCGCGGGGCCTACCTGCATGCCCAGCGCAGCTGCTGGGAGCGCGGCATCCGCCACAGCCTGGCCAGCGCGCTGCGCACCAGTCTTAGCGAGGCGGATGTGCAGCGCCTCACTGCATTTTTTGACACGTTGCCGCAGAGTGAGTAGTTGCCGTGTGCCGTGATGGCGCGCGCAGCTAAAAAAGCAAGTTGGTAGAATGTGCTGCGGGGGAAGCAGTTCTTATGGATAGAAGGAGAAATTGTCATGGCAGAAAACGTGAAAGATACCCAGACGAAGTCCATCGAGCTCCCCGCTAATCTCACAGTGCGTGAGTTGGCTGATGCTATCAATGCCAGCCCGATCCAGATCATCAAGACCCTCATGTCCAATGGCGTGATGGCGAACATCAATCAGCAGATTGACTTTGACACCGCCGCCGTCGTAGCCTCTGAGATGGGCTATGAGGCCAGCCTGCTCAAAGTAGACGAGCTGGAGAACAAGCCTGTGGGCGAAGTGCCGCTGTGGCGCCAACTGATCGCTAATGAAGATAAGGCCAGCTTGCAGCCGCGCGCTCCGGTGGTGACCATCCTAGGTCACGTAGACCACGGCAAGACCACGCTGCTGGATGCTATTCGCCAGACCTCAGTCGTGAGTGAAGAAGCTGGTGGCATCACCCAGCATATTGGCGCCTATCAGGCTAACCATAAGGATCGCCTAATCACCTTCCTCGACACTCCCGGCCATGCTGCCTTTACCGCCATGCGTTCGCGCGGCGCTCAAGGCGCCGACGTGGTGATCCTGGTGGTGGCGGCGGATGACGGTGTGATGCCGCAGACCAAGGAAGCACTGGCGCATGCCCGTGCGGCGCGTGTGCCCATTGTGGTGGCGCTCACCAAGGTAGACCGCCCCAATGCCAATCAAGATCTGGTGAAGAAGCAACTGGCTGACAATGGCCTGATTCCCGATGAGTGGGAGGGCGACACGATCGTGGTGCCCGTTTCGGCCAAGCAGAAGATCGGCTTGGAAGACTTGCTCGAGGCTATTCTGCTGGTGGCCGATAACACTGAAATTTTGGCCAATCCCAATGGCGAAGTCATTGGCACGGTCATTGAAGGCGAGCGTGACCCCGCGCGCGGCGTGATTGCCACGCTGCTGGTGCAGAACGGTACGCTCAACATGGGCGACACCGTAGTGGTGGGCACCACCTACGGCCGCCTGCGCGCCATGTTCGATTTTGCTGGCAAGAAGATCGAGAGCGCTGGCCCTTCCACCCCTGTATCGGTGATGGGTTTGAACGATGTGCCCGTGGCCGGCGAACCCTTCCGCGTGGTGGAGAACGAGCGCGAGGCGCGCGTCCTGGTGGCCGAGCGCGTAGAAAAGGAAAAGGCGGAGAAGTCGAGCTCTGGCGGCCCGCTGACCCTGGAGAGCATGTTCGAGGCCTTCCAGGCTGGGCATGTGCGTGAGCTGCGCCTCATCGTTAAGGCCGATGTGCAGGGTTCGCTGGAGCCTATCGTCTCCTCGTTGGAAGAGATGAAATCCACCGATAAAGAAGGTGAGATCGGCGTGCACGTGCTGCACACCGGCACCGGCAACATCAGCGAAAGTGACATTCAGCTCGCTGCGGCGTCCAAAGCGATCGTCATGGGTTTCAACGTGATCGCCGATGGCCCGGCTCAGCGCAAGGCTGAAAAGGAAGGCGTATCCGTACGCCTGTATGACATCATCTACCGCATGACCGAAGACGTTGAGAAGGCACTCAAAGGCATGCTCAAGCCTGAGCTCAAAGAACGCGTCATTGGCAAGGCTGAGGTGCTGCAGGTCTTCAAGATCAGCCGCTACGGCAAGATCGCCGGTTGCCGCGTCACGGAGGGTGAACTGCGCCGTGGCGCCTTCATCCGTATCTACCGGGATGGCAAGCTGGTGCACGAAGGCGATCTGAGCTCGCTCAAGCACGAGAAAGATGATGTCAAAGAAGTCAAAACGGGCTTCGAGTGCGGTATCAATCTCAAAGATTTCGATGATTTCAAGGAAAAAGATGTCATCGAGTGCTACGTTCGTGAACTGGTGGCGGCTCAGTAAGCTGAGTACCACCACTCAGCACAGGTAGGCGGGAATGGTTTCTCTTTCACGCGCCGGGCGAATCGGCAAACGCATGCGCGAGCTACTCTCTGAGATGCTCTTGTTCCGCGTAACGGACCCGCGCCTCTCAGGCATCTTCGTCACCGATGTTAACGTGGACCGTGAGCTTTCCGTGGCCAGCATCTTCGTCTCGGCCCTGGAAGGTGTAGAGCGCGAGCGTGAAGTGCTGGCTGGCCTCAAGCACGCCAGCGGCTTCCTGCGCAGCGAATTGGCCCGCGAAATGGATCTGCGAACCTTCCCGCGTCTGCGCTTCGTGTGGGACCCAACCCCGGAGCGTGCCGAACGCATCGAGCAGATCATCGCTGAAATTAATAAGCCTAAGACGGATGCCCAGCCGGATAAGCCGGACGAAGCCGCCAGTGAATAAGCAACTCATCGAGCAAGCCGCAGGGCGCCTGCGTGCTGCCCAACGCGTACTGGTCACCTCGCATGTGCGCCCGGATGGCGATGCCATCTCGTCTGTGCTGGCACTGGGGTTAGCCCTGCAAGCGCAGGGCAAGCAGGTGCAGATGGTATTGGCAGATGGCGCGCCATCTGATTTCTTGCATCTGCGTGGCGCTGCTGATATTGTGCGCGCCGGCCAGGCGCCGGTGGATTTGGTGGTCACGGTAGACGCGGCCACTCAGGAACGCTGCGGCGAATCGCTGCGCCACTTTCCCCAGGTGCATATCAATATTGACCATCACATCAGCAATACCAACTTTGGTGAGCTGAATTTGGTAGACCCGGCTGCTGTGGCTACTTGTGCCTTATTGGCTGAGCAATTCCCCGCCTTGGGTTTGGACTTCTCGCCGGCAGTGATTGACGCGTTGCTGACGGGCATCCTCACCGATACGCTGGGCTTCCGTACCTCCAACATGAATCCCAAGGCAATGCGTCTGGCAGCTGACTTGGTAGAGATGGGAGCAGACCTGCCCGCACTCTACGAGCGAGCCTTGCTGCGCCGCTCGTTCCACGCTATGCGTTATTGGGGCGCTGGCCTCACTAGCTTGCAGCAGGAGCCGGGCCTGGTGTGGGGCAGTCTCTCGCTGGCTGACCGCCGTGCCGTGGGGTACCCCGGCAACGACGATGCCGAATTGGTCAATAACATTTCGGTGATCGAAGGGGCTAGTATCACCGTGCTCTTCGTTGAGCAGGCAGACAACCACGTGAAAGTGAGTTGGCGCAGCCAGGGCGGCAAAGATGTCTCGCGCATCGCCGCGCAGTTTGGCGGGGGCGGGCACACCGCCGCGGCCGGCGCGGTAGTCAACGGTACTCTGGCCGAAGCGCAGGCGCTGGTCCTGGCGGCTACCCGGGCTGCGTTGGTGGCATAAGAATTAAAATCTGGGTCGAAAGACCTGTGGTTAATTTACGTCTAAGGCGTTAGAAAGAACACTGAAAGGAAAATATCGTTTTCAATGCACAGCTATCACTCAGACTCTGGGGATAGGGGAACCATGAATCAGGATGTAAATAATCTCGTTTCCGGCGTACTGGTTGTCGATAAACCCGTCGGGCTCACCTCACATGATGTGGTGCAGATCATTCGCCGTGGCACCGGCATCCGCCGCGCCGGTCACACCGGCACGCTGGATCCGCGTGCCTCCGGTGTGCTCGTAGTGCTCATTGGCCCTGCCGTGCGCTTGAGCGAGTTTGTTTCCGCAGAAGACAAGCGCTACCAGGCCACCGTGCGCCTGGGTAGCTCCACAGACACCTACGACGCTGAAGGTACGCCGAGCGGCCCTGAAGTGCCGGTGAATGTGGAGAAAGAGCAATTTGCCGAGCTGCTCACCCACTTTGTGGGCGAGATCGAGCAGAAGCCGCCCGCCTACTCAGCGATTCGTGTGCAAGGCCAGCGTGCCTATGACATGGCGCGCCGTGGCGAAGAAGTGGACCTGGCGCCGCGCATCATCACCGTGCACAGCCTGGATCTGCTGGAATGGGCGCCACCCGAGGCGGTGGTAGATGTGCACTGCTCCTCTGGCACCTACGTGCGCTCTCTGGCACATGACATTGGCGAGGAGTTGGGCGTAGGCGGCCACCTGGTGGGTCTGCGCCGCACGCGCAGCGGCCGCTTCACTTTGCGTGACGCCGTGTCTTTGCGCCGTCTGCGCGAAGCCTTTGAGCAGGGCAGCTGGGCACAGTTCCTAATCCCGGCGGCTGAAGCGCTGGCTGACTGGCCGGCTATCGAGCTGGATGAGGATTCGCTGCGCAAGGTGGCCAACGGCATCCGCATCCCCGCCCAGGAAGGCGCTACCGGATTGGCTCGTGCCGTAAGCCAGCAGGGTGAACTGGTGGCTGTGGTAGAAGTAAAAGACGGCGAGTGGCAACCCCGAAAAGTGTTCCTCGCTTCGTAGACCTATGCAGCATTTCAGCTCTCTGCACGCCGCCAGCGCAAAGAACGCGTGGCTCACCATCGGTTCATTCGATGGCCTGCATGCAGGGCATCAACAGATCATCCAGCAGATCACAGCCGGCGCGCACGAACAGGGCGCACCGGCTGTGGTTTTGACCTTTGAGCCTCACCCGGCAGAAGTGCTACGTGGCCCGCTTAGGGGGTTCTACCTGCTTGACCCGGAAGAGAAAACCGATATCTTTGCCAGCCTGGGGGTGGATGTACTCATCTCCCATCCCTTCGATGCCGATCTGCGCAACACCACAGCAGAAGTGTTCATCCAGTGGGTGGATGAGCGTCTGCACATCCAGCAACTGTGGATCGGACATGATTTTGCGCTAGGGCACGACCGCCAAGGGAATTTTGACGCGCTGCGCCGTTTTGGCGCGCAGATGGGTTTCTCCGTGCACCAGGTGCTGCCTGTGCGCGTGGATGGCGAGGTGGTCTCCTCAACCATGGTGCGCAATGCGCTGGCTGAGGGTAATGTCAGCGTAGTCGAGCGCTTGCTGGGGCGCAACTATGCCCTGAGTGGGCCAGTGGTCAGCGGCGCGCAACGCGGGCGCACCATCGGCATCCCTACGGCTAACGTACACGTGCCTGAGCGGCGCCTGGTGCCGGCCAGCGGCGTCTATGTCACCTGGGCCTGGCTGGGTGGGCAGCGCTTACCGAGTGTGACCAACATCGGCCTGCGCCCCACCTTTGAAGATGGCACCCCCGCACCGATTGTAGAAACCCACATATTAGAATATGAGGGTTCGGAGTTCTACGGCCAGACGCTCAAACTTGAATTTGTCTCTCGCCTGCGCGGTGAACAGAAATTTGCTGGGGTAGACGAGTTGGTTCGCCAGATTCATCAAGACATTGAGCAGGCCCGTAGCGCCTTGACCTAAATGCAAGCCTATCTGGATCTCATGCAGCGTGTGTTGAACACCGGCGTGGAGAAGCATGACCGCACCGGCACTGGCACGCGCTCGGTCTTTGGCCACCAGATGCGCTTTGATCTGCAGCAGGGGTTTCCGCTGCTCACCACCAAGAAACTGCACACCAAATCCATCATCCATGAGCTGCTGTGGTTCCTGCAAGGCAGCACGAACACTCGCTATCTGAAAGAGAGCGGCGTACGCATTTGGGATGAGTGGGCAGATGCGCAGGGTGAGCTAGGCCCGGTGTATGGGGCGCAATGGCGCAGTTGGCCCACCACAGCGGGCGAAACGGTGGACCAGATCAGTTGGGTGGTCTCCGAAATCAAGCGCAATCCAGACTCGCGCCGCCTGATCGTGAGCGCCTGGAATGTGGCCGAGCTACCCAAGATGGCGCTGCCGCCGTGCCATCTGCTCTTTCAGTTTTACGTGGCCGAAGGCAAACTATCTTGTCAGCTGTATCAGCGCTCGGCAGATATTTTCTTGGGACTGCCCTTCAACATCGCATCGTACTCGTTGCTCACCCTGATGATGGCGCAGGTGTGTAGCCTGCGCCCAGGCGACTTTGTGATCTCGCTGGGCGATTGCCATCTCTACAGCAATCATTACGAGCAGGCTCGTTTACAACTCGGCCGCCAGCCGCTGCCGCTGCCACATATGCTGCTCAACCCGGTGGTAAGCGACATCCTGGCGTTCACGTATGGCGACTTCACTTTGCAAGGCTATGAAGCGCACCCGCACATCAAAGCCTCCGTGGCGGTATAGGTGATCATTTCACTGCTTGCCGCGCTGGATGAGAAGAACGGCATTGGCCGTGATGGCGGCATGCCCTGGCACCTCACCGATGACCTCAAGCATTTTCGCCGCCTGACGCGTGGTCACCATGTGCTCATGGGCCGCAAGACCTACGCCACAGTGGCGGACAAGCTGCCCGGCCGCCACATGCTGGTGCTTTCGCGCAACGCATCCTTCCAGCCAGACGACGCGCAGGTCTTCGCTGATTTTCAGGCGGCCGCGGAAGCTGCCCGCGCAGCTGGCGAGCAGGAACTCTTCGTCATCGGTGGGGCGCAAGTGTTTGCCCTGGCTTTGCCGCTAGCGCAGCGCTTCTATCTCACGCGTGTATATGCGGATGCACACTGCGATGTGTTCTTCCCACCCTTTGATTTGAATGAATGGCGCGAGTTGAACAGCCAAGCTTTTTCTGCGGGCGGCAAAAACGAGCATGCCTTCACTATATTCACACTAGAGCGCAAATAAAAAAAGACCGGCAGCGCCGGTCTTTTTTATCTAATCTGGCTACTTGGCCAACTTGCGACTCTCTTCTACATAGGCCAGACTTTGGTGGCGGAAGTAGGTGTTGTACAGGGTGGCGTAGTGGCCGCCCTGTGCCAGCAAGCCGTCGTGGTCACCTTCTTCGATAATGCGGCCTTCACGCAGCACAATGATGCGGTCGGCAGCCTTGACTGTAGACAAGCGGTGGGCGATGAGGATGCTGGTGCTCTTGCTCAGGATCATGTCCAACGCCTGCTGGATCTGCCACTCCGTGAAGGGGTCGATGCTGGCTGTGGCCTCATCGAGCACAAAGATGGCCGGCTTCTGCACCAGCACGCGCAACAACGAGACCAGTTGGCGCTGACCCATGGAGAGGCGCGCCCCGCGTTCGCCGACCTCGGTCTTGAGGCCATCTGGCAGCGTTTCCAGCCACTCACCTTTGCCGATCTTGCGTGCCAGGCGCAGAATCTCTGGGTCCTTCACGCCCGGTGCGGCGTAGCGAATGTTCTCGGCTACTGTGCCGTCAAACAAGAACGGCACTTGCGAAACGATGCCCAGTTGGCGGCGGTAGGCGGTGAGGTCGAGGCTGCGGATGTCTTTGCCATCGATCAGTAGCTGGCCTTCCTGGAACTCATAGAAGCGGTTGACCAACTTGGCGATCGAGGTCTTGCCCGCGCCGGTGTGGCCTACAAGCGCCACGGTCTCGCCGGGTTTGATGTGCAGGCTGAAGTCGCGCAGAATCGGCTCGTCCGGCACATAACTGAAATTGATGTTCTCGAAGCGGATATCGCCCTTGAGGCGCGGTATCCGCTGCTTGCCCACTTGCACCACGCGCGGCTCGGCATCGATGAGCGCAAAGGAGCGTTCGGCGGCCGCCAGGCCGGATTGCAGCTGCGTCCAGAACGCAGACAAGTTGAGCACGGGGAACCAGAAACGGTCCAAGCCTTGCAGGAACAGATACCATGCGCCTGCCGTGATCACGCTGGCGGCCACGTTCATACCGCCCACATATAGCAACAGGGCAGTGCCTAGAGCGGCCATGGCGTTGAGCGCCGGGAAAACCATGCTGAGCACAAAGCCACGGCGCAGATTGACGTCAAACGAGCTTTGATTGCCGTGGTCGAATTCTTTGAAGATGGCTTCTTCCTGGCGGAAGTTTTTGGCCACCGCGATGCCACTGATGGTCTCTTTGATCACGGCGTTGACATTGCCCATGGCGCGCATGCCCGTACGCGTGGTGCGCCGCGCCGCTTCACGGAACAGCGTGGCGATCCAGTACACGATGGGCAGCATGCCAAACAGGTACAGCGACAGGCGCCAGTTGATAGCGATCAGCGCCGCGCCTACGATGAGTGCCTGGCCGAACTGAGAAATAAGATCGGTTATGAGCACGATCATGTCGCCGTACTCGCGCGTGTCTGAGGTGATGCGCGAGACTACTTTGCCCGAAGGGTTCTCGTCGTAGAACGAGAGATCATGCGACATGGCGGCCTTGAAGCCATCCAGACGAATGGTCAGGATGACATCACCAATCGTGCGTGCCGTCAGGCGGCGACGCCACCAGTTGGTGGCCCAGCTCAAAAAGCCGGAGAGGAACACAACGCCCACCACCAGCCAGATGGCCTCAGGAGTGATGTGCTCGCCCAGCTCGTCCAGGGCGCGTGCCAGCAGCAGTGGTACCGCTGCTGCTGTGACCGCTGAGCCGAGCGCCAGCAGGCCAATCACCCATAGCTTGCCCATGTGGGCATCAAAGTAATGCGCCATGCGGCGCACCAGTTGCTTGTCAGAGTACTGGCGGTCATACTGCTCCGCGTCGAGACCAGAGAAAAAGCCCATAAGCCTGCTTTACTCGCTAAAGATGCGTTTGTAGGCCGGCGAAGTCTTGAGTAGATCCTCATGACTGCCGGAAGCCACCACCTTGCCGCCGCGCAGCACCACGATGAGGTCTGCCCAGCGGATCTGTGAGAGGCGGTGTGTGATGATCAGCGTGGTGCGGCCCTTGGTGGCGGCGTAGATGGCACGCTGAATTTTGTCTTCTGTGGCGCTGTCAATGGCGCTGGTGGAATCGTCCAGAATGAGGATGCGCGGATCAGTAAGGAAGGCGCGTGCCAGCGCCATGCGTTGGCGTTGGCCGCCGGAGAGTGTGACGCCGCGTTCGCCTACGACCGTATCGTAGCCGTGGGTGAACTCCATGATGAAGTCATGCGCCTGCGCCTGCTTGGCGGCCTCCTCAATCTCAGCGCGGGTCGCTTCCGGATGGCCAAAGGCGATGTTCTCCGCAACGGTGCGTGAGAATAGGAAGATGTCTTGCTCGATGATGGAGATCTGGCGGCGCAGCGCCTCCAGATTCCAATCGCGCACATCCACGCCATCCACACTCACCACGCCGGTGGTGACATCGTAGGTGCGGTTGACCAGCTTGGCCAGCGTGGTCTTGCCGGTGCCAGTCTGGCCCACGATGGCCACCGTGAGGCCGGGCTTGACCGTGAAATTCACCTTGTTGAGCGCCGCTTCGTGGCCTTCATAGGCAAAGGTAACATTTTTGAACTCAATACCGCCCTTCATGGGCTTGCTGTAGCCTTCGGCATTCTGGTCCAGGTCGGTCTTGTTGTTAAGCAGGTCAAGAATGCGGCGGGCGCTAGCCACGCCGAGGGAGACCTGCGAATAAGCAAACAGCGAGGTAAAGACAGGGAAGCCGAACAGCGCCAATAAGCCGAAGTAAGCGATCACATCGCCCAGCGTGATAAGGCCGGCTTGCATGAGCATCAGCGAGTGCCACAGGCCAGCGGCCTGCGCGATCGCCATCAAGAGCATCGGCAGGAAACGCGCTTCAATGTAGCCCTGGTGAATGTAGGCGTCACGGAAGCGGTTGGCATTGCGGCGGAAAAGACTTACCTCTAATTTTTCCTGCGCCATGCCCTTCACGGTTTCAATGCCATCCAGCGATTCAGACAGACGTGAGTTGAGCGTGCCAAAGGCGTTGCGCTGCTTGGCGGTAACCGGATTGAGTTCCTTGAGATATTGCCAGATGGCAACAAAGTACACCAGCGTGAAGGCGATGGGAATGATGCTCAGCGCCGGGTGAATGCCAAAGCTGGCCACGATGGGCGTCACCAGGAAGAAGGCTGCGCCAATCACCAGGTTGAGCCCGGGGTTGAACATCAGATTGATTTCGCGCACATCATTGGTGGCGCGCGCCATCGTATCGCCCACGGATTGCAAGCTGTGGAAGGTCATGCTTTTGCCGAGCAGGTTGGTGTACAGCTCTTCACGAATGTTGCGCTCGAACAGCTGCCCCAGCCATTCGGCGGCAAAGTTGCGGGCAAACTGCAACAGCGAGCGCACGGTCTGGCTGATGATGATCACCCACACAAAGCCGATCAACAGCTCAGTTTGTGGCGGGCTGGCCATGATGGCTTCAAAAGCCTTGCCGATCTCAATGGGTACATAGGCGGCCAGGGCACCATTGGTGATAGCACCTACCATCAGCATCAGTCCCAGGGCCCAGTGAGGTTTAAAGTGCGACCACAGCCAGCGGCCCGGGCCGCTGCGGTTGGTGGCATAACGTTCGGGTAATGTAAATTCAGCCGCGTGGAGGGCGGGTAGGGGAGTTGTGCTCATTCGGTCCTGTTGTGTGCTGAGTTGTAGTGGCGTGCGAGAGCCAACTGAGAATTAGGATACCACACCCGCTTTTTAAAGCAAAAATGCCCGCTATGTGGCGAGCATTTTTGCATTGCATACTAAAAGCGGTTACTTGAGCCCCATCTTGCGCATCACCTCATCAAAGGTGGCTTCTACCAGAGGGCGAGCCTTCTCAGTGCCCTCGTCCAGGATATTCACCACTTTGGCCGGGTCTTTGAGGTACTCAGCACGGCGTTCACGGATAGGGCGCAGGTACGTGTTCAAGGCCGTGGCCAAACTCTTCTTGACCTCAACATCGCCCACTTTGCCTTCACGGTAGCGGGTCTTGAAGTCTTCCACCTCATCCTTGTTGGGGTTGAAGACATCGTGATACTCAAACACCGGGTTACCCTCCACGGTGCCTGGATCGGTGGCACGCAGGCGAGTGGGGTCGGTGTACATGCTCATCACCTTTTTGGTGGTGTCTTCTTCGCTCTCGATGAAGCGGATGGCGTTGTTGTACGAGCTGTGCATGGTGCGGTTGTCCACACCCGGTAGGCGCGCTGTCTTGGTCAGCAGGCCATCCGGCTCGGGGAAGGTCTCGCCGTAGAGCGTGTTGAAGCGCCGGGCGATCTCGCGGGTCAACTCGATGTGCGGCAGTTGGTCCTCGCCTACGGGTACCAGGTTGGCTTTGTAAACCAGGATGTCTGCGCTCTGTAGCACCGGGTAGGCCAGCAAGCCCAACGAAGGATTGAGGCCCAGATTCTGGATCTGATCCTTGTAGGTAGGCACGCGCTCTAGCCGCGCCACCGTGGTCATCATGCCGAAGAGTTGCGAGAGCTGGGCGTGCTGTGCCAGTGCTGATTGGCGCACAAGCGTGGCCTTGCTCGGGTCAATGCCCGCGGCTAACCAGTCAGCCACTACGTTGATCACGTTCTCCTGAATGCGCTCGGGGTGTTCGTAGTCTGTGGTGAGCACGTGCAGGTCAGCGATGAGGAAGTAGCACTCATAATCATCCTGCATCTTGGCCCACTGCTCCAGCGTGCCCACCAGGTGGCCGATGTGGCGCGGCCCTGTGGGGCGGTGGCCGGTGAGGATGCGTCCTTTGCTTGCAGTCATATCTTCTCCTGGGCTCTGGAAACGAAAACGCTCGTCCTCAGAGCAAATGTAATTTTGCTCTGAGGACGAGCGTCAGCCCGCGGTGCCACCTCAGTTGCGTACGTATCAGCGCACGCCGCTTTTTGTTGTGTTCTGGAAGTTGCGCAGCAACTTCCGCGCTGCATAGCAGCGCACGGGTCCAATTTCGGCTCTGGCGTGTGGGCTGGGTCTCAGCGCTCCAGCTTTCTGTGCCAACGGTTCAGAGCGTACTTACTCCGTGTACGGCTATTTTACACGAGCTGTCGCTAGCCTGATGCTTCAGTCGCGCCATGGACACCACCCGCGCTTGGCTGAAGCTGCGCAGCCGCGGCTCGTGGTGTTCTACGGTTTCGGAGAGATGTTCGTTCGCCATCTGGGTGGCTGCCAGGCCAATTCCTTCGCTCATCTTACCTAGGAAGACGAATGAGGGCACAAGATATTGTAGAGAGTTGCTGGTTGCGCGGTCGAGTGCAGTCAATGAATAGCATTGCAGTACAATCGTTCTACTTATGGATTTGTTCGACCACGCCCTCAAGGAGCGCCTGGCCACCGAAAGCCCGCTAGCTGCCCGCATGCGCCCGCGCAACCTCGATGAGTACATCGGCCAGGATGACATCGTGGGTGAGGGTCGCCTGTTGCGCCGTGCCATCGCGGCTGACCGGCTGTTCTCCTCCATCCTGCTGTGGGGGCCGCCGGGCTCTGGCAAGACCACGTTGGCGATGGTCATTGCCAATCACACCCAGTCATACTTCGTCACCCTGTCAGCGGTGATGACTGGCAAGGCCGATTTGGTAGCCGTTATCGAAGAGGCGCGCGAACGCCGCCGCTTGCATAATGTTCGTACGATCCTTTTTGTGGATGAGGTGCATCGTTGGAACAAAGCCCAGCAGGATGCCCTGCTCCCGCATGTAGAGAACGGCACGATTACGCTGATCGGCGCCACCACCGAAAACCCGTACTTTGAGGTCAACGGTGCGCTGGTCTCGCGTTCGCGTGTTTTCCAGCTGCGCCCGCTCTCCGATGAGGATGTGCGCCGCGTGCTGGAGCAGGCGCTGCAAGATACCGAGCGCGGCTACGGCGGACGTAAAGTGATGTTCGATGAAGAAGCTGCCCAGCACCTCATTCACGTTGCTGGCGGCGATGCGCGCAACGCGCTCAATGCGCTGGAGCTGGCCGTCGAGTCGACTCCGGAGGTGGATGGCGTGGTGCACGTCACTCTCGCCGTGGCGCAGGAGTCTATTCAGCGCCGTGCTGTGCTGTACGACAAAGATGGCGATGCCCACTACGACACCATCTCAGCTTTCATTAAGTCTGTGCGCGGTTCCGACCCCGACGCGGCGCTCTACTGGCTGGCCAAGATGCTCTACGCTGGAGAGGATCCGCGCTTCATCTTCCGTCGTTTGCTGATCCTGGCGGGTGAGGATATTGGCATGGGTGACCCGATGGGTATGGTGGTGGCCAATGCCGCCGCCCAGGCTTTCGATTACATTGGCCTGCCTGAGGGCATCTTCCCGCTCGTACACGCCGTGATTTATCTTTCCACAGCGCCCAAATCCAACAGCAGCTTGGGTTACTTCTCGGCCTATCAGAAGATCGAGGCCGATGGCATGGTGGAAGTGCCAGACCCGCTCAAAGATAAAAATCGCGATGGCAAAGCCCTTGGCCACGGCCAGGGGTACGTCTACCCGCATGATGCGCCCGATCACTTTGCCCCGCAGCAATACTTGCCCAGCGGCGTGCTCGGCACATATTTCTATACCCCGTCTGACCAGGGCTACGAAGCTGAGGTCAAAGAGCGGCTGGCGCGTTGGCGTGAAGCCCAACGTAAGGCGCTCGGCATCACGCGCAGCGAAGAAGTGCCCACGCCAAGTAAAGAAACGGCAGATACATTGAAGTCTCGCCACAAAGCCGGAGGAAACCACTAGCATGCCCACTGTTTTGTTGATTCGTCATGGGGAGAATGAGTACGTAGCCAAAGGCCGCCTGGCTGGACGCCTGCCGGGCGTGCATTTGAACGCACGCGGGTTGGCGCAGGCGGAGGCGCTGGCTGCCGGCCTGCAGCACGTCAAGCTCACTGCGATCTACAGCAGCCCGCTGGAGCGCGCCATGGAGACGGCGCAGCCGCTGGCCGCCGTCAACAAGCTCTCCATCGTCAAGCGGAAGGGTTTGCTGGAGAGCGACCTGGGTCAATGGGAAGGCAAGCTGCTCAAGACGCTGCAGAAAGACAAGCGCTGGGCGGTGCTGCAGAATCGCCCGTCGGTCTTTCGCTTCCCGGGTGGCGAGGGGATGCTGGAACAGCAAGCCCGTTTGGTGACCGAGATCGAGGCTTTGCGTGCTATGCACAAGCCCAAGGATACGATTGCCTGTGTATTGCATGCTGATCCCATCAAGCTCATCATCGCTCACTATGCCGGCATGCCCCTGGACCAGTTCCAGCGTTTACAGATCAGCACCGCCTCTGTCAGCACGCTGCTGCTGCATGATGGCCACAGCATGCTCGAGCGTTTGAATTGGACAGCACCCGAGAACTAAACTTGAATTAAGGACTATACTGCGCCACCATGCCTAAAACCATTGAACTCCGCCCGGTTGACCATATCACTACGGATGCGATTGGCCCTGCTGGCCAGCGCGTCTTCTATATTCAAGCCTGGAAAGAAGAGCGCATCGTCGCTGCCATCGTCGAGAAGGTACAGGTGCAGAGCCTGGCCGTGGCCATCGAGCAGTTCCTGGCTGAGCTAAATACAAAACACGCGGATCTGCCCAACGCCTCTGCTGAGTTTGATGAGGACCTGATGCATATTCATCCGCCGGTGGATGCGCTGTTCCGCGCCGCTGAGATTGGCCTGGGCTATGACCCCGAGCAGGATCTGGTGGCCGTGGAGTTGCGCGAGGCGCCGGATTCGCCGGATGCCAACGAAGACGATCTCTACATTGCCCGCCTGTGGTGCACGCGCTCGCAAATTCGCAGCATGGCCAACTGGGGTATTGAGATTGCCTCGCGCGGTCGGCCCACCTGCCCGCAATGCGGCGAGCCGATGGACCCGGCGGGCCATTTCTGTGTAAAGAAGAACGGCCACAAGCATTAGGAGCTGGCCTGCACGTTTTATCGGTCTTGCAGACGGGGGAGTTGACGCTGGAGGGCCAGTTCACCTGGGGCTCAAACTACACCTTCCTGGTGCGCGTTGGCGCTGAACTCGAAGGCGTCTACAAGCCAGTCAAAGGTGAACAGCCCTTGTGGGACTTCCCGCCCGAGACCTTAGCGGGCCGCGAAGTGGCGGCCTACCTGCTCAGCGAAGCGCTGGGCTGGACGCTGGTTCCGCCCACCGTGTTGCGCGCCGATGGGCCCTTTGGCCCTGGTTCTTTGCAACTGCGCGTCGCTCACGATCCTGAGTGGCACTACTTCACGTTTGAGGATAGCGTGCGCCAGCAATTGCGCCCAGCGGCCGTGTTTGATTTGCTGGTCAACAATGCAGACCGCAAGGGTGGGCATATCCTGCTGGGGGAGGATGGGCATCTATGGCTCATCGATCACGGCATCTGCTTTCACGAAGAGACTAAGCTGCGCACAGTGATCTGGGATTTTGCTGGTGAGCCAATCCCTGCTGATTTATTGGAATCCGTGCGCCAGTTGCAGCCCAAGCTGGCTGCTGGCAACCCACTGGCCGAAGCATTGGCCGCCTATCTGAGCCCGGCCGAGCTGGAGGCCTTGCGCCAGCGAGCTGCGGCGCTGCTGGCGGCACCCAGCTTCCCGCATCCGCCCGAGGATGAGCGCTATATGCCCTGGCCGCCTGTCTAGCGCGATTGGGCTAGAATGCAATCTTCATGAGCAAAGCAAAATCAACCTTCCGCTGGCAATTCTGGCTGGGCATCGGCATCAGTGTGTTGTTCCTGTACCTGGTGCTGCGCAACATGCATTTTGGCGATTTCTGGCAGCAGGTGCTTCAGGCGGAGTACATTTGGCTGCTGCCGGGCATTGGTGTGTATTTTCTGGCGGTGTGGGCGCGTGCCTGGCGGTGGCATTACTTGCTGCGCCCGCTGAAGGCTGTGCCCACGCGCACCATGTTCCCCATCGTCGCCATTGGCTACATGGGCAATAACGTCTACCCGGCGCGCGCCGGTGAAGTATTGCGCGCTGTCATCCTCAAGCGCAAAGAAGGCGTGGCGGTATCCGCCTCACTGGCCACCATTATCGTGGAGCGCATTTTTGACGGCGTGGTCATGCTGGCCTTTATCTTTGTCAATCTTGGAGAGTTGGCTGAGATCGGCGGTGGGCTGGTGGCGGGCCTCAGTATTCAGCAGATCGCCTTCTGGGGCAGCTTGGTCTTTCTGGGTGCGCTGCTCACTTTTCTGTTGGCGGCCATGTTCCCCAGCGCCAGCCAGCGTTTGCTGGCCTGGCTCACGGCGCGGCTGGTGCCAGAGCGCTTCCGTGATCGCGTGCTGGAGGTGGGCAACCGCTTCCTCGGCGGGCTGGAGGCGCTGCGTTCCCCGGTTGAAGTCATTATGGTCTTCATCAGCTCGCTGGTGATCTGGTTACTGGAGACCGGCAAATATTGGTTCGTCATGCACGCCTTCAATTTTGAGGTGAGCTTCT
Source organism: uncultured Anaerolineaceae bacterium (assembly GCA_964623375.1). Taxonomy (GTDB): domain Bacteria; phylum Chloroflexota; class Anaerolineae; order Anaerolineales; family UBA11579; genus JAMCZK01. The sequence continues at coordinate 61,609 of CAZUTS010000007.1, forward strand.
TTGCGCTGATGCTGATGAACGGCGTGGTCAATCTGGCCACCACCATTCCTTCGGCGCCAGGGTATATCGGCACCTTTGACGCCCCCGGTATCGCCATTCTTGAAGCGTATGGTGTGCCCAAGGAAGTGGCCACCAGCTATACGTTTGTGCTGCATATTGCGTTGTGGCTGCCGATCACTTTGCTGGGCGCATATTATCTGGCGAAAGAGGGCATCAAGTGGGGTGAAGTGCCTGCTACGGAGGGTGCATGAAGATCGCTATCGTCGGTGCGGGTTATGGCGGCATGGCCGCCGCCTATGACTTGGCCAAAGCTGGCCACCAGGTGACTATTTTTGAGGCGGCCGATCATGTCGGCGGTCTGGCTTCCGGCTTCAAGGAGCCGCACTGGGAGTGGAGCCTGGAGAAGTTCTACCATCACTGGTTTGCCAGCGATGCGCATATGCTCGGCTTGATCAATGAGCTCGGCCTCAGCGAGAATGTCATCTTCCCGCGTCCGTATACGGTGATGTATTACAACGGCAAGTTCTATCCATTTGATTCGATCCCGGCTGCCTTGCTGTACCCCGGCTTGGGCTGGGGCTTAGATAAGATTCGTTTTGGCCTGGTGGGCTTGTACCTGCGTATCACCAATAACTGGAAGCCGCTCGAACGCAGCACCGTGGACGCGTGGATGCGTAGGTGGGCTGGCAAGCGAGTGTATGAGAGCATGTGGCTGCCACTCATCGAAGGCAAGTTTGGCCCGTTTGCCAAGCAGGTCAATATGGCCTGGCTGTGGGCGCGTCTACATGCGCGCACGACGCGCTTGGGTACGTACAAAGGTGGCTTCCAGGCCTTTGCTGACCAGTTTGCTGAGAAGCTAAAAGCTATCGGCGTGGGCTTTGAAATGCGTGCCACGGTGGAAAGCGTCAAGCAGGTTGGCCTCCAGTTGGAGTTGAGTGTGAATGGCAAACTTCAGCTGTTTGACCAGGTGCTCGTTACCATATCGCCGCAGCTGCTTGCTAAACTGGCGCCGGAGCTCAGCCAGGAGTATTTACGCGGCCTGCTGGATCTCAAGAGCATGGGCGCGGTGGTGATGACGCTCAGCATTGATCGCCAGCTCTCGGAGAAGGGCTACTACTGGTACAACATCCCCAAGAGCGCGGGTTTTCCCTTCCTGGCACTGGTGGAGCACACCAACTACGTCTCCTCTGAGCATTTTGGCGGCGACCATATTCTGTATTGTGGTGATTATTTGGAATTGGGCCACGAGTACTTCACGCTCAGTGATGAGCAATTGCTCGAGCGCTTCCTGCCGGGTATCCAACGTGTGAATCCGGCCTTTGACCGTAGCTGGGTCAAGAAGGTATGGGTGCACAAGACCAACTATGCCCAGCCTGTACCACTGGTGAACCACTCTCGTAATATTCCTGAGATTGCCACCCCCATGCCCGGTCTGTACTTTGCCAGTATGAGCCAGGTCTACCCCTGGGACCGCGGCACCAACTTTGCTGTTGAGATTGGTCGCAAGGCGGCCAATCTCATGCAGCAGGCTGGATAGCCAAGCAAAAAAGCCCGGTGCATGCACCGGGCTTTTTTCTTGTCAAACTCCAGTTACGGCTGGCACAAGCTGCCATAGCCGTAGTTCTCAAGGTTCTGCAACAAGCGTTCGCCAGCATTCACGTTCTCGAGACCGCAAAAATCAGCGCGGGCGGCCACTGCGCTATTGGGTGACACCAAAGGCAGCACCGGCAGCTCCTGCACAAAAATGGCGTGTGCTCGTTGTTGGGCTTCGCCATAGGCCGGATCACTCACCAGCGTGTTGAGCGCGCCGTGGCAGGCGGCATCGTACTCGGCGTTTTGCCAGCCGCTCACATTCCAACCGCCCCAGCCATAGCGGCTGGTGCTCCAGTTCCCCCCCGGCACCGTTTCGCCCAAGAACAGGTAACAGGCGGGCATGTCATCATAGGGCCAGGCAAAGAGCGCTAGGTCAAAATTGCGGCCAAAGATCTTGCTCTCCGGCCCTGTGGCAAAGAAGGTTTCGTTGGGCAGAATCTCGATAGTGACGGAGATGCCACAGTCGGCCAGATTGTTCGCCACCTGCTCGGCCACCGCTTGCTCTTGTGCATTTTCGCTCACGGCCAGGGACACTTCAAATGCCTGGCCGAAGATGGCCTGCGGGAAGCTCTGGCTGCGGCGCACACCATCTTCTGCGGTGATCCAGCCTTGTGCATCCAGAGCCGCGTTGGCCGCGGTAAGGTCGTAGCCGGGCAGGCTGCTGGAGTTGGCATACGGGCTGTTGTTGGGCATATAGCCAATGGCTCGTACTGCGTTCAGCGCGTTGGCGATGCTTTGGCGGTCAATGCACTGAGCCAGCGCAGTGCGCATGGCTGCGCTGCCAAAGTAATCCGTGCGGTCTGCGTAGACGTTGTAGCCATCGTCGTACGCCTGCGGGCGCACGCCAAAGACCAGCTGCAACCAATAGTCTTGAGCGGTCTGCGCTCCTTGCATGCTGGCCGTGTCGATCTCGGTCAGCCCGGCGGAGGGCAGCACCAGATCGCAGCGCCCACTAGCCAGCGCCTGCTGGCTGGCGGCCGCGTCTTCGCCGATAAAGAGGAGGTTGACCTCGGCAAAGGTGGCGGGCTGGCCGGCGTAGTTGCTGTTGCGCGTCAACTGGATGCGCTCGCCAGCACTCCACTGTGTGATGGTATAGGCTCCCCAGGAAAGCGGCGTGCGCGCGGCGTGCTCGCTGGTGAGCAGGTCCGCCGCAGACAGGCTGCCAAGCTGGTGCTGGGGCAGCGGGGCCCAAAAGCGGCTGGCTGCCAATGGGTCCACATAGCCGGGCAGGCCAACCCAGGTAATGGTGCGCTCATCTGCGGCGGTGTAGCTGGCCGTTTTAGTGATCACGTCTTTGTTGCTGGGCGTGGCGGGGTCAGAAGCCACGTTAAAAGAGAACACGCTGTCATTGGCGCTCAGCGCCGTGCCATCTGCCCAGCGCAGGCCCGGCTTGAGCACAAAGGTGGTGCTGGCCTGATCGACCTGCACTTCGCCCTCGGTGAAAGGCACGGCACAGTTGCCATCTTTGCAGCCCGCTGGGCGTACTAATACTCCCGGCGCCAATGTAACCACATGGCCATAGGCATCCACGATGAGGTCGCCTTGTCTTACGGTGACCGCTTGGATGCTGGTAGTAGGCTGGGTTTCAAATGCTACTCCCTGGGCCTCAAAATTATGCCAATCGAACGGGCCATCGCTGAGCGCTTGGCGCACAGCTTGCGCTTCGCTGGAATTGTCTGCGTATAGGTACAGAGAGCTTGGCTCGCTGCCCATACAGATGTTGAGCGCTTGTGGGCCTTCTGGCGTGGCGGTTGTCTCTGGCATTGTGATGCTGTCTGGTGATGCCAGGCCACAGGCGGTGATGACGAATGCAAAGAAAACGAATGCAAGGTGGGGGCGCAGGGTGCGGGACATTCGGAGATTATACAAGCGCCAATTTGAGTTGTGGCGCGCATGCTACAATCCCGCCGTGAAACTTAAATTGCCTGTGTACATTTGCATTGATGTGGAGACGGCAGGGCCAAACCCTGCAGACTACGCCTTGCTCTCCATCGGTGCGGCGTTAGTGTCTGACCCGCAAACATCCTTCTATGCTGAACTAAAGCCCGATAAACCTGGCCAAACGGAAGAAGCGGCGCGCATTCACAATCTCAATCCAGATGAGCTAGCGCGCACCGGTTTGGACCCCAAAGAAGCGCTGGCACGTTTTGCCGCTTGGGTGGCCGCGTATGCCGGTGAGACTGAGCCGGTGTTCGTGGCCTTCAATGCGCCGTTTGACTGGATGTTCATCAACGACTATATGCACCATTATTTGGGGCATAACCTTTTTGGGCACCGAGCGTTGGATATCAAAGCGGTTTTCTTTGGGTTGCATGGCGTGGAGTGGCGCAACACCTCCTTCCCACAAGTTAGCGCACATTACGGCAACACCACAATTCTTGACCACAATGCGGAACAAGACGCCCGCCAGGGTGCAATCTTGTTCTCAAAACTCTTGCGAGAGATGGAGGAGACACATGGCAACTCACTCTGAAGATGAACTGAAGCGCATCATTGAATCGGCACAGCGTCTAGGTGTGCAGGTCAATGAGGCGGAGGCGCAAAAATGGCTGGATGCAGCGACTACAGACAGCGGTCAAGACGATGTGGTGGTGGATGTGCGCGCCGGCGTGTTTGGCCACCGCCTCAGCATGCTGGACTTTAGCGCAGATGATCTGGAGCATTTTCGCAAGATCGGCCGTTTGGTGGAATTTTTGGATGTGCCGGGCAGAGTGGAAACGGCGCTGGCCCTCTCTGGCTCGGCTGCACAATCGAAGATTCAAACGTATCCCGGTGACGCTGATTATTTTGAGCGCGTGAACATCCTCGCAGATACGCGTGCCGAGGCGTGCGCCATGCTAGCTGCGCTGATTCGTGACAAGGCGCTCTCAACCCTGCGCGGGCCTACGTTCCAATTGATGGAAGTCAAGTTTGGCAGCTACCCGCAGGCGGTGCTGCGTGAGCAGCGCGAGCTCAGCCAGGGTTCGCCGATCTCATGGAGCCCTACGGACGTGCAAGCAGGCAAGCTCGAGCTGCAGGATGCAGCTGGCCAACCGCTCACGCTGCTGTGGGAGCAGGTGGCCGAGGAGCCGGGGTGGTGCAAGCTGGACTGGGTAGTGGTGGACCCGGTGCGCAAACAGCTGGTGAACGCCAGCAACATGCTGGATGTTACCTGGCAGGCGCCAGATGGCAGCATTGCTCCGTTGGATGGTTACCTGGACCCGTACTTCCAGGAGGTCTATCTGGATGCGGAATCCGTTCCGCTGTTTACCAAGCTGGCAAAGCATGTGGACGCCAATGCGCTGGATGACTATGTCTATGAGCTGGAGAAGCAGGTCAAGAAATATGTGACCAGCGAGCCGAACTTTGGCAAGGCAGCCAAGCGCATGTACAACATTTTCCGCCTGACCGGCCGCTACGGCGACGCCGCGTTTCTGCGTGAACTCTTTGATGAGCCAGCCACGGTGCTCTATCAGGTCTGGTCACTGATCCGAACCATCGATGATTGCTTTATCCCTGATTCCTCAGTAGAGCTTGAACATCTGCTGGCGCAGACTGACCAGCTTGTTTTGGCGGTGGTGAAAGTGCTGGAAGGTACAGAAGAAGAGGAAATCGTGCGTGAGCTGCTGCAGCTACGTGACATCCTCTCCAAGGAGCACAAGGGCGAGCCGCTTTCGAATCGCGCGGAGGCCGCCCGCGCCGAAGTCATCAATCTGGTCAACAACTTTTACTACGCGCGCATGACGGGTGTCCCCACCATCAAGGCCTATATGGATGAGGTGGTTGAACGTAACTAGCGCTTGCGAGTGCGGCCACGTTTGTATTCCGGCAGGCTGAGCATGGGCGGGCGCATGCGCTCGTTGATCTCCTGCACGTCAAGATAAAAGCTATCCCCGGCGTGGCGGATGAGCTTCATCGTCTTGTTCACATCTTCGAGCAGCTCAACCCCTTTGCGGCGCTCGAGCTTTTGCGTGACCACTTGGATGATGGCAAAAGACATCATGCCCAACGCTTCCAGGCTTTGGTTGTGATGGATGCGCTCCATCAGGTCCACTTGGCCAATGGCAGACAGGCCAAACTTTTCCAGCGTGTCAATCAGCAGGCCAGTTTCCACACCGTAGCCTGAGTAGAAGGTAAGTTTCTCCAGTGCGGCACGGCGGCCACCGTATTCGCCTGACAGCGGCTGCATCACGCCCGAAAGCTCAGGGTAGAAAAGATTCAGCAACGGGCGGGCGGTAAGTTCGGTGACTCGGCCGCCACCAGCGGCGGTGAGCTGGCGGCCCACTCGCAGTGGCCGCCGGTAAAAGCCCTTGATGAACTGTAATTCTGGATTGACCAACAGCGGCCCAAGCAGACCGTACACAAAGCGCGGATGAATATTGACAATGTCGGTATCGATCCACGCCACAATGTCGCCGCGTGTAGCATACAGGCTCTTCCATAGCGCTTCACCCTTGCCGGTGCGGGCCCCATACTCGGGCAGCATCTCCTGATGCACATGCACCGGTACACCCAGCTTCTCCGCAATGGCGCGAGTGCGATCGGTGGAGCCCGAATCGATGAGTACGATCTCGTCCACCAATGGCACGCGTTCCATCAGTGCTTTTTTAACGGTGCGAATGACTTTGCCAACAGTAGCTTCTTCGTTGAGCGATGGCATTGCCAGGCTGATGCTTAGCCCCTGCTGCTGCTTTAGCTCAACCAAACGTTTGAGATCGGCAAACTCCTCAGCATGGTAGGTGTTCTCCGCAAACCACTTATCCACCAGCACCGAAATAGCTTTGCCACCCACGCTTTCGGAGATCGCGCCCGCAGGGAAGGGCTCGCTGGAGCGCACCAGAATAACGCTGCCAACGCTTTCTTTGAGCACGCGTTGCACTGTGCGCCCTACCGAGGAGCCACTGGCGGGGAGCTGGGCGGCGATACCCAAGATGGTGAGGCTGCTGCGTCTGGAGGCATTGACAATAGAACCCGCCGCATCATTACTGCGAACATGGTTCTGCTCGATCTCTGGCAGATTTTCCAATACCTGCTGCAGACCGCGGAAAGCAGCGTCCGGCTGCCTGGCCGTTTTGCGCCCCGTAGAGGCCTCAGACTTCTTGACGGGGTGCACATGCAGCGACTGCACGCGTGCGTCACTGGCGTGCGAGATGGTGAGCGCCAGGCGCAAGGCCAGTTCGGCGAAGGGGCCACCGCGCAGTGCCACCAGGATTTTGCCCAGCCGTGCTGGCAGCGGGCCGCGCACCAGCGCTAGGTCACAGGGTAGTTCGCGCAGCAGCGTATCTAGCGAAACGTCCAACTGTTTGAGAGCGGCTGGCCACTCCAGGATGACCAGGTCGGGCTGCTGCTCGCTCACCGTGTTGAGCAGCTCCTGCCAGGGGCTGTGCGTCACTAGTGTGCGCAGCGGCTGTGTGCTGCCAGACGCGCGTATCTGCTCGCGCAGTTGGCGTGCGGCCGCCGCGCCCGTGCTGAGCGATTCGCCCGGAAGCACCGGTACGATGCCAAGCAATTGCGGCTTTTCTCGTGAGAGCAGTTTGGACAGCTGCAGAGGGAGCTGCGTATTGCTGCCATGAACTACGGGCAGCAGGATGCTGTGCAACAGCATGGATTTACGTTCAATTTTCATTCAGCTACCAGGGGTGCCAGGTGCTGGTTGTAGATCTGCTGCCAGCTGTACTGCTGGCGCACGCGGTTGCGCAGGCGCCACACCTGGCTGGAGATGAGCGTAGTGTGGATCAGCGCGGCCACCCCTTTGGGATCCGCCTCAGGCGAGAAGTAGTTGGCTTCATCACCCCCCAGTTCTTGAAGCGCAGGAATGTTGGAGCAAAAGACAGGAACGCCCGCCAGGCCAGCCTCAAGCACGGGAATGCCAAAGCCTTCGTCTTTGCTTGGCAGTAGCAGCGCATCTGCCAGGTGATAGAAGTCGCTAATGACTTCATCGGGGATAAAACCAGACACCTGCTCCGCCAGAAAGTGGGCGTGGGTTTCCAGTTTCAGCTCACTGCGCAATGCTTTTAGTGATGCAAAGTAATTCTCGTTGGCAGGGTTGTGAGGGCCAAGCGGGCCCGTGATGAGCAGGCGCGCCTCTGGCATGTGTGTGTGCAGCTCTGCCAGGCTGTGAAGCGCCAGCTCGATGTTCTTGCGTCCCGTGAGGCGAACCGGCATGAGCAGCAGCGGGCTGGCCTCCATCAGGTTGAGCGAGTTGACCAGCGCAATCGACATATGCCCCAGCTTGAGAAACAGCCGCGGGCTTACGCCGTTAGGTATCACGATGATGTCTTCAACTGGCAATGTGAGCAGCTGTGCCAGCTCTTTTTGCCGTGCTGAAGAAATTGTGACCTGGGTGGTATTCGGCCAGGCCATGCGCAGCAGATCCCACGGCATCCCAGCATGCAGCTCGTGACCATAGCGTTGTGAGTCCCAGGCAATATCGTGATGCCACAGCACCACGCGTGGCGCATCGGGCTGCTGCGATAGCTCAAAGAGCGCTGTGGTAAATGCCAGGTTCTTGTGCAGTGAGGCTACATTGTGAGCAAACACTACGTCTACGTCAACCAGTGCATCCTGCAGCCGCGTGCGTATATCTGTCACCAAATTTTGCCATTGCGCCGGCACTTGACCCGCATCCAGCACCTGCTTGGCGGTCAGTACGCGTGAATGGAGCGAATCCAGCAAAGGGATGTGCTCGAAGGTAATGCGTCTGTCGGTAGCCTGGCCGCGGCCTGCGATCACGCGCACCGAGTGACCCGCGGCAACCAGCATGCGCGCGTGATGGTCAATGACGCTTTCTACGCCGCCAACGATAGGCGGCGCGGTGAAGTGGAGGATGGCTACTGTACTCATGGCTAAACAAAGTGCCCCGATGGGGCAGCCGCGCACTTAGCGTGGACGTATAGGATGATGCGGTGGGATTGCCCTGATGAACCACTTGTGCCGGGCAACTAGCAAAAAAAGTATAGCATCTTTACCGCGCTACTTACGCGGTGACGCTAACGATAACAAAAACCTTTACGAAGAGGTGAACACAGGCAAATGCCCCAAGGCAATGATGTTCTGCCATTTGGATGCATCGCCTTCGGTGAAGATGGCTGCTTCGGCAACCACTTGCCCGCCGGCCTTTTCAACTACGCTGCGCATGCCCGCTTGGGTTGAACCGGTGCTGACAACATCATCCACCAGCACTACGCGTTTGCCGGCCACCAGCGGCAGATCCTTGGCATCAAGATACAGGGTCTGCGTGGCGTTAGTGGTAATGGAGACGGTTTCAGCCGAGATGGCTTCGCCCATATAAGATTTGTAGCTTTTGCGCAGCACTACGTAGGGCTTGTTGGCTTCCTCGGCCAGTGTGTGAATGAGCGGAATGCTCTTGGCCTCAGCAGTCAGCAGTACATCATAGTCCGCCGCGGTGAGCTTGGCGGCCAGCGCTTTGGCCGAAGCGCGCACCAACTCCACGTCACCAAGAATATTGAGGATGGCGATGGTTACGCCGGGGGCCACTTCAAACAAGGGGAGTTGGCGTGAAAGCCCTGCCACCTCTACGGTGTGTACTGCACTCATGGCATCATTATAATGGCGGCCATGCGTAGATTTCTTGTTCCTTGGCTCCTTGTGCTGTGCGCCTGCGCGCCAGCGGCCCCTGTATCTCAACTCACCAGCCCAGTATCAGCTCCGGCAGACTGGATCGAGGTCTACTTCACTGACCCTTACGCCGCGTCTGCCCGTGATGTGCGCGGCGGCCCCGACGAGGAGTTGGCACGCTCCATTCGTGCTGCGCGCAGCAGCGTGTGGATGGCCATCTATGACCTCAACTTGTGGAGCATTCGGGATGCGTTGCTGGATGCGCATGCACGTGGCCTGGATGTGCGCCTGGTGGCGGAAGCCAACAATCAAGACCGGCGGGAGCTGCAGCAGTTAATCCAGGCTGGTATCCCTGTGGTGGTGGATACAGGGCAAAACTTTATGCACAACAAATTTGTGGTTATCGATGCCTACGAGGTGTGGACAGGCTCCAGCAACTTTACGGTAAGCGATATGTATGGCAACCGCAACAACGTGCTATGCCTGCGCTCGGTGCAACTGGCCGCGAACTACGCCAGCGAATTTGAGGAGATGTTCTCGCAAGGCCGCTTTGGTGAGAGTGCGCTCGATAATACGCCTTACCCGGAGCTGGTCATCGGCGATGTGGAGCTGCACACCTATTTTTCACCGGATGATGGCGTGATGGATGCTCTGGTGGATGTGATTGATTCAGCAGAAGACAGCATCTACTTTCTAGCCTTCTCTTTTACACTGGATGACCTTGGGGATGCGCTGGTGCGTGCCCAGCAACGTGGCGTAGAGGTGCGCGGTATTGTGGATGATGACCAGATCAATAATCAGGGAAATGAGTACAGCTACCTGCTGCAAAATGGCGTGCAAGTATACCTGGATGAGCCAGACAGCAACTTGCATGACAAGGTGCTGATCATTGATGACGCCACCGTGGTTACGGGCTCATACAACTTCAGCTCCAATGCTGAGTTTCGCAATGACGAGAACACGCTGATCATCTTTGATGAGCAGCTTGCCGGCGACTATGTGGAGCATTTTCAGCTGTTGTGGGCGCTCACACAGAGATAACCCAGCGTTAACTAATCTCCAATGTGCGTAGGGCACAATGCGCGTATGGGAGACCTAGTATTTATCGGTGATGTCAGCCAGCTCGAAGGCAAGATCCTGTGGGCGGCTGAGCGCTATCAGCGCAGGTATGGGCATGCCGCCAATCTGGTGATGTTGCACCCCAGCCTAATGGTTGGTCGGCAACAGTTGGGTGGCCTGCAAGTGGAAGCGCGTAAGACCGTGCTGCCGGGCTACGCCTGGATTGGTGTAGATACGGCTAAGGCGCCGCTTGCACGCTAAGCTCGGCAACAAACGTCTGCATGGCTAGCCCTGCTTCGATCTCGCCAGTCTTGATCTGCTCGTCGTAAATCAACAAGCGCTCATAGATTGCGCGCAGTGAACGGCTGGAGAATTGCTTGGCCTGGGCAGCCATCTTTTTGGCGCGGTAGGGGTGCATGCGCAGTTGCTTGGCAATGTCTGTTTCGCCCATGCCTGCGTCTAGCAGATCACGGCTCTGTAGCAACGCACGGAAGTGGCCCACCATACTGAAGTACAAGAGGATCTTGTCGCGCTCTTCCAGCAGGGGTTGCAACGCCTGCATGGCACGCTGGCCACTCGCTGCACTCAGCGCATCCGCCAGGGCGAAGAAATCGCCATGCTCACCGCTGCGCAAGCTCAGCTCGGCCACATCTGCCGCGGTGATGGGGCGGCTGTAGTTGGCGTAAGCCAGCAGTTTGTGCAGCTCATTCTCAGCTGCGCCTTTGTCGGTGGCTTGCAGCTGCGCCAGCACCGCGGCGGCTTGCGGCTGCAGCTCGCCGCCCAGTTCGCTGGCACGCACCACCAGCCAATTGGCTAATTGCGTTCCTTGCGGCAAATTGAACTCACGCACGAAAGCATTGCCGGCGGCTTTGTCGGCCCACTTCATCAGCCAGTGTTTATCTTCCAGCGCCGTGTTTTCCATCAGTACCAGGGCTGTGCTGGCTGGTACTTCATCCAGAAACTCAATGAAGCGGGCGCGTGGCTCAGCCGTGGAGTATGTCTTAGTCACCTGCTGCGCAACTACCAAACGCCGCTCAGCCAGGAAAGGCGCTGCTAACGCTGCACGCCGCAACGCGTCGATAGTGGCGCCAGCTTCCAGACGCGAGGTGTTCATTTCGGCAGTGGCGGGGTCGCCTAGTTTGCTGATGAGCTTGTTGAGCTCGGCGCGTACAGCGGTTTCATCTTCCCCCATGAAAACATACACACTGGGTTTGGATGCCATATCAGCCTGCGGTAGTGATGCGGTGGGCCGTGAAGCGGCCGCGTTGAGTGCGGCGAATGTCTACAATACGCAGATCGCCCGGGTCGCCTGAGGTGGTGACGCGCTGCTGAATGCGCGTGCCCAGCGGGCGAGCCAGCAGCAAGCCGGCCATGGCAAATACGATGGCCAGCGGCAGACGCTCTATGCGCTCGCGGTCACTGCGGGCGCCGCCCAGCGCCACGGCGCCAGCCAGACCGGAGGCTACGCTGGCGGTGACCAGGTTGGTGCCACAGTTGGGGTGGATCGCAAGGCCGCGCTCTCCGGCGCGCAGGCGCCGCAGAGCTTCTTCGACCGCGCCGTATACGGCTTCGGTGCTCAAGTCCCCAAGCAGCCAGAACCCGCCCGGGTCAGAATGACCCGCGGTCGAGATACGCGGCTGAGTGCGGCTGAGCACATGGATGGTTGCGTGCTCCAGGCCGTGGTTGCGGCGCAGCTGAGAGAAGGCCTTGCGATCCAGAAAAGACATGCTTACTTGGCAGCCGTCAGCTCAGCGTAGGCCAGGGTCCAGGCGGTTTGCAGGTAACTGTGCAGGATGCCGCTGAGCACGAAGGTAACCGGCAGGCTGGCTACAATGCAGATCAGGCTGAGCGTGAGATTCTGGGCAATGTCGCCTTGCGAGGCGCCAATCACGAGAGGGATGAACGCCAGGAAGAATGGAATGGCCAGCACTACGCTGACGATAAGGCCACCCACGATTAGGACCAGCCCCAGGACAATGATGCTGCCCACATTCTTGGAGAGCACTTCCCAGCCACGGTTGATGGCTGCGCCGATGCCCAAGCCGTCTTTCACCAGCGCAATGTTAGAGATGTCTGTGAACACGGCGTAGGCAGCACTGAGCGGAATCAGCAGACAGATAAGCGGAATGAGGCATAGCAGGCCAAAGCCTAGGGTGAGGGCTCCAAAGAATGCCACGAAGACAAAGAAGACAATACCGAGGATGAACACCGGAGCAGCCAATAGCAAGTTGAGGCCAACAATGCGGTCAAAGATGCCCCAGCTTTCGCGCCAGATGGCGCGGAAGGAGACCTCGTGGCCCGCCTCAGCGCGCAATGCACCTACGGTAACGCCCGTCTTGCCATAAAGCCCTACCAGCCAGGTGATGATCACCAGCAAACACACCGCGCCCATGACCAAAAGGCCAATCATGATCATTTGCTCTTCAGACACGGTGCGGAAGCTGCGCTCCATATCTGTGATGTAGCGCTGTAACTCAGGTGGCGGTGTGAAGTTTTGCCCGGCATCAGAGCTAAAGCTGTTGCCGCCACCGCTGCTGCCACCACTGCGTGAGCCACAGGAGGCCAGAATGCCAAAGATCCACAGAACCTTGTGTTTCCACACGGTTCTCCATGAACGAGAGAGTACTGCGCCTATATCCATTGGGTTCTCCTTAAGTAGATGATACACGCCCGTGGCGCGCTTTGGTTGTGGTGTCAGGTTGAGAAAGTTGACGATAAATTATTGCCCAGCTGGATTGCAGGAAAAGACCCAGTACAGTCACGGCTAAATAGCCAGTAATGTATATGAGTGTGGCTGAGAGTGCCATGTTAGTGGATTGCTGGCCAAAGGCGCCAAGCAGCATGGCGATCAAGCTGTTGGGTACAGTAAGTATAAGCACCCAGCCCAGCAATTTCTTCCAGTTGGCTTTTACCAGTGTGTGTGCCTCACGCACTGCGTTGCGTAAACCCTGATTACGATCGACGATGGCTCCCATAACCAACGGCGAGTACATCCCAAGCAGCAGCAAGAGTGTAATGACAGTAATAGCTACGGCAGCAAGGGATACAACAATGATTGCCAGATGCAGACTGGGTGCGATGGTTGGAACAATGAGCATAAAGAGCACAGCAAAAACAGCAATCACAGAAAATAGTACGCCGAAGGCAATCGTGCTGCCGAACGAAAAGGCCAATATCCGCCATGCGGCGGGCATCAATCCCTCAATGACTTTGGAGAATTGCAGGTCCTTGTCATCCAGTGCATAGAACATCACCCGCAAGAGCAGAATGCCAAACAAATAGATGATGAGTGTGATGGGTAGCATCAGACACAGTAACAGGAAGTCATCTGCTTGCTGAGATAACACGAGGGATACAAGACTGAGAGCCAGGTGCGGCAGGACATAAGGCCATATCTTGACCAGAATACGCAGTGCTTCTCTAAAAGTTTGTTCGATTTTCATACCCCTCCTTGAATATGTACGCTATTCCCATTCAATTGTTGCAGGTGGCTTACTGCTGATGTCATAGACAACGCGGTTAACGCCTGCCACCTCATTGACGATACGGCTGGATACTTTGCGTAGCAGATCGTCTGGCAGGGCGGCCCAGTCTGCTGTCATAAAATCCTGGCTCACCACGGCGCGCAGCGCCACGGTCTCTTGATATGTGCGCTGGTCGCCCATCACACCTACGCTGCGCACGGGCAGCAGAGCGGCAAACGCCTGCGCCAGCGGTGCGTTCGGGCGGCTCACCAGGCCGGCAGCCACCAGTTCGCTGATGAAAATGGCATCTGCGGCGCGCAGGGCTGCCAGCCGCGGGCTGGTGACCTCGCCCAGGCAGCGCACAGCCAGGCCGGGGCCGGGAAAGGGTTGGCGCCACAGCAACTGTGGATCCAACCCCAGGCTTTCGCCTACACGGCGCACTTCGTCCTTGAAGAGATAGCGCAGCGGCTCCACCAACTTGAACCGCATATTCTTAGGTAGCCCGCCAACGTTGTGATGCGTCTTGATGCGCTGAGCATGCTGGCGTTCGGGAGCGCGCGATTCGATAACGTCAGGGTAGATCGTCCCTTGCACTAAGAATGGCGGCAACCCCAGTTGCTGCGCTTGAGATTCAAATACGCGGATAAAGCGCTCGCCGATACGGCGGCGCTTCTCTTCAGGGTCGGTCACGCCTTGCAGATCGGCTAGAAACATCGCCGCCGCATCCACAACCACCAGCTCGAGGCCCAGGCCTTGTTGCAAGGCGTGGATCACCTCTTCGCGCTCACCCTGGCGCAGCAGCCCGGTATCCACGAACATGGCTACCAGCTGATCGCCGATGGCGGCATGCACCAGGGCCGACGCCACGCTGGAATCCAGCCCGCCGCTGATGGCCGAGAGTGCTGTCTCGCTGCCCACCTGTTCACGAATCGCGTCGATGGACTGCTGAACAATGGCGCCGGGTGACCAGGTTGCCTCGGCGCCGCACACCTCCACGGCAAAACGGCGCAAAATCTCGGCGCCGCCCGGGGTGTGATGCACCTCCGGGTGGAACTGCACGCCATAGTAGCCGCGGCTGGGGTCAGCCATGGCGGCAACCGGGGCGTTGTCGCTGGCGGCAATCGCCTCAAAACCCGCCGGCGCCTGCTCTATGCGATCACCGTGAGACATCCACACGGTTTGTTCACCCTGGCTGAGCAGGGCGTTGTCTTGCAGGCTGCGCAATTGTGCGTAGCCAAACTCGCGGTGCTGGCTGGGGGAGACCTGGCCGCCCAAGGCATGCGTCATGGCTTGCATGCCGTAGCAGATGCCCAGGATAGGCTTGCCGCTCTCGATCACATAGTCAGGCAGTTGCGGAGCGCCATCTGCGTACACAGAGGCCGGGCCACCGGAGAGTACAAAGCCATCCGGTTTGAGGGCTAGGATTTCGTCTGCGGGTGAATCGCAAGCAAACAACTGGCAGAACACTTGGGCTTCTCGCAAACGCCGGGCGATAAGTTGGGAGGTTTGCGAGCCGAAGTCCAGGATAACAATCATGAGCAAGCCTTAGGCAAATTCAATTGTGTTGCCATCCATGTTTTTGATGGCAACCAGGGAGACAACCGGCACATTCAGGGGCTGCAGTGCGGCCCGGCCGTCTTCAAAGGTCTTCTCTACCAGCGTGCCCACGCCTACGATCTCGGCGCCAGCGGTTTGCGCCAGCCGCGCCAGGCCCAGGATGGTGGCGCCGCTGGCCAGGAAATCATCAATGATCAGCACCTTCTCGCCGTTGGACAGATACTCTGGCGAGACGATCAGCTCCACCATGCGTCCCTTGGTGTGCGATGGGGCCAGGGTCAGGAACACCTGGTCTGGCATGGTGATGGGTTTGTTCTTGCGGGCGTACACCACTGGCAAGTTGAGGTGAATGCCGGTGGTCACCGCCGGGGCGATACCCGAAATTTCGGCGGTCAGGATCTTTGTGGCCCCACTGTTCTTGAAGTGCTGTGCAAATTCGCGGCCACAGGCTTCCATAAGCAGCGGGTCCACTTGGTGGTTGATAAAACCATCCACCTTCAGAATACCGCCGCCAAGATTGCGGCCATCACTGCGAATACGCGCTTTTAGCAATTCCATCGATACGGCATTTAACCACAAAAGTGTTTCTTAACACTACGAAACCGATAAAATTGAGGTTTATGACAAACTTGCCAATTGTTTTGGCCTCCACGTCACCGCGCCGCAAAGAATTGCTGGGCCTGTTCCAGGTGCCCTTTGAGGTGATGCCTGCCGACATCAATGAAGATGTGCTGCAGGATGAGGCACCCGAAGCCTACGTTCAGCGCCTGGCGTTGGAGAAGGCGCAAACGATTGCGCGTGCGTTGGCTGGCCGGCCGGCGATTGTCATCGCCGCCGATACCACCGTGGTGCACCAGGGCCAGATCATCGGCAAGCCTGAGGACGCCGCCGATGCTGAGCGCATTTTGCGCTCGCTGCGCGGCCAAAGTCATCAGGTGTTCAGCGGGCTCTGCCTGCTGAACACGGCTACTGGCGAGCAGGTCGTGGAGCTGGCAGAGAGCCAGGTGCCCATGCGCAACTTTTCTGATAGCGAGATGAGCGCTTATATCGCCAGCGGCGAACCCATGGACAAAGCTGGGGCCTATGGGATACAAAATAGCAGCTTTCACCCCGTAGAGGATTTTGCGGGCTGCTTTGCAAACGTGGCCGGTTTGCCCCTGTGTCACGTGTTGCGCAATTGGCGCTTGTGGGGGTTGCCTCTTGCCGTGGATGATTTGCCCCATGCCTGCCAACGCCACCTGAACTATGATTGCCCCGTGAGCCAACCTATTCTCGATTGGGAGCTGTAATGCGCCGTATTATCTTCAGCTTGGCCCTTTGTGCCATCATCCTTAGCGCCTGTGGTTTGGGCCAGCCCCCTACGCTGCCCACGCCGCAGATCACTACAAGCTCTGCCCCGGATGCCGAGTTGGCCGTACGCGCCTACCTGGATGCATGGAATGCTGGCAACTATCCCAGCATGTACACCATGCTCACCGCTGAAAGCCGCGCAGCCATTACTGAGGAGGACTTTGTAGCCCGCTATGCAGATGTGGCCACGCAGGCCAATCTCTTTCGCGTAGATTACGAGCTGTTGCAATCGCTGATCAACCCCCAAACGGCCCAGGTGGGCTACCGCGTCACCCTCAACTCGGCAGTGATTGGCGCCATCACGCGTGATACCGCCATTGACCTCAAACTTGAAGGAAGCAACTGGCGCGTGGTGTGGGATGACCGCATCATTCTGCCAGAGCTGGCCGGCGGTAACCGCCTCAGCATGCAGCGTGCCGTGCCCGCACGTGGCCTCATCTATGACCGCAACGGCAATGTGATTGCTGGCAGCGCTACAGCCGTGGCTGTGGGCGTTTTACCCAGCCTGATCGAGGAAGAGGATGCCAGCCGTGTGGTCAGCGAGCTGGCGCGTGTGAGCCGCCGCCCGGCCTCAGAGATTAGCCGCCTGCTGTTTCCCGAGCAGGGCGAGGCGCCCTTCTATGTACCCATTGCTGAGGTTTCAGAAGAGGAATTTCTTGCGCGCGCCGGTGACTGGAGTGGGCTAACCGGTATTCGTTTCGAGTACTACGATACGCGCCTGTATTACAACAGCGGCCTGGCGCCCCAGGCGCTGGGCTACTATGCTTCCATCCCTGCTGAGCAGGTTCCTGAGTACATCCCGCGCGGCTATCAGAGCGATGACCGTATTGGTCGCATTGGCATTGAGGCCTGGGGTGAAGAATACCTGGCAGGCACGCGTGGTGGCTCTTTATACGTGCTAAACCCTGCCGGTGAGATTGTCACCAAACTGGCTGAAAGCCCCTCCGGCGCCGCTGATTCGATCATTACCACGCTGGATAGCGAGTTGCAGCGCCGCGCCCAGGAAGCCATCAAGGATTTCAATGGCGCCGTTGTAGTACTCGAGCGTGATACCGGCCGCATCCTGGCGATGGCTTCCTCCCCTGGCTTCAACCAGAACTGGGCCGATTTCAACAACTACAACTCGGATTGGAACTCTTACTTCACCGGTGGCGATGATGTGTTCTTCAATCGCGCTACACAGGGTCAGTATCCGCCGGGCTCCATCTTTAAAGTGATCACCTATTCCGCCGCGGTGGAAAGCGGCCAGTTCCAGCCGGATCAGGTGCTGGATTGTGTGCAGGAGTGGCACGGCTTGGCCGGCCAGACCCTCATCGACTGGACCCTGGATAAAGAGCTGCCCAGCAGTGGCCGCTTGACCCTGGTAGAGGGCATCATGCGCTCCTGCAACCCGTGGTTCTACCAGATCGGTATGGATCTCTACAACGCGGGCTTCAAGAACGCTGTGGCAGAGATGGCGCGTGGCTTCGGTCTGGGTTCGCCCACCGGCATCCAGATGCTGAATGAAGCCCCTGGCTCCGTAGTGGACCCTGAGCCTACTGATGAAGATACTGGTCGCAACCAGGCAGTGCAGCAAGCCTTCGGTCAGGGTACCACTTTGCTCACCCCACTGCAGGCAGCGGTCTACACTGCCGCGGTCGGCAACGGCGGCACGCTATATGTGCCCTACATGGTGGAGAGTGTGGTCAATGCCAATGGCGATGCCGTCCTGAGTTTCTCTCCGCAGGTCAAAGGCACGTTGCCCATCAGTGAAACCACGCTGCAAACCTTGCGCACAGGCATGCGCATGGTTGTGTCTGACCCGCGCGGCACCGCCTACCGCCGTTTTACAGGCTTCGGCATTCCGGTGTACGGCAAGACGGGCACGGCCACCGCTGGCACCGGCCTCTTGCCGCATGCCTGGTTTATTGGCTACACCGATGCTGGCCGCGAAGACCAATCGGACATTGCCATTGCAGTCTTGGTGGAGAATGTGGGCGATGGGTCTGACTATGCTGCCCCCATCTTCCGCCGTGTGGCTGGTTACTACTTCTTCGGCAGCCCTGGCCCGCTGTACCCATGGGAAACCGATTACGGCATTATCAACCCGGTATTCTTCGATGCCACGCTTCAGGCTCAGGCTACAGGTACGGCGGAAGCCGAAGCTACACAACAGGCTGCTGAGACGCCGGAACCCTGATCCTGATGCAGTTATCTGGGCTGGTCACACGCTCGCAATCCGGGTTTTACGCGGTGGAGACACCGCAAGGTGAATACCTCGCCCGTCTGCGCGGGCGCCTCAAAAAAGGCCGCCCCACCGGAGACATTGTCGCCATTGGTGACCATGTGGATATCTCGGTGGAAGAGGGTGCCGAGCCGATGATCGAGTCGGTCGCACCGCGTGCACGCGCACTGGTGCGCCGTGACCCGCGCCCGATGGGGGAGTATGTGCAGGTGCTGGTGGCCAACCCTGACCTGGCGTTGTTCATCTTCGCCTGCGCTGACCCTGCGCCCCGCCTGCGCATGCTCGATCGCTTTTTGGTGATTGCCGAAGCGCAAGAGATACCCGCCCACATCGTGGCCAGCAAGGTGGACCTTGTAGGTATGCAGATGGCCAAAGAGACCTTTGACCATTACGCCAAAATTGGCTACCCAGTGCATTACACATCCGTACAAGATAGCTTGGGCATTGAGAAGCTGCGTGATTTGATGCAAGGCAAGCTCACTGTCTTGGCTGGGCCTTCGGGAACGGGTAAAACCACCCTGATGAACGCTGTGCAACCTGGGCTGGATCTACGCGTGGGCAACGTTCAAGAATCTACAGGCAAGGGGCGCCACACCACCGCGGAGCGCCTGATGCACAAACTTGAGGGTGGCGGTTATGTTGCCGATACGCCCGGCCTCAAAGCCTTGGCGCTGTGGGATATCCAACCCGAAGAATTGGACGGTTACTTCCCGGAGATCACTCCCCTGATTCACCACTGCCGCTATCGCGGCTGCCGTCATATCGAAGAGCCCGGCTGTGCGGTCATTGCCGCCGCGGGCGACGGTACCATTCACCCGCAACGATATGAGTCCTACCGGGCGCTGAGGTTGGGTTCACAGGAATAAAAAACGCCTGCAAAATGCAGGCGTTTTTTTATCGGTGTTCGTCGTATTCTTCTTCTTTTTCTTGGCGGAACTTGTGCCTTCGTTGCACGCCGATCATCGCAATCCCGATAATCCCGAACAGCAGGCCCATCAGCGACACGCCGTAGGTCAGGAAAGCCAGGAAGAAGTTGATCTCTACGATCTTCAGGATAAACAGCCACGGCATGATGAATCCGAAGAGGACCATCAAAAAGCCGTAGAACAGATACTGTTTAGCGCTTAACCTCAGCAAGTTTCTCCTCCAGGTCCGGAGCGTACAGCCAGCACGAGGTCAGGTAATTGGCCTCAGGCGAAAACTCAGGCGGGTCCTGTACGTTGCACAAGCCTTCCATGAAGTGGGCGCAGCGGGGGTGGAAGCGGCAGCCTGTGGGGGGCTTAACCAGGCTGGGCGGTTCCCCCGGCGGAACATCCTTGTAGTGCAAGGCGTTATTGGCGTCCGGGTCAGATGTGGCCGCCAGCAGCGCTTGCGTGTAGGGGTGGCGCGAGTTCTTGAGCAGCGCCTCCATGGGGGCCTTCTCGATCAACTGTCCAGCGTACATAACAAAGATACGCTCAGAGAAATAGCGCACTGTTGAAAGGTCGTGCGTGATGTAAATAACGGCCAGCTTGTGGCTCTCCTGCAGGTCACGCAGGAGCTTGAGGATCTCCACGCGTACGGAAGCATCCAGCATGGAGACGGGCTCATCCGCCACGATCAGTTTGGGCTCCAGGATCATGGCACGCGCAATCACCACGCGCTGTGCCTGGCCACCGCTGATCTGGTGGGGGAACTTGGGCAGCACCTCAGCTTGCGGGGTGAGCTTCACCTCTTCCATCACCTTGTTGATACGGCGCATGCGCTCTTCTTTGTCCTTGACGCCGTGGATGATGAGCGGCTCTTCCAAAATGCGCTCAATCGTCATAAAGGGCGCCAAAGAACCGAACGGGTCTTGCTGCACATAGCCGAGCAGTGAGCGATACCACTCAAGGTCCTGGCGATTGAAGTTGCTGATGTCACGACCGCGGAAGACGATGGAGCCATTGGTGGGCGTGTTCAGACCCAGAATCGTCTTCATCAGGCTGGATTTGCCACAGCCACTTTCACCCACGATGGCGATGGCTTCGCCTTCGTGCAGGTCAAAACTTACACCGTCAACGGCGCGTACGTACCCGGCATTGCCAAAACCAAAGCGGCGCAACTCAAACCACACACGCAAGTCTTTGATGGAAAGCAGCGGGGCGTTGGGGTCTTCGCTGTTGGCTGCGGCAACTGCCGCAGCATTCTTCTTGGTTGCCATTTAGTTCTTCAACTCCTTGCTTCCGGGTTCGTACAGCCAGCACTTCACGGAGCGGCCCTCCGATTCAAACAGAGGCGGCTCCTGCGTGCATTTATCGAAGCGTTTGGGGCAGCGCTCAGCAAAGCGGCAGCCAGTTGGAGGGCTGATCAAGCTGGGCGGTTGTCCTGTAATGAATTCTGGCTCCATGGTTTCGCGCAAGCGAGGCACGCTGGCCATCAACTTCTGTGAGTAGGGGTGCAGCGGCTGGGTAAAGAAGCGAGCGGCATCCGAGTCTTCAACGATCTGGCCGGCATACATGACCACTACACGGTCGGCTAACTCGCTGGAGGTGGCAATGTCATGCGTGATCAAGATGAAGCTGGCGTCGGTCTCTTTCTTTACGCGCTTCAGCAGGTTCATGATGTTGGCCTGCGTAAGCAGATCCAGCGCCGAGGTGGGCTCATCCAGCGTGATCAACTTGGGGTTGGTGACCAGCGCCATGGCAATCGCCACGCGCTGCCGCATGCCGCCGCTCAACTCAAAGGCATAGCGGTCCAGGAAGTCCACTGGAACGCCCACCTTTTGGAACATCTCTTTAGCCTTCTCCAGGGCTTCCTTCTCGCTCAGACCCTGGTGAACGATCAGCGGCTCAGCCACCTGCTCGCCCACGCGCAGTACCGGGTTGAGGGAGTTCATCGCCGCCTGGGGAACCATGGAAATTTTGGCCCAGCGGATGTTCTGGCGGTAGGTTTCGTCATCCAGCGTCATGGTGTCCTGGCCTTCCAGGTATACATGGCCACTGTACTCTTCAACATTGCGGGGCAGCAGGCGCAGCAATGCTTTTGCAAATGAGGTCTTGCCACAGCCCGATTCTCCAATGACTACAACCGCCTGATTGGAGGGCATTTCGAACTCAACCTTGTCTACTGCCTGCACGGTTCCCTTCGCCGTGCGGAAGGAGAGGGTCAAATCCTTTACGTGCAGCAACTTTTCTTGTTTTGCCATAACGTTTTAAGCCAGCTTTCTTCTGAGTTTAGATGTCGCGTAGGCGGGGGTTGAAGATGCGGTCCATAGCGAAACCCACCATCGCAAAACCCAGGCCGGTGATGATTAGCAAAATGGCTGGCTCAAGAATCCAGTAGTAGTAGCCATTGTAGACTGCTCCGCCCGTCTGCCAGGCTTCGTAGATGATCTTGCCCCAGGTTGGCAGCACAGGGTCGCCCAGGTTGAGCGAGGCCAGTGTAGCTTCCAGGAACACGAAGTTGGGCACACCCAGCACCAGCCCCGGGATCAACAGCGGGGTCACACGGGGGATCATGTAGCTGAAAATAACGCGCGAGCTGCTGGCGCCATAGGAGCGCGCCGCCTCAATGTAAGGAGACTCCTTTACTTGCATAAAGATAGCGCGGTAGCTCTTGATGGCGCCGCTAAAAATGCTCAATAACACTGTGGCACCCAGGATGACGACGATACTCTTCGAGTAGAAGGTACCAATCATGATCAGAATACTGAGCACAGGGAGATTGAGGTTGATTTCGGTGATGCGCTGAATGAGCTCATCCACCCAGCCGCCGTACCAAACACTGATGGCGGCGAAGATGATCCCAGCAATGGAGGTGCCGAACGAAGCTACGAGACCGAAGGCCAGCGCAATTGGTACGCCCCACAGGATGCCAATGGTTAGATCGCGGCGTTGGTTGTCTGTGCCAAAAAGGCCATACACCTTGCCGTGCAGCACCACGTCCGCCTTGCTAATAGTTGATTCGTCTTCAAAGGTGAGCGTATCAATCACAATCTGATACTCACCTTTGAGAATATCAAGGGCTTCTGTTTCCGGGTTATCAAACAAGCCAGCTTCCGGGCTAATGCCGCCCAAGCGGCGGCGTAGCTTGTCATCCTGAATGACACGGTAGGTAAAGTTGTAGTTGATGCCTTGTTCTACGAGGCGAATTTCGCGGCCATCCGGCGTAATCCAGAAAATACTCACAAAAGGATTGCGAGCTGTGTAGGTGGAGGTGAAATTGAACACAACATCCTGGGGCGCCGCATCTGCTGTGTAGTCGAAGCTATACAGAATGATGCGGTTTTCGCCCTCTTGGCGTGGCGTGGCTTCAATTTCAGCCGTGGGGTCGCTCTGGGTAAGGATGATGGTTTCAGGCAGCTTATTAGAGCGGAACATGTTGGTCCACGCCGGCGGAACCGTCTTGGGGTTCTGGCCCCACACAGCTTCGCCGCCGCGCCACAAGCGCACAGCTTCTTCACGCGGGATAAAAATCACGGTGAGAATGGACGTGATGAGGAGCAGCGCGATGAGCGTTAGGCCCACCAAGGCGCTCGGATATTTTAGGAGCTGTTGAAAGCCCTTAATGATTCCTTGCATGTTGTTTCACCTAAATCTTTCTAAATTTAGCTGCCAATTTTTACACGGGGGTCCACCAACGCATAGACGAAGTCTAATACGAAGACCGTCAGCGCCAGCAGATAGGCGTAAATAATTGTGAGTGCGACAATGACCGGAGTGTCATAAAGGCCGATTGCTGTAATAAAAGTCCGCCCTAAGCCTGGCCACTGGAACACGCCCTCCGTAAGGATCAAACCAGTCCACAGAGCAATTACCAACAGCGCAAAACTGGTGATGATGGTGGGTAGGGTGGGGCGCAGGATGTAACGATACTGAATGTCACGATCGCTCATGCCTTTAGCCTTGGCCATTTCCACATAATCTTCGCTGGAATAGATCAGAAAGAAGGTGCGCCAGTTATAGATACTGATGAAGATGGAGCTGCTGATAATGGCAGCCGTAGGCAGAATCAAATGCTTACCGACATTCAGAATATAGCCCCACTGGGTGCGGGGCGGCGGAGAGTCGATCATGCCGCCAAAGGGCAGCCACTTGAGCACAGCAGCAAAGATCAGAATAAGAAACAGACCGTAAAACCACGATGGGGCTGAGGATGTGGGAGAGAACGTGATGATCAGTTTGTCCCAGAATGAGCCATAGGAACGCGAAAGCATGAGCGCCAGAGCAATGCTTCCAAAAAAGAGGAATAAGTTCGCCGTACCTACAAGCAGGAGCGTAGGGCCAAGGCGATCCAAAATAATGAGACGCACTTGACGAGACCCGGTGTCGCTTGCCATCAGCTGTGCGGTGCCAAAGTCCAGGCGAATGGCATCCCACAGAAAGCCGAAACTGCGCAGCACAAAGGGTTTATCCAGGCCATAGCGCTTTTCGGCACGTTCCACCTGGGCCAAGAAGAAGGCATTCTTCTCGGTTGGGTCCATTTGCTGGTAGTTTTGGTCTGCACGCAGTTGCTGGCCAATGAACTCACGGATCTGCCCGCGCACAATTTGGTCCACATATCCGCCCATGTTGGCAATCAGGATTGTGAGGTACACCGCAACGATCACACTGAAGAAAATGCTCACCATCTTCAGTGCGGTGTACTTTGCGACCCGGGAAAAGGTGCTGGCTTTGCGTTTAGGTGCAGTTGATTGTTCTTGAGGTGTGCTGGATTGAGCCTCAAGCTCTGGCGTAGTAACACTCATTAAATTCTCCTTGCTTCCGAGTGAAGCTGGGGCGGAATGCCCAAATAATATACCAAAAAATCTAAAAGCCTTGAATGAGAATCGTTACTAGCCCAGCAACAGCAATTAAAGCAACAGCGGCAGGGTCTAGACCCTGCCGCTGTTTTTTAGCTAGTTACTCTGGCTTTAGTGGCCGATTACTCGGTCACAAAGTCAAAGGTGGCGAAGGCCGGGATGCTGACCGGGATGGCCACAACAGCTACTTCGAGCTTGTTGGAACCAGCGCCCAGGGCAGCGGTGGATTCACCACTCAGGGTGACCACGTAGTGGCCGTCAGCGCTCAACTCGGCGGGGCCAGTCTCAACCAGAGCACCCTCTGCGTTGTACAGAAGGTAGCTCACGCTCGAGATCTCGTCGGCCGGGTAAGCGGCGCCATCGAAGGAAACCAGAACGTCGAAAGTGGCTTCCTCACCCACGGTTACGCGGGCGGAGCCATCAATCTCGGCAGTGGCAACCTTGGGAGCAGCGAAAGCGGCCCACTTGTCAGCCAGGTCCGTGAAGTTGGGGTTGTGAACCAGAACTGCGGTCTTCTCAACCAGCAGAGCCTGCTCAAGGATGTAAGGACCAACACCAGACCACACGTGACCGTACTGGCCATAGAAGTCCA
>CAZUTS010000008.1:0-67131 GCA_964623375.1 uncultured Anaerolineaceae bacterium
ACCCGGCGCGCGATATTGGCCTGATCGGCATCACCGGCACGGATGGCAAGACCACCACATCCAACTTTATGTACCAAATTTTGCGCGCGGCGGGCCTACACACCGGCATGGTCAGCACAGTGAATGCGCAGATCGGTGAAGAGGTGCTCGATACTGGTTTTCACGTCACTACGCCTGAGGCTTTTGATACGCAGCGCTATTTGCGCCAAATGGTGGATGGCGGGTTGACGCATGCCATCCTCGAAATGACCTCGATCGGTTTAGTCCAGCAGCGCGGGGCGCGCCCGCGCGAGTTTGATATTGCTGTGGTGACCAACATCACCCACGAGCACTTGAATGACCACGGTACCTATGAAGCGTATTTTGACGCCAAGTCGCTGCTGTTTGAAGGTCTGCATCAGCCCTTTGAAAAGACGCACCCGATTGAGCGTCTGGCTGTGCTCAACCGAGACGACAAATCGTATGCCGGGTTGGCCAAGCGTACCAAGGCCAAGCAAATTTCGTACGGCTTGCACCCCGAGGCAGACCTACGCGCCACGGATATTCGCAACGAGCCGGGCCGGCTGAGTTTTGTAGCGCACGGGCTAGGCTTCAGCTTCCCCGTTGAAACCAAGATGTTCGGCGCCTACAACGTGTCCAACTCGCTGGCCGCCATTGGCGCCACCGTAGTGGGCCTTGGCGTGCCGGTGGGCGCGGCCCAGGCGGGCATTGCTGCACTGGAAGGCGTGCCCGGGCGCATGGAGCGCATCGAAATGGGGCAAGATTTCACCACCATTGTGGATTTTGCGCATACGCCCAATGCGCTCAAGGTGGCGCTGGAGTCGGCGCGCCAGTTCACCACCGGGCGCGTGATCACCGTATTCGGCTCGGCCGGGCTGCGCGACAAGGCCAAGCGCCGCATGATGCCGGAGCACGCCGCCGAGCTGGCCGACATCAGCGTGCTGACCGCCGAAGACCCGCGCACCGAGAGCCTGGACGATATCCTGGCTGAGATGGCGCAGGCCGCCGAGAGCCGCGGCGGAGTGGAAGACAAGAGCTTCTTCCGTGTGCCAGACCGCGGCGCGGCCATCTCGTTTGCGCTGCTGCAGGCCCAGCCCGGCGATGTGGTCATCGTGCTAGGCAAGGGGCACGAGCAGTCGATGTGCTTCGGCGAGACCGAGTACCCCTGGGACGACCGTGTGGCGACGCGGGCAGCGCTGGCGGAGCTGCTGGGCGTGCCCGGGCCGGCGATGCCTACCCTGCCGACGGCAGGGTAGCTGCCAAAGAGCGGCTAAGCTTAGACTCACGGGTTCGATGTCCCCTACGCTAAACGATGCCTTCAACGGTTTCCTCCTGATGGCTGCGCCATTCGTCGGAATGACAAGCGTGTTCTCGCCAAGCGTTGTAGCTTGTGTCACTTAGGTCAGTTATGTCGCTATTTGTCGTTTGGCATGGGCAGTTGAGCGCTCAACTGCCCACTAGCCTTCCATCACATCACAAACCCCCTATATGCTCAGCAACTGGCCACCTGCAGGTTGGCGAGCTGTACTGGCAGCGCGTGCGGCCGGCTTATGCGCGTATGGCCGCATAATGCCACAGGATGGTGTTACGCACGTGAAAGCGGTGAGGAAAATCAAGGGACTGGATGAGCACAGACTGGGCACATCTACTAGACTTAACCGGTGGATTGAACTAGTAGAGAATAACTTAATGCTTTATGACTGTAGCTAAGGGATGAGAGATGCCTTCTCTAAAAAGCAACTTCTTTTTGCAGGCAAGAGCCCGTCAGAGCAAATGCGAATCAGATTCTTGGAAATCACTTGGAGACGATACTAAGCTTAGTGATTTGTTCGAAGACTTTTGCGGGCTTACTATTCTTTTGTATGAGTTTTCTATTTGCCACTGGGGTTGTCATGGTGGGCACCACATACTCGAATATTTGGCAGGAAGAACCGTTAACACTGTAGTCTCTGCACAAAGCTTGATCTTTCGTGGATACTACGATGAAGCCTACTCATTGATAAGAGCTATCTTTGAAACTAGCAATTTGGTATATCTGTTTTATGTGGATTCGAAAAGCTTTGAATCATGGCTTACTTTACCTGAACCAAAGAGACGGAATGCCTTTTCACCTTACCAGGTTCGTGTAAAGCTCGAGAATCTAGGGCAGGTTGTGCCAATTGATCAAGAAAAATATGCCGAGTTAAGTCAGATCGCCGTTCATGTTACCCCCTACACGTTACCCGGTGCTCACAATACTGACATGAGGCCTATTGTTGGTTCCTTGTTTCAACCGATAGGCTTGAGGAGATCACTGCTAGACCTTTTACAAGCAACATGTTTAGTTTCGGCGCCAATCTCCAGGCTATCAGTTAGTCAGAATAAAAAGACTGAGGAATTACTTAATACAGCCCTTGAGCTAATCAATAGACTTTAATCACACAGCCCCGCCAAACTGGCGGGGCTGTGTGATTCTTGCTTACTGTCAGCGCCGGGGTTATCGACGGCCGCCGCGGTAACCACCGCGGTCACCACGGTCTCGGCCGCCATCGCGGCCACCACGACCACGATCACCGCCGCGGTCGCCACCGCGCGGGCGGCTGCCGCCACCCTTATCCTTCTCGCGTGCTTCTTCAGCGGTCCAGCCTTCGAGCACGGCCTGGCGGCTGAGACGGATCTTGCCGCTGGGGTCGACATCCGTCACCATCACGGAGACTTCATCACCCACTTGGACAACACTCTCGACACTCTCGACGTGGTTGCTGTCGAGCTGGGAGATGTGCACCATGCCATCGATATTGGGCAGAATTTCGACGAAGGCGCCGAAATCGGTGGTGCGAACCACCTTGCCGGTGTAGATCTTGCCGATCTCAGCGGTTTCGGTGAGGGCTTCGATGCGCTCACGGGCGATGCGTGCCTTCTCGCCACTGTCAGAGGCGATGAACACGGTACCGTCATCGGCGATATCGATCTTGGCGCCGCTCTCTTCCTGAATGGCACGGATGGTCTTGCCGCCTGGGCCAATAACCGCGCCGATCTTCTCGACGGGTACCTGGACGGTGGTGATGCGTGGGGCGTGATCCTTCAGGTCTGCACGCGGGGCAGCCAGCACTTCCAGCATCTTGTCGAGGATGTGCTTGCGGCCCTGCTTGGCCTGGGTCAGCGCTTCGGCCATCATGGCGGCGGTCAGGCCGGAGATTTTGATGTCCATCTGCAGGGCGGTGATGCCCTTGTCGGTACCGGCGACCTTGAAGTCCATATCGCCCAGGTGATCTTCGATACCCTGAATGTCGCTCAGGATTTGGTACTTGCTGCCATCAGTGATGAGGCCCATGGCAATACCGGAGACGGGCGCCTTAATGGGCACACCGGCATCCATCAACGCCAGGGTGCTGCCACACACCGAGCCCATCGAGGTGCTGCCGTTGGAGGACAAGCACTCGGAGACCAGGCGCAGGGTGTAGGGGAACTCTTTCTCGGTCGGGAGCACGGCCACCAGGGCGCGCTCAGCGAGCGCACCGTGGCCGATCTCACGGCGGGAGGAGCCACGCAACGGGCGGGCCTCACCGGTGGAGTAGGGCGGGAAGTTGTAGTGATGCATGTAGCGCTTGGTGCTGATGGGGGTCAGATTGTCCAGCTCCTGCGCTTCTTTGGGGGTGCCAAGGGTCGTCAGGGTCAGCACCTGGGTCTCGCCGCGGGTGAACAGGCCGGAGCCGTGGGCACGCGGGCTGAGATCTACTTCGCACCAGATGGGGCGAATCTCGGTGGGCTTGCGGCCATCTGGGCGCTTGCCGTCATTGATGATCCGGCGGCGCACCACGGCTTTCTCGGCTGAGGTGTAGGCTTCTTTTACAGTGCCGGCCAGAGCAGCGTCATCGCCAGCGATTTCGGCGACGATGGTGTCACGCAGGATATCAATGGCTTCGTACTGGGCTGCCTTGCCTGCAACGTTCTCGAGGATGTTCTCGAGCTCGCTTTCGGCGCGGGCCAGAACTTTCTTCTTGAGCTCTTCGTCAATGCTGAACTTGGGATAGTCGCGCTTGGGCTTGCCAATCGCGGCGGCCATCTCCAACTGGATGTCAATGAGGGGCTGCAGCGCCTTGTGGCCGAGCTCAAGCGCGGCGGCCATGGCGTCTTCGTCAACTTCGTTGGCGCCACATTCCACCATGAGGATGGCTTCACGCGTGCCGGCGATACGCAGGTCAAGGTCCGATTCGGGCAGCTGGGTGTAGGTGGGGTTGACCACGAATTCGCCATTGATGCGGCCCACACGTACCGCACCGACAGGGCCGTTCCAAGGGATGTCTGAGATCATGATAGCGGCTGAGGCGGCGTTCACTGCGATCACGTCCAGCACGTTCTCAGTATCGGCCGAGAGGGCGGTCATGATGACCTGCACGTCGTTGCGCATATCTTTGGGGAACAGCGGGCGCAGCGGGCGGTCGGTCAGGCGCGAGGTGAGGATGGCGACTTCGGTAGGGCGGCCCTCCCGGCGGAAGAAGGAGCCGGGGATGCGGCCGCCGGCGTACATGCGCTCTTCAAAATCTACGCTGAGGGGGAAAAAGTCGATGCCGGTGCGCGGGTTGGCGCTCATGGTGGCGGTAGCCAGGATGAGCGACTCGCCAATGCGAACGGTCACGGCGCCGCCGGCCAAACGGGCCAGCTTGCCGGTTTCCAAGGTGATGCTTTGGTTGCCAACGGTGGCTGTGTAGCTGTGTACTTCTGGTTTCATACGTCTCCTATGGGCGCATTACGTCCTAGGAGCCTGTTCAGGCAGGCGCAATGCGCTGGCCCACCTGTTGAGGAACTGGCAGCTGCGGCAAATTGGTTTCAATCAATTTGCCGCAAGTACCAATGCCCCTAACGGGCGGGTGATTTGTTGTTGGGGCTAGTGTATCCGCAAACTGGGCTGCCTGCCCCGGAATCAGCAGCCAAACAAAAACGAGGTTGGCATGCCAACCTCGTTCTTTGCTTACTTGGTCTTGCGACGAATGCCGAGCTTATCAGCCAGCGCAACGTAGCCTTCGTAATCCTTGTTGCGCAGGTAGTTCAGCAAGCGGCGGCGCTGGCCCACCAGTTTGACCAGGCCGCGGCGGGAAGCCACGTCCTTCTTGTGGGTCTGGCCATGGGCGGTGAGCTGCTCAATGCGCTTGGTGAGCAGGGCAATTTGCACCTGGGTGGAGCCGGTGTCGCCCTCGGCGCGGCGGTAATCGCCAATGATCTGGTCTTTCTGGTCTTTTGGTAACGGCATGACGTCTGCATCTCCTTTTGGCAGGTCGCCTGGCCCGCAGGTATCACTCCACATGAGTGTTTGCCGCGTGGCCGGTCGAGTCAAGGGTAGATTATATCAGGTGGTATGGGAATCATCCACGGAGTGTGAACCTCCAGAATGAGGGCATATCCCTCATCTTTTCGTCTTTGCGAGGCGCAGGCTTGCCTGCGCCCGAAGCAATCCCCGAGATTGAAGCAGTGGATTGCCTCACTCGCTGCACTCGTTCACAAGGACAGAAAGGGGAATCCTCCACAGATGAACACGGATACTGAAACACAAATAAATCAGATTTATCTCTCTTGCATCTGTGTTTATCCGTGGAGGTTTACTTCGACACTTCGCGCAGCCCGACTTGCATCTCTGCGGGTAGGTGGCGCAGGACCTGGCGGGCTACCCAACGGGTGCTCTCGCTGGGCTGTTCAGCCAAAATGCGGCCAAGGAAAAAGGCAGTTTCTTTTGGGGTTTGTTTGGCCAGGGCCACCAGCAGATCGGCAAGGAAAGGTTGCAGTTTGCGCGGCGGGTCTTGGCTGATGGGCAGTAAAACAGCGAACAGGGCGGGCAGATTGGCAAACTGGCCGGCGGTGAGCAGGGTTTGCAGGCTGCCCAGGCCGAGGCTTTGCTTGCGAAAATCACCGGTAGCCAGCATCTGCTGGGCAAAATGTAGCAGGGCTTCTGGATTGTTGGCGGCCATGCGGCGTGTGCCGCGGGTGTGCAGCTCGCTGACCAGTAGCTCTTCCTGGTTCTCGCTGGCCCAGGCCGCCAGGCGCAGGCCAACTTCGCTCTCGGCGGCGGGCGCGCTACCCACCAGGCGGATGGCGAGCTGGCGCGTCTCGAAGCTGCGGCGCTCCCACAGGGCATCGGCCAGTGACAGCGCGGCAGCAGGCTGCTGCTCGGCTTGCTGGCTCAGCTCCATCTCAAGGCGGCGTAGTACGGGCGGCGGCACCTCGAAGCTGAACAGAATCGGGCGCATGCCTTTGATGCGCCCCTGGCGATGAATGGGCGTGGCGTAGGTTTGCAGCAAGCGCTCCAGCTCGCGCAGGTAGCGCTCAGGATCAGTGAAGTGCTCGGAGAGGTGGGCCGCCTCTTGCTGCAACTGGCCCAGTTGGATGCTGGGCATCAGGCGGCCAGCGCCTCAGCCAAGCGCAACACGGCGCTATCCACATCTTCGGCGAAGGTGAGCAGCTCGCGGTGCGCCGGGCGGATGTGCTCGTCTTGCGCTTCCAGCAGAGCGGCGATGGTGCGCTGCCAGCCGGCGCCGATGAGAATCAGCGGGCGGATGGGCATGCACGCGGTTTGCATCTGGCTCCACATGGTCACAATCTCGTCCAGCGTGCCGATGCCGCCGGGCAGTGCCATCGCCGCATCACAATTTTCCACAAGGGAGTAGAGACGTTCTTGCAGGGTGGGGAACTTGCGTTCCTCGATCACCCACGGGTTGTGTTTGGCGGCGCGCCAGTCTTCGATCTGTTGGCAGGTGATGCCGACGACATGGCCGCCGGCTTCGGCAGCACCGCGCGAAGCAGCTTCCATGGTGCCCATGTAGCCGCCGGTGAGCACGGTGTGGCCGGCACGGGCCAGCTGCTCGCCGAGGCGGCGGGCCTCTTCGTAGACGGGTTGGCCGGGTTGCGGGGAGGCGGAGCCAAAGACGGTGATGTTCATAAGGTGCTAAGTATAATCACCGTGGAGTGTGCATGAGCCAACTTTCCCTTAAGCACCGTGTCCTGCGTTTTACAAGCAAGCTACGCGTCCTTGGTGTTCGCGAAGCTCTTAGTAGTATCAAGGGTTTGGTGTCTGCACCATCCGGCCATCGCTTCCCATTGGCCAATGCCGATACAGACTTGGTGCTGGCATCTGGTGTTGGGGCGATTCGCGACTTTGCTCGTAAACGAAGTCGAAACGCCGCACCAAAAGGTGAAAGCCAGAAGGACATTACCCAGCATTTTCCCAATGTGTATGAAAATGCAGATGGTCTGAGTATGCGCTATGCATTTTTTCCAGCCATCGAGAGTAGCAAGGGACTGGTGGTTGTTTTTCATGGTTACCTGGGTTTTGAAACCCACCTGCTGCGATATGGCTGGAAGCATTTTGATTTATTAATACCCTATGACAACTTTGGCTGGAAATCATTAGGTAGCTGGTTTTGGGGCGTGGGCGGCCAAAACTATGTTGAGCAGATGACACAGTCTCTCATTCAAAAGGTATTAAGTGAACGCGGTATATCTACCTGGTTTTGTGTTGGAGCCTCTATGGGGGGCTTTGCTGCTCTGTATCATGGCATTAAATATTCTGCCAATGGCGTGTATGCGATGACACCTATTATTGATTTAAAAAATAAGATTGTTGACTATCGCAGCCGCAACATAAAAACGAGCTATACCGAGGTCGCTGCTGCAGACGACGAAACTCTGCTTTCAGTGCCCGATATCTATGCGGAGGCAGATGCGACTGAAAGCTTGCCTCCGTTGTTTCTTGTTCAAAACCAATATGATCGCTCTAACCCTTTTGGAAGCGATACTTTGCCACTACTCCAACGATACGAGGATAAAAAAGGTTGGCTTGGTTTGAGAGTGCATCCTGCCATCGGCCATCATGGACATGATGGCAGTTATGAGGAAGCAGAGTACTTTTTTATGTTAATTGCCAGCAAGTCGCCACCACGTGTTGTGAGCTTCTTTACTCAAGACGAAGGCGGATAGTCCTCTTCTTTGGCCCCCAGGCGTTTCTCTGCTAATTTGATGTACTTCTTGTCCAGCTCGTAGCCTACGTAGCTGCGGCCGGTGTTGGCCGCGGCAATGGCGGTGGTGCCGCTGCCCATGAAGGGATCGAGTACGACTTCGCCTGGGAAGGTATAGAGCTCGATCAGGCGGCGGGGTAACTCGACCGGAAAGGGCGCCGGGTGGCCGATTTTCTTGGCAGAGACGGTGGGAAAGCTCCATACACTCTTGGTGCTTTGCAAAAAATCGTCACGTTCGCTGGTGAAGCGCTTGGTGCCTTCCGGCGCCGGGCGGCCAAAGCGCTGCTTGCTGAAGACGAGGATGTACTCGTGCACATCGCGCAGGGTGGGGTTGCTGGCGCTGCGCCAGGAGCCCCACGCCGTGGAGCCGCCCGCCGAGCTGGCCTTATCCCAGATGACCTCGCCGCGCATCAAGTAACCGAGCTGTAGCATGTCTTGGATGATGAAAGCGTGCAAGGGGATGTAGGGCTTGCGGCCTAAATTGGCAACGTTGATGCAGGCGCGCCCGCCAGGAACCAGTACGCGCAATGTCTCAGCCCAGATGGCGCGTAGTATGGTCAGGTATTCGCCCAGGGCCTGGTCCTTGTCATATTCTTTACCAGCGTTGTAGGGCGGTGAAGTGACCATCAGGTGCACGCTATTGTCGGGCAGCTCGTGCATATCTGCGCTGCTGTGCGCAAAGATGCAGTTGTGCGCAGCAGCAGGCAGTTCAGTTTGGATGTAGGGTGTGTTGCTTTCGGCGTTGAGGTTGGCGTACAGCGCGCTGTTGTAGAAGCTGCTGGCGTCATGATTCTCGCGCTTGGAGCTGCCAAAAGCGCTGCTACGCGTGCCTTTGGCACGCGCGCCTTTTTTAGGGCTGCGTTTGGCGGTGGCCATCAATGAAATGTAACAGAAAAGCAGAGGGGACGGAAAACTAGCTGGGCCACACGGCGCCAGCGCGCACCACACCGCCATCTGGCACTTGCTCCTTGACGGTGGCGCTGTTGCCGATGCGCGCCATGCTGCCGATGCGTACGTTGAGGTTCACCGTGACACCCATACCGATCAGGCTGCCGCGGCCCACCTGCACGCTGCCAGCCAGGATGCTGCCGGGCGAGAGGTTGGCGAAGTCTTCGACGACACAATCATGCGAGACGATGGCGCCAGTGTTGATGATGACGCCTTTGCCGATATTGGCATCTGAACCGATATAGGCGTGCGGGAAGACTTGCACACCCGCGCCGAGTTGGGCACTGGGTTCAACCACAGCGCTGGGATGTATCAGCGTTGGCAACTGGAAGCCAGCGCCCTCCAACTTTTCGAAAACGGCGATGCGCGAGCTCATGGCGCCGATGCCGCCCACCGCGTTGAGCGCCCACTGGCAGCCTGCCTCACGCAGAGCCGCCAGGGCTGGCTCACCGCCGATGACGGCGGAGTCCAGCACTTGCTCCCCGGGTTGGCGGCTGTCGTCCACTACGCCTGCCAGCACATATCCACCGGCGGCACGCAGAAGATCGATGACGGCTTTGCCGTGGCCTCCGCCGCCATAGACGATGACCGCATCCGGTGCGCTGGCGGCATCGGGAATGATGAAGCTTCCGGCGTCTTTGCCGGCCAGTTTGGCAATGTACTCTTCGGTGATGATGGGGCCAACCGGCAGCGAGCCCAGCGGAATGTTGCGTTTGTGGGCGAGTTGCAAGGCGGGCTGGGTGATACGTAGCCCAGCGGGAACACCCTCGCTATCGGTAGCACGCTGCATTTGAGCGGGCTGCCAATCTTTGCTCGGGGCAAGATACAAGAACACCTGCCCAGCGGGCAGCATCTGGCCCTGTTGAGCGCTAAGGCCAGCCACATAGCCATCACTATCGGCTAGCAACTCAAAGGTGGACTTAGTGGTCTCCAGCATGGCGAGAACATCGCCTTTGGCTACTTGATCGCCATTGGCAACGGCCACACTCACCAGGCGCGCTTCAGTTTCGTTGGGATTGATGAGCGGAACGTGGACAGCCTGCGCTTGCGACATGTGGCTTTATACCATCTCCCGCGCGGCGGTGAGGATATGTTCCACCGAGGGGAGCGCTGCTTCTTCGAGCGAACGCGCTGCCGGGATGGGCGCTTCGGCGGCGGCGACGCGGCGGGCAGCCAGCAGGCGGCCGCCCAAGTGCTGCGCGGCGCGCGCCAATTGCTCGGCACCCCAGCCCAGTGAATAAGTGCCTTCTTCAATGGTAAGCAGGCGGCCGCTGTGCTGCAGTGAGGCGGCCAGGCTTGCGTCCTGGCCGCCGCTGGCCGGTAGAGGCGCCAGCTGGGAAGGCACGACCAGCTCGCAAAAGAGCTCGTGCTCGAAGGCCAGGCGAGTGAGCGCTTCACGCGCCAGCTCGGCCATATAGCCGTATGCCGTCAGCGTGAGGTGTGGCGCGGGCGCGCCCTTGAGTCGCAACGTATGCACCGGGGCAAAGCCGTCTTGCGCCACGTCAATATCAAAGTCTTTCAGTGCCTCAGTATCCTGCATGGCTTTTGGATACAGCACCTTGTTCTCGATAAAGAAGACAGGGTCATCCTGTTCGAGGATGGCGCGACGCAGCAATTCACCAGGGTCGCTTAACGTATTGGGAGCCAGCACGCGCAGGCCCGGCACACCCAGATAGAGCTTTTCCAAGGTCTGGCTGTGAGTTGGCCCGTAGCCGCGCCGCCCGCCCATCGGCGTGCGGATGACGATGGGCACGCTGGCCACGCCGTTGAACATGGCCGGGAATTTTGTGATGCTGTTGATCAGTTGGTCAGCTATCAGCGTGCTGAAATCGCCAAACATCAATTCCACCACCGGGCGCAGGCCGCGCAGCGCCATGCCCGCCGCTATACCGGTGATGGCGGCCTCGGACACGGGGCTGGTCCACACCCGCGTGGGATATTGGCTGGAGAGACCGCGGCTGACTTTGAAGGCGCCGCCATAGGGATCAAGCAGATCTTCGCCGATGAGGTAGACACGTTCATCCTGGGCGAAGGCGGCGTGCAGGCCGCGGTTGAGCGATTCGAGTACGCTGGTCATAGCGAACACTCAGCGAACAGTGAGAAGTGAGCGGTGACTAGGTAACTCACTGAATGCCTGCCTTGGCTGGTTGGGGAACGGGATCGGCCTCTGCCTGGGCGTACGCCGCGGCGATAAGAGCATCGACTTCGCTCTCGATGGCCTGGCGTTCGGCGGCGGCAAGCTGGGCGGCGTGCAGGGTGAGCGGATCACGCGTGGCGCGCAGCTCGTCTACGTAGGCAGGGTCACGCGTATCGTCACCCTTGGAATGCGGGCCGAAGCGCGTAGTGTTGAGCACCAGGGCGCGCGGTGTGCACGTGCGGCGCAGCTCGGCCAGCTCATGCTCGGCGGTGGCGTAGATCTCGGCTACATCGTTGCTGTCCATCTCCACTGCGGGGATGCCAAAGGCGGCGAAGCGCCCTGTCAGGCTGCCCGCCAGGGCCAGCTCGGTGGGCGTGGTCTGGGCGATGTGATTGTTCTCGACCACGAAGAGTATCGGCGCACTCCACAGGGCGGCAATATTGAGGCTCTCGTAGACCGTGCCTTCACCCATGGCACCATCGCCGAGGAATAACACGGTGATGGCGACGCTGCCCTTTTGCTTTTCGGCCAGGGCCGTGCCGACGGCAATGGGTGCAGTGCTGCCGAGCACGCCATTGGAGTAGAAGTCTCGCCAGTGCAGGTGCTGCGATCCGCCCAGGCCGCCACACACGCCGGTGGCCTTGCCCATCAGCTCAGCGAAGAGGGCGCGTAGATCCCCACCATAGGCAATGAAGTGCCCGTGGCAGCGATGATTGCTGAAGACAATGTCGCCTGCGTGCAGATGTGAGAGCACACCAACGGCATTGGCTTCTTGGCCTATATAAGTATGGGTGGTGCCGTAGAAGGCGCCTTTGGGAAAAGCATCCAGCACGGTTTCTTCAAAACGGCGGATGGTGTAGAGCTGCCGATATAGCGCGGCGTGGTCAGGCATGGCGCGCATTATAACGGGCGGCCTTCATCCGAAGCTTTGGCCTGGGTGCCCATGAATTCCATCGCCGTGGCGTTGCCAGGTTGGTTGATGCCCTCGCGACTCAGCACCTTGAAAGGGGTGAGCAGAAGGATCTTGATATCCAGCCACAGCGACCAGTTGTCTACATACCAAACGTCCAGGGCGAACTTGTCTTCCCACGAGACGTTGTTGCGGCCATTGATCTGCGCCCAGCCGGTGATGCCGGGCGGGGTCAGGTGGCGACGAAACTGTTGCGGCGTGTAGCGGTCGAGATAGCGCATCAGCAGCGGGCGTGGGCCAACTAAGCTCATCTCGCCGCGCAGCACGTTCCACAGCTCGGGCAGCTCGTCCATGCTGGTGGCGCGTAGCAGGCGGCCGAAGGCGGTGAGGCGCTGCGCATCTGGCAACGGCTGGCCGTCTGGCCCGCTAACATCGCGCATGGTGCGGAATTTATACAGGGTGAAGGGTAGCCCGCCGATGCCCGGGCGCGGCTGGTGAAAGAGCACCGGTTTTCCGAGGAACAGGCGCACCAGCAGCGCAATCACAAGGATGACTGGCAGCAGCACCAGGCCACCAAGCAGGGCGAGAACGAGATCAAGAATGCGCTTGGCGCGGGGGACAGCGGCGCGTGGTGACACATGCTGATTTTATCAGCGCGAGGCAAACATCTTTTCAATGGCGCGGGCGTAAATGGCCTTAGCCGTGGCGCGGTTCTCTGGCAGGTAGCGGGCAAAATGCTCCATCATGATGCCGGAATTGATCTCCAGCACCTGCAAGGCGCCGTCTACTTCAACGATGTCGATTGAGGCGAAACGGATATTGATGGCGCGTTGGGCATCTTGCGCAATGGCCAGCAAGGTATCCAGCAGCGCGCTGGGTTGCAGCTGCTCCGGGCTGGCGCCTCCGCTCAGGTTGTGCTTCCAGCCCACGGGGATTTGCTCGCCAGCATCGCGGACGTGCTCCAGTTGGCCCTGGTGCTGCTCCATTGCGTCGGCGGCTTGGGCTTGGGTGAGCTGCTGGGTCAGCAGGCCGCGCTCGATCAGCGTGCGCAGGTTGCTAGTGCCATCCCCTTGTAGTTGGGGGCGCTGCTTGTTGTAGGCCAGCTGGCACTCGCCGTCCAGCATCACCAGGCGGTACTCATTGATGATCTCGTGATACGGGGAGAGGCTGACTGACTGGCCCTTTTGGAAGATATTTTGCGCGGCCTTTTCGAGCTCGGCCTGCGTGGTCACTTTGACAACGCCGATGCCACCAGTACCCTCGTTGGGTTTGGCTACCAAGGGGCGCAACCCTTCACCTGGCTTCTGGCCTTCGCGGGCATACGCCATCATGGCCTGCCAGTGGCCCTCTTCTGGGATGTAGGTGGCGCGGCTGGGGTTGAGGAATAAGCGATGCTCAATGCACGGGATATTGTTGTGGGTAAGCACGGCAGAGATACCGGCTTTATCGCCCGCCAGCATGTAGGCGCCGGCGGAGTTGATCTCAAAGTTGAAGCCAAAGACATGGCGGGCTTGCCCGTCTTTCTCCAGGCGCAGTATCCAATTCTGAGAGAACGGCGTGAGGGTGTAGCCTTGCTCTTCAGCAATTTCCTGAAGCAAGGTGACAAGAATACGTTCGCGGCCTGGATTTGACATGCGCCATATTCTAAGCGTGGGCGCGGTCACAAAGTGCTGCAAAAATGACAATGTGTAACCTTTAAGCTTGGCGCATGCTGGTTGCGGGGAACAAAAAAGCCCGCTCAGTCTGAGCGGGCTTTTGAATGCGGTGTCAGGAGTTTAGTTGGGAGCACCCATCTGGCGGATGACCATTACAACTTTACCCTGTACCTGTACGGCACGTGGGTTCTCAACGAAGATGGGATCCATGGTGGGGTTGGCGGGCTGCAGGCGGATGCCGCCGTTCTCTTTGTAGAAGTACTTGAGGGTGGTCTCGTCTCGGTCAGTAAGCCAGACGGCAACCATTTCGCCGTTGCGGGCGTCCTGTGCCTTCTTCATCACCACGATGTCGCCATCGTTGACCATGGCATCCACCATCGAGTCGCCTTGCACTTCGAGGGCAAAGAGGTCCTCTTCTTTATCACCGGGGGCAAGCAGGCTGCGGGCGATCTCCACGCCGCTGTCCTGATCGTAATAAGCGAAGTCAGAGCCGGGAACGGGCATAGGCGAGCCAGCCACAATACGGCCGAGCACGGGGACTTTGATGAGGTCTTCGATGGCTTCACGTACGGAATTGGCCGCATTGCTGATGCCCTTGACCAGGCGCACGCCGCGGGAGATCTTGCGGTCACGCTCAATGTAGCCTTCTTCCTCAAGTTGATTGAGGTAGTAGTTGACTACTGAGGTGGAAGAGATGCCAGTTTGCTTGCCGATTTCCCGGATGGAGGGCGGGTAGCCGTTCTCGTCCTGATAGCGCTCGAGAAGATCAAGGATCTTCTTGTGGCGTTCGCTTAAGCCTTTGCGTCTTTTAGCCATCATCATTTCCTGCTCCTGGCACTGAGACCCGATTGTAGGTCATTTGTGCTAATCACAGAATAACATGAACAGGCGTTCTGCGTCAAGCCAAAGCGCAGGGCTAAATTGCGGATGGCTTTTATAATGTTGGG
The DNA here is from genome assembly GCA_964623375.1 of uncultured Anaerolineaceae bacterium. Lineage (GTDB taxonomy): Bacteria > Chloroflexota > Anaerolineae > Anaerolineales > UBA11579 > JAMCZK01. Next base: position 14,583 of record CAZUTS010000008.1, read on the forward strand.
GAGCGGCGTCTGCTGCCCAGCATAGAAACCAAGCCCATGAGCAAATACGTGTTGATTACAGGCGCAGCCGGAGAGATTGGACAGGCGCTGCTGCGTGAGTTGGCCCGCCGCGGCAGCAAGGCGATATTGACCTTGGACCTGGCTGAGATGCCCTCCGAGTTGGCGGCATTGAGCACGCACATTAAAGGCAGTATTACGGACAAAGCGCTCATCCAGCAGATGGGTGAGCAGTACACGCTGGACACCATCTATCACCTGGCAGCCTTGCTCTCCACCCGAGCAGAGCATTCCCCAGCGCTGGCCCACGAAGTGAACGTGGATGCCAGCGTTTTGCTTTTGGAGCTGGCCGCGGCGCAATCTGCGGCTAATGGCCAGGCAGTCAAGTTTATTTTTCCCAGCTCAAAAGCCATCTATGGCATGCCGAATTTGGAGACCAAGGCGGCACACCCGCGGGTGAAAGAAGATGAATGGCTCCACCCTACAACAATGTATGGCGCTAACAAGCTAGCCGTTGAGTTGACAGGGGAGTACTACGCGCGGCATTACATGCAGCTTGCCGATAAGCGTCCCGCAATGTTGGATTTTCGCGCCCTGCGTTTTCCGGGTTTGATTAGCGCGTTTACGCTGCCCACCGGCGGCACCAGTGACTATGGGCCCGAGATGCTACACGCCGCGGCGCAGGGCAAGCCCTATGCCTGCTTTGTGCGTCCGGATACCACAATCGCCTTCATGGCCATGCCGGATGCTGTGTGTGCTCTGCTGGAGCTGGCCGCCGCGCCGCGTGCTGCCCTGAGCCGCAGCGCGTATAACGTGAGCAGCTTCAGTTTGTCTGCCGAGGAATTTAGCCAGCAGGTGCTGGCGGCGTTCCCCGGTGCCGAAATCAGCTATCAGCCCCACGCGCAGCGCCAGGGCATTGTGGATTCGTGGCCGATGGATATTGACGATAGCGCTGCCCGCGCCGATTGGGGCTGGGCGCCGGAGTTCGGCTTGCATCGTTGCTTTAGTGAGTATCTAGTCCCCAATATTCGTAAGCGGTATCAGATGCAGTGATGGCGTATACATTGGGTGCATATAGCCCGCTGATATAATTTTTTTGAGGCAGTTTGTTAAAACACCAGCGTTCTACAGACCAGACCTTTGCTAAGCTACTGAGTGTTATGCCAAGCTCTGCCACGCTAGCCTTAGGGCTGGTGATACTGGTGGCGGCTATCTTCCGGCTGGCTTTCCTGATTGGTTTTGATGGCTTCGATGATGTGATGTATGCCAATTCGGCCCAGGCGCTGACCAATGGTCGCTTCTACCTCTCTTTGTGGGATGGGGAGGGGCGTATTGGGCATTATGGGCCGCTGGCGCTGATTTATTTATTGCTTGGGCCTAGTATGGCTACCACCTTGGCCTGGCCCTTTCTTTGTTCGCTAGTCACCATAGTTTTGCTATATCGCATTGTTTTCCTGCTCGCCGGGCAAGATGCCGCGCTGTTGGCATCTGCCTTTTTTGCGCTGCTGCCGCCGGCAGTGAGCACTGCTACGACAAATGTTCCCGATGTGGCCATGGTCATGCTGGGGGCAGCGGCTGTGTACGCGTGGATGCTGGCTCGACGAACACAGGGACTTCGTTCCATTGGCCTTTACGTCGTCTGTGTGCTGCTACTGGTTTGGGGCGTGTGGGCTAATCAGCGTACCGTATTCACAGGGGCCTTCCTGCTGGGCTGGAGCTTGTTAGAGCGCAATGGATCTCAGTTGGCGGCTTGGGTTGAGCAACTGATGCGTAGTCTCGGTGCCAAGCTAGGGGCAGGCGTGGCACTGATTGTGGCGGTATGGTACTACGGTAGCCAGCAGTCACTGGCGTTTCCGGATGCCCTGGCCTCCACCGCGTCAGATATGTTCGGCCAGCTCTCTGCCAGTGCCTCCTTTTACATAGTCTTTCCAATTGCAGTGATGGCGATCGTCATGACCTTGCGCAAACCGGAGCCCGCCACGCGGTTTGCATTTGCCTGGTTTGCCTTCACCTTCATTGCTTTGGAGTGGTCTCCGATGTCGCTCAATCCGATGTATTACAACCCTGCCCCTGGACGGCCAATCGCTGCTCGGGGAATATTGTTTCTGATGTTGCCGCTGGCCGCGCTGGTAGGCCTGTGGTTGGCCAAGTTGGCACCCAAGGGTCAAGCCGCGCAAGTGCTCTGGCTGGTGTACCCTGTTTTGGGTGTTGTTGGATTAGGTACCTATTTGGGGTTGTGGGATACGCCAGGGTTGCTAGCTGTATCGTCGCTAGCCGTATTACTGTTCGTAGCTCTAAGTCTTCTGCTGCCTGGCCGTATACAGGGGCAACAGGCGGCCTATTTGGCGGTATTGCTGTTTGCTTTTGGCTTGGCCGTAGTTAATCCTGTGCAGAAGGCGGTTGAGTTTTCCTATGAGCGGCGGGCCTATTTCCGTAACCTTGAGCTGACAGCCGCGCTGGTTGAAGAGTACCCAGAGACGCAGCTATATTTCTTGAATCAAGAGGATACGCGCGCGCTGAATCATCTAAACTTTGTTTCTGGCTATGTGTTGGCCCCCGATCCGTTCGATGAGCTTTCTGGGCGAATGCAATTTATCACTCACATCGATCAGGTCCCTGCTGGCTCATTGGTCATTGTGCTGCAACCTTCTTTGTTGCAAGAGGTTGAACCTACCTGGCGCCAGATCGCCCATTTTGAGCAGCCAGCTACCCCAATTGTGGCCAACCCGCCACAGGTCTATGTATTTGAAGTGGATGCGAGTCCATGAGTAAAGCTGGCAGAAATACCTGTTTGGCGGTCATGCTTGTGGCTGTTTTCAGCGCGGCGTTGGTGCTGATGTGGAATGGCACCATCTTTTGGCTGGGCAGCGAAGCTGCCGTATACATGGCAGGCGCTGCTAGTGGGGATTCTTTTATGGAAGTGGCCCAGCAAGCTACTGGAGCCTATGGTTGGCGTGAGGTGCTGCGCTCGGCGCTGCCAGCAGTTTTGGCAGGCACGCTAGGCGAAGTTGGACTCGTTAGTTTGACCCTGCTTGCGGCTGGGGGAACAATAGTTTTGGTTTATCTGATTGGGCTGGATGAGTTTGGCCCGCAGACCGCGCTTGTTGCTGCATTACTTTTCGCTTTGTCTCCGCTCATTGTGAGGCATCCGTTTGCAGCTCTCTCTCCACTCGGCCCAGGGGTGCTGACATTGCTAGTTGTGTATTTGGCTCAGCGAGCCAGCCAAGCAATAGACAGAATGCGCCTCGTACTGTGGGTGGGCTGTGTTCTTGTGTGTGCGGCCAATTTTGTGCTCACTCCGTATGCTATCTGGCTTCCCGCGTTTATAGGGCTTTACTATCTGGCCCGCTCCGTACGCACTCGGACGCTTGTATTTCTAGCCGGGTTAGTCTTGGCGGGGTTGCATCATGGCTGGCCAGGACTGCATAACCAGCCTTTAAGCTTTTACGACCCCGCTACGCCGGTGCGTGAGTTACTGGAACAGCCAGCTGCGCAGCAAGTGGGTAACGCTGTCACGCATCCCCAATATCCTTTTACGCTGCCTGGAAATACGCCGGCTATTTTGCTGGCGCTGGGCAGCGTGGTGTTGGCATCCGAAAATAAGCGTAAGCTGAGCTTTGTTGGTTTTTGGCTGCTGGCGCTGTTAACTTTCAACTTCGGTTCCTTGCAAGCCAACATGGATACTGTGCTGGTAGCAGCTTTGTTGCCGCTGGCCTTGCTGGTGGCAATGTTCTTTGAGCGTATGCGTCTCAGCCCATTAGTGATTGCTCTGTATGCCGGAGTATTTCTACTGGCAGCAGTAGTTCTGCGGGCAGAAGCCTTGCCTGCCCTGTTTGTGATTGATTTCAAAGGCGGTTGGGCTACGCAGGTTCCCTGGCATGACCTAAGCCGGGTGGCAGGCGGCTTGGTGGTGTTACTTGCTGTGAGCTATCTGGCTTTTGAGGCGCGCATGAGTGCGCGTTGGCAAAACATGTACTTACATCTTTTGTTTGGATTGCTTGGTGTTACGCAGGTTGGGTTGATGTCCTTGCTGCGGCTGGGCTTATAGATAGCGCACGAACTTGTTGTTCTCGTCCACTAGGATGAAAGTGGCTTCCACCGGCTCAGCAGTGATTTCAAAGGCCATGATGATGATCTGCTCGCCGGTCTTGATGAGGTGAGCGGCCGCTCCGTTCATGGTGATGGTGCCGCTGCCGCGCGGGCCCACGATCACGTAAGTCTCCAGCCGTTCGCCGCTGGTATTGCTGACCACCAGCACTTTCTCGCCCGGCCACAGGCCGGCGCGTTCCACCAACTCTTCGTCAATGGTGATGCTGCCAACGTAGGCCAGGTTGGCCTCGGTAACGGTGGCGTTATGAATCTTTGAGCGTACAAGGATGCGCATAAGGGCTGATTTTACTCGTTTTGGCGTGGCTATAATTGCGGGCGTGAAACATAGTCGCACCCTCCTGACGCTGCTGGCCACCACGGCCTTACTGGCTGGCTGTTTCGTGCCCGTGGTGGCTGAGGAGCCTACCCCAATAGTGCCACTAGAGCCGGATGCCACCGCAACGGCGACTACGGTGTGGTTTCCGGCTACGGCTACCCCGTCTCCCTTTCCCACACCGGTCGTGAATCCCACGGCGGATATGCGCCCCGGGGTAGGAGAACTGCTGCTGGAAGACAGCTTTGAGGATGAGGCTGTCTGGACCACTAGCTCAGATGCAGACGCCTCGGCGCAGGTGGCCAATGGTCGGCTTAGCCTGGTGCTCAAAAGCACGCGCAGCTACCTGGTGAGCACGCGCAGCGGCCCGGTATTCCAGAACTTTTACGCCGAGGTAACCGCCACCACCAACTTCTGCCAGGGGGATGACGAATATGGCCTCATCGTGCGCGCCCTCGATGGCGACCACTTCCGTTTTGCCCTTTCGTGTGACGGCCGCGCCAAGGTAGACCGCTTCGTTAGCGGGGGGCTGACCCGCCAGGTAGGCTGGGTGAGCAGTGGCGCCATCCCCTCGCTGGCACCCAGCAGCACGCGGCTGGCGGTGTGGGCGGCCGGCAGCCAGATGCACTTCTTTGTGAATGATTTTTACTTGTTCAGCGTGACTGATTCGCAATTGTTCCGCGGTACGGTGGGTACCTTTGTACATACCGCCAGTGACCGTGATGTGTCTGTGGGTTTTTCAGACCTTCAAGTCTGGCAGGTAGACCGCTAAGACATGTGTTGACTATCTTCGCACATTTGCTCTATAATCAAATTGTCGGTGAGTGAATTCTGACCAGCACTGAGCAAACAGCTCAGGAAACTTACACAAACGCTCATCCGAAAAGGAGCCCCCACAACGCACTAACTGAATAGCCACCGAACCATTGAGTTTAAGCAACTCTATTTTGCGTATCTATTTTTTGGGAAACGAAGGAGAACAACAATGTCTTATCACAAGATCACTATCGTAGGTAACCTGGGCCGTGACCCAGAGATGCGTTACACCCCGGGCGGCCAGGCAGTCACCAACTTTAACGTGGCCAGCAATCGCCAGTACACCGGCTCCAACGGCGAGAAGATCAAAGAAACGGTGTGGTTCCGCATTTCAGCGTGGGGCCGCCAGGCTGAAATCTGCAACCAGTACCTCAAGACCGGCAGCCAGGTAATGATTGAAGGGCGTATGACGCCGGACAAAGCCAGCGGTGGCCCGCGTGTGTGGACGCGACAGGATGGCACCGCCTCGGCCTCATATGAGGTGACCGCTGAGCGCGTCGTCTTCCTCGGTGGGCGCGGCGGCGGTGGCGACATGCCCGGCGGTGGCAGCGGTGGGGGTGACTACGGCATGCCCATGGAGCCGGATGGCATGATGGGCGGCAGCGAAGACGAAATCCCGTTCTAGGCAGCCATGGCTGAGCCTACCAATCCGAAAACGCCGCCCGGCGCCAAACCTGGGCAGCGCCCCCGGCTGGTGATCCCGCCCAACACGGAGCTGGTCTATAGCAACGTGGTGCGCGTGGCACACTCGCCGGCCGAGATGGTGTTTGATTTTGGACGCCTGTTGCCGGGCGAACTGGACATCTTTATCAAGACGCGCGTACTCATGTCGCCCCTCAGCGCCAAGTTGTTGCAGCGCGCCCTGGCCGAGAACCTGGCCAAGTATGAAAAACAGTTTGGTGAGATCAAGCTCCCCGCAGACAAGAGCCTGGCGGACGATCTGTTTAAATCCATCCAGGCGCCTGACGCGCCGGAAGAGCCCAAGGCGGAGTGATGGACGGTTTAGAGCACATTGCTGACAACATTCGCGCCGATCTGGAAGCACAGACCGCGGCGCGCGATACCGCCTTAGCGCACTCGCGCCAACTGACGCGGCACTGCTCGCAGGCCATCCGTGCTATCCACCGTGATGAGCACGACACGGCGGCGGCTGAACTCAAAGCGGCCGGCGAGTTGGCTGAGGCGTTGCGCGCCGGGTTGAACAACTATCCTGACCTGTACTTTGCAGGATACACGCAGGATGCGCTTAAGGAGTATGCCGAAGCCAATCTGGTGAATGCGCTGGTGTACAACGCCAAGCTACCTACGCCGCAGGAACTGGGCGTGGAATCAGCCACGTACCTGCAGGGCTTGTCTGAAGCCGCGGGCGAACTGCGCCGCCGCTGCCTTGATATTTTGCGCCACGGCCATTCCGAGGAGGCCGAGCGCTTGCTGGGCCAGATGGATGATATCTACGCCGTGCTGGTGACGATGGATTATCCCGATGCGGTGACGCGCGGCTTGCGCCGGCTGACCGATATTTGCCGCAGCCTGGTGGAGCGTACGCGCGGCGATATGACCATCAGCCTGCGCCAGCAGCGTCTGGAAGCCAGCTTGCACTCGCTGGAGGAGAAGCTCAAACAGGCATGAGCACGCAGTGGATCAAAGCCTCTGAGATTGGCGAATATCTCTACTGCCAGCGCGCCTGGTGGCTGCGCTTGCAAGGCGCAGCCAGCGCCAATGTGCGCGAGCTAGCCGAGGGCACGCGCCAGCACACCCGCCACGGGCGTGGCTGGCAGTGGGTTACCCTGCAACGCGGGCTGGCTGCCGTACTGGTGTTGGCTGCCCTGGTCTTGCTGCTGATGCAGTGGGTGGGCTGAGGTATGTACGCGCTGGTGGCTGTGTTGTTATTGGCTTTGGCTGCACTGCTGTGGTGGTGTAGCTTGCGCCAGCGCGCCGAACTCGGCCTGCCTGAGGGGCAGGTGCTATATTCCGATACTGGCGTTGAACGCCGCGTGGAACAACCTTTGTTTGACGAGGTATTGGGGTTGATCGGCCGGCCGGATTACTTGATTCAGGGCGCCGATGGCTTGGTTCCGGTAGAGGTCAAGAGTGGGCGCACCCCGCGTACGCCACACCAATCCCATGTGTACCAGTTGGCGGCCTATTGCGCCTTGGTGGCACGCACCTTTCGCCAGCGCCCGGCTTACGGGATCATTCGTTACCCAGAGCGCAGCTTTCGCGTGGAGTTCACCTCGGCGCTGGAGGCACAACTTTTGAGCCTGCTGGATGCGATGCGCGCAGGGGTGGCGCGCGGCGAGCTGCATCGTTCCCACGAAGTGGCGGCGCGCTGTGCCTCCTGCGGCTACCGCCAGGTGTGCACGGAACGGATACACTAAGCTTATGGCGCAGCCAAACACCTCCATGCCCGCCTTCAAACAAGTGGCCGTGCTTGCCAGCCCCTCTAATACCGAGGCGGTGGCGCTGTGCGATGAAGTGGTGCAGTTCCTCAGTGGCCATAACATCGCCGCGGGCAGCGGCCTGCTGCAAGGCGAAGCCATACAGCAAGCCTTGCGCCAGCAGGGCGCCGATCTGGTGATTGCCCTGGGTGGTGACGGCACCATGTTGCGCGCGGGGCATGTGTGTGCCCCACTAGGTATTCCCCTGATGGGTATCAACCACGGCAACTTTGGTTTTCTTATTGAGCTTGGCCCGCAAGAATGGCAGCAGTACTTGCCGCGTCTCGCCAATGGCGAATACTCGCTGGAGAAGCGCATGTTGCTGCAGGTGCAGTTGCGCCGCGGCGAGCAGGTGTTGGGCAGCTGGACGGCGCTGAATGAGGCCATGGTCGGCCGCGGCCGCGTGGTGCGCCCGGTGCATTTGAGCGCCAGTTTAGACGGCCACCCGCTGACCACCTATGTCTCCGATGGCGTCATTATCTCGACGCCCACCGGCTCCACGGCGTACGCGCTGGCCGCTGGCGGCCCGATTTTGCCGCCTACGCTGCGCAATCTGCTGCTGCTGCCGGTAGCGCCCCACCTCAGCGTGGAGCGCGCCCTGGTGCTGGCCGAAGGCGCAAGCATCACGGTGAAACTGGAGCGCGGCGACGAGGCCGTGCTGAGTGTGGACGGCCAACCACCTGAGGCGATGCAGATTGGCGATTGCGTAGACGTGCGTGCTAGCGAGCACAGCCTGGCTTTTGTGCGTTTCCGCGAGGCTAGCTACTTCTACCAACGCCTGCTGTCTTTGATGGCCAACAATCCTTCTACTGGAGCCGCCGCATGACGACTGCTACCTATTGTGCAAATCATCCAGACCGTGAAACCGGGCTGCGTTGCAATAACTGCGAAAAATACATCTGCGCCCAGTGCGCGGTGCACACACCTACCGGCTACCGCTGCAAAGAATGCGTGCGTGGTCGCCAGAAGGTTTTTGAGACAGCCACTGCGGTGGATTTTGTGGTTGCCTTCGTGATTGGGGTGACGCTGTCTGCGCTCGGCGCCTTCATTGCCATGCGCATCGGCTTCCTCACCTTGTTTTTGGCACCCTTTGCCGGCACAGTGATTGCCGAAGCCATCCGGCGTGCCACAGGCCGCCGTCGCTCTCTGCGCTTGTTTCAAGTAGCCGCCGCTTCTGTAGGCTTAGGTGCTGCGCCCTTCGTGCTGCTGCCGCTCGCTTACATATTTATGGGCGGCGAAGGGCTGCGTACGTTTGTGGCCGTGCTCTGGCCGCTGCTGTATCTTTCATTGGCTGTTTCTTCCACCTACTACCGCCTGGCGGGTATTGAACTCACACGCTAAATGCTGACCGAACTACGTATTCAAAACTTTGCCATCATCGAAGACCTTACCCTGGAGCTGGGCAGTGGCCTGGTGACCTTTTCGGGTGAGACCGGTGCAGGCAAATCCATCCTCATTGATGCCGTAGAAACGCTGCTCGGCGTACGCGCCGATGCCAGCCTGATTCGGGCGGGGGATGACCGCGCTACCGTGGAAGGCACCTTCCGCATTCCAGATGCTACGCGTGAGCACATCCACGCCATTTTGCAGCGCGAAGAACTGCTGGATGATGCCGACTATGTGCAGATCGCCCGCGAGTTCCGCCGCGAGGGGCGCAATGTGGTGCGCATCAATGGCCGCCCGTCTACGGTGGCCTTGGTGCGTGAGCTGGGCGAGCTGCTGATCGACCTGCACGGCCAGTCAGAGCATCTCTCCCTGCTGCGCGTGCCCGCACATCGCATCCTGCTGGATCGCTATGCGGGGGTGGAGCGCGAGCTGGCCGCCTACCAAAAAACCTATACACAATTGCAGGAGCTGCGCCGTGAACTGGCCAGCCTGCGTGAGGCCGAGGCGGATGCCGCCCGTCGTATTGAGCTGTTGAGCTTCCAGGTGCAGGAGATTGAGGCGGCCAAGCTACAGCCAGATGAGGAAGCCAGCCTGCGCGATGAACGCACGCGCCTGGCCAACGCCGAGAGCCTGGCCGCCAACGCCACTCTGGCGCTGGCCGCGCTGGACGAGAGCGAAGACGAGAACCCATCCGGCAATGACCGCATGGGCGCGGCTGTGGATGCGCTGAGCGCCCTGGCACGCGTAGATGCTTCGCAGGCCGGGCTGCACAACCGCGCTCAAGGCCTGCTGGAGGAGATGGCCGATGTTGCCCGTGAATTGCGTGGCTATTTGGAGCAGATTGAATTCAATCCCAAGCGGCTCGAAGAAGTAGAAGAGCGCGTGGCGCTATTGCAAGGTTTGAAGCGTAAGTACGGGGATGACATTCCTGCCATCCTGGAGTTTGGGCAGCGCGCCCGCAAGGACCTGGAGAACATCTCCAACGCCGAAGAACGGCTGGCCGCGCTGCAAAAAGGCGAGGGTGAGCTATTGGCCGCCCTGGCGCAGGAGGCGCAGGCGCTGTCGGCCAAGCGTCATGCCGCCGCCGAGGAGTTGAGCAAGGGCATTGAAGTCGAGCTGGACGACCTCAAGATGGAGGCAGCGCGCTTCGGTGTGGACTTCAGCACCAAGCCAGACGACGCCGGCTTGATGATCGATGGCCAGCGCGTGGCCTTTGATGCGCATGGGCATGAGGTGGCCGAGTTCCTGGTGGCGCCTAACCCGGGTGAAGGGCTGAAGCCGCTGGTCAAGATCGCCTCCGGTGGTGAGACGGCGCGTCTGATGCTGGCGATGAAGAACGTGCTGGCACGCGCAGACCACACGCCCACGTTGATCTTTGACGAGATCGATCAAGGCATCGGTGGACGCGTGGGCAGCGTGGTGGGTGAGAAGCTGTGGCGTTTGGCACGTGCGCATCAGGTACTGTGCGTAACGCATCTGCCGCAGTTGGCCGCATATGGTGACCAGCACTTCAAAGTGGAAAAAGTGGTGAATGATGGGCGCACACAGACCCAAGCGGTGCGCTTGAAGGATGACGCGCGCATTTATGAGCTGGCCAACATGTTTGGCGAAGTGAGTGACGGCACGCTGCAATCTGCGCGCGAATTAATGGAAGCTGTGCGCGCTACCACGAAGGTATAAAGGTGTTATACAATAGCAACACGCTCTTTCAATGCTGACCTTATTGTTTGCTCCGGACGCAGACGAAGCAGCTGTCCTCACACTCATTCTTCAACGCGCTGGCTTCGAAGTCCGCTTGGTAACAGAGCTTGACCAGCTATCGCAAGGCGATCGCCCGGCTGAGCTATTCTTCTTTGCCTTCACAACTGAAAAAGCCATCACCTCTGAATTCATCAGCCAGTTGCGCCTTGAGAACCAGGCGCCGATCGTGATGCTGATGGAAGCGGGTGATGAAAGCGCGCAGATCGATTTCATTGAAGCCGGCGCTGATCTTGTGTTCAGCCGTCCGTATAGCCACAAGTTCATGGTGGCGCAGTTGCGGGCCTTGATGCGCCGCAGCTCTGGCTTGCCGTACTTCAGCCTGCCAGCGCTCAGCCAGGCAGGCATCACGCTTGACCCATCGAAGCGCAGCGTGCAGGTGGGCAAGGATGCGCCTACGCGTTTGACGCAGCTGGAGTTCCGCCTGCTGTACGCGCTGATGACGCACCCCGGGCGCATCATTCCTTCTGAGAACCTGGTGGAGTATGTGTGGGGCTACGGCGGCGAGGGCAGCCAGGGCCTGGTGCGCGGTCTGATCAGCCGTTTGCGCGGCAAGATCGAGCCGGATCCCTCCAACCCACGCTACATCATGACGGATGCGGGCATTGGCTATTACTTTGAGCCAGAGCCTGACCAGCAGCGCATGTTCAGCAAAACGGAGAAGAGCGCTAGCGAAGTCCGCTAGCGAAGTGCGCTAACTGCCTGAAAATTCAGCCTGGCAAGGTCTCAGTTTCCAAAAAATCCAAGACGGTTTTCCTAAGCGGTTGGCGTCCAATTGCAGTACATTGCCATCCACTCTATTTTGCAGCCTGCGTGTGGCTGAAAGGAACCTTGAATGAGCGATGCTGTTTGCCCCTCATGTGGTGCGTCTGTTAAAGTAAAGGGCACCCCAAAAATTGGCATGAGTGTCACCTGTTCCTCCTGCTCGACCGAGTTGGATGTCGTCTGGCTGGATCCGCTGGAGTTGGATTGGCCGATTGAAGATGATGACGAGTTGGATGATTTCGAAGAAGACTAGCGCTGATCGGTAATGCAAAACGGCTCTCCTGTAAGGGAGCCGTTTTTTTTGTTGGGGTTAGTTGCCCCCCAGATATTCACGCAGCTGGTGGCTGCGGGTTGGGTGACGCAGTTTACGCAACGCCTTGGCCTCGATCTGGCGGATGCGCTCACGCGTTACGTTGAAATGCTGGCCCACTTCCTCCAGCGTGTGGTCCTTGCCGTCTTGCAGGCCGTAGCGCATCTCCAGCACCTCGCGCTCGCGCTCGGTGAGGCTGGCCAGGGCGCCTTGCACCTGCTCGCGCAGCATCTCACGCGCTGCGGCGTCCATCGGGGCCAGGGCGTCTTCGTCTGGAATGAAATCAGCCAGCTCGCTGCCGTCGCCGGCGCCCACCGGGCTCTCGAGCGACATAGGCTCTTCAGCGCTGCGCAAGGTTTGCTCCACCTTGGTGGTGGCGCGGGCCCAGCGACGCTTGAGGTCCGGCGCCAGCGCTTGGCTGGCGGCCTGCGCCTTGCGGATGGCGGCCACATCGGCCTCATCCAAGAAGCCGCTCTCGAGAGCCAGCTCCTCAAAGGTGGCCTCGCGCCCTAGGGTCTGGGTCATCTGCCGTTGGGCGCGCATGAGGCGCTGAATGGATTCGAGCAGGTGCACGGGAATGCGAATGGTACGTGCCTGGTCCGCGATCGAGCGCGTGATGGCCTGGCGAATCCACCAGGTGGCATACGTGCTGAACTTGAAGCCGCGCGTGGGGTCAAACTTGGTGACGGCGCGCAGCAGGCCGATGTTGCCTTCTTGGATCAAGTCTTCGAAGGTGGAGCCGCGGCCCACGTAACGCTTGGCGATGCTGACCACTAAACGCAGGTTGGCATTGATGATGGCAATTTGCGCTTCCATGGCACGGCTGTGCACGGCGGCGGCGGCCACTTTGAGCTCTTCGGCGGCAGGCAGCAGGTTGCCAAAGCTGCGCGCCGAGGCCAGCTCGCCGCCTTCCAGTGTCTTTTGAAGTTTCTCGGTCAGCTCGGCGGGGAAGATATAAAAGCCGATGAGGATAACGAAGGTGCTGCGCGCTACCGCGTCCCAGCGCGTATCACGCCCCCACATGCCGTTATCGAGGTAGCTGCGAACATAGGACGGCGTCTCCATGTTCCAGGTCTTTTGCAAACGCAGGGCTTCCTGTGCGATGGAGAGCAGTTGGGGCGGCTTACTGCCCAGTACCTTGGCCTCTTTGGCGACGCGTTCCCAGGCTTCGCACACTTCTGCGTAGGCCGCTTTGAATACGGTTTCGGGGGAAGGGTCGGGCTGCTTGGCCGTGGTAGCCTGCTCCTGCAGGAAGGTGAGGCGCTTCAGCGCCTCCACGCGCGTGGCCAGCCACAGCTCGCGGTCATTGTCCAGCAGGCTGACGCGGCCGATCTCCTTGAGGTAGAGGCGCACCGGGTCATCGCTCAATTCAATGGCGCCTTCCTGGCGCACGCGTTCCTCAAGCTTGCGCAAGTCTTCGCGCAGTGCGTCTACACCGTCTTCGTCCTCCGAGAGTTCATTGAGCAGGTCACCCTCATCCTGCGAGGTTGATTCGTCCGCCAGCTCGTCTGTCAACTCGTCGTCGTGCTCAGACAGTTCCATGCCGTCTTCGGGCTGTTCCACATCGTGATCCATCATAGCGCTCGGGGTAGTCTACCTTGTGGCGTGCCGCGTTTGGGGCCATTGGCCAGAGCCTGATCCAGGCGCAGCAAGGTTTGCGTGTTTTGTATCATCAGCGGCTGGTATTCGCTGGCTTTTAGGTCGCCCTCTTGCTGCGCCTGTTGTTGCAGGTAGCGCATTTGCTCATTGCTCTTGCGCAGGGTGCGGCGACGCAGCAGCAGGAAGGTGCGCAGCAGATCCTCGAAAACCTTGTCATCTGCGGGGTCTAGTGTGGCCGATTGTTTGAGGATCTCCTCCATCCGGTCGAGCAGGGTCATGGGTAGGTTTTGCAGGGCATAGCTATACGGCTCCTGCTCGTTCTGCTCCAGACCCTCACGCGAGAGGCGGAACATCTCTTGATGGTCGCTGTGTTCAAAGTCGCTGAGCGAGAGGCGCGGCAGGCCAAACTCCATCAGGGCGCGGTCCAAGCGGTAGAGCAGCTCTGGCTGGCGCACAATGATGCTCATGCAATGCGATTCGAGGCGCACGGTGCTGTCTTCGATGTTGGGCAGCGGCCGCGCCTCGGGCAGGTTCGGCGTGGCGGTGGTGGCGCGGCGGCGCGGCGCGCTGGGGCGGCTGGGCCGCTCGGCCATCAGGCTGCGTTCGTCCACCTGCAGCAGGCGCGCCAGCTTTTGGGTGTAGCTGTCGCGCTCCACGGGGCTGGGTACATCGGCGATGAGCGGCAATATCTGCGTAGCCAGCTCGCGCTTGACCTTGGCATCTTGCAGGTCTTTGCCGGCGGCCAGGCTGTACATTACATGCTCCACAATCGGGCGGGCAGCCAGCAGCAAGCGCGGCCAGGCCTCCGGGTCTGCGGAGACGATTTCGTCAGGGTCTTTGCCATCCGGCAGGGAGGTGACGCGGATATCGGCTTGCAGGCGGCCTTCGTGGCGCAGCAAGCCGCGCGCATCGAAGACCGGGTCAGCCTCACGGTCAAGGCTCTTGCGCGCCACTTCCAGGCCGCGCAGGGTGGCCTTGTCGCCGGCGGCATCGGCATCCAGCGCCAGCACGATGCGCGTACTCAGGCGTTTGAGGGTGCGCAGCTGCTGCTCGCCAAGGGCGGTGCCCATGGGCGAGACGGCGTTGGGGAAGCCGGCCTGATGCAAGGCGATCACATCCATATAGCCTTCTACCAGTACGGCCTCGTCCTGGCTGCGAATATACTTGCGCGCCTTGTCCATACCGTAGAGCAAGTTGCCCTTGTCGAACAGCGGGTTCTGCGCCGAGTTGAGGTATTTGGGCGTGGCGTCTTCACGCAGGGCGCGGGCGCCGAAGCCGGCCATCTTGCCGTTGGCATCACGGATGGGAAAGATGAGGCGTTGGCGGAAGCGCGGATAGCGGCGCCCGTCGTCGGCCTGGCTGAGGATGCCGGCGTCCAACATCTCTTCGAGCGTGAAGCCGGCGGATTGCAACGCGGCGGTGAGCGGCTCGAGCGAATCGGGAGCGTAGCCCAGTTCAAACGCGGCGATGGTTTCGTCAGTGAGGCTGCGGCCGTGCAGGTAAGCCAGCACCTGGCTGCCTGCTGTCGTACTGGTGAGCTGCTGGTGATAGAAACGCACCGCGGCTTCCAGCGCGTCGCGCAGGCGGCTATGCTGCTCTTTGGCGGCTTGCTCCAGCGGGCTTTGCGTGCGCAGTTGCACGCCGGCGCGGTCAGCCAGGCGGCGCAAGGCCTCAGGGAAATCGAGGCCCTCTTTTTTCATTACGTACTTGAAGATGTCGCCACCCTCGTTGCATTGGCCGAAGCAGCGCCAGGTGCCTGAGTCAGGAAAGACGGCGAAGGAGGGGGTGCGCGTGTTGCTGTGGAAAGGGCAGAAGCCGCTGAGATTCTTGCCGGCGCGGCGCAGTTGGACACCGCTCTCGGAGACGATGTCTTCTATGGATAAACGAGCCTTGATCTCCTCAACATTGCTCATAGGTTGCGCTGCGTTTTGCGGGCAGGAAAGGCATTATACCCGCGGCATCCCAGCCTTCATTTGCTGCCAATGTTCGGCATGGTAGCATGAGGGTTAGCCTGGTTCTTACAGGAGCTTTGAATGCCATACAAATCCCAAAAGCCGATTGAATTTGCCTTGCCCGAGCGGATCAACCGCTTAGCTGACCTGGCCTACAACTTGTGGTGGACCTGGCAGCCGGACGCACAGGATCTGTTTCAGAAGATCGACCCGCTGCAATGGCAGGCCAGTGCACACAACCCGGTGGTGTTCCTGCGCGATCTGCCGCCGATGACGCTACAGGCGGCCAGCATTGACCTCAACTTTACTGAGCACTATGACCGTGTGGTGGCTGCCTTTGACAGCTACATGCGCTCGCCAGAAACATGGTTCGGGCAGGCTCACCCCCAGCGCACCAAGAGCCCAGTGGCCTATTTTTCATCTGAGTTTGGCTTGCATGAGACCCTGCCGATCTATGCCGGTGGCCTGGGCATCCTGGCGGGCGACCATCTAAAGGAAGCTAGTGACCTGGGCGTGCCGCTGGTGGCAGTGGGCTTCTTGTATACACATGGCTACTTTTTCCAACATATCAGTGAAGACGGCTGGCAGGAATCGCGCCCAGTAACGCTTAAATTTGAGGAGATGCCGGTGCTGCCGGTGGTGGATAACGCCGAAGGCAAGCCGCTGGTGGTCACGGTGGAGCTGCCCGGGCGCAGCTTGCACGCCCGCGTGTGGGAGATCCGCGTCGGGCGCGTGCCGCTGTATCTACTGGACAGCAATATCGAAGCCAACAACCCGGCAGACCGTGAGCTTACGGCGCGCTTGTACAGCAGTGATCTGGATCTGCGCATCTCGCAGGAAATTCTGCTGGGCATTGGCGGCGTGCGTGCGCTGCGCATGCTGGGCTACAACCCCACCGTGTGGCATATGAATGAAGGCCACTCGGCGTTTCTGGGTTTGGAGCAAGCGCGCGAATTGGTGCAGGGCGGTTTGCCGCTGGATGAAGCCATTCGCAAAGTGCGCGCCCATAATGTGTTCACCACGCACACCCCGGTGCCAGCGGGCAACGATGAGTTTCCGATTTGGCTTGTAGACCGCTACTTTTCGCACTATTGGCCTGAGTTGGGCTTGGACCAGGAAGGTTTTGTGCGCCTGGCGCATCAGGTGGTGGGTTGGGGCGAAGCCTTCAGTATGCCGGTGCTGGCCATGCGCTTCTCGGCGCAGCACAACGGTGTGTCTGAGTTGCATGGTCAGGTGGCGCGCGATATGTGGCGCGGCCTGTGGCCAGCGCTGGATGTTAAAGACGTGCCGATTGGCCACATCACCAATGGCATCCACACGCGCACCTGGCTGAGCAAGCGTATGGGCCAGCTGTATAGCAAGCACTTGGGCGCGTGGGGGCCGCACCTGGATGAAGCCGAGGCCTGGCAGCGTATTCATGAGATTCCCAACGCCGAGCTATGGCGCGCCCGGCGACACGCCAAGCGCAAGCTGGCCTTCTATGTTCGTGAGTGCACGCGCCAGCAATGGCTGCATGAGGGCATCCACCCGGTGCAGGTGGTGGCAGGCGGCGCACTGCTGGATCCCTACGCGCTGACGATTGGCTTTGCCCGCCGCTTTGCTACGTATAAACGCGCCAACCTGGTGTTATCAGACCTAGAGCGCTTGTTGGCGCTGGTCAACAAACCCGGCCGGCCGGTGCAAATTCTGTTTGCGGGCAAAGCCCACCCGGCGGATGAAGGCGGCAAGCAGCTCATTCAAGAGGTGTACCGTGCCGTCAAGAAGGCTGAAGCCGGCGGGCGGTTGGTGTTCCTTGAGGGTTATGACATGGAGCTGGCGCGCTATCTGGTGCAGGGGGTGGATGTGTGGCTCAATACGCCGCGCCGCCCGATGGAAGCCTCGGGTACCTCGGGCCAGAAGGCGGCGCTCAATGGTGCGCTCAACTTTTCGATCCTGGATGGCTGGTGGCGCGAGGGCTACAACGGCAAGAACGGCTGGGCCATCGGTACCGAGCAGGACTATAGTGACCCGGCCGAGCAGGATCTGGCAGACGCCAACAGCCTCTACGATATTTTGGAGAACCAGGTCATTCCTTTGTACTACGACGGGCGGGATGGCAACCAGCCTACCGACGGCTGGTTGGCAATGGTCAAAGAATCGATCAGCACGCTGGCGCCGCAGTTCAGCGCCCGACGGATGCTGAAGGACTATGTGAACACGCTGTATGTGCCGGCGATAGACGGACGCGCACAGAGCATGGAGATGGGCTAATGGAATTTACTTTTACACAGCAAGATGTGCTGGTGGCCTTTGGCGTGTTTATGCTACGCGTGGTCAACCAAAGCCTGGATACGCTGCGCGTGGTGATGATGTTGCGCGGCCGCAAACTGGAAACCTGGATCCTGGGTTTTATTGAGACAGTGATCTTTGTTGTGGCGCTAAGCTCGGTGATCTCAGGCCTGGATAATGTGCTCAACATTATTGGTTACTCGGCCGGCTTTGCGACCGGCACCACCGTCGGTATGTGGGTGGAAGACCGCCTGGCGATCGGGTTTATCAAGCTTAGCATCGTCAGCCCCAAGCGCGGTACGGCGTTGGGGCAGCATTTACGTGAGGCCGGCTACGGCGTGACCGAGATCCCGGCGCGCGGCAAAGACGGCATGGTGAGCTTGATCAATCTCAGCGTGCGCCGTAAAGAAGTGGACCAGGTGCAGGCGCTGGTGGAATCGGTGGATAGCACCGCCTTTGTGACCAGCGAAGAAACGCGCCCGCTGCGGCGCGGCTTCTGGGGCTAGTGCGCCAGCTTCGCTGGCGCGGGCGTTGCACCTCGGCTGCGCCGAATGACGCAAGCGCCACGGATGCTCGGTCAGGGGTGACGAGTACCGGCTTTGCTCCGCGGGCGTTGCGCCTCGGCTGCGCCGAATGACGCAAGCGCCACGGGTGCTCGGTCAGGGGTTGGAGTACCAGCTTCGCTCGGCGGGCGTTGCACCTCGGCTGCGCCGAATGACGCAAGCGCCGCTTCATCTTTTCTTTTTATGAGGCTCTAGGATGATTTGTCCACAATGTGGCGCGGAAGTGCCAGATGGAAGCCAGTGCGCCGACCGTTTCTGGGAGGGGCAGCTATTGGAGGGCGATGACCCTGCCTATTATGCTGTTCATCACCTGAGTGTGCCAGCTTATTACCTGCAGCACAACATGTATTCGCGCCAGGGGTGGTTGGCGGTGCATAAACTGCTGAGTGAGTTTGTGTTTAATGGGCTAACGCCGCAGCAGGCACGTGAGAAACACAAGCGCGATTTTGATTCGCACAATCGTGAATTCAGCATTGTGCGCGGCGAGAAGCTGCCGGGTGTGGAGCAGGTGATGTGGAGCTGGACCATGGCGAATGTGCGCTTGGGTTCGGCTGAGCAGTATTGTCAAGATGTGCGCCGTTGGGCGCAACAGGTGTGCGAAGACGGCGCAGCGTTGGCAGCAGCAAGCTCAAACTAGATTACAAACTTGCCGTCTTTGTAGAAGACTTTGCCGTCTACCAAAATCTCTGAGTCTTGGCGTAAGTCGCAGATCATGTCCCAGTGGATGGCGCTGGTGTTCTTGCTACCCGTTTCCGGGTAGCCGAGGCCGAGCGCCATATGGAATGAGCCGCCGATCTTCTCATCCAGCAGGATGTGGCCAGTGAAGCGGTCAATATCCGTATTGAGGCCGATGGCAAATTCGCCCACGTAGCTGGCGCCTTCATCGGTGGCCAGCATTTGCTTTAGGTAGGCCTCTTGCGTGCGCGCTGTGGCGCTCACTACTTTGCCGTCAGCGAACCTGAGCTCGATATCCTCCACCACTACGCCATCTTCAATAGCGGGGTAGCTGTAGCGCACCCAGCCGTTGAGCGAATTCTCCACCGGGCCGGTGTAGATTTCGCCGTCAGGCATGTTGTAGCGGCCGTGCGAATTCTTCCAGGTGCGGTCTTTTATGGAGAGCTGCAGGTCTACATTCGGGCCGCGCAGGTGCACTTTATCGTGCCCGGTGAGGGCGTCAATGTAGCGTTGTTGCTCCTGCTTGATCTTGAGCCAATGGGCTACCGGGTCGGCTTCGTGAGCGTGCACAGCCCGGAAGATAAAGTCGGAATATTCAGTCAGGCTCATGCCTGCTTGCATGGCGTAGCCCTGGGTGGGGAAGATGCTGGTGACCCACTTGAACTTGCCAGCGGCCGAGCGATCGAACTGGTTTTTGAGGCTGGCGGAGAAGGCGGAGGCTGCGGCTGATTGCATTTGCGGGTTCACGCTGCTGAGGGCTTTGGTATTGGCTTCAGACCACAGGCGGATGCGCGCTTCGAACTCGCGGTAGGCCAGGGCGGTGAACTCGTTTTCCATGCGCGCCAGCTCGGGCGTAGCCAGGCTGAGGAAGAGGGCGCGCTGCTCAGGAAATTCCATTTGCAGGTGTGGGCGGCCGCCGCGCTCGACCACGCGCTTAAAGACCTCTACCACCAGGGGCATGGCCTCGGTAGTGGTTTCGATGATGACCCGGTCGCCGGGTTGAATGTCTGTGGAATAGTCCACCAGAATGCGAGCAAAGTTTTCGATGCGTGGGTCTGCCAAGGCTGCCTCCGAAGTGTGGGGATTATACGCTCCCTGTGAGTGCGGCCTCAAAGTGCCGATGGTAGAATGCCTCAACCCCACTGTTTGAGTGTCTGATATATGAAACAACTCCTACAAAACATGCGTGCGCGCAGCCCACACTTGGCCGAAGTGCCAGTGCCAACCCCGCAGCCGGGCTTTGTGCTGGTGCGCAATGCCGCCTCGCTGGTATCGGCGGGCACTGAGCGTATGTTGGTGGAGTTTGCCAGCGCGTCGCTGTTGGGCAAGGCGCGCTCACGGCCCGATCTGGTGCGCCAGACGCTGGATAAGGCGCGGCGCGAAGGCTTGGTAAGCACCGCCCAAGCCGCGCTTGGGCGACTGGGCGAGCCGATGGCGCTTGGCTATTCTAGCGCTGGAGTAATAGTGGAGCTGGGCGAGGGTACGCGCGGCTTCAAAGTCGGCCAGCGCGTAGCCTGCGCGGGAGGCAACTACGCCGTGCACGCTGAGTATGTCAGCGTGCCGCGCAGTCTAGTGGCCACGCTGCCCGCCAAGCTCGGTTTCGAGGAAGCCGCCTTCACTACGCTGGGCGCGATTGCCCTGCACGGCTTCCGCCTCGCCGAGGCGCAAGTGGGGGCACGTGTGGCGGTGATTGGCTTGGGCTTGCTGGGCCAACTGGCCGGCAGCATTGCCGCCGCGGCGGGCTGCCAGGTGCTGGGCATTGACCTGGATGCGAAGCGCGTGGCGCTGGCGCAGGCGCGCGGCCTGAAAGCGGTTGGCCGCAAAGAAGCCGCCGAGCGCAGTGCCGCTTTCACGGGCGGGCAGGGTTTTGATGCCGTGCTCATCTGTGCCGATACCGAATCCAATGACCCCGTGCAGCTGGCGGGTGAGATTGCGCGTGACCGCGCCACTATAGTGGCGGTGGGCGCGGTGGGCATGGATGTGCCGCGCCGCAGCTATTACGGCAAAGAGCTCACCTTCATCGTCTCGCGCTCGTATGGGCCGGGGCGCTATGACCCTGAATACGAAGAAGGCGGGCGTGATTACCCGATTGGCTATGTGCGCTGGACTGAAGGGCGCAACCTGCAAGCCTTCGCAGACCTGATGGCTTCGGGAGCGGTGGATGTGAGCAAGCTCATCAGCCATCGCTTCCCAATCGCAGAAGCCCCCAAAGCTTATGAGTTAATCCAAAGTGACAAGCCCTTCCTGGGCGTGCTGATCACGTACCCGGGCGCGGCCACTGCGCCCAGCAAGGCCAGCCGCAAGGTGGCATTTGAGGCTAAGCCGCTATCCAAAGATAAGATCGGTCTGGGTGTGCTGGGCGCGGGCAACTTTGCGCGCAATACGCTGCTGCCTGCGGTGCACAGGTTGCCGGTGGATATGGTGGGCATCACCTCGGCCAGCGGGCGCCCGGCGGCTGATCTGGGCAAACGCTTCGGCTTCCGCTACGCCTCCAGCGATGAGGCGCAGATCCTGGCAGACCGCAATGTGGATGCGGTCGCCATCCTCACGCGGCACAACCTGCACGCCAAGCAAACGCTGGCGGCCCTCAAGGCCGGCAAGCATGTGTTCTGTGAGAAGCCGCTGGCGCTGAACGAGAAAGAACTGGCTGCCGTGGAGCGCCAGGCAAGCAAAGCAGGCAGCCCGCTGCTGATGGGTGGCTTCAACCGCCGCTTCTCGCCGATGGGGAAGGAGCTCGCCCGCTTCCTCGCTGGCCGCAGCCAGCCGCTGGCGGCGCACTTTCGCGTCAATGCTGGTGCGCTGCCGCCGTATCACTGGCTGCATGACCCGCAGCGCGGTGGTGGGCGCATTGTGGGCGAGGCGTGTCACTTTATTGACTTCCTTACATATCTTGTGGGCCAGTCGCCTTCGGCCGTGTTCGCCGAAGCGCTGCCTGATGATGAGCGCTTCAAGCAGGATAACGTGCAGATCACACTGCGCTTTGCCGAGGGCTCGATGGGTACGGTAACCTACCTGGCCAATGGCGACCGCTCGCTGCCCAAGGAGCGTATGGAGCTGTTCTGCGGCGGCAAGGTGGCGGTGCTGGACGACTTCCGCCAGTTGGAGCTGACCGAAGACGGCCGCACACGCACCCAGCGTGGCAAGCAGGACAAAGGCCACCGTGCCGGTGTGCAGGCCTTTTTGGCGGCCATTCAGTCTGGCGGCCCTGCGCCCATTTCCTACGAGCAGTTGTTCGGCGGGGCGCGGGCGGCTTTCGGGGCGCTGCAATCGCTCGAGACCGGCAAGCAAATTCTGTTGTAGGCGCAAGTTCGCCGCTTTCGGCTAGCTTAGCGGCTGAGTGCCGCCAGCACAGTGTTCAACGTAGGTGTTTGATTGTGAAATTTGACACCTTTTAACCCCTGTGATAAACTGAACTTAACCTACAATCATCAGAATATTCGCTCTGGTTTAGCATTTGTAGGCCCAAGAGAAACCAATGCTGCAAGACTACCTACCTATAGCAGTACTCCTGATTATCTCAACCGGCTTGGCGGTGTTGATCGTCATCATTGGCAACATCATCGGCCCACGCCGTGTGGACAGCCGCAAGATGGCTCCTTACGAGTCGGGTATGCAGGCCATTGGCCCCGGCACGCGCCGCATGCCCGTGCGCTTCTATCTAATTGCGGTGCTGTTCATCCTCTTTGACATTGAAGTGGTGTTCTTTCTGCCCTGGGCGGTAGTGTTCCGTCAGTTGGGCATATTCGGTTTGATCGAAATGTTCGTGTTCATTGTCATCCTGCTGGTTGGCTATGTGTACGCCTGGAAGAAAGGCGCGCTGGAATGGGACTAGAGCAAAAACTTGGCAATATGGGCATCGTCACCACCACGGTGGAGCAGGTGGTGAACTGGAGCCGCACGCGCGCCATGTGGCCCATGCTGTTTGGCCTGGCTTGCTGTGCAATTGAAATGATGGCTTCACAGGGCGCCGATTACGACGCCAGCCGCTTCGGTATGGAGCTGATGCGCGCTTCCCCCCGCCAGGCCGATCTGATGATCGTGGCTGGCCGTGTGAGCCGCAAGATGGCCCCCGTGTTGCGCCGTTTGTATGACCAAATGCCTTCGCCTAAGTGGGTGGTCTCCATGGGAGACTGCGCCTCTTGCGGTGGTGTGTTCAATAACTATGCCATTGTGCAGGGTGTAGACGAGATCGTGCCGGTGGATGTGTATGTGGCCGGCTGCCCGCCGCGCCCTGAGGCCCTGATCCACGGCATCATGACGTTGCACGAGCGTATCAAGGGCGAGACGTTCAAGGACTGGGCGTAAGCACATGAAAGCCGAACTGCAACCTGTATTGGACGCGCTGCAAAGCGCGTTTGGTGCACAACCCAGCGAATTCCGCGAGCAGGCCAAGGCCGTGCTGGCCGCCGAGCACATTGTGGCTGCGGCGCGCTTGCTGCGTGATGGGCATGGCTTCAACATGCTGGCGGCGCTGAGCGCGGTGGACTACTGGCCTGAGCGCCAGCCGCGTTTGCATGTGGTCTACCAGTTCAAGAACCTGGACAAGAATTTGCGCCTGGAGCTGCGCGTGCCGCTGGACGGCGATGAGCCAGAGCTGCCCAGCCTCATCGAAGTGTTCCCCAATGCCAACTGGCATGAGCGTGAGCTGTGGGACATGTTCGGTATTCGCGTCACTAACCACCCAGACCTGCGCCGCATTCTGATGCCGGCGGACTGGGTGGGCCACCCATTGCGCAAGGACTACCCGCTGGGCTACGAAGAAGTGCAGTTCAGCTTTAACTTTGAAGAGATCGATCAGCGCAAGCCGCGCCCGCAGGATTAAGTATGAGCATCTCTCAGCTTGAAATCACTCACGATGAGTTGAAGCACCTCGTCTCCGAGCGTGCTCACACGGGCGAGACCCTGCTGTTGAACATGGGCCCGCAGCATCCCAGCACGCACGGCGTGCTGCGCCTGCTGCTGGAGCTTGACGGCGAGATCGTAGTCAACTGCATTCCGGATATTGGCTTCCTGCATACCGGCATCGAAAAGAATATGGAAGCCAAGTCGTACGAGAAGGCCGAGGTGATGACAGACCGCCTCGACTATCTCAACACGATGGGCAACAACCTGGCGTATTGCCTGGCGGTAGAGAAGCTGGTGGATCTGGATGTACCCGCCCGTGCTCAGGCCATTCGTGTCATCTTCGCCGAGCTGCAGCGTATTGCCTCCCACCTGGTGTGGCTGGCCACGCACGCGCTGGACCTGGCGGCGATGTCCATGTTCTTCTACTGCTTCAACCAGCGCGAGCGCATTCTGGACATTATGGAAATGTGCGCCGGACAGCGCATGATGACCACTTACTTCCGCCCCGGCGGCTTGTGGCGTGATGTGCCGGCTGAGTTCGAGACGGCGGTGCGCGCCTTCATTGACAGCTTCCCCAAAGAAATTGAACTCTATGAGGGTTTGCTCGACAAGAACCCCATCTTCCTTGACCGCACCAAGGGTATTGGCATCTTCACCGGTGAAGAGGGCATTGCCTGGGGCGTGACCGGCTCCACTTTGCGTGGCTCCGGCGTGGCCTATGACCTGCGTAAGGAAGAGCCGTACAGCGGCTATGAGCAGTATGACTTTGACGTATGCACGGAGCAAGAGGGCGATGTGTATGCCCGCTACCGCGTGCGCATGCGTGAATTCCACGAATCGCTGAAGATCATCCGCCAGGCGCTGGACAAGCTCCCGAGCGGCCCCTTCCGCAGTAACAATCGCAAGTTCGTGCCCCCGCCGCGTGCGGAGTTGGGCGAGAGCATGGAAGCGGTGATCCACCACTTCAAGTTGTGGACCGAAGGCTTCCCGGCTCCCAAGAATTCCATCTATATGCCGATCGAATCCCCGCGTGGGGAATTGGGTGTGTATCTTGAAGGCGACGGCGGCCCCAAGCCGTATCGCTGCCACTGGCGCACGCCTTCGTTTGTGAACCTGCAGATCCTGCCCAAGATCTCACAGGGCTGCTATGTGGCAGACCTGGTGGCGATCATCGGCAGCATTGACATCGTACTTGGAGATACTGACCGGTGAACCCGCTGTGCGAACGTTACGGCCAGGAGATCGACGACATCCTGGCGAAGTATCCGCAGGAGCAAAAGCGCTCTGCGGTCATGCCGTTGCTGTATGTGGCTCAGCGTGAGCACGGGTATGTAACCCGCGAGCATCTGGGGCAGATCGGCGAGATCCTTTCGATTGCACCCACCGAAGTCGCTTCCATTGTGGGCTTCTATACCCTGTATCACGACACACCGGGCGGCAAGTATCGCCTGCAGATATGCAACGACTTGCCATGTGCCCTGCGTGGCGCTGACAAGTTCCTGGAGGGTGTGTGTGACCACTTGGGCGTCAAGCCCGGTGAAACCACTGAAGATGGCGTGGTCACCGTGGAAGCGGTGATGTGTCTGGCGGCCTGCGACAAGGCACCGATGTTCCAGGTGCAGAGCGCTGAGGGCATTAGCTATCACGAGAACCAGACTGTGCAGAGCACGATTGCTCTGGTTGACGGCTGGCGCGAGGAGGAGGCGAAATGAACGACATCCTTCTGCGTCACCGCGAGATTAAAGACATCGGCCAGTTGGCCGTTTACCGCCAGAACGAAGGCTTCGAAGGCTTCAAGCGTGCCGTGACCGGCATGCAGCCGGACGAGCTCACCGAGATGGTCAAAGCCTCCGGCCTGCGCGGCCGTGGCGGCGCAGGCTTCTCCACGGGTATGAAGTGGTCCTTCATTGATAAGAACGCCTGGCCGCACTATGTTGTGGTCAATGCGGACGAATCAGAGCCGGGTACCTTCAAAGACCGCGAGATCATGGAAAGCAACCCATTCCAGTTCCTGGAAGGGGTTGCGCTGTGCGCTTATGCGGTAGGCGCGCACACGGCCTATGTGTACTTGCGCGGTGAGTTCTGGCAGTTGGCGGCGCACCTGGATGCGCGCATTGCGGAGATGGAAAAAGAAGGCTTGCTGGGCGATAACCTGTTCGGCAGCGAGTACAGCCTGCGCATCTATACCCATTTGGGTGCTGGCGCCTACATTTGCGGCGAAGAGACCGCACTGCTCGAATCGCTGGAAGGCAAGCTAGGCCAGCCGCGGCTGCGCCCGCCATTCCCACCGAGCTTTGGCTTGTACGGCAAGCCGACCATCGTCAACAACGTAGAGACGCTGGCCAACGTACCCATGATCGTGCAGAAGGGCGTGGATTGGTTCCGTGGCTTTGGCACGGAGAAGAGCCCGGGCACTAAAGTCTTCAGCCTGTCTGGCAACGTGGTCAAGCCAGGCAACTACGAGTTGCCCTTGGGCACCACGTTCCGCGAACTGATCTATACGCATGGCGGCGGCATCACCGATGGCCGCAAGATCAAAGCCATCATGCCGGCCGGCGCTTCCTCCTCGCTGATCGTGGCGGATGACAAAGCGCTTGACACGCCCATGGATTACGAAAGTGTGCCTAGCGTTGGCGCTATGCTCGGCTCGGCCTCCATTATTGTGGTGGACGAGACGGTGAGCATGGACTGGCTGATCAACAAGACCATGCACTTCTTCCAGCATGAGTCGTGCGGCAAGTGCACACCGTGCCGTGAGGGTACGTATTGGATGCGCCATCTGACGGAGCGCATCCATCACAATCAAGCTACCTGGGATGATGTCATCCTGTTGCAGGATGTGGCCAGCAACGTAAAGGGCAAATGCCTGTGCGCGCTGGGCGATTTTTCCACCGAAGCGGTGATCTCAAGCATTACGCGCTTCCGTGGCGACTTTGAAGCCAAAGTGGGTGTGCCGTTGAGCGCCCCCGCCGAGGCTGAATTGAAAGAACAAGTGAGCAACTAAGATGGCCGTTGCCGATACCACTCAACAGAATCTGGTCACGCTGACCATTGATGAACAGCAGATCAGCGTGGCGCCGGGCACCCTGGTGGTGGACGCCGCCAAGCGTGCCGGCATTGATATTCCTGTCTTCTGCTACCACCCTAAGATGGAACCGGTGGGCATGTGCCGTATGTGCTTGGTGGAAGTGGGCCGCCCGGTGCTGGACCGCGCCACCGGCCAACCGGTGATGGGCGAAGACGGCCAGCCGCAGATGCAGTTTGGCACCAAGCTGGAGACGGGTTGCACCGTGCCGGTAAGCGAAGGCATGGTGGTGCGCGGCTACACCGACAAGGTGAAAGAGGCGCGCGATGAGGTGCTGGAGTTCCTGCTGACCTCGCACCCGCTGGACTGCCCCATCTGTGACAAGGGCGGCGAGTGCCCGCTGCAGAACCTGACGATGAAGTTTGGCCCCGGCCAGACACGCTACATCTACGATGAAAAGATCCGCCTAGACAAACATGTGCCGCTGGGCGATTTGATCTTCCTGGACCGCGAGCGCTGCATTCAATGTGCGCGCTGCACGCGCTTCCAGACCGAGATCGCTGATGACCCAGTGATTGGCTTCAGCGAACGCGGCCGCAAGCTGGAGATCGTCACCTTCTCTGACCCCGGCTTCGACTCGTACTGGTCTGGCAACACCACTGACATCTGCCCGGTGGGTGCGCTCACCACGGCGGACTTCCGCTTTGGCGCTCGCCCGTGGGAGCTGAAATCGGTTGCCTCGATCTGCACGCACTGCCCGGTGAACTGCAACACCACGCTCAACACGCGCCGTGAGGCCAAGAGCGGCGGCAGGGCGGTGGTCAAGCGCATCATGCCGCGCCAGAACGAGATGGTGAATGAGATCTGGCTGTGCGATAAAGGCCGCTTTGTGTACCAATACACTGAGGAAGCCAATCGAATCGCCCAGCCGCTGTTGAGCAAGAACAACCAGCTCACCCCCGCAAGCTGGGATGAGGCTTTGGCCGCAGTGGCTGACAAGGTCAAGAAATCTGGCGGCAAGCTCACCACCGTGGTGAGCGGACGTTTGAGCAACGAAGATTACTTCAACATCAAGGCATTCACCGAAGCCGCCAAGGGCCAGATCGCGCTCTACAGCCACATGGCTGGCGGCGACCTGGTGAGCCAGGTCGGCTTGGGCCAGGGCAGCAACCTGGCTGACCTCGGCAAGGGCGATGCGATTTTGGTGGTGGCGAGCGACCTGGAGGAAGAAGCCTCCTTGTGGTGGTTGCGCGTCAAGCAGGCCGCCGAGCGCGGCGCCACGCTGATCGTCGCCAACCCGCGCCGCACCAAGCTGGAGCGCGAGGCCACGCATGTGGTGCGCTACAGCTACGGCGAAGAAGCCGCAGCGGTACACGCCCTGATCGATAGCATTTCCCCCAAGCGCCCGGAGCAAACTGAAGCTGTGAAGCGCTTGATGACCCAGGATGAGATCAAAGCTGCCGCCAAGGACATTGCCGAGGCGCAGAACCTGGTGGTCTTCTATGGCAGCGAAGGCACTGACCTAGCTGCCTCTGAATCGCTGGCCTCTGCTGCAGCCAACCTGCTGATCGCGACCGGCCATGTTGGCAAGCCCAACAACGGTTTGGTGGCGGTGTGGGACAAGAGCAACGTGCAAGGCGCCTGGGAACTGGGGCTGCGCCCCAGCGGTGATCTGGCTTCGCTGATGAAGGATGCCGAAGTGCTGTACCTGGTGGGTGTAGACCCCAGCGGTGATGACCCGCAGTTGGCCGCCGCTGTGGATGCCGCCAAGTTTGTGGTGGTGCAGGAGCTGGCCGAGACCAAGACCACGCAGGCCGCCGATGTTGTGCTGCCGGCGCAGGCCTTCACTGAGCGCGAAGGTACGCTGACCTCCGGCGAGCGCCGCGTGCAGCGCTACTACCCGGCGGTGCCGGCGGTGGGCGAAACGCGCGCGGACTACAGCATCGCAGCCCAGCTCGGCGCCCTCATTGGCGCAACGCTGGAAGCGGTGAGCGCGGGCCGCGTGTTTACGCAGCTTGTGGAAACCAACGAAGCCTACAAGGGCTTGACGATGCAACGCCTGGCCGAAGTGACTGAGCAGTGGCCGATTATTGGCCGTGCAGATGTGTACTACGGCGGCACAACCTATGACAACAAGAGCGGCTTGGGCGTGCAAGTGCCCACCGCGGCCGACCGCGGTGAGACCCCGGTGCTTTCGTTTGCGCAGCCGTTGGAGCGCGAACGTGGCGATGGCCTGTTGGCCGTGCCGGTCACTAAGCTGTATGACCACGGCAACATGATCTCCAAGACGGTGCTGCTGCACAACCGTTTGCAGAAACCACAGGTCACCCTCAACCCTGAGGATGCCGAGCGCCTGGGACTGGAAGACGGCAAGGCCACCAAGGTGAGCGTGAACGGCGTGCAGGCCGCAGTCACCGCGTATGTGGATAACAGCTTGCCGCGTGGCACGGTGCTTATCCCGCGCAGCCTGGGTCTGCCGATCAGCGGCCCATACACCCTGAGGGTGGAGGCCTAAATGGTTGTTGATTGGGCTCTCGTGCTGGAGTGGGTGATCAAGAGCATCTTGCTCGTGTTCATCTTGCTGACCGGTTTTGCCTACACCACCTTCTATGAGCGCAAGCTGGCCGCGTTGATCCAGCTGCGTATTGGCCCCAACCGCGCCGGCCCGGGTGGCTGGTTGCAGCCGGCTGCGGATGGTGTGAAACTCATCTTCAAAGAAGAGTTCACGCCGTCTGAGGCGTATAAGTTTGTGTTCGTGCTGGCGCCGATCATTACGGTGGTGCCGGCCTTGGTCATCATGGCGGTGGTGCCATGGGGCGATGTGGTCAACATCTTTGGCCGCATGGTGCCGCTGCATATTGCCGATATCAATGTCGCTGTGCTGTACATCCTCTCGGTGGCCTCGGTGTCCGTGTATGGCATCGTGCTGGCGGGCTGGGCCTCCAACAACAAGTACTCCATGCTGGGCGGGTTGCGCTCCTCGGCGCAGATGCTGAGTTACGAGCTGGCGCTGGGCCTGGCCTTCATTGGCCCGATCCTGCTGGCAGGCTCGATGAGCCTGACGGACATCATCGATGCCCAGCGCAATATCTGGTACATCGTCTACCAGCCGCTAGGCGCGGTGATCTTCTACATCGCCATGCTGGCTGAGGTCAACCGTGCGCCCTTCGATATGCCCGAAGCCGAGCAAGAGCTCACCGCGGGCTATCACACCGAGTATTCCGGCATGAAGTTCTCGCTGTTCTTCATGGGCGAGTACATCAAGATGGCTGCGGTGAGCGGCATCTTTGCCGCCCTGTTCCTGGGTGGTTACCGTGGCCCGTTTGTAGATGAGCTGCCCGCACTGGGGCCGCTGTACTTCTTCTTGAAAATTGTGGCAAGCCTGGGCGTGATGATCTGGATTCGTGCCACCATGCCGCGCTTGCGTTATGACCGCCTGATGGCCTTCGGCTGGAAGGTTTTGCTGCCGCTGGCCCTATTCAATGTGCTCATCACCGCTGTGGTGATTGTGGCGTTGGGACTGTAAGATGCTGAGAGGAATTTTCGAAATTGCCAGGGGCATGTGGCTGACGAGCACGCAGATCTTTAAGCGCCGCCAGACCTACCAGTACCCCGAACAGAAACGCCCGGTGCGCACGCGCTTCAAGGGCCGCCACGAGCTGCGCCGTTACGAAAACGGCCTGGAGCGCTGCATTGGCTGCGCCCTGTGTGCCGCGGCCTGCCCGGCGGACGCCATCTTTGTGGAAGCGTCTGAGAACACGGACGAGAAGCGCTTCTCTCCGGGTGAGCGCTATGCCAGCACCTATGAGATCAATATGCTGCGCTGCATCTTCTGCGGCTACTGCGAAGATGCTTGCCCCACGCAAGCCATTGTGCTGGGTGACAACTACGAGCTGACCTTCACGGACCGCTCGCAGTCCATCTACACCCGTGAGAAGCTGCTGGTGCCTGTGCCGCCCGGCGGCCAGCCGACCCCGCAGCAGGTGGAGCCCGGCACCTTCAACCGCTCCATCCCAGTAATGAAGAACCCGGAATAGCGCACGATGAATGGTGAGCTAATCCTCTTCTTTGTATTGGCCGCAGTGGCCATCGGCGCTGCGCTGGGCATGTTGTTCAGCCGCAACGCGGTGTACTCAGCGCTGTTCCTGATCCTGAACTTTGCCACCGTGGCGGTGTTCTTCTTGCTCTTGGGTGCGCCGTTCATTGCCATGGCGCAGGTCACGGTGTACGCCGGCGCCATTATGGTGCTGTTCTTGTTCGTGATCATGTTGCTGGGTGCGGAGCAAATTCAGCACC
The DNA here is from genome assembly GCA_964623375.1 of uncultured Anaerolineaceae bacterium. GTDB lineage: Bacteria > Chloroflexota > Anaerolineae > Anaerolineales > UBA11579 > JAMCZK01. The sequence goes on from CAZUTS010000008.1 coordinate 45,699, forward strand.
AGGCACGCCGCGGTTGGCAGCGCCCGCTGGCCATGTTGCTGACGCTGACCTTGCTGGCGGAAAGCGCCTATTTGATCTTCACGCGCAGCGACCTGCTGACGGTGTTGGAGCCGGCCGCCTCGGATTACGGTAACCCGCAGGCCATCGGTATGCTGCTGTTCACCGAATACCTGCTGCCTTTTGAAGTCACATCTATTCTGCTGCTGGCCGCCATGGTTGGCGCCATTGTGCTTGTGAAGGAAGATCGAAAGAAGTCAGGCGGTCGCAAATGATTCCTATCTCTTATTACTTTGCTCTCTCCGCCATTCTGTTTTCGCTGGGCGCATTGGGCGTGCTCATTCGCCGCAACGCCATCATCATCTTCATGTCTGTGGAGCTGATGCTGAATGCGGCCAACTTGCTGTTTGTGGCCTTTGCGCGCGCCAATGGGGCGTTGTCTGGCCAGGTGATGGTGTTCTTTGTGATCGCGGTGGCGGCGGCAGAAGTGGCTGTGGGCCTGGCGCTGATCGTGATCATCTTCCGCAACCGCCAGAGCATTGATATTGACGAAATGAGCAGCCTCAAGGGCTAATATGAACGCCTTCGCACTCGTTCCCTGGATCGTGTTCTTTCCGCTGATCGGCCTGGTGATTAACCTGGCCGTGGGCCGCCGTATGGGTGAGCGCTTCAGCTCCATTGTTGGCACGCTGGCCGTGCTCTCCGCGTTTGTGGTGGCGGTGCTGCAGCTCGTGAGCTTGCAATCTCATCCGGATGGCGCCGTTGTGCACCTGGCGGATTGGATTAATATCGGCAGCCTGCAAATTCCGTGGGCCTTCAACGTGGATACGCTTTCGGTCACCATGATGTTGGTGATCTCTGGCGTGGGCACGCTGATCCATATCTATGCCGCTGGCTATATGCACTATGACGTGCGCTATAAGGAAGACCCCGGCAGCTTCGCACGCTTCTTTATCTATCTGAACTTGTTCATTGCCGCCATGATGATCTTGGTGAGCGGCAATAGTTACCTGATGCTGTTCGTGGGTTGGGAAGGCGTGGGTTTGTGCTCCTTCCTGCTGATCGGCTTCTGGTACTCGCGCAACCCGGATGGCACGAAAGGTCTGCTCAATTCACAGGCGGCTAAGAAGGCTTTCGTGGCCAACCGCGTGGGCGACTTTGGTTTCCTGCTGGCCATGTTCCTGACCTTCTGGGCCTTTGGCTCGCTGAGTTTCGACCAGGTGCTGCCCAATGCTGCATCGGTGGACCCGCGCATCATCATGGCGATAACGCTGTGCATGCTGATCGGTGTCACCGGTAAGTCGGCGCAGCTGCCGTTGTACGTGTGGCTGCCGGATGCGATGGCCGGCCCCACACCGGTGTCTGCACTTATCCATGCCGCCACAATGGTGACGGCCGGTGTGTACCTGGTGGTGCGCTCGGCCCCGCTGTTCGGTGCGGTGCCGGAGGCCGGCAACATTGTCGCCATCATAGGCGGTGTTACCGCCTTGTTCGCCGCCACGATCGCGGTGGCGCAGTATGACATCAAGAAAGTACTCGCCTATTCCACCATCAGCCAACTGGGCTTCATGGTGGCGGCGGTGGGCATGGGCGCCTATGTGGCGGGTATGTTCCATCTGGTGACGCACGCCTTCTTCAAGGCGCTGCTGTTCCTGGGCTCCGGCTCGGTTATTTTGGCGCTGGAACGTGCGCACCATCCGCTGGATGGCCACCACGACGATCATCACGACCACCATGATGAGCATCACGATGACCATCATGCACCCTTTGACCCGCAAGACATGCGCAACATGGGCGGCCTGCGCAAGCAGATCCCAGCCACGTATCGCGTATACCTCATCGGAGCGCTGGCCCTGGCAGGTCTGCCGCCGCTGGCGGGCTTCTTCTCCAAAGACGAAATTCTGACCGATGCGCTGCATGCCAACATGCTGGTGTGGGGTCTGCTGACCGCGGCCGCTTTCCTGACCGCCTTCTACATGGGCCGCCAGATCTGGCTGGTCTTCTTCGGTGAGGCGCGCACCAAAGCCGCCAAGGAAGCGGTCGAGAGCCCGCGCACGATGTTGATCCCGTTGGGTATCCTGGCGGCGCTCTCCATTTTTGGCGGCCTGATCAACATGCCGGTGTTGCATCCTTTCACGAATTGGCTAGAGCACACCCTGGGGCATGATTTTGCGCATGCCACGGTGTTCAACTTTGGCGTGGCGATCTTCTCCACGGTGCTGGCGCTGATCGCAATCTACGTCTCCTGGCGGTTGTACGGCCGCAAGCCGTTGCTTGCTGGCGAGGTAGACCCGCTGAAGAAGCGACTGGGCTTTGTGTTCACCGGTATGGAAAACAAGTGGTGGGTGGACGAGCTGTACGATGCCGTCATCATCCAGCCGTATCGCCGCTTGGCTGCCTTCCTGGCCGATGTGGTGGATTGGCGTTTCTGGCATGACTGGGTGCATGACAGCGTGATCGCGCGTGGCTTTGGCGCCTTCGCGCGCTTCCTGGCTGAGCCGGTGGATATGGGCGTCATCGATGGAGTTTCCAAGGGGCTGGCGGCGCTGGCCAAGGGTTTGGGCCGCGGTTTCAGCCTGTTGCAAAGTGGCTATGTGCGCAACTACGCCTTGATGGTGTTCTTTGGCGTAGTGCTTATGATCGGATACCTGGTCTTTTCGAGCTGAGGACGAAATAATGGAATTTCTTTTACAACCCCTGAATCTACTGACGTTTTTCCCGGTGCTGGGCGTCGTGGTGCTGCTGTTTGTGGGCAAGCGCGACGGCCTGAGCCGCTGGGTGGCGTTGGGAACCTCGCTACTGACCTTTGGTGTCTCTCTATGGGTGCTGGGCATGTTCAATGCCGAGAACCCCAACCTGCAGCTCAACTTTGCCTATGACTGGATTCAAGCGGCTGGCTGGAACATCCGCTACTCTATGGGCATTGATGGTCTGAGCATCCTGCTGGTGCTGCTCACCACCTTCCTCTCGCCGATCGCCATTCTCTCCACATGGTATGCGGTGGAAGAGCGTGTACGTGACTTCATGATCTTCTTCCTGCTGCTGGAGATGGGCATGCTGGGCGTGTTCCTGGCGCAGGATCTGTTCTTGTTCTACATCTTCTGGGAATTTACGCTGGTGCCGATGTACTTCCTCATCGGTATCTGGGGTGGCGCCCAGCGCATGTATGCGGCCATCAAATTCTTCCTCTATACGATGGCTGGCTCCATCCTTATGCTGTTGGCCATTCTGTGGCTGGGCATCAACCAGGGCACCTTCCATTTGCCAGACCTGATCGCGATGGGCGGCATTCCGGCTGAGGTGCAGTTCTGGCTGTTCCTAGCCTTCGCGGCAGCCTTCGCCATCAAGGTGCCGATGTGGCCGCTGCACTCGTGGCTGCCGGATGCTCACGTGCAGGCGCCTACGGCTGGCTCGGTAATTCTGGCCGGTGTGCTGCTCAAGATGGGCACCTATGGCTTCCTGCGCTTCAACCTGCCGCTGTTCCCCCAGGCCGCGGTGCAACTGGCGCCGGCCATGGCTACCTTGGCCGTGATCGGTATTGTGTACGGCGCGATTGTTTCGTACTCCCAAAAGGATGTGAAGAAACTGGTGGCGTACTCCTCCATCAGCCACTTGGGTTTCGTGATGCTGGGCTTGTTTGCTTTGAACGCCCAGGGCATTGAAGGCGCTATTTTGCAAATGGTCAACCACGGTATCAGCACCGGTGCGTTGTTCTTGATCGTAGGCTTTATCTATGAGCGCCGCCATACGCGTGAATTCAGTGAGTTCGGTGGTTTGTGGAAGGTAATGCCGGTGTATGCTGTGCTGGCGCTGATCGTCTCGCTTTCCTCGATGGGCTTACCCGGCCTCAATGGCTTCGTGGGTGAGTTCACCATCCTGCTCGGCGCCTGGGGCGCTGGCGAGGGTGGGGCGCTGGGCTCGGTATGGTTCACTGTGTTTGCTGCACTGGGCGTGATTCTGGCCGCAGTGTATATGCTGTACATGTTCCAGAAGATGTTCCTTGGCCCCGTGACGGTAAAAGCCAACGAAGCCTTGAAGGACCTGACCTGGCGCGAAATTGCCGTGATGGTTCCGCTGCTGGTTCTGATCTTCTGGATCGGTCTGTACCCCAAGCCCTTCTTTGCCCTTATGCACCCCGCCGTGGAGCAGCTGGTAACGCTGCTACAGGCTGCCGCTATTCACTAAGGAACTATGAACTTCTTCTCATCTGCCGACCTGATTACTGCCCTGCCGCTGGTCTTTCTGACCGTGTGGGCGTGCATTTTGTTGCTGGTGGCGGCCTTCGCCGGCCGGCGCCAGGGCCTGGTGCCCGCGCTCTCGCTGGCGGGCCTGCTGGGCACCGCGTATCTGCTGGTGAGTCAGATGGGCTTGCAGGCCGATGCCTTCGGTGGAATGTTTGTGACGGATGGCTTCTCCACCTTCATCAACATTGTGTTGATCTTGGGCGGCGTGCTCAGCATCGCGCTTTCCTACGATTACTTGAAGCGCATGGAGATTGCCAAGCCTGAATACTATGTGCTGATGCTGTTCTCGATCAGCGGCATGATGTTGATGGCTTCGGCGGCTGACCTGATCGTCGTCTTCTTGGCGCTGGAGCTGCTCTCCATCCCGCTGTATGTGCTTGCGGGCATTGCGCGAGGAAACTTGCGCTCCGAGGAAGCGGGTCTCAAATACTTCTTGCTGGGTGCGTTTGCCAGCGGCTTTCTGGTGTATGGCATTGCCTTGGTGTACGGCGCCACTGGCAACACGCTGCTGAGCGGCGTAGTGGCTGCGGCTAGCGCTGGTTTGGAGTACCCCATCTACCTGGTGTTGGGTGCCGGCCTGATTCTGGTCGGCCTGGGCTTCAAGGTGGCGGCGGTGCCCTTCCACATGTGGACGCCAGACGTGTATGACGGCTCGCCGACCTCGGTTACCGCGTTCATGGCGGTGGGCGCCAAGGCAGCCGGTTTTGCTGCCCTGTTGCGCATCTTTGTGTCTGCCTTCCCCTCGATCAGTGAGCAGATCACGCCGGTGCTGTATGTGATGTGTGCCGCCACGCTGATCATTGGTAACCTGCTGGCGATTGCGCAAAGCAATGTCAAGCGTATGCTGGCGTACTCCAGCATTTCGCACGCCGGTTTCATCCTTATGGCGCTTGTTGCCTATGGCAATGACGCGGCGCGCTTTGATGTCGTCTCGTCTGCCTTGTTCTACTTGTTGGCGTTCACCTTTGCCAGCTTTGGCTCCTGGGCTGTGGTTATGTCGCTGGAGAAAAGCCTGGGACGTGGCTTGGAGTTCAAGGATTATGCTGGCTTGTTCCGCCGTAGCCCGGGTCTGGCGATGGCCATGCTGGTCTTCATGCTTTCCTTCGCAGGCGTGCCGCCTACGCTGGGCTTTGCGGGCAAGTTTTACTTGTTCCGCGCTGTGCTGGAAGGCGGCTATTTGTGGCTGGCGATCGTGGGTGTGGTTGCCTCGCTCATCTCAGCCTATTACTACCTGCGCCTCATTGTTGTGATGTTTATGCAAGAGGGTGAACCCGAGGTTGCGCGTGTGCCTGCGCTGGGCATTACGGCTGCGGTCACGGCTGTGGCCTCGGTGGTGCTGTTCATCTTCTCTGGGCCACTGTTCGCCTGGGCATCGCAGGCGTTGCTGAGGATCTTCTAAGGCAAAGAGAATAGAAGTTGGAGATTCGAGATTAGGTCGAATCTCTATTCTGAGCACTTTCCGTTTCCCGCTATACTTGCCTCCATGATCCGCGCACTTATCTTTGACTTTGACGGTTTGATTCTGGATACCGAATGGCCGGATTACGAATCCTGGCAAGAGGTCTACCGGAATTTTGGCTGCGAGTTGCCTGTGGAGGTTTGGGGTCAGATCGTGGGCGGAGACGGCGCCTCCGATTTTGACCCGTATACCTATTTGGCCCAGTTGAGCGGCAAGCCAGTGGACCGTGAAGAGATCTGGGTCAGCCGCCGCCAGAAATACCTCGACAACATCAGTGAATTAGAAGTGCTGCCGGGTGTGGTGGAAATTCTGGACGCAGCGGAAGATATGGGTTTGCTGCTGGCTGTGGCCTCTAGCTCGCCAGAGAATTGGGTGCGCGGCCACTTGGCGCGCCTGGGGCTGTATGAGCGTTTTGACGCCATCAAAACGGCTGACGATGTGAAGCGTACCAAGCCTGACCCTGAACTTTACAATGCGGCCATGGCGGCGCTCAACGTCAAGCCAGACGAAGCGATCATTTTTGAAGATTCGCCCAATGGTGTGTTGGCCGCCAATACGGCCGGTGTGTTTGCGGTGGCGGTGCCCAACCGTATCACGGAGCAGCTCAAGCTGGAGCATGCCAATCTGCGCTTGAAGTCGCTGGCGGACATGCCCCTAGCGGAGCTGATCGCCCACGTGGAGGCCACCCGAGCCGGGTCGCTGTGACCTGGTTGCGCAGTATTGACCTGCGTGCTCCTGCTGGCCAGCAAGGCTACCCTTTCAACCTGAGGTTTATACAACAATGGCAGCCGCTTGAGTTTCAGGCGGCTGTTACCTTTTTTGTGGGCGAGAACGGCAGTGGCAAATCCACATTGTTAGAGGCGCTGGCCGTGGCGTCTGACATGATTACGGTGGGCAGCCTGCCTGTGCAGCAAGACGGCAGCCTGGATGCAGTGCGCCCGCTGGCAAAGGCGCTCAAGCTGGTGTGGAGCCAGCGCGTACGGCGCGGCTTCTTCTTGCGCTCCGAAGATTTCCTGGGGTGGGTGAGGGCAGAGCAGCGCACCAAGACTGAGATGCACGATGAGTTGCAGGATGTGGACCGCGCCTTCGGTGACCGCTCAGACTATGCGCGTGCGTTGGCGCGTGGCCCGTTGAGCGGGCAGCTAGCCGGCATGCAAAAGCGCTACGGTGGCGGCCTCGAGACTCGCTCGCATGGCGAGAGCTTTTTAGATTTGTTTCAGGCGCGTTTCCGGCCGGATGGGCTGTATCTGCTGGACGAGCCCGAGGTGCCGCTCTCACCGCTGCGACAGTTGAGCCTGCTGGCGCTGTTGAAGGATATGGTGGCGCAGGGAGCCCAGTTTGTGATTGCCACACACTCGCCGATATTGATGGCTTTCCCGGAGGCGGAGATCATCAACTTTGATGCCAGCCCGCTTCAGCGTGCCGCCTATGCTGATTTAGAGCATGTGCGCTTGACGCGCGATTTTCTGGCAGACCCGCAACAGTTCCTAAAGTACTTATAAAAAAGAGCCCGTATTACCGGGCTCTTTTTTCTCAAGCGTGCTGGGCTAGCCGTACAGTTTGCGGTGCACCGCGCTCAGGGCACGCACCTGGTCCGCAGCGTGGTAGCTGCTGCGCACCAGCGGGCCGCTCTCGACCCATTGGAAGCCAATGCCGAGGCCGTATTCTTTGAAATCAGCAAATTCTTCCGGGGTTACATAACGGTCGATGGGCAGGTGTTGCTTGCTGGGCTGCAGGTATTGGCCGAGGGTGAGGATGTCTACACCCCAGTCGCGCTGGTCCCGCATGACGGCTTTGACTTCTTCATTGGTCTCGCCGAGGCCGAGCATGATGCCGCTCTTGGTCAGCACTTCGGGGTCCATCTTCTTGGCGTTGCTGAGTGTGGCCGCGGCCCACTCGTAGTTATCTTGTGGCTGCACCTTTTTGAACAGGCGGGGCACAGTTTCCACGTTGTGATTGAGGATCTCCGGCCGAGCATCCATCACGATCTTGAGCGCTTCGGCGCTGCCCTTGAAGTCAGGAATCAGCAACTCAATCGAGCAGCCCGGGTGGATCTGCCGGATGCGCTTGACCACCATGGCCAGGATGGGGGCGCCGCCATCGGCGCGCTCATCACGGTTGACGCTGGTGATCACGGCGTGGCTGAGGCCCATGTCCTTCACGGCCTGCGCTACGCGCAGCGGCTCGGCCCAGTCCATCTCATTGGGCATACCGCGCTTGATGTCGCAGAAGCCACAGGAGCGTGTGCATACATCGCCCAGCATGAGGAAGGTGGCCGTGCCATCGCCCCAGCATTCGCCGATGTTGGGGCACATGGCCTCCTCGCACACAGTGTGCAGCGCTTTGCTGCGCATGAGGCGCTTGATATTCTCGTAGCTCTCGCCCATGGGGGCGCGCACACGGATCCAATCGGGGCGGCGGCTGGGTTTTGGCGCCAGCTGGATGTCTTCCAGCGGGATGCGGTTACGGGTAGGGGTGTGCTGGGCCATAGATGAATTCTACCTGAAGGAGTAATCGAGCTGCGATAAGCTACTTGGCTTTTGCGGAGTAATTTTGACGTGCGGCGAGGATCATCTGCCTGGCTTCGGCGGCGTCACCCCAGCGCACAATTTTGACCCACTTGTTTTCTTCCAAGTCTTTATAGTGCGCGAAGAAGTGCTCGATCTGCTGCAAGGTGATCTCAGGCAGGTCTTTGGCCTCAATCACGCGCTCGTACCGCTTGGTGAGTCGCGTGACGGGTACGGCGATGATTTTTTCGTCATGCCCGGCCTCATCTTGCATGATCAGCACGCCGATGGGGCGCACAGTGATCACCGAGCCGGGGATGAGGGCGCGCGTGTTGGCGACGAGGACATCACAGGGGTCTCCATCGCCAGAGAGGGTCTGCGGGATGAAACCATAGTTGCCCGGGTAGCGCATGGGCGTGTAAAGGAAGCGGTCAACCACCAGGGCGCCAATGCTCTCGTTGAACTCATACTTGATCGGCTCACCACCCGTGGGCACCTCGATGATGACGTTAACTTCATCGGGGACATTGGGGCCAGGGTCAATGGATTTGAAACTCATATCGATTCCTTGGTTAGCTGGTTAGCAACCAGCCTCTGCGAGTTCTTGCGGCAAGTCGGCTTCTGGCAGCCATGTTTTCCAGGCGTAGCATAATTTTTCAAGGGCGACGGGCTGCTTGAGCAGAATGTCTGCCGTCAGCACGCGCGCCTCTTGTTCTCTATCTGTTCTCAGCAAGGCCTCAATAACTGGGAACCTGCCGAATTGCAGGTTCGATGTATAGTCTTGATCCTTGGTGATCTCCCAAAGGTCAAGCACAGTGTCCCAATCGCCTTGCTGCTGCGCCAGATCCATCTTTTGAAAGTAGTAACACCAGGTGCGCTCAGGTTCTTCTCCGAAGATATCCGAATTGGGCAAAGGGCCTTGAGTGGTGGATATCAGGTCTAGCCTGCTGAGGTGAGCCATCTCAGTGATGCCGGGGTCTGCCAAACTATTGTATTGGTCTGCTTCATTCAGAAACCAAACACATTGGCCATAGTTTGAATTGTCGTAAAGGATCAGCTTCTGGCTACTCGCAACCAGGTGCAGGTTACTGATGCTAAAGCGCAACTCAACGTTGCCTTCAAGATCTTCTTGATGAGCAAGGTCATCGTAGTAGTCAAGCATCCAGTAGCTTACCTGCCCATCTGCAGAGATGGGGGCAGCATACAACGTGTTCACGGCTGCTGCGGCCGCGTATCCGCTGGTAAAGGTGCTCATTACTTCGGGGCCGACGAGGGCCGTGCCCTCTTCAATACTGGGCGCGCGCCAGTGGAACTGCCAGTAAATACGCCGCTGTTCTTCCCAATCCCAGCGGTAGGCGTTGGCTGAACGCAGGTGCGCACCTACGGCGAGACCAATCAGCACAGCCAGGAATATGTTGCGATAGATGCTTTTGCGAAGAAGTGCATGAAGCAAGCCTGAAAAAAGGACGGCTGCCCCCAGCATGGCGGGCAGAGAGAACCTATCTACAAATAGCCCGCCGATCAGTGTGCGCCCGGTCATTTGAATGGGCAGCAAGCTCAAAATGATGGCTATAAGGCCAAGCAGTATCGCTTGGGTTGCAGGGCGCTCTGCCGGCTGATCCTTGGTGGGAGTCAGTTGCAGGTAGAGAAAACAGATAAGCGCAGTGATCAGGGCTAGGCTCAGAGAGAAAAGGATGGCTCGGTCAGAGAAATCAATAAGCTGCGCACTCAGCGTCTTTGACCAAGCATCCACCACCACGGTAAGCAAATTTTGCAAAGTAGCTTGCAGGAAGGCGGGCGCCCCAATCCATACCAACGGATTGGGATCATGCCGCATCGTGAGGGTGACGCGCCAGAAGAAGAAACCAGCCAGTATCGCCAGGTAGGGTAACCATTGACGGATAGCGCGCATGACGGCTGTCTTGACCGAAGTGTTTGGTGCATAGAACCAGACAAGCAGAATCAGAGGGCGCACAAGTTCAAGGCCAGCAAAATATTCCATGGTGAAGAGATGGGCAATTCCGCTAAGGATGGCCAACCCTAGCCAGACCCAGCGTTTGCCTTGGGAGCGCAGTGCGCGCAGCATGGCGTACAACGAAAACAAGAACAGGTTGTATACAATGAAGTGCTGGCTATAAGCAACCGCAATAGAGCTTTGGCTAAATGAGGGGTACACCAAAAATAGAACGCAGGCCATTTGCGCCACCCGTTCTGCTTTGGGCCAGAGCATGCGCAGGATGAGCCACAGCAAAATTGCAGCGGATAAGCGCAAAAGAAAGAAGAAGATATGCCAATGCAGGGGAGTAACCCCCAAGACGGGGATGGTGACCGAGTATGTCCAATAGGACAATGGGCGGATGTAGCTGAAGAACTCGCTCAACAACTCTGGCGATCCTTGTTGGGCGAGGAAGATTATCGGCCAATCATCCCAATAGAATCCAAGCTCAGGGATGAGTAAACCAAAAGCCAGAACGGCGATCAGCAGCAGGAATGCAGGAAAGAGAAGCGACTTAAGTTTGTACTGCTCAACAAAATTCATGCATGTATTCTATCTCGCGCGCATGTTTGCCACCTCGGTTAGCGCGAGTAATCTATTGTGCACCGATGGAATATAATCATGCTCATGCGGGCGTCGCCAAGTGGTAAGGCATCAGCCTTCCAAGCTGACATTCGCGGGTTCGAATCCCGCCGCCCGCTCCTAAAGCCTTCAGGCATCTGAAGGCTTTTGCCTATGGACAAGAGATTGGAGACCACTGTGCAGTTAAAGCTAAGCCGAAGAGGAATGCTGTTCAAGATTGCCCGTGTGGTTACCAGTAAGCTGATCAAGGGTGAATACTCCTTTACCTCGGTAAATGAGATCACTGCCGAGCAGCTGCTGGAGAAGATGAATGCTGGCGCCGATCTGTTGATCATAGATACACGTGGAGCAGCTGAATACAAGTCTGGTTTTGGCCATTTGCCTGCGGCCATATCTGTTCCCATGATGGAGATCGTAGAGACAATGCCAAGCGCTGCGGCCTTTCGGAAAAAGGTCAAGGCGTTGGAGAGCCAATTGCAGAAGGCAGAAACATCCCGGGAGAGCGAGGTCATCACCATTTGCCCTGGAGGTGGCTTTTCCCTGGTGGCAGCAGAGATAATGTCTGAAGCCGGTTTCAAAAATGCGAAGAGCCTGGCCGGGGGCGCAGACGGATGGTTTAAGAAGGGATATCCCACTACTAAAGCGGAACCAGGAGAGGCTAAATGAGAATCGATGCAGTAGGTGTATGCGCTACTGACCTGCGTAACGCAGTGGCCTTTTACGAGCTACTGGGCTTTACGTTTTCTGAGTTCACTGGGAACGAAGACCACATCGAAGCGGTGACAAAGCCAGACGGTACGCGCCTGATGATTGACAGCTAAAAGCTGATGAGCGAGCTCATTGGCGAGCGTCCCAAACCCGGCAATCACTCCTCGTTCGCCATTCTCTATGATTCGCCAGCAGAGGTGGATGCAACCGTGGAGCGTGTAAAGCAGGCTGGCCACGGCGTAGTGGCAGAGCCTTGGGATGCGGTGTGGGGGCAGCGCTACGCTATCGTGCAGGACCCGGATGGCTATCGCATCGATCTCTTCGCAGTATTGCCTTAGCTAGTACAATCAGCTGGTTCGATTTAAGGGCCTGTAGCTCAATGGCAGAGCAGGCGGCTCATAACCGCTTGGTTTCAGGTTCGAGTCCTGGCGGGCCCACTATCGAAATTTGCGCGCAAGCGTGGTTAGCTCAGCTCGCGCAGGTTCTCCCACAGAATATACGCACCCGCCAGAATAATCAGCCCGATCAGCAACGACCAGAAGAATTGATAGAGCAGCACAAGTGTAGCTGCCAGGGCGAGAGCGTTGGTCAAGCGACTCAGCAGCCAGCCAAGGCGGCCGCGGAATACGGCCTCTACTACCGCTACGATGCCAAGCATCGAAACCACCCCAATTAGAAGATACTGACGGGCAAAGAGCACTATGCCCACAAAGGCCAGCAAGACGATGCCGATGCTGGCGGCTGCCCAGATCTCGGCAATGCGGCCAAGGCGTAGGCCTGTGGCGCTGGTGGGGTGGTGCGCCCGGCGAATGTGTGAGCGCGGGCCAACTTTGTAGCCGGTGCCGAGGCGCGCGGCGTGCAGCCCCAGCGCCTCGCGTAGCGAGCCATCGGTGGAGAGTTGGGCGCGCAGCGCATCCAGCTCCTGCGTGAGCATGGCAATGCGCGTTTGGCGCTGCTGATATAGCTCTTTCATGTGTGGCTGATCCAACATGGCTTCAGCTTCGATGCCCAGATCGCGCAGCTCGCGGTTCTTCTCGCTGATGGTGATCTTGAGCGCATCCTGGCGTTGCTCAATGGCATGCTGTCGGCGGCGGGCGCGGTCTTTGGCGCGGTTGGGGGGCACTTGCTTATCCAGGCCAGCCCACCCCAGCGGGTCGTACCAGGCGCGGCGCACTTTGCCGCTGCGGTCATACATGGGGCCGGCGGGGGCGTTCTCGCCGGCAATGGGGTCACGCGCCCACAAGCCCCACAGGCCGCGGTAGCCGCGTACCCAGGTGGGGGCCGGATGAATGAGAGAAGGTTCCTGCCAGCGTTTCTGTTGCCCCGGGCCAATGCTCAGCCCATCACCGCGTGCGTAATCCACAAAGGGGATGCGGAACAGCGTCTCCTGCGGGCGGCTGGCATCCTCGGTGCGCAGCACACGCTCCCAGGTGGAGCGGATGTGCTGCCAGAAAGCGGAGAGCGGCGTTAGTAGTGGTAGCTCCAGCTCGGTAAGGTATTCGCCAGACTGGTAGTAGCTGGCATGCGAGCCGGCACCCACATACACTACCGGGTGCTCGGCTATTTTCTCAAGCTCGGGGTCATCCCAACGGCGGCGCAGATCATCGCCTTCAAAATCATGGCTGGCGTAGCCGGTCCATTCCGGCTGCCATTCGCCCTGGTCATCCTGGTAGAGATAAATACATACCATCTCCCAATCAGCTTCATGATCGTTCACGCCAGAGAAGCCAGAGCGCCAGTTGTTGAAGGCGTAGAAATACCAGTATTGCAAGACCAGCCAGCCTTCTTGCTCGATCATGCGGCCGTAGTAATGAAACTGCTCTTGCTCCAGTTGCATTTGCTTGTAGCGCCGTGCCGCGGCGGCAGCGGTGTCACCGGGTACGCGCCCGCGCGCGAACAGACTGAAAGAGAAGAGCGCGTCCAGTAGACGCGAGCCGTAGCCAACCCGCGCCAGGCGCCCGGCGCCAGCGTGGAAGGCCTGCTCGCGCCCTTCGCGCGTCAGTGATTGTTGTAGCTGATATGAAGCCAGCTCCGTGATTGTGAGCGGCTCGATGAACTTCAAGTACTGGATCGAATCGAACGGATAGTGACGGGTCTGGCCCAAGCGGTCTAGGGTGAGCTCGCCCTGGGCCACGATGCGCTCGCTGGGCTGCTTGGGGCGCTGAACCCAGAAACTGCTGTTGTTCACATAGCGCTCAACATCCATAGGGAAGAAGCGCTCACCGTGGGTGAAGCGCAGAATGGGCTCAAAGCGCCGCAGCAGAGCGGTGTGTTCCTGGCTGCTCATGGTACAGGCTCATCCACTTCTGAGATGATCTCGGTGGGAAAGCTGGAGCGCAGGGCGGATTGGTTGAGGTTCACCACGATCAGGATGGCCAAGAGCATCTGGTAGTAAATGTAGAAGGGGCGTTCCTCGGCGCGGTAGAGAACGAGCGCGTGCAGCAAGGCAGTGCCCTGCACCAGTATGGCCAGGTTCCAGGCCGTGGGGCGCAGGCGCAGCAACCCGAGACCAGACCACGCACTGAGGAAGGCTAGTGTGATATACAAACCAGCCCGCCATACTTCACGCCATTCATGATTGGCAATCGGGGCATCCGGGGCGGCCAACACAGCCAGCACGATCAGGCCAATACTTTGCAGTGTGAGCAGGCGGCCGGTGAAGGTGATGGGCGCAGGACGCGTGGTGCCATTCTGCGCCTGGCTGCTTTGTGGGTTGGATGTGCGCCGCTTCATCACGGCGAGTCTACCATTGTGGAGAAATGCGCAGAGGCGGCGCAGATGCTATCATCGAGAGCATGCGTGATCTGTTCAACGACCCGCGCCTGGTGCGTTACCTGGTGCTTAATGTGATTGTTTCTGTAGTGACGGCGTTGATCGTGATGTCGATCTGGACCTTCGTTGTGTTGCGCCAGGCGCCCGAGCCGTTGGCATTGATCGGCCAGGAAGCAGTAACTGAAGCCAGCCAACTGCAGGTGGCTGCTGTGGTAGCTGCAGGCGATTTGCAGAGCGAGCGCGTGGTTATTGAGCACATCGGCAGCCAGGAGCTGTCTCTGGCGGGCTGGCGGCTGGTGGATGCCAGCGGTATCGAATTCAGCTTTCCGGCGCTGGTGCTGTATCCTGGCGGGCAGGTGGCCGTGCACACACGCGCCGGTGACAACACAGCGAGTGAGCTGTTCTGGAACCGCCAGGTGGCAGTATGGAGCAAGGGTGAGGAGCTGACCCTGCTGGACGCAAACAAGAAAGTGCAAGCCACATACACCGTTCCCTGAGTGGGTAGAATCGCTATATGCCCAATATTGAGAAGATCATCCGTGAGGCCATGGATAACGGCGCCTTCGAGAATTTGAAGGGGCATGGGCAGCCACTGTCTATGGACATTAATCCCAACGCCGATCCTGAATGGGAACTTGCCTTTCACATACTAAAAGAGAACGGTTTTGCGCCCGCCTTTATTGAGGAGCGGCAAGCGATTGAGACGGCAGTAGCGGCTCTGCGTGAGGCCTTGCGCACAGCCATGGCTGACGCACAGGCCTGGAGCCGTTCACGGGCAGAATTTGCAGCGCAGATCGCTGAAATCAATGTAAAGATACGCCATCACAACCTGGGCGTGCCGCATGAGAAACTGGCGCGGGCTTTGCTGAACGCTGAAAGCGAGTTTGCCCGAGCTGGATCTGCGCTTCGTGACGGCTAAAACCGTTTTTCTTGCCCATGCCTAATGGCTCTGTTACACTAGTTTTGATACTTAAATGCAGAGTTTGTAGAAGAAAATGTCCCTTTCACTCTACCGAAAATACCGTCCGGGCAACTGGTCTGATGTCGTTGGGCAGGCGCACGTAGTTAACACGCTGCGCAATGCAGTGACGGCAGACCGTGTGGGGCACGCCTACCTGTTCTCCGGCCCGCGCGGCACCGGCAAAACTAGTGTTGCGCGCTTGCTGGCCAAGGCGGTCAACTGCACCAGCGAAGACCGAAGCCAGCGGCCTGATTGCACCTGCCAGAATTGTGTGGCCGTGCAAAACGGCAGCTTTATGGATTTGATCGAGATCGACGCGGCGTCCAACACCAGTGTCGAAGATGTGCGCGAGCTGCGCGACAAGATCAACTTCTCGCCCAATCAGGGCAAGTACAAGGTCTACATCATTGACGAAGTGCATATGCTCTCTACGGCCGCTTTCAACGCCCTGTTGAAGACGCTGGAAGAGCCGCCCGCGCACGCCATCTTTATCTTGGCTACTACCGAAACGCACAAAGTTCCGGCTACTGTGCTTTCTCGATGTCAGCGGCATGAGTTCCGCCGTCTGCCGCTGGAAGAAACCGTGGCCCAACTGCAAAAGATTGCTGCTGATGAAGGCGTGCAGGCTGATGCTGACGCCCTGGAGCTCATTGCGCGCCAGGGGACAGGTAGCTTGCGCGACTCAATTTCGCTGCTAGACCAATTGGCGGTGCCCGGCGAACAGCTTAAGCTGAACTGGGCGCAGCAAGTGCTGGGCACCTCAGCAAGCGAGGCCGTGCTCGGGCTGATTGATGCGATTGTGGCCAGCGATGCCGCTGCCGGGTTGGAGCGCCTGCGTGCCGCCTTGGATGGTGGCAGCGATGCACGCCAGCTGGCACGCCAGGTGGTGGACACGTTGCGCGGCATCTTGCTGATTCGTATGGGTGCGCCTGTTGGTCACGAGTTCGCAGCTGACGAAATGCGCCGCATGAAGGAACAGGCGGATGGCTTGAGCGCGGCGCAGATACTGCGCACGCTGCGCTTGTTCAACGAGGCGGCCGCAGACGTGCGCCAGGCGTGGCAGCCCGGTCTGCCGCTTGAAATGGCACTGGTGGAAGCGATGCAGGCTGAGACCGCCAGCATCGCGCAGCCAGCGCGCAGTCCCAATACACCACAGGTGCCGAACCGTGCGCCATCACCTGCGCCGCGTCAAGCCGCGCCAGCACGCCCGGCCAGCACAACCACCGGCATGGATGCCGTCCAGTGGGGACGCGTAAAAGAGATCGCCAGGCAAAAGGATGCCACCTTGGCTGCATTGCTTAATTCATCCAAGGCGCGCGAGCTGCGCCAGGATAAACTGCTGCTTGGCTTTGCAACCGACGTACTGCGTGACAAGATGCAGAAGCCAGAGAACATAGATGTCTTGCGTTCGGTGCTGGAAGAAGTGCTCGGCCGTCCCTTGGAGGTTGAATGCTTCTTGAGCGGCGTCAAAGCCTCAGACTTACCGGCCGGTGTGGATAGCGCCGGTGCCGTGGCGGCAGCGGTGCGCCTTGGCGGCGAGATTGTAGATCAAACAGACCAAGCCACGAACGACTAGTGGCAAATCAAAGAATGAATTGGAGTGTTGTGTAATGGATAAATTGCCAGGTTTGGGTGACATGGGTGGAATGCTTAAACAGCTGCGCCAGCTGCAGAGTGATCTTGCCAAGGCGCAGAAAGAGTTGGCCAAAGAGACTGTTACCGCAGAAGTAGCCGATGGCGCCATCAGGGTCGTCATCACCGGTGACCAGCGCGTAACCAGCCTGGAGATCTCTCCGGAGTTGGCGGCTGATCCGCAGAAGCTTTCCAAACTGTTGATGGAGGGCGTCAATCAGGCGCTCGAAGCCTCACGTGAGATGGCCAAGGATCGTCTCGGCCCACTGTCGCAAGGCCTCGGTTTCTAGTTGTGCTGCTGCCTGAGCCAATCCAGCGCGTTATAGAGGGATTCGCCAGGCTGCCAGGCGTGGGGCCAAAGACCGCCTCGCGCCTGACCTTCTTTTTGCTGCGTGGCGACGGCGGCCTGGCCGAAGAGATCGGCAAGGCGTTGGCTGCGCTGCACTCGGGCACCGCCACCTGCCAGCAATGTTTTAACATTACCGCCGCGGGTCTCGAGTTGTGCCCGATCTGCTCACACCCAGAGCGTGAGAGAAATTTACTGTGTGTAGTGGAAGAGCCACTGGATGTATTGGCCATCGAGCGCACGCAGGGTTACCGCGGCCTATACCATGTGCTGGGTGGCGCGCTCTCGCCCATCGAAGGCGTTGGGCCAGAAGATCTTAGGATTGCAGAATTGATCCAGCGGCTCAAACAGGGTGAGGTGCAAGAGCTCATTGTGGCCACCAACCCCAGCATGGAGGGTGATGCCACCGCCATGTATTTGCAGCAGCAAGTGGACCCGCTGGGCGTGCGCGTGACACGCTTAGCGCGCGGCTTACCGATGGGTGGCGATCTGGAATATGCTGACCAGAGCACGCTGTTGCGTGCCTTGTCTGGCCGGCAAAACATGTAGCTTAAAATATTCAGAATCGCTTGCTATTTGTGAAATTCTGCATATAATCTCGCTTGCATTTGGTATTGGAATATCTGTAGCAAGTACAGCATTCCCTAACAACTGAACAAGTTGAGAAGCGACGGAGGCCCCGACTGCCTTGATCGGCATCGGGACTTTTCTTGTCTGCCAGCCTTGACAGGCCGCACGGGTGTGGTTACAATCTCGCCCCTGTGTATGCGCCGGACCTTAACATCTGAATAGTGATAAGAAGTAAAAGATAGCTTGCGTTTTCTTTTGACAAACCGCATAAGTTTGTAACTATGTGTGTCGCAAGACACACTTTTTTTGCGGAGAGTTTGATCCTGGCTCAGGATGAACGCTGGCGGCGTGCCTAATACATGCAAGTCGAACGAGGCCCAATGTACTTGTACAGAGGTGTCCTAGTGGCGAACGGGTGAGTAACGCGTTGGTGACCTGCCCCGAAGTGGGGGATAACAGTTCGAAAGGACTGCTAATACCCCATGTGACTGTGAGAGTTAGAGGTCTCACTATCAAAGGAGTAATCCGCTTCGGGAGGGGCCTGCGTCCCATCAGCTAGTTGGTAAGGTAATGGCTTACCAAGGCTTAGACGGGTAGGGGACCTGAGAGGGTGACCCCCCACACTGGAACTGAAACACGGTCCAGACACCTACGGGTGGCAGCAGTAGGGAATATTGCACAATGGGCGAAAGCCTGATGCAGCAACGCCGCGTGCACGATGAAGGCCTTCGGGTTGTAAAGTGCTTTTATGAGGGAAGAGAAAGGACTGTACCTCATGAATAAGGATCGGCTAACTACGTGCCAGC
Source organism: uncultured Anaerolineaceae bacterium (assembly GCA_964623375.1). Classification (GTDB taxonomy): domain Bacteria; phylum Chloroflexota; class Anaerolineae; order Anaerolineales; family UBA11579; genus JAMCZK01. Next base: position 64,279 of record CAZUTS010000008.1, read on the forward strand.
AGCCGCGGTAACACGTAGGATCCGAGCGTTATCCGGATTTACTGGGCGTAAAGCGCGTGCAGGTGGTCTATTAAGTTGGATGTTAAATCTCCTGGCTTAACTGGGAGTTGTCGTTCAAAACTGGTAGACTAGAGGACGGTAGAGGAAGGTGGAATTCCGGGTGTAGTGGTGAAATGCGTAGATATCCGGAGGAACATCAGTGGCGAAGGCGACCTTCTGGACCGCTCCTGACACTCCAACGCGAAAGCTAGGGGAGCAAACGGGATTAGAAACCCCGGTAGTCCTAGCTGTAAACGATGTGAACTTGGTGTCGGTGGGGTAAAACCTATCGGTGCCGAAGCCAACGCGATAAGTTCACCGCCTGGGGACTACGGCCGCAAGGTTAAAACTCAAAGGAATTGACGGGGGCCCGCACAAGCAGCGGAGCGTGTGGTTTAATTCGATGCTACACGAAGAACCTTACCTGGGTTTGACATATACGTGGTAGAGAACGGAAACGGGATCGACCCTTCGGGGAGCGTATACAGGTGCTGCATGGCTGTCGTCAGCTCGTGTCGTGAGATGTCCGGTTAAGTCCGGTAACGAGCGCAACCCCTGCTGTATGTTACATGTGTCATACGGGACTGCCGGTATCAAGCCGGAGGAAGGTGGGGATGACGTCAAGTCAGCATGGCCTTTATATCCAGGGCTACACACACGCTACAATGGGCGGTACAATGGGTCGCGAAGCCGCGAGGTGGAGCCAATCCTAAAAAGCCGTTCGTAGTTCGGATTGCAGGCTGCAACTCGCCTGCATGAAGTCGGAGTTGCTAGTAACCGCGCGTCAGCATTAGTGCGGTGAATACGTTCCCGGGCGTTGTACACACCGCCCGTCACGTCATGGGAGCTGGTAATACCTGAAGTCGGTATCCTAACCGCAAGGAGGGGGCCGCCCAAGGTAGGACTGGTGACTGGGACGAAGTCGTAACAAGGTAGGTGTACCGGAAGGTGCGCCTGGATCACCTCCTTTCTGGAGCATTGAGTCTCCTCCAGCATCCTTGTGGTGCAGAGGAATCACTCCACTCTCCACATGAGGCGTACACTACTAGTGGCGCCAAGTCTCACTGCGGTGGTGAGGCGAAACTGCCAACTACTTTCTCACAAGTACAAGGCAAAAGCGCAAACTGTCTCCTTCTTATCACTATTCAGCGGTTAAGTGCGTACTGTTCGGCGGCGCAGCCGCCGAATAGTACGCGGCAAAACCTCTTCGGCGAAGCCGAATATCGGTTTTGCGCCGGCCGCATACTCAAGCAGCGCCGAAGCCTCGCATAGCCAAGTGGCGTGGAGAAACCCAGCCGGCGAAGCCGGTGGTTTCTCCAAAACGCTGCGAAGCAGCGTAGAAGGGCCTGTAGCTCAGTTGGTTAGAGCGCTGTGCTGATAACGCAGAGGTCAGAGGTTCGAATCCTCTCAGGCCCACTCTACCGGCCCAGGGGCACGGGGATGTAGCTCAGTTGGGAGAGCACCGCCTTTGCAAGGCGGGGGTCAGGGGTTCGAGCCCCCTCATCTCCACTCTTCTGGTGGGGCGCCTTCACAAATGAAGGTGGTGAGGATATAATGCAGTAGATGCAACAAAAACGGAGAATTTTTCTGGTTGTAGAACTGGTGGTTTTTGAAGCTTAATAGAAGTCGTAACGCAAGAGCCTAGCTTTCAAGGCCCGGCGTTGCGCCGGGTCCTTCTGTCTAAGGTCCCCGAGTTAAAAAGTAAAGATGTATGAATGACCAGCCTGGTGCCCTTTGTTGGGGCCCCAGTCCGGCTATTCATGCCGGAAGCATAACGGGAGCGTTCTGAGGCTGCGAGGCCAAGGGGCAAGTCCCAGGACAGGCGCAAGCCTGTATGCACCTTACAAACTGAATAATGATCCTAATAGTAATAAAAATGTAACAAGGGTCTTATCAAACGTGAGTTTGATATTTCCTTGTTGCGGAAAATTTTCGATTTCTCCGCATTACCATATGATTAAGCTACTAAGAGCATACGGTGGATGCCTTGGCGCAACGTGCCGATGAAGGACGTGGGACACTACGATAATCCCCGGGGAGCCGTGAACAGGCTTCGATCCGGGGGTCTCCGAATGGGGAAACCCGCTGTGATGAACTCACAGCACCGCCTTGTTGAACACATAGACTTGGCGGAGGGCACCTGGTGAACTGAAACATCTTAGTAACCAGAGGAACAGAAATCAAAGAGATTCCCTTAGTAGTGGCGAGCGAACGGGGAACAGCCCAAACTCAAGAGGCTTGCTTCTTGAGGGTTGTAGGGTCTGGCACATGGAAGTGATCAATCATGACGTTAGCAGAATGGTGTGGGAAAGCCTACCAAAGAGGGTAATAGTCCCGTATGCGAAAACTTCATGACTTCCGTCAGATACCTGAGTACCACTGGACTCGTGTAATCCGGTGGGAATCTGGGGAGACCACTCTCCAAGGCTAAATACACGTTGCGACCGATAGTGAACAAGTACCGCGAGGGAAAGGTGAAAAGCACCCCGGTGAGGGGAGTGAAATAGAACCTGAAACCGTATGCTTACAAGCAGTCGAAGGACTATGACGTGTCTGTGAACCCAGAGATGGGCATCGCGGCGTTATGTCTGACGGCGTGCCTTTTGGAGAATGAGTCTGCGAGTTAATTTTTGTGGCAAGGTTAAGGGATTTACACCCGAAGCCGGAGCGAAAGCGAGTCTGAATAGGGCGTGCAGTCGCAAGAATTAGACACGAAACCTGGTGAGCTACCCATGGTCAGGGTGAAGCGAGTCTAACCACTCGTGGAGGCCCGAACCTTTCAACGTTGCAAAGTTGTGGGATGAACTGTGGGTA
>CAZUTS010000009.1:0-57668 GCA_964623375.1 uncultured Anaerolineaceae bacterium
ACCGGCGACACCGCGATTTTCAGTCGCGTGCTCTACCAACTGAGCTACCTCGGCAGGTTACCTTTAGCTGCGAGGGCTGATTGTACAGGCGGCTCAGTAGCCTGTCAAGAAGGCTAGATCTTCCAGCCTTCGCGCAGGCCCACCTTTTTGGCAGGCAGGCCAGCCCAGGTTTCGCCTTCACCTGTGGATTGCAACAAGACGGCATTAGCGCCCACCACGGTGCCGCGGCCAACACTTAATACACCATCCTTGCACAGCACCTTGCTGCCGGGGGCGAGGATGGCGCTATCACCAATGTGAATACCCTCAAACTTGGATTGTGTAGCGGGCAGGTGCACATCGGCGCGGCCGAGGGTGACGCCCGGATAGATCTTCACATTGGCGCCGATAACGCTGCGCGGGTGGAGGACAACGCCCACACCGCCATGCACCAGATCAAAGCCTGGGCCAATGTGTACCGAGCGCGGAATCTCGACCCCGAGCAGTTTTAGCGCATAGTAGGCCAGCACTCCCAGGACAGGAATGCGGCGCGCCGAGACGAGTAGATTAGGAAAGGACATAGGCCAGCAAGGAAGAAAGACGAGAATGCAGATTGCGTAGCGTAGACAAGACTAGAGCTCCTTGACCATATAGGTGCCTTTGAGCTGGTAGCCGCGCCCCGCATAGTAGCGGCGCGTACCCACGGCGGCGATGATGGCCATACGACGGTAGCCGGCGGCGAGCGCCTGCTCTTCGGCGTGGGCGATGAGCTGGGTGCCCAGCCCAATATGCTGTGCTGCTCCGCTCTGCTCCGCACCGACCTCGAGCGATTGCCCGTACACGTGCACCTCGCGGATCAGCGCAGCGCCAGCCAGCTCAGCCAGCCCAGTATGCGGGGCATCGGCGGCGGGCAGCGAGAGGCGCAGGAAGCCGGCCAGCTTGTCTTCTGGCGTGACATAGGACAAGAAATGCTCCTGGGCGTGCGGCGTGCTGTACGCATGGTCGTGCAAGGTAAGTTGGGCCGGGTCTACGGCACGGCCGCGCACCTCACGGCAGCGGATACAGCGGCAGCGCTGGCCGCGCTCGTGCATGCGCTGGTGCACGTCCATACGCAAGCTAGTGCGCTTGTTGCCCTCGACCACATTGGTGGAGGGGATGTCTCGAATGACGCGGTTCACGCGGCAGTATTCGGGAATCTCTGTTTTGAGTTCAGCTAGCAGCTCCACCAGCTCTTCGGTGGTGTAAGGGTGGTATTCGCCGCGCTGCCAGTGCAGGTAAAGCTCGGCGTTCTCAAGCAGCTGTGTTGGATAGATCTTGAGTTCGTCTGGGTTGTGGCCAGCCCACAGTTTTTTGAAATCCTCACGGTCGGTCTGTGGGGTGGCACCGAGTAGATTGGGCATCAGGTGCAGCACGATCTTGAAACCAGCCGCGCGCAACTGGTCGACGGCGCGCTGCGTCTCGGCGGCGCTGTGGCCGCGCTTGTTGAGCTCCAGCACGCGGTCGTCAAAACTTTGCGCGCCGAGCTGCACCTTGGTGACGCCCAGACGGCGCAGCCAGGCGATCTCATCGGCGTCTACATGGTCTGGGCGCGTTTCGATGGCTAAGCCCACGTTGCGATATTCGGTGGTCTCGTTATAGGCATGCGCTTCTTCCAAACTGGCAAAAGCTACGCCATTGAGCGCCTCGAACATGCGCAGCACAAATTCCTCCTGATATGCACGTGTGTATGAGCTCCACGTGCCGCCCAGGATCAGAAACTCGATCTTGTCTGTAGGGTGGCCAACCGCTTCCAGCGCATCCAGGCGTGAGCGTACCTGCGCGTACGGGTCGAACTGGTGTTGCAAGGCGCGCATCGCGCCAGGCTCGTCGGGCAGGTAGCTTTTGGGCATGCGTACATCGGTGGGGCAGAAGACGCACTTACCTGGGCAGGGATAGGGCTTGGTGAGCACTGTGACCACGCTGACGCCGGAGAGCGAGCGCATCGGCTTGAGGCGGATGCGGCGCAGCAGGGCCGGGTCCTCGGCCATCTCGCCGGCGGCGACCAACTGGCGATAGGCGGCTACCAGAAATTGCTTACCAATGTAGCCGCCGCCCTCACCATCCAGCGGGTAGCGGCGCAGCGCCTCGGCCGGGCTGGCGCCGGCGCGTACATCCTCCAGGATCTGGCGGGCGCGTTGCATGCGCTCATGCGTGGGGAGCTTAGACTCCTCCCAGGCGTGGATGCGAGGTTCTTGCGGCGTGAGTAAGGTCATGGTTGTGTGCGGCCACCTATAATCAAGGCATGCATGCCGCCGTTGCTCAGCAGTTGATAGCGCTGAATAAAGAATTCTATCAAACGCACGCCGGAGCGTTTTCGGCTACACGTGGCCGTTTGCAGCCCGGCACGGTACGGATGCTGGGAAGCGCATTCGCCACGGCCCGGATTCTTGATCTGGGCTGCGGCAATGGTGGGGTGGCGGCGCATTTGGCGGCCAGCGGGCACCAGGGTAGCTATGTCGGGCTGGATTTTAGCGAGGGGCTGCTGCAGACCGCTCGCCAGCGCATGGCGGAGCAGCCTGCTTACCCAGCTGAGTTTATACAGGCTGATTTGAGTGGAGCATGGACTGGCAACGTGACCGAGCAGTTCGATGTGGTGTTGGCGATGGCTGTGCTGCACCATATCCCCAGCCACAAGCTGCAGCTCGCTTTTTTGCGGCAGGTTCGACAGATACTTAAGGCGGGAGGGTCTGAGACCCTCCCCTACGAAAGCGCGCGCTTTGTGCATTCCAATTGGCAATTCATGCGCAGCCCCAAACTGGCGGCACGCGTGCAACCATGGTCGGCAGTGGGTTTGGATGAGAGCCAGGTAGACCCAGGCGATTATTTACTGGATTGGCGTAGCGGGGGCACTGGCCTGCGTTATGTTCATCAGTTCAGCGAAGAAGAGCTGGTTGGCCTGGCGGCAGAAGCGGGCTTCAGCGTGGCCGAGACCTTTTATTCGGATGGCAGCACGGGGGATTTGAGCTTGTATTCGGTTTGGGATTGTCGGTGATTTCGTCGCGCGCTACTTGCGAAGAAACACATACTCGTTGCATCCACTACCGCGAGTAACGAGCTGTTGTAATTCGAATCCTCGAGAATAAAAGAAATTGAAGATCTCTTCTGGCCGTGAAACTTCAAATGGATAGCCACCGAGCCAGTCAAGCCAATCGTGCCAAACAGACATGCCACGACTCTTTTTATACTCGCGGTAACGTCGCAACGGGTTGCGAAGCAGTAGCAAATCTTTGAATAGGCCACGAAGAATAAACAGAGGTACAAAAATTGCTGTGATCAGGGCTCGACCCAATAGGCCTTTGTTGTAGATACGTTTTACTGCAAGCCAGACCCTTGATACCAATCCTTGGTCATTGTAGAGACTGATGAACAGGCGGCCATTCGGTTTCACAAGGCTGTGCACATTTTCTAGCGCTTGCCACATATCACCCGTGTGATGCAAAACACCCCAGGAGTACACAACATCCCAGCGGCCAAGAGCAGAGAGGTAATTAGCGTCTAACGCGCTGCCCTGCTCAACGGTCCATTGGTCGTTGTTGGGGAAGTATCGGCGTTTTAACTCGCGCCCGCAGGCAACACTTTGAGGATCAAAATCAAATGAGTGAACTTTCTGCGCAGCCAAGCGCATGGCGGCCAGGGAAAATAAGCCGCTGCCAGACCCAATATCTAGAAAACTCTTTCCCTCAAGTGAATCAAGCCCGAGCATGGATCGGATAGAGGCTTCTGCTTCAGCAATGCGTTCCTCACTAAGTAGAGTAAGAAACTGCTGCCAATTGCGGCCGAATTCAAACCGTTCCCCTGCTTGAACATCATCTTCAAAGCTCATTCGCTTAGCATTCACGCTCACATTATAACTTTCGCAGGAGCGCCAGCTACTTCACCGGATGGCGCAGGATCGTCTTTAGCTTGGCCGACGCTGTGCGGCGCGGGTCGCTTAAATAAATTTCGTGGTGCTTGCCGTTAGGCTTCAGCCCTTGCTCATCGCTGAAGGCGACCATGCGCGCAATCGTGGCGGGTTCTTCAAAATACGGGCCAAGGTGCAAAGTCTGCACCGCTTTGCCTTCCTCAAAAGATTCAAAGCGGGTCGCATCCAGGGCCACCGGCGCTTTCTTGGCACGCACGGCTTCCACGCCTTCGGCGAACAAGGTTTTGGTGACCACCGGCGGCTGCAAAATCATCATCGTGAAGTACCAAGTGTCTGCGCGGCTAGGGGTGAATTCTTTGCTGCTGCTGGCCGACCACCACAGGCCTTCAAGCGGCATGACGGCATAGTCAATGGGGTCCACTTTGCGCTTCTTGCACATGAACTTGAGGGTGTACGATAGGCTGAATAGCGTTTCTACCGCGGCGATATATTCCGGCGCGTCGTCAACTTTGATGTTGGGCGGCACCTCACCATCGATCATGATGAAGTTGAAGCGCGGCACAGTGACCAGAGCAATATTCTTGGCGCTGGGGCTGTAAAGCTGCTTGTACTCTTTTTTGAGGTCTAGCTTGTCCATCTATTCCTCGTCATCGTCTTGCTCAGTGATCTGGCTTTCGAAACGCGGGATGTAGCGGTCAAGCCACTCCAGCTCAGTTTCCAGTATGTTGGCGCTGTACTCAAACATGCCTTCTAGGAAGAAGGGTAGGTCGGTGGCGTTTTGCCAAGCCTGGTCTACTTCCTGCTTGCGCTCGAACACGCTACGTCGGTATTGGCGCAAGGCGGCCACCACATCGTTGGGGCGCAGGCCGGGCAGGCCCGCCAAGCCGGTGAGGAAGGTGCTGTTGAGCTTGCCTGGGCCACCGAGCGCCTCGAGGGTGGCGGCATACCAAGCCTGTTGCCCTTCGGGCAGGATGCTGAAGACGCGCCGGGCTGGGCCTTTACCCTCGGCGGGCTGTGATTGGCTGCTGATCCAGCCTTTACTTTCCAGCTTGTTTAGCAAATAGTAGATAGACGAGAAGCCAATGTCTGCCCAGCGGCGCATGTTGCGCTGCTCCAGCACGTGTTCGATTTCGTAGCCGTGGCTTGGTTCTTCAGCTATTAGGCCAAGGATAGCCAATTCCGCGTTCGTCATATTCTATGATAAGAATATCATAGTACTATAGTATAAGGAATAGCGAATAGAGATTCGTGAGCGACCTAACACCCGAATCTCTATTCGCTAATCTCTTATACTCTGTGCCATGGCAAGCGAATCGCGCACACAGCGGGTGGAAGGCATTGTGCTCAAGCATGCCGACTTTGGCGAGGCAGACCGCATGGTGACGCTCTTCACGCTGCAAGAGGGTAAGCTGCGCGCTGTAGCCAAGGGTGCGCGCAAACCAGGCTCACGCAAAGGTGGGCATCTGGAGCCCTTCACGCGGGTGAGCTTGTTGTTGGGCAAAGGTCGCGAGATCCCTATCGTTGAGCAGGCTGAGGCGCTGGAGCTGAATACTTCACTAAGCAGCAACTTGGAAGCGTTGGGCTACGCTGCTTATGTGGTCGAGCTGGTGGATAAGTTCAATGGCGACCATGATGAGAACCGCGGCGTCTACCGCCTGACGCGGGACACCTTGCAGCGTTTGGCTGCCGGACAAGACCTGCGCCTGACCGTCCGCTTTTTCGAAGTCAAACTCTTGGAGCACATGGGCTTCCGCCCGCAATTGCAGCATTGCGCTCATTGCGGCAAACAGATTGAGCCTGAAGACCAGTACTTCTCCTTTGAGCTGGGTGGTGTACTGTGCCCCGGCTGCGGACGCCGCCATCACGCCGCACGCATCAGCCTGGGCGCGCTCAAGGTGCTGCGCCACTTGCAGCGCAGTGAGTTCGGCCAGGTGGGCGGCTTGGCGCTGAGCGCACCGGTGCAGCACGAACTGGAACGACTGATGAATGGCTATGTGGCCTACCTAGCTGAGCGCAGCCTAAACACGCCGCGCTTTTTGGAGCGCGTGCGACGCAGCAGCAAAACCAAGCCCGACTAAAATCTGTGAGAGATCATGATGACTATTGCACTCACGCACATTCGCCTGTTGGTTGAGGATATCGAAACCTGCAAAGCCTTCTATGAGATAACGCTGGGCCTCGGCACAGCCGAAGTAGAAGTGCCAGGCGTCTACTATGAATTCGCGGCCGGCCCGGCGCGTCTGGGCTTGTACAAACGCGAGCTGATGCAGAACGTGGCCGGCGTGGCGCAGACAACCGCTAACGGTGACCAGGCCGTGCTGACCTTTGAAGTGGATGATGTCGACGCGGTCTGTACAGCGTTGCGTAGCCGCGGTGTGCAACTGGTGAGCGAGCCGCACGACCAGGAGGCCTGGGTGTTGCGTGTAGCGCACCTGCGTGACCCTGAAGGCCATCTGATTGAAATCAATGCACCCCTACGGAGTGAATAAGCCTCAATGAAGACAACGCTACTAAGAGCCTTTGGCTTTGCCGTGGTGATGGCGGGCATTTATGCCCTGCTGCACGAATGGCTGGAAACCAATACCTTCATGCCCGAGGCCAATACGCTCAACGGCTTTCTGACCGTGTTTGGCTCGCTGTACAGTATCTTGACCGCTTTTGTGATCCTTGAAGTGTGGAAGCAGTACAACAACATTTCCGAGTTGATCGAGCAGGAGGCCCAGGGCCTTGAGCAGTTGTACGGGCTCACCGTCTATTTTCGTGATGAGAAAATGACCGCTGAGATGAAGAAGGCGATACAGGAATATGCCGCCATCATCATTGAAGGTAAGTTTCATAAGCTGGGCAGCCGCGATCGCACTTCACGCAGCAGCAAAGCCTTCGAGCGCATCGCGGAGATCATTGCCCACGTACACTTCAACGATGATCATGACTCAGCGGTGTTCAATCAGGTGCTCGAACACTACCGCCAACTGGCCTGGACGCGTACCGAGCGCATTGCTAAAAGTGTGCGTCGCCTGCCCATTCTGCTGAAGTCCTTCATCTATATTGCTTCGTTCTTCACATTGGTGACCTTCTCGTTCATGCCGTTCATGACCTCGCAATATGGTGTGCTGGCCATGCTGGTGATCAGCTTCCAGCAGATCATGATCTTCTTCATCATCGAGGGCCTGGACAATCCCTTTGTGGGCCATTGGCGCCTGACGCCGGAGCCGTTCGAGCAGATGCTGGAGCACTTGGACGGTAAGTACTAAGCCCGCACTATCTAAGAAACAAAAAGAGCCTTCCATGTGGAAGGCTCTTTGTTTTGAATTTAACTGCCGCTAGGGCTGATTCTCCAGTGCATGGCGGAACTGCGTCTCGTACAACTCAGCATACAAGCCGTCCTGAGCCAGCAGCTCCTTGTGCGTACCGTGCTCCACCAGCTTGCCAGCCTGGAGCACCAGGATGATGTCAGCGGCCAGGATGGTGGAGAGGCGGTGAGCGATAACCAGCGAGGTGCGCCCCTTCATCAGCGGCTGCATAGCCGCCTGGATGAGCGCCTCCGATTGCGAATCCAGCGAAGACGTGGCTTCGTCAAGAATGAGGATGCGTGGATCCTTGAGCACCACGCGGGCAATGGAGAGACGTTGCTTCTCGCCACCGCTCATGCGGTAGCCGCGCTCGCCCACCAGCGTATCGTAACCCTGGGGCAGCGCCATGATCATGTCGTGAATGTTGGCGGCCTTGGCGGCTGTTTCCATCTCAGCCTGCGTGGCATCTGGCTTGGCGTACAGCAGGTTGGCACGCACGGTGTCGTGGAACAGATAGCTCTCTTGCGTAACCATGCCGATCTGGTCGGCCAGCGATTCTTGCGCCAGGTCACGCAGGTCGTGCCCATCCAGCAGTACGCGGCCTTTGGTGGGGTCGTACAGGCGCGGCAGCAGGTAGGTGGCCGTGGTCTTGCCGGAGCCGCTGGGGCCAACCAGGGCGGCCAGCTGGCCGGGTTGGATCTCAAAGCTCACATCCTGCAGAGCAAAGCGCCGCGTGGGCACGATCTGCTGTGCCTCATCCTCCTGGCCGCGACGCGGCGGGGCCTTCAGCATCGGCTCCTCGTTCTCTTCAACGTAGCTGAACGAGACGTTCTCAAACTTGATGTGCCCATCGGCGCGCTTTAGGCGCACGGCGTTGGGCTTGTCCTGGATTTCTACCGGTAGATCAAGGAACTCAAACACGCGCTCGAAGCTCACCATCGAGGTGGCGAACTCAACTTGAACGTTGGAGAGGGCTGAGATTGGCCCATACAGGCCAAAGATGTAGGCCACAAAGGCAACGATACTGCCGGAGCTGATCGACCCTTCCAGTACAAAGTAGCCACCACCCCAGAAGATGAGCACCATGCCGATGGAACCAGCCAGTTCCAGCCACAGCGAGAACCAGCGCCCGATCATGGCGCGGCGCAAGCCCGTATCGCGCACGTTTTGGTTGACCTGGCGATACTTCTCGCGCTCTTGCGGTTGGCGGCCAAAGGTTTTGGCCAGCAGCGCGCCGCTGATGCTCAGCGTCTCACCCACAATGACGGACATATCCGCGTTGTGGTCCATCGCCTCGCGGCGAATATCGCGCAGCAGGCGGCCCACGCGGCGGGCGGGCAGCATGAACAACGGCACCACGGCCAGCGCCATCAGGGTCAGGCGCCATTCGATGGCCAGCATGATGCCCAGTGTGCTCAGCAGACGTACGGCGTTGGTTAGGATGCCGGGTACCGTGCTGGTGATGGCGTTTTGTGCGCCGACCACGTCTTCTTCAAAGCGCGAGATGATCAGGCCAGACTTGGTGCGCGTGAAGAAGCGCAGCCCCATCTTTTGCAGGTGCTCGTACATGCTCTGGCGCAGATCAAAGATGATGCCTTCACCGATGGTGGCGCTGAGATAGCGCTGGCCAACACCCACCAAGCCGCTCACAAACGGCACCGCCAGCATGAGCAGACCCAGGATCAAAAGACGCTGATAGTCTTGATTGGGCAGCACATTATCGAACAGGTCGCGATACAGCAGCGGGGGCAACAGGTCGATCAGTGAGGTGAAGAAGATCGCCACCAGCATCAGCGCCAGCCGCCCAAGATACGGCTGGGCGTAGACCCATACGCGGCGCAATAGCTCGCGGTCAATCGGTGCGTTGGCTAGTTGCTCGTCTTGAGCCAGGAACGTACGCCAGCCGCGGCCGCCACCACCGCCTCCGCCGCGCATTAGGAAGCCTCCTTATGCAGCACCACCATCGGAATGGTGCGCTGCGTTTTGCGCTGGAAGCCCTCGTAATGAGAATTGAGCTCACTCAGCTCTTGCCACAACGTGGCGCGCAGCTTGGGGCCAGCGATCTTGGCCGTGGCGGGGTAGCTGTCTTTGCCGATCTTGACCGTGACAGCCGGGTTGGCTTTGAGGTTCAGGTACCACTGGGGGTGTTCATCCTTGCCGCCATAGGAAGCAATGATGACGGGCTGCTCCTTATGGAAGAAGCAGTACAGCTCCACCCAGTGGGGTTTGCCGGTGACCCGGCCTACAGTAGTGAGGTGAATGACTTTCATGCCGCGCATGGTGTGTATTCTATCCAGCCCTTCTACAGCACCAACAAGCCGAGGCGGGCGGCGCGCCGCACCGCTTCGGTGCGGTTGGTAACGCCCAACTTGGCATAGATGGATGAGCTGTGAAATTTGACGGTGTGTTCGCTGATGCCCAGTTGCAGAGCGATCTGCTTGTTCGCCATGCCTTCGGCGAGCAGTTGCAGCACATCCAGCTCGCGCTCGGTGAGTTCCTCGTCCAGCGGGGCCTCGCTGCTGCTGGACGGCGCCAGCAACGCAGAGAGCATGGCGGGTGGCGCGGCGATCAAGCCTTCGTGTACGGCCAGCACTGCGGCGGCCAGCTCCTGCTGGCTGCAATCCGGCGGCAGCCAGCCCCAAGCCCGCGCCGGCAATGTAGCCAGTTGGCGCGCCAGTTCGCTGGCCTCGCTCAGCAGCAGTAGCGCTGGCGGCTCGTCCGAAGCGTCTAACGCCTCGGCCAATTCGGCTATCGGCAATTCCTCTGCTAGCAGCACAACATCCAGCTCGGCGTCCTGTGCCAGCAAACCCGCCAAGGTGGCCGCTTCGGCGGCCACCTGGATACGGGCATCGGATGCTAGCAAGGCGCGCAGGCCGCTGCGCAGTGCGGGCGCAGCGGCCAGAATGGCGACTTGAACTAAAACCGCTGAGGGCTTGTTTATCGGCCCCCCCAGCGCTTGCGGTGCAGGCGGCCTGGTCCCCAACCGCCCTGGCCGATGCGGAAGCCCATGCGGCCGAAGGGGCGTTTGCCAAAGCCACGCGGCCCGAACCCGCGGCCACGGCGACCACCGCCGTGGCGATGGTGATGTGCGGCCTCGGTGCGGCCAGTGACGGTTACCTGAGCGGTGTGCAGGGCGCCGCCGCGCAGGTACTCCAGCGCAGTCGGTGTGCCCACGATGCCGCTGTTGAGTTGCAGCATCAGCCCATCGTGGTCTTGCACAGGTTGCCCGGCCAGGCCCACGATGATGTCACCCACCATCAAGCCGGCTGCCGCAGCCGGGCTCTCGGCTTCGATGCCCGCGATCAACAGGCCGGTGGTCTGACCTTGTTTCGCGTCTGCAGGCAGTTCAGCCAGTTGGCTGCGCACGCCCAGGTAGCCGCGTTGCACGCCGCCGTGCTCCTGGATGGACTTGGCGATCTTCCAGGCTTGCTTGGCAGGGATTGCCATCAAGCTGCCCCAGCCTAGGCCGGAGGTGTTGATGCCCAGCACTTGACCCTGGTCATCCACCAGTGGGCCGCCGGAGAAACCGGGGTAGGCCGTGGCGTCTGTGCGCAGGTAGCTTTCCACCAGGCCACCGCCATGCGTGCGCAACGGTCCGCCGATGGCGCTGACAATCCCCAGGCTGGCTTCAACAGCCTCACCCGGGCGGCCGAGCGCTACGGCCAGCTGGCCCACTTGCGGCTGCTCGTTGATGCGCGCCGGCGTGCCGACAGCATCTACAAGCTTGAGCACGGCGAGATCGCTGTGCGGGTCACGCCCCAGCAGTTCGGCACCAAGGGTAGTGCCGTCTGCCAGGCTGACCTGGATGTCACCCTCTTCGCGCAGGGTGTGGCTGGCGGTAAGCACCAGCCCGGGCTCCACGATCACACCCGTGGAGGGCAAGCGGCGGCGGCCATGCACCGTAACGATGGATGCGCTGGCGGCCTGGGTTGCCTCCACAAGGGATTGGGAGAGGGCGCTAAGGCCCTGTGTGTTGTTTGCGTCTTTCATAAGACTTCCTTTCATCATAGCGGGACTTTGATAAGGCTGCCAGCCAACCGGTATGGCGGCAGTAGTGTTGTGTCCCAGCACTAAGAGTCTATAGTTTTTGACGCAGCGCCACATCCGCCGTTTGGGTAGGTGGCGGCCAGACGTGTGAGTAGGCTATTTTTTGCGCATGTTAGAATCACTTCACGGTCGGCCACCCCGGCTGTTGTGCTGTGCGTGTATGCGCCAAAGGAGATGTGATGAGTGAACCGACTGTTGTAGACAAAGATGTTGTCGTGAGCTTGGCGTACAAGCTGACGGTGGATGGCGAGATTCTGGATGAGGCTGGCGCCGAGGATGCTTTGCAGTATCTGCACGGCAACGAGAACATCATCCCTGGTTTGGAGAATGAGCTGACTGGCTTGAAGGTTGGCGACAGTAAGAAGGTGAGCGTCAAACCGGAAGACGGTTACGGCCTGACCGACAGCGAGGAGATCGAAGAGATCTCGCTGGAAGATTTCCCCGAAGGTATCGTGCCAGAAATTGGCATGGAGCTGGAAGTGAAAGATGAAGACGGCAACGATCTCTACGGCCGTATCCTGGCCATCACCGAAGAGACGGTAACGATGGACTTCAATCACCCGCTGGCGGGCAAGACCCTCGAGTTCGAAGTTACCGTTGTAGGGTTGCGCGCCGCTACGGCTGATGAGCAGGCTCACGGCCATGTGCATGGCCCCGATGGCCATCACCATCACTAATCGCTGTATAAAACAGAAAATAAAAACTCGCCGTGAGGCGAGTTTTTTGTTGCTTAGGGCAAGACGATGGGCCGGCAGGCTGGGATGAGACCGCCGAAAACATCACACCACAGCGAATTGGCATCCACATAAAACAGGAATGCGATCACTGAGCACAGCCCGAGCAGCAACAGGCCGCCGCAACCCAGCATGGCATTGCGGCCGAGGCGAAGCCCCTTGCGGCGTGGGCGGCGTGCGCTGGGCGCGGCCAGCGGAGTTTCAACATCGGTGGCAGGGTCGTATTGCAGCGGGTCTACAAAATTGCGTTCAGCGGCCATGCGCAACGCAATCGGTTCGTCTGCAGGGCGCGGCTGCGGCTGGCTAGTAGGCTGTGCCGGTGCGGCGGCGCGCTGCGGTTGTGGTGGCACATTGCGCGGGGCGCTGGGAGTAGGCGCAGGCGGATCGAGCGACGGCAACGATGCCGTGGGCGGCGGTGGTGTGGCGCTGCGCGGGGCGGCTGCGCGCGGTGCAGGGGGTGTGGTCTCCAAGCTGTTGAGGTCCAACTCGTAGCGCAAGGTAACCACTTCGCCCAGGCGAATTTCATCGCCGGGGCGCAGTACGGTGACCGTACGCACGCGCTCCCCATTGACGAAGGTGCCATTGGTGGAGCCGAGGTCCTCGAGCACGAAGCCGCCGCTCTGGGCGATCAGCCGGGCGTGGCGGCGTGAAACCTCAATGTCTTGAATGTGGAGATCGCTGCCCGGGTCACGGCCGATGACAAAACTGTCGAGCGCTAACCCGGTGCGCTGGCCGGGGTTGGGGCCAGCCTGAATTACCAGACTGAAATTGGTCGCCATGCGCGTGAGTGTATAGGAAGTTGAATTGGGCTGTCAAACGAAACGATTGACAAGTTTGTTTGGGGCAGGTGGGACTAAATGACCAGCGTGCCTTCGTGCTGCTGCAGCTCGTAGCCAAAGACCTGGCTAAAGGCGGCCAGCATTTCCTGCACGACGCGCTCCATGTCCGGCGGCTGGTTAAAAATATATTCCAGGCTGATCTGATTTTGATTCTCCAGGCCGCAGGCCACGATGCCCTGCCAGTAGCTCATGTCTGGCATTACGTTGAGCGCAAAGCCGTGGCGTGAGACGCCCTTGGCATCTACCTTGACACCGATAGAAGCGATCTTGCTGGGCGCCTGCAGTAAGTGCGGCGGGCAGTGCACGCAGCGCGAGGCAACATCGGGCTGCACCCACACGCCAGTTTGCCCTTGCACCTGGCCCGAAGGCACGCCAAGTTGTGCCAGCGTTTTGATCAGCGTCTTTTCGAGGTTGCGCAGGTAAGCGATGTAGTCCACCTGCGGAATGCGCGGGTTGCCGCTAGCCGGGTCTGGCTTCACATCGCCGAGCGGCAGCAGCGGATAGCCCACCAGTTGGCCCGGGCCGTGATAGGTCACATCGCCGCCGCGGTCCACCCAGTGCACATCCACCTGCTGCTCCTGCAAGCGCGCTTGCTCCCACAGCAGGTGTTCGGCCTGGCCACGGCGGCCAAAGGTGTAGACATGCGGGTGCTCCAGCAGGAGCAACGCGGGTGGGTGCTCGCCGCGGGCAATTTGAGCGGCAAGCTGGTTTTGGAGGTTCCAGGCCTTCTGGTATTCCACAAGGCCGAGGCGGTAGACCTGGCAAATTGTCATAGATGAATATGGATGATACCATTCGGGTGTTGGGGCGCGTGTGCGCCCCTGTTTCTTTGTAGAAAGACGCACGTGCAAGCGACAGCCGATACTCCGGTTCCCAGTTCAACCCTTAAACAACGTCTGGCTGATTTCAATAAGCTCTGGTTTGCCACCACGATCGGCGTGTTCGGCAGCCAGGTCACCAGTCTTGCCATTCCTTTGGCGGCAGTAACGCTGCTGGGTGCCAACGCCATGCAGATGGGCTGGCTGCGCACCTTCGGCAATCTACCTTTCCCCTTGTTCAGCTTGTTTGCCGGCGTGTGGCTTGACCATGTGCGCCGCAAGCCGGTGATGCTGAGCGTCAACCTGGTGCGCGCCGTGCTGCTCTTTTCGGTGCCGGCCGCGGCCGCCCTTTCACTGCTTACGCTGGAGCAACTCTATGTTGTCGTGTTTGGCGTCGGCACGCTCACCGTCATTCATGATGTGGCTCACTTTGCTTATGTTCCTGCATTGGTGACACGCAAACACTTGATCGACTCCAATAGCAAGCTGCACGCCAGCCATTCGCTGGCCGAGTTGGGCGGTCCCGGTCTGGGCGGCCTGTTTGTGCAGTGGCTAGGCGCACCCTTCACGGTGTTGTTGGATGGCATCGCCAACCTGGGCTCTGCGCTGGCTATCTCGCGCATCCAAACGCCCGAGACGACGAAGCCGGCAGAGCCGCAAAAGAACTCCGTGTGGAAAGAGATTGTGGCCGGCCTGCACGCGCTGTTCGATACTCCCGCCCTGCGCGCCATCATCATTGCTTCTATGCTGCTGGTGGTCTTCAACTCAGCAGGTATGTCGGTCTATTTGCTCTACCTGGCGCAGGACTTGGGCTTACCCGCCGGCACGATTGGCCTGGTCTTTGCGGCCAGCGGCGGCGCGGCCATGTTAGGCGCGGTGCTAGCGCAGCCAGTGGCGCGGCGGATCGGCGTGGGGCCAGCGATCATTTTGGGCTGGTTTATGCAGGTAACCGGCCGGCTGATCATTCCCTTTGCTGGCGGCTGGGCTTTGTTGCCTATCCTCGTTGGGGCGCATGTGCTGATGGGCGTGTTTGGCACGATCGCCAATATTCACCAATGGACTTTTCGCCAAAACACGGTCAGCGATGATTTTCTGGCACGCGTCACTGCGGGGCATCGCTTTGCTGTATTCGGTACGGCGGCGGTGGGCTCACTGTTGGGCGGCATTCTGGGCACACAGATGGGTTTGCATGCCGCGCTGATCCTGTGCGCGGTGTGTAGCCTGATCGGCCCGATCTATGCGCTGCTCTCACCCTTGCGCCGCGTACGCACCCAGCCGGGCTCTGAGACAGCCGATACGGTGCTGCCGCCCCCAGAAGAAGAGCTTAGCTAGCCAGAGCGCGGCGGAACAGATCGTGCTGCAGGAGGTTGGCAGGGTCGGCCTGCTGTTTTAGCGTCTTGAGCTTGGCAAGCGTGGCTGCACCGAGGAATTGCTGGGCGCGTTTGGCGCTGAGCATGCCATCCTTGGCAAAGTAGAAGCGACCGCCATTGGCGAGCACCACTGCGTCGAGCTCGGCGGCTAGCGCCACCAGGTGAGCGGGGTTGCTGGGTACGCGGAAATCCAGCGCCAACGAATAGCCATCCACTGCATGCGAAAGTAGGAACTTGTCTGGGCGGTGACGTTTGAGCACGGCCAGATACGGTGGCAGATTGTGGCGCTGCGCTAATTGCAGCATTTGGCGGTAGGCGCTCTCTGCCGCGGCGGCGGGCAGGAAACTCTGATGCTGCACCAGGCCGTGCTTGCCATAAATGCGTTCCCAGCCGGGAATGTAATCCAATAGGAAGTTAAATTCCACCAGCGATTGTAAATAGCTCTTGTGATTCTCCAGCACGCGGTTGGCGGTGTACTTGGCGAAGTTCACTAGACCGACGCCAAAATTATTGACAAACGGTGCCATCAGCGGCGGCAGGATGGCCTTGGGGATGCCCATAATGCTGGGCGGCAGGTCCAGGTTGCTCGCCGCAGCGGGAGCCTCCTCGGCGTGGACATAGGTAGCGCGGTGCAATTGGCCGCGGCCGAGGGATGCGCCACGCGCACAGGCATCCAGCCAGCCCACGATGTAGTCTTCGTCTTTGTTGGCGTCTACCTCGGCCAGCATGCCGGAGAGGCTGGGTTGCGTCCAGCCGGTGACGCGCACATGCGCTGACTGCACTTTCTTGAGCTGCAGGGTGATGGACGTGAATACGCCAAGCACCCCCATGCCGCTGATCATGCCGTAGAACAGCTCGCTGTTTTGCTGCGGGCTGCAGGTCACCTGCTGCCCGTTGGGCAACGCCGCGCTGAACTCCACCACATGCTCGCCGATGGGGCCAGCCTGCCAATTGTTCTTGCCGTGAATGTTGGCGGCCAGGCAGCCGCCCAGCGTGGGGAACATGGTGCCGGGCACCACGGGCGGCCACCAGCCGTGCGGCAGGGCGTGCCGCCACAGTTGCTCGATGGTGACGCCGGGCTCAACGCGGATGAGGCCTGTGTCTGCATTCCATTCCAGAATATGCGTGAGGCCGCGCAGATCGAGCATGATGTGGCCGGCGTTCAGCGCGGCATCGCCATAGCTGCGGCCGGAGCCGCGCAGGCCCACGGTCACCCCGGCGCGGGCGGCGTGCTCGAACAAGGCCGGCAGCTCATCGGTGTGCTCAGGCCGAAAAACATAGGCCACCCGCTTGATCGAATGGCCAAAATTTTCCAAGCGGGCAATGGTGTGCAAAGGCAGCGGTGCAGCGGTCAAAAAGACAGTCTCCGGAAAATAAATGAGGGCACGTTGCGCACTGCCAGCATCAGCCAGCGCCACCACCACGGCACGTACACCACTTGCTTGCGGCTGCGAATGGCCTTCCAAATGCCCGCAGCGCACTGCTGCGGGCTGATCACGCCGAAGCTGCGCGGCGCATTGGCCAGGATCTGCGTATCCACAAAGCCGGGGCGCACGGTCAGCACGGTGATACCGTGGCGGCTAAGGCGGTTGCGCAGCGCTTCAAGATACGTGTCGAGGCCGGCCTTGGATGCGTTGTAGGCCGGGTTGAGCACGCGGCCGCGGTCACCCGCTACCGAGGAGATACCCACGATGTGGCCGCTACCCTGTCCTTGGAACAGCGCCGCCACCTGGCCCAGCCAGGCGATACCGCCGGAGAGATTGACCGCCAGCATGTGCTGGTCTTTCTCGAGGTCAAACTCGTTAATTTCCACTTTGGGCATCACGCCGGCGCAGTACACGAACAGGTCCAGGCCGCCCATGTCCTTGACCAGCGTTTGCAGCATGGCCGGAATCTGGTCGAGCGCGGTGACGTCATGCGCGTAAGGGATGGCGAGCGTTTCGCCGCCCCTGTTGAGCTCATTGGCTAGGGCGTGCAGCGGCTCAGCAGTGCGCGAGAGGGCGGCGACCACATAGCCTTCGGCGGCCAGCTGGCGCACCAGGGCGGCACCGATGCCAGAGGAGGCGCCGACGACTGCGGCGCGCTTGCGGCGGGTGAGCGGAGCTTCGGAGGGGAGTGGTGTGCTATTGGTCATAACGCGGGAATTATGCCACGGGGCGCACGAAATCTGATTTTGCCGACAGGTTACAATGCCCGTTAGCAACCAAATCGGAGGACTGATGGGTCACTTGTTTATTCCCGGGCCAGTAGATGTGGATCCTGAAATTGCCGCAGAGCAAACGCGCGCCATGCTGCCGCATCGTAGCGCGCAGTTTGAGGAGATTTTCCGCCGCGCCAGTGAGAACGCACAGAAGCTGTTCTTCACAAAATACCGCGTCTTTATCAGTGCCTCTTCAGGCACCGGCTTCCACGAAGCTGCCGTGCGCAACTTCGTCAACCAGGATGTGCTGTGCTGCGTCAACGGCGCCTTCGCCGAACGCTGGAAGCAGGTGGCCGAGAGCAACGGCAAACAGACCGATGTGCTCGCCGCCGATTGGAAAGAACCCATCACGCCTGAGCGTATAAAAGACGCGCTCAGCCAGAAGAAGTACGAAGCCATTTTGGTGGTGCACAACGAAACCTCCACTGGCTTAGTCAACCCCATCAAGGAAATTGCCGCAGTAGTAAAGCAGGTCAGCCCAGACACGCTGATCTGTGTCGACGCTGTCTCCTCGCTGGGCGGTGACAAGATCGAGATGGATGCCTGGGGCCTGGACATGGTGCTGACCTCTGCACAGAAGGCGCTGGCGTTGCCGCCCGGCATCGCTCTGGCAGCGGTCAGCGACCGCGCCATGGCCAAAGCTGAGCAAGTGGCCAACCGCGGCTGGTACTTTGACCTGGTGCGCATGGAAAAGCACCGCCTGAAGGATAGCACGCCGGCTACACCGGCCATCGGCCTGGTCTATGCGCTGGATAAGCAATTGGAGCGCATGTTGGCCGAAGGACTCGAAGCGCGTTTCGAGCGCCATGCCGCCATGGCCGAGCTGACACGTGGCTGGGCCACCAGCCGCGGCTTGGAGCTCTACGCTCCCGAAGGCTATCGTTCACAGACGGTGACTACTATCGATAACAAGCTGGGCATCGATGTCAGCAAGCTCAACGCCTTCTTGAGTGAGCGCGGCATGCGCATCGCCAACGGCTACGGCCAGCTCAAGAACCTCACCTTCCGCATCGGTCACATGGGGGAGTTGACCCTCACGGATATGGAAGAGCTGCTGGCTGCGATGGATGACTTCCTGGCACAGAACGCAGGCTAAACAGAGAAATAAAAAAGCCCCGCATCAAGCGGGGCTTTTTTTATTTCTGAGATGAAGCCTAGTTAGGCTTCTTGGCGTGCACGCGAGGGCGAGAGCGCTCCTCAGGCATGACGGCGAAGAGCACCATCTGCACCAGGCTCACGATCAGCGCACCCAGGAAGGCGGCGCCGAAGTCAGAGATGTTCAGAGGCACACCGAAGAGGTTGCTCAGCCAGCCAGTGGCATAGAAGAGCAGGGTGTTGACCACCAGGCTGAACAGACCCAGCGTGAAGATGTAGATGGGACAGGTCAGCAATTTGAGGATGGGCGCCAGGAAGGCGTTGATGATGCCGAAGAACAGCGCCAGCCACAGGTAGGTGGTCCAACTCTCATTGGCAACCGAGAGGCCAGGCACAATGGCAATGGCGGCATACAGCGCCACGGCGTTGACTGCAAAACGAACGAGCCATGAATTTTTCATATTATTGCTAATCTCCTTAGTTATCTAACTATCTATAGATACGTAATTATCGATACGATGTTTCACCGCGTAGGCAGCAGCTTCTGCCCGGGTGGACAATGCCAGCTTGCTCAGAATGGAGCTAACGTAGTTGCGCACCGTTTTCTCACTTAAGAAAACTACTTCAGCAATCTCTTTGTTACGCTTGCCTTGGGCTACCAACGCCAGTACTTTCAGCTCTTGCTCACTTAGCTGCGAAAAAGCCTCAGATTCGGCCTTGCGTGAGGTCTCACGCATGCGTTTGAAGACCTGCTGGGTAACCGCTGGGTCGAGCAGCGATTCGCCGCGGCCAATACGCTCCAAAGCAGTGATCAGCTCCTGGCTGTCAATTTGCTTGAGTACATAGCCGGAGGCGCCGGCCGAGATGGCGTCAAACAGCAGCTCGTCATCGGCAAAGGTGGTGAGCATCACCACCTTGGTGTCTGGCTGGGCGGCTACGATTTCACGCGTGGCGTCAATGCCGCTTTTGCCCGGTAGACGAATGTCCATGACGACCACATCAGGCTGATATTCAGCTGCCTGGCGCACAGCGTCGTCAGCCGTGCCTGCTTCGGCCACAACTTCAAACTGTGGGTAGTGGCTCAGCAATGACTTGATGCCGAGGCGCACTACTTCATGATCATCTACGAGGAGAACCTTAAGCATGGGCGAATTGACCGCTCTGTATAATCACTTTTAAGATTATAGCATGCAGGTCTTTTTGGCCTGCGCATAATTCAGAGATGATAATTATGTGGAGACGCTGCTGATGAATACGCGCACGTTGCGCTTGCTGGCGATTGTTCTGCCCTTGGCCTTTATGGTGGGTGTGATCTACCTGCGTGTCACCTATGTGCCGCCCGAACGCAGTCTGGAAGGCAATATTTTTGCCGTGGTGGCAGTGGCCTTGGGCGCCACCGCCTTTTCCATCTTCTTCTTCAACATTATTGAGCGCCGTGAAGAAGAGATCACGCGGCGTGGGCAGCAAATTGAGGCCTTGCATGAAGCTGCGCTGGCCTTGACCACCGAGCTGGACTTGCAGGTGGTGCTGCAAAAAGTCGTAGACATCAGCCGCAATCTGCTGCACGCCAAATACGGCGCACTTGGGGTTGTTGAGCGTGACACCACCAATATCCAGCAATTCATCACCTCAGGCATAGAGGCTGAGTTGCGGGCGCGTATTGGCGCCGCGCCGCAGGGCCACGGTTTACTGGGCGTGCTCATCAGCCCTGAGGGCGGTGCACTCATTATTGATGATATTCGCAAAGATCCGCGTGCGGTGGGCTTCCCGCCCAATCATCCGCCCATGAAATCCCTCTTGGGCGTACCGATTAAGTCCAAAGGCGAAATCTTTGGCAATCTGTATGTGGCGGATAGGTTCGAAGGCGTGGATGAAGATGAAGTGCTGCTCAACTTTGATGTAGAAGATCGCCAACTCCTGCAGAAATTTGCCACTCAAGCCGCCATTGCCATTGAGAATGCCCAACTGCATCGCAAGACACAGGAGCTGGCTGTCATTCAAGAACGCGAGCGTTTTGGCATGGCGCTGCACGACGGCATCATGCAGTCGGTATACGCGGCGGGTTTGTCCTTGCAGGAAGCCAAATACGAGATCAGCACCAATACGGAGCATGCCGGCCGGCGCATTGACCAGGCGATCGAAAGCCTGGGGCAAGTATTGCGTGACCTGCGTAACTACATCATGGGGCTGCGCACCGGACGCTTTCAGGGCCAGGATGTGGCTACCAGCCTGGGTCAATTGGTGACAGAGCTGCGCGCCAATACCCTGATGAACGTGAACTACGATGCCCCCACCAAGCTGAGTATCATCCGCCTGGATGAAGAGCGCACTGAAGAGATTTTGTTAATTGCGCGTGAGGCGCTCAACAATATTCGCAAACATGCTCAAGCACGCAATGTGCTGGTGAGCCTCAAAGGGGCAGAGGATATGGTGGTGCTGGGCATCGTAGACGATGGCATCGGCTTCGACTTTGAAGAAGCTTCTGGCGGAGACGGCAACGGTCTGCGCAACATGCGCGAGCGTTCACGAAAATTGGGCGGTGACTTGGAGATTAGCAGCGTGCCCACAGAGGGCACGCGCCTACGCGTGCAGATGCCGCTGCAGCGCCCGCCTACCAGCCCTGCTGGCGCATAAAGTAGCGCAGCTCCTCGCGGTGCTCTGGGTGGGTGATGCTAATCAGTTCGCTGGCGCGCTCGCGCACACTCTTGCCATGTAGCGAGGCCACCCCGTATTCAGTGACCACGTAGTGCACATCGCCGCGCGAGGTCACCACGCCGGCGCCTTCGCGCAGGCGTGGCACGATGCGCGAGATGCCGCCGCGTGCCAGCGAAGGTAGCGCCACGATGGCCTTGCCGCCCTTGGAGCGCACCGCGCCGCGGAAGAAATCCACCTGGCCGCCAATGCCACTGTAGAAGTAACCGCCCATCGAATCAGCACACACCTGCCCACTCACATCTACCTCGATAGCTGAGTTGATCGAGGTCATTTTGTGGTTTTGGGCGATGACAAACGGGTCGTTCACATAATCGGTGGGGTGCAGCTCAATCATGGCATTGTCTTGCACAAAATCGTACAGCCGTTGTGAGCCAAACAAAAAGCCACCTACGATCTTGCCGGGGTGCAACGTCTTGGCGGCATTGGTCACTACACCCTGCTCCACCAGGTCCACCACGCCATCTGAAAACAGCTCGCTGTGGATGCCAAGGTTGGACTTGTTACCCAGGCGGGCCAGCACGGCGTTGGGGATGGCGCCGATGCCAAGCTGCAAGGTGGCCTCGTCAGGAATGAGATCAGCTACCAGCTCGCCGATCTTCTCCTGCTCTGGCGTGATGTCCTTGTGCACTGCTTCCGGCAGGGGGTAATTCACCTTCACCATGAAGTCAATATCGCTGACATGGATGAAGGAGTCGCCCAGGACACGCGGCATGTGCGGATTGACTTCAGCGATCACCAGTGTGGCTGCTTCGGCGGCGGGTTTGGTAACGCCAACTTCAACGCCATAGGAGCAAAAGCCGTGTTTATCCGGCGGCGAAACCTGGATGAAAGCAATGTCCAGCGGCAAAAGGCCATCGCGGAACAATGCGGGAATCTCGGATAAGAAGATAGGAATGTAATCGGCGCGGCCTTCGTTCACTGCTTTGCGCGCTGGCGCACCGATGAACAGCGCGCGGTGGCGGAAGCTGCTGGCAAAGCGCCGCTCGAGATATTCACCGCCGGCGAATGTAAGCACGTGAACAACTTCCACATCTTCCAGCGAGGCTGCACGCGCCACCATAGCGCGCTCGATCTCTTGTGGGAACCCGGCGCCACCGCCCATGTAAATGCGCGCCCCGGAGGGAATGCGCTGGGCGGCTTCTTCTGCGGTGATGTACTTGGAGGCGAAGGCTGTCTCTGCGGCGTTCATGCGCAGATGATACATAAGCTCTACTGGTTTTGATAGATGACGAATGTAGCAAAATCCTGTAAATTGTCCCTGTAGACTCGCACGGCAAGCACACTCCCTCCCAATAAATTTGGGACAAAGCCTGGGAAGAATGTCCCTAGTGCAGAGTCGGGGTTGCGCGTAAAGTATGGGCAACTTTTTATTCACGGACTTGTCAAAGAGCAAGCCCAGGAGGAAGAAATGAGTTCTGTTATGCAAAAGGGTCGCTTGATCCAAGACCCGCCGTTCGCTAAGTTCTTATTCAATGATGTTCGTGTGGCCTGGTTGTGGCTGGCAGTGCGTGTGTGGCTGGGCTACGAATGGCTGCAGTCTGGCCTGGGCAAGATCAGCAATCCCGCCTGGACCCAGACCGGTGACGCCCTGAAAGGGTACTGGAGCAATGCGGTGGCCATTCCCGAAACCGGCCGCCCGCCCATCTCGTTCGATTGGTACCGTGACTTCCTGCAGTTCATGCTGGACACCGAGGCCTACACTTGGTTTGCCAAGCTGATCTCGTACGGTGAAGTGCTGGTGGGTATTGCCCTCATCCTGGGCGCCTTCACTGGCATTGCCGCCTTCTTCGGTGGCTTCATGAACTTCAACTTCATGCTGGCTGGTTCTGCCAGCACCAACCCGCTGCTGTTTGTGGCGGCCCTGGGCCTGATCATGGGCTGGAAGATTGCTGGTTACATCGGCCTCGACTACTTCCTGCTCCCCATTATCGGTACGCCGTGGGGACGAGAAACACAAAAAGCAAAAAAGTAACACCTTGAAGTAGAAAAAAGCGACCCCGGTTGGGGTCGCTTTTTTTACGTCTACTTGTCGCCGAGCAAACTGCGGTGATCCACCATAATGCAGCGATCCATCACCATGGGGAGTTTGGCTGCTTCGGCTGTGGCTGCGGCCTGCGCGTCTTCCACACCCACTTGCGCCCATACCGCTTTCGCACCAACCTGGATCGCCTCTTTCACGATGTCATCCAGGTGCTCTGACCGGCGGAACACATCCACAATATCGATCGGAACGGGCACTGAAGCCAGGTCTGGATAGACCTTCTGCCCGTCGATATCAGTGAGCGCGGGGTTGACGGGGTACACCTCGTAGCCCACTTCGCGCAAATAGCTGGCGATGCGGTAACTGGTGCGGAACGGCTTGTCTGAGTGGCCCACGACGGCAATCGTGCGCGCCGTCTCCAGCAGATTTCGCAATTCATCTTGTGTGTGCAGTGTCAAGCAAGAACCTCCCATGGGAAGCGCATCCAGATCAGGGTGCGCAAGGCGTGAAAACCGGCAGCCTGGAGTGGCTCTACAGCCAGGCCGGCAGGATAGTTTAGCGCTAACTTGCGCTTAAGAGGCAATTGGTCGCTGGCTGCCGCCAGCAGGTTGGCGAAGGGTGGCTGCTGGTCGTGTGGGTCTGCTGCCAGCCAGAGCCGATCCGCCTCGAGTGATGAGCTTTGCCAGGAGAGTGTAGCACGCAGCTGCTTGCGCTCCAGCGCAGCCCATTGCAGAGTTTGCTGCTGGCCAAAAATGCGTTGTAAACTGCCGCGTAAGCCTGGCTCCAGTACGCTGGTATGCAATGGCAACTGCCAGCGCACATCCTGAGGATAGATGGCATCCAGCCAGGTGTCTTGTTGCACCCAATCCTGTCTTTGCCGTGAGCGCACATTTTTGGGCTGCGTGTAGTGTTCCACAGGCCAGCCGCGCCAGCTGGTGCGCCGAAATTGTTCTGTGAAGCCAATGTGGGTATAGAGATGTACGGCGGTGGCGTTCGTCTGATCTACCTGCAGCCAGGTTTCATGCCGGCCGCGGTTGCGCACATCCTGCAGGGCAGCCAGGGTGAGCTGGCGGGCGATGCCGCGCCCCTGATACGTTGGATGCACGGCTACATTGGCAATCAGGTAGCGGGTTTTGCCCCCGCGGTATTGCGGGATCAAGCTGAGATTGCCCACCAGCCTGCCGTCCTCCACCCACACCATGCCCATCAGCGGTGCATCCAGTCCCGTGGGTGTGGCAGGCAGCCAGCGCCCGGCCCGCGCCGCCTGACGCATCTGCAGGATGTACTGGCGGCCGTCCGAATCCAGTGAGGGAGCAAAACAAAGCTCGACCAGGTCGGCAACGGCCAGCAGGTCACGGCGTACGTCGAAGGGGCGTAGGTTGGCAGGGCGGGAAAACGCGGGGAGATGCACAGCGTGGGCGCTCATAGGCCTCAAATCAATTATAGTGCCGCGTTGATATAATCTTTTTATGCACATGAATAAGCAGCTGTTGAGAAAACTCCCCCTGCTTTTGTTACTGGCCAGCCTGTTTGTAGTGGTGGTTTTATCCGCCATACCCAGCCAGGCAGCAGCCTCCCCGCTGTTTCAGGCCACGCCACAACCCCTGCCAGCCCCAGAAGCAGACGGGCGCGTGTTGTATACCGCTCTGTCTGGGGACTCCCCTTGGTTGATCGCTGGTAAATTCAATATTGCCATCGAGCAATTGCGTATTTTGAATAGCTGGAGCGCCGACAAGGTGCTGCAAGAAGGCGAGACGGTGATTCTGGCCATCGTGACGGAGGCTCCGCCCACCAGCGAAGCGACATCCGAAGTGGTGGCCACCGGCACGCCCGAAGGCATGCCGGGTACCGGTGCCATCTGCGTTTTGCTCTTCAACGATCTCAATGGCGACGCTATGCGCCAGACAGATGAATTTGGTATCCCGGGTGGCGCCGCCAGCGTAAGTGAGCGCACGGGTTTGGCCTCGCGCACGGATGACACTCTGCAACAGCTGGATGAGAACGGTGACCCGGTGGCCGTGTGTTTCACTGATCTGCCGGGCGGCGAATACACCGTGAGTGTCGCTGCTCCGCAAGGCTACAACCCCACCACCGCGCAGAGTGCGACCATTCAACTCAATCCTGGTGATGAAACCAGCTTGAACTTTGGCGCGCAGCCCGGCTCCTCCGGTGGCTTGAGCATCCTCTCGCCCGAGGAGGGCGGCCCACCCTCTCCACTGATGGGTTTGCTGGGGATTGTGCTGCTGTTGGGTGGTGGTGCACTGGCGGCCTACAGCTGGCAGCTCTCCCGCCGTCGCTTCTAGGCCAAACGGCTATATACACTTTGCAATGCAGCTTCAAAAGCACCAGCACTCCAGCTGGCGCTTTTTTGCGCCGCTTGCTGCTCAAGCGCGGCGCGCACGCCGTCTTCGACGACAACGGTGATGATGGCGGCGCCCAGGCTGCGCGTGTCGTTGGCGGCAACCAGGTAGCCGGCGCTATCGAGCAGGCTCTCTGTGAGCGGCTCCTGCTGCGCGACGATGGCTTTGCCGTAGGCCAACGCTAGCCGTAAGCTGTTGCCCCAGGCTGGTGGCGGCTCCAAGTGGACGAATGCCGTGCAACGTTGCACGAGGGTGTGCAGCTCAGCCAGGTTGGCTGCCAGCGGAAGCACAAATTCCTGTAGATCAAAAATAGGCAGCTGGCTGTGCAGCCACTCCGTTTGTTGCGCGTCCAGGCCGGTGATGACCAGTGGATAGACCTGGCCAATCGAGCCCGCTGCCCAGGTCCAGGCTTTGAGCAGGCGCAGCAAGGTTCCCGGTTGTGCCGCTCCGTGATAGAGCAAGAATTCTTCCGGTGTGCCTTGCGGTAGTGCGCCCGCGGCCATCGTCTTGGCAAATGGCGGCAGCACGGTTAGCGTGCCTGAATGGGTGGCGGGCAGATCAGCAGGCCACAGCCATTGAGCGCGTGCCAGGCCGCCCTGCGCCTGAGCGGCGGCCATGCGGCTGCGCGTGTTGCTTGCCCCGCTGCCTTCGCCATACTCGGCCGGGCTGACCAGCGTGGGGATCTTGCCTAACAGCGATGCGGCATGGGCGGTGGTGTGGATGGCCGCCACGCCGTGTTCGGCCGCCAAGCCTTGCAGCCGGTTTTGCTCCCAATCGCCGCGATCGCGTGCTTGTGCCTGAATTGTTTGCACATTGGCCGCTGCTATCGTTTCAGTCATTGTCGTTGGGAGCGCCAGCAGCGGCTGGATTTCCGGTGGTGCGGCGGTGAGGAGTTCCCGCAAGTGGATGGCGGCGGGGCTGAGCGGCGCGTGGGCCAGCGCCCAGCCGTCGTAGAGGATACGCATGCGCTGATTATATGAGGCTGCGCAACCAAGCGGCAAGTTGCGCCGTTTATAATGAGTGTTCCATGGCTAAGAAGACGACCCCATCCCGCACCACAAAGACAACTGCAGCGGTTAAGAAGGCCGCTGGTAAAGCCGCCGCGCCGCGCAAACAGGCACAACCTAAACAGGCTGCTGGCAAATTGACCGCACCGCGCAATTTTCAATCCATCGTGATGGCTTTGCAGCAATTCTGGGTGGAGCAAGGGTGCGTGCTGTGGCAGCCTTACAGCCAGCAGGTCGGCGCCGGTACCATGAACCCGGCCACCTTCCTGCGCGTGATCGGGCCGGAGCCGTGGAATGTGGCCTATGTAGAACCCTCGGTGCGCCCGGATGATGGCCGCTATGGCGAGAACCCCAATCGTCTGCAGCAGCACCACCAATTTCAAGTCATCCTCAAGCCCGATCCTGGCAACCCGCAGGAAATGTATCTGCGTTCCTTGCAGGCGATTGGTATTGATGTGCACAAGCACGACATTCGTTTTGTAGAAGACAACTGGGCCTCACCCGCATTGGGTGCCTGGGGTTTGGGTTGGGAAGTGTGGCTGGATGGTCTGGAGATCACTCAGTTCACCTACTTCCAGCAAGCCGGTGGCATCACCCTCGAACCAGTCTCCGTGGAGATCACCTACGGTCTTGACCGCATCGCCATGGCGCTGCAGGATGTCAACTACGTTGGCGATGTGCGCTGGAGCAAAGAGCGCAACTGGGGCGATCTGAACATGCAGGCCGAGCGCGAGCAGAGCAAGTATTACTTTGAGATTGCTGATGTGGAGCGCCTGCGCCAACTGTATGACCTGTATGAGGCGGAAGGCATCGCTGCGCTAGACAGTGGCTTACTCCTGCCCGCCTATGACTACATGCTGCGCACCTCGCACGCCTTCAATGTTTTGGATGCGCGCGGTGCCATCGGTGTGACCGAGCGCCAGGCCTACTTCCGCCGCATGCGTGCGCTGGCCAGCCGCGTCGCAGAGGCGTATGCCGCCGAACGCCAGCGCGAAGAGTATCCCTGGCTGACGGATAGTGCTGACGCCAAACCTTCCGCCACTAAGCCCGCCAAGGTCGCTGGCCCCAAGGCGGCCAGCGATTTCCTGTTGGAGATTGGCACTGAAGAGCTGCCGCCAGATGACCTCACCAGCGCGATCCAGCAACTGAGCGCCAGCCTGGAGCAATTGCTGGCCGCCGAACATCTGGCACATAAGGGCATCCGCGTGCAGGGCACGCCGCGCCGCCTGGCCGCGGTCGTCAGCGGCTTGGCGCCCAAACAGCCCGACCTCAACCAAGTGGTGAAGGGGCCGCCCGCGGCGCGCGCCTTTGGCGCCGATGGCACGCCGACCCCCGCCGCCGAAGGCTTTGCCCGCGGCCAGGGGCTGCCGGTGACCGCGCTGAAAGTGGAAACCATTGATGGCGGTGAGTACGCCGTAGCGCGCGTTGAGCGCAAGGGTCGCTTGGCGGCCGAAGTGTTGGCTGAGACATTGCCTGAGCTCATCGCTGGGCTGAAGTTCG
The DNA here is from genome assembly GCA_964623375.1 of uncultured Anaerolineaceae bacterium. Classification (GTDB taxonomy): domain Bacteria; phylum Chloroflexota; class Anaerolineae; order Anaerolineales; family UBA11579; genus JAMCZK01. Next base: position 27,840 of record CAZUTS010000009.1, read on the forward strand.
AAAAGTCTATGCGCTGGAATGCCAGCGGCACAGCCTTCTCGCGCCCGGTGCGCTGGCTGCTGGCGCTGCATGGCGAGGCACTGGTGCCATTTGCATATGCTGGCCTGCACTCGGCCAAGAACAGCCGCGGTTTGCGCCTCAGCAAGGGCGAGCAGTTTGCTGTAACCAATGCCAAAGATTATGTGGCTAAGCTCAAGAAGCAGGGCATCCTGCTGGATGTTGACCAACGCAAGACCACTATCCAGAATCAGATCACTAAACTGGCAGCCAAAGCTGGCGGCAGCACGCCGCAGAACCCCAGCCTGCTGGAAGAGGTGACGCATTTAGTTGAAGCCCCCACCGCGCTGCTCGGTGAATTTGATGCCGCCTATCTTGAACTGCCGCAAGAAGTGCTGACTGGTGTGATGAAAAAGCACCAGCGCTACTTCCCGGTAGAAAAAGATGGCACGTTGCTCAATTACTTTATTGCGGTAGCCAACGGTGAGATTGATGCCAAAGCTGTCACCGCCGGCAATACTGCCGTGCTGCGTGCCCGCTTTGCCGATGCCGCCTACTTCATTCGTAAGGACCGCGAGCATCCGCTCTCACACTATGTGGATGGGCTCAAGCAGCTCACTTTCCAAAAAGAGCTTGGTTCGATGTGGGACAAGGCACAGCGCGTGGCCGAACTCACGCGTGTCTTCAGCCCCTCGTTGGGATTGGATAGTGCAGAGAGCGAAGTAGCTCACCGTGCGGCGCAGTTGAGCAAGGCCGATCTAGTGACCAAGATGGTGGTCGAGATGACCTCGTTGCAGGGCGTGATCGGGCGCACCTACGCGCTCGAATCAGGCGAGTCCCCTGCGGTAGCCGAAGCCATCTTCGAGCACTACCTGCCGCGCTACGCCGGTGACCGCACGCCAGCCGGCAAAGCCGGCTTGGCGGTGGGCATCGCCGACCGCTTGGACAGCCTGACTGGCCTGTTTGCTGTGGGCTTGGCGCCCACTGGCGCCAAGGATCCCTTTGCCCAGCGCCGTGCTGCCATTGGCCTCGTACAAAACTTGATTGCTGGTGAGTTGCATTTTGATCTGCGCCAGGCCATCCACCAGGCTGCCGCACAGCAGCCGGTGACAGCCAGCGAGAAGGTGCAGCAAGACACGCTGGACTTCATCATGGGTCGCCTGCGCGCCCTGCTGCTGGAGAATGGCGAACGCCACGATGTAGTGGATGCGGTCCTGGCGGAGCAGGGCCACAACCCGGCCGCCGCAGCACGCGCCATTCGTCAGCTCGCCGCGCACAGCGCCAAGGCCGATTGGTCGCAGACGCTGGCTGCCTTTGCCCGCTGCGTGCGCATCACGCGCGATCTCAAAGAAACCTATGCCGTTGACGAAGCCGCTCTGGCCGATGACGCCGAGCGCGGCCTGCTGGCCGCAGTCCAGCGAGCGGAAGCCGCGGCGCGCGCCGCTGGCTCCGTAAATGAAATGCTGGCCGCTTTCACACCCATGATTGCCGCCATCAACACCTTCTTTGACAAGGTGATGGTGATGGTCGAAGACGAAACCGTGCGCCGCAACCGTCTTGGCCTGTTGCAACGTGTCGCAGCCCTGGCGAACGGTGTGGCTGACTTCTCTAAGCTCGAAGGATTTTAGGGGCGGTATGTTTATCACGCTGGAAGGCCCGGAAGGCAGCGGCAAGACTTCGCAGATTCCCCGCTTAGCAGAGAGTCTACGCGCCGCTGGCTACACGGTGCTGACCACGCGCGAGCCAGGTGGCACGCCCATCGGCGACCAGATTCGCAAAGTATTGTTTGACCTGGGCAATAAGGCCATGCAACCGCGCAGCGAGATCTTGCTCTTTCAGGCTTCGCGTGCCCAGTTGGTAGACGAGGTCATTCGCCCGGCGTTGGCCGAGGGTCAGGTAGTGCTGTGCGATCGTTACGCCGACAGCACGATGGCCTACCAGGGCTATGGGCACCAGATGGATCTGGCTCAATTGGCCGAGCTGGTGCGCTTTGCTACCGGTGGCCTGAAGCCTGACCTCACACTATTCCTGGACATCAAGCCGCAAGACGGCTTGCGCCGCCGCGATGCCGACGGCAACTGGAACCGCCTGGATGATTACCAACTGGAATTCCACGAACGCGTCTACGCAGGCTACAAGCAGCTCATTGAGGCTGAGCGTGAGCGCTGGGCAGAAGTGGACGCCATGCGCACGCAAGACGAAGTGGCGGCGGAGTTGGTCCAGATCGTGCTGGCCCGCTTACAAAGCAAGTAGCGCCCTGTATAATTTGGCGCACATGAGCAACCCAAGCCCTGAATTTGGCCCTGTAAACGAACCCCTGCTGATTGTTATCTCTGGCCCCTCTGGTGTGGGCAAAGATAGCGTGCTTGAAATTATGAAGCAGCGCGGTTTGCCCTTTCACTTTGTTGTCACAGCCACCACGCGCCCGCCGCGCCCGGAAGAGCGCGATGGTGTGGATTACCTCTTCGTCAGCCGTGAGGAATTTGCCGGCCTGATCGAAAAAGAAGAGTTGCTGGAATATGCCATTGTGTATAACGACTACAAAGGCATCCCCAAGGATCAGGTGCGCAAAGCGCTCTCCAGCGGCAAAGATGTCGTCATGCGCGTGGATGTGCAAGGCGCTGCCACGGTGCGCAAGATCTCGCCAGAGGCTATCTTGGTGTTCATCACCACTTCCAGTGAAGACGAGTTGGTGGAGCGCCTGGAGCGCCGCAAGACCGAGACGCCAGAGAACCTCAAGCTGCGCATTGCCACGGCGCGCCAGGAGTTCAAGCGTATCGACGAGTTCGACTATGTGGTCGTCAACCGTGACGGTGAGCTTGACGATACAGTAGACCGCATCGAAGACATCATCTCCGCGGAACACCACCGCGTAAACCCACGGCGCGTGCAATTGTGAGCGAACGGCCTGAGGACACTGCCCCACAAGAGAGCGAAGCCCCGCAGCCTTTGGCGCGTATTCGCCCGCGGCGGGTGCCGGTGCGTATGCCGCAGCGCAAGCCCTATGTAGCCTTCACCATTCTGGGCGTCACTGCGCTGGTGTATCTGTTGCAAACGCTCACTGCCAGCGGCATCCTCGATCTGGGTGCCTGCCCCTATTTTCTCTCCCCTGATCTCCCGGCCTGCTATGGCATGAAAGTCAATCCGCTGATCATGTATGGCCAGTGGTGGCGCTTGATCACTCCGGTTTTGCTGCACGCCAGCCTGGTGCATATCGCTTTCAACATGTATGCACTCTACGCACTCGGCCCGGAGCTTGAGCGTATGTTTGGGCATCTGTCATTCCTGGCGCTGTACGTGGTCAGCGGTTTTGCTGGCACGGTGCTTTCATTCGTGATGAGCGATGCCGCCTCCCTGGGCGCTTCTTCGGCCGTGTTTGGCCTGTTGGCCGCACACGCCGTGTTCGCCTACCGCAACCAAAAAGTGTTCGGCCAGCGCGCCCAGGCGGTGATGCGCAGCATTTTGCAGATCGCAGCCATTAACTTCATTATTGGTCTTTCGCCCGGCATTGATAACTGGGGTCACTTTGGCGGCCTGCTCGGTGGTTTGGTATTCACGTACTTGAGCGGCCCCGTGTTTGAGCTGCAAGAGCAGGGCACGCACATGAAGCTGGTGGATACAAACACGCCCAACCAGGTATGGTTGGGCGTGTTGGCTGTCCTTGTGATCTTTGGCGCCGCCGCGGCCGGTAAACTGTTGGCCTAGTGGTTCTAACAAAGGGGGAAGGTTGACTGCCAAAAAACGATCAGTCAGGAAAAAGTCTCGCCTCCGTTGGCCAGGTAAGCACTTCAAACATCCTTGGACGCTCTATGGGGTAATTGCTGTTACTGCCATTGTGTTCATCCTCCAGCACACCACGCAGAATTATCGTTTGGTGGTCAGCCCGGTTTGTGGCGAAAAAATCGTGTGCCCTGATTTGGCGGTAGACCATGCTTTAAGAGCGGGTGGATTTGCCTGCCGAAATTTGCCCTATTGCTGGGGTCTGAAGGTTAACCAGTTGATAGTGGATGGCCAATACTGGCGCTTGGTAACGCCAATATTTATTCATGCAGATCTTGTGCACATTGTTAATAACATGTATGTTCTCTTTCTCTTTGGGCAGCAGATAAAGTTTCGTTATCGCCGCTTCGCTTTTCTGGCCCTGTACGTGCTGTCTGGATTTGCCGGATGCGTGATCTCGTTTTTGTTCGCGCCTAACCCTGCGCTGGGCGCCTCAGGGGCGGTTTTCGGCATTATTGGTGCGGAGGTGGTGGGGCACTATCGTCAGCGTGACCACTACGGCAACTACCAATGGGCCAGTATGCTCATCATCAGTGCGGTCATGTTCCTGCCCGGGCTGTTGCGCCAAGGCGTGGATAACTGGGGGCACTTGGGTGGCCTGTTGGGTGGCGCGCTGTTTGCTGTCTTTGCAGAGCCTGGCTTCAAGCTTCTAAAGCGTTCAGTGAAGTACTTGCAGCCAGACTGGCGCAAAACCCTGCTGGCTTGCATGGTGGTGCTGACAGTATTTGGCAGCCTCGCAGCGCTCAAGATTATGTGGGTGCGCCTGGGCGCGTAAGCCTATTCGCCCGCAGCTTTAGCGTAATCCGCGGCGCGCTTCTCCACAAAGGCGGCCAGGCCTTCTTTGTGGTCACTGCCTTCTCCGGCAATTTCCTGATTGTGCGCTTCGTAATCCAGCACATCCTCTAAGTTGCTTAGCAACGCTTTGTTGAAGGCGCGCTTGGTCAGGCCCATGGCGTTGATCGGGCCTTGGGCTAAACGCAGCGCCCAATCCCAGGCAGTTTGTTGCAACTGCTCGGCGGGCACCACCGCGTTGAGCAAGCCCCATTCCAGCGCTTGTTCGGCGCTGATCGGGTCGTTGTAAAAAGCTACCTGGGCGGCGCGGCCGAGACCGATAATGGCTGGCAGCATGAGTGAGACGGCCGAATCGGGCGCCAGGCCGATGCCGCTAAAGCCAATGACGAAGCGCGCGTCCGGCGAGCCGATGCGCAGGTCGCAGGCCAGGGTCAGGCCGAGGGCGGCGCCGGCCGCGGCGCCCTGGATCGAGGCCAGGATGGGTTTCTCCAGCTGACGCATCTGCAGCACCAGCGGGTTGTAGGTTTTTTGCAGATGCTTGCGGAAGGAGACATGCCCATCGCCGCCAAATTCACTGACGTCCTGACCGGCGCTAAAGAGCTTGCCATTGGCCTGTAGCAGCACGCTGCGCACGGCCTTGTCCTTCTTGGCGTCCTTGAAGGTGTTTTGCAGCTCGATCGCCATGGGTGTGTTGAAGGCGTTGGCCTTCGGGCGGTCCAGGGTAAGGATCAGTACGCCTTCTTTTAGCTCGCGCGCAATCATTGCATCGGTCATGACGCCTCCAGCAAGAGAATATTCAATTGAATTGTAATGGGTGAAATGGAGCGTTTATGGCAGCGCTTCGAAGTCGTCGTCTTCGTCGCCATCCTCGTCATCAAAATCGATGGCAAGCTCAATCTCTTCATCCGGCAGGCGCACCCACAGCATCAGCATCTCGCCCTCGTCCGTGTTGGCGCTGCGCGCCGCCAGGATCGGGGCGGTCTTGTTGTTGCCGTCTTCGTCGCGGTATTCCAGGGTGATGGCCTGGCGCTTCTTCCAGGCGCGGTAGCAACGCTCAACCAGCTCACCACCGTTAAAGGTGCGTAAGTGGGTCAGGGCTACTCCGTATAAGGTTGGGCCTTCGAGAACCCCCGTTGACCAGCCGTCGTCCACTACTTCGAAGGTGGGCGGCGGTCCCTCAATGATCGTTATCTTGTCATCCATGTGTTGTGTCACTTGCGCGCGTAGTTTACCATACGCAAAAATTGATTGCTGTATAGCTTTTGCGGCTAAAAACGCGCTCTCAGGCCGCAAGGTTATAATGCCGCGGCTATGTACAAATTGGTCATTTTGGTGGAGCCGCAAGACGATGCGGCTCGTTTTGACAGCCGCTGGCCCCTCTTTTTGGCCGAGGCGGAGAAGATGCCCGGGCTGCGCCGCGAGGTCACTAGCCGGGTGGACCGCGTGTTGCATGGCAGCTACCCCGCCCACCTGGTGCATGAGCTTTTCTTTGATTCGCTGGCAGCCGTGGCTGAGGCGATGGGCTCACCGCAAGGTGAGCGCGCCGGCCAAGTGCTGCAGGAGATCAGTGGCGGCAAGGTCACGCTGTTGTTTGCTGACCATATGCAAGACGATCTGGCGCACTTCCGCCGTGGCGACGATGCGCCGCCGGGTGACCGCGCATGAAGCGCAAGCATTGGCTGGCGCTGGCGGGTGTGCTGGTGCTGGCCGTGGCAGCAACGGCAGGCGTATACATCTACAACCGCTATGTGCCAGCGCCGGGGCGCTGGGCACTGTTTCAAGAGTTGCACACGGACCGAGCCTTGTTTGAGCAGTACGCCCTGCAGCCGGGCATGCACTGTGGCGACGCGCCGTTTGCCTTCCCCACGCACGGTGTGATTCTGGGGCTGTGGCAGCAGTCGTACCGCTTTGGGCACACGCACACCGGCCTGGATATCTTCTCGGGTACCCAGCCTGGGGTCACGCCAATCTATGCGGCCTACCCTGGCTATCTCAGCCGGTTAGACGACTGGCGCTCTACAGTCATCATTCGCATCCCCAGTGACCCGCTGGAGCCTGGTCGCCAGATCTGGACCTATTACACGCACCTGGCCAATGTGGACGGTGAGAGCTTCGTGTCTGAGGAGTTCCCTCCCGGCACATATGAGGTATATGTAGAAGCCGGTACCTTTCTTGGCTACATGGGCAATTACTCCGGTGATGTAAGTGCACCCACGGGCCTGCACCTGCATTTTTCGATCGTGAAAGATGATGGCGAAGGAGATTTCTTGAACGAAACACGTATCAACAACACCTATGACCCCTCGCCGTATTTCAATATGAACCTGTATCATCCCAATAACCCTAATGAAGTGCCGACATGTGAAGATGTTGTCACTTTTGAAGAGTGGGACTTGGTGGGCAATGAGTGAGCGCGTAGTCTTGCTGGCTGGTGCAGGAACTCCACTCGGGCAGGAGCTTGCGCGCCAACTGGCCGCACAAGGGTGGCGCGTGGCCCTGAATGATCTGCTGCCCACACGCGTGCAGCCCCTGGCCGTGGAGATCGCCGCGGCTGGCGGCCACGCCATCGCCGCCGCTGCCGACCTGACGCGCAAGCTGGCATTGCAAACCATGCTGCAAGGCGTGCTTGAGCATTGGGGCCGTGTGGATGCTTTGGTGCTTATCCCCAGCGTGCAGCCTGAAGGCAACCTGCTGGATCTGGACGAGTGGGATTGGCACCGCGGCATTGATGCCACATTGACGGCTGGCTTTTTGGCAACTCAATCGATTGGTCGTGTCATGCGTGAGTTGGGGAGTGGCGTGGTTGTGTATGTTGGCGCCACAGGCAACAGTTCACCCGTGTTTGCTGCCGCCAATGCCGGGCTTGAAGCGCTGGCAGAGACCGCTGCAGGTGAGCTGGCCGCGCATAATATTCGGCTGGTGTGGCTGCTGCAAGCTGATGCCTCGGCTGTACTGGCGGCGTTGGCCTAAGCTGCCAACTGCGCCAGTACAATTTGTTTAGTTCGATTTTGGAGGACACCCCATGGCCAATGAAGATAAACAGCTCATTCTGGTTGAGGTACGCGGGCGCGTAGCCTTGCTCACGCTCAATCGCCCCGAAGCCATGAACGCGCTGAACAGCGCGCTGATGATTGAGCTGATGGCGAAGTTGGAGCAACTGGATGCGGATGAAAGCATCGGCGCATTTGTCATCAACGGCGATGTACGTGCCTTCGCCGCCGGAGCGGATGTCAAAGAAATGGCCGAAGCCTCCTCCGTGGAGTTACTGTTGCGCGGGCACATTTCTCCGTTCGATCGCATCCAGAAGATTACTAAGCCCATCATCGCCGCCGTGTCTGGCTGGTGCTTGGGTGGCGGCCATGAGCTGGCCATGTCATGCGACATGATCGTGGCATCCGAAAGCGCTCGCTTCGGCCAGCCGGAGATTAACCTTGGCGTGATCCCGGGTGCAGGCGGCACGCAGCGCCTCACGCGTGCTGTGGGCAAGGCGCTGGCGATGGAAATGGTGCTGAACAATCGCACACTCACCGCCGAAGATGCGCTGCGCCGAGGCTTGGTCAATAAAGTAGTGCCTGTCGAGCGCTACCTCGACGAAGCGATGCAGTTGGCCACGGAGATCGCCGCCCGCGCTCCGCTGGCTGTGCGCCTGGGCAAGGAAGCCGTCAACCGCGCCTTCGAAACACATCTGGGCGATGGCATCCAGGAGGAGCGCCAGGCCTTCTACTTCCTGTTTGCCTCTGAGGATCAAAAAGAAGGCATGCGTGCCTTCAGCGAGAAGCGCAAGCCCAACTGGAAGGGTAAGTAGCAGCCGTGCTGAGTTTTGTGTAAACTAGTACGCGTGCAGTTTCGTTACTCGGCGAAGCCGAGTAGGAACTGCTGTAAGTTCGCCGCAGGGCGAACGTAAGGCCCAGATTATTTGCTTTGGTAGACTGTAGGTGTAGTTGCTAGCGGGCGTTAAGCCCGCTAGCAACTACAAAAGTACGCCGTAGGCGTGCGTAGGCCCCGGTAGCTCAAATGGATAGAGCAGAGCACTCCTAAGGCTAAGGCTGTGGGTTCGAGTCCCACCTGGGGCACCTTACAAGACCCAACACGAACCATCTAGCAAGGAAGATAGCTTACTGCTAGCGTTTCAATTTAAGCAACGAGAAAAGGTTGCCGAGTTATCTTCTAAGGACAGAAAACAACGGGCTGGAACTTGAATAAACCAGACAGCAAAGAAATTCTTGAAACTATAGTAGAAAAGTATAAGGTCCTGAAAAGTTTCGGTTTTTTTGAACATGTTGTTGCAGTGGGGCTTGGTTTCAGAACGACCAAAGAACAAGATGCAGAACATTTACAGTCGAGTTTGATTTACCAGAGGAAGAAAAGGTACATGCCTTTGTTAACACCCTGCGAATTTTTACTCTTGAAAAACAACCTGTTTCAATACCCGCCCTCAGGCATTTACTTTTGGATGAATCGATTTCAAAAGAATGGAGAAACAAAGCCAGCGACCTCAGAACTCAATATATTGCATTCATGGAAGCGTTTCCGCCTTCTGTTAACGATCTTTGGGGGAAGCGACCAACACATCAAGAAATATTTGACGTCATGGTATATGGCAATCTAGTGAAGGTGAACAACCCTGATAAGAGAGCTAAATATAAAGAGTGGACAAAAGATGATATTCGTAAGTTTGTACTTCAGCAGGAATTCACAAAGGTAATGCTGGCAATTTACGCATTTGTTGCCGATTTAGCAGATATTACAGTTCTAGAATTATCAAAGCCTAACAAGGATTCAGCATCTCTTGCATAAAGACCAAGGGCTTATGAGTTCGACCCACGCTCTAAAATTTTATGGGAAATCCAGTTTTTAGGAAAAATAGGGGGAAAATTGCGTTTATAGAGTATAAGGTTTCTATCTCATCCAAGCTGGTTGCACCCGCGTTGCACCCGAAATGGAGCTAGGAAAAGACGACCCTATTTTTAAGACCGAGGTTGACCTATTTAAGTAACCTTTACAGTGAGGCGAGTTGAGCACTCCGATTTTCATCTTTCGACCCGCCGCCGTTGCCTGGTCAAGTTCGGGAACGCCTCGGAACGCAATCTGATTATTTATCAAGGTGACGGGAGTAGAGAAGATATTATTCTCATTTGCTAATTGACGCCCCTCACGGCTATTGAGATCTCGCAAAACTTTCTGGATGAGTATATTGCGACGGAGTAATCTGGCTAATTTAGGCTACGCAGCAAGAAAGCATAGCAACATCTTTTTCAAAAGCAATTGCTGCTAGTTTTAGCCCCTCAACCTGGGTTAAGTACGGGAATAGGGTATCTGTTAAGTCATCGACTTTGAGACCAAACTTGATCGCCAAGGTTGCGGATTGAATGACCTCGCCCGCTTCAGCGGCAAGAATATGCGCGCCTAGAAGCCGGTTGGTTGTTTCATCTGCTACTAGCTTGATAAAACCGCGTGTATCGCGGGCTGCCTGCGCCCGAGCTACATACTCAAGACTGACAGTACTGGTTTTGACTTTGATTCCCTCAATTTTGGCCTGGGCCTCCGTCAATCCAACGGTTGCAATTTGTGGGTCGGTAAAAATAACGCCTGGTACAGTTGACAAATCAAGGGGCTTTTTTGTGTCCGTGAGAGCATTTTGGGCCGCTATCGATCCTCCGGCAGCGGCCACGTATACAAATTCTGGATTAGTGGTCACATCACCGGTAGCATAAATCGCCGGATTGGAACTTTGCATGTATCTGTCTACAACGATTGCGCCGTTTTGCTCCAGCTCAACATCCCTGTTCTCCAACCCCATACCCTTTGTGTTGGCTTCTCGCCCAAGGGCCATCAGGATTTGATCGGCTTTGAATTCTCGCTCCTGCCCCAGCACGCGGGCATGAACAGATCGAGTGTCGCCATCTTGACTCAAGCGCCCAACTTCAACACCAGTGATAACGCTGACCCCCTCTTGCTCCAAATAATCTTTTATTGCCCGACCAATCTCGGGCTCATGGTCCGGCACCAGGCGAGTACTGCGTTGAAGGATCAAAACATTAACACCCAAGCGCGCCATTGTTTGCCCTAATTCCAGAGCCACAGCTCTCCCTCCCAAGATGATGAGTGACTTTGGCAACTGCTCTAATTCCATCAACGTAGTGCTATTCAGTGGTTCGGCTTCCTCAATCCCTGGAAAGTTGACCATACGGGGTTGCGCGCCTGTTGCGATCACGTATCGATTGGCCTTATAAAGCGTGTCTCCTACCTGCACCTTTCCCCCTTCGGTAAATTGGGCAAAGCCTTCAATGTAGGTGATGTTGGGATAGGCAGCCAAAACATCTGCATATCTGCTTTGGCGCATCTGCGAAATGAGTTCATCTTTTTGGGAGCGAACAGTTTCCCAATCCAGATTGCCTTGCTGAGTATTAATGCCTTTGAAGGGATGGTGACCTGCGTTGTGCCAGGCTTCGGCAGCTCTAATCAGGGTCTTGGAAGGTACACAACCCCTATTGACGCAAGTTCCCCCAATAGTGCCATGGCCGACCATGCCGACTCGAAATCCTAGGTCTGCGCCCTTTATCGCTGCGGCAAATCCGGCTGATCCAGCACCAATGACCAGCAAATCAAAGTTGTTTTCCCCGTGTCCGTTAGAAAAAGTGGAACCACTTTGTTCCACGTTGTCATCAACTATTGAAACGGTTTTAACCCTAGCGTGGTACCCGGCTCTCTCTACGGAAGCTGTTAGAGCTTCCTCGGACACTTCAGCTTCTGCGATAACAGTTGCCTTGCTCGACTGCCAATTAGGTATATCTACAGACTTAACCCCTTCAACCTGACTGAGTGCCCTTTCGACATGGTTAGGACAAGTGGCACACGTCATGCCGCGAACATCTAAATCAAGCTTTTTATATTGCGCCATCTTCACCTCTTGTACGTACTTTCTAATTCAGCTTGTTGGCTGACTAAATGACAAACACAATTTTTTCCTTCTACATCATCAGCTGGAAAGGTGAGGCCAAGAGAAAAAAGCTGTTTTAAATCTTTCTCCAAAACCTGCAACTCGATTATTCTTTGATTTATCTCTTTGGCTTTGTTATCTAGCAAATCTAGCAAAACGCCACACGGGGCGATTTGTCGGTCCCGCAGATCTAAGATTTCTTTGATGTCACCAAGGGACAAATCCAGACGCCTCGCACCTGTTACTAACTTCAGCCGATCTACATCGACTTCAGAATATTCTCGATAGCCATTAGGCTTGCGTGATGGTGACGGCAATAAGTTAATTTCCTCGTAGTAGCGAATTGTTTTTGCCGGGACACCAGTTCTTTCTGCCAACTCGCGGATTTCCATAATGTCTCCAATTCGGGCTTTCATCGTCCAAGTCTATACCTTCCAGCGACTGGAATGTCAAGAACCGTTACAGAAATTGTCATATGAAATTTGGAAAATTAGGTTGCTTTGATCTTGTCAAGGCATTGGACAGAAAACACTCTTGACTTAATTAGAACATGTGTGCTATTTTATTGGCCTCAATAAGAACTCTTGTCAAGGGAGGTGATGCCAGAGAGAGCCACTAGGTAGAAAAAATCGGGACTGCCGCTGCGGTAACAGCAACAGTCCCTAACCGTCGAAAAGGCGTTGGTGACGGATGTGTTCACCTCCGACAAGACCGGAACCCAGTTCGCCACTGTGCAGACCGAAAATGGCACGTTCAAGTTCTCGTCCCGAAAGGGCGGATATGACCTGGGCAAACTGCCGCGTATCGAACCCATGAAGATCCGCGCCACGCTTCACGGCCGCGTCTTCCAAAAGGGCGGGCAGGCAGTTCGAAATCTGTTTTTGGAAAGGAGGTAACAGGGCATGACAGCAGCTGAGCTGATCACAGCTGCAACGGGTGTGATCACCGCCACGGTCTATATCACTTGGAAATAAACAGGTAATTCCCAAAAGCAAAATGAATTAAATCCGGCGAGCAAGGCGTGTTGGTGCTTTCCCAACCGCTGAGCGAGGCGGACACGCACCGTTTACCAGGTGCGTAATGGCGGAAGCCATTAACTCTCATCAAGTAGAGATGGCGTTAAATAGTTGTCATGGTCAGCCTTTGTTTCTTTGACGATGACGACTATTAGCCCAAAAAAAAGCCGACCCAGAAAGGGTATTGAAAGCGCAATGTGGAAAAGAAGGTTCTCATTTTTGAGTGTGGCGTTTGGGAGGGGTACCCGCCGCCAGGGCGGGGAGGGTGCCCAAACGCTCACTCTCGAAAATTCAAATTTCGCTTTCCTTTGGGAAGGCATGAACCCCCCGATACTAGCAGGGGGGTGAAAGTTTCAAAATAAGGTAACCAAGGAGGAAAATGGCAGTATTGTTCCGCGTGCATTGGCTCTCAGTCACGATCTGGGGCACCAAAGAGTATGGCCTCAAAATGTGGCAGGAATGGTTCGAGGGGGTATTGGGGCCAATGCAGGCAGTAGGACACGGAGGGAGAGGATTTAAGAGCTTGTTCAAAGCTCTCCTGGAAGCGAAGTTGTACGCAGACCCCATCGCCCAGGCAGGAAATGAGGGGAACCCATATTTTGGCCTTGAATTACCAGGCTCGGCCTGTGATGCCGTGCCGGATAAGCTGCTGCAAGAATTTGTCATCGTATTAGAGCGCTGGGAGAAAGCCAGGATCACCAGGTTGGACTTGGCCTGGGATGGTACTCCCTTCACGCCAGAGCAGGTCAAAGAAGCCGTTGAGCTGGAGCAGATGCGCTCCTATCTGCGGCGCGAAAAGATGCTGTACTCCATCTCCCCGTATGAGAAGCGTGAAGACGGTCAAATCGGCACCAGCTCCCTGCGGTTGGGCTCCAGCCAATCCACCAGGATGCTGCGCGTTTATGACAAGCATGGGCCTGTGAGGCTGGAAATGCAGACCCGTGCAGAACGGGCAGACATGATCGCCAGGGATGTGCTGGTCAAACTGCCTCAGTTGTGGGTGGACAGGGCTATATCTCATCTGCGAGATTATGTAGATTTCATCGAGCAAGAGACGGAGAAGCTTCTGCCTTGGTGGAACGCCTTTGTAAACAACCAAGCCAGAGCGATGAAGACCGTCTCGGATGCCCGCACCATCGAGCTCAACCGCATGCTGGCCTGGGTGGACAACCAGGTGTCGCCAACATTGAGCGTTTTAGCAGATGTAGTTGGCAGCCAGGCGATTGAAGCCTTTGTGGTGTCCGGTAGAAGGAAGCGCGGCCATAAATTCAATGCCTTGCTGGAGGCCAGTGCCAAGGGAGGGAAAGCGCATGGCAGCTCAGAAGAAGAATAAGACCCAGCCCTCCAAGCTGGACAAGGCTGCCGTTCAACGCCTGCTGGACCTGGCTCGCATACTGAAAGAAGTTGCCAGCACAGAGGACATCGAGCGGATCAAGCGTAGCCTGGCCACCTTTCAGAACCGTGAATCGCCAGTTTCTTGACTTGCGATTCGGCGGAGTTTAAAATTTCCTCATGAGCGAGATCGTGATTTCTCCAGGCTGGGCCAGCTACCTGCGCGTCAGTGATGAGGACAAGCAAACGCCGGAACGCTCGTTTGCCTTCCAGCGCAAGCACATTCAGGACAGCTTGCTGGCCAGCTCGAATGTCGAATTCAAGCGTGAATATTGTGACATGCTCACCGGCACCAGCCCGAACCGCGCAGACTATCAGCAGATGCTGAGCGATGCCCAGGCTGGGAAGTTCTCCCACTTGGGTCTGTATCGGGCAGACCGCTTTGGCCGCAATGCAGTGGAGGGACTGCAAGCGGCCACTAAGCTGATTAGCTGGGGTGTCAAGGTTCGGGTAGCTAATATGCCCACCCTCCAGCCGGAAACTCCGGATGGCTTCTTCATGTTCCTGTTGCAGATGGGCTTAGCGCAGCGAGAAGTGGATGTGTTGCGTGAACGCACCCGGGATGGGATGGAAGCCAAGATGCGTATGGGCGGCTGGCCTAACAAAGCTCCCTTTGGTTATGTCAACAAAGAGAAGCTAGTTTCCAGTAACAAGTATGACCGCTGGGTGGAGCAAGACCCCAACAGTATCCAAGTGTTGAAGGATGCTTGGGATTTTCTGCTCACTGGCCGCTATACGCTGGACCAGATATGCGAAGAACTCACCCAGCGCGGCTACACAACCTACAGCGGCCGTCCCTGGGCCTGGAATGACCCTAAAACGGGCCGCAGGGAATATGCGGCCAACCGCCTGCACAAAATCCTGCACAACCCGTTCTATGCAGGCTGGGTCACTTCAAAGCGTTTTGGGATCGTCGCTGGTGAAGTTCGAGGCTCCTGGGAGGCAATTATCACGCCCAACCAATTCCAGAAGGGCGTAGATATTCTCAGGAAGAACGGCTCCGAGAAATCCTGCGAGCGCAAGAACTTCTACCTGCTGCGTGGCCTACTCTGGGCAGAAGTCGGTGGTGAACGCTACAAGTTGCACGGCTCCACACCGAGCGGGCGTTCACAGAGCTACTCCTACTACATCACCCATGCCAAGCCAGGCGGCACCAGCCTGCACATCCCTTCCAAGCTGGTGGATGGGCAGATGGTGGATTTGCTGCAAGGCATTGAAATAGACGCGGACTTGATTCCAGAAATCCGCAAGATCTATGTTCAAGAAGTCCAGCAGTTCACCAACCAGGATAGGGACAAGCAGGTGGCCGACATGCGCCAGCGGCTGTCTCAGCTCAAAGAGGAAGAGGCGCGGCTGGGTCGCTTGCTTATCACAGGCAAGATCACGGAAGAAGCCTATGACCAGCTGCGCCTGGAATGGCAGGAAAAGCTGCGGAATGTAGAGCTTGGTTTGGCAGAGATGGAGCGGGATGCCAAGGTTCACCTTGACGATCTGGACTTGGCCATTGGGCTGCTAAGGGAGTTGGTGGATTACTACTTCTGGCTGGAGGACAAGCAGAAGAGCACCTTGCTTCAAATTCTGTTCAAGCGGCTGATAGTTGACGAGAAGGGCCGCCTGGTAGACTATGAGTTGAACTCGCCTTTCGTGTATCTGCGCTCCCTGGCTGACCGTTTCGGGCCGCCCTCGGAGCCTTCAAGCGGTTCGGTACAAGTCCGCGAAGGGGCATACGCAGCGGCTGGCGCCGCTGCTAAGGGAGTTGTGTTAGTCCGCTGCGCGGAATAACACAACTCCAGCGCGATGATTCGATACACATCCGTGTATTTACTCCATGTATAGATAATTGCCCAAGATTAGAGAATATGTGCATCCCTTGACACAAGTTTCACAAACGCTATAATCCCAATTGACAAGCGTCCGGGTGCCCCCCTCACCTGGGCGCTTGTCATTTAAATCGCCAGCGCCAAACTTAGCTTGATTTCATCCTCACCTGCCCGCTCCAGCCTATAATCAATCCATGACCTCTGAGCGCAGTTCCTCTCCCCTGTGGGCGGGCGCCGTCTTCGGCGCACTCACGACGGCGGCTTTAGTTGGCGTGCTGGCCCTGGTTGAGCCGATCCTTGGTACACCCTTCCTCCCCTTTGATATTTTTGACTTGATGACACGCGTGCTGCCCGGCGGCTTGATTCGCTTTGTGATCGCTAGCATGGTTGCCATCATTCAGTTTCTGCAAAGCTTCCTGCCACTTGGCGATACTTCCACCGCAGCCAAGTTGGCCGAGCAGGCCATTGCCGTGGTGCAGTTCATTGCGGCAGGCGCGCTGCTTGGCCTCTTGCTAGCCTGGCTGCAGCCCAGCCGTAGTATTCGTAGTCTTGGGATGGCGGCGGGTTTGCTGCTGCTTGCGCTGATGCTCACCGTTCACAATCAACTGGGCATTGCAGCAGGGCTGGGCAGCTTGGTGCTCGGTCTGGTGTATATGGGCTGGGGTTGGCTGACGGCGCGCTTGATCGAAGGCTATGCACAAAGAGCTGAGGCTGAAACAGCGCAGCTCACGCGCCGCCAGTTCCTCGCCGTCAGTGGCGCAGGCTTGGCCGTCACCGCTCTCGGTGCCTGGGGCGCCAGCCGCTTGTTCGGAGCACAGGCCATGCCACCGCGCGCGGTCAGCACGCCTGTACCCACAGACCCCACAGATCCTTTTGGGGCACGCCTCACCAATGGGCCGGCCCAATCCCCCAGCCCAGAAGAGTTAGCCGCGCGCCAGGCGCCAGTCACTGGCACGCGGCCTGAGCTTACCGCCAACCAGGATTTCTATCGCATCGATATCAATACGCGCCCGCCACAGCTGGATGCGGATGCCTGGCGGCTGCAAATTGGCGGCATGGTAGAGACCCCGCTTGAATTCACGCTGGATGAGCTGCGCGCCATGCCTGCTCAGACCCAAATTCTCACCATGCAATGCATTTCCAATCCAGTCGGCGGAGACCTCACCAGTGCTTCGCGCTGGACCGGTGTGCCCTTCAACGAGGTGCTCGCCATGGCCGGGGTACAAGCTACAGCGGCTGGCGCCTATATCACCTCAGCCGATGGCTTTTACGAATTCGTCAGCATGGGGGATATTCAAGACCCGCGCACCATGTTGGTCTACGCCATGAATGATGAGCCACTGGAGTACGAGCATGGCTACCCCTTGCGCATCTACATTCCCAATCGCTACGGTATGAAGCAGCCTAAGTGGATACAGTGGATCGAGATGGTGCCTGAGCGCTTGGATGGCTACTGGGTCGAGCGTGGCTGGGATCGTGAAGCCTTCCCGCAGATAGTGTCAGTCATCGATACGGTGGTGGTTGATCCTGCGGTGGGCGAGACGGGCGCCGCCCTGTGCGGCGGTGTAGCCTGGGCCGGCACACGCGGCATTGGCCGCGTGGAGGTGCGTGTGGATGGCAGCGAATGGCAGCCCGCCGAGCTGATTGCCCCTCCGCTCAGCGCACTGAACTGGATTCTGTGGCGCTTTAGCTTCCCCTATCAGATGGGCCGGCGTGTACTCGAGGTGCGTGCCTTTGATGCCTCTGGCCAACCGCAGGAGACACGCGATGCGCCACCAGCGCCCAGCGGTGCCACCGGCATTCACCAGGTAGTAGTGACGATATAAAAAAACGCCTCCCTATGGGGAGGCGTTTTTTGTTGTAGCAAAGCTAGATACTACTGAACTTGGAAGTTGAGCGTGGTCTCGAGCTCACCATTCAGGTAGAGATCTACCTTGTAGGTGCCCGTGGGCCACAGCATACCCGTGTTGGCCAGGTCAAAGGTCAACAGGGCATCGCCGCTTTCAATGCTCACTTCGTCGATCAGCGTGTTGGGGGATTCTCCGGCTACGTTGATCGCGGTCCACACGGCACGCACTTCGGTGCTATCTGAGGCATTGGCCAGGTCCACGATGGCATAGAAGACATCATTGGCCCCATACACCGAGGTGGGAGCCGTTCCTGCCGCATCCGCGGACATGTAGGCCTGCTCGAAGTTGGCCGTGTTTGCACTAAAGCCACAAGCCAGGGCGGCAATGGCCAGAACACCAATAGCCAGCAAAACTTTGAAATTTACGTTCTTCATCTTTCTCCTAAAAATTGTAAGTCTTGCACAGTTAACCCATTTTAGCCGCGGTTTGTTACTCGGTTTTGGGTTCAGAGTCGCTGTCTTTCTCAGGGTCCGGGCTTGGCGTCAGCCCCAGTTCCACCGAGTCTTCCATCTGAATTTGGCCGCGCAGGAAGGCGCCTTCTTCGGTAGATATGGATTCGGTCACCACGTCTCCCCACACCCGCCCGCTGGCGCGGATCTCAACTTTCTCGGCCAGGATGTCGCCGCGCATAGCGCCAGCCACGATGACGTGGCGGGCGCGTAGTTGCTCGCAGGTGACGCGGCCGGTCTGGCCGATGACCAGCAAGCCATCCAGCTCGATCTCGCCTTCAAACGCGCCTTCCACGCGCACGCCGCCGGTGCCGGCGATCTTGCCGCGCAGATTGATGCCATCCGCTACCACGGAGGTAATGCGCTCGGTGGGCGGCGGGGCCGCCTGCTGCTTAGGGACTGTGGCTTTACGACGAAACATTACGCGGCGGCAGGCCCTTCTTCGCCGCTGTTGTCAGCGATGCCCACGGTGTTGAAGCCGGAGTCGACGTACATGATCTCGCCGGTGATGCGCTTGGAGTGGTCAGAGGCGAAGAACAGCGCCGCATTGCCCACATCTTCAATCGTCACGTTCTCGCGCAGCGGAGCCGCCTCAGCAAATTTGTTGTACAGACCCTTGAAGCCAGACACGCCCGAGGCGGCCAGGGTGCGGATGGGGCCGGCCGAGATGGCGTTCACGCGAATTTTGCGCGGGCCAAAATCACGCGCCAGGTAGCGCACCGAGGATTCCAGGGCAGCTTTGGCTACACCCATCACGTTGTAACTGGGCACGGCCTTCTGGGAGCCGTAATAGGTCATCGTCATCAAGGAGGCCCATTCCGGCAGATAGGGCTCGAAAGCGCCGGCCAGGGCCGTGAAGGAGTACACGCTGATGTCCATGGCGGTGTGGAAGCCGTTGCGCGTGGTGTTGTAGTACGGGCCGCTCAGCTCCTCGCGGTTGGCAAAGGCGACGGCATGCACCAGGATATCGATCTTGCCGTAGACGCTGTGGGCTTTCTCGGCCACGCGGGCAATATCCTCATCCTTGGTGACGTCGCAGGCCTCTATAAACTGGCTGTTGATCGACTGGCCCAGGGGCTCAGCGCGCTTCTTGAGCACATCCCCAGCGTAGCTGATGCCCACATTGGCGCCGTTTTCGTGCAGGGCCTTGCATACGCCCCAGGCGATCGAGCGCTCGTTGGCAACGCCAAAGACCAGGGCATTCTTTCCTTGCAGTAAGCTCATCGTGTTATCTCCTCTTGTTTTGCGGCAGTGTTGCTGTTGGCAGGTCTGCCAAATAGCGCCAGGGTTTGCTCAACCAGGGTTCGGGCGTGGCGCCCAAACCGACCCGAGGGCCGCTGCGTACCAATGCATCCTGAATGGGTTTGCCGCGTTCCACGAAGATTATAGCTTCCGCAGCGGTCAGGCTCAGGCGGTTGTGCTCTCCGGTAATGCCGAAGGCCTGCGCCAATTTACCCGGTCCGTCAGTCCAAATTCGGGCAGGGCGGCCTTCGCGCCGCCTGGCAATCAGTTCTAACCCCTCAGTAGGCTGGACGGCGCGGATGAGTACCGCATGCGGTGTGCCCTCGGGCTGGGTGACAAAATTGAGCATCCAATGATTGCCATAGGTGAAATAGACGTACGTGAAGCCCGGCGGGCCGTAGAGCGGCTCGGTGCGCTTGGTGCGCCCAGAGCGGGCGTGGCAGGCCAGGTCGGTTTCGCCGCAGTAGGCTTCAGTTTCGGTGATGATGCCGGCAATGCGCTGCACGCGTCCGCCGATGCGCTGCTCATGCACTAAGCGATGGCCCAGCAGGGAGCGGGCCACTTCTGGCGTGGGGCGCAAAAAGAAGGAGTGCGGCAGGCGGCGTGCGGCCATAGCGCTAACTTGCGCTCGGGCCGGGTAACAAGTTCAGCAGGTCGGTGATGGCGCTGATCTCGTCACAGTCGGGGTCCTCGTACAGGCCGCTCCAGTTGAGCAGCAGGCACTGCAGGCCGGCGCCACGCGCACCGAGGATGTCTGCATAGTAGTTGTCGCCCACGTAGAGCACACTCTCCTTGCTGGCGCGCAGGAAATCCAGCATGCGCAGGAAGATCTGCTTATCTGGCTTGTAGGCGCCCAGTTGGCTGGCCGCCAAAAAGAAATCCATGTGCAAATCCAGCGCAATCGTGTTCATCTCAGCATGCACGGGCTTGGGCCGGTTGGTCAGCAGTCCAATACGGTAGCCGCGTTGGCGCAGGGTGGCCAGCGCCTCACGCGTTTCGGGCAGCACGTGGCTCACTGGCGAATAGTTCTCACGCATGTATCCATGCACCTGGGCGGCATACTGCTGCGCCTCGGTATCCTCAAATCCCAGGGAGCGTAGGCTGCGCACGCCATAGTTCACCCAGAATTCCTGCGTGCCTTCTTTGTAGGCGGTGATGTCCGTGGTCAGCTCTTTGGAGCTGGCCCAGTATTGGTGCTCCCAGCGTTGGCCGGCGCGGCGTTCAACCTGGGTCAGCGGGCGGCCGCGCAGGGTTTCTGCAAAATCAGAAATAAAGGCATGCGCGTGGGGTTCGTTGTAGCGCAGCGTATCATCCAGGTCGAAGACAATGGTTCGAATGGATTTTGGGTCCAGATCGTTAACCACCAATGTAAGACATCTCCACTTTGGGTAAGGCTCCGGTGTTGGCTGAGCGCAGCTCCGAATAGCGGTCTGTGCGCTTCTGCCACACCGCGGCGATGGCGGCCTGCAGCGCGGCCTGATCGGCGCCGCGGCGCAGCAAGCCGCGCAGGTCGGCCCCGCCGATGGCGAACAAGCAGGTGAACAGGCGCCCATCGGCCGAGATGCGGGCTCGGCTGCAGTCGCCGCAAAACGGCTGTGACACCGAGGCGATGATGCCGATCTCACCGCTGCCATCCGCGTAGCGGTAACGTTCGGCTACCTCGCCGCGATAGTTGGCCTGCAGGGGCTCCAGCGGCAGCTGGGCGTGGATCATCGCCACCATCTGCTTGGCGGTGAGCACATCATCCATGCGCCAGCCGTTGCTGTGCCCCACATCCATGTATTCGATGAGGCGCAGAATGTGGCCGTGCTCACGGAAGTAGCGCGCCATCGGCAAAATGGCGTGCTCGTTCACGCCGCGCTTCACCACCATGTTGACCTTGATCGGGGCCAGCCCAACTGTGGCGCTGGCTTCGATCCATTCCAGCACACGCGCCACCGGGAAATCGACATCATTCATGGCTTTGAAGGTGGTATCGTCCAGCGCATCCAGGCTCACCGTCATGCGGCTGAGCCCGGCCGCTTTCAGGCTGTGCACACGTTCCACCGGGAATGAGCCGTTGCTGGTCAGGGCAATATCCTCCACACCGGGTACTGCGGCCAAGCGGGCGATCAAGTCTTCCAGCCCCTTGCGCATCAGCGGTTCACCACCGGTGAGGCGCACTTTGCGTACCCCCAGCGCCACAAAAGCGCGGGTCAGCGTTTCAATTTCATCAAAACTAAGCAGCTGCTCCTGCGGCAGGAAGGCATGCTCTTTGCCGAATACTTCTTTGGGCATGCAATACGTGCAGCGGAAATTGCAGCGATCCGTTAGCGAGATGCGCAAGTCGTGCAGCGGGCGGGCGAAAGTGTCAACGAGCGGGTTCATAGTAAAAAGAGGTGTAGTGCTTCACTACACCTCTGAAAATGCGTCACAGGACGCGATTATATCCTGTCGGCTATTGTTCGATGATCTCAGGCTGTTTGCTGCGGCGCGGCGTGCTGCGGCGGTTGCGCAGTAGCATGGAAATGCCCACCGCGATCAGCAGCACCGGCCACAGGCGATTGAGCAGGTCTGGCCCGCCCAGTACGCCGCTGAAGAAAATGAACAAGGCTGCGCTGAACAAGATCGAGGTAACCGCCTCACGCAACCCGTGCAGGAACTGGCCTTCAAGCAGGTTCTTGACCAGCGTGCCCACACCCGCAAAACCGGGGATCAAGGTCCACATGTAGGACCAGCTGGTCCAGTCGCCCGTCTGGTTCTGATAGTAGAAGATGCCACCCAGGCCAGCCAAAACAGCAGCGGGCACAGCCATCCCGGGCGATTGCAGCAAAATACTGAGCAGCAGCAACAGGCCGCCCAGCGCCACAATGAAAATAGGCCACTCAATATCTACGGGGATCAGCTCATTTAATTCTGGGTAGAACTGCGCCGCCAAGAACCAGCCGCCTACCAGCAATAGCAGCACACCGAAGACGACATTACTTTTTTGATTTGTTTGCATCTAGTACCTCTCTTGTAGATATACGTACTTTATCTACTTTTTGTTTCAGGCGCGGGCTGCTTTTTGAGCATTCATGCGTTCGCGGAAAACACCGGCCACACCCACCAGCACCAGCAAGCTGCCACCGATGGTGAACGCGGTAATTTCCTCACCGAGCACAAAATAACCCAGCAAAATAGCCAGCACCGGGTTGACGTAGGCATAGGTCATCACAATCCGCGTCGGCAGCAGTTTGAGCGCCACCACATAGGAGGTGAAGGCCAGCGTACCAAAGATGACCAGGTACAGCCAGGCCAGCCAGGCTTCTGTATTGGGCGTGGGCGTCGGCTCCTTTAGCACAAGGGCCAGAATGGCAAAACCAACCGAGCCGAACAGCATCTGATACGCCGAGCTGACGCGCGGCGTGAGGGTGAGCTGGTTGCGCGCTTGGTACACCGAGCCGGTGGACCAGGCAGTGGCCGCCGCCAAAAGCGCCAACGAGGCAATAGTGTCTGCTTGCACGCCGCTGGAGAGCGACGGCAGCGTGAGCACCACGATGCCGCCGAAGCCGATCAACAGCGAGATAAACAGCAGCGGCGAGGGCAGCTTGCGATCCCAGATGGCCTCAACTACTGAAGCCCAAATCGGGGAGGCCGCTACCAGCAGCGCCGCCAAACCCGATTCGGTGCGCTGCTCCGCAAAGGTCACCAAGCCGTTGCCCGCCACCCACAGCAGGAGGCCAGAGACGGCCAGCACAATGCCCTCACGCCGCGTGATGCGGATGCGCTGCTTCTGGAGGTAGCTCCAGGTGAACAGGATCAGGCTGCCCAGCACTGCGCGCATCAAGCCCATGGTGAACGGCGGGAAGCCAGCGCCCTCGCGAACGGCGATGCGGATCGCCAGGTAGGTGCTGCTCCACACCAAATAAACGACGAGCAGGTTGGCCAAGCCGGTGCGGTTCAACCCCTGCGTTTGAGTTTTGTCTTGCATAGTTCCTCAGTTTACTTTGCAGGCGGGGTGGCTTGCACGCGGCTGCGGTGCACGATCACAACGCCCACCAGAACCGCCAGCGCGCCCAGCCATTCGCCGCGGGAGAGCCACTCGCCCAGAATTGGCCCGGCAATAATAGCCGTCAGGATTGGCTGGCTCAACAGTGTCGGCGACACCATCGAGGCGGGCAGGTGCCCTTGTGCATAGTTCAGCAGCATCCAGCCGCCACCTTGCACGAACAAGCCCAGCATCAGCAGATAGATATAGGTGGGCTGCGAATAGCCAGTAAGCGGCGCGCCAACAGCAATGCAGAACACCAGCAGCAGCACGCTGCCAACCGCCGCGGTCAGCCAGAAGAATGAGAACGTGTCCAACTGCTCGCGGCCGCGTTGCGCTACCAGCATGTAGCCGGCATAAAAGAATGAGCCGATCAGCCCCAGCATGCCGCCGCGGTTGATCTCAAAGTCTGCCCCCAGGTCAAGCCCCAACACCACCAGCGCGCCGAGCATGGCCAGCGCCAAACCCAGCCAGAAGGTGGGCCTCAGCTTCTCACGGAAGATAAAGAAGGCGCCCAGCCCCACCCACAGCGGTGCGGCGTTGCCCAGCAGCGTTGGAATGGTTGCGCCACCGTAGGTGACACCGCTGGACCATACCGCCAGGTCGATTGCCAAAAACAGGCCCGCTAGCGCCCCGAGCCACAGACCGCGGCGCGTGATGGCGGGCTGGTTGCGCCGGCTGAGTGCGAACGGCACGGCCAGCGCTACTGCAGCAATGCCCATGCGGTACAGGCTGATCACGCTGCCGGGAGCATCGGCCAGGCGCGTGAAAATGGCGGAGGTGGCGATGATCAGCGTACCCAGCGCCAGCGCCAGGTACGCTTTCCAGTGTGGGATTTTAGACATAAGCGCTGATTCTAATCGATGAGCCTCTATAAAAGCCTCTGTCCCAGTTTTGCAGAGCATGTCTTTGCTAATTTCGTTCTGATATTGCACAGCTAAAATCAAAAAAGCTCGCACAGGTATAATCCTTAAAGCGAGTGTGGAGGCAGCAAAAAATGGAAGAGAACAACAAACCCGAAATTCTGGTTGAGCGTGATAAGGGCGGCGCCCCTAGCGGCCTAGGCGCTCAGTTCAAGTTGCTATTGCGCTTGATGCGTGACCCGCGTGTGCACCCGCTTCTCAAAGTGCTGCCGGTGGGCGCTGTGGTGTATCTGTTTTCGCCCGACCTCATGCCGATGGTCTTTGACGATGCCCTCGTGATGGGTGTCGGCTTCTACGCCTTCCTGGAGCTCTGCCCGCCCGATGTGGTGGCCGAGCATCGTGCAGCACTGGCCGCCGAAGCGGCCCGAGGGAGCTGATCCATGCAATATCTTCAGAAATTCCTGCCCCCCGGTGGCGGCGGCCGCGTCTCTGATTTCCTGAACCAATTTCGCCTCACTTGGCGTCTGCTGCGTGATGGGCGCGTCAACAAACTCTACAAGCTCATTCCCGTAGCCTCGCTGCTCTATCTCATTTCCCCGCTGGACTTTGCCATCCCGCTCTTGGATGACGTAGCCGTGCTGTGGCTGGGCAACTCTATCTTCACCGAGCTGTGCCCGCCCGATGTAGTCGAGGAGCACCGCGCTGCGCTCGAAAAAGGCGGTGGCCGCCGTGCCCAGATCAAGATCGATGAGGGTGATGTGATGGATGCCGATTACAAGGAGATGGAATAAGCGCCCTGCTGCGCCTCGCCCTGCTGGCAGTGCTGCTGGCGGCTTGCAACAACCGCCCCGCACCCAACACTGGCCCGGCTGAGCCCACCATCTCCACCCCGTTACCCGCCGCCAGCGAGAACAGCCAGGCCGCCGATGCAACCCTGCAAATCGAAAAATCCACCGAAGCCCCTGTGGGCTTTGCCGACCCCGCTGCCTACAGCTGGAACCTGGTCAGCGATGGCTTTGCCCAGCCTCTGTTGGTAACGCATGCCGGTGATGGCAGCGGCCGTCTGTTCGTGGTTGAGCAGCAAGGCATGATCATTGTGGTGGAAAACGGCCAGCGTCTGGCTACGCCGTTCCTCGATATCCGCTACGAGGTGGGCAGCCAAGGCAATGAGCAAGGTCTGCTCGGCCTGGCTTTCCACCCGGATTTTGAGAACAACGGCTACTTTTACGTCAACTATACTGGCTTGGGCGGCAACACCGTCGTCTCGCGCTTCCAGGTCACCAATGACCGCAACGTGGTAGACACCACTACTGAGGCGCCTATGCTCTACATCGCCCAGCCATACCCCAATCACAATGGCGGCCACCTTGAATTTGGCCCCGATGGCTACTTGTACATTGCCAGCGGTGATGGCGGCTCCGGTGGTGACCCGCAGAACAACGGCCAATCGCTCGAAACGCTGCTAGGCAAGATGCTGCGCATTGATGTCGATTCGGGCGGCCCCTACGGCATCCCTGCAGACAATCCCTACGCCTCTGGCGGTGGCCAGGGTGAGATCTGGGCCTATGGCCTGCGCAACCCGTGGCGCTTTAGCTTTGACACCACCACTGGTGATCTTTATATAGCCGATGTGGGCCAGGGTGAATGGGAAGAGATTCATGTCCTCACTGCTGGCACCGGCAACGGCGCCAACCTCGGCTGGCGCTTTTACGAAGGCACTTACCCCTACGAGGGCACCGCGCCGCAAGGGCTTGAACTTGAATTCCCCGTGGCCGAATATGACCACGCCTCGCGCTGCTCCATCACCGGTGGTTACGTCTACCGTGGCGCCCAGGTGGCGGAATGGAATGGCATCTACTTCTACGGCGATTTTTGTTCCGGTGAAGTGATGGGCATGTATCAGGCCGCTGATGGCAATTGGAACACGCAGGTGCTGTGGGATACCGCCGCGCTGATCACGTCCTTCGGCCTGGACGAAGCTGGCGAACTCTATTTGGTTGACCGCAACGGCGGCGTCTACCAACTACAAGCCAACAGTTAGCCTCTCCTCAGCATGGTTGCAGCATCCAACCCCCTTGCTGACATCGTAGTCGTTTACAACCCGCAATCCAGCGCGGCCAACGAAACGCGTCTGCGCACAGCCATAGCGGGCGCCTTTGGTGCGCGCCGTGTGGACTTTTGCGAGTGCAGCCCGCAGGCGGATATGCAGGCACGCCTGGCGCCCTGGCTGGATAACAACGTGAGCATGGTGATTGCCGCCGGCGGCGATGGCACCATCTCCGATGTGGCTGATGCGCTGGTGGGCCGTGATGTTGTCTTGGGCATCCTGCCGCAGGGCACCAGCAACGTGCTGGCCCGTGAGCTGCGCCTGCCGCTGGGCATGGATGCCGCCGCACGCATGCTGGCTGGTGAGCACAGCACGCGCACCATTGATATTCTGCGCGCCGGAGACAGCGTGTGTGTGCTCGGCGTGAGCGTAGGCCTCAGCGCCCTGGCGATGAAAGATACCGGCCGCGGCCAGAAGCGTTTGCTTGGCCCGTGGTCTTACTGGCTCACCTTCGCGCGGCACTTCTTCAGTTTACGCTCGCATCTCTTCACTGTGGAGCTGGATGGCTACGCCACCCAGCTCATGGCCACCGATGTGCTCGCCATGAACGTAGGCACGATCGCCTTCCGTGCCATCCGCTGGGGGCCGGAGGTCAAGCCAGATGATGGCCTGCTCGATTTTTGCTTCCTGTGGGCGCGCAATGGCGTGGAGTATGCGGCAACGATCCTGGGATTTGCCCTGCGCCGCTATATCCGCAATGAGCGTGTGAACGTAGTGCCGTTGGCGCGCACACTACGTATTGTGAGCCCGGTGGGGATGCTGGTACAGGGGGATGGTGACGTGATCGGCGAGACACCCATCACCATCACATTAGAAAAAGACGCCCTGCGCATCGCTGTGCCGCATCACGCCCAGTATTTTCTAAAAACTTAACGTGGGCGGCGTTGCCGCACAGCTTCAAATAGCAGCAAGCTACCTGCCGTAGCTGCATTCAGCGATTCGATCAAGCCGGGCATGCGAATCTGGATGGGCTCGGCACCCAAGGTGCGCGCCGCATCGCTAGGGCCATTGGCCTCGCCGCCCACAATGAAGGCCAGCGGGCGGGTCAGATCCACTTCGTCGAAAGGCTTGCCGATGTTGGCTTCGGCCAGCAAGGCGTGCAGGCTGTGCTCTGCCACGAAGCTGCGAATGGCGTCCCACTCCAGTTCCAGCACCGGCAGGCGCAGCTGGGCGCCCATGCCGCTGCGCAGCACCTTGGGCGAGAACGGGTCGACACAGCCAGGCGCCAGGATGGCGGCATCCGCGCCGGCGGCCGCCGCGCTGCGCAACAGCGTGCCCACGTTGCCGGGGTCATTCACGCGGTCCAGGATCACCACCAAATGGGGCGTGGCGGCCAGGGGCAGTGGCTGGCGCTCCACTTCTAAAAGCAGCCCGGCTGGCGTTTTGGTGTCGCTGCTGGCTTCCATCACGCTGGCGGAGACTTCATCTATGTCAATCTCTACATCTTGCAGCGCCTCGACGATCTGCATGCCGCGCGCATCCAGCCCAGCTGTATAGAAGCCCTGTTTCACCGTCCACTGAGCGGCCAGCACTTCTTCGGCCAGGCGCACGCCTTCCACTACAAAGCTGCCCGCCTCGCGGCGCGCTTTGGCGCGGCTTTGCAGGGCGCGGATGTGCTGCACGCGTGCGTTCTGTACTGAGGTGATCATGCTGTCCGTATTGTAGTGCAGCCGATCTCATGCCTCAGTGTAAAATGCCCCTTTGGAGGAACCTATGGCAGATCCGCGTGTGGAAAAATTGGCTCAAACCTTGGTGGAGTACTCGGTCAAAGTAAAGCCGGGTGATTGGGTGGTGATTGCTAGCAACCCACTCGCTGAGGAGCTTACCAGTGAAGTGCTGCGCTACACCCTGCGTGCTGGCGGCAACCCCAGCATGCTTCTCGGCGTGGGGTCAACCCAGCGCATCTTCCTGGAAGAGGCGAATGAAGAGCAGCTCAAGTGGCTCTCGCCTTTTGACCATTTGCCCTTTGAGCAGGCTGATGTGTACATCAACATCGATGCTACCGAGAATACGCGCAACCTCAGCATGGTGGATAGCCAGAAGCAGCAAACCCGCTCGGCCGCCCGCCGCGAGATCATGCAAGCCTATATGCGCCGCAGCGCCAGCGGTGAGCTGCGCTGGACGCTGACCCAGTTCCCCTGCCAGGCCTTTGCCCAGGAAGCGGATATGAGCCAGGCCGACTATGCAGACTTCGTCTACCGGGCCTGCAAAGCAGACCAGCCCGACCCGGTCAAGCTGTGGAATGAGATCGAGGCTGGCCAGGCGCGCCTGGTGCAGTGGTTGGCTGGCCGCAAGCAGCTGCACATTCGTGGCGCCAATGTGGACATTCAGATGTCCATCGAAGGCCGCACCTTCGTCAACTCTACAGCTACTCACAATATGCCCGGCTCTGAGATCTTCACCGGCCCGGTGGAAGACTCGGTCAACGGCTGGGTGCATTACACCTATCCCGCCATCCGCATGGGGCGCGAGGTGGAAGGCATCCGCTTGGAATTCAAAGATGGCAAGGTCGTTCAGGCCAGTGCCGAGAAGAATGAAGAGTATTTGCTCAAGATGCTGGATCAGGATGCTGGCGCCCGTTTCCTGGGCGAGCTCGGGATCGGCACCAACTACAGCATTGACCGCTTCACCAAGAGCATTCTCTATGATGAGAAGATGGGTGGCACCATTCACATGGCCTTGGGGGCCAGCTACCCGGAAACGGGCGGCAAGAACCAATCCGCCCTGCACTGGGACATGATCTGTGACATGCGCCAGGATAGCGAGATCACCGTGGATGGTGACCTGTTCTACAAGAACGGCCAGTTCCAGGTCTAGGTTCACGTCCAGCCAGGGAGGGGCACCTAGCGCCTCTCTTTTTTTTGAAAAGAAACTACGTTGGCAAAATTCTGCTCTTCAATGTGCCTTCCGCTGGCGACAAGCAACATCACATTCCCCATGGATGCGCAAAACAACAAAAAAGACGGCCTAGGCCGTCTTTTTTGTTGTTTTGCGCATCAGGGCGCTTAGCTCAGGTTGGCCTGGGCCATCACAGCCTTGAAGGCAGCCGCATCGCGCACCGCAATCTCAGACAGCATCTTGCGGTTGATCTCAATGTTGGCTTTCTTCAGAGCGTTCATCAGCTGGCTGTAGCTCACACCGTTCAGGCGGGCGGCCGCGTTGATGCGCATAATCCACAGGCCGCGCAGGTCACGCTTCTTGCTGCGGCGGTCGCGGTAGGCATACGCCAGGCTCTTCAGGCGGGCTTCACTAGCGCGCTTGTACAGCTTGGAGCGAGAGCCAAATTGACCCTTGGTCTCGCTCAAGACCTTTTGGTGCCGCTTGCGGCGGGTAATACCAGTTTTTACTCGTGCCATGCTTCCTCTACTTCGCCGTGCGCGTCGACGGGTTGGCGCGGTACTTGCTCATGTACGGGGCCAACTGGCGGATGCGCTTCTGCAGGGCTTTGCCCTGCACCGGGATCATCTCCGTGAATTTTGCCTTGGTGCGCGCCGAGGTGCGGCGGCGCAAGT
>CAZUTS010000010.1:0-51059 GCA_964623375.1 uncultured Anaerolineaceae bacterium
GAACTCACGACCAAGGGCTTATGAGTCCCCTGCTCTACCACTGAGCTACCTCGCCAGATTGACTGCGGGGGCGAGTTTACTATGCGCGATAGTGATTGTCAACACAAGGCCGCGCTACTGTCCGCTCACCATGTCAAGAATAATCTCCACCTTGTCACTTGGCTGGCCATTGGTGAGCACCAGAAACTTGGTGGTGTTGCGGAACCAGAGTTTGCCCTGCGCATCATGGATCTGGGCTTGCAGCGCGTAGGTGTGATTGCCAATGATGTCTGCCGGGTCATAAGCGATCGTAAACGGCAGCGGAACCTGTGTATCGGGCTGGCTGCTGTACGCACCCAGCGTCACCGCGGGGGCATCCGCCAAAGAAATGTCCATCAGCTCCACCGTGAGCGTGGCTCCTTGCGGCAAGGCGATACGCTGCAAATAAGTAACGGTGCCAGAGATGCTGGCTGAGGTTGCCACGCTGCCCGCACACGCGGTAAGCACGGTGGCTACAAGACCAATAATCACTATTGTGGTTGTTCGCATCAATCCTCCGCAAGGACAGTTCTGTACAGCGCCGTGGCAGTGAAGCTTGCAGTGCTGTTATGGAATGTGGGGATATAACGCCAGGGCGGCTGCGATCAGCTCGGCATCATCCGGCAATAGCAGCCAGACCACTTCGGCGTCGTTGGCCAGCAGGCAGGCGGCCTGGCCGTCCGCCTGCCAGCAGCGGCCGCGGCCCAGTTCGCCCGGCGCGCCGCCAAAGCGCAGGGAGAGATACTGTTGCACGCCGGCATACAACTCCTGACCCTCGGCGGCGTCATCGGCCAGCCAGTGCTGCGCCATGGCAAAGGCGCCATCGCTGGCGCGCCAGTAGACCTGCACAGTATCACCGCCCCAGCCTGTGGCCGCGCTCACCGCACTCTCTTCGGGAATACGGGTGGCCGTATCCGCGCCAGCCGCCAGCACCAGCCGCGTCAACCACTCGCCGAGTTCGCCGCGGCCCTGCATCACCCATTCATCGCCAAGCACAGTCGCCAAATCGACGGCCTGCACGCTGAGGGCAGCTTCGCCAGCCGCGTACTTCTCCGGGTGCAGGATTTGTTCCGTGGTACTGGGCAGGCTGTTGTAGGCGGCGTCGACCTGCTCCCAGCCGCCAGCAGCAAACAGAGTGCGCACAAAGCTGGCCCCGGTTTCGGCGGTAAAGCGCAAATCGAGCACAGCAAAATCTGTGGGCGGTTGCGTTTGAATACGCGCGTAATTGGGCGCGGGCAAGCTGGCCGGGTCAAAGGCGGCCGCACCGCGCGCAGCGAGCCACTCCTCACCGGTCAGGTTAGCATCACCCTGCCACAAGGCTTTGGCGGCGCGGCAGGCATCGGTAAACAGGTTGCATGGCTGGTGCGCTTGTGGCGCCAGCCTATCTAGCACAACGCTGCGCGCATACGCATAAGTCAACGCATCAGTCAGTTGCGAGCCAAGCAAGTATGCTTGCCGCTGTTCGGCGTTGTAAGCGGCTCCATAGGCATCCAGTTGCTGATTGAGTACGTAGTCTCCCAGGCTGGCAGAGGCTGGCAACAAGCCCAGCGCCTGCAACATACGCTCCGTCCTTTGTTCCTCATCCGCATAGACGGTCACCAGGCGGCCAATCTCGGTGGCGGCGGCGTCTTCACGGACTAAGTAGGCCAGCAAAGGTGGGCTGGGCGAAAAGCCGCGCACATCGCCCACCTGTCCTGCGATGGTTTGCAGCAATGCCTCAGCATCCGGCTGCAGCGTGGCGAGCGGACCAGGCTCAGGGGTAGCACCCGCGCCCGAATCGGTACCCGGGGTTGCGGTCCACACTGGCGGCAACGTACGGAAGGGCACATTGGTGGCCGTGAGCTGCGGGTCTGGCGAACCGCCGCCAAGCAAGCCGCGGCCCAGCCACAGCATCGCCAATAACGCGATCAGCACCAGGCCGATCAGCACGGAGCGCAGAGACGATGTGCGCTTGGGCGGCGCCTCGGCTTGCTCAGAGCGCAGGTTATCTTCGAGCGATGCAGGTTCGGCGAAGGCGGGGGCAATAGCGGGCGGCGAAGGCTCAGGGGTCGGCGCCGGTAGCGGCGCCTCGCCACGCAACACGCGCAAGCGGTCACGCGCACGCTCAAAGTCTGGCTGCGCTTTCAACGCCTGCAGCAACGCATACTGCCTGCGCTGCGGGTCATCCAATACAAAGCTGAGCAGACACCAGGCCTGCGCATTGCCCGGCTCAGCACGCAAAAGCTCTACCAGTTGGCTGCGCGCCGCATCCGCCTTGCCGGCACGGATAAGGTCAGCAATTTTCTTCAAGGGAGAGGCCGCTGCGTTCATGCGGGGATTATATACGCTGGCTACACAAAGAAAAATAGCCAGGGTACTGGCTATTCATCATCCAAGTCTTCTTCGTCTTCCTCTTCGATGTCGTCATCGCCGTCCTCGTCTTCGTCCTCATCCGGGGCAAAGCCAGCCTCTTCCCACTCTTCCTCGAGGGCCTCGTTGTCATCCCAGGCGTCCTCCGCAGACACCTCCCCAGCGGCGGCGTAGGTGAGACAGCCTTCGTCTGAATCGAGTTCAACGGCCGCGGCGGCACAGTAGCCTTCGTCAAGAAAAACGCAATCTACGTAGTGACAGCGAATTCGGGGCATGTCTACGCCTAGGCAGTTTGCATGTCGTTACGCAGGCGCATGATGGAAAGCACCAGCATGGCCACCAGAATAACGGCAGAGATCACACAGAACGGGCAGATCGCATGAATGACATACAGCTCAAGATAGGTCAAGTACACGGAATAGAGCACGCCAATCAGCGAAAGGCCAAAGACGATGAGGCTGCCATTGATGGCAAAGAAATCACTGCGCTCTTCGAGCAACAGCACGATCAGCATCACCAGGTAGGCGCCGCCGCCAATGGCGGCAATGGGAATGCCCCACAATGAAGCGTAGGGGCTGGTATTGACGATGGCGCAACCGCCACCCACAGCACACACGCCATCCTCGATCAACTTCACATAGGTGAGGTAGGCTGCATCCAAAATTCCCAGGATGCTCAACGCGATCAAGATCTTTCTAAGCAAGCTATGCCTCCACTAGAGCGGCCACACATCTACCCATGAACGTGCACGGATTTTTTTGACGCCCGCTGGCACCTGCAACAACGCCTGCGCTTGAACGAGCGAATAAAGATTACCTGAACCCTGATGGCCTGTCAAATAAATCTGCCATTCGCGCGGATGAGAGTGTATTAATACGCGCAGGTAACTTTCGCGGCCATCCGACTCGATGGTTTCCATGACGCGCGCGCGCGCCACGCGGCGTTGCCACCCCACCACCCCGCTCATCTTATACAGCGCCGGGCGCAAAAATACTTCGAAGCCCACAAAGGCCGAGGCCGGGTTACCCGGCAACCCCACAAACGGCAGGCCGCGATACTCGCCAAACGTGAAGGGCTTGCCCGGGCGCATGTTGACCTTCCACGCGTCAATGCGGCCATCGCTCTCCACCGCCTCGCGCACAAAATCATACGAACCCACGCTCACGCCGGCGGTGGAAAGAATCAAATCAGCCCCTGCCTGCTGCGCGCCTTCCAGATACGCCTTTACATCCGCCAGCGTGTCCTTGGCCGTGCCCAACAGGATCGGCTCACCGCCAGCGCTGGCCACCAGGCCACTCAACGTGAACGAGTTGGTTTCATAGATCTTGCCGGGTTGCAACTTCTCACCGGGGGGCAGCAGCTCATCGCCAGACGAGAAGATGGCCACGCGCGGCTTGCGATGCACGCTGAGCTCAGCCATGCCCAGCATCGCGCACAGGGCAATCTCCTGTGGGCGCAGCGGCACGCCCGCCGCCAGCAACTCTTGCCCACTGGCAAAATCCTGGCCCGCGGGGCGCACATAGGCTCCCGCCCCGCCCGAAGCGAAGACTTGCACCACCGCCGGCAGGGTTGTGCCGGCCTGCGCCTGTGCATCCGTGTCTTCCACCGGCACTACCGCATCGGCGCCGGTAGGCATGGCGGCGCCAGTCATGATGCGCATGGTCTGCCCGGGCTGCAGCGTAGTGCTGGCCGATTTGCCCGCGGGAATGTCGCCGGCCACCAGCAAGCTCTTGGGTTTCTGGCGGCTGGCGCCGTGCACGTCTGCAGAACGCACGGCGAAGCCATCCATGCTGGAGTTGTCAAAGCGCGGCGAATCGAATGCGGCGCTGATTGGCTCCGCCAGCACGCGGCCCGCCGCCTCGGCCAACGGCACGCGCTCCGTGCTGGTGACGGGCAACGAGGCCAGCAATTTTTCCAATGCTTCTTGTACGGAGATCATTTACGTTCCCTCAGCCAATCATCCGGGGCGCACGCGCCGCGCTTCGAGTACATTGGGTAACGTTTCAACACGCGTAAGCACACGGCTTAGTTGTGCAATGTTATCTACGTTCAACACCAGATCAAAGGTGGCCTCATTGCGATCTACTTCCACCTTCACCTGGCTCATGCTCACACCTTCATCTGCGATGAGGGTGGAGACATCACGCATCAACCCATCACGGTCGTAGGCCAAGATGCGCACCGCCACCGGATAGGTGGTCTTGGGCGCCCCCCACGAGACCTGCACCAGGCGCTCGCGGTCACGCGCCCGCAGAATATTGGGGCAATCGCGGCGGTGGATCGTTGCGCCGCGGCCGCGGGTGATGTAGCCTACGATCGGGTCACCTGGCACCGGCTTGCAGCACTTGGCCAAGGTGGTGAGCAGCCCCTTGAGGCCGAGTACGCTGACGCTGTCACCGCTGGTGAAGGGCGTCTGGCGGCCGGGCGGCAGCGGCTCCATCTTCTGCTCGCGCTCGGTACCCAGGTTGAGCTTGGCGGTGACGCGGCCCACCGATATATCGCCAGTGCCGATCGCCTCGTAGAGGTCTTCTTCTTCCTTGAAACCCAGCTCCAGCACTACGGGCTCCAGGTCCACTTCAGGCAGGCTGAGGCGACGCAGCTCGCGCTCCAGTTGGCTGCGGCCCATGCTGACGTTGAGCTCGCGGTCCTGGCGCTTGAACCAATGGCGCACCTTGGCACGCGCCCGCTCAGTATTGAGCAGGCGCAAATTAGTATTGAGCCAGTCACGGCTGGGGCCGCCGCGCTTGGTGGTGAGGATCTCCACCTGATCGCCGGTGCGCAATCTGTAATCCAGCGAGACCAGCTTGCCGTTCACCTTGGCGCCGCGGCAACGGTGGCCTACGTCCGTGTGCACATGGTAGGCAAAGTCAATGGCAGTTGCGCCACTGGGCATATCGATGATGTCGCCACGCGGCGTAAAGGCATACACGCGGTCACTGAAGACATCTGTCTTCATCGTATCCACGAACTGGCCGGCATCGTCCACCTCGTGCATCCAATCCATCAGCGAACGCAGCCAGACCACACGGCGCTCGTAGTCTTTGTCCTGCGGGGTGCCTTCTTTGTAGCGCCAGTGGGCCGCAATGCCCAGCTCCGCGCTCTCGTGCATCTGGTGCGTGCGAATTTGAACTTCAAGCGGACGGCCATCCTCAAAAATGACGGCGGTATGCAACGATTGGTAGAAGTTATCTTTTGGTGCGGCGATGTAATCGTCAAATTCACCCGGCACCGGGCGGAACTTGGAGTGAATGATGCCGAGCACCTGGTAACAGGTGGCCACATCATCCACAATGATGCGGGCGGCGCGCACATCGGTCAGCGCCTCGAAGGGCACCCCTTTGCGGCGCATCTTGTTGTAGATGGAATAGATGTGCTTGGGGCGGCCGGAGACCTCAGCCTCAATGCCCTCTTGCGCCAGCATGCTGCGCAGGCGTTTTTCGATATCTTGCAGGGTCTTCTCGCGCTCCGAGCGGCGCTCGGCAATATTGGCGGCGATCTGCTTATAGGTTTGCGGCTCCGAATGGCGGAAAGCCAGGTCTTCCAGCTCCCACTTGAGTTGCCAGATCCCCAGGCGGTTAGCCAGCGGGGCAAAAATATCCAGGGTCTGCTTGGCAATGCGCTGGCGCTTCTCCTCTGGCAGGTAGCCGAGGGTGCGCATATTGTGCAGGCGGTCAGCCAGCTTGATCAACACTACGCGCACATCTTCACCCATGGCCAGGAAGGTCTTGCGCAGCGTCTCCGAGGCCATGTCTGCGCCTCGGCTGCGGTCTTCCTCGATGCCGTCTTCACCTTCCGCCTCGCGCCCATGGCGGCGGCCGCGGTTGGGCCCCCCCGTGATGCGCGAGACGCGCGGCAACTGGCTCAGCTTGGTGACGCCTGAGACCAGCTTGGCAACATCTTCGCCAAACTCGGCTTGAATATCCTTGAGAGTGACTGAGGTGTCTTCTACGGTATCGTGAAGCAGCCCGGCCGCCACCAGCACAGCCGGCACCTCCAGCTCAGACAGGATTGCGGCCACGGCTACGCAATGGTTCATGTAGGGCTCGCCGGAGGCACGCGTCTGTCCCTCGTGCGCCTTGGCCGCGAAGCGATAGGCTCGCTGAATGAGTTCAAGGTCAGCCGGGGTATAGCGGCTGGGCAAAACTTCAACTAACGCGTCAAGTTCCATAGCGTATGTTTGAGTATAACCATCCCAAACGAAGCAAAGCAAGAAGGAAGCTCATCTCCGTGCTGCAATTGAGCTGCCCAAGCCGAATAAGAGCACAGGGGCTTGTGTATAATCCTCTCTCAAGAGGAGCTTCACATGCCTGTAAACCCCCGCCCGTTTGAGAACAAAGTAGCCGTCGTCACTGGTGGTTCACGCGGAATTGGCCGTGCCATCGCCATTGAGCTTGGCGCACGCGGCGCGTCCGTTGTGGTCAACTACAACAGCAACGGCAAGGCCGCTCAGGACGTAGTGATGGAGATCGTCAAAGCGGGTGGTAGCGCCGCCGCCTTCCCCGGTGATGTAGCCAAGGTCGAGGATGCCAACAACCTGATCAAGGCCGCCGTGGAGAAGTACGACAAGGTCGATATCCTCATCAACAACGCTGGCATCACGCGTGACATGCTCATCATGATGATGAGCGAAGAGTCCTGGGATGCGGTGATGGATACCAACCTCAAAGGCACCTTCAACTGCTCCAAGGCTGCCGTGCGCTATATGATGAAGGCGCGCTACGGCCGCATCATCAACATCTCCTCCATCTCCGGCCAGATCGGCAACGCCGGCCAGACCAACTACTCAGCCTCCAAGGCAGGCCAGATCGGCTTCACCAAGGCGCTCGCCCGCGAGGTGGCCGCCCGCAACATCACCGTCAACGCCGTAGCCGCTGGTTACGTTGAAACCGAGATCTGGGAAGGTGTGCCCGAGGAAGCCCGCACCGCCCTGCTTGGTATGATCCCGCTTGGCCGCAAGGGCGAAACGCAAGACATCGCCAGTGCGGTAG
The DNA here is from genome assembly GCA_964623375.1 of uncultured Anaerolineaceae bacterium. Taxonomy (GTDB): domain Bacteria; phylum Chloroflexota; class Anaerolineae; order Anaerolineales; family UBA11579; genus JAMCZK01. The sequence continues at coordinate 7,356 of CAZUTS010000010.1, forward strand.
CCTTCCTCGCCTCCGATGAAGCCAGCTACATCACCGGCCAGACCCTGGCCGTGGATGGTGGCATGGCGATGGCATAAGACAATGACAACTGAACTGCGCCCCCCCGGTCTCACCACCGTAGCTCCTGAAGTGCTGCTCTCGATTGCGCGCTTGACCGCGCTGCAAGTGGATGGTGTCTTCGCCATGGCGCGCGCCCCGCGCCGCGGCAAAGAGGAGCACGCCACCGAAGGCGTGCGCGCCAGCATCTTCGGCGAGGAAGTGGATCTGGACCTCTACCTGGTGCTGCACAAAGACACCAATGTGCGCCAGGTAGCGCGCAGCGTGCAGGACCAGGTGCACCGCGCCATCACGGAGATGGTGGGCATGCAGCCCGGCAGCATCAACGTGCATATCGAAGACATTTACTACCCAGAAGCCTAACGATGAAACCGCGCACTCGGGCGCGCAGCCTGGCCCTACAGGCGCTTTACGAACTTGACCTCACCACCCACCCGCAAGGCATCGTCTTTGAGGGGCGGGCGGCTGACTACGAGCTGGATGACGAGCTGGAGGATTTTGCTCGTCGTTTGGTCATCGGCGTTATCCCCATCCGCAAAGAGCTTGATCTCTACATTGCCCAGCACGCTCCCGAATGGCCGATCGACCAGATATCGGTGATTGACCGTAACTTGATCCGTATGGCCACCTGGGAATTCGCCGTGAGCGGCGAAACCCCCGTCAAAGTGGCCATCAACGAAGCGGTGGAGCTCGCCAAGCGCTATGGCTCAGACAGCTCACCGCGCTTCGTCAACGGTGTGCTCGGCAGCCTGGCTGAGCGCAGCGATGAGATCAAGCAAGCCCTGGGGCAACTCAACCAAAACTAGGGCATTATTGTCAGCATGCAATTCCTTGGCATCAGCCCCACCGAGCTTATCTTTATCGTCATTATTCTCTTCCTGGTGCTCGGCCCACAGGACCTCGTCAAAGTTGGCTCCACCCTGGGCCGCACCATTCGTAAAGCGCGCCAGTCTGGCGCCTGGCAGACCTTCACAGATGCCACCCGCCAGCTGCGCGAGCTGCCGCAAACGCTGGCGCGCCAGGCAGGCGTAGACGAGCTGGAAATGATGGGCCGCGAGATTGGCGCCGAGATTAAGGAACAGCGCGAGAAGATCGAAGAGCTTGACCGCCAATTCGTAGCCTGGACACGTACGCCGCAAGAGCGTAAGCCAGAAACGCCTACACCGTCGAGCCCCGACGACGGCGCAGCCCCGGCGCGCACCCCACTTGAATCCGAGACCAAGCGCAGCAAGCCTAGCGAGGGTTCGTAGTGCGCCAGCTCCTCGCCCGCCTGTGGCGAGCTCTCACCGCGCCCTTGCGCTGGCTGCTGCGCCCGCTGCAGCCCTTCTTTGCCGAGGACCCGCAAGACACCCCGCTGGCCGAGACCGTTCAGAAGGCGATTGCCAATCCAGCAGACGTACTGACGCATCTGGCTGCGCTGCGCGGCCACCTGATGCGCTCAGTGCTGGTGCTGCTGTTGGCTTCATTCGTGGCCTTTGAATTCGCACCCATCATCCTCGATTGGCTGGCGGCTCCAGTGGGTGGCCTCAAGGCACTCGAAGCCGTAGACGTAACCGAGCCTGTGGGTGTGGTGATGCGCGTGACCTTCTTCACCGCCTTCGCCGTCAGCCTTCCCTACATCGCCTTTGAGATGCTGCGCTTCGTCGCCCCGGGGCTGACGCGGCGCGCCCGCCTGGTTGGCTTGTTTGCCATTCCCATGGTGCTGGTGCTGTTTGCCTTTGGCGTGGCATTCACCTATTACGTTTTGCTGCCGCCGGCCGTTACCTTTCTTGTCAACTTTATGGATATCCCCACCCAGATCCGCCCATCCTCCTATGTGGCCTTTGCCACCGGGCTGATGTTTTGGATTGGCATTGCTTTTGAGCTGCCGCTGGCGTCTTTCGTGCTGGCCGCTATCGGGTTGCTGCCAGCACGCTGGCTGAGTTCCAATTGGCGCATTGCCGTAGTGGTGCTGGCCGTGCTGGCCGCCGCCATCACGCCAACGGTGGATCCCATCAATATGTTGCTGGTGTGGGCGCCCCTTGTTGCCATATACTTTATAAGCGTCGCTACCGCGTCTCTGGCCCAACGCCAGCGTGCGCGCCGCCTGGCTCGATAATATGAAACGTATTCTTCTCCTTCTCTGTGGACTGTTCTTGGCTGCCTGCGGTGGCCAAGAAACTGCTGCACCGATTACCGACTACACTCCGCCGGCCTCCGTGCAGGTGGTGCTCAACGTGCTGGTGCCTGAGGGCACTCCCACGGGTGAGCCGGTACAGCTGCACGTTGTAGATGCTGTCACCGGGGTGAGCTTCAACCGCCGCCAGGTCAGCATGAATACCAGCGGCAGCAACAGCTACGCCATCACGCTTTCCGTGCCGCCCAACACCCTGCTCACTTACCAGTACAGCCGCCAAAGCGCGGCGGGTAGCGTGGACGAAGTCAGCGCCACCGGGCAGCCAATTCTGTATCGCAGCTTCCTGGTCACCGGCGCTGGCCATGTAGCGCATGACCTCATTGCCGCCTGGGCTGACCAGCCCACCGAGCTGCCCCATGGGCAGATCGATGGCCGTGTCACCAGCGCCGTCAACGGCGACCCGCTGGCAGGCATCGAGGTGCGCGCCTCAGGGCTGAGCACCACGACAGACAGCGAAGGCCGCTTCCGCTTCGATGGCCTGACGCAAGGCCTGCACAACATGGTATTGACCGACCCACAAGGCCGGCAGCAAAGTTTCCAACAGGGCGCGTTGGTGGCGGCCGGGTCACAGACCCCTGCCGAGATCCAGTTGCAGCCTGCGCAGATGGCTAGCGTGACCTTCATCCTGATCCCCAGCGAGACCAGCCCTGGCGGCATCCCCGTCTTCATGCTCGGCAACCTGGGCGAGCTGGCGCAAAAGCCGCTGTTGGCTGCGCACGATGGCGGCTACTCCATCACAGTACAGTTGCCCACCGGCACAGACCTGCGCTACAAATACACTCTGGGCGATGGCCTGTGGAATGCTGAGCATGCCGCGGATGGCGGCTTCATCCTACGCCAACTGATCGTTCCTGATGGCATTACGCAGCTTACCGTGCGCGACCATATGCAAGTGTGGACCGCCGGTAGCAGCGCACCGATCTGGTTTGACCTCGCCGCGCCGCCAGACAGCGGCTCGGTCTATTTGCAGTTCAAGCTGTTGGATTGGGCCACCGCGCTGCCGATGTGGAACCTGGGAGATGGGCATTATGCCTATGTGCTCTACAGCCCCACCAACTTTGCCGAGCCGTTGGAATATCGCTATTGCCGGGATGAACGTTGCGAGCAAGGCGAAGTGGATGCGCCCACGCGCAGCGTAATTGGCAACCAAAGCGAAATGCAACACAGTCAAGACAGCCTTGTTGGCTGGCCGTGACATTCCATACTAACCAAGCATTTAACAAATCAAATAAAAAGCTTATAGCCGTACGCTATAATTCATTCTGAGCAGCATAAAAAATGACTGACAACTATTCAAACGAGCAGTTCAACGGGGAAGGCGCCGGACCTTCAAAGGGGCTCATCATTGGCCTTGGGGTGCTGGCCGTATTGTTCGTTGCCGCGCTGGTGGCAGCCGTGTACTTTCTGCTGCAGCCTGGCGCGCCCACCGAAACCATCCGTGACATTGTCATCATCCTCGTAGCGTTTGAATTCATGGTCATTGGTCTGGCGCTGGTAATTCTGCTGATCCAACTGGCCCAGTTGCTTAACCTGCTGCAGAACGAAGTACGCCCCATCATTGACTCCGCCAGCGAGGCAGCCAATACGCTGCGCGGAACGGCTCGCTTCTTGAGCGAGAACTTGGTGGAGCCTGTCGTTAAGGTGAATGCGGGCTTGGCGGCAGCCCGCCGGGCATTGGATATGCTTACCCCCGGCCGCCGTAAGTGAACTTGACAAAGGAGAAACATCATGTCTGACCGAAGTAGTAGTGAATTTAGCGGCTTCTTGTCCGGCTTGCTGGTAGGCGGTTTGGTCGGCGCGGCTGTTGCCCTGCTCACCGCCCCGCACTCCGGCGAGGAAACCCGCCGCATCATCCGTGACCGCAGCATTGAGCTGCGCGACACCGCCAGCGAGAGCCTGGAGGCCGCCGCGGCTGATGCACGTGCGCGTGCCGATGAGCTGACCAAGATGGCCAAGGAACGTGCCGAGGAAGTCTCCAAGTACGCCAAGGACCAAACGGCGGGTCTGCGCAAGAGCGCCGAAGACTTGAAGGCGCGTGGCGAAGCCGCGATCGAGGCCGCCAAGAAGTCCCCTAAGTAGTCTTTGCTGCACAAAGAAAAGACCCGGCGTTGCCGGGTCTTTTGATTCTTATACTCGATTTTGTCCTTCCGACGAGGCCGCAGGCTGAGGAGGAATCCTTTAGGCCATTGCACGTATTGGCTTGAATTGGTGCTTACCCGAAGTTTGATGCTAACTCACACGTCCATATTCGGCAGGCTATCCAGCAGATCGCCCGCAAGCACAGCCGCGCGGCCGTGGGCAGCGGCGGCGCGTAAACCTGCCTGGCCGTGCAGCCACACGCCGCAACAGGCCGCCTCGAAGGCGGGCGTACCCTGTGCGCGTAGGCCAGCGATCAGGCCAGCCAGCACATCGCCGCTGCCCGCACGCGCCAAGGCGGGCGAGGCCAGCGGAAGCAAGGCTGTGCGCCCGTCTGGAGCAGCCACCACGGTGAAGGCGCCTTTGAGCACGACCACCTGATGCCAGGTGCGCGCATACTCCTCGGCGATCTCGATGCGCGCACGCTGGATCTCCTCTGTGCTTAGCCCGGTGAGCGCCGCCATCTCACCCGGATGCGGAGTGAGCACCGCATCCAGCGTAAAACGCCGGAACCAATCTTCGTAAGCCGCCATCAACTTCAAGCCGTCAGCATCCACCACGATCGGCGGGAGTTTTTCTTTCAGCAGCCTGCCAACAAACTCTCCGGTAGCTGGCGAGAGGCCCAGCCCGGGGCCAAGCAGAACCGCACTCAATTGTGGCAATAACTCCTTTATCGGCTTGAGCGCGTTCTCCGCAATCCAGCCCTCCTGAGCAGCCAAGGGCAGCCAGGTCGCTTCAGGCAGATGGCCAGCCAGCAAGGGCTGCACCGTCTTGGGCACCGCCATCTGCACCAGGCCCGCACCGGCACGGTAGCCAGCGCGCCCGGCCAGCAGCGCGGCGCCAGGGTACTGCAGCGAGCCAGCCACCACCAGCAGGCGGCCAAAGGTGCCCTTGTGCGCGCCCAGCGGGCGCGGCGGCAGCATGGCGCGCACGGAGGCCTCGTCCAGCGTGTGGCGCTTGACCTCGGCCCACTGGCGCACACGGTTAGTGACGCCAATGTCAGCGATCACCAACTCGCCCAGGTAGCCAAAAGCGGGCAAGGTGAGCATGCCGTATTTGACGGCGCCCATACACACGGTGAGATCGGCTGAGAGCGCTTGCGGCGCCACCTCGCCAGTATCGCAATCCATGCCGGAGGGACAATCCACAGCCACGATGAAGGGCTTGGGTTGTGTGATCTCAACGTTCGCTTTGATGGCGGCCATCACACGCGCCAGCGGCTCACGCACCGGCGTGCGCACGCCGGTGCCGAGAATGCCATCCAGCACGCAGCCGAAGCCGCGCAGCCATTCGGCGTGCTCTTCTAAAGTCTGATGGTTGTCATAATCCAGGCTGCGGATAGCTGCGCCAGCCTTGCGGGCACGTTTGACGTACTCATCATGGCTGAAACGCTTGCCCAGCAACAGCGCGCCGGTTTTCCAGCCCGCCGCACCCAAGGCGGCCAGGGCCACCAACGCATCACTGCCGTTGTTGCCCGCGCCCACCAGGGCTACAACCGATTTCTCGCCCTTGTGGCTATGCGCAAGGACAGCTTCGGCCAGGCCACGGCCGGCATTCTCTAGCATTTGCGCGTAGCTCAGGCCGAGTTCGTCGGCGGCCTGTTCGATGGCGCGCATTTCTGCAACACTAACCAGTTTTGACATATGAAAAGGAGTTTCCCCTAGCAGGAGGTTACGCACGTAGGCGTAGACCCGAACAATATACAGCGGTGTTCATATAAAGCCTATTGTGCCGCAGTTTTCTGTGACGGATGGCGAAACAGCAGCACGCCAAAACCAATGCCGAACAACGCGTAGATGGCCACTACTGCCCATAGGACAGTTGAAGCGTTAACGGCTGAGACATAGCGCAAAATTGCAAGTCCAGCGATCACAAAATGGCTGAGGTTGGTCACCAGCGCCGGGCGGTTGTAGATGCCACCGATCACGCTGTCTTTGAGCATCCAGTTCAACATGGCCAGCGCGAAATACAGCGCGCCAAGTACCTGCCCTATCAGCAGTACAGCAGGTTCAGCGCTGACATCAAACAGCCCGGCAAGCAGCTCCGGGGCAAAGGTCAGGGCAATACCGGCCAGCCCCATCAACACCGCGCTGGCAGTCATCAAAAGTCGTGAGAGCATCGCTTACTTGGCCTTCAGGGTCTCGACGATCTTGGCAATGCGGCGCAGGCGCGTGTCCTCAGCTTTAGCGCTCTCCACCTGGCGCACAAACTCCTTCTTGGCCGAGGGCGCGCTGGCCTCATACGCTGCTTGCACCCCGGCCTTCTTGAGCGCGGCGGCCAGGTCCTTGGGCACTTCCACCGTGCGTGGGGCGCTATCCACCACCAGGGTGACGTCTACCTTGTCGCCACCCTTCAAGCCGCTAGCCTCACGGTGAGCGGCACTGAACGGGATCAGGCTCTGCCCGCCCATCGCCGCAACCGTGCTGGTGTAGCTGTAGCCGGCCACCGTCACTTTCACCGCTGGCCGCTTGCCTGCGCCCAATGCTTCCAGCACCTCAGGCGGTACAGGGATACCGGTGTTGTTACCTGTTTGCCAGATGGTGGTCTTATATTTCATCGCCCCTCCAAGCCGTAGCGCTTGGCAGCACGCTCACGCGCACGCTGGGCGATCACATCGCGGTCACGCGGCGGCGCGCTGGTCTCTAGGCTGCCCAGCAACTTGTGGGTAGCGGCGGCAACTTCCTCGATCGCCAGCGCAAACGCGGCTTCGTTTGCTTTGGATGGCTTGGTGAAGCCAGACACCTTGCGCACAAACTGCAGGGCGGCGGCGTGCACTTCATCCTGCGTGGTGGGTGGTTCAAAGTTGTAGAGCACTCGGATATTGCGGCACATACGAACCTCCGGTTTCAGGTAAGTATATCGGCTGAGGTGTGATGGCGATTGGCAGATACTAAAAGGAGTTTCTGCTTGGCTTTGCCAAAAGCAGAAACTCCTAAAGCTCTCGCCGTGAGGCAAGACGTGGTGCGCTGGGTGGGAATCGAACCCACACGCCTTGCGGCACATGGCCCTCAACCATGCCTGTCTACCAGTTCCAGCACCAGCGCAAGACGCAGTATTATAATGCGCTCATCCTGCTCGTCAAGCAGATGTACTCATTGAGCCAAGCGCTCACTACCCATTCCGCCAACTGAGGAGATATATGCGCATTGTTTTAGATGCCATGGGCAGCGATAATCACCCTGCCCCTGAAGTAGAAGCCGCGGTGGAGTACGCCCGCCAATACGGGGAGACCCTGTACCTGGTGGGCGATGAACCCCGTCTGCGTCAACTGCTGGGCAGCCGCACGCAGGGCATTGAGCTGGTGCACGCACCAGACGTGTTCGAAATGACTGACCACATCTCCCACGGCTCGCTGCGCAAGATGCAGAACAGCATGGGCGTGGGCATGGACCTGATCAAAGACGGCAAGGCGGATGCGTTCGTCTCCGCCGGCAACACCGGCGGCCAGATGGCCATTGCCCTGGCACGCCTGGGGCGCCTGCGCGGCGTCAAGCGCCCGGCGCTCACCGTCTTCTTTCCCGTCAAGGGTGGGCGTTGCGCTGTGCTGGATATTGGCGCCAACGCCGAGTGCAAGCCGGAGTATCTGGTGCAGTTTGCGCTGCTGGGCTCTGTATATGTAGAGAAGGTGCTGGGTGTGAAGAACCCACGCATTGGCCTGCTCTCCAACGGCGAAGAGGCTGGCAAGGGCAATGAACTGGTCAAGGCCACTCACCCCCTGCTGGAAAGCAGCGGCCTGAACTTTATCGGCAATGTGGAGGGTAAGGAGCTGTTCGGCGGCGAGGCCGATGTAGTGGTGACGGATGGCTTCACCGGCAACGTGGTGATGAAGTCTGCCGAGGCGGTGGCCAAGCTCATCACCGACCGCCTGCGTGAGGAGATCACCTCCTCGCTCATTACCAAGATCGGCGGCCTGTTGGCGCGTCCCGCCTTCCGCGGCCTGCGCAAAGAGCTGGACCCGGCCGAGGTGGGCGCCGCGCCTATGCTGGGCATCAATGGCCTGGTGTTTGTGGCGCACGGCCGCTCGGATGCACGCGCGCTGCTGAGCGCGCTGCGCCTGGCACGCCACTCAGTTGAAGTCAACTTGCTGTCTTCGCTGAGCGAAACCATTGAGACGGGGCTGGGCAACCTACCCAGCGGGAACGACTAAGATGCGCCTAATCACCAACGAAGCCCTGTATAAACGCAACTCCCGCGTGGCCCTGGTGGCCAATCTGGCTGGCATGTTTATGCTGGTCATTTCGGTCTATCTGCTCTTCAATTCAGAGGCCAATTTCGGGTTGTATCTGCTCTTCCTCACCGGCGGCATGATCTTCACCCAGGTGGGCACGTATTTCAATCGCTGGAACAAGCGCCCGGACCGCCAGTTGCATCAGGCGCTCAAGTCGCTGGATGACAATTACACACTGTACAACTTCACCAGCCCGGTGTCGCATCTCCTCGTGGGGCCAAGCGGCTTATGGATCTTGCTGCCGCGCCACACCAGCGGCACGATCACGTATAACGCCAAGCGCCGCCGCTGGAAGGCCAGCGGGGTGCCGCTGCTCAAACGCCTGGCCCAGGAAGGCATCGGCAACCCGTTGAGTGAAGCCACCATTGAGGCTGAAGTGCTCGACCGCTGGCTCTCCAAGCACCTCAAGGAGCAGTCCGTGATGGTGTCTGCGGCGCTGGTGTTCCTTGACCCTGCGGCCGATGTGCAGGTGGGCAACGCCGCATTGCCCACAGTAACCGCTAAAAAGCTCAAACAACTGGTGATCAAGCCCGCCGAAGGCCCCGCCATCGGCGTGCAGCGCGCCAAACAGCTCAGCTATTTGTTCGAGAACGCCAAACAGAAGGCACGCTAATGGAATGGCGGCAATCGCCGCACCCTGTTAGAGTTAGGTATCTCAAATCCTGAGGAGGATTTATGGCAACAACCAAACGCAAGACCACTAAGACCGCCAGCAAGCGCACCGCGGCGGCCGCAAGCAACGGGCCGGATCTGGCCACAATTGGCCGCTATATGTTCCTGGGTGGAGCGGCCCTGGCTGTGATTGCAGGCATCCTGTTCGCCCTGCCCAGCTTCTATGCTGCCAGCATCCAGAGCGTGGTGGTGTACCTGCTGACCGTGCTGGCCCTGGTGGGCGGCTGGCTGCACATCAGCAAAGAGTCCCAGAACGGTTTCTTCATCCTGGCGCTGGCTCTGCAAACTTTTAGCAGCACCCTGGGCTTCGTACCCGTCGTTGGCAGCTACATCACCAGCGTCTTGGGCGCCCTGGCCATGTTTGTGGTGATCGCCGCCATTTCTGTGGCTGTGCGCACCGTGGTTGACTGGTTCCGCTCCTAAATTTGTTTCAGGCCTCATTTGCAAGCACACAAAAACACCCAGCCATTATGGCTGGGTGTTTTTGTGCCTAACTTTTTTGTTAGGATAACAGCTCAGCAGACACAGGCGTTCTAGCCTGTAAGAAGCACTGGAGGCGCATTCATGCTACGCTAGTGTTTCACACCCACTACTCCTCTAGTGAAGGGAACAACAGCAATGGATCGAAACGAACTGGCACGTTGGTCTTTTATCGGTGGCTTGGTACTGGCGGTGATTATTGCGCTGGTGACTCCGTTGCATTCAGCTTTTTTGTGGCTGATGATCCTGCTCGGGCTGTATGCCGGATATGAATTCATTGGTGAGGATATTGAGCACCATTTCTTTCTGGTGGCAATTGGCTTGGTCTTCTTTAGCCAAACCTTGTCTGAGCTGCCCACCATTGGCGAGCCGCTGACCGCCCTGCTAGTGAGCGTCTCTACGTTCTTCGGCGTGATGATCGTGGCGCTGGTGGTGCGCAACATCATCGGCTGGATCTCGGTGGCCAAGCCCAGCAAGCGCGTATAAGCAAGACCCCAGCAAACACAAAAACGCCCTGCCGGATGGCAGGGCGTTTTCGTTTGTGTGCGTCTGCTACCTAGCCGAGCAGCGACCAGCGGCCCCAGGCGACAAATGCAGCCAAGGCCAGCAGGAAGAGATTGAAACCGATATTCTGATACTCCTTGCGCGGCAAGTGAAACAGCGCCGCCAGCAGCATCATTACTGCCAGCAAACCAGCAGCCACAGGTGTGAGCCAGGGCAAGATGTCGGTGAGCATAGGCAGCACTACGCCCAGCGCCCCGGCGATCTCAGCCAGGCCGATGAAAGTGAGCAACTGCCTAGGTACAGCTTTGATCCAGGCCATCTGAGGCTGAGCCAGTGCCTTTTCCGCCCCGAAAGCGTGCATATAGCCCGCTCCCAGGAAGGCCAGCGCCAACAAGCCTTGAACTACCCAGAGAATGCTATTCACAGACTACCAGCCCAAGCCAGCGTCAATGGAAAGCGCACCGGCGCCAGTGAAGGCCAGCGCCAAAGCCGCCACGCCAAGAATGAACTCAAACTCCCAGCCGCCGGAGAACTTGGTCTTGAGCATGTCCACCTTGACGGTCTTGATGGCCATCGCCATGGTGAAGGCCATTGCCAGGCCGATGACACGCGTACCCAAGCCGAGCACCAGCAGCGCCGGGCCAACGGTCTCGAGCAGAGCCACGACCCAGGCCATAACGCCCGCCAGCGGGATGTTGGCCTGCTTGAAGAAGCCGGCCACCTGGCTGACATCCTTGATCTTGGGCAGACCATGAGCCAGGAACACGATGGCTACGCCTACGCGCAGCAACAACAGACCCCAGTCAGGGGACAACAATGAAACTAAAACTTCCATGAATCTCCTTGAATTAACTACAGATGTAAAGTATCCTACAGATGATAATAAGAAGCCTGAAATCGTCAACCAACAATCCAAGGAAAATGTCAACTAAACGACAAAAGACCGAAAATGTTAATTACTGAAGAAAAATCCGTAAATGCTGAAGACCCGCGCGTCGTGCGCACACGGCGGCTGCTGGTTGACTCGCTCAACGAGCTGATGGGCGAGAAGAGCTTCAACTCCATCACCGTCAGCGAGATCGCCAACCGCGCCACGCTTAATCGCGTCACCTTCTACGCCCACTTTCAGGATAAGTATGCGCTGCTGGAATACGACCTGAGCAACCGCGTGCAGTCACAGCTTGAAGCCACCTTGGGCAAGAACCCGCAGCTCAGCGAAGAGGCGGTGCGCTCTCTGCTCGAGATCGTGTGCAGCTTCCTGGAGAATGCTGAGCGCCATTGCCCCCCACCGCGCGGGCAGATGCAAGGCCTGATGGAAAAGCTGCTGAAGCAGCACATCTACGAGGTCTTGCTGCACGGTTTGCAACAGCACCCGGAGTGCAAAGCTAAGGGCAACAAGAAAGGCGCGCCCAGCGTACAGCAAACCGCCATGGTGACAGCCTGGGCCATCTACGGTGCAGCGATGCAATGGAGCCAGCAAGACAAGCGCCAGCCCGTGAGCGAGTTCACGCGCGAAATCCTGCCGCTCATCACCACCAACCTTTCCCCTTATTTGGAATCGAGCGCCAGCAAGGCGTCTCCGCAACGCGTGGCGGCCGGGCGCGGCCCCTCGGCGTTGCTGGGGGCCTCCCTCCGCCTCGCTTTCTCATTCTCCTAACCCAACAAGAGGACTCATGGAAGCAAAACTCAACGAACTGAAGAACCGCCTCGCTGAAGTCTCTGACCTGAACGCTGCCGCTGCCGTACTGAGCTGGGACCAGGCTACCTATATGCCTGCCGGCGGCGCCGACGCACGCGGCCGCCAGATGGCCACGCTGAGCAGCCTGGCCCAGACCAAGTTCACTGATCCTGAGGTGGGTCGCCTGCTGGAGGCGCTGGAGCCGTGGGCCGCGCAACAAGCGGCGGATTCAGATGATGCCGCGCTGGTACGCGTAACACGCAAGGACTATGACAAACAGGTCAAAGTGTCTGCGGACTGGGTCTCCCGCGCCAATCTGCACATCGCCAAAAGCTATCAAGCCTGGACCGAAGCTCGCCCCGCCAATGACTTCAAAGCCGTTCAGGATTACCTTAAGACCACGCTGGATCTCAGCCGCGAGTATGCCAACTTCTTCCCCGGCTACGAGCACATTGCCGACCCGCTGATCGACGGGCCGGATAGCGGCATGAAGGCCTCCAGCATCCGCAGCGTATTCAGCGAGCTGCGCGAGCAACTGGTGCCCATCGTCCAAGCCATTACCTCACAGGCTGAGGCCGACAACAGCGCTCTGCGCCAGAGCTACCCGGACAAAGAACAACTCGATTTCGGTCTGGCCGTCATCAGGGATTTTGGCTTCGATTTCAACCGTGGCCGCCAGGATATGACCCATCACCCGTTCTGCACCACCTTCTCCATCAGTGACGTGCGCATCACCACGCGCATCAAGGAGAATGATCTGGGTGACGCCTTGTTCAGCACCCTGCACGAAGCCGGGCACGCCATGTATGAGCAGGGCATCAACCCCGCCTACGAAGCCACCCCGCTGGCAGGTGGCACCTCCTCCGGTGTGCACGAGAGTCAATCACGCACCTGGGAGAACATCGTCGGGCGCAGCCGTGGCTTCTGGCAGCACTATTATCCCAAGCTGCAAAGCAGCTTCCCCAGCCAGCTCAAAGGTGTCGATCTCGACACCTTCTACCGTGCGATCAATAAAGTGGAGCGCTCACTCATCCGCACGGACGCCGATGAGGTGACCTACAACCTGCACGTGATGCTGCGCTTTGACCTGGAGTTGGAGCTGCTGGAAGGCACACTGGAGATCAAAGACCTGCCCGAAGCCTGGCACGCGCGCTACAAGAGCGACCTGGGCATCCAGGCGCCCAGCGATGTAGACGGTGTCTTGCAGGATGTGCACTGGTACGCTGGCTTCATCGGTGGCTCTTTCCAGGGCTACACCCTGGGCAACATCATGAGCGCGCTGTTTTACGACACGGCACTGAAAGCACACCCCAGTATTCCGCAGGAGATTGCCAGCGGCCAGTTTGGCACGTTGCATACCTGGCTGCGTGACAACATTTACCAGTACGGCTCCAAGTACGAGCCGGATGAGCTGATCGAGCGTGTTACTGGCGGGCCGCTGCACATCCAGCCCTATATCCAGTACCTCAAAAATAAGTACGGGGAGCTCTACACACTCTAGAGTGCCCCCGGTTCTCCTCCGTCAGAGGGCGGTCTGCTTATGCAGACCGCCCTCTTTGCTTGCAGAGCTATGAATAGGCTATACTCTGCTGACCCACCCAACAAACTCCAACGGCCTGTGCTCTGTTCTGCACAGGCCGCATTTTATGCACGCTGAAAGTCAATGAAGAATCCTTTGCAACAACTCAATGCGCTTGGCCCCAAGTTTCTGCGACTGTGGCAAGCCTCGTTTGCCTCCAACCTGGCGGATGGTGTGTGGCTGTCGGCCGGGCCGCTGCTGGCCGCCTCGCTCACGCGTGACCCGCTGCTCATCTCTGGCCTGGTCATCGCTCAGCGCCTGCCGTGGCTGCTGTTCTCGCTACCCAGCGGCGCTATTGTAGACCGCCTGGATCGCAAGCGCATCATGTCGATCGGCAATGCCATTCGCGGCCTGCTCATCCTGGCGCTGGGCTTCAGCGCCTATTACAACGTGCTCACCATCTACGGCATGTTTGTGTTCTTCTTCTTGCTTGGAACGGTGGAGCCCTTTGTAGACAATGCTTCATTTGCCATCCTGCCGCGCGTAGTGAGCAAAGAGCACCTGGAGCGCGCCAATGGGCGACTGTTTGCCACTACTACCGTGGCAAACGAACTGGTTGGCCCGCCAGCAGGCAGCTTTATCTTCACGCTGTTCCCGCCGCTGGCCTTTCTCATCAGCGGGTTGGCGTACGGCACAGGATCTGCGTTGATGGGCACGTTGGAAGGCGAGTATCGCGCCCGCCGCAGCCCGGGCGCTGCTACGCGAATGCTGGCCGAAATTTGGGAAGGCTTCCGCTGGTTCTGGGGCAGCCGCATGCTGCGCGCCTTGGCCTTCCTGGTCACGCTGCAAAACCTGGTCTTCACCGCAGGCTATTCGCTGCTGGTGCTGTATGCGCAGGACCGTCTCGGCCTGAGCGAAGTTGGCTATGGCCTGCTCATCTCGGCGGGTGCGCTGGGCGGACTGCTGGGCGCCCTGGCGGCCGACAGCGCCGGCAAGCGCTACGGCACGGGGCGCATCATTGTGCTCTCCATCGTGCTGACCGGCCTGGCGTTCCTTGTGCTTGGCGTTACGTATCAGACACCGGTCGCGGCGTTGATGCTGGCATTGAACTCCTTCTCCGTCACACTGAGCGTTACGCTCATTCTGGCGCTGCGCCAAACGCTCATCCCTGATGATCTGCTGGGGCGCGTGACGAGTGTGTATCGCTTCCTGGTGATTGGTGCGGCACCGCTGGGCAGCCTGGCGGGCGGCCTGCTAGCACGCCAGTATGGCTTGGGCACACCCTATTGGCTGGGCGGTATTCTCATTCTGGTGGCTACGCTGGCAACCGCCCCATTGGTGAACAACAAAGCCGTTGAGGCCGCTAAAGCGACGCTGCCGCCGGGGGAAACCAAAACCTAAGCGTAAGATGAGTACACAAGAGGCTTGTGTTCAGAGGGATAGAATCTGCCTATGAAACGACACATCCTTCTCCCCCTGCTGTTGCTGGCATTGGCTCTGAGCGCCTGCGGCATTTCTGAAGCCGATATACAGCTTACCGTAGTAGCAGCTGAGACCAATGCCGTTTCAACTGCTTATGTTCAACTCACTGAATATGCGCTCGCCAATCCCTCTGCCACCCCCACCCTTCAACCTACAGCGACCCTGATGCCTACGTTGGCACTCACCCCGACCACCACCGGTGGCACAGGCATGGGTACTGGCACCGGGGCCGGAACAGGCACGGGGACCGGAACAACAACCAGCTGTGGCGGCATGACCTTTGTGTCTGATGTCACTGTGCCTGATGGCGAAGAGATTGCTGCCGGCACCGCCTTCACCAAGACCTGGTCCCTACAGAACTCCGGCACCTGTGAGTGGACTACCGCCTTCCAACTGATCTTCAGCCATGGCGAGCAGATGGGTGGACCCAGCAGCAACCCGCTGCCCGCCGCCATTGCCGTTGGCAGCAACGGCGACGTTTCGGTGTCACTAGTGGCGCCCAGCAGCGCGGGTGAATATATTGGCCACTGGGCACTAGTGGATGCCAGCGGCGCAGCCTTCGGTTATCTCTACGTTGAGATTAAAGTTCCCTAACCTGCCTACTTTATAAAAACCGCCTGGCGTGCCAGGCGGTTTTTCAAGACTGTTACAATTTTTTTTACTCATGAAGCAAAGCCTCATTGCCCTCTTATTGGCCGCTGTGCTTAGCGCCTGCGGCCCAAGCCCCAGCGAAGGTGAAGCAACGCTGGCCGCCGCTGAAGTGCGCGCCATTGCCACCTTTGCCGGCCAGCTCACCCAGGCAGCCGCGGCCAACCCAACCGCCACCCCCAGCCCCACGCCTGAGCCCACCGCTACCTTGCAACCCAGCCAAGAAGCCACTGTGCAGGTGAGCGTGACCTTTACGGCGGCCACTGCGGATAGCTGCAATCTGATGAGCTTCCGTGAAGATGTCACCATCCCGGATGGCGAAATCATCACCGGCGGCGCCACTTTCACCAAGATCTGGTCTGTTGAGAATGTAGGCACCTGCAACTGGTCGCCCGCTTACCGCATGCTGTTCAGCCACGGTGACCGTATGGATGGCGCGCGCGATTCGCAGCTCTCGCAGACCATCCTGGCCGGCAACGTCGGCAACATTGCCCTCAGCCTGCGGGCGCCCACGGCGCCAGGCGAATACACCGGCTGGTGGACGCTGGCCAACCCGGCTGGTGAGGGCTTCGGCCACCTCTCCATAGTCATCATCGTGCCATAAAAATAAAAGCGGCTGAACACTCAGCCGCTTTTTTTTTATTCCGCATCGGGGCGCGGCGTAATGTCGATTGCTTCACGTATCAATGAGAGTACACCCGGCAACGTGGCATCTTCCACGCTGTAGATCTTGACGTGGCGAGCGCGCTTGCCCGTGCCTTCCAGCAAGGCTTCGGGGTCCTCCAGATCTACGCCACGCGGGAAACCCAGGTTGACATAGGTATTCTGCAAGATGATCACGCACATGAGGTGCTTGTAGGTCTCAGCGTAGCCGTAGCCGATGAGATGAGCCGAAAAATCCAGCTGCTCAATTACATCGGGGGCCAGATCTAGGATCTGGGCGCGCAGCTCAAGGGCAATGGCCTGCAAGGAATCCGGAAACTGGGCCAGAAATTGCGAGAGCATGGATTCGTGGTCTGAGTTCGTCATCACAGCTCCACTTCAGGCTGCCCCAGCAGCCTGCGGGCATCATTCATATGATGCATGTTGTGATACAGCGTAAAGAAGAGCAACTCACGGATGGTGAACTTGCCCAGCAGCGGGTGCGGCACGCGCGCCTTGTCAAGGTCGGCATCTTCCCATCTGGCCGCAGCGGCCGCCAACTTGGCGGCTGACTGCTGCCAGCGCTGCAGAATGGCCTGCCGCGTGGCTGCCTTGTCTTGCACCGGCTCAGGGAGCTCGGGCAAATATTGCGCGGGCGATTCGCCGCCAGCCGCCAGCGCTTGCTTGTAGGCACTCACCAATTCATCGTAGCTGCGGCTCTCGGCTGCGCCCCACACCAACCCGGAAAATGCCTGCGGCACTTTCAGGCCCAGCGTGGCCGCGCGCACTGACTTGCTGAGGTGCGCCAGATTTTCAGCAGGCGACCATACCTTGGGCGGGTGCACGAAGAAAGTGTGTTCTTCGATGGAGGCGAAGTACTCAGAGATGAGCTGGTTGGTGCGCTCCAGCTCGACCAGAATCTCGGGCAGCGAGTGTGGTTTCATGGGCTGAATCATAACTCTATATACATCTTAAGCCGCAATTGCCATCTGCAAGGTATATAATGCCGCAAGACGTTGCAAAGGAGAAAGCATGGCAAAAAACTCTTCCAAGGTACGCGTTGCAATTATTGGTGTGGGTAACTGCGCCAATTCTCTTGTGCAAGGCGTGCAGTACTACCAAAATGCAGCCGACACGGACGAAGTGCCCGGCTTGATGCATGTAAACCTGGGTGGGTATCACGTTAGCGATATTGAATTTTCTGCCGCGTTTGACGTAGTAGCCACCAAGGTCGGCAAAGACCTTAGCGAAGCCATCTGGGCTTACCCCAACAACACCATCAAGTTTGCCGATGTGCCCCACCTGGGTATAGAAGTGCAGCGCGGCATGACCCATGATGGCCTGGGTAAGTACCTGCGTGAAGTAGTGGAGAAGGCCCCCGGCGCCACTGCCGACATCGTTAAGGTATTGAAGGACACCGGCACGGATGTGGTGGTGAGCTACCTGCCCGTGGGGTCTGAAATGGCCACCAAGTGGTACGTAGAGCAGATCCTGGAAGCCGGCGTTGGCTTCGTGAACTGCATCCCCGTGTTCATTGCCAGCCAGGGTTACTGGGCTGACCGCTTCACCGAGCGCAACCTGCCCATTATTGGCGATGACATCAAGAGCCAGGTGGGCGCTACCATCACCCACCGCGCCCTGACCCGCCTGTTTGTGGAACGCGGCGTGCACCTGGACCGCACCTACCAGCTGAACTTTGGCGGCAACATGGACTTCTACAACATGCTGGAGCGCGAGCGCCTCGAGTCCAAGAAGATCTCCAAGACTGGCGCCGTCACCAGCATGCTGCCCTATGAGCTTGACGGTGGCGATGTGCACGTTGGCCCCAGCGACTATGTGCCCTGGCTCACCGACCGCAAGTGGTGCCACATCCGCATGGAAGGCCGCGCCTTCGGTGATGTGCCGCTGCAGATGGAAGTGAAGCTGGAAGTGTGGGACTCGCCCAACTCCGCTGGCGTGGTGATCGACGCAGTGCGCTGCGCCAAACTGGCCATGGACCGCGGCGTGGGCGGCCCGTTGATCGCTCCGTCCTCCTATTTCATGAAGACCCCGCCGCAGCAGTTCACCGATGACCTGGCTCGCACCAACACCGAGAAATTCATCGCTGGCGAAGCCATCACGGCCTAGCCTGCAACATTCAACAAAAAAGCGGCCTGTGCACATGCACAGGCCGCTTGTATTTGAAGCCTAGCCCAGCCGTAGCGCCACTGCGCGCCCCAGCCACACGGCCAGCAGTCCCGCTGCGTTGCTGAGAAGCACATACCACCCAGCCGCAGCCCAACTGCCGCTTGCCAGCAGCGTGAACAACTCAAGCCCGAACGCCGAGAAGGTAGTGTAGCCACCTAAGATGCCGGTGATGAAGAACAGGCTGTACGGGCCAAGCAAGCCGCGCCCGCTGAGCAGAAAATAGGCAAGGCCAATTAGAAAACAACCAGTGAGATTGACAAACAGCGTGCCGTAGGGGAAGCTGGCTGGCTTCATCCACTCTTGCACCTGCACGCCAAGCGTATAACGCAAGATGGCACCAAGCGCTCCGCCTAGGCCGACCAAAACGATACTATTCATGGCAAATGCTCCTTTCATGCTAGGAGTCATCAGCCAGAACGGCAGTTTGCACAGGCGCTGCTTGTGCGGGGCGAACTCCATCGCCAAGCGAAATTCTACTCTCGTGTTTGGTCAGCATGTCAACTTATAATCCCCAACCATGAAAGCACTCGTCACAGGAGCCACTGGCTTCATCGGCGGCCACATTGCCCAAACCGCCTTGGCGCAGGGTTGGCAGGTGCGCGGCCTGCGCCGCACGGCTGGCCGCACCGGCCATCTCAGCCCAGACAGCCCGATCGAATGGGTAGAGGGCGACCTCAACGACTCAGGCAGCTTGCAGCGCGCCTTCAGTGGCGTGGAGGTTGTGTTCCACGCCGCGGCCTACTACCCACGGCGTGAGCGCACGCTGAGCATGGCCGAGCATTTGCAAGCCGCCGAGGCCGAGATGCGCGGCGTGTTGGCGGCAGCCAAGGCCGCAGGTGTGCGCCGGCTGGTCTACACCTCTACGCTGAGCTGCATTGGCAACCTGCCGCCCGGCGCCGGCCGCCTGGCCGACGAGCGCGATGTGTATCAGCTCGGCCAGTTCCCTGAAAGTGTGTATTACGAAACCAAGATCGTGATGGAGCGCCTGGCGCTGGCTGCCAATGCGCCTGATCTTGAAGTGGTGGTAACGAACCCCACCGCCGTGTTTGGGCCTGGCGACCTCAATCATACGCTGGGCATGTTGCTCATCCTCATCGCCAAAGGCTACGCCTTCCTGTGGTTGCCTGCGCCGGTCAACGTAGTGGATGCGCGCGATGTGGCCACGGCGCACATGCAAGCGGCGCTCAAGGGCCGCCCAGACGAGCGCTATATCCTCGGCGGGCATAATACCAATCTGCGCGAAGCTATTACCCTGGCGGCCAAGGAAGCCGGGCGCAAGCCACCCTGGCTGCCGCTGCCTTTGTGGGTGGTGAAGCCGATCGTGTGGCTGGGTGACCGCTTCCCGGCCATCCCGCTGCCAGCCAACCACATGCGCAGCATCCATCTGTGGCAACCCTACAACACCGCCAAAGCTGAAAACGAACTTGGCCTGCAGGCGCGGCCCTTCGATGAAACGGTGCGTGACTCGCTGGCCTGGTTCGTAGCCCAGGGCGACCTGTAGCATGACCAGCTCCTTCTTAGCGGCCCTCGTGGCCGGCTATCTGCTCGGCTCGATTCCCTTTGCACACATCATTGCCAGCCGGGTCGGCGGCGTGCGTTTGGCCGCGGTGGGCAGCGGCAACGTGGGTACGCGCAATCTTACGCGTGAGCTCGGCCTGCGCTGGGGCTTGCTGGGCGGCGTGCTCGATTTCAGCAAGGGGCTGGCTGCTATGGCGCTGGGGCACAACCTGGCGGGCAACAGCCCGCTGTGGTTCTTTGCTGGCACGGCGGCCGTCATCGGCCACAACTGGCCCGTATGGCTGCGCTTCCGTGGCGGCAAGGGGCTGGCCACCAGCTTGGGCGCCAGCGCCTGGGTGGCCTTGTGGCCGGAATTGCTTATCACTGTAGCCATAGGCTGGGTGGCTATGCGCATCACGCGCAATATATCGCCCACGGCTGTAATTGGCTTCGTTGTAATGCTTGTCAGCCTACAACTTACTGGCAGGCCAACCAATGACAGCTATTTTGTACTCAGCCTGGTGATGGTGGTAGGGCTGGCCGCTCTAAGCGGTAACAACCTCACCACAAAGGCACAAAGGACACAAAGTTCTTAAAGGGGAAGTGGCTTCTTTGTGCTCTTTGTGGCTTTGTGGTTAACTTAGCTGTACTACGTTGAAAGGAAACCTGAATGCTGAAACTTCTTTGCTCTGATCTCAAATCCTACTGGGTGCGCTGGCTGTTTGCTGCCATCATGGTCATCTTCGGCCTGCAGGAGCTACGCGTCCTGTTCGTTGGCTTTGTAGGCTACCTGCGCGATTCAACCGGCATGAGCTCGCTTAGTCTGGCGCCGATCGCGGTGGGCGTGTTCGCTCTGGCCTTCCTGGCCGGGCCGCTCAATCGTTTCCTGGGCACGCGCACTACCCTGTGGCTCACCGCAGGTGGCCTGGCCGTGGTGCGCGTGCTGGAGCAGTTCGCCCAGACCGCCACGCTTGACCTGTATCTCTCTGCGGCGGCCACCACCCTGTTCCTGATGTGGATTCCGCTGGCCGTGGGCATCTCACGCGCCCGCGGCGGCAACATCCCCGTGCACCTGAGCCTGGGCTGGCTGCTGGGTCTGGCGCTGGATACTGGGTTGCAGGTCGCCTATCGCACGCTGGACCTGCCCTGGCAGCCCGGCGTGTTCCCGCTCGTGCTGGTCGCCGTGTTGGCTGGCCTGTTGCTGTGGACACTGAGCAAGCTTGTGGCCGATGCGCCCGCGGCCACCGATGGCAGTTGGGGTAGCTCCACCGCCCTGCTGGCAGTTGGGCCCTGGCTGTTCCTGCAGTTGATGCTGTTCCAAAACACCGCCCTGCTCTCCTCCCTGAGTGGCTGGAGTACCCCCGTGGCTGGCGCAGCGCTCATCCTGGGCAATGCCGTGGGCCTGTGGCACATCGCCAAGCTGGCCCCGCGCCGTACCTGGCTCAACGCCCTGCTGTACGGTGCGTTTGTGCTGGCACAGATCTATCTCGCCTTCAATCAGCCGTTGATGCCCGGCTTGTTCCTTGTGCTGGGCCAGATCTTCAGCCTGACGCTGGGCTACTTCATCTTCACCGCAGCTGCAGCCACGGCGGGCAAGCCCGGCTTGCTGCGCAGCACCTTGTTCACCGGCATCGGCAGTATTTTCTTTGTGCTGCTAACCTTTATTTACTACGCTTCCTACGACATTGATTTCGGTCTGCGCTCTGGTGCGCTGCCGCCTATTGCCGCGGTGCTGACCGCCGTCTTCATTCTCATCGCGGTGCGCAGCAAGGCCGATAAGGCCAAGGAAACCAGCGCGCCGTACACGCCGGTAGCTTTGGCCGCGGCGCTGCTGGTGGTGCCGCTGTTCCTTAGCCTGGCATGGCGCGCCCCTGCGGCCCAGGCTACCGAGAGCAGCACGATCCGCGTGATCAACTACAACCTGCACGATGCCGTGAACACAGACGGCCGCGTGGATCCTGAAGCGCTGGCGCGCATCATCGAAGAAAGCGGCGCCGATGTAGTGGGCCTGCAGGAGATCTCGCGCGGTTGGTTGATCTGGGGCGGCATGGACATGCTGGAGTGGCTGGCACAGCGCCTGGATATGCAATACATCTGGGGGCCGACGGCGGACGCGCAATGGGGCAACGCCATCTTGACCCGCCTGCCCATTGTGGAATACACCAACAGCCCGCTGCCGCCAGAGGAAGTCTTGCTGCTGCGCGGGTACCTCTATGCTGAGATCGAGGTCAACGGCCAGATCCTGACTGTGATCGACACGCACTTCAGCGAGAAGGCAGGCCAGGATGATATTCGTGCCCAGCAAGCCTCGGTGCTGGTGGATATCGCCGCGGGGCGGCCTGCCACTATCATCATGGGTGACCTGAACTCGCTGCCTGACTCGCTGGCGCTGGACGTCATGCTGGGTGCCGGCTTTGTGGACATCTCCCGCGAGAGTGGTGTAGCCAACACCTTCACCTACCCCTCGTTCGCGGCTGACCATCAGATCGATTACATCTTCATCTCGCCCGATCTGAGCTTTAGTGAGTTTGCCATTCCGCTCACAACGGCCTCAGACCACCTGCCCCTTTCGGCAACCATCACCCTGCCGTAGTCAACACACAACAAAAAGAAGCCCGCAATATGCGGTCTTCTTTATTTCTACTGAGATGATTTCCAAAATAGATAACTCAAAAAGCAGCCTAGCGCGCTTAGAATAAGCCTTAGTCCACTACTTACAGCGAGGAAGCAGCATGCAGCTCATCCAAATTGGTAACAACGGCCCCAAAGTGGCCCCCATCGGCATTGGCACCTGGGCCTGGGGCGATACTCTATTTTGGAGTTATGGCAAAGACTATGGCGAGTCTGAACTCAAGGCCGCCTACGACGTTAGCCTTGCCGCCGGATTGAGCTTCATAGACACTGCAGAAGCGTATGGCATGGGCCGCTCTGAAAGCCTGGTGGGCAGCTTTGGCGCCAACAACAATGCCGAAACCTTCATCGCCACCAAGTTCTTCCCCTACCCTTGGCGCGTTCTGCGCAGCAGTATGCAGGGCGCTATTCGCGGCAGCCTGCAGCGCCTCGGCGTGCCGGCCATCGACCTGTACCAGGTGCACTGGCCGATCCCGCCGCGCAGCCTAAGCACGTGGCTACACGCAATGGCTGACGCGGTGGAAGCTGGCTTGGTGAAGCAGATCGGTGGCTCCAACCTTGGGCCGCGTCACATTGAACTGGCCGCGAAGGTGCTGGAGAGCCGCGGTTTGCGGCTGGCCAGCAACCAGTTCTCTTACAGCTTGCTGGCGCGCCAGCCTGAGAACAATGGCTTGACCCAATTGTGCAAAGATCACGGCATCACCGTGATCGCCTATAGCCCGCTGGCGCAGGGCTTGCTGACCGGCAAATACGGGCCAAAGAACCCGCCCAGCGATATTGCCCGCCGCGCAATCAATGGCGGCAACCTGAGCAAGCTGCCGCCCCTGCTGGCGGAGATGCAGCGTATTGCCACCGCCCACGGTGACAAGCCCGTGTCACAAGTGGCGCTCAACTGGTGCGTGGCCAAGGGCGCGCTGGCCATCCCCGGGGCCAAGAACGCCAAGCAGGCCGAGCTCAACGCCGGTGCGCTGAGCTGGAGCCTGAGCCCCGAAGATGTGGAGCGCCTCGATGCGCTCTCGAGCGGGATCTAGGTGAGCAGCGTGCGTTGGGCTGACTTTGCTGCCAACGCACCGGAGCTGGCCGCCTTCGGCGCACAGCGCTTTATCAGCGGCGTGGCCTATCTTGGCACGGTAAGCGCGCTGGGTGCACCGCGCGTGCACCCAGTTACGCCTATCCTGGCCGATGAGTTGTACTTGTTCATGGAGCCGAGCTCGCCGAAAGGCAAAGACCTGGAGCGCGGCAGCCTGTATGCCCTGCACTGTGGCGTGGCCAACGCCAGCGGCGGCGAGGGTGAGTTCTATATACGCGGCCGAGCCCGCCGCGTGCAGTCAGCAGATGAACGCGCTGTTGCTGCAGCCGCGGCCAGCTACCAGCCGGCCGAACGCTACATTCTCTTTGCGCTCTCGGTGGACTTCGCTTTCATGAATGTATATACCGATGCAGAACCGCGGCGCATGCGTTGGCAGGCGCCAGGCTAGTTGCACACCCAGATCGCCCCACGGAACTCACGCAAGACCACATCCAGGTTGCTGCCGCGCATCGCCTCCAGCCAGCCACTCTGGGCATAGCCGCCCATCAGAACAAAATCGCAGCCGCGCTCCGTGGCCACATCCAGAATCACCTGGGCGGCGCGGCCGCGGCGCTGCACATACTCGGCATAGATACCGCGTGCCAGCAGGTAATTCTTGGCGCCGGTTTGCGAGAGCGTGGGCCGCACGCTGCCTTCGAATGAGGTCACCACGGTGAGCTGAATATGCCAGCGCTCAGCGAGATAAGCAGCCAGGTACAGCGCCTGGCGCGCTTTGCGGCTGCCATCATAGGCCAGCAACGCATGGCGCAGCGCCGTCTTGTCTGGCACCACCAGCACGGGGCGCGGGCTGCGCTGCAAGAAAGTGCGCAGCCCCGAAAGCAAGCGCTCCAATACGCGCGTGCCAGGCGCATGCTTGAGGTGCAGGACAACAAGATCACTCCAGTGGCTGCGCGCCTCTACCCGGCGGTGAATATTGCCCTTCTCTACAACCAGCGTGCCACGCAAACCCGCGGCCGAGACGCGGCGTTCAAACTCGCCGCGCAGGCGCTGCAGTACATCGGAGTCTGATTTGCCCTCTGGCAGCACATGCACACCGCGCAGCTCACTATGCTCGCGCTGCGCCACCTCGATGGCGACATCCAGCGCCGTCCAGCTTGAATCTTCTCCGCTAAGCGGCACCAGCAGGCGCGGGAACAAGACCTGGCTGCTAGCCAAGTCCTCACGCTGCAAACGCCACTCGGTAGGTAACGGCGGTGCGGCTAGCGGCAGCCAAGGTAGCCTGCGGCTAAGCCAGCGGCGCAAGCGCGAGCCGACGCGGCGCGGGCTGCCTTCGAGGCGGTTCCAGGCATGCGCAGCGGCCTCGGCAGCGTTCAGGCTCCAGCCCAGCTCCTTCTCCAATGTGGAGCGATGCTTCATCAGCCACAGGTACATATCCGCCTCTGTGCGCTGCGGGAAATCACGTAGCAGCGCCAGCTGGCGGATGGCGTGCAGAGCGGGCACATACACTTCGTCAGCCCAATGGGCGGCAGCCTCGGAGAGCGGCACTTCGCGCGGCTGCTCCTGCCCCATATAGTAGCGGTGCACGGCAATGTGCTCACGCAGCTCATTGATGCGGCCAGGGATAGTGACGTGGAAATCTACATCCGGCCGGGTCTGGCCAAGCTGAGTATCCTGCAGGAAGTTGTGCAACTCTGCTTTGAGGATAAGGTCCTCAAGATCATCTGCAGGAGTGATGGACACCGCGGTGGGGATCTCGGTAACAAAGGCTTCGATGGACTTGGCGCCGACATCACGTGCTACCGAGACGCGATGGTGACCATCGAGCACAAAGTAGATATCCCCAATTTTGTAGACTTCGATCGGTGGCAGGCCCTGCCCTTCCACCGCCATGCGCACGCGGGCCCAGCGCCCGCCCTGATTGGCCTGGCGCGGCAAAAACTGGCGATTGAAGTCCTCGTAGCGGCCCACGCTGCCGACAATGGCATCCAAAGGGATCTCATGCAGGCCGCGTGGCAGTTGGCTCACGCCGCCCAGCATCTTGCGCACATCATCAAAACGCAGCAGGTCATCATCACGCCCCCCGCCCAGGCGCGATAACAGCTTGCGCAGCGCGGCCCGGCCGCGTGCACGCTTGAAATCGTTCATGGCGGAGGAGTAGTTATTCATTCAGGCTCAGCTCCTGATAGCCATAGGCGTTGACCAGTTGCGTGGGGCCGAACTGCTGCAGTGCAGGCTCGCTGCGGTCATATAAGTGAATATGCCCATAGAGGTGCAGGCGTGGCCTGAAGACCTGCAGCAGCCAACGAAAAGCCTTGAAACCCTGGTGCGCTTTGTCTTCTCGGTCGCCCAAGCCCCATGCTGGGGCATGCGTCACCAGCACATCCAGGGCACGTCCGTAGCGCAGGCGGTTGTAGAGCAGGCGCGGCAGCATGGCCAGCACCATGCCCCACATTTCGCCCTGGGTGTACATGAAAGGGCCAGTACGGTAGCGCAGGCTACCTTCAAATCCGGCAATGATGAGCTCTTTGTGATGAACAAGCTTGCGGTGTAGGTCTGTTGCGCCCCACGGCTCGGTGCGCTGGGCAGTTTGCGAATACTCCACGCTGGCAGCATGGTTGCCGCGTACGAAGAAGACCGGCTTGTGCAGCGTATCTATCAGGAATTCAAGATAGTAGTACGGCAGGTCTCCGCAGCCAATCACCAGGTCAACTTCAGTGAAGTGCTGGGCGACGCTGGGCGTATAGATGAAATCAAGCACCTGATCACTCAGGGCAAGGATGCGCATAAGGACGAATATATCAGGGGAATTGGAGACTGGAGAAATGGAGATCGGAGATTGAGAATTGAGAGTAGCAACTGGTAAGTGGCAAATTGGCTCCTACCTATTACCCATTTCTTGTTACTGGTCACTGTCGACTGTTCACTAATTGCTGAATTTGACATTCATTGCCAAGGCAAGTAGACTCATAGAGGGTAATCAATATGAAGACCAAGAGCATCGATCCGGTACTGTTTGCCAAAGTATTGGCTGACCCCACCCGCCAGCAGATCATGAAGATCTGCTGCTGTGAGTGGAAGAACGTCAACGAGATCGTGCAGACGGTGAATGTCAGCCAGCCCACAGTTTCGCATCACCTGGCCATGCTGCGTGAGGCTGAGCTGGTGCTGGTGCGTGATGAGGGCAAGAATACGTACTACACGCTGAACCAGGACAAGGTGGCGGTGTGCTGCGGGCAGCTGATCAGCACCTTTGCGCCCGAGAGTGAGACGGCAGGCCACCTGGAGCGCCTGCAAACCCGCAAGTAAAAAAACAACAGGGCGGTCTAAGACCGCCCTGTTGTTTGGGAGTTAGCAGCAGCCGCCGCCGCCGCAACAACAATCGCCTTCAGACAGGTTCTCAAGTTCAGACATGTGCAGCACTCCTTTCGCAATGAGAATAAATAGATAGCTATCTATGTAAGAAAGAGTAATTGATACCCGTCTATACGTCAAGAATATGGAAAACGACACTTTTCAACTGCACCCCGATACTCAGATTGCCCATGTAGAGCTACAGGTAGCCGATCTGGCACGCATGACGGCGTTTTATGGCGGCCTGCTCGGCTTCCAACTGATCGACCAGGCTGACGGCGTGGCTCGCCTGTCCCCCACCGGCACGCTGCCTGCCCTGCTGACGCTGACCGAGCGCAAAGGCGCCCGCATCCAGCCGCAGGAGCGCAGCGGCCTGTATCACACCGCCTTCCGCTTCAGCGGGCGCAAGACGCTGGCAACCACCTTCCTGCGCGTCGTCTCTGCTGGCTGGCCGCTGCAAGGCGCCTCAGACCACCTGGTGAGCGAGGCCATCTACTTCGCCGACCCCGAAGGCAACGGCATCGAGATCTACCGCGACCGCCCACGTGAGCAATGGCCGCGCATGGATGGCACCGGCGAGCTGCAAATGGCCAACGCTCCGTTGGACCTGCACAAGCTACTGGAAGAGGCAGACCAAGCGGCCGCACAAGCCGGCGTGATCGATGCCGAGACAGACATCGGGCATATGCACTTGCAGGTTTCGAATACCGGCACGGCCGCGGCGTTCTATCACGACCTGCTAGGCATGGACATTATCGTGAACTGGCCCAGCGCCATCTTTATGAGCGCAGGCGGTTACCACCACCATCTGGGGGCCAATACCTGGCACAGCCAGAATGCACCGCGGCGCGAGGATGATATGACCGGGCTGCGCTCGTATGCCTACCGCGTACCGGATGAAGCCGGCTGGCTGGCGCTGTTGCAGCGCGTGCAAAGCAGCCAGCTACCACCGCACGCCACGGAGCGCGATGGGCAGCCGGGCTTCTGGCTGCCCGACCAGGACGGCAACCGCGTTGAACTGCTGGGGCCGGATACGCCCGCGGTGCGCGAAGCTCTGGCGGCGATCAGTGCCGCCGGAGCGCCGGCTGCCGCGTAGTATCGCTTAGTCATTGCGAGGGAGCATTGCCGCTAGCAGCAAGCGGACGAAGCACTCTGGTTTTATAACAGTGCCAGCAAGGGGCGGGTCTAAGACCCGCCCCTACGTGATTTTGCATTGAACTAGGTAGGGGCGCAGCATGCTGCGCCCCTACGATGAGTATCAGTGAGGAAGGCGTACTACGCTCATTTTATTTGTGACATATCTGAGCATCTACAAAATAGTCCATAACGGCTTCCTCCTCGCGGCTACGCCGCTCATTCGGAATGACAAAGAATGCTTCTGCATTCAGATGGATGTCATTGCGAGGAGTATTGCCGCTAGCAGCAAGCGGACGAAGCAATCTGGTTTCATGACGGTGCCCCTACGGAAGAGTGTCATTCCGAGCCTCAGCGAGGAATCCGTACTGCGCCATTTTATTTGTGCCATATCTGAGCATCTAAAAAATAGCTCGTAACGGATTCCTCCTCGCGGCTACGCCGCTCGTTCGGAATGACAAGCGGCGCATTCCTCACAATGACGCAACTTCTAATACAGCGCATATAGCGCCCTGCTATAATTTTGCATGTATGGGGATGACTGGCTTCGACGATTGAGGCTGAGTCTGAACTGCGAGCCGAGAGGCGCCGACCTCGTTAACTCAGCGCAAACCTTAAGTGCCAACCGCACTAACTACGCAGCTCTCCCGCTCGCCGCGTAATACCGGCTAGCTAAAGAACTGTCCAACTCTTCGGAGTTGCGTCTGCCCCACCCTCTCCTCGGCTGGGTGGGAGTAGGCGAGACAATGCCGAGGTGCTGTGCACGCAGCCGTGACGTGCGCCTAAGACAAAGCGGCTGGCTGCGGGGACCCCCTTGTAGGTTGTGGGACCCGCAGCGACACAACAACCGACTACGCTCGTAGACGTTCAGAATTCTAATCAGTCGGACGCGGGTTCGATTCCCGCCATCTCCACTCCCTAACAATGAGCCGTGCAATTGCACGGCTCATTTTATAATTGGCACAGGGCATTCGTAGCCCAAGGAGACTTATGCGCACTCGTTTCTTTATCCCGCTTATTCTGATCGCACTTGTGCTGCTGGGCTGCGCGCCAAGTGGCAACACGGACGAAGCCGCGGTAGCCACGCTGGTGGCCGCCGCCCTGCAGACCTCCGAAGCCACCCAGCCCGAAGTTGTGGAAGACCTCAGCGCCGGCGCCTTTGGCCAGGTTGAAGGCTCCACTTGCTATCCCTCGTCCTTTATTCCAGAGATGACGGTATATCTGCAGAAAGATGGCACCAATGAAGTTGTAGAAGTACCCATCGCGCAGAACCAGATGGCTTTTTCAGCCGAAGTCTCGCCGGGCAATTACGCGGCCTATGCCTGGCTGCCTGATTTCAGCTTCGGCGGCAGCTACTCCGAAGCGGTGGCCTGCGGCCTTAGCGTTGACTGTACCGATCATTCGCTGGTGACTTTTGAGGTGGCTGCCGGTGAGCTGACCAGCGGCATCGCCGTGTGTGACTGGTATGGCCAACCCGGCGATGTACCCTACCCGCCGGGTGTGCAAGCACCTGAGCAGGAGTCAAATGACCCGGGCAGCCTTTCCGGTACGCTGAGCTACCCGAGCAGCTTCATCCCCGCGCAAACCATCGTGGCCTTTAGCGTGTCCGAACCCGGCACGTACTACTATGTCACCACCAGTGAAGGCACCAGCTATTACCAGATCAGCAACCTGCCTGCTGGCGAATATCAAGTGGTAGCTTATACCAACGGCTTGGCCGGTGGCTATTCGTTTGCCGTGGGCTGCGGCCTGAGCGTCAACTGCACCGATCACAGCTTGGTCACGGTTGAGGTGAAGAGCGGCGAAGACATGGGTGGCATCAACCCGCAGGACTGGTACGCTCCGGATGGCAGCTTCCCCGCCAACCCAGTACCGTAACCTGCTTGCGCACGAACCAAAGAGCCTGTGCAGAAATTGCACAGGCTCTTTTTATTGACAAGCACACTGAATGGGCGTATCCTTAGCCATCCCAACGAAAGGAGGCAGTGTCGCTATGAAGAACAATATGTTCATTCTCTATATAACTCTGCCTCCTGAGGTCAAGCTCTAACCCAGCTTGCTACCCGGCGTCTTTCATGACGCTGTTGTCCACCGCAGGAGATGTTCCTGCGGTTTTTTGTTGCCTGCCCAGGATTTGTACGAGATGCAAGGACCGATACAGGGTATGTGTTACGATAATAGAACGTTTGTTTTCATTCTGATTTTGGGCTGCGGAGGATTACGTGAGCTCTCATAGCATTGTTGTAAAAGATCTACACAAGACATATAAGGTGCCCGAGCGCGAAGCTGGTCTGAAAGCAGCCATCAAGAGCCTGGTGGCACGCAAGACCAAAGACGTGCACGCGGTGGATGGCATCAGCTTCCACATTGAGCCCGGCGAGATTGTGGGCTTTCTGGGGCCAAACGGTGCCGGCAAGACCACCACGCTAAAAATGCTGTCTGGCTTGCTCTACCCCACCGCGGGCGAGCTGAGTGTTGCTGGGCACCTGCCGCAGAAGCGTGAGCGCGAGTTCTTGCAGCAAATCACGCTGGTAATGGGTCAACGCAGCCAGCTCAACTGGGACATTCCAGCGATCGACTCGTATGATTTGTATCGCGCCATTTACGGCATCCCGCACGAGCAGTTCCAGCGCGCGCGTGACGAGATGATCGAGATCATGCAGCTCAAGGAGCTGGTCAAAAAGCCGGTGCGCAATCTTTCACTGGGTGAACGCATGAAGGCAGAGATGGTGGGTGCGTTGCTGCACCAACCCAACATCTTATTCCTGGATGAGCCGACGATTGGCCTGGATGTGACCATGCAGCGCCGCATCCGCGCCTTCATTCAAGAGTACAACTAGCGCACCAAAGCGACGGTGTTGCTTACCAGTCACTACATGGCGGATGTGCAGGCGCTTTGCAAGCGCGTCATCGTCATTCACCATGGCAAGTTGCTGTTTGACGGCGACCTGACCGCGCTGGTGGAACGCTTCTCTGCGCTGAAGACGCTGGTGCTGACGATGAGTGACATGAACGGCCGCACGCCGGACATGGCGCAGTACGGCACCGTGGTGAACCAGGAGCCGAACCGTGTGGTGCTGCGCGTGGCCAAAGCAGACGCGCCACAAGTGACGGCGCGTCTGCTGGCCGACCTGCCCATCACCGACCTGACGGTGGATGACCCGCCCATCGAAGAAGTGATCGAGAGCGTGTTCGCCACCGAAGATGAGGCCAAGAAATGAGCGAGCAATCGTCTGCGCGCGGCTTCGGCTGGCGTAACTATCTGGCCATGTATGCGGTGGCGGCGCGCCAGGCCATCATTGAGCAGCTGCAATACCCTGCAGCCAACATGATGTTCATGGTGCACATCCTCATCGAGCCAGTAATCTACCTTGTGGTGTGGAGCTCGGTGGCTACTACGCAAGGCGGCGCTATTGGTGGCTATACCGCATCTGAGTTCGCCGGCTACTACATCATTTGGACGCTGGTGCGCCAGTTCAACCTGGCCATCGGCCCGCACGGCTTCCACTGGCGCATCAAGGAAGGCCGCATGGCGGGCGAGCTGCTGCGCCCCGTGCACCCGCTGCTGCCAGACCTGGGCTACTACCTGGGCTACAAAGTGCCGCAGACCATCTACTGGCTGCCGATGGGCATCCTGCTGTGGCTGCTGTTCAAGCCGGAGATCAACCCGGCCACCTGGCAGATCCTGACATTCCCCGTGGTGCTGATGCTGGCTTTCTTTGTGCGCTTTTTCTTCATGTGGCTGCTGGGTCTGGTGTGCTTCTGGACCGAGCGCGTGGATGCGCTGTTCGAGCTGTACTTTGCGGCCGAGCTGCTCTTTTCTGGCCGCCTGGTGCCGCTGGAGGTGATGCCCACGTGGGCACAGGGTGTGGCTAACTTCCTCCCCTTCCAGTGGACCTTTTACTTTCCCATCGAGGTGCTGCTGGGGCGCGTGAGCCTGGCCGAATTCTGGCCGGGCCTGCTGACCCAGCTTGCATGGATCGCTGGTGGCTACACTCTGGTGCGGCTGATATGGAAGCTGGCCGTGAAGCGCTTCACGGCGGTTGGGAGCTAAGATGCTGCGTCCATTCAAACTCTTTGGTCTGTTTGCACGCATCAGCGTGCTGAATGAAGTGCAATACCGCGCCAATTTTTTCTTGCAGGTACTGCAATCCAGCCTGTCGCTCGGCACCGGGCTTATCGTGCTCAGCGTGGTCTACAGTTACACCGATACGCTGGGCGGCTGGACGCAAGCCGAGCTACTGGCCATCTACGGTGTATTTGTGCTCATGGGCGGACTGATTGGCAGCCTGGTGATCCCCAACATGTGGGCCTTTATGGAAGATGTGCGTGAGGGCCGCCTGGACTTTACGCTCACCAAGCCAGAAGATGCCCAGGTGCTGATTAGTGTGCGCGTGGTGGCCATCTGGAAGCTCGTAGACGTGGCGCTGGGTCTGGTGGTGCTGGGTGTGGCGATTGCCCGCATGGGGCTGGAAGCCAGTTGGTGGACGGCCTTCGCCTTTGCCGCCACGCTGCTGATGGGTATGATCCTGCTGTACTGTGTGCTGCTGCTAGGTTCGATACTCTCGTTCTGGTTCGTGCGCGTGTGGGAGCTGATGGAAATGATGCAGAGCATCTTCCAGGCCGGGCGCTGGCCGGTGGGTATCTACCCGGATTGGCTGCGTATGGGGCTGACGTACCTAATCCCCGTAGCTTTCGCCGTCACCGTGCCTGCTGAAGCGCTGACCGGCCGGCTGACACCGCAGTTGTTGGCAGGCACGCTGCTGTTTACCGTTGTGGCGCTGGTGGTTACGCGTTTGATTTGGAAGTGGGGCTTGAAGAACTACAGCGGCGCGTCGGCGTAGAGCAAAGTGAGCAGGAAGCAGTGAACAGTGAACAGGGGCTGGAATTTAGGCTGTCTTCTATTTGCCAAAATTAATAAGCAATAGTGGGCGGGTTTGCGCTAAGCAGCGTAAACCCGCTCACTATCACTACGAGGTTACCTCTAGCAGCTTTCCCTGATTACCGATTACTGATCACTCATTACTAGACTGCAACTACCAGCCCCTTCAAGTACTCGCCTTCCGGGAAATTAAGCGCCACGGGATGGTCTACCCCTTGGCTCATGCGGTGCAGAATACGCGCATCTACGCCTGCGTCCAGCGCGGCCCCAGCAACAATCTTTTGGAACAACGCTGCATCCACGCCACCAGAACACGAAAAAGTGAACAGTAAGCCACTCGGACGCAGCAGCTTCAGCGCCAGCAGGTTGATGTCTTTGTAGCCACGCGCGGCCCGCTCTGCTGTGGCACGCGTGGGTGCGAACTTAGGTGGGTCAAGCACGATCATGTCAAACTGGCGGCCTGAGTCGCGGAAGCGGCGCAGCACCTGGAACACATCGCCGTCGATGAACTCAGCCTTCTCTGCTGGCAAGCTATTGTGTGCCAAATTGCGTGCAGCCAGCTCCAGGGCCGCGCCCGAATCATCCACCAGCGTTACCTTGGCCGCTCCGCCCTTGAGGGCGTGAGCGGCAAAGCCGCCGGTGTAGGAGAAGCAATCCAGCACCTCGCGGCCGGCGGCCAGGCTACCCACCAGGGCACGGTTGGCGCGTTGGTCGAGGTAGTAGCCCGTCTTGTGGCCCGCGGTCAGATCCAGCTCGAATTGCAAGCCATTCTCGCGCAAGAGTTGCGGGGCAGCGGGCAACTGGCCGCGCAGCAGACCGATACGCGGCGGCAGCCCTTCCAGCTCGCGCACATCTACATCCGAGCGTTCGAGGATGGCCTGCGGCGCACACAGCTCCATGAGCACATCGGCAATAGTCTCACGCCAGCGTTCGGCGCCCCAGTTGAGGCACTGCAGCACCAGCACACTGCCGTATTGATCTACGATGACACCAGGCAGCCCATCCGACTCGGCGTGTACCAGGCGCAAACTATCGGTAGCGGCTGGGCCATCCTGCTGAATATTGGCAACTTTGCGTAGGGCGATTGCCGTCTCAATACGGCGGCGGAAGAACTCAGCGTCCACGGGCTCGCCTTGCTGCCAAGACCACACGCGGGCGCGGATCTGCGAGGACTGGCTATACGCAGCGGCAGCCAAAAACTGGCCGCCGGCAGCGTGCACAGCAACCGTATCGCCAGATTGCGGGGTACCCTCAACCTTGGCGATAGCGCTGGCAAACACCCAGGGATGGCGGCGCTCCAACGAGCGCTGGCGGCCGGGGGCAAGAATAAGTTTAGGGTTCGACATGGGTATCAAAAGGGCAAGTTACGCTCTGCTCGCCTTGGCTTCACCCTTGGCATAGCGCGCTGCAAGCAACTGGTATGGGCGTGAGCGCATGGCGATTAGGGTGACGATGAAGCCAATGATGCCCGCCACGGTGAAGACCAAGGCCATGCCGCGGGCCGGGCCGGAGCCGAACCAACTGCCGATGAGCTCCACCCCTGCTCCATCGGTCATAAAAGGTATGAAGAAGAACTCAGCCAATGGGCCGATGAGGAAGGCTGTCAGCGGCGCGGCGGCCAGCTCTATGCTCTGAGCGAAGCCAAACACGCGGCCCTGCCGGGACTGCGGCACAACACGCTGAATAATGGTGTGCTCCGCCGCCTCGATGAACGGCACTACTGTGATATAGATGAGCGAGCCAACGGCCAGGAACGCAATCGAAGGCTGGATAGTAAACAAAGCAGACACAAACCAGATCACCAGGTTAGCGCCGAACAAAGCACGTAGCGGCTTGCCGCCCAAGCCAAAGCGGGCAATCAACAGACCACCGAGAATGAAGCCTGAGCTGATCACGCCCCACAGCAAGCCCCAGGCCTCCACGGACATCATGGACAGGCCGTAGGCATCCATCAGCGCCATGAACACGCCGCCCAGCAGGTTGTTGAAGGTGGTGAAGAGAATTAGGGCGAGCAAGCCAGGCACGCCCGCCACCAGCTTGTAGGTGCCGCGCAGATCGACTGACTTGGATGCCCCTTCCACATGCACGATCTCATTCTCTGGCACCTTGATGGTCCACAATTGTGCGATGGCTATCAAAGTCAGCAGGATGGCGAACAGGAAGACCCACTGCATGCCAGCACGGCCGACCAGCAAGCCACTGATGACCGAGGTGGTGAGGATGGATACGCCAAAGATGGTGCCTACCAAGCCATTGGCGCGCTCGCGCTCTTTGGCGGCGAACAACAGCGTCACCAGCGTGGGCATGGCGATGGAGCGCAGGTTGCCAGCAATGGAGCCCAGCAATGCCAGCACGGCCATTGCCCACAGGCGCACGCTCTCCAGGCTGGCGAACTCGCCGGGGGCCGCGGTGAGATACAGGCCAAGACAGAGGCTATACATGAGCAGCGAGAAGGCGCTGGAGGCCAACATGATGCTCTTCTTTTTGCTGTGGTCTACCAGCGAGCCAAGCCAAAAGCCGGAAATCGACACGACGACCAGATACAGACCGCCCAACACGGAGTTGACCAGGACGGACTGGGTCTCCAGATAGGCGAAGAAGATGATGGCAAACCACACCGTGCTGTTGGTAATCGAAGCCACCAGGTTGTTACCCAGCAGCCAATAAAAGGCTTTTTTCTTTTCTGCTTTCTTCATTTTTGTCTCACGAATTAAAAAGCCGTTGCTTCGCAACGGCTTTTTGCTAATTAGGCGAACACTTATTCTACTTCAAAACGCCGAGCTTTTTGCCTTCCTCGGCGATGATGTCCATCGCACGCTCAATGTCAGCGGACTCATGTGCGGCGGTGACGGTGGCGCGCAAGCGCGCCTTGCCCTGCTCGACCGCAGGGGAGACCACCGGCAGCACGAAGATATCGCGCTCCTGCACGTTGCGCGTGAGCGCATAGGCCAGGTCATCCTCGCCGCACAGCACCGGCACGATGGCCGTTTCGGTGAGCATGGTGTCAAAGCCGCGGCTCTGCAAACCCTGGATGAACTGGGTGCCGTTAGCGGTCAGCTTCTCGATGCGCCAGGGCTCATCCAAAATCACCTTGAAGGCCTCATTGGCCGCCGCGGCCTGAGCCGGCGGCAGCGCCGCCGAGAAGATGTAGGCGCGGCTAGCATGGCGCAGGTAGTTGATCATGTCGTGGTTGCCGGCCACATAGCCACCCACTGAGGGGATGGTTTTGCTGAGAGTGCCCATCTTGATATCGATGACACCTTCCATGCCGTAGTGCTCTTCGATGCCGCGGCCGGTTTTGCCGAGCACGCCGATGGAGTGCGCTTCGTCGATCATCAGCCAGGCATGGTGCTTGCGGGAGAGTTCAACGATACGCGGTAGGTCGATAATGTCGCCATCCATGCTGAACACGGAATCGGCGATGATGAGCTTGGCGGCAGAGGCTGGCGCCTCTTCAAGCACGCGCTCAAGGTCGTTGAGGTCGTTATGTTTGAAGCGCACGAACTTGGCGCCAGACATCATGCAGCCATCTACGATGCTGGCATGGTTCAGGCGGTCTGAGAAGACGTAGTCATGGCGGCCTAACAACGTGGAAACCACGGTGAGGTTTGTGGCATAGCCCGAGGTGTAGGTGATGGCCGTCTCGGCGCCTTTGAAGTTGGCAATCGTCTCTTCCAGCTCATTGTGCACATCCAGCGTGCCGGCCAGCGTACGCACGCCGTGCGTACCGGTGCCGTAGCGGTCAACGGCGGCCTTGGCGGCGGCGTTGATGCGCGGGTGGCCAATCAGGCCGAGGTAGCTGTACGAGGCGTACATCTGCATGATGCGGCCACGCACCTTTACTTTGGATTCATCCAGCATCTCGCTGATGGGCTGGTTGTAATAATAGAGACCGGCTTCTTTGAGCAGGCGAATGCGCTCGGCAAAGCCGTCTATGCGTTTACTGATTGCGTCTTCGAGGCGTGGTGGGGTCATTCGTGTTCCTTTGCGAGGGGTCAGTTTAGCTCACCCGGCACACGCTGTCAACGCAAGCCAGCGCGCCTGAAAACGGCATTGAGTCTGAGGATTGGGCGCTAGCCACGCGCCCGCTCCAGCAGCGTCATCATCAGCACACTAAGCAGCACAAGGGTTTCATCCCCGGCTTTGAGTGCATCTCGTTTGTCAAGATGGAACTTGCCTTCAAAGAAGGCGGGTTGCTTCTCAAGACGTGCCAACTGTGTTCCGGCTGGATCGGTAACAAGAAAAGCCGGGTGAAAGAGGTAACCACTGAGCATGCCGATCACTGGAAGTTCACCAAACAGCGAATCCCAGATCTTGACCCAGCCGTTTTCTTCATTGATGGACATGATGTGCTTTTCAGCCGCATCAAAGATGTGATAATTGGCCTTCCAGAGCGAGCGCATGCCCTGGCGCTTGATAAAACCCAAGACCTTACCAGAACCATCTGTAAAGGTGTAGCGCGCAGAGAAATCAATCACGCGGTCGGCTTTGATGTTATAGAGCAGGTTGGTTTGGCTCTGGTCAGCAAAGATATCAATGTCCTCACGCAGCTTGAGCAGCTTTTGCTTGACGTAGGCAATGCTGGTGCCACCTGCGTCCTGGACATTGATCTGCGAGGCCAGGGCAAGAATTTTGAAGGACAGGGTCAGCGGAAAATTCATCGAAAAAGTCTCCTCGAAAGTTAGGTTTGTTGAGCTAGCCGCTTTAACGCAGCTTCATCCAGAATTTGTACGCCCAGTTCACGCGCTTTGTCCAACTTGGAGCCGGCATCCTCACCCACTACGAGGTAACTGGTCTTCTTGCTGACCGAATCGGTGACCTTGCCCCCAAAGGACTCGATGAAGTCTTTGGCATCCTTGCGGCTGAAGGTGGGCAGCGTGCCGGTCACCACGAAGGTGAGACCCGCAAACGGCTGCGGGCCGCTGGGCGCTTTGCGCGGCTCGCTGCGCGGCCACACGCCAGCCTGCTTGAGCTTGGCGAGCACGGCCTGATTGCTGGATTGGGCGAACCAATCGGTGATGGCCTCGGCAATGCTGGGGCCGATACCCTCGATATCGTCAATATCTTGCGTGCTAGCCGCAGCCAGCTGGTCCAGGTCACGATACTTGGCCGCCAACGCGCCAGCCATCACGCTACCCACCCCGCGGATGCCCAACGCATAGATCAGCTGCGCCAGCGAACGGCCGCGGGCGGCTTCGATAGAAGCGAGCAGGTTATCGGCTTTCTTGTCAGCAAAGCCTTCCAAACTGAGCAGGTCGTCACGCGTCAGCGTGAACAGGTCAGCCACGTCTTTGACCATGCCAGCGGCATTGAGCTGCGCAACGATCTTTTCGCCGAGGCCAACCACATCCAACACGGCCACAAAATGCTCCACATTGCGCACGATCTGCTCCGGGCAGGCGGCGTTGACGCAATACCAGGCCACTTCATCTTCTACGGTTTCGACCGGCTCGCCACACACCGGGCAGGCCTGTGGCGGCTTATATTTCCTGGCGTTCTTGGCGCGCTCGGAGAGCACCGGGCCGATGACATAGGGGATGACATCGCCAGCGCGCTTGACCAGCACGCGGTCACCGATGCGGATGTCTTTCTCAGCAATGAAATCAAAGTTGTGCAACGTGGCTTGCTTGACGA
The DNA here is from genome assembly GCA_964623375.1 of uncultured Anaerolineaceae bacterium. Lineage (GTDB taxonomy): Bacteria > Chloroflexota > Anaerolineae > Anaerolineales > UBA11579 > JAMCZK01. The sequence goes on from CAZUTS010000010.1 coordinate 45,924, forward strand.
TCACGCCGCCAATCTCTACCGGCTCCAGCATGGCATACGGGGTGAGTACGCCGGTGCGGCCCACGTTGACGCCAATATCGTGCAGCTTGGTGGTCACTTCGAGTGCGGGGAACTTATAAGCAATGGCGCCACGCGGGTCTTTGCCCACCACACCCAAGTCGTTATACAGCCCAAGGTCATTGAGCTTGACCACCATGCCATCTACTTCATAGGGTAAAGCATCACGCGCTGCACCCCACTCTTTGTATGCGGCCACCACGTCTTCGATGTCATTACAGACGCGCGATTCGGGGGCAGTGGGGAAACCAAGTGCAGCCAGATATTGCAGCGTCTCCCATTGCGTGGTGGGCACTGCGCCATCGGCGGCGAGGATGTTGTAGACGTAAAAGGTCAGGGCCCGCGAAGCGGTAATGCTCGGGTCGAGCTGGCGCAGGGTACCAGCGGCGGTGTTGCGTGCCGTCTGGTAGATGCGCTCGCCACTTTCGGACTGGCGCTTGTTGAGCGCTTCGAAATCCTTCTTGAAGAAGAAAACCTCACCGCGCACGAACAGGTCTGCTGGCGGCTTGGGGCCACCTGCCGCAGCAGGGATGCGCAGCGGCAACTTGCGCAGCGTGCGCAGGTTGGCGGTGACGTCTTCGCCGACCTCACCATTGCCACGTGTAGCCCCCTGCACGAACAACCCATTCTCATAATGCAGCACCACGCTGAGGCCATCCAGCTTAGGCTCTGCCACAAACGTCGCCTTGCGCACGCGCTCATCCAGGCGGCTGATGCGCTCAAGCCAAGCGCGCAGATCGGCCTCGTCAAAGGCGTTGCCCAGGCTGAGGATGGGCGCGGGATGGGCTACTTTGGCAAACTTTGGAGAGGGCTCGGCGCCAGCCCGCTGGGTGGGCGAATCGGGCGTGATCCATTCGGGGTGCTCAGTCTCGATGGCACGCAGCTGGTTGAGCAACTTATCGTATTCAGCGTCTGAGACGGAGGGCTGATCGAGCACGTGATAGCGGTAATTATGCTCGTTGATGGTGTTGCGCAGCTCTTCAAGTTGGGCTTTGAGCGCGGCGTCAGTCATAGGAGTGATTATACTGCGGCCTATTTTTCCACAGATGAACACAGATGCACACAGATAGAACTTACTTTAATTGCTAGTTTTTGTTGCTATCTGATGTATCCGCGTTTATCTGTGTTCATCTGTGGATGAATCAACCAGAAAAGAACTCCGCCAGCTCGGCCACGCAATTGGCCCCGAGCTTGTGCCCCACTTCGGATTCGCAGTAGCGCACCTGCGCCCCGGCGGCGGTGAGCTGGTCTCGGGCGGCGTAGGCGCGCGCCACTGGCACGGTTTGGTCTTGGGTGCCGTGGGCAATGAAGATCGGCTTGCCGGCCAGGGCCGGCAAAGCCGCTTCGCTCGCCTCGGGCAGGAAGCCGGCCAGCATGGCCAGGCGCTGCAGGCGCGCCGCGTTGCGCGCGGCATAGGCCACGCTGAAGGCGGAACCCTGGCTGAAACCGGCCATGCCAAAGCTGGCGAAATCGGCCTGGGGGAAGTGTGCGGCGAGCTGGGGCAGCAACGCCTCCAACGCGTCCACGGCAGGAGCGAACATCTCCAGCGTGCTGAATCCATCGGCACGCTGCTGCACCCAGCTGTAGCCAGCAATCTCAGGATGGTTGGAGGGATACGGAGCACGCGGAGCAATCAACAGCGCGTTCTTGGGCAACCGCGGGGCGAAGACCCACATGGAGTGCTCATCGCCCGTCCAGCCGTGGATGAGCAGAATGACCTTGTGCGGGCCATCGCCAGCAGGCTCACGAAATTTCAGGTGCCAGCCGTCAATGTTCAGGTCTTGTAAGTCTGCGAGCATTAGTCCTCAAAAGAGCATGAAGTTGGGGCAGCGCCTCCGCCACAGCTTGCTCGCCGCGGCGGGCAAGCTCGTGTACATCGGCGCGGCTGAGCATGGGCACGCCACGCACTGCCGGGAAGAGCAGCAAATCCGGCTTTTCCAGTTGGATGCGGGCATCCTCCAGGTTCTTACGCGTAATACCAAAGGCGCGGCTGAAATTAGCCAGGGCGCGTACCCAGCGCAAGCGGCGCAGGAGTGAAAGCTGGCCCAGGCCGGCGAGATCGCTGTTGCCCGAAATACGCTGGCTGGCGCTCAGCGGCCCGCCCGAGAGCGAGACCGCCACCACGGGCAGTTGTGGCGCCAGGCTGCGCGCCAGCGCCACCGGCAACGGGTTGCTGATGGCACCGTCTACCAATGCCTGACCAGCGATAGGCTTGGATGGAAAGATACCGGGGAAAGCAATAGCGGCCAGCACGGCATCCACCACAGGGCCAGAGCGCAGAACTACATCTGCACCTGTATTGAGGTCAACTGCGGTGGCGGCATACGGAGCGCGCAATTCTTCAATGGTGCGCTGGCCTAGCAAACCTTCAAGGAACGCGCGCATACCGCTGAGCCCGCGGAAGCCATCGCCCTGCTCGCCGCGGCCGCGGCGGAAGAGGCGGTTGTGCTCCATGGCAGCCGAGGCGGCAGCGATCTCGTCAGGGTTGAGGCCGGCAAGATACAGCGCACCGACCAGAGCGCCGATGCTGGTGCCAGCGATGGCGGCAATGCTTACGCCTTCACGCTCCAGGGCGCGCAAAACGCCAATGTGCGCCCCTCCGCGTGAACCGCCGCCACCCAAGGCCAGCGCTATCAGCTTGCTCACAACGCTCCCGGTGGTAGCGCGCCGCGCCACCAGGCACGCGCCCGCAGCGCCGGGCCGAGCTTGAGCTCGGCGGCGGCAGCTTCGCCGCGGGCGAGAAAATCTTCGACATCGATCGGGTCGAGCAGCCCGATGTGGTCTACGTCTGGGCGCAGCACCACATCGGGCTTTTCAATATCCAGGCGCAACTCGGTGAGCACGCGGCCGTTGATGTTCATGGCCTGTGAGAACACCGTGAGCGCTTTGGCCAGACGAAACTGGGAAAGACGGTTCAGCACGGGCGTGGGCGGCAATAGATTGGTGACCGGCAGCGGTTTCTCCGCCATCGCTGGCGCGGAAAGCACGGAGGCAATGACGGGAATGCCAGGGCGCAGACGGCGGGCAATGTTCACCGGTACTGGGTTGCTCACGCCGCCGTCAATGAGCGTGTGCCCATCAATCTGGCGCGGCGGAAAGATGCCGGGCAGCGCAATGGTAGCAAGCACGGCATCAAGCACGCGACCGCTGCTCAGCACCATCTCCTGCCCCGTGTGGAGATCGACCGCGGTGACGGCCAGCGGAATAGGCAACTCCTCGAAACACTTCTCGCCGATGAGCTCTAGCAGCACCTCAGCCACACCTTCCAAACCGAGCAAGGCATTGTCAATATCCTTGCCGCGGTGAAACAGACTGCCCTGCTGCAAGCTGGCCACGCGCTGAATGATCTCCACCAGCGGGCGGCCGGTGGCATACACCGCCGCCACCAAGCCGCCGATGCTGGTGCCGGCGATGGCGGCCACCTGCAAACCCTGCTGCTCAATGGCGCGCAAAACACCGAGGTGGGCAATGCCCTTGGTGCCACCGCCCCCTAGCGCCAGCGCAACTGGCGCACCGCGCTTGCCCATTAGTCCTCGAAGGGTACCGGCGTGACGCTGGCTTCGACCTCGGCCAGCAGCGCGCCGACCGCGTCCACCGTGGCGCGCACGGCCTCAGCCTGCGGCACGATGCTGCGATCCGCATCGCGGCGCAGCTTGAACTCGACGCCGCCAGCTTGCAATGAGCGCTCGCTCACGGTGAGGCGAATGGGCAAGCCGATGAGGTCAGCATCATTGAACTTAACGCCGGGCGACTCGTCACGGTCATCAAAAAGCACGTCCAGGCCGGCAGCGCGCAGATCCTCGTAGAGCTGGGCGGCAATGGCTTCGCCACCGCGCAAGCTCACCAGATGCACCTCATACGGTGCCGTGGTGATGGGCCAGATCAGGCCCTTCTCATCATTGTGCTCCTCGGCGATGCAGGCCAGCATGCGGCCAGAGCCGATACCGTAGGAGCCCATCACCACCGGGCGCTCGGCACCTTCGGCATCGAGGAAGTTGGCGCCCAACGAGGCCGAGTAGCGCGTGCCGAGCTTGAAGATGTTGCCAACCTCGACACCGCGCGAGGTGCGCACGGGCTTGCCGCAGTTCACACAGGCGTGACCGTCTTCGGCTGCCACAATGTCGGCCACAATGTCGGCCTTGTAATCGCGGCCGTAGTTGGTGTTGAGGTAATGGAAGCCTTCTTCGTTGGCGCCGGCGACCAGGTTGGCCGACTGCTCCACGAGGTCATCAACCACGATCAGCGCACCCTGCAAGCCGATCGGCGAGGCATAGCCAGGTGCAGCGCCGATGGCGCGGATCTCTTCTTCGTGCGCCGGGCGCAACTCAGCCGCCTTGATGGCGTTGGTGAGCTTCGTTTCGTTGACTTCCATATCGCCGCGTACCACAGCGAAGACCAGCTTCTGGCTATCGCCTTCGTCACCCTTGAACGTAGCGGTCATGAAGACGGCCTTGGCCGTCTTGGCCTTGGGAATATTGAGGAAGTTGGCCAGTGCCTCGATGGTGCTCACTGCGGGCGTGGCGATCTTCTCCAGCGCAACCGCAGCTTCGGCGGCGGGCTGCTCTTTGCGTACACGTGCAATTTGGCGGTTGGCGCGGTAGCCACAGGCATCGCACAGCACCAGCGTGTCCTCACCCACCGGGGTCAGGTACATGTACTCGTGCGCCAGGCTGCCGCCCATCATGCCTACATCAGCACCCACGCTGATGACGGGCAGGCCGGCACGGCGGAAGATGTTGAAGTAAGCCTGGTAATGGGCACGGTATTGCTTGTCCAAGCCAGCCTCGTCAGCATCCAGGCTGTAGCTGTCCTTCATGGTGAATTCACGTACACGGATGAGGCCCGCACGCGGGCGGGGGTCATCGCGCCATTTTGTTTGGATGTGATAGACCAGCATGGGCAACTGTTTGTAGGATTGCACCTCACGGCGCGCCAAGTCTGCTACTACTTCTTCGTGGGTCATGGCCAGCACCATGTCATGGTCTTTGCGGTCCTTGAACCGGCTCATCTCATCGCCGATCTGGTACCAGCGCCCGGTCTCCTGCCACAGGTCGGCCGGGTGCACCACGGGCATGAACA
>CAZUTS010000011.1:0-42418 GCA_964623375.1 uncultured Anaerolineaceae bacterium
CTCATGTTCCCCATCCCGCGCAACGAAGCCTGGGATATTGACGAAGAGCTGGATTTCCAAGTTGCCGATTTTTTGATGCAGCAAAGACAGAAGATGTCATGACTAAAACCATTTTGCTTTCCGCCCCCTATATGCTCCCCACGGTGGAGCGCTTTCGCCCCGTCTTCGCCAAGTATGGCCTGGAGCTCATCGTGCCTGAGGTCGAAGAGCGCATGGAAGCCGAGCAAATTTTGGAATATGCCGGCCAGTTTGACGGTGCCGTGTGCGGCGACGACCGCTACACCGCCGAGGTGCTGGCCGCCTGCGCACCGCGCCTCAAGGTCATCTCCAAGTGGGGCACCGGCATTGATTCGCTCGACCGCGTCGCCGCCGCCGAGTTGGGCATCCAAATTCGCAACACGCCCGATGCGTTCACGGACCCAGTGGCCGATTCGGTGATGGCGGGCGTGCTCAGTTTTGCACGACAGACCCCCTGGCTGGACAAGGCCATCAAGGCCGGTGAATGGCGTAAGCTGCCCGGCCGCTCGCTGTTCGAGTGCACGCTGGGCGTCATTGGCGTGGGGCGCATCGGCAAAGCCGTCATTCGCCGCGCCCGCGGCTTCGGCATGCGCCTGCTGGGCTACGACACCGCCGAGGTGCCGGATAGCTTTCTCGCCGAGACAGGCGTGGAGATGGTCTCGCTGGAGGAGTTGCTGGCGCAGGCCGATTTCGTCAGCCTGAATGCCGACCTCAACCCCACCAGCCATCACATCCTCAACGCCGAGACGATCGCGCAGTTGCAGCCGCACGCCGTGGTCATCAACACCGCCCGCGGCCCGCTGGTGGACGAGCCCGCCCTCATCGCCGCGCTGCAAGCGGGTAGGCTGGCTGGCGCCATGTTGGATGTATTTGAATACGAGCCGCTGCCCGCCGATAGCCCGCTGCGCACGATGGATAACGTGCTCCTCGCCCCGCACAACTCCAATGCCAGCCCCTTCTCGTGGGAGCGCGTGCACTGGAACACCATTCGCAATCTCCTGGATGGGCTGGGAATTCCTGCCGATGATTTAGACCCGGCAGACTTCCCGCCCCGCTAAAATCAGCCCATGGCAAGTACTCGTAACGTCGTTATTACTGGGGCCGCTGGCGGCATCGGCCGCGCCTGTGTGGAGCATTATCACCAGCAGGGCTGCCGCGTCTGGGCTATTGACCAGGCCCAGCCTGAAACCTCATTGCCACACGGGGTCACCTTTATTCAAGCTGACCTTGCCGCTGCTGGTGAAGTGGATGTCGTGATGGATGAGCTTGTCCAGCAGCTGGGCGGCCAACTGCACGTGCTGGTCAACAACGCTGCGTTACAAGTAGCCAAATCCTTGCAAGACACCAGCGTTGACGAATGGGACCGTGTGCATGCCATCAACTTGCGTGCCCCCTTCCTGTTGGCGCGTGGCCTGTACGCCGCGCTGGCCGCGGTGCAAGGCGCCGTGGTCAACGTCAGCTCGGTACACGCCTTTGCCACCTCCGCCGATATTGGCGCTTATGCCAGCTCCAAGGGCGGCTTGCTGGCGCTCACGCGTGCCATGGCCATCGAGTTTGCCAAAGACGGTGTGCGGGCCAATGCCATCCTGCCCGGCGCTACCGATACGCCCATGCTGCAGGCCGGGCTCAGCCGCGGCCATGTGCAGGGCGAGGACATGAAGCAGCGCAAGGATGACTTGGCTGGCAAAGTTGTGCTCAAGCGCCTGGCTATGCCACACGAGATTGCGCGCAGTGTGTACTTCCTGGGGGATGGCGAAGCCTCTGGCTACATCACGGGGCAATCCTTGGTGGTGGATGGCGGCGCGCTCGCACGCCTCAGCACAGAATGAGTTCCCTCAAACAGCGCATAAAACAACTGACCCCGCAGCCGCTCTGGCAGGCGGGTAGTGCCAGCCTATTGGCCATGCGCCATGCCGCGGCGTGGCCGGCTGCGTATTTGCATCCTTGGCGCCGCCAAAGCCTGGCACGCTTGGCGGCCCTCAAAGACAGCCAGCGCGGCAAGCGCGCCTTCATCCTCGGCAACGGGCCCAGCCTGCGCAATACAGATGTAAGCAAGCTCAAGCATGAGCTCACCTTCGGCATGAATCGTGTCTATTTGGCTTTCCCTGAATGGGGCTTTGCCACCAGTTACTTTGTATGCGTAAATGACTTGGTCGTCGAACAAACCGTGCCGGAAATTCAGGCGCTGCAGATGCCCAAGTTCCTCTCCTGGCGCTCGCGCCGCTTTATCCAGCCAGATGAGCACACCATGTTCCTGCACAGCACCTATGATGGGCCCACCTTCGCCACGGATGCACGCCGCCGTTTGTGGGAAGGTGCCACGGTCACCTATGTGGCTTTGCAGTTGGCCTACTACATGGGCTTTGAAACCGTGATTCTTATTGGTGTGGATCACAACTTCAGCGCCAAGGGTACCCCCAACACCACGGTGGTCTCGCAAGGCGAAGACAAAGATCACTTCAATGCCGGTTACTTCGGCGCCGGGTTCCGTTGGCAGTTACCAGACCTGGACACCTCTGAAGTTTCATACCAAATGGCGCGTCAGGCTTACGAGGCGGATGGCCGCCAGGTGCTGGATGCCACCATCGGTGGCAAGCTCACGGTCTTCCCTAAGGTTGACTATAATTCGCTCTTCTAGCCTTCCATGAGCGCCGCCAAAGCTGCACAACCTGCTTCTTTATTCAATATTGCTCCCCGCACTGCCAAGATCCTGCTGGCGGTGGTGCTGCTGTTGGGCTTTGGTTTGCGCCTGCTGGATCTCACCGATCCCCCGCTAGATTTTCACCCCACGCGCCAGTTACACGGCGCCATCGTGGCGCGCAGCATTTACTATGAGCTGCAGCCTGACCCAGACCCGGCCTTCCAGGAGCGCATGGTCACGATGCGCAACGTGGTGGGGGAGCTGGAGCCCCCCATCCTTGAAACCATCGTAGCCTACGGCTACCTGCTAGCTGGCGGCCCGCATTTGTGGGTGGCGCGCATCATCAACTCGCTGTTCTGGGTGCTGGCCGGCATCCCGCTCTTCAGCCTGGCGCGCCGCGCCGCGGGGGATGCAGCGGCCTTGCTGGCGGTAGCCTATTACTGCTTCCTGCCCTTTGCTGCCCAGGCCAGCCGCTCGCTGCAGCCAGACCCGCTGATGGTGGCGCTGCTCATCTTCAGCGCCTATGCCGCCTACCGCTGGAGCGAAACCCAGCAATGGAAGTGGGCTTTGTGGGCCGCTGCCGCGTCTGGCTTGGCCGTTCTGGTCAAGATCGTCGCTGTGTATATCGTGGTGGGTTACATGGTGGCCTTGGTGCTCTCCACCTTTGGGTTTAAGGCCGCTTTACGCAATCGCCAGGTGTGGGCCGTGGCGCTGCTGAGCGCGCTGCCCGCCGCCATCTACTATTTGCTCAACATTGGCGATACCTCAGGCTCATATTTACAAGACTGGATTTTGGCGCTGCTGCCGCAGGCCTTTGTGCCCTCCTTCTATATCTTCTGGGTCAAGATGCTGGATAGTTTGTTCAGCAGCGGTGCGCTGCTGGCGGCGGGCATTGGCACTTTGCTGGCGCCGCCGCGCTGGCGCAGCTTCTTGCTGGGTATATGGATTGGTTATGGGGTCTACGGCATCTCCTTGCCGCACCAAACCACCACGCACTCGTACTATCATCTGCAACTTGTGCCCGTCATCGCTCTCGGCATGGCGCCTCTACTGGGCCTGCTCATTGAGCAGTTTGGTCGTCAGGCGCGCGTCTGGCAGGCGCTGGCCCTCGTAGTGGTGGCTGGCGTGCTGGTGCACTCGGCTTGGATCTTCCGCTCGACCCTGTTCGGCGCTGATTTCCGCGGCGAGCCAGAGTACTGGGAGCGGGTCGGCGCCGCCATCCCCAATGATGGCAATACCATTGGCCTGATAGACAGCTACGGCTATTTGCTCAACTACTACGGTGGCTGGAACTTGCGCCTGTGGCCCATCACAGCAGAGTTTGCCCTGGCCGAGATGCGCGGCAGTGACTGGGGCAGCTTTGACGAATACTTTGAAGACCGCACCGCGGATGTGCAATATTTCCTAATTACTGAGATGGGGGAGTTGGAACGCCAGCCTGAGCTTAAGACCTATCTGGAAGGCAACGCTGAAGTGTTCAGGAGTGATGAAGATTTCATCATCTACGATCTGGGAGCCAAGTAATGGCTTCTGCAGCGCAACCGCTTGTTTCCATCATCACCCCTTCGTATAACCAGGCCGCCTTTCTGGATGAGACGCTGCGCTCGGTATTCGCGCAGGAGTACCCCAGCCTTGAATACATCGTTGTGGACGGTGGCTCTAGTGATGGCAGTGTAGACATCATCAAGACATATGCAGACAAGCTCGCCTGGTGGGTGTCCGAGCCAGATGCTGGCCAGGCGGATGCCATCAACAAGGGCTTGGCGCGCGCCAACGGCGAAATCGTTGCCTGGCTCAATTCAGACGATATCTATCGCCCCGGCGCCATCCAGCACGCTGTGGCTGCCTTACAACAGCACCCAGACGCAGGCATGGTTTACGCCGACCTTGATTCGATAGATCGCACTGGCCGCATCTTCAACACCATCCACTACCGCCAGTTCTCCTTGCTGGATTTACTTTCATTTGAGATCATCGGCCAGCCTACCGTGTTCATGCGCCGTGCCGTGCTGCAGCAGGCCGGCGTGCTGGAGGCAGAGTACCGCTACCTGCTCGACCACCAGCTGTGGCTGCGCATGCTCCAGCTTGCGCCAGCCGTGTATGTGCCGCAGGTGTGGGCGGCTGCCCGCCACCATGCTAGCGCCAAGAACGTCGGCGAGGCCGCCGGTTTCGGCCGCGAGGCCATGCGTATCCTCGCCTGGGCTGGCACGCAGCCAGCCATGCGTGAGCTCATCGCCACGCATCACCGCCAGGTGCTGGCCGGCGCGCACCTGTTTGATGCGCGCTACTTGCTGGACGGCGGCCAGGCGGCCGCGGCCCTGCGCTCCTACGGGCGCGTAGCCAGCCTGCAGCCGCAGCGCTTGCTGCGCCACTTGCCGCGCATCCTGTTCGCATTGCTCAGCCTGCTGGGCTTGGGCGGCTTGCGCCGCTGGCTGCAACGCCGGGAGTATTGAGTTGTCCCAGCCTCTAGTCACCATCGTCACGCCCTCGTACAACCAGGCGCAATACCTCGAGCGCACGATTGAGTCGGTGCTGGCGCAGGAGTATGCCAACATCCAGTACATTATTGTGGATGGCGGCTCTACCGATGGTAGCGTGGACATCATCAAGACATACGCATCCAGGCTGGATTGGTGGGTTTCAGAGCCAGACCACGGTCAGGCGGATGCCATCAATAAGGGTTTCGCACACACGCACGGCGTCTATCAGGCTTGGATCAATGCCGATGACATCTTGCTGCCGCACGCCATCCGTGAAGCGGTGGAGTTTTTGGAGCAGCAACCTGAGGTGGGCCTGGTGTATGGCGATACCGATTTCATCGATGCACAGGGCAACCCGCGCGGCCGCTTCCCCGCCGCCCAAACCGATTACGCGCGCATGCTGCGCGGCTACGTGCACATTCCGCAGCAGGCCACCGTGTGGCGCGCCAGTCTGTGGCGTCCACTGGATGCCAGTTTGCAGTTCGCCATGGATTTTGACCTGTGGGTGAATATTGCCAAGACCAGCCAGCTGCACTACCTGCCGCGGCTGTGGGCCCAGTTCCGCCTGCACGCAGACTCCAAGACCCTGCAGAACGATATGCGCGCCTGGGAGGATATGCTGCGCGTGCACCAGCGCCAGGGTGGCGGTTACCTCTCGGCGATGCGTCTCAAATATTGGCTGCGTAAGCTATTATTTCCCCTGATCCGTGCCCGCCGCCAACGCCAGGCAGGTCTCTCTGAGTGATATGGCCCAAAAACGCAACTCACTAACTACTGACCCGCTCGCCGAAATTCTGGCCGCCTGGCGCCTGTGGCTGCTGGGCGCCTTGGTTGGCGCGCTGCTGGCATGGGGGGTGTATCAGCTCCTGCCGCCGGACTACCGGGCGCGTGCCACCGTGGTGGTAGACGCCAACCTCGAAGAAGCCTGGCAATACTTCCCCGAGCGTGACCTGTTTAACTTTCTATTCCGTGAAACCAACCGCATGGAAGAGCTGGCCTGGTCTGACGGCGTGTTGAACGTCGTCGTCGAAGCTGTGCCCGCCTACAGCGTGCAGGAGTTGCGCAGCGGCGTGCTTGGCCTCAGCCACCCTTCAGATGGTGGCTGGAGCTTCTACGCCACCTCACCGCAGGCAGCTACCGCCCCGGCCTTAGCCTCCAGCTGGGCGCAGGCCTTCGTCAGCGCCGTGCAGGCCGCTGCCGTCGCCTCGCCGGAGTTGCAGGCCGCGCGTGCGCACATGAGCGAGCTGCTCTCCACGGAACAGCCGGATGAAGCCGCTTTGTTCGAGTTGATGGCTGAGATGCAATACCTGGCCGAGCACACCCAGGGCATCTCTATGTATACGGAGCTGTACGTCAGCCAGGCCGCCGAACTGCCTGTGCAGCGCAACGTGAGCGTGGCCACCTATATGTTCATGGGCTCATTGGCGGGTGCGCTGGCCGTGCCGCTGTACATTGTGCTCGTTCCGGCGCGCTTGCGCCCCAACCACGCATGAGCAGTCTCCTCTCGTCTCACAACCTAAAACGCCTCGCCGCGGTCTTGTGGGCTGTGCTCGTGGTGGGCCTGCCCGTCACCAGCTTTCGCTATATTCCCGGGCCACTAGGCCTGGCGCAGATCAAACCCTTTTCCATGCTGCCATTGGCAGCGCTGCTGCCTCTACTATTCTGGCTGCACTGGCGCAAAAAGCGCCTGCCGCTGCCAGTCAACCTTCGCCCGCTGCTGGCCTTCGTGTTCTTCGCCGCCCTGGGCAGCGCCATCGCCGTGCTGTACGCGCCAGAGCCTTTACGCGGCGCCGATGTTGAAGGCCGTATCCTGCGTGGCTGGATTTCGCTCATTATGGGCTTGGGCTTCTTTATCGCTGCATTCTGGATGAACCGCACCCGCCAGGACTTGCACTTCACGCTGCGCTGGCTGTATGTTGGTCTGGCAATCACCATCGTATGGAGTTTTGTTCAGGCGTTGGCCATTCATACTGAGTTGGTCACCACTGCCTGGGCCAACTCCGTGCAGATGGCCTTCTCTGAGCATCCCTTGTTTCCAAAACGTGTCAACGGCCTGGCCTATGAGCCCTCCTGGCTGGCCGATCAATTGGTCGGCCTCTACATGCCCTGGCTTTTCGCCGCCGTGCTGTTGCGCAACTCGCTGACCCGTTGGCGCTGGCTGGAGCCGCTGCTCCTGCTGCTCAGCTTGGTGGTGCTGTTGCTCACCTATTCGCGCGGCGGCCTGCTCATCGCTATCGTGTGCGCTGGCGTGGTGCTGCTGCTGGCGGGGCGCAGCGCCGTGCAACGCGCCTGGCATTGGTACCGCTCACCCTTTGACGGCACACCTTTACGCCGTGCACCGCTGCCGGGCAAACGTGTAAAACCCTCCGGTAAGCCGCAACCAGCGGCCATCGCCCTGCGGCTTGGCCTCGCATTGGTGCTCATGTTTGCCTTCGTGGCCGCGGGCAGTTTCCTTGCCAGCAACGACTACATCTCCAGCCTGTGGGAGCCCAGCGAGGACGAAGAGCGCAACCTGGTGGAGTACGTTGTTGACATCAGCGCCGGGCCGCGGCTGGCCTACGCCATCGCTGGCTATCACGTCTTCGAGGCCGCGCCGCTCATCGGCGTGGGCTTGGGCGCCAGTGGCCTGTACCTCTTCCCTGAGTTTCCGGACTGGTCGTACACCGTTCCGGAGATTGCGCGCCAGCTCAGCCCGGATTCGGACATCGTCCCCAACATCAAAAACTTGCATGTGCGTCTGCTGGCCGAAACCGGCCTGCCCGGTTTCTGGTTCTTTACTATTTTCTTTATCTCATTCCTGGCTTTGCTGCGCCAGATGTGGGTAGCAAACGATGGGTTTTATCGTTTTGTAGCTGTGGCAGGCGTGTTCGCCTGGGGTGCCACCTTGCTACGCAACTTCACCCAGGATTCATTCACTTTCCCGCTGATGTGGATACTATTTGGCCTCCTGGCGGGTCTGTATCCGCAGCAAGAGAAAACACTGAAAGGGTTTTATGAATAGACGTACGTTACTCATTCTTGCCATCGTTGCCGTCAGTTTGCTGATTGCCTGCATCGCCTGTTTCGCCCTCGGCGGGTTGGGCCTGCTGTGGTTCTCGGAGAGCGAGCTGGAGTATTCCTCCAACCCCACAAGCTCCAGCAGCGCCCCTACGCCGCAATTCCTCGAGAATCCGCAACAGGTGAGTGATGAAACCCTACGCGTGCTGGAGCAAACCATCGTGCCGGAGAACAATCCGGCGGAGATTGCCAGCCGTCTGCAGGGCATCCTCAACATCCCAGACTCAGTCCCCTATGCTGGCCCCCCGCGTGTGGGTGACCAAGAGAACTTCTGGGTCACCAACAGCGACACCAATGAGACCTCCCAGCGCCCGGCCACCTTGCGTTATGCCGGTGAGATCGTCTACTTCTGGATCGAGAACGGCGTGAGTTTTGACCAGAACGAGCTGGAAGCACTGGCCACTGCCTTTGAAGACGAGATGTACCCCATCAATCGCAACTTCTTTGGCACCGAGTGGAACCCGGGTATTGATAACGACCCGCACATCTACATCCTCTACACCACCGGCATGGGTTTCAATGTGGCGGGGTACTTCTCCTCCGCCGATGAAATTCACCCCATCGCTCGCCCGGATTCCAATGCGCACGAGATGTTTCTCATCAATGCGGGCAACAGCCCGCTGGATGATGAGTACACCTTCGGCGTGCTGGCGCACGAGTTCCAGCACATGATTCACTGGAACACCGATCGCAACGAAGCCAGCTGGATCAATGAAGGCCTGGCTGAGCTGGCCACGCTGCTCAACGGCTACGTGCACACCGGGTTCATCAATCAATACACCAGCAACCCAGACCACCAGCTGAACGATTGGCCCAACCATGACTACACTACGCCATACTACGGTGCAGCCTTCTCGTTCGTGACCTACTTCCTGGAGCGCTTCGGCCCCGAGGCCACCCAGGCGCTGGTGGCCGACCCAGCCAATGGGCTCGACTCCATTGACAATGTGCTCCTTCTCGAAGCGGCTACCGATGGCCTTACCGGGGAGCAGATCCTGGCCGATGATGTGGTGCTGGATTGGGTCATCGCCAACTACCTGGGCGATGGCAACGTGGGTGATGGCCGCTATCACTACCCGCAGTATGGTGACAAGATCTACGTGCCCACCTACGCCACCGAGGACATCAGCAGCTGCAGCACCAACCGCGAGACGCGTGACGTGCACCAGTACGGTGTGGATTACATCAACATCCGTTGTGCGGATGCCACCACCTTGCACTTTGAAGGCTCCACCAGCACGCAGCTGATTCCGCAGGACGCCTATTCTGGCCGCTATGCCTTCTGGTCCAACAAGGGCGACGAATCAGACATGACCCTGACGCGTGAGTTTGACCTGCGCGGGGTAAGCGGTGCAGTCTCACTGGACTACTACATCTGGTACAACATCGAAGAGGATTGGGACTACGGTTACATCCTCGCCTCCACCAATGGTGGCGTCACGTGGGACTTTCTCGAGGCGCCCAACGGCACCGGCACCAACCCCACCGGCGGCAACTATGGCTGGGGCTATACTGGCTTCTCCGGCGGCGCCGAACCCGGCAGCTGGATCCAGGAGAGCGTAGATCTCTCGCAATACGCTGGCGAGCAGGTCTTGCTGCGCTTTGAATACATCACCGATGCCGCCGTCAACGGTGAAGGCTTCATGCTGGATGACATCCGCATTGATGCCATCGGCTACTTCGAAGACTTTGAGCAGGGTGCCGGCGGCTGGGAAGCAGATGGCTTTGCCCGTGTTGAGAATCTGCTCCCGCAGAACTTCCGCCTGGCGCTTATCCGCCACGGGGCGCAGACCACGGTGGAGATCCTCGATGTGCCGGCGGACAACCGTCTGGCCATCGACATCGCCGAGGATGACGACGTCACCTTGGTAGTGGTGGGCACCACGCGCTTCACCCGCCAGACTGCTGTCTACCGCTTCTGGTTTGAGTAGCCTGCAAACAAAACCAAAAAAGGCCGCCCCTACGGGCGGCCTTTTGGTTTGCATGCAAGCGTTTAGCGGTCTTCCAGCGGGATCTCACGCACAGGGTTGCGCATGGCGCTCAGTTGGCGCTCCAGCTCGCCGCGGCGCTCGCCGGCGGCTTCGCTAAGCTCGTCACGCACGCGGCTCCAACGGTCACGCAGTTGGCCGCGCAGATCCTCGCCAGAGCTCGGCGCTGCCAGGATGGCAATGCTGCTGCCGATCAACGCACCGCTCACCACACCCAAAAGAAAAGCAAAAAATTGCCTCATCTCAGTCTCCTTGTTTAGCTTAGGCTCATTATAACGAGCGGCGGGGAGCTGTACTATATGCTCAGGCTGCTCTCACGCTATAATTAACCTGCTGCTTGGACCCCTCTCGGGGCCGAGACGGTAGACAAATTTACACAGGCTGCCTAGCGCAGCTGTCTGCCGCCTTTCCATGCTGGGCGGCATTTTTTGTGCCCGGCTGTTACTGTGCGGAGGTTTGAATGTCCACAGAAGCACCCAAAACCACCACTGCGGCCGCGGCACGGCCCAAAGTCACCACGCGCACCTTCCGGCAAATGAAGAAGGACGGCCAGCCCATCACCATGCTGACCGCTTATGACTACCCGACCGCCCTGGCGCAGGAGCGCGCCGGGGTGGATGCGATCCTGGTGGGCGATTCGCTGGGCATGGTCGTGCTGGGCTATCCGAACACGCTGCCGGTCACCATGGAGGATATGCTGCACCATTGCAAGGCCGTCTCGCGCGGTGCGCAGACCCCCATGCTGATCGGTGATTTGCCCTTCATGTCATATCAAGTCTCAGTGCAGCAGGCGGTGGCCAACGCTGGCCGGTTCCTGCAGGAAGCTGGCATGGATGCCGTCAAGCTCGAAGGCGGCCAGGAGCGCGCCGAGGCCGTGCGCCAGATCGTGGCTGCAGGTATTCCGGTGATGGGCCACCTGGGGCTCACCCCGCAGAGCGTGAACACGCTCGGCGGTTTTCGCCCGCAGGCGCGCACTAAGTCTGCGGCGCGCAAGCTGATCGATGATGCCCTGGCGCTGCAGGAAGCCGGCGCCTTCAGCGTGGTGCTCGAATCGGTGCCAGACCGCCTGGCAGAATGGATCTCCAGGAAGCTCAGCATTCCCACCATCGGCATTGGCGCCGGGGTGGGCTGTGATGGCCAGGTGCTCGTCACGCACGATCTGCTTGGTTTGTTCGATCGCTTCACTCCCAAATTTGTTAAAAAATATGCAGACCTGCACACCACCATGGTGAATGCCTTTGGCGTCTATATCCAGGAAGTGCACGCGCGCAGCTTCCCCACCGATGAACATAGTGTAAGTATCAAAGACGAAGCATGGGACGCGCTGCTCAAGGAGTTGGGAGACTAAGTGTCCACCCTCATCGTCGGCAGTGGCGCGCTGGCCTGCCTGTTCGCCGCCCGCCTGGCCGCCATCGGCGAGCCGGTGAACATGCTTGCCACGTGGCCCGAGGGGCTGCGTGCCCTGCAGGATGTTGGCGTCACGCTGGAGCATGACGGCACGCGCACTACCTTTGCTGTGCGCGCCAGCAGCAACCCCCAAGATTTTGCAGGCGCGGCGCGTGCGCTGGTGCTGGTCAAAAGCTGGCAGACCGCACGCGCGGCCCAGCAGTTGCAGGCCGGTCTTGCACCGGAGGGCGTGGCGCTGACCTTGCAAAATGGCCTAGGCAACCAGGAAACGCTGGTCTCCGCATTAGATGCGGCGCGAGTAGCTGTGGGTGTCATTACCACCGGTGCCACGCTGCTGGGGCCGGGCGTAGTGCGCTGGGGCGGGGATGGCATCATCACCCTCGGCGCGCATGCCCAGCAAGCCAGCTTTGCCGCGTTGTTTGAGCAGGCTGGCTTCCAGGTCAATCTGGCCGAAAGTGTCGCCTCGGTGCAGTGGAGCAAGCTGGTCATCAATGCTGCTATCAACCCGCTCACCGCGCTGCTCAATATCCCCAACGGCGAGCTACTTACCCGCCCAGCCGCCGCAGCCCTCAGCGCCCAGTTGGCGCAGGAGGCCGCCGCAGTCGCTGCTGCCCTGGATGTTCCGCTCACCTTTGCCGACCCTGTGGCCGCGGCCCAAGACGTCGCGCGCCGCACGGCGGCCAATCACTCCTCTATGCTGCAGGATGTGCTGCGCGGCGCACCTACTGAGATCAATGCTATCTGCGGCGCCATCGTGCGCGCTGGGCAGGCAGCTGGCATCCCCACGCCAGCCAATGACACTGTATGGAAACTGGTGGAGGCTTTGACGCCGGCATGAAAACCGTAACCACACTGAGTGAATTGCGCGCCGCCCGTGCCGAGCTGCCCGGCACGCTGGGTTTTGTGCCCACCATGGGTTATTTGCACGCCGGGCACATTTCGCTGGTGCAGCTCGCCAAGCGAGACTGCACCAGCGTCATCGTCAGCATCTTCGTCAACCCGGCTCAGTTCGGCCCCAACGAAGACCTGGATGCCTACCCGCGCGATATTCCGCGTGATCTGCACATGCTGGAGGAGGCCGGCGTAGATGTGGTCTGGCTGCCCACGCCCGAGGTGATGTATCCGCCCGGCTTTCAAACCTGGGTCGATCTTGAAGAGATCACCCAGCCGCTCGAAGGCGGGATGCGCCCGGGCCATTTCCGCGGCGTAGCCACCGTGGTGGCCAAGCTGTTCAATGCCGTGGAGCCAGACAAGGCCTACTTCGGGCAGAAGGATGCCCAGCAGGTCGCCGTGATCAAGCGCATGGCGCTTGATCTCAACTTTGCCCTCGAGGTCGTGGTCGGCCCCACGCAGCGCGAGGCGGATGGCTTGGCGCTATCCAGCCGCAACAAATACTTGAACGATGCCGAACGTGCCGCCGCGCCCGTGTTGCAACGCGCTCTGCACGCGGCGCAAGCGGCGTATGCCGCTGGCGAGCGCAGTGCGGCCGATTTACGTTTGCTGATGCAGCGCACCATTGAAGCGGAGCCGCTGGCGCGTCTTCAATACGTATCCTGCGCCCATCCACTAACTTTGCAAGAGCTGGATACTGTTAGCGAGGGCGCTTTGCTTTCGATGGCGGTGTATTTTGGTAAAACACGTTTGATCGATAACCTGGTTCTGGAGTAGAAAGGGCATCTATGCTACTCGCCGTAGATATTGGTAACACCAACGTCACCTTGGGTTTGTACGATGGCGATACGCTCGGCCCGCGCTGGCGTGTGGCCACCAATCACAGCAGCATGCCGGATGAATACGGCCTGCAGTTCATTGGTATGTTCCGCCATGCGGGCATCCCTGTAGAGCAGCTCACTGGCATCTGCCTCGCCTCCGTGGTGCCGCCGCTCACCGGCAAGATCGTTGAAGCTTGCCGCACCTATCTACAAAAAGACCCACTGGTGGTGGATGCTGGCGTGAAGACCGGCGTGCGCGTGCTCTATGAAGACCCGCGCGCCGTGGGTGCAGACCGCATTGTGGATGCGGCCGCTGTGCAACATCTCTACGGCGGCCCCGCCTGCGTAGTGGACTTCGGCACCGGCACCACGTTTGATGCCATCACTGCCAGCGGCGAGTACCTCGGCGGGGCGATCGCCCCCGGCATCGGCATCGCCGCCGAGGCGCTGTTCTCGCGTGCGGCCAAGCTCTCACGCGTAGACCTGCAGCGCCCGCCCGGCCCCATCGGCCGCAACACCACGCACGCCATGCAATCTGGCCTGCTGTTTGGCTATGTGGGCCTGGTGGAAGGCCTGGTGGCGCGCTTTCGCGCTGAGCTTGGCCCGGACATGAAGGTCATCGGCACCGGCGGCCTGGCGGAGATCATTGCCAAAGAAACCGATGTGATCCAGTTCCTTGCGCCCTGGCTGACGCTGGATGGTTTGCGTATCATTTGGGGGCTGAACAACTAAGATGACCAAGCCCATCGCCTTCGCCACCGACGCTGAGTGGCCGCAACTCACACCCTCAGACCAGATGGCCGCCGCCGCCCTGGCTGAGCTTGGTGCCAGCGTGCAACCGGCACGCTGGGATGTGCCGCAGGACTGGGCTCAGTACCGCGCCGTCGTCGTTCGCTCTCCCTGGGATTACCACGTGCGTGCCAGCGAGTATCTAGCCTGGCTTGAAGGATTGGAAGCGGCGGGTGTTGAAGTGTGGAACCCCGTTGCAATTCAGCGCTGGAACATGCACAAAGGCTATCTGGCCGAGCTTGAATCCAAAGGCGTGCGCATTGTGCCATCGTTGTGGCTGAAGCAGGGCCAGCCCATCCCCTATGCGGATGTGCAGGCACAAGGCTGGGAGCGGGCCGTGCTCAAGCCGCTGGTCTCGGCTGACTCATACAAGACCTGGATCATCGATGAACAGCAGGCCTGGGAAACGCATCAGCCCGAAGTATTGGCAGAGACAGATGGCGTGGTGCAAGCCTTCATGCCTGAAGTGCAAACAGTAGGCGAGCACTCGTTTATTTTCTTTGATGGCCAGTTCAGCCATTGCGTGCTGAAGACGCCCAAGCACGGCGATTTCCGTACGCAGGCAGGCTACGGCGCCACCGCCCGCGCCGTAGAGGCTGAGCCGGGCTGGATCGCGCAGGCGCAGCAGGCGCTGGCGGCCGTAGACCAACGCTTGGCCTACGCCCGTGTGGATGGCATCCTGCGTGAGGGCGTGTTTTATCTGATGGAGCTTGAGCTGATCGAGCCCCACTTGTTCCTGGAATGCAGCCCGGGTTCGGCACAGCATTTTGCCCGCGCCCTGCTGGCGTGTCTGGAGGGATAGTGCTACCACTCGCATCCAAACGTATCGTCCTGGGCGTTACCGGCTCCATCGCCTGCTACAAAGCCGCCGATCTGGCCTCCAAGCTCACCCAGCTGGGCGCTGAGGTGGATGTCATTCTCACCACAGCCGCC
This sequence comes from uncultured Anaerolineaceae bacterium, assembly GCA_964623375.1. Lineage (GTDB taxonomy): Bacteria > Chloroflexota > Anaerolineae > Anaerolineales > UBA11579 > JAMCZK01. Next base: position 15,026 of record CAZUTS010000011.1, read on the forward strand.
GAGCACTTCATCAAGCCGCTCACTTTCCAATCGCTGACTGGCCGCCGCGCCTATGTCGATAAAGACCTGTGGGGGCCGCAAGGGCACGTGTTGCACGTGAAACTCGGCAAAGAGGCAGACCTGGTGCTCGTTGCGCCTGCCACCGCCAACACGCTCTCGAAACTGGCCGCAGGGCAAGCCGACAATTTGCTCACGCTCACTATCCTGGCCGCTTCCGCGCCATTAATGCTGGCCCCGGCGATGGACGGCGGCATGTACGACCATCCGGCCACCCAAGTCAGCCTGGAGGCCCTGCACGCCCGCGGTGCCCGAATTCACGGCCCTGTCAGCGGCCACCTGGCCTCTGGCCTCAGCGGCGTCGGCCGTATGCTCGAGCCGGCTGAACTGGCAGGCTACGCGCGTATAACGCTCGGTGCCAGCGGGGCGCTGGCAGGTCGCCGCGTGCTGGTGACGGCAGGCGGCACGCAAGAACCAATTGACCCGGTACGCGTCATCGCCAACCGCTCCTCTGGCAAGCAGGGCTACGCGTTGGCCCAGGCCGCGTTGGATCTGGGCGCGCAAGTGACGCTCATCTCTGGCCCCACCGCGCTCAGCGCACCGGTAGGCGCCGAGCTGGTGCGCGTGCAGACCGCAGTCGAGATGCGCGATGCCGTGCTAGCCCACGCTGCCCACGCCGATGCGCTGCTGATGGCCGCCGCAGTGGCAGACTTCCGCCCCAGCAACAAATCCGATAAGAAGATCAAGCGTGCCGAAGGCCTGCCCACGGTGGAGCTGGCTGCTAATCCGGATATCCTGAAAGAGGTCGGCCAGCAGGCCAGGAAGCCGCGCGTCTTGGTGGGCTTCGCCGCTGAAAGCAACGATCTGCTTTCCAACGCGCAGGGTAAGCTCGCCAGCAAGGGGTTGGATATGATCGTGGCCAATGATGTCAGCGCACAAGATGCCGGCTTTGAAGTGGATACCAACCGCGTGATATTGCTAAGCAAAGACGGCGCGCAAGACGAACTGCCGCTGATGAGCAAGTACGAAGTAGCCCACAGGGTGCTTGAAAAAGTGGCTGCACTGCTGAAATAAAACAAAAAAGGCCGCCCTTAAGGGCGGCCTTTTTTGTTTACTCGTGTGCGTTGCGCAATCTGCGTGCGGTGATGATGATGGCCAGCAGCAGTGCCGCGCCGATCGTCAGCAGGCCGGGGCCGCCAATATCTTCGGCCAGGCCGCTCTGCGGCAGGGCGCTGGGTGTTGCCGTCGGCGCGGAGGTGGCCGTGGCGTTTGGGTCAGTGGTAGCTGCGGCCTGCGCTTGCGCTAGTGCAGCCTGCGTCAGCAGCGCTTCCACGGTTTGCGTGGCCTCAGGGTTGGTGGTGAACAGCGGCGTCACCGGTGTGTTCGTGGGCGTGGGCGGCACGGGCGTGCGCGTAGCGGTGGCCGTGCGCGTGGGGGCTAGCGTATGCGTGGGGGTGTTGCTGGGCTGTTGCGCCTGCACCAACTGGGTGGAGGTTGCCTGCGCCGCGCCCGGATCTGGCTCCGCTGCCGCTTGACGGCCGGGCTGAATGAACACAGCCCATACCGCCAGGGCAATGAGCGCCAACAGCATCAGGCCACCCAGCAGGCCGGCCACCACAAGAAAATTGCGGCTGCCAGAACGCCTGGGGGGCTCGGGTTGCTCAGGCGGCAGGTTCAGATCAGCATCATCCAACATGGGAAACCTATTTTTACCCTAGAAGTTCAAGGTTTGCCAGCGGCACGCGCCCACGCCCACCACCCGTCAGGGTCAGTTCAGCGGCTGGGCCGCGCAGCTGGCTTTCGTAGATGACGTTATCGCGCAGATCAATGATTTCGCCCAGCTGACCTTTGTAGCGGCCAGACAGTACGCGCACGGTCTGCCCAATGCGGAAACTTTGCATCTCCACAGGCTGAGGTGGGCGGCCCGCTTCGCTCAGCGGGATGACCAGCTCAGGGCGCAGACCCTCGTAGCTGTCATTGCTTTCAGCATTCAGCGCAGCGTTCTCGCCGTTGTGCATGTTGAGCAGCTTATAGGCATCTGCATTCATCGGGATCTGGCCGAAGCCTTCGATCACGGCAATAGGGTACTCCATCGCCTCTGCCACCGGGATCAGGCGGGTGGCCAGGCTGCCTAAGATCAGGCCGCGGATGGGCACTTGCCCGGCCAGCTCCAGCGCCTGGCGCTGGCTGCAATGCCCGGCGATCAAAATAGCGCCACGCAGGCTCATATCGATCTGGTCAGCGGTGAGCTGGTGCTGCGGGCTATCGGCCACCATGTGCAGGTTCCCCTCGCCGCTCAACCCATTACCCCACAGGCACTGTATCCAGGCGCACACACATTCCAAAGTCACGCTTTGGCCCGGGTCAATATCAATGACCAGGCCAGGCACGCGCGCCTGGATGTGCAAGCTCTCGTCGCTCACTTGCAACAATATCTGGCCCTCGCTAATGGCGGCGATCTTGCCCGCCGCTGGCGCACGCAGTTGGCGGCTGGCCAGCCCGCGGCTGCCGGCAATGATGGCGCCTTCGTCTACGCTTTCGCCTACTTCGCGCTGGATGAACTTGTCCACGCGGTTGGCGGGCATGCCCAGGGCGCGGGCGGCATCCAGCATCAGGTGTTGTGTGTGCAAGCCGGTGTGGGCGATGACGTCACTGGCGCGCAGGCGGTCACCCAGGCCGACCACGATCGAGCCCTCGACGGGCAAATAGCGTGTGCGCCGCAGCGTGGTCAGCGGCTGAATATAAGTGATCGGGGCCAGCATCAAATACCTCCCCGCAACGTGCGCTCCCAGGTCTGCAACAGCTCCTGGCGCTTATTGAACGAAGTGGGCATTTGAATTGGCCGCCCGCGCGTATCAAAGATGAGGCCAAACGAACCGCCCACCACGCGGCGGATCCAGCCGCCGCGCCCCGGCCCCAGACCGATGTTCATATTCTGCAGCGGCTGCACGAACAGGTCTGCCACCTTGCCGCTGGGCAGTGGCAGCACGCTCAACTCGCCTTCGGCAATCTCCACCACGTCTTCTTTGCGTCCGTCGCGCTCCACTTGCACGCGCAATACCGTGCTGCCCGGGCGCGGGTTGCCCACTGGCACGATCACTGTGCCCAGGTTCATGAAGGCGTTGGATTCCAACACCTGCACCGCCAGCAGTGGGTCCACCGCCGCGGCGGCGCCCAGGGTGGAGGCCAGGTTGTTCTGGTCCAAAATGATCGTGACGATGCCCACAGGCTGCACCGCGTCCAACACGGCCAGCAGGCTCTGCTCTGGCCGCGGGTGACGCGCCAGCGTGCTGCCCGCCACCAGGATGCGGTCAAACCACGGTACCGTGCCCATCAGCGGATAGATGGCATTGGCCGGGAACATACCCAGGCTCTTGCCCACGGCCAGCCGCACCACTTGGCGTGCCGCGGCCATCTCAATGGCCAGCTCCTGGGGAGTGCTGGGCAGCGTACTGGGCAGCAGAGTTTTGTTATAGAGATAGTCCAGCACGAACTCTTCGGGCAGGTCTTCTGGCAGCCAGCGCGTGATCTGCTGTAGCTGCGTCTCGGCCAGCATGCCGCCCAGGCTGCGCCCCATGCCCAGCTCGGGGAAGTTGCGTACTTCCAGCTCACCCGCAAAGGACGAGGCGATGGTGGTGCTGCTGGCGCCCAGGTCGATCCCCAGAATGCCCTTGGGGGCATCGATCACCGTGCTGAGGAAGCGCACTGTGCGGCCGAAGGCCTGCGCATTGTGCATCAACCGTGTTTCGGCCAGGCGGTTGAGCTGCTCTAGCCCTTGCAGCTTCTTGGCTTGAATTTCAAACAGCAATACGCCCAGCGCCGCTTCCGCTGGGCCGAGGTTTTGATGGTCCAGGCTGGGGCGAATGTTGGCGGTTTTGTACAACGCCGTCAGTGGCGAGAGCAACGTTTCGATCTCGCTCTGTAAATTCTCATTGCCTACAAAGAGCACCGGCGGGCGCGAGCCTTCCGGCAGCAACTTAAGCGCCAGCGCCAGATAGTTGGCCAGGCGCACTACGGACACCGAAGCACCGCGGTTGGTGCCGCCGGCGATCACGATCAGGTCAGGTAAATGTTGTGAGATGGCATCGATGACGCGTTCGGGGCTGCGGCGGTCGCCCAGGCTCAGGCTGTCTACGATCTCGCAATGGAAAGTGTCCACGAGATTGTTGACGCTGTTGAGCGAGACGCCTTCCAGCAAGCCAACCGTAACCACACGCAGCGGCGGCCCGGCTGAGAAGGTGGCAGTGAGTGCGTTGGCTCCACTATTGCCTTCGCTGTCGTTGGCCAATAGCAAGCCGCGCTCGTTGAGCAGTTGGCGGCCGGTGATCTCCTGCAGCGCCGCCAACGCCTGCAGCACGCCGTGATTGATGTCAAAGGCCGGCGCACCTGCCGTGGTGGCTGCTTCGCCAGCAGCGATGAAGCGATAACGCCCCTCCACCGCATCAAAGAACTGCGCGCGCGTGGTCACGCTGCCCAGATCGATGGCCACCAGGGCATTGGGCGTGTGTGCGTTGTGTTCGCTCATCCGCCACCACCCATGCTGGTGATGATGCTGCGCAGGAAATCGAGACGTTCGGTCAATGCGCCCATGCCAGAGAACAGTACGCCGCTAAATAGCGTGGCCAAAGTGATGGCAATGAAAATGCTGCCGGCCCAGGCCAGCACATCCACCAGAATATTGCGCAGCGGCGCCTGCTTGCCGCGGCCCTCGGCGCCGAAATGGAAATAGGCCAGCGTGCTGATCATCGCCAGCAGCGCAATCATTCCTTGCAGGATGATGCTGATGCTCTCACCGTAGTAGCCACCCTGAAGCGCCAGGTCGAACCCGGCCAGATCAAAGGTCTGCGCACTGGCGGCAATCTGCGGCAGCAGCGTGCCTTGCAGCGCACCACCTATCGCCAGCGCCGCCCCCACGCCCACCAACATGGCGGTGGCTGGGTTGCCGAAGCGCGCCGTGCGCGGTGACAGCTTGGTGAGCAGCAACAGGCTGAGGCCGAGGCGAATAGCGAATTCAACCGAATCGATAGCGCTGACGCCGTTCATGGCCAGTTCCACGGCGGGGAAGACCAGCTGCGGCAGAATGACATCCTGCACAGCAATTGCCCCGGCATAGCCCGCCGCGGCGCCAATGAAGATATGCAGCACCAGGCGGAAGATGGGGTGGTCGCCAAAAATATATGACAGCGTCACCAAGGTAAGCGCCGCGGCCAGCAGCAGACCGATCTGTGTGAGCAGTTCGGGGGAGATCATGCGCTCACCTTGGCCTTGTTGGCTTGGCCGGGCGTGTGGATCACGCGTCCGTATAGGCCGCCGAGCAGAATGACCAGAATAGCTACGCCGAGCTGATAGCTGTACGAATCCCAATATATGAAGCTGAAGGTTTCCTTGGCGCGCAATCGTTCGTAGTGCGCCCCGCCGCTCACGCCCGCCACCAATCCGTCGACCATGCTGGGTTGCATGTTCAAGTAAGCGCGCAGCAATGGGGCGGCCTGGGCGCTGCTCACCACCATCAAGCCCTTGCTCAGCTCCGGCGTGGCTTGCTCCAGCCACATACGCGCATCTTCGCCTTCGCTCACCACCAGCAGCACCAGAGCAAAATCATCCAAACTTTGGATGGCTTGCAGGCTGGCGCGCGCCCAGGGCTGGGCGAACGTAGCCGGCGCCGAGAGAGGTGCGCTGCGCGGGTCGCTGGCAAAATTGCGCACCGCCGCCATGCCGCCGGGCAAATAGCCCAGCGAAATATAGTCGTTGCTCGCCACCAGTGGCACCTGCGCAAAGTCACTTTGCAGCAAGCGTTCTGCCAGGGCTGGGCCGGTGGGTTGGGTTGAGATGAAGATCAGGCGTGCCTGGCGGTCCAGTAAATGGCCGATCACCGGGCTGGCCGCGGCGCGCACTTCGCCATACAAGGCGGTTTCCACATCAAACACCACCAGCACCGGCGCGCCGGCCGGCAGGGTATCGATGCCGTTGAACATCGCCGCGCCCTCGGGCAGGTGTTGCGCCTCGGGACGCGGCGCGGCCAGTTGCCCGTTGAGCAAGGGTAGCAGGGCGGCCAGCAGCATGGCGCCTGCCATCAGCCAGTTCAGCAAGCGGGCAGGCCGCTTGACCGTGCTGGCAAAGTCTTCTTTGGTCTCAGTTTCGCTGGCAATCAGCGTGTGCAGCACGCTGGCATGGCGGCGTTGGCTTTCGCTGACCTCCAGCCGCGTGGAGAACACTGGCGAGCGCCCGATCTTGGCGACTTCCGGTTCGGCAGGCAGCACGCCGCTCAGCCCCGCCAGTGGGCCGGCATTCTCTACCTCGGCCGGGGTGAGCATGGGCTCATCGTCAAAATCACCCATGTAAAACGGATTGGTTTTGGGGCTGCTGTCTGCGGGTGGCTGCAGCCAACTGGGCAACTCGCTGGCTTCCAACTCCTCAGCTTCATCTATGTCATCGCCAAAAGGTGAGGCGTAATCGCTCTCAGTTTGGATTTCATCTTCATCGTCTGCTTCGTCAAGCCACTCAGGCAGCGCTTCGGTTTCGTCAGATGGCGCGGCTCCCTCATCATCAAAGGCGGGGATGTTGAGCGGGCGGCTATCCAACCGGAAGGGGCGATTGGGTTGCGTATCAGTGAGGGCGCGCTCGTCGCTATCGCCACCATCGGCCTGGTGTCGTTTACGGATCTCAGCCAGCCAGTCGGGCTCCTGCTCGGCGGCAGGTTCGTTTGCTTCAGCCGAAGCGTTGGCTGAAGCGGCAGCCTGTTCGGCGGCGTCTTCGGCGGCCTGCTCGCTTTGCTTGCGGCGCAGCTCGCGCAGCCAGTCCGGCAGATTTTCGTCAGGGGTGTGATGGGGCGTGCTCATATTTATGCCCCGTACGGCCGGTCTGCGCCGATGAGGATGCGCACACCCGTAGTGATGGTGCCCAGCGCCACGCCCATCAGCAAGCCGCGCATGGCGCCCAGCGCCAGCACATTATTGATGTACGGGCTGAGCACGCGGGTGAAGTAAGGCAGCTCCATGCCAAACAGTGGGCCGGCGCCCAGCAGCAGCACCAGCAGCGTGCCGATGAAGACCAGGTTCATTAGGTCTGTGCGGTGTTGGAAGGTGCGCGCCGCTGCCAGCGTGAGGCTGATGGCCAGCACGGCCATCAAGCTGGTCTCGATGGGCAACACGATGTAGTTGAACACCCACTCGGCGGATTCGCTGTCGCTGCCCTGTAGCAAGGTGAGCGCGAAGGTAACCATCATGGCCACGATCAGCACAAGGCTGTAGACAGATTTCTCTTTGGCGCGAATACGCTGGTAGTGCACTTGGAATAAGTTCAGCAGGCCCAGCAGCAAAGCCATCGCTGCCAGCAACATGGCCCAGGTGAGGATACGGTTGCGCAGGTCGGCCAGGTCAGGAATAAAAATACCCAGCAATACCAGCAACCCGAATCCAATCGCCACCGCCGTGGAGAGAGGCGCGCGCAGGTTCACTCGCTACCGCCAAGCAGGGGAGAGATCGCAGTGAAGAGCAACAGCAGAATGATCACCCAGCGCAGCACATCTTGCGTGCGCAGGCTGGCTTCGTGCATCTTGCTGGCCTTGGTGTATGCACCCGCGGCGTACAGCTCTTCGCCCAGCAGCGGCTCGTGCGCCGCGGCGAACAGCACGGCTTGCGTGCTCAGCGATGGGCTGCCGCCCAAGCTGAAGCCTTCGCTGCGGTGCGCTGCATCCGCGATCAGGCCGGCCTCTGGCCCAAACTCACCCAGCATCGCTGTGGAGAGCGCCGTACGGTCCAGCACCGAGGGCAGTGTGCCGGCAGCATACGCAAATGGCGTGGTGCCGGTGGTCTGCGCTAATTGCAAATTGAATTGATCGGCAATGCCAATACGGCGATAGGTGCTGCGCAGCGTGTCTTGCGCCAGCAGCATCAGTGTGCCTTCGCCGCTGGTGGCCACCGGCGGGAGGTCACTGTCGGCGGCCACCTCGGCCACCTGCTGCAGCAGGGTCAACCCTGCCAGCGCCGCGGCGCTGTGCGTGCTGAGGATGCCGCCGTGCCCGAGGTTAACTTGCAAGCGTGAGCCGTCTTCAACAGACAGTTCAATGCTGCGCTGCAGGCGTTGAAGGGCCGGAATGTTGCGCAGAGTGCGGCGTTTGCCGCCCCTCCATACTGAGAAGAGCAGCATCAACGCCACCACCAGCGCCAGGATGGCCAGCGGAGAAGGCATCATGCGCGCGGGTCTCGCAGTGCGGCGGCCAGTGCCATGCGCTGGCCGGGGTCTTCCATCATGTGGGCAAAGCTGCGCAGGCGTTCATTGGGCAGCCATGTGCCCAGTAGTGGCTCGGCGATGTACACGCTCTGCGCGGCCAGCTGCGCAAATGCGCCACCATGCTCCAGCAGGGCTGCCGCCAGGCTGCCCAGGCCCCAGTCTTGAATGCGTCTAATGATGGGATTGTCTTGCGAAAATGAAAGCACAGGTGGATTGTATATGCCGCAAATCTCAGGGTCAAGCGAGAGCGCCTCGAGAATTCCCACTCGCCGGGGCGATGGATTAATATTGACCCATGCCGCAGTCACTGCCCACTTCGTTGCACTTTGACCCGCCGCGCCGCCGTGGCACGGGTTTGCATGTCTCGGCGGCGCTGCTGGTGCTGGTCGTAGCCGCCATGCTGATCGGCCTGGCCCTGGCGCAGCCACCCGGCGTGGTGGGCATCATCCTGCTGGTGGCGGGCTGCATCGTCTCCCTGGTGTTGCCATTCCTCTTCTATCGTTTGTACTGCTTGCATAAATCGGGCTATTGGATCAGCCGGGATGGCCTGCGCCTGCGTTGGGGCCTGCGCGCCGTAGATCTGCCCTACGATGCCATTGTGGATGTGGCCCGCTGGAGTGAGCTTGAAACCCCACCAGCCTTGCCGCGCGCCATCTGGCCCGGCTCCGTGCTGGGCCAGGTGCAGGACGGCGAGCTTGGCTCGGTGGAATACATGGCCTCCGACAAGATGCACCTCGTGCTGCTTGGCACCGCGGAGCGTGTGTATGTGCTTTCGCCTGAGAAAGACCAGCAGTTCGTGGCGGCCCTCAAGCGTGAATCCCTGCGCGGCAGCCTGCGCCCGCTGAAAGCACGCTCGGCCGCGCCCAGTTTTGTGGTTGTAGAAGCCTGGGCTGAGCAATTGCCGCGCCGCCTGATCGTGGCCGGGGCTGCGCTGGCTCTGGTGCTGCTCCTGCTGGCGGGGGTTGTCTCACCCGGCCTGCCCAGCATTAACCTCGGCTTCGCCGGGGATGGCAGCCCGCTGCCGGCGGTGGCTGGCAGCCAATTGCTATTGCTGCCCGGCCTGAATTTGCTCTTTTACGTGGGCAACTTGCTGCTGGGCCTGCTATTCTTCCGTGAGCCAGCTGGGCAAAGCCTCTCTTTGCTCCTGTGGGGCAGCAGCCTGCTCACCAGCGCCCTGTTTTTGGGTGCTATAGTTGTGAGCATCCTGTAAGGTTATCCACATATTTTGATAGGTTATCCACAGAAATGTTCGAAATTTCACTAGCCTTTGACTGGTTGCAGTTGGGTATTGGCTTACTGATCGCCGCTGCCATCGCCGCGGTAGCTTGGCGCCTGGGCATGCTGGCTCCCAGCGGGGCGCTGGCCGCCACCGCACTCGGTGGCTTGGTGTACGGGCTTGGCGGCCTGCCTGCCTCCATTCTGCTGGTGGTGTTCTTCGCCTCTTCCAGCGTCCTGACGCGCTTATTCTCCAAGCGCAAGAAGAACTTGGCACTAACCTTCTCCAAAACTGGGCGGCGTGACTGGGCGCAGGTGTTGGCCAACGGCAGCCCGGCTTTGCTGGTGCTCGCCGTGGGCGCGGCCCAATGGCTGCCCGAGTACATTGCCTGGCCTGGCTTTGCCGCCGCGCTGGCCAGTGTCACCGCGGATACCTGGGCCACCGAACTCGGCGTGCTCAGCAAGACCCAGCCGCAGCTCATCACCACCGGCCAGCGCGTGCCCAAGGGAACGTCTGGCGCGGTCTCGCTCACCGGCAGTCTGGCGGCTGCCGGTGGGGCGCTGCTCATTGCGCTTACCGCCGGCCTGGTGGGCAGCGGTTACTTCACACTTGGCGTGCTGGCGGCGATCACCCTGGCGGGCATTCTCGGCGCCTACTTTGACTCTTTCATCGGTGCCACCGTGCAAGCCATCTACTATTGCGCGGCGTGCAAAAAGGAGACGGAGCAACATCCCACGCACTCCTGCGGGGCGGCCACCAGGCGCCAACGCGGCTGGCGCTGGATGAATAACGACTGGGTAAACTTTCTCAGCGCGGTCTTTGGTGTGCTGGTGCTGCTCGGCGCAGCTAACCTGCTGCTGTGAGATAATCGCCGCGCCCCCACTATGAACAATCCACGCGTCCCCATGTCCTCTCCGGATCTCACCGCGGCTGAACGCCAGGCGGTGCAAGCCGTGATGCAGTCGCCCGTGCTGAGCATGGGCGAACACACCACCGCCTTTGAAGCCGCGGTGAGCGACTATGTGGGCAGCAAGTACGCCATCGCCGTGAACTCTGGCACAGCCGGCCTGCACCTGTGCGTGCGCGCCGCCGGCATTGGCGCGGGCGATTTGGTGCTCACCACGCCGTTCTCCTTCGTGGCCTCGACCAATGTCCTCTTGTACGAAAATGCTGTGCCCATTTATGTGGATGTGGACCCGCTTACTGCCAACATCGACCCGCAGCGTTTGCAGGAAGCCGCGCACGACCTGGCTCAGGGCGGCGCGGCTGCAGCCCGCTGGCTGCCGCGCCGCGGCGTGATAAATCATGCGCAGGCCGCCAAAGCCGTGCTGCCCGTGGATGTGTTTGGCCAGCCGGCTGACTATGACGCCATCCTGGCTACGGCGCAATCACATCAGCTCACCCTTATCGAAGATTCGTGTGAGGCGCTGGGCGCCGAGTACAAAGGCACACCCGCCGGCCGCTTCGGCCACAGTGGTGTCTTCGCCTTCTATCCCAATAAGCAGATGACCACGGGCGAAGGCGGCATGATCGTCACTGATGACGAGCAGGCCGCCCAACTGATGCGTGCCCTGCGCAACCAGGGCCGCGCCGAAGGCGATACCTGGCTTGAGCACAGCCACATGGGCTACAACTATCGCACCACTGAGCTGAGCGCGGCCCTCGGCCGCATCCAGCTCGGCCGCTTGAACGAGATGGTGGCACAACGTGACCAGGTGGCCGCGTGGTACAGCGAGCAGCTCGCAGACTTTGAGCTGGTGGAGACTCCTCAAGTGGTAGCCAGCACCAGCCGCATGAGTTGGTTTGTCTACGTGGTGCGCCTTGCGCCGCAGATCGATCGCCAGGCCGTCATCGCCCGCCTGGCAGATGCGGGCATTCCGGTGCGCCCATACTTTACGCCCATCCATTTGCAAAAGTATATGCGTGAGCGTTTTGGCTACCAACCTGGCGACTTTCCCATTACCGAAGATCTGGGAGCGCGCAGTCTGGCGCTACCCTTCTCTAGTGTGATGACACAAGACCAGGTCAGCCTGGTCTGCGCCGAACTGCAGCGCGCAATCTTGGCCTAGATAAAAAAAACCCGGCATCGCCGGGCTTTTTTGTTTCATTGTGATCGCTCAAGGCTGTTGCTTGAAATTGAGCATGACCAGATTCTGATTGCACTCAGCACGCGTGCTGAAGCTCACTGGGCTCGATAGCGGTTGCCCAGCCTCATTGAGCAGCACGATCTGCAACGCGCCATCAGTGGCCACGGGTGCATTGGCCAGCTGGATCTCGTAGTATGCGCCCGGGCCGTATTGGGTAGCCGCGCCGGTGAGGCCCAGCTTGTCTACCGGCTCGCCGTTGAGCGTGCCAGTGATTTGTACGCGCAGGCCCGCCAGCGGCACATCATCCAGCCCGAACACCAAGCCGAACACGCCCATAAAGTTGCACGCCTGCTCTGGGCGGAACAAGGCTGCTTCCAGGTAGGCTGGGCTGCCGTCTTGCAGCTGGTAGATGAGCGCCGGCACGGTAGCCGTAGGCTCCAGAGTGGCGGTGGGTTCTAGAGTAGGAGCCAAGGTTGGCTCCAGCGTAGCCGTGGACACCAGCGAGGTCTGCGTGGGTGCAATGGTGGCGGTGACCGGCGGCAGCGGATTCCACTCGCTCTCGGGGTCAAGGAACAGTTGCAAGAAGTAGCCGCCCGAGCACAGCGAAGCCAGCAAGGCCAGCAGGCTGCCCAGGTTCAGCGCGGCAGAGCCCAGTTTGCGTTTGGGGCCGCGTGGCTTTTCTTCTTTGAAATCGAACTCGTCCATTGTCTCTCCCGCACCCACGGTCTCTAGGTCCGTGGCTGCATTCTATATCAGGCCTGTTTACGGCAGCAGGATTTCGATTGCCGAACCTGCACGCTGCTGCGCCAGCCAGGCTTGGATCGCCTGGGTTTGCAGCACCTGCAGCGCTTGCGGGCTGAGCGGCCGGTCTGCCTCGTGCGCCAGCACCTCGATCAGGTGGAAGCCGATCTCGGTCTCGATCACCTGGCTGTACTGCCCGGGCTGCAGCGTAAATGCGGCGTCTTCAACCTCACCTTGCAGCAGGTAACCCCGCGGGAACCAGCCCAGTGTGCCCAACCGCCGTGGGTCGTTATTCACCACCACGGTCTCAAATGGCGTGCCGCTTTCCAGTTGGCCCAGCACGCGCTCCGCAGAAAACTGGTCTGGCAGCAGCACCTGGCGGGCCAGCACTTGCTCGGCAGTGGCCGGCACGGCGGCGCTCAGCGCGGCCACCATGTGAGCGGCTTCCAGCTCCAGGCGCAGCTCCTCGCGGTAGCCAGTGGGGGTCAACCCAAACGTGGCCAGCCAGCCGGCAAAGGCATCCGCCCCGCCAGCCTGCTCCGTGATGCTGGCCAGGCGCTCATCCAGCAACGCATCATCGGCCACAAAGCCTGCCGCTCGGGCGGCTTGCGCCAGCAGCAGCCGGTCAACCAGGCTGTCCAGCACTGTTTGCCGTGCCTCTTGTGTTGCCAGAAGCGTGCCAGTTTGGCTCTGGGCGTCCTGGAACATGCGCACATTGGTGTTGAAGCTATCCGCGGTGATGCCCTCGCCATTCACATTGGCCACATAGGCCAGCGGGGTAGCGGTGGAGACTTCAGGCGTGTTGAGCTCCAGCGCAGGCGTGCTGACGCCGCCTGAGCCACACGCAGCCAGCAGCAGGGCCAGCAGAGGAAGAGAAAAATGTTTTGGTTGCATGCGAGAGGAAATTATACAGTCCGGCAAGCAGCTATAGTTACGGGGTATGCATGGTTTCCTTGATAAAATGCCATAAACCTATGAATTATTCACAGTTGATTCGCTTCGTTGATTTTGCACTCAAGTACCTTTGCGATGTCACCATCGCGGGTGCCGAGAAAATTCCGCGCACAGGCGCTGCCATTGTGGCCATCAACCATCTCGGCTTTCTGGATCCGGCCCTTGGCCTGGTATGCATCCGCCGCCCCGACCTCACCGGCTGGGTGGCCGATAAGCACAAGAACAATCCACTCTATTCCTTCTTCATCAAAGCCGCTGATGGTATCTGGCTTGACCGTGAGAATGTGGACATGAACGCGCTGCGCAAAGCCCTGCAGGCGCTCAAAGAAGGCCGCATCTTTGGCCTGGCGCCCGAAGGTACGCGCAGCCCCACCAAGGCCATGCTGAAAGCCAAAGAGGGCGCCTCCTACCTGGCCATCTCCAGCGGCGCGCCGATCTACCCCATGGCGGTGACGGGCACGGAGGACTCGGCCAGCGATTGGCTGCGCCTGCGCAAGCCCGTGCTCACCGCCACCATCGGTGACCCCTTCACCTTGCCGCCCTTTACGCCCGGCAACCGCCAAACAGAGCTGGAGCGCGGCACGGATGAGATCATGTGCCGCATTGCAGTGATGCTGCCGGAGAAGTACCGCGGCGTGTATGCAGACCATCCGCGCTTGAAGGAACTGTTGGCCGAGCAGGCTGCTGCGGCTGCGGCTTGACATTGCGTTTCTTTGGCGCATAATAGACGCACATCACGAATACACAACGTTGACAGAGGAAAGTAAGCGCACTGCCTTACTGCCCAGGGAGGCGTGGCCCAGACTGCAAGCCCGCCCAGTATCCTGCGCTGAAGTTCCCTCTCGAGTTGCTTGCTTGAATGCTACTGCCGCCGGCAGCCGCTACTAGAGCCAGCCGTGCTCCCACGATACAGGGAAAACCATGCGCCGCAGTGTGGCCGTTGGTTGAGTGGTAGCCGCATGGCGGCTGCAATCTGGGTGGTACCGCGGAGCTCCCGTCCCTTTGAGTGGACTGGAGCTTTTTTGTTTTTTGGAGGAACACGCATGGAGAATTTGCAATCAATACGTGAGCAGGCGCTGGCGGCGCTCAACGCCGTGCAAGACTTGGATGCGCTGGAGCAGTGGAAGGTGGCCCAGCTCGGTCGCAATGCTGCGCTCACCCAGGCGCTTAAAGGCCTGGGCCAGCTCAGCGCTGAGGAGCGCCCGCTGGCCGGCAAGCAGGCCAACGAGGTCAAGCTGGCGCTCGAAGCCGCCTTTGACGAAAAGCGCAGCGCGCTGGAAGGCGCGCGTCTGCGCCAATCGCTCAGCAGCGAGACGCTGGATGTAACCCTGCCTGGCCGCTCGATTGCGCTGGGCCGCCTGCACCCCATCACGCAAACTCTGCGCCGTATCAACGCTATCTTTGCCCAAATGGGCTTTCAGGTCTACCGCTCACGCGATGTAGAGACGGATGAGTACAACTTCCTACTGCTCAACTTCCCCCCCAACCATCCAGCGCGTGAAATGCAAGACTCTTTCTATGTAGAGGGCGGCGCGCCAGACAACCCGACCCTGCTGCGCACCCACACCTCGGCTGGGCAGATCCATGCCATGCGTGAATACTCCGCCAAGGATCCCGGCAACCCGCCGCCGATCCGTATCGTGCTGCCGGGCATGTGCTATCGCTTTGAGCAGGTCTCCTCGCGTTCCGAGGTGCAATTCACCCAGGTGGAGGGGTTGGCGGTAGGCGAGAACATCACCTTTGGTGACCTCAAGGGCACGCTCACCGATTTCGCCCAGCGCTTCTTCAACGCCAATGTGCGCACGCGCTTTCGCGCTTCGCACTTCCCCTTCACTGAGCCCAGCGCCGAGATGGACGTAGAGTGCTTCGTGTGTGGCGGCTCGGGCTGCTCGGTATGCAAGCACAGCGGCTGGCTCGAGATTTTGGGCAGCGGCATGGTGCACCCCAACGTGCTGCGCAATGGCGGTTACGACCCTGAGAAGTATTCCGGCTTCGCCTTCGGCATGGGGCCAGAGCGCCTGACGATGCTGCGCTACCGTATCGAAGACATTCGCTATTTCTGGCGCAATGACATGCGTTTTTTGGAGCAGTTCTAATGAAGACGCCACTTTCCTGGCTCAAAGACTTTGTTGACCTCGAAGGAATCAATCTCGAGGAGCTGGCTCACACGTTGACTGTGGCCGGCCTCGAGGTCGAAGAGATCCACTACATCGGCTTGCCCATGCCCGCCGACCTGCAACAAACCAAGGTCAGCGGCCTCTCCTGGGATCCTGAGAAATTGGTCGTGGCCGAGGTTCGCGAGGTTGGCCCGCACCCCAATGCTGACCGTCTCGTGCTGTGCCGCCTCTTCGACGGCGAACAGGAGCATACCGTGCTCACCGGCGCGCCGAACCTGTATGACTACAAAGACAAGGGCGAGCTCAAGCCGCCCCTCAAAGTGGCCTATGCTAAAGAAGGCGCCGAGATCTATGACGGCCACCAGGAGGGCATGCACAAGACGGTGCTCAAACGCACCAAGATCCGTGGCGTGGATTCGTACTCGATGGTGTGCTCTGCCAAGGAGCTGGGTATCTCCGATGAGCATGAGGGCATCATCTTCCTGCCCGAGAGTGCCAAGCCCGGCACACCGCTGGCCGATCTGCTCGGCGATGCGGTGCTCACCATTGCCATCACGCCCAACATTGCGCGTGACGCCAATATCTATGGCGTCGCGCGTGAAATTGCTGCGCTCACCGGCCGCGCCCTAAAACCGATGCCCACCGAAGTACAGGCCGCTGGGCCTAAGATCGATGGCGCGGTCAAGATCGATATCAAAGACAGCGAGCTGAACCCGCGCTTTGTGCTCGGCATGCTGCGTAATGTGGAGATCAAGCCCAGCCCAGATTGGGTGCAACAGCGTCTGCGCCTGGCGGGCATGCGTCCCATCAACAACATTGTGGATGCCACCAACTACGCCATGCTCGAGCTTGGCGAACCGCTGCACGCCTTTGACTATGATGTGCTGGTGCAGCGTGCCGGCGGCAAGACGCCCACCATCATCACGCGCCCGGCCAAACAGGGCGAAACGCTCACCACGCTGGATGGCGTTGAGCGCAAGCTAGATGACTTCACTGTGCTGGTGTGTGACACCGCCGGCTCGCTGTCCATCGGCGGCATCATGGGCGGCCTCGAGTCCGAAGTGACCGAGACTACGCGCAATGTACTGCTCGAAGGCGCGTCGTGGAACTTTATCAATGTACGCAAGACGCTGGTGGCCCAGCGCATGTCGTCTGAAGCCGCCTATCGCTTCTCGCGCGGCGTGCACCCCGCCATGGCGCCGCGCGGCGTCAGCCGCGGCCTGGAGCTCATGCGCCAATGGTCAGGCGGCGTGGTGGATGCCGGCTTGGTAGACGAATACCCCAAGCCTGCCGAAGTAGTGCAGGTCGAGATCAGCCCCGCGGACGCCAAGCGCTGGCTGGGTGTTGCGCTTAGCACTGAGGAGATGAGCAAGATCCTCACTCAGCTCGGCTTTGAGGTCAAACAGCAAGGTGATGGCCTGCGGGTCACCGTGCCTGACCATCGCCTGGATATCGAAACTGGCGTTGTGGGCAAGGCGGATCTCATGGAAGAGGTGGCGCGTATCTACGGCTATGACAACATCCCCGCCACGCGCATTGCCGATGCCCTGCCGCCACAACACGGCAACCCACCGCTGGAGCTGGAGGAGCGCGTCAAGGATCTGCTGGCGCGCATGGGCATTCAGGAAGTGATGACCTATCGGCTCACTTCGCCAGAAGAAGAGGCCCGCCGCCTGCCGCCTGACACTGCGCCGGATGATAAGCCTTACGTCAAACTGGCCAATGTCATCTCACAGGAGCGCACCGTGCTGCGCAAGAGCCTGCTCGCCTCTGTGCTGGAGATTGCCGAGCGCAATGCCCGCCAGCGCCAACGCATCGCCCTGTTCGAGGTTGGGCCAGTGTTCCATGCCTCCGAAGAGACTCTGCCGGATGAACTGCAGCGGCTCGTCGTGATCCTGGGCGGCCAACAGCAGCCCGCCGATTGGCAGGCTGCAGATAGCGCCGCCTATGATTTCTACGCCGCCAAGGGTGTTGTCGCCGAGCTCTTGGCCGGTCTCAGCCTACATGGCTTGCAGTATGAGCCGGGTGAGCATCCCAGCTTCCACCCGGGCAAGTGCGCCCGCGTGCTGGCTGGCGAACGCCAGTTGGCTGTCTTCGGCGAGCTGCACCCGCAGGTGCAAAGCCAGTATGACTTGGGCGCACACACCCTGCAAGCCATCACTCTCAACCTGGATGTGCTGGGCGAGTTGGTGCCAGAGCGCTTCGACTCGCGCCCGGTGCCGCAGTACCCGCCGGTGATCGAAGACCTGGCCCTGGTGGTGGACGAGAGTGCGCCGGCGGGCAAGGTGGAGGCGATGATCGCCCAGACCGGCGGCAACCTGCTGGCTGGGGTGACGCTGTTCGATGTGTTCCGCGGTGACAAGATTGGTGCGGGCAAGAAGAGCCTGGCTTATCAGCTCACCTATCAGCACGCCGAGCGCACGCTCACCGATGATGAGGTGGCCAAGCTGCGTGACCGCATCATCCGCCGCATCACGCAAGAGTTGGGTGCTCAGCTGCGGGCCTAAGCACTAAAAGAGAACAGAGCTAAAAATAAGAGCTAGCGATCGCTAGCTCTTATTTTGTCTATCAGCTCGGCCGCCAGGTCGTAGCGGCTGAAGGGTGGCATCAGGTACACGCCCTGTCCCCATTGCTTAATTTCTTCAATGATCTCGGCTGCGATCTTGATGCCTTCTGCCGCGGTCTGGTCTTTGTTGCCAGCTTTCTCAATGCGTGCATGGATCGCTTCGGGGATGGAGATACCCGGCACCTCATTGTTGAGGAAGGTGCTATGACGCGCATTGAACAGTGGCAGCACGCCCACCAGCAGCGGCTTTTGCAGCGGTTGGCCGCTGTCTGCCAGCATCTGCAGAAATTCACGCGCCTTGGCCGGCTCGTAGACCGGCTGGGTCAGGAAGAAGTCAGCGCCATTGGCCAGCTTGCGTTTGAGCAGCTTGATCTCACGCTCGGGGTCGGGCGGGGCCAGGTTGAGCGCCGCACCGACAAAGAACGAGGTCGGTTGGCCTATCTCGGCCCCGGCATGGTCTATGCCGGAATTGAAGCCCTGCTTGATGAGCTTGATCAGGCCGGTGGGCGCCAGGTCATAGTTGTCCATCGCATCCGGATAATCACCGATGGCGGTGGGGTCGCCCATTACGACGAAGACGTTGCGGATGCCGAGCACGTGCGCGGCCAGCAGGTCACCCTGCACGCGCAGCAAGTTACGCCCGCGCGTGGGGAAGTGCAGCGTGGTATCGACCTGCACTTCGCGCTGCAACAGCTCGCACACCGCCCACGGGCTCATGCGCATGCGTGCCATCGGGCTGTCGGCCACGTTGATGACATCTGCCCCGGCATCTTCCAGCAACTCTGCGCCACGGCGCAGCTTACTGGTGGAGAGGCCGCGCGGCGGGTCCATCTCCACCGCCACCACGAAGCGCCCCTTGGCAAACTTCTCAGCCAACTCGGAGCCTTTGTCTGTGCCAGTCACCTTCTCCGTGCGCTCAATGATACGCATTTGGCCGTTCTCGACAGGCTCCACAGATTGAGGGTCGTCGAGCGCGGCGCGCATAGCGGCGATATGCGCCGGCGTGCTGCCGCAGCAGCCGCCCACGATGCTGGCGCCGGCGCGGGCAAACGCCTGCGCATACTGGCCGAAGTACTCCGGCCCGGCCGGATACAGAATGCGGCCGGCTGCTTGCTCCGGCCAGCCGGCATTCGGCATCACCGAAAACGTGGCGCCGGGTACCGTCTCTTTCATCTGCTTGAGAATGCGCAGCAGTTGCGCTGGGCCGCCGGAGCAGTTAATACCGATGATGTCGGCGCCGGCTTCGTGCAGCTTGGTAGCCACTTTGCTGGGGGTATCTCCCAGCAAAGTGCGGTCATCGCGCGTAAAGGTCATCGAGGCCAACACGGGCAGCTCGCTCAGCGCCTTGGCGGCCAACACCGCCTCGCGCGCCTCGTAGAGATCGGTCATCGTCTCGATGAGCAGCAGGTCTGGCTGGCCTAGTAACAGGCCACGGATCTGCTCCTCGAAGGCGGCGCGGGCATCTTCAGGTTGCACGCGCCCGAATGGCGCCAGGCGTACACCCAGCGGCCCGATGTCGCCCGCCACCCACACCGGGCGACCAGCGGTATCAGCCTCAACCTGCGTCGCACTTCGCGCAAGCTCTACGCCGCGCTGGTTGATTTCGGCCACGTGCTCCTCCAGGCCGTGTTCGGCCAGGCGGAAGCGGTTGGCCCCGAAGGTATTCGTCATCACGATCTCGGCCCCGGCGGCAATGTACTCCGCATGGATGCTGGTCACCAGCTGGGGGTCGATCAGGTTCAGCTCATCAAAGCTGCGCGTAAAAGCCACACCGCGCTCGTGCAGTACGGTACCCATGGCACCGTCAGCCAGCAGGGGGCTATCTTGCTTAACTCGGGTTAAAAAATCGCTCATCTAACTGCTAATCCTTTGGCCAGAATTTTTGCATCGCTTTGGCAATGAAGAACAGCCAAAGAATTGACATACCGGGCAACACCAAGCGTACAAAGCTTGTCGTTACCCAGTTGCCTATATCCAATCCTTCGTAGAAGGTGTATGTATTCAGCCAGAACCCCGCGGTCACTGCCGCGGTCACGACCAGGCCAAGCCATAGGAGTTGATGGTTGCTAGACTGCTTGCGAGTGAAACCAAAGATCAACAAACTGATCAGTGTGATGATGCCCATAGCTCCCCAACTCTCAGGTTGCAGGAATTTCACAAAGAGTGAATAGGCAATGAAACCGAGTTCTTGTAAATTTAAATCGCCCTTAAGAATTTCTGAAAAAGCTGTGGAGAAGGCCGAATCTGTAAAACCGCGACTGTAGTAGATCATCGGCGAAGCCACTACCCAGAATGCAGTGTAGCCTAGTAGGCCACCTAGACTGATCGCAATACGGCTGCGCTCGTTTCTGAAGTCTCGACAATAGATGAGAAGGGCAAACAAGGTGATTGCCCAAACCAGATGTAGCCCCTCAGGGCGCGTCCATGCTGCACCAAGCAGGAATACAGTGCCCCAAGCCCAGTAGCTGACCTTGTAAGCCACATCTTCGGTTTGCGAAAGGTGCAAAAGCACAACAGCAACCAAGATGTAGAACATGGTAGGAACATTGCCGTGTGCCAGCGTGGACATGTAGAAAATATTAGGTGTAGTTGCTAGCAGAAGTGAACCGAGAATAGCAGCCCAGGGTCGAACTGTTTTCTGTAAAAATGCAAATGCAAAGCCCGCGCTTCCCAATAAAAACAGCGGAAAAACCAACTTGCTCTCGGGCAAGCGTTTACCAAATAGGGTAAGAAAGCTCGTCACCACCAGGGGAACATTCAACGGATACCACGTTGTGAGGGTGCCGCGAGCCGTAGCCCCCTCGCTCAGTCCTAGCAGCGAGATACCTACTCCTTTGGAGCCCCAAAGAATCAACTCATCTGTTTCAGTAAACCCATTACCAATGGAAAGCACAAAGGCCAGAGTGATCGGGACGAGCAGGATAGCTAGTGCGGGCCACTGGGATGCTATAGCGGATGGCTTGGTTTTATGGCGTGGTTGATAGAGCTTCGCGATCGCTAAACTCAAGACCCATCCAGCGCCTACCAGACCCCACAGCAATCCAGTGGTCAATGGCGCACCTGCAAGCAAAGCAATGCACAGGCTAAATGTCAGCCAGGCGATTCCGCTGCCAATACCTAACGCCAGATGAAGCAAAAATGACTCAGCGGGCAGGGTTCTTCGGGCGAGCAGTGCCCCTGGTATTATGACAAGCGCCAAAAAAAATAATGCAGGCACGCTGCTCAAAATGATCTCTTTGATCGAGCTGTAGCTCACCCAGGGCGTGGCTGCGCCAGGGGAGCTGGGCAGCAAAATGGCCCAATCCTCATCAAAGACTTTAAGGCGATCAGCCCAACTATCTTCTACCGCTACTGATTGCAAATCAACAATGAGCACAGTTGAATCCAAATCACTGTGCTCTTCAAGGCAAGCGGGTAATGTGTCTTCACAATAGGCCAGCTGACGGGGTTGGATAAAGAATTCCACATAGGCCTGCTGCATTAAAGCTACTGGCCCCTGAACACGTACCGGTACCACTACCGGGCTGTTTGCAGGAGCATGCTCATTTAAGAAAGCGTAGAAATTTGCTGTCCTTTGCCCGAAGGTGAAGTTTGCACTGCGCCATAGGCCAGTTTGCCCAATAGCTCGGTAGATCTCTCCCACTCTGAAAGAGTAGGTGCTGAACAACATGCCGAATTGCAGCGCCAGCGCCACGATCAGCATGGCGATGAATAGATACTTGGGGGCTTGTTCTCTCTTCATTTTTTCGTGGCCTACTCAGACAAGTGGCTCAGGTCCTTCACGATCGCCAGCGGGATACCATCTTTTGAGACCGTAACCACAATCGGAGCGCCGGGGTATGGGGTTTCAAGATTGCGGGTTGAGCCCAGTTGAATGATGGCGAAATCATATCCAGTGTCTAGATCGTAGGTGCCGCCTTGTTCGCGCTCAACAAGTAAGTCGTGCCTGGCGGCTTGTTTTGCGGTATCTACGCTGGCAGACCATACCACTACGCGGCTATTGGGCGGGGCAAGTTCATTAAGCTCCAGCATTGCCTGGCGTAAGGCGGTGGCCCAGTAATCCAGTTCGAATCGGCCTGAAGCTCCGTTCACACCCCCTACAAGAGAGTTGTAGTAGAGATATTGATATGGATGCAGATCTATGATGCTGCCAGCCCCAACCAGGAGACAAAGTATCACGACGCTTAAAAACAACCAGGCACCGTGCTTCAGTGTACGGATTTTTTGGAGTGTGAACCCGGCGAGAATAAAGAACGGCGGTAGGATAAAGAGCCACTGCCGA
This sequence comes from uncultured Anaerolineaceae bacterium, assembly GCA_964623375.1. GTDB lineage: Bacteria > Chloroflexota > Anaerolineae > Anaerolineales > UBA11579 > JAMCZK01. The sequence goes on from CAZUTS010000011.1 coordinate 37,218, forward strand.
AAATTGTTGTACATAGTAGGTGTAAAGACGATGCAATACAACAGGGGAAGCGCGCCCCAAACAGCCAGCAAGAACAGAACGATCCGTTGCTTGCCGCTTTGTGTTTGCCTGTAGATGAAGAAGATACCGAGCGAAACTAACATAACCATCGGCAAGGTGAACTGAACAAGCAACAACTCGGGTACGAAGTAGAAGGGCAAGCTGGTGGCTGTAAAAAAATACCCGTTCAGTAGTTGCAAGTTATCTTGTGGAAAATCAGCCATTGTCCCCAGGCTGCCAAGCATGCCCTCAATGGGAGCTGGCCACAGGAATGGCCATAAAAGATACGTGCCTGCACAAGCAATACTTCCATAGAGCAGAAGTGCTGGGATGGCGGCCACTCTTTTACGGGCTATAAGAAAGATGGCCACAATGAGCCCTGCGAACGGCGCCACCACCCGAATTGCCCATGTAAAGGCTAGGGAAAGACTGGCAAGCCAAAAGGTCGGTGAACGCAATAAATGGCCCACAGAATCCCACGGAATGGTGTAGACAACCTGCTTGACCATGGCGCGCGTGCGCGGCAAGCCATATAGACTTCTCGCCAAAAGTATCATCCAGCACAGCAGTAGCAGGCCCCAGACTCCCCGCTGTGTCAAAATCAGCGCCTTCTGCACGTAATTCTCGATTGGTACAGAGCTGAGATTAGCGGCCAGGTTATGCAGTAATTGGCCGGTCAGGGAGCTGGCATCTTGTACGGCGGCTTCTGCAACCCCTTCCAAAAGTCCTCGCGGCCACTGCGGAACTAAAGCATGCAAGCCAGTTAACACAGCAAGAAGGACTGCTCCCCCAATACTCCTGGCCGAAAAGTTTCTTTTCCAGGTTGCTATATCGTTTCTGAGCTCAACGATAAAACTGGAGGTAGCAGTCTTGGCGGTGCGTAAACGCTTAGCCTCTGGAACAAGTTTCTCTAGATTGAACCCAAACGCAATACTAATCAGGAAGAAACTTAGAAAAGGGATGTCCTTGCCATTGATGAAGGCGTGACCCCACAAAAGGGGTTGCGTTACATACAACAGAACCACTGCGAAGGCTACGCTGCGGTCAAAGAACAGTCGGGCTATATAGTAGAGAGCCGGTAATCCGGCGAGGAAGCTGGCAAAAATTGAGAAATGCCAGATGGCTATCCTTTCTGCGCCAGGGAAGAGCGTCAGCATAGCGTTTTCCGTTAATGTGGCTGCAGTAAGAAATGCCGGGCCATAGAAGCGCAGATTGTCTGGGCCGGGGTCAAAACTAAACTGCCCCACCAGAGCTTCGCGATACAGCAACACTATATGCTGGCCGTATTCCCATAGGCCAGCATCATCAATGGTTATTCCGTAATCATTGGCAATTCGTGCACCCACCAGCGCCAATCCGAGTAACAGGAAAAGCAACGCTATCTGGTAGATGTTCGCTTTTGATAGCACAAACCCGCCTGCGCGGATTGGTTTTACCATTTATCTTTCCCGCATCAGCTGCTCTACGCGGCTCTCACCCACGCTGTAGTACTTGGCCTCAGGGTGGTGCAAGATGATCGCCGCCGTGGATTGCTCCGGCATCAGCTGGAAGCCATCCGTCAGTTGCATACCCAGCTCTTTTTCGGCCGGCAGCAGCGCGAACACCTTGGCGTGGTCATCCACTTCGGGGATGGCCGGGTAACCCCACGAATAGCGCTTGCCGCGCTTGGCTTCCAAGCCCAACTCGCGCTTGATGTGGCGGTGCAGGAACTCAGCGGTGGCCTCGGCGGTTTGTACGCCCAGGCCGTGCATGAAGTACGCCTCGGTATAGTCGCCAGCGGCTTGCAGCTTCTCCATCTCTTCGGTGGCCTGTTGGCCCACGGTCACGATCTGGAAGGCGACCACATCCATCTTGCCGCTTTCCACTGGGGCGAAGTAATCCGCCAGGCACAGCAGCTCGCCGCTGGGTTGGCGCGGGAAGCCGAAACGGGTCAGCTCGCTGGGTTTGGCGGAGCCCAGGCTGGCCGGGTCGTACACGATCAGCTCTTCGCCCTGCGCCTGCGCTGGCCAGTAGCCGTAGACCGCTTGCGGTTTCAGCCAGCCGGTTTGCTTGGCATGCTTTTCCATGCGCGCCAGGCGCTCGTCAAATTCCTTGGAGATTTGCTCCCACTCCGCACCTTGCTTGTTCTTGGCTCCCCAGGACAGGCGATAGAGTTCGTTTTTGTACAGGCACTCAAAGACCAGATCGAGCGGCATTTCCTTGACCACATGCACGCCCCACTTTGGCGGGGTGGGGATGCTGGACGCGGGGCCAACGGCCGAACGGCCAGTGACGCGTGCCACCTGGCGCGGCTTGCTCTCACGCTCCAGTTCCTTGGCCGCCTTGGTGAAGATGTCGTCGATAAGCTCGGTGCGCTTAGGTTCATCGATGAGCTTGTCCATCGTCTCCAGGCCCTCGAAGGCATCCTGGCAATAGAAGACGCCGGGCTGGTAGGGCGCGCCGCCTTCGGTATACAAGATGCGCCAGCCGAAGCGGCGGTTGATCGCCGCGCCGCCCACCAGCACCGGGTACTTGAGGCCGCGGCGCTGCAGCTCGTTGACGATGAGCGGCATCTGCTTGCTGGTGCTCACCAGCAGCGCGCTCAGGCCGATGGCCGTTGCGCCCACTTCCTCCGCTTTGCTGATGATGGTCTCAGCGGGCACTTGCTTGCCCAGGTCGAACACCTCGTAGCCGTTGTTTACCAGGATCGTCTTGGTCAGGTTCTTACCGATGTCGTGCACGTCTCCGTACACGGTGGCGAGCACCACCTTGCCTTTGCTCACGCCCTCCACCTTTTCGAGATAGTTCTCAAGATGATTGACGGATTTCTTCATGACTTCGGCTGATTGCAGCACGAACGGCAGGATCAGCTCGCCGGCGCCAAACTTGTCGCCGACTTCTTTCATTGCCGGCAGCAGCGTGTTGTTGAGCAAGCCCACCGCGGTGATGTGGTCGCTCTCGTGCTCCTTGCGGCCGATGACTTCGTCAATCGCATCTTCCACACCTTCTTTGTGACGGTGCAGGATGCTCCAGTGCAGCTTCTCCTCCGAGGTCATGCCCTCGGTGGGGTCTTCGGCGCCTTCGTCCTCCGTGGGGGCGCGGTTCTCGTAGAACTCGATCACCTTCTGCAGCGCATCCGGGCGCTTGTTGAAGATGAGGTCTTCCATCAGCACGCGCTCTTCTTCGGGGATCTCGGCGTATGGCTTGACCTTGCTGGCATGCACGATGGCCATGTCCAGCCCGGCCTGCACGCAGAAGTGCAGCATCATGCTGTTGAGCACGGGGCGGGCGGACTTGCTGAGGCCAAAGCTCACGTTGCTGACGCCCAATGACGTGAAGCAGCCCGGTAGCTTGGTTTTGATATCGCGGATGGCGTTGATGGTCTCCACCGCGCTGTTGGCAAACTCTTCCTGGCCGGTGCTCAATGGGAAGGTGAGCACATCAAAGACCAGGTCTTCCGCACGGAAGCCGAACTCATCCACGGCAATGTCATGAATGTGCTTGGCTACTTCAAACTTGCGCTCGGCGGTCTTGGCCATGCCGGTTTCATCAATGGTGAGGATCAGCACCGCGGCGTTGTGTTCTTTGGCCAGCTTGAGCACGCGGTCCATCTTGGGGCGGCCGGCCTCCAAATGCGTGGAGTTGAGTAGACAGCGCCCGGGCGCGATCTTGAGCGCCACTTCCATCACTTCCGGCTCGGTGGAGTCGATCACCAGCGGGGCTTCAATGCCCATGGCCAGTTTCTTGACCACCTTGCTCATCAAATAGGCTTCGTCGGGGCGCTCAGTCAGCGCCACGCTGATATCCAGTGTGTGGGCGCCGCCAGCGATCTGCTCGCGCGCCATCTCCAGAATGCCGTCAAAGTCCTCATTCATTAACAGGCGCTTGAACAGGCGGCTGCCGGTGGCGTTGAGGCGCTCACCGATGAGCAGCGGCGGCGGCTCCTGCGCCATGCTGGTGGCCTGCATGGAGGAAGATAAGCGCGCCAGAGGTTTGTCGGCGCGCGGCGGGGCGGGATGGTGGTTCAGCTTCTCGATCAGCTGCTTGAGGTGCTCAGGGGTGGTGCCACAACAGCCGCCTACGACGCTGACGTGGTGCTTGCTCACAAACTCAAGCATGGCCTCGGCATACGGGGCGGGCTCCAGCGGGTACACCGCTTCACCGTTGACGTTGAGCGGCAGGCCGGCATTGGGGATGGCCGAGACGGGCAGATGGGTGTGTTCACCCAGGTAACTGATCGGCTGGCGCATGTGTTCCGGCCCGGTGGAGCAGTTGAGGCCGATGACGTCGATGGGCATGCCCTCGAGGATCGTCAGCGCCGCGGCGATGTCCGTACCCAGCAGCATGCGCCCGGTGACGTCCAGCGTTACCTGGCATTGCAACGGCAGTACTTCGCCGGTGTCTTCAAAGGCTTTCTGGATGCCGTTGATGACGGCCTTCACTTCCAGAATGTCTTGCGAGGTCTCGATCAGCAGCACATCCACGCCACCGCGGATCAGGCCCACGGCCTGCTCGCGGAACAGCTCGACCAATTCGTCATAGGTGATGTCAGACAGGGTCGGGTCGTCGGCGCTGGGCAGCTTGCCGCTGGGGCCGATCGAGCCGGCCACGAAGCGCGGCTGCTCCGCCGTGCTGAACTCATCGCACAGCGTGCGAGCCAGTTGCGCCGCGGCCATGTTGATCTCGATGGTGCGCTCGCCCAGGCCGTATTCGCCCAGCGTCAGCCGGTTGCTGCGGAAGGTGTTGGTCTCGATGACATCCACACCGACTTCAAGGTAGGAGCGGTGCACCGCGGCAGGCGCCTCGGGATAGGTGATGTTGAGATAGTCTGGGCAGCCGTTGTACTGCTCACCGCCGTAATGCTCGGCGGTGAGGTGCATGTTCTGCAGGCTGGTGCCCATGGCGCCGTCATAGACCAGTACGCGCTTGGCCAGCGCATCCAAAAAGCCACGGCGGGTGTAAGTACGGTGTGTGCTCAAGAAAAAACCTCCAAAGTGCAGTGAGCAGTCTTCGGTAACCAGTGAACAGGTTTCCTGCTCACCAATCACTGTTTACCCCTCACTGGGTCTTAAAAACGAAACGCCTCTATACAAGAGGCGACTGAAACTAGACTTCATCGCCTCATCTCCCAGAATTCGTCTGTCGGATTTGGCACCGTCCGTTTCAGGGGGTTGCCGAGGCTT
>CAZUTS010000012.1:0-35825 GCA_964623375.1 uncultured Anaerolineaceae bacterium
GGGTTTATTGCGATCGAACTTTGACTTCGCCATTCTTGTTGTCTCCTTGAATTACCTAACCTGTACTCAAATTAGTTCTATTTTATTTCCAGAGCCCTCAATGGGGATTGAACCCATGACCTCATTCTTACCAAGAATGCGCTCTACCACTGAGCTATGAGGGCTAGCGAGCGGCTGCGCCGCTCGCTTTGGCAATTGCTTCGCAATTACCACGCGCCACAGCAGAGCTACTCAGTTATTTAGAGCGGCTTCGCCACTCGCTTTTGGCAATTGCTTCGCAATTGCCACGCGCTGCAGCATAACTACTCTTTGTATCCAGAGCGGCTGCGCTACTCACTATAGTGTTTGCCTCACAAACACCACGCTGCAGCCTAACCACTCTTGTGGGCAGAGAGGGATTCGAACCCCCGAAGGCGTACGCCATCTGATTTACAGTCAGACCCCGTTGGCCACTTGGGTATCTGCCCATGTTTCCGTACAACACAAGCACATGCGTATGTGTTTGCGTTGTACGGAAGCCGACGACGGGAATCGAACCCATAACCTACCGCTTACAAGGCGGTTGCTCTGCCGTTGAGCTACGTCGGCGTGTTATACAGTTGTTAAATCAATCGCGCGCAGGCGCGCAGAGCTTACCAAAGTCACCCTCTAACCTTCCGAGAGCGCTTGGCAAGAGCGTAAGTTTATCCGCGTTGCCAGAGAGAGTCAATACTTTATTGGGGATTTTGGGGCAAACGCTAGCCGAAGCCGCGCGCCTGCCACACCATGTACAAAGCCACCGAGCCAGCCGTAGCCGCATTGAGCGACTCCACCTGACCCTGCATCGGCAGCCGCAGCAGGCCATCGCAGGATTCGCGCACCAGGCGGCGCATGCCCTCGCCCTCGCTGCCCACCACTAAGGCAATAGGCATATCCAGCTTCAGGCGGCCCAGAGGCTGGGATTGCGGGCCGCCATCCAGGCCAATCACCCAGATATCTTCTTGCTTGAGCTCACCGATGGCCTGCGCCAGGTTGTGTTGGGCGATGAGCAGGTGTTCGGTAGCGCCGGAGGACGCGTTGACCACCGCCGGAGTGACCGTGGTAGTGCGTCGCTGAGGAATGATGATGCCGTGCACGCCCACCGCCTCAGCCGTGCGCAACAGGGTTCCAAAATTCTGCGGGTCTTGCAGCGTATCGAGTAGTAAAAAGAAGGGCGGCTTGCCGGTGTCACGCTCCCGCTGCAAAAGCTGGCCCATGTGGGCATAGGGGTACTCTTCTACTTGCAGCGCAACGCCCTGATGATGGCCGTCGACATAGCCATCCAGCTCGCCACGGCGCACGGTCTGCACGTTGAGCTTGGCGGCGCGGGCAAGAGACTGGATCTCCTGCAGACGCGGGCTGGGCTGCACACCCTCCGCCAGCTTCAGGCTATAGATGCGCCTACGCTTGGCCCGCAGAGTTTCGTAGACCGCATTGCGGCCGTACACCCACTCCTTCACGCGCTAGCCCCAGCGCCAGGAGGAGCCGGCAGCGCTATCTTCCACCACGACGCCCAGAACGGCCAAGCGGTCACGAATGGTGTCCGAGAGTTGCCATTGCTTCTGGGCGCGCAGCTGCACACGCGCCTCCAGCAGAGCGGCGATGATGTCTGCCGTCTCGAGCTCAGCCGCGGCGGCCAGAGCCGCGCCGATGACAGCATCGGCAATTTCGGGCTGTAGGCTGCGTGCCAGCTCAGCAAACGGAGCTGCGTCTGCCTGCTTCTCAGCACGCTCCAGGCGCAAACCCAGCACGCCGCCAAGCTCACGCAGCACAGCCTGGCCGGAGACTAGTTGCCCATCCGTGGCGCCGGCATCACGCGTCTGGTTGATGAGGCGCACCAAGTCAAATAGCACGGCCAAAGCCGCCGCCGAGTTGAAATCATCATCCATGGCGGCCACAAATTTCTCGCTGGCGGCGGTAGCCTCAGCTTGCAACGCTTGCACGGCTTCAGCAGCTGCGCCGCTGGCGCCGGGCAACGCCGGGTTCAGCCCGCTGCGCAGGCGCTCCAGGCCGCGGCCCGCGCTCGCGACAACTTCATCGCTATACGTGAGCGGGCGGCGATAGCTGGTGTTCAAGATCATCATGCGCAGCACATCCGGCTCATGGTGCGCCACAAAGTCTGCGATGGTGATGAGATTGCCGAGCGACTTGGACATCTTCTCGCCGGAGAGCTGCATCATGCCGTTGTGCATCCAGTAGCGCGCGAAGGGCTTGCCGCTCAGGCTTTCGCTTTGGGCAATTTCGTTCTCGTGATGGGGGAAGATGAGGTCATTTCCACCGCCGTGAATATCGATCTGCTCGCCCAGATGGCGAAAAACCATGGCAGAACACTCGATGTGCCACCCTGGGCGGCCGCCGCCCCACGGGCTTTCCCACGCCGGCTCGCCGGGCTTGGCTGCCTTCCAAAGCGCAAAGTCCATGGGGTGCTCTTTGCGCTCATCTACGTTGATGCGCGCACCGGCGTTCATGTCATCCAACTTGCGGTGCGAAAGCTTGCCGTAATCCTCATCGCTGTCCACGCGGTAGTACACATCGCCTTCGGCCGCGTAAGCATGGCCCGATTGAATCAGGCCGCTGACCATATCAATGATGGCGGGGATCTCTTCAGTAGCACGCGGGTACACAGTAGCCGGCAGCACGTTTAGCTCCTGCAGGTGCTGAGCGTATTGGGCAATGTAGCGCTCAGCCAGATGCAGCGGATCCTCGCCGGCGTCATTGGCGCGGATAATGATCTTGTCATCCACATCGGTGTAGTTCATGGCGTGGCGCACAGTGTAGCCACGGTATTCAAGGTAGCGGCGCACGATGTCAAACACCAGGCTGGACATGGCGTGGCCGATGTGCGCATTGTCATACACGGTGGGGCCGCACACGTACATGCTGACCTCGCCGCTCTTCAGTGGCTCAAAGGCTTCAGTTTGACGCGAAAGTGTGTTGTAGATACGTAGAGTCATGTCTAGTTCTTAGCAGGTTTATTGTTGCGGCGATTAATCCGTGCAGGCGATTCAGGCTTAGCAAACACCATACGCCCGGCGGCGGTTTGCAGCACCTTGGTTACTGAGGCATTCACGGTGTTGCCCACATGCTCGCTACCGTCTTGAATGACAACCATCGTGCCATCCTCAAGGTAGCCGATACCCTGGCGCGGCTCACGGCCTGTTTGGATCACTTTGACGGCCAACTCTTCGCCCGGCAGGAAAACGGCTTTGACGGCATTGGCCAGCTCATTGATGTTGAGGATGGTCACCCCTTGCAGCTCAGCCACACGGTTCAAGTTGAAGTCATTGGTGAGCACGGGGGAGTGCATCTGGCGCGCCAGGATGACCAGCTTGTCATCCACGTTGCGCGTGCCTTCCACATCCACGTCACTGATGCGCACACCCAGCTTGGCGTCCTTCTGCAGCTGGGCCACAACCTCCAGGCCGCGGCGGCCGCGTTGGCGGCGCAGCTTATCACCCGAGTCGGCGATGTGCTGCAGCTCATTCAGCACAAAGCGCGGAATGATCAGCGCGCCCGGCACAAAGCCGGTGCGAGCAATATCCACGATGCGCCCGTCAATAATCACGCTGGTATCCATCAGGATGCTGGTTCCATGCTCGCTGCCGCTGGCCGTGCGGCCTTCTGGGCTGCTGCTTCGGTTGGGTAGGTTGAGGAACGAGAGAATATCGTTCTGGCGGGCGATGAAAACGGTCACGCCAAAATAGCTGACCAAAATTGCCACCAGGATGGGCAGAATCTGGCTGAAAGGGCGCGGCAGCAAGGACAGCGGGAAGGCCAACAGGCCTGCAATCACCAAGCTGATGATGAGACCGAAGAGCCCCGCCAATAGGGCTCGTGAGGAGATCTGTGCCAGCACGCGGCGGGCTGTGCGCAAGGGATACACCGTAAGGTACGGGGTGAGCACCAGGCCAACCAGTGCACCCACCAGGCCAAAGATGCGCCCGAAGGTCTGCGGATCTTCGCCCGAGAGGTTCGCCAGCTCAACACCGCCGTACACCCCCAGGGCACCGAAGGCCAGCATACCGATCAATCGCAGAACAAACTGAATACTCAAGTCGTCTCCTGTTCTTACCCGAACGCAAACAGCGCTCACAAGGAGCGCTCATGCCAACCCATGGCAGCGTAATGGCCGCCGGCCGGTTTTCAGATGCCGTACCTCAATGCTGTTTCAAGAAAGATCAAATGAGTGCAAGAGCCGGCCGCGGGTTTGGCCCGAGGCAAATAAGTGCGTGAATGAATGTGTGAAACAGCACAACTATATTAACATGGCGCTCCCCGTCATGTCAAACTGGGCAGGATTCGATGTGATTTTTATGTTGCTCAAAGGGAATTTTGGTAGGATACACCCCATCAAAGTAGCATGAGCTCTCTACACATTGTCCACGTCAACGAAGCAGATTTCCAAAACCAGGTTATCGAATATTCGATTCGCCAGCCGGTAGTGGTGGACTTCTGGGCTGAGTGGTGCATCCCCTGCCGCGCGCTGAGCGCGAGCCTTGAACGCTTGGCGGAAGAGGCTGGCGGCAGCTTCCGCCTGGCACGCCTGGATGTTGACGCCAACCCGCGCCTGGCGGCACAGCTTGGCGTCAAAAATGTCCCCGCCGTTCGAGCCTTCCGCAACGGGCAGGTGGTGGCTGAGTTCAACAGCGTGCTGCCGGAGCCGCGTCTGCGTGAGTTCCTGCGCTCACTTGACTCCGCCAGCTTCGAGCTTGAAGTTGGCCGGGCAGAGCACCTCTACAATAACAAAGCCTTCGCCGAAGCAGAGGATGCCTTTCGCCAGATCTTGAACAACAATCCTGACCACCCTGCGGCGCTGCTGGGGTTGGCAAAATGCCAGTTACAGCAAGGTGACTTTGCCGGTGCGCTGCCCATCCTGCGCAACTTCCCGGTGAGCAAGCTGCATAGCCAAGCCGAGCAACTGGTTCCGCTGGCGCAGGCCATGGCGGACTCTGCCAACGGCGAGCTGCCCACAGATGAGCTGGCCCCGTTGTACGCCAACAGTCTGCGCCTGGTGAGCCGCGGCCAAAGCCAAGCCGCCATGGATGGGCTGCTGGAGCTGCTGCGCCAGGACAAGCGCTACGGCAAAGGCTCTGCCCATCGCAGCGCGCTTGGCTTGCTGATCCTTATGGGCGAGCACGACCCACAAACTCACACCTATCGCAAAGAGTTAGCCTCTTTGCTTTTCTAACTATGTCAACGACTCAAACTGAAACCGATACCTCTACCCCTCTGGTGGCGCGCTACCTTGACATTGACGAGGTGGTGCAAGGTGGCGGGAAGCTGCCTCATGCCATGCGTTACAGCGGCACGCTGCGCACAGACTCTGAGCGCACCCACCGCGAGCTGAGCGCGGCGCTCAAGCCGCAAAAGCTGGGCGTGCTGCTGCGCGAGGAGCAGGGCAAGCACATTGTGCTGCTTGTGCCGCTGATGCCGCGCCCACGGCGCTCTAACCCGTGGATCAACCTGGGTTTCTTCGTGCTGACGCTGGCCAGCGTGGTCTACACCGGAATGTTGTACGGTTCTGGAAACGAAGCACCAGCAGACGCTAGCGGGTGGGCACTTATTGCTGAGGGGTTGCCATTCGCCGCTGCGCTGCTGAGCATTTTGCTAGCGCATGAATTTGGGCACTATTTAGCAGCACGGTATCACGGCACAGAGGTCAGCCTGCCGTACTTCCTGCCGCTGCCCGCCCCCTTTAGCCCCTTCGGCACGCTGGGCGCCTTCATTCAACTCAAGGAAACGCCGCGCAACAAAAAAGTGCTGTTCGATATTGGTGTGGCCGGGCCTTTGGCGGGCGTACTGGTAGCCATCCCCGTCCTGCTGATCGGCCTCAGCCTGTCGAAGATAGAAAATCTGCCTGCCTTCATTGCTGCTGGCGACGCAATCAGCCTGGAGGGGAATTCCATCCTCTACCTGCTGACCAAATTCGCCGTATTCGGCCAGTGGTTGCCCACGCCGCACAGCTATGGAGACCTCTCCCCGATCGTGTACTGGCTACGCTACATCTTTACCGGCACGCCCACGCCCTTGGGCGGTGCAGATGTCTTCTTGCACCCCGTGGCATGGGCAGGCTGGGCCGGATTGCTGGTGACCTCTCTCAACCTCATTCCGGTTGGCCAGCTGGATGGCGGGCACATCTTGTATTCCCTGATCGGCAAGCGCGTTCGGTATGTGTGGCCGGTGGCGGTGGTGCTGCTGGGCATTTTGGGTTTCTTTTATTCGGGCTGGTGGGTGTGGACCTTCTTGATCCTCTTCCTGGGCCAAACCTCAGCTGAGCCTCAAGACCAGATCACAGAACTTAATGCGGGGCGCAAGCTAGTGGGCCTTTTGGCCATCCTGCTATTTATTCTGGTATTCACCCCGCTGCCGTTGACGATCATCTCTGGCCCCTTTGGCGGGCCTTAGTTGGCTGGGTGGGCTTCCACCACAACCTGCACATCGGCAATATCAGGCCCAAGACTGTAAACCCAGAAATCAAATGCGGTAGCGCCGGCACTCTCCCAGCGGCGCACGCCCACCGGGTTGCCCGCGGCATCATAAGCTACCGCCATTACCCATACACTAGCGGCATCAGTTCCCAGGCTCGCCTGGCCAACCACGCGAGCGGCCTTGGCATTTTGCTGGCCCTGGCTCCACGAAAAATCGACAGCCAGCACAGGCACATATAAAGACGCATCCTCTTGCACGCCAAAGGCGCTGGCAATTTCAGCTTGCGCCGTAGCCCAATTGGCTGGCGTGCTAGGCAGATAAGATACCAGCGCCATGGCCTCACCAGGGGGCAGCAGGTTCAAGGGCGGCACAGCTTCCAACGTGTTGAGTTCTGCGCCAGACGCATCCAGCAAACGCACGTACCCTGTCACGTTCTCCAACGCCTGTGGCGTGTCATTGTGTACCAGCACCAGGCACCACAGCTCGCCTGCCGCGCTGGTGTAGCACACCGGGGCAAGCACCGTAGTGGTCACCGGGGTGATCTGCGGCACAGGCGTGGTAGACGCCCCCACACCGGACGGCACGAGCAACTGTGCCCCGGGGCTGAGCGCCTGCGCGTTCACGCCCGGGTTGGCCGCCATCAGGGCTTCGAGCGTAATGTTGAAGCGCGCCGCAATGCCGAACAAAGTGTCATTTTGCACCACGGTATACAGGTGCGGCGTGGGGGTTGGCAACTGAAAGGCTTCGGTGGCCTGCGCCAGCGCGGCTGTGGCTGTTGCCTGCACATATTCAGTGATCTCTGCCTCCGCCGAGGGCGTGGCAACACTCTCCACGGCTGGCGCACAAGCAGCCAGCAAAGCAAGAAGAAGCAAACTCAATATCAAAAAGGGGCGATGCACGGCTGGATTATATCCAAGCGGTATTCTTGTACGGCTAAGAGCCGTGTGCTAGACTCACGCGCAATGGCGCTGACCAAAGAACGCATGCTGCAAGAGGCGGTAGACGCCATTCAGATGGGGGAACCCGCCCGCGCTCGTGAACTCTTACTGGCACTGCTACGCAGCGATAACCGAGAGCCGCTCTATTGGCTGTTGATGAGTACAGCCGTAGAGTCGCGCCAAGAGCGCATCTATTGTCTGCAAAATGTGCTCTTCCTTGACCCGCAAAACAGCGCCGCCCGCCATGACCTGGAGCTGCTGGGCGCAGAAGTGCCCGAGTTGGGCGTGCCCGCCTTTATTCCTGAGGACCAGGGTGACTGGCAAACCACCGAAATTGCCGCGCCCAAAGTGCGCAAACGCCGCCGCAAGAGCAATGCAGAGCAGGCTTGGTCTGCACGCTGGATCCTTGGCAGCCTGCTGGGTGGCATCGTTGTCATCTGGCTGGTGTTCTTCGCCACACGGCAAGGCCTGATTCCCAACTTTGTAAACACAGTCACCCCCACCCTGCTGGGTGCAGAAAGCACACAAGCCCAAGGCACTCCGCAGCCCACACCTACGCGCCAGATCCAACTGGCCACACGCGACCCCGAAGAAATGCTGCAGGCCACCTACACCGCTACGCCGCGCTATCTGGCCACCCCACACGCCAACAGCGCTGCATTCCAAAATGCGCTCGCCGCTTACGATGCCGGCAGCTGGGCGCAGGCCGCCAGCCTATTTGAGGGCTATTTAGCCGCAAACACTCAGGCGGCCGATGCGGCTTATTATCTGGGCCAAAGCCGTCTGTTGAGCGGCAACACCTCCGCCGCACTGGCCGCCTTTGAGCAGACCATCGCCATCGATGCCTCGTTTGCCTACGGCTACCTTGGGCGGGCACGCGCCTTGATCGCGCAAGAGGCCAGTTCAGCCAGCATCCTCACTGACCTCAATACTGCGCTGCTCCTGGATGCCAACTTGATCGAAGGCTATCTGGAGCGCTCAAACTACAACCTGAGCCGCGCCAACCCCAACCGCGCCCTGGACGATGCCATCGCCGCCCAGGCGATTGCCCCCAACAACGCACTGGTGCTCAACCAAAAAGCAGAGGTGCTGATGGTGCGCGGCGAATATGCCGAAGCGCTGGATCTAGCGTTACGTGCCCAGCAAATTGACCTTACGCTGCTGCCGAGTTATCTCACCATCGCCAGCGCCCAGCAAGGCTTGGGCGATTACGCCGCCTCTGTGCAAACGCTGCAAATGTACCTGGGCTTTGAAGGCGAGGATGGGCGCGGCTGGGAGCTGCTCGGTCTGGCGCATCAGCTGAATGGCAACGAATCTTTTGCGCGCGAGGCATTCGAGCGCGCCTTGGAGTTTGACCCGTCGCTGCCTTCGGCGGCCTACAATCGCGGTATCCAGGAGCTGGATGCCGGCCGCACACAGTCGGCGCTGAGCGATTTCCGCGTAGCGGTCACCGGTGCACCCGAGTGGTTCGAAGCGCGCATTTACCTCGGGCGTGCCTTGCTGGCTACGGGGAATCCAAGCTCAGCCTTTTTCGAGATCAATGCCGGCGCATCGCTGGCCAAATCCGATGCGCAGCACGCCCAGTTGTTTTACTGGCGCGCTCGCTCACTGGAAGCGCTCAATCAGCCCGGCAATGCTGAGGCTGATTGGCGCAGCTTGCTGAACCTGCCCACCAGCGCCATGCCGGCGGAGTGGCGTCAGGAAGCACAAGACCACGTGCAACCCTAAGCATCTTGCAAAGCCTATATCGCAGGGCTATAATCTCGCCCGCTAAGGTTTAAAGAAAAATGCCTGTTTACACCTATCGTTGTGAAAACTGCGGCCACGAGTTTGACCGCCAACAGAGCTTTGAAGACAGCCCACTAAAGGTATGCCCAGAATGCCGCAAACATGCGCTGCAGAAGGTCTACCGTGCCGCGGGGGTGGTGTTCAAGGGGTCTGGCTTCTATGTGACCGACAAAAGCAAAAAGTCGGCCCAGCCTGCGCCAACCAATGGCAAGAAGACGAAAGATGCGGGCAGCGGCGGGGACGCCAAGAGCGAAACCCCAGCTCCCAAAGCCAAGTCTGACGACTAGTCTGCAACCAAAAAGAGCGCTCCATAGCAGCGCTCTTTGTTTATTCCAACATGCGCATCGCTTCTTCTGAAGTGATCTTGCCGCTATCCAGGTCCTCCAGAATTTTGCGGCGCTCTTCTTCGGTGAGCGCTGCCGGGCTATCCTTGCCCGGCTCGTATCCCAAGGCTCGAATCACATCATGCAGGCGGCTGCGAATGGTGGGGTAGGAGAGCTTGAACTCCTCCTCCATGCGCGTAATCTTGCCCTCGTTGCGAACAAACGCCTCTACAAAGACAAGCTGCTCAGGGCTGAGGCGCGAGAACGGGCCGGATTCAAAGCGTCCTTCAATGGCAGTTTCACAATCACGGCACACCAGGCGGGTGAGCACAAGTTCGCCGTGGCATACAGGGCAGGAATGCGGTGCGGGATGCATGGGGAGATTATATAGGAATCTTATTCGGCATTGCCGCGCAGCGCTGCAGCTTCGGCCAGCACGCTCAACATTTCATCGTGAATGTGTCCATTGCTTACGCAGGCGGCCATCTTCTCCACCATTTGGGTGGCCGTGCCATCCGGCTGGGTAAAGCGGCCGCCTGCTTCTTCAACGATCAGGCGGGCTGCCGCCATATCCCAGGCGAAGAGCTTGAACTCCCAATAGCCATCCAGGCGGCCGGCGGCCACATAGGCCATATCCAACGCGGCGGAGCCGGCACGGCGCAAACCCTGCGCCCGGCGCACAAACGCGCCCACTTCGGTGACGTTGTTATGGTTGCTGGTGTGTGAATCGTAGGGAAAGCCGGTTGCCAGCAGGCTGGTTGCCAGCGTGTTGGCATCGGTGACGTGCAGTTGCTTCTTCTCACCGCCGCGCGTCAGGAAGGCTCCTTGCCCGGCGGCAGCTGTGAACAGCTCATCGCGCAACGGGTCATACACCACCGCCACTAACGGAGTCTCGTGCTGGTACAAGGCAATGGAAACTGAAAACATGGGAAAGTGATGCGCATAGTTGGTGGTGCCATCCAACGGATCGATGTACCAGGTGTAGCCATCCTGCCCCTGGCGGCGGCTGCCTTCTTCACCTACCAAGCCGTGTTCTGGATACGTGGCGGTGATGCGCTCAACCACGAGGGCCTCAGAAGCACGGTCGTACTCGGTTACCCAGTCCACCGCCGAACTCTTATGTATCACCTTGTTTTGCTTATCAAACCCTTCGATGAGCAGGCTGCCAGCTTCTCGTGCGGCAGAAATGGCAAAGGCTAAATACTGCTCCAAGAGCTCAGGGGTGGGGCGTTCTGACAACGGAACCTCAATTTACTTTCTGCTTGGCGCTGACAACAGACTGCAAATACGTCTGCACGGCTTCAGTCTTGGGCAGGCGCAGGGCGCGTGACGCCACGTCCTGGCACTCTTCCATGGAGAAGCTGCGAATCAGATCTTTGACTTCGGGCACGCTCATGGGCGACATACTGAATTCATCCAGCCCCATGCCCAGCAAGAGCGGCACCGCCAGCGGGTTGCCGGCAAATTCGCCGCACACGCCCACCCATTTGCCCTGGGCATGCGCTGCATCGATAGTGAGCTTGATAAGGCGCAGCACGCTGGGGTGGAAGGGGCTGGCAATGTTGACCACGCGCTCATTGGTGCGGTCTACGGCCATGGTGTATTGGGTCAAGTCAT
Source organism: uncultured Anaerolineaceae bacterium (assembly GCA_964623375.1). Classification (GTDB taxonomy): domain Bacteria; phylum Chloroflexota; class Anaerolineae; order Anaerolineales; family UBA11579; genus JAMCZK01. The sequence continues at coordinate 11,114 of CAZUTS010000012.1, forward strand.
TTGTGCCGATGCTGAAGAAATCCACCAGCGGCGCAATGTGATCAGCCACTAAGACAGCCGAGGGCACTTCGATCATGATGCCAAACTGCAACGTTTGGCAGAAGGGCACGCCCTCGGCCGTAAGCTCATCCTGCGCGACGCGCAGCAAGCCACGCGCCTGCTCCACTTCGGTAAGGCGCGAGACCATCGGCACCATGATGCGCAAATCCGCATCCACGCCCGCTTTGAGTAGTGCGCGGAACTGGGAAAGCAGCAGATCCGGGCGCTCGCTCATCATGCGGATGGCACGCCAGCCCAGGAAGGGATTGGCCTCCGTCTTGAAGCCAAGATAATCCACAGACTTATCGCCACCAATATCCAGGGTGCGCACCACCACTGGCTTGCCGCGCATCACATCAAAGATCTCGCGGTAGGCCTCGGTCTGCTCATCCTCGGTTGGCATCGAGTGGCGGTCAAGGAATAGGAATTCGGTGCGGAACAAGCCCACACCCTCGGCGCCGTATTCCAGGCCCTGGCGGGCATCCTGGGCATTACCGATATTGGCCACTACCTCCACCTGGTGACCATCCGTGGTGATGGCGGGCTGCTGGCTGCGCGACTGCGCCGCGGCACGGTAAGCCAGCAAGCTGGCCTGCTGCGCCTGCATCTCGGCCAGCTTGGCTTCATCCGGCGCAAAGGTGAGCTCGCCATTGCGGCCATCTACGATGGCCAGGCTGGAGCGTTTAACGCTCTCCAGGTCAACCGGGGCGCTGACCACGGCAGGGATGCCCATGCTGTTAGCCAGGATAGCCGTATGCGAGGTGGGGCCGCCCTGCACAGTTACCAGGGCGAGCAATTTATTGCGATCAAACTGAACAGTATCAGAGGGGGTCAAGTCTTCGGCGAAGACAATCACGGGCTCATCAGGGAAGCCCTTCAGCTCGGTATCGATGCCAAGCAGCAGATACACCAGGCGGCGGCCGACATCGCGTAGGTCCACTGCGCGGGCTTGGAAATATTCATCTTCCAAAGCCGCCAATTCGCCAGCGGCCTGCTCGATGGCTTCGTCTACAGCCGCTTCAGCGCAGATCATCTCTGATTCAATGCGCTGGGTAATGCTCTTGATCAGCTCAGGGTCTTCGAGGAACATTTGATGCGCCTCAAAGATGGCGGCTTCATGCTCACCAATCTCAGCGTGGGTCTTTTGTTGCAAGTCGGCCAGTTGCTGTCGCGCTGTCTCCAGCACAGCTTTGAGACGCGCCACTTCCTGTGGGGCATCCTCAATGCTGCGCCGCACGACGCGCACCGCCTTGGGTTGGTAAACCCAAGGCTTTCCGATTGCTATACCTGAAGAAGCAGGCACCCCCTTGATGGCCAGATTGTGAAGCATGGTTTCCATAGAAGCCGCCTAATGAGTGTTAGCTGCAGCCTACAGTACCATCAAATGCGGCCGCTCACAAACCGCGCTCAAATCATCCAGGAAGGCTGCGGCCACAGCCCCATCGATGACGCGATGGTCTACCGAAAGGGTGAGCGTGGCCACCGGGCGCACCACAGGCTGACCCTGCGCGTCTGGAAGCAATCGCCGCGAGGCACGCCCCACCGCAAGAATACCCACCTGCGGCGGGTTGATGATGGCGGTGAAGCGGTCTATGCGAAACATGCCGAGATTTGAAATGGTAAAGGTTGCACCTTGCAAATCTTGGGGCTTGAGCTTACCACTACGCGCACGCGCCGCCAAGTCACTAACCTCTGCAGCCAATTCACCCACTTGTTTCAACTCTGCATTGTGAATCACGGGCACGATCAAGCCTTCATCCAGCGCAACCGCCAGACCTAGATGAATATCGCTAAATTGCAGGACTTCATCTTTGCCCAGGTGGCTGTTCAGGCGTGGGTGGCGCAAAAGAGTCCACGCTACCGCCTTGGCCAGCACAGCCGTCAGCGTTACCTTGGGTGCGCCTTCGACGGGCTTGCGGTTCGCCTCGGCCACCATATCGTTCAGGGCAGTGATTTCCACATCGGTCTGGAAGTAGATATGCGGCGCTTCCTGTGCACTACGCTGCAAGTTATCTGCAATCGTGCGGCGCATCTGGGAAAACGGAATACGTTCCACAGAGCCGGGCTTGGGAGCAGCAGCGGCGCGGCGTGGCGCCGCACTGGGCTGTGCCGACTGCACATCCGCCGCCTGCACACGGCCACGCGGGCCGCTGCCACGCACGGCGTGCAAGGCAATATTGCGCTGGCGTGCCACACGACGCGCCGCCGGCGTGGCACGCACTTTAGCATCCGCGGCAGCAGGAGGCGCAACTACGCTGCCGCCCAGGTAGCTTTCAACATCTTTGCGGGTGATGCGCCCGCCCACCCCGCTGCCGCGCACCTCGGCCAGGTCTACGCCGTGCTCATTGGCCACTTTAGCAGCCAGCTCAGACACGGGGGCCACGCGGCCATCCGGCGCGGGCCCCTCGTACATAGGCGTGGCCGCAACCTCAGACGCCTGGGCCGCAGGAGCAGGCGTGCCGGCGGCCCCGGCCGCCAGCGCAGCGTCTGCAGGGGCGTGAGCCGTGGGGGCAGCCTTGGGCGGGGCGGTGGGCGCGGTCTCGCCGGGGGCGAGGATATAGGCGATGACAGTCGTCACCGGAACGGTTTCACCGGCGGCATAGCCCAAGGCGTTGAACACTCCGCTGGCCGGGGCTTCGATCTCCATATTGATCTTGTCAGTAGTGACCTCAGCAATCGGGTCACCCTGCTCTACCGTTTGCCCATCCTTGACCAACCAGGAGACGATCTGGCTGGTCTCCTGATTAAAGCCAAATACGGGCATGATGACTTCTTTAGCCATTAGTACTCACCGCGCACCAGTTTGCGCGCCTCAGCCACGATGTTCTCCACCTGCGGCACAGCGTGATACTCCAGGTTGCGATTGTAGGGAATGGGGATATCCAAGCCCGCCAAACGGCGCACCGGGGCTTCGAGGTAATCGAAGGCTTCACTCTCGACAATGCGCGAGGCCAACTCAGCGCCGTAGCCACTGGTCTTGACGGCCTCGTGCACGATCAGGGCTTTACCGGTCTTCATCACGGACTGGATCATGAGCGTGTCGTCAAAAGGATTGAGCGTGCGCGGGTCAACGATCTCGATCTCGATGCCTTCTTTGGCCAGCTCGTCCGCAGCCTGCTTGGCGCGCTGCACCATGATGGAGGTTGCCACCACGGTGAGGTGCTTGCCCTCGCGCACAATATTGGGTTCGCCGAGGGGGATGGTGTAGGGTTCCTCGGGTACAGGGCCGCTGATCTTATACAGCAGCTTGTGCTCCACAAAGATCACCGGGTTGTCATCAGCAATGGCGGCCAGCAGCAAGCCCTTGGCATCGTACGGGGAGCTGGGCATAACGACCTTGAGTCCGGGCACATGCGTGAACCAGGTTTCCAGGCTCTCGGAATGCTGGGCAGCCGCACCGGTGCCGGAGCCGCCGGGCGTGCGCAGCACCATCGGCACGGTGGCTTTGCCGCCGAACATGAAGCGCACCTTGGCGGCCTGCAGCACCAGCTGCTCCATGCCCAGGGTGATGAAATCCATGAACTGGATCTCGCCCACCGGGCGCATGCCGGTGAGCGCGGCGCCAACGCAGGCACCGACAATGGCGGCTTCGGAAATAGGCGTATCAATAACGCGCTGGTCGCCAAACTGTGAGTGCATGCCGGCAGATACGCCGAAGGCGCCGCCGTAGACGCCAATATCTTCGCCGATCATGAAGACGCGCTCATCCGCCTGCATGGCCTGGGTGAGCGCCTCGCGCACCGCTTCAACATACGTGATCTCACGTGTGCCGTTTGAACTAGGCATACACGCCCTCCATGATGTCGGCAACATCCGGTTCAGGGCTGGCCTCGGCAAATTCCACGGCCTTGGCAATTTCAGCTTCCGCCTTCTTGAACAAGGCGTCTTTGTCTTTGTCACTCAGGCCCAGGGTAGCGGCCAGGCGCTCAATGGGGTCTTTGTCCATCCACGCTTTAACTTCGTCACGTGTGCGGTAGGCCTGGCGGTCACTCTTGGAATGGCCCATATAGCGATAGGTATTGCACTCGATCAACGTGGGGCCATTACCGGCCACCGCACGCTGGCGCGCCTTGCTTACTGCGGCGTAGACCGCTTCCACATCATTGCCATCCACCGTTACGCCTTCAATGCCATAGGCTGCGGCGCGGTTACTGATGCGGTCAATGTTCATGCTCTTTTCCACCGGCATGGACATGGCGTATTGGTTGTTCTCGCACAGGAAGATAACTGGCAGATTCCAAATGCTGGCCATATTCAGCGACTCATGGAATGCGCCTTCATTGGATGCGCCATCACCAAAGACCACGATCACCACCTGCTCGGTATTGCGTGAGCGGATGCTCAGGCCCACGCCCACCGAGATGGGCAGGCCGCCGGCCACAATGCCGTTAGCGCCCAGGTTGTTGGCATCCACATTGGCAATGTGCATCGAGCCGCCGCGCCCGCGGCAGTACCCGGTTTCCTTGCCCATGAACTCGGCCATCATCAGGTCGGCCTGGCTGCCCCACGCCAGGCAGTGGCCGTGGCCGCGGTGCGTGTTGAGCAGGTAATCTTGCTGGGTCAGCGCCCCAGAGGCGCCCACGGCGGTAGCTTCCTGCCCAATGGAGAGATGCATCGTGCCGTGCACTTTGCCCAACGAATACAGATCCAGCGCTTTTTCTTCAAAGCGGCGGATCACCATCATGGTGTACAGCATCTCACGCAACTGCTCTTCGCTGAGCGTGCGCTTGGCTGCCGGTGAAGTTTGTGAGCTCTTGGTCTTTGCCATCTTTCTTAAACCTCAATAGGCGCTGCCGCGGGTCTGCCATACGCTGATTTCAGACAGGCGGTTTACTAGATGCAGGTCACTGATTGCCTGCTGCAGGGTACTGGCAAGCACCAGCACGCCAACATTTTTCACGAATATCACGCGCGTATTGCTGAACACCTCAGGTGTGGGCTCAGCTTCCGCGTCAATCAACACAAAATCGCCAAGCGCTATCGCCCCGTCCAGCAGGCGGGCGTCTGGGACATGGCCAGAGGCCATCAGCGCCAACGTAGCGGCCGGTTGCGCCAGCAAACTGGCGCTGGCTTGCGCATGCTGACGGTAGCCAGCAAGATGCAAGCGCCAAGCGGCGGCCAGGCCATCCTGGGCAAAGCCCTTCTCCGGCGTTTCGGAGGCCAGCAGCAGGTCAGCGTCTTGCATTCCCTGAAACCAGCTGCCGGCCGCGGTCACCAGAAATTTGTCGCCTTTCAGCCGCACGCTCGCTTCGCCTAAATGGCCGGCGCTGAGCCCGAGCAGGCCGGCCTGCGCCACATCATCGAGCATGGCCTGGCGTACAGCCGCCGGGGCATACAGATCGCGCACGTCAGAACCAACAGCACGCGGGGCAGCCACAGACTGGCCTTTCTTGCCCCACAGGTGGCCGTAGGTGGTCGACAGGCGGTCCACCACGCCTCCTTGCTTTGCTGAAGCCGGGTCAGACGCTCGCTTACGCATACTTAGCTCTGAGAACGAACCAGGGCGTCTTGTTCTTTGCGCAACTTCACGATCAGCTGGCTCTCATCCAGTTGCACATCGTCATAAGAGATCGCCTGGCCCATGGGCACATCCTTCACCAGCGTGGCGCCAACTGCCAACCCAAGCGGCAGCAGGTTCTCTGCGGTGGCTACGCTGGCTTTCTCGATCATGCCGTAGACGGTGAAGCCGCCCAGCGCATCAATGCGCTCGCCAGCCTTGAGATCGCGCTTGGCGGTGGTGATGGTTTCGGCTGTGGGCGGGCGTAGCGGCGCCAGGGTGGAAAGCCCCTCCAGCGCAGCATGTGCAATGGAGATGGGGGTTTCCAGGTTGGCAAGGTGATACGGGCGGTACAGGCTCCAATAGCCGTTATTGCCGCCGCTCAGGCCAAGATAATTCAGATCGCGAATGATCTTCTCGCGGTCCGTCGTAATAATGACAAACACACCGGGGGCAGGGCCAACGGCGTATTCCACAATGCCTTCGCTCTCCAGAATGCCGCCGGCGGCCTTGGGCGAAAATACCTTGGCTAGGTCTTTGACGTTGACATCCGGGCCATGCGCACCGCGCACCTGCGGCACATACCCGATCGCATTGGCGATGGAGGTCATCTCCACCATGGTCTTGGTGCCATCCTCAAAAGACGCCAACATTTTGGGGCTCATCTTGCGTGACTTGGCTTTCTCGGCCACGCTATCGGGGTTGGAGGCGCGGTTCAGCGGATTGTTCTTGCCTTTGCCCACCGCCACGATCTTGAAACCCAGCGCATCGGCAAAGTCGTAGATCTCCTTGATGGCGCCGGGTTCATCGCCTGCGGCCAGCGTGTAGACCACACCGGCTTCCTTGGCTTTCTGCGCCAGCAGATAGCCAATGGTGGCATCAGCTTCCACATTCATGTTGACGATGTGCTTGCCTGCCTGAATGGCGCCGAGGCACACCTCGGCGCCAATTTCGGGGATGCCAGTGGATTCAACAATTACATCCAGATTGGAAATTTTGAGAAGTTCTTCCGTAGATTGCAACGCAGCACGTTTACCAGCCGCAATCAGCGCATCGGCCTCGGCCGCCGTGGCGGCTTCGCCGATCAACGCCGCATCCACCTCAGCCTCGTGAAAGGCGTCATAGGCGCGGTGGGGGAGCACATCAGTAACGGCAACGGCCTTCATGCCGTCCATCAACTCCATCTGACCAATCAAGCCGGTACCCATCTGGCCTGCCCCCACAAGCCCAACCCGGATGGGGTGACCTTGCTTGGCTTCAAGTTCTCGCAAACGTTCGCGCAGTGTCTTCATAGTCCTACTTGGAATCCTCAATTTTTATACGCATGCCCACTTCAATGGGCGGCAATGGCTTGGCTTCAACACAAACATCGCCAGGCATTTCAGGCTCGTTCTGACCGTTGACCTTGACCACCAGGTGGCCCAGGTTGGCGAGATTGCTGTTGGCCACCTCGCCTACGGCCAACACCGCATACTGCGTATCGCCCAGAAAGAAGTGGTCACCGGGCGCCACAGCTTCGGCCAGGGTCTTGCCATCATGCAAGATGGCAAACTCAACAAGCTCCTCAGGCGCCTCACTGCCGAAGAAGACAAGAACGTTCTCTTCTACGAACTCGGCAACATAGGGCCCAATGTTGGTGATGCGAGCCTCGTACTTAACCATGATGGCTGCTCTTCGTTCTTCCTAGTCTTCGATCAGTTCCACCTGGTCAGGTGTGACACCAGAGACGAAGATGTTTTCTTTGATAAAGCGGAACAGGGGGCCAGACGGTTTCGTAGCATATACATCCACAGTCATTACACCCTTCATGGGGTAAACACCCACGCGGGCCGTGCCGCCACAATCGATAATGGCGACGGCAATCTCATCAAACCCGGCCTTGGACTTAAAGCCATCAAATGGCGTGCCCCCGGTCAGGTCTGCAATGTGCTGAGCTAGCGGGTGAATGCCGCCACCCGTCACACAGTAGATCAAATCCTTGCCCGGCTTGGGTTCAATGACCAAAGGGCCACCCCACCCGCGCGGGCCAGCACTGATCTTAACTTTCTTGTATTTCTTGCTCATCGTCGTTATGTATCCTCTCTTGTCCGAAGTTCCGTCTTACGCGGCATGAGGCTGGGAGGGGAACCACGTTCCCCTCCCAGAACTCAATAGCCAGTGCTTAGTAAGGAAGCAGGGGCATGAAAGCAAAGGCGATCAACACAGCCACAGGGCCGGTGATCAGGCGGGAGAACAGCACCGCCGGCACACCAATTTCCACCGTCTCGGGCTCAGCTTCACCCAAGGCCAGGCCGACCGGGATGAAGTCACAACCCACCTGCGGGTTGATGGCAAACAGCGCCGGGAGGGCATAGGAAGGCGGAATGCTGCCGTTGGCCAACAGGGTGCTGCCCAACAGGGTGCCGATGATCTGAGCGATCACCGCGCCAGGGCCCAGCAAGGGGGACAGCACGGGGATAGCAATGATCACGGAGAGGAGCAGCAGGCCCCACAGGGAGCCGGCCAGAGGGGCCAGCAGGTTGGCGATCCAGTCACCCACGCCGGTGGCGAGGATGATGCCGATCACCAAGCTGATGAAGGCCATGAAGGGCAAAATGTTGACGACAACCTGGTCTACAGCGTCACGGCCAGCTTGGTACAGGGCGCCAACGACGCCACCAACACCACGGCCAACTTTTACGAGGAACGCATTCATCGTTTACTTCTCCTTAGATTACTTCGCGGTGCGGCGAGCCCACATAATTGCAGTGATGCGCTCGGTCACAATTCCGCGGATGAAGATGACGATAAGGCCGACGACCAGATACCACACCGCCAGGGGAACGACGGACAGGCCGAGGGACTCAATGCCGGCTGCAATGCCGAGCCACACAAACAGCTCACCTGGGTTGATGTGGGGGAAGATACCCAGCGGCGGGTGAACGTAGGAGACGGCGGCGTCATAGAAAGCCGGCTTGAAGCGCTCCGGGAGGAAGCGACCCATGGTGTAAGCCATGGGGTTGGTCAGGAAGAACACGGCCAGGAACGGCAGCAGGATGTAGCGAACCGGGAGATAGATGATCCCGTCGCGGGCAGCCCACTCACCCACCTTGTCGATCTTCTCGGGGCCGATCAGGGCCACGAGGGCGTTGACACCAGTCAACAGAACAATCAGCAGCGGGATAATGCCGCCGACGAGAGAAAGGAATACACCGCCACCTGTTTGGAACAGGCCGATGAACCATTCTGCTGCATTTACTAAAGCATCCATAGTCTGAAACTCTCCTCTAATAGTCGATTAAAGGTGGTGAGACATTTCGGCAATCACTGTTCGGGTTACCTCCTTGTAAAGTTAGTTATTTGCCGGGGTCTGCTTCGGGGAGGGTCTGCTTTTTCTTAGCATCAAGCAGATACGCCGCGGCATCGCGAAAAGCATCAGAAAGCTTACGAGACACCGGAAGTTCTCGCGTCTCGTCCAGAATGTCACTCAGGGAAAGGCCGATAAGTTCGGGAACAGGAGTCAAGCCGGAAAAGTTAGACCAGCCAGACATTTTTTCAGCGTGGATCACCTTCGTCTTGTCGTCAATGGTCAGCACGCCATACACGCGGCCGCGGTACTGGCCGCCGCCTTTGCCCACGGCGGTCAAACCCGCCTGGCGCACAACTTTGAGCCGCCCATAGAAGCGGCGCATTTGGATGTAGGTGAAGCCAAATTGCAGCGCCCACATCACCAAGAGCAACAGAGCTATTACGCCGATGTTTTCAGATAACAGATCGAACATTACGCTTCTCCAAAGTTGTCTTGAATAAGGGCATCCAGCGCCACCAGCACTTCTTCTGCCTGCGGGCCACTGGCTTCAATCTCAACCTCGTGCTCCTTGAGCACGGCCAGCAATAAAAGCTTGACGGGGCTGGCGCCAGACACAGGGCCTTTGCCGCGGGTGATATTGGTCACCTGCACTTCGGCATCGTATTCCTTCACAGTTTTCACGAATTGGGCCAAGGGCCGTGCGTGCAAACCGGCTTCATGTTGAATGGTTGTTTTCAAAATTGCCATAGCTTCACTTAGTTGTTGTGCAGTTCCAGCACTTTGCTGGCGGCTTTGTCATCCGTGACGAGCACATCTACCAGCCGGCCGCGTAACGCACCCAGGATGGCGGGCGCCTTGGCCTCGCCACCGGCGATGCCAATCACGGTGCCCTTGGCGTCTCGCAGCTCCTGCAGAGAGATGCCCACCACGCGCTGGTTGAATTCAATATCCTCGAAGTTGCCATCCTGGTCATACAGGCGGGCACAGATATCCCCCACCACGCCGGTGGCCTTGATCAGCGCGTCCATCTCCCTGGCGGCGATGCTGCCGGCGCGCACCAAGGCAGAATGCTCGGGAGCAGCCGAGCCAATACCTACCAGGTAGTAGTCAGCCTGCAGGCCCATAGCCAGCACTTCTTTAATACGGCGCTCGCTCATAAGCGTGTCTCGGGCTTGTTTGTCTTTTACGATTACGGGGGAATTCAGAGTGAAGTACTTACCGGAAAAAATTGAGGCGATATTGCGGGCGAGCTCAGGGCCGTCTACTGCCGGATCGCCATACCCAATCGAGCCAATGATCTGAGCAATGCGAAGCTCGGGGTAGTTGCGCTGGCGAAGGGCCTGAGCCACCTCATAGATGGCCGTGCCCCATGAGATGCCGAGCGTACATTTGGGCGTGATGTGCTCGCTAAGGTAGTAGGCGCCAAGGCGCCCAAGCATGCGCAGCCCCTGTGCCTCGGTGGACTGGCTGGTCTGCAACACGTGGGCATCCCGCAGTTCGAAGGCGCGCGCCAGGCGCTCCTCCAGAAACGAATCACGGCGAACCGGGTGATTGATGCGTATCTGCACGGTTCCGCTTTCGCGCGATTCCGTAATCAGGCGTGACACCTTGGATCGCGAGAACCCAAAACGCTGTGCTATGTCGGCTTGGCTCATGTTTTGCATGTAATACAGCTCTGCAATCTGTGCCAACAGGGCCATGCGCTCATAATCTTGCATTTAGCACATCTCCTGCTGAGAAACCCATCCGGCAGCCTGCGCCGAACGCCCCGACATATATGATGCGTTCGCTTGCACAAAATTGCATACGTTGCACATATACCTAAAAATAGTAACACTAATTATTTGCTTAAGTTCCTGCAAGGTAGAAAGACTCATCTGCATGTGCTCTTTGTCACGAAAAGAAACTTTGGCAGAAGAGAAAGAAAAAGGCTTGGCGCAACGCCAAGCCTTTATACGGTCAGCTCCTCGGGTAGGACTCGAACCTACAACCTAGCGAAACTTCAAAGGGTTGTAAATAGTGTCCACGGCGAGTAACAGAGCCGATTTTACCCGTAAATCGAGGGGGAAATCTGTCAATACAGTCAATTTCTGAGTACTGAATCAATTCCGGTTGCACCCGCGTTGCACCCGATAGGAAAGGCGGTTTGGAGTGTATCTCGTCCCTGATGTTCTACGGTCTAAGGGAATTGAGTCGAAGCAAGATTCGCCAAGACCAAAATTTTAGACTAAAGTAAATACACTAAAATTGCTTGAGGAGATAAAAAATGGCTGAGATTGTTCCGGACACTGAAAGTGTTTCTGTTGCCGCCCTGGCTGTCGCCTGGTCTATTGTTAAATCAGTAAGTGCTAGCAGCTTGCCTGGCGGAGGCCAGGAAAATATCAAATATCTGACTAATGAAGTTCTAAAAGTTTATATTGCTCTTCTTTCCCAGAAGCCAATGCCCTGATTTCGTTTACTTCATCAGCCACATCTCAACCTGAATATCTCTTCAAGAGAGATCGCGCAACAGTAACCGCAAACACAGATTGGCCACCGGCTGTCTTAATGGCTTTGGAGGCAGAGTTAATCGTTGAACCCGTAACGAAGATATCATCTACTATCAGGATACTCATACCAGCAAATGATCTCTTGTCAGCTTTGAAGGCTCGTTTTAAGTTTTGCTCCCTATCTGCGCGCCCCAGCGTTCTCTGAAACTCAGTATCACGCACCCTTACTAAGGCCTTAATCGCAATAGGCAATCGAACAAGGTGAGTAAGCGCCTCTGCTAGTAGCTGTGCCTGATTGAAACCCCGCATCTGCAATCTAGGTGCCGATAATGGGATAGGAACTATCAAATCAATTGCCCAATTTGGGGAAAGGACTTCTATTAGGTGCGCAGCTAAGGCCAAAGCGAGATCGGTGCTTTCTTCGGTTTTTAGATAAAGCAAGGCTCTACGAAGTTCGCCACCGTAACGGGCCCAAGACCTAGCACCGTCAAACCAGGGCGTCTCATAGCGGCACCACTTACAGACAGTTTTCTGTGAGGGATAGCCACATCTTTTGCAGTAAGGTGGCTCTATTTTGAGCGTTCGATTCTGGCAAGCTTCACAAAATATCGCCCCTTCGGAATTGCAGCCTATGCATTGAACCCCCTTTGTTCCCATATGTTGTTTGAATGAAAGGCTGTACTTCGCAAGGCGAGTGCTCGTCCAATTTCACTTAGTCTGAATTTCGCGTAGCTTATGGTTTTTACTCTATAATCAACTAAGCAGCCAGCCCCATATAAGCGCGGAGTTTGCTATGGCTAAGACAAACGAAGAGATTATTATCAAGAAACTGGACCAAATACTGCGAGTACTAGCATTCCAGCTCGCAATAGATAAGAGCATCACAGATGGAGCGCGAGCGCTGAAAATTGCCGGCCTGGATAACCAAACCATTGCCGAGCTTTTAAACACAACTCCAGCTACTGTTCGTTCTGTAACGTCCGGTATCAGTAGGTCAGCGAAATAAACAGTGGGAGAAGAACATGGAAAGCGAAAGTAGAATTGAAAAGCTTTTGGCCCTCATCCTACTAAACAATGTGAGCGGAAACACTGACCGGCAAAAGGCGACTTTACTTAATATTGCTGGCTTTACAAATGTGGAAATTGCTAATTTGTTGGAAACTTCAAGCTCAGTAATTCGTCAATATCTTTATGAAGAAGGGAGAAAAGCCAGTAAGACCAAGAAAGCTAAAAAGTCAAAATAATTACCAGCCAGGTAGCTCTATAAAATGCCAGAAGATTTCAGGGATCTTGGTTATTCACTGTCGAACGTCAAGGATTCCGGGCGGTTTTTAGGAAGGAACTTCTACTGGAAGTTTTATGCCTTAGAAAATCTAGTGCGAATCCTTATTTACACCGTGCTCACCGAGCAGCTTGGGCGAAAATGGTGGACGAAGGTAACAAACCCAGACATTGAAGGAAAACTAAAAAGTGTGCTTCGTGGCAGGATCAAAAGGCCCTTCCACTCTGCAGCGGGGAGCCACAGGTTATACAATATCTTCTTACCTGATTTAATACACATCGTTAGAACCACAGCAGACCAATTCCGGCCTTTGTACAATGATGTAGATGCCTGGGTGATTAGGCTCGAGGCTATTCATCAACCGAGAAACTTAGCCAGCCATATGAACTGGCTAAACACTAAGGATAGAAGATTGGTCGATCTTGCCTATAAGAAAACCCTTGAGGCAGTAGCGGTTATTGGTAACTCAGGCATTCAAATTAAACTCCCCCGAAAATAACTATTAGAGCAAAAAAATGAACGACAAAAAACTTACTGCAATTGAAGAAAAGCTAGACACCCTAGTTAAATTAGTAGGCTTCAGAATTGCTAAAGATATGGGGCTGAATGTGTCGGATGTTGCGCCTGTATTCAAGAGATTGGGACTATCGAATGAAGACATCGCCTCAATCCTTGGGAGTACTCCAAATGCCGTTTCGGTTAGGATAAGTGAAGCAAAGCGCGAGAAAAAACCTCGCTCAAAGTAAACTTTCTCTAATTCTCTACGACTACTAAACCTAAAACGATGAACATGTAGTCTAAGAACTTTGTCCATATGTCATCCAGGTCGGCCACAATTCCGCTTTTCTGGCCCTTCGCTACTTCTGTAAGCCTGGTTTGCAAAGACTCCCAATTATGGTTTTGGTTCAATAACTCGGTGTGCTCTGCACTTCCTTCGCCACCACGGGCTAGTCTAATTGCCATTCTTTCCCAAGTCATATTCTCTCTGTGCTGTGTTCTGGCCTTCTCATACAAGTCACCCTTAAAGTGTCCGTGCAAATTCCTTATACTAATACCCGCGGCAACTCGCTCTCCGACATCGGCAATCGCTGACTTGTATGCCTGATATGCCGTATCGAGCTCCTTCACTCTATCTGTTTTGAATTTGCCAAGTAGCTCCCTTACTTGTTCATAACGAGATTGTTTTGCTTGTAATTCGCGATACTCGGCTACGGTATTTTTTGCCCAGTCGCCTAGACTTATTGGGCCCCTAACCTCTATTGCGCGATAGGCGGAGGTATAAAGAACGCTTGAACCAGACGTAGTGATTGATGCAGTGCCGTATACGGGATTAATCTCATACCTGGGGGGCATGGGTATGTTTGTCATCAGGAATTCACTGGAAGAGGAATATTCATCAAGAACAGTAGGTGAAAAGAAATCAGTAGCTTCCTCCGGCATATTTTCGAGCGCCTTGATTTCCCACTCCGTTTGTTCTCGGATAGTTTGAATTACTGGAATAACATTTTTAACTGTGGCGAGTCTATTCAGGAGCTCTTCTGTGTAAGCCAGTCTTTGCCTCGCGCTTTCAATAAGCTTTTTGGAAAGCTCTTCTTTCATCGCAGCCTCCTAGTAAATCACACCTCAACTACTTTCATCACCTCATCCCCATAATGGTTAATGACCTTGACAGCAATTTTGCCAGTCTTGGGTTTGGGAAAGGGGCGCGAGACGGTTGAGTACAGCTCGTCCCAAACATCCTCGTTGATTTCGGCTTTGAGTGCCTTCTTGAGCTTCTCGTAGGGCTTATCTGCACCCAGGAAGTAGGCCTGGGTGACGAAGAAGGCTTCGTCGTTGTAGTTGGTGTCCACGAACCAGGCGGCAATGTCATGCTCCAGGTTGCCGGAGCCGCTGCTGCGGATTTCGCTGCGCACTGGGTCGTACACATCAATGCCCAGCACTTCCACCTGAACGCCATCTTTGGTTTGGCTCACCTTGACCTCTGGTTCGCCGAAGGCGAGGAAGAGGTTGCCGGAGCCGGTCTTTTTGAGCAAATCTCCCATAGACAGGTCAGGATTGATTTTGACTTTCATGACCTGGAGGCCGTTTACTTGGGTTGGTTCAGAGAAAGATGAGGCATCAAACGAGGTGGCGGCCACCACCAGCAGGTCTGCGAATTTCCTCGCAACTGTTACGGCCTGGCGAATAAAGTCATCGTCTACGCTGCCAAACTCTGGGCCAATAGACACAGCCACCTTCTTGAGCCCGTCATCAGACTTGTATTCACCAACTGCCTGGACTTCCGGCCCACTTGGCAAGATGTCCAGATTAACGAACTCCAAACGCTCTTCTTTTTTGCCGGTTTGTACTCCAGCCTTGAGCAGGTTAGAAACAATGGTCTCGACAAAGCGCTCCGTAGAAAGCAGCTCCTGCCGGTCAGAAACGCGATGGGGCGAGAGAGACTCCACAGTAAATGGACCTGCTACGCGCACCTTGTCCTTTACTTCCGATGGCTGGTCGTATAGGATTTCTTCCGACGGTAATTCGTCGTTTGCCAATGATTTCAACGTGATGTGTGGCACTGTCTTGTACTCGAAACCCATTGAGAGGCTGCGCTCGTCTTTGAGCTGATAATACGGGTAGCGGGCTGTCATCAAGCGCGTACGAGCCAAAGCAAGCGCTACACGAGAGGTGTCAGTTGTAATCCAGCGCCGGCCCCACTGTTCAGCCACATAGGCTGTGGTGCCTGAGCCACAAGTAGGGTCGAGAACAATATCACCAGGGTCGGTGGTCATCAGGATACAGCGCTCAATAATTTTGGTGCTTGTTTGCACCACATAAGTTTTGCTTTCAGAAAAACCTGTCATTAGCACATCACGCCAAATATTGTTAATTGGAGATACTGGAAAATCATCAAAATAACGCCGGTACATGAGTGAGTTTCCAATAACCCTCAGTCTTCCCTTTTTCTCTAGTTGTTCCATGCCAACAAAGTTAGTCTTCCACCCACCTTTGCCCGGCTTGAACTTCTTGCCACGATACTCATACTCAAATAGAGTGGTTGCACTTGCACTTTGGCTAGTTAAATTGTCTGACGCAAATACGCGCCAACCTGAGGCAATAGTCTCTGGCTTTTGAATCTCTTCTTTTGTTAACCTTCGCTCGGTTTTGCCATCTCCAGAGATAGCACTTACATATTGAGTTGTTCCTTCACCACCAAGGATCTTCCACTGATAAAGTTGCCGGTACTTTAACTGTGGCTTATCCTTTGCGTACCATAGAACAATATCGTATACCGAGTCAAGAAAGCCACTTGCCTTTCCTGATGTTTTAAGAGTGGCAATTTCACTGATGAAGTTTTGGCTACCGAATGTTTCATCCATCAATTCCCGCAAATGATGAACATTCTCATCAGAGATTTGGACAAAGCAGGAGCCAGTAGTAGTCAAAAGCTCTCGGCAAACTATCAAACGATCGCGCAGATACGACAGATAAGAGTGAACTCCTAGCTCCCATGTATCACGAAATGCCTTAACCTGCTCGGGCTGACGAATAAAATCATCTGCCTTGTCTTTAACATCACGTCTTCTTGTAGATACCTGCCAATTGGAGCCAAACTTAATCCCATACGGCGGGTCAATGTAGATGCATTGCAGCTTGCCGCGCATTCGCTCTTTTTCCAGCAGGCTATTCATCACCACCAGTGAATCGCCCAAAATCATGCGGTTCTGCCAGTTGTCCTCGTGCTCGTAAAATTCCACAGCTTTGGCAATTTGAGTCTCGGCAGTTTCTCCAAACAGCATCATCTGCGGGTTCTCGTCTGCACCCAGCTTTAAGCGGGCCACCAGCGCCTCTGGAGCAATCTTCTCCTGGACGTAGATAGGCACGGTGGGCACGGAGAATTCGGCACCCTGTTCTTCTTTGCCGGCCCAAACCAACTGCGGGTCGAGCGAAGGGTCATAGGCATAGGTCTTCTTGACCGGCCGTTTCTGGCTGGCTGGCAGTTTTTCCGACTCTTCCTGGGTGGGAATGCGCACGCGCTTGGTGTCGTGCTTGTAGGAGCTGACCGGAGCAGCAGTGGTAACGGGTTTCTTCTTCTTGGTAGCTTTCTTTCTTGCCATGATGTCTAGACCAATTCTTTGGGGTAGAGGCTCTCAAAACCTTTGTCCAAGCCCAGGCGGATCAAATTCTGAACCTCGTGAATGTCTTGCACTTCCAGCAAAGCCCATTGGCCGTGCTGGCCTAAGTTGTTCACCGCCGGAACCCACAATTCGCGGGCGGTCTTTACTTTTAGGGCTTTCTTGTCGTCTTTCTTGCCAGTTACTTCAATGATTAAGTGCAGCTTTTCTTTGTTAGGCTGCTCGAGCACCGCAATGAAGTCAGGGTGATAGTGCAGCGAGTTACCGCGATGTTCGTATGGAATGACAAAGTTCAGGCCCTGGTTTTTAACATAGGCCAGCACTTCCGACATCTGCTCTAGCCGCTTTGCCACGCCTTGCTCCCACATCTCCGTATCGGCAACTACGTAGTTCACATGGCTCTTGACTGTCTCGCGCACATCTTTGGTGGTAAGAAAATCCACATAGCAGGTGGAGCCAGTACTGTCATATGGGGAAAGAATAGGCAGCAGTTTCTTCTCGCCTTGCTGCTCAAGATTCTCAACGATGATGGCTTGCTGTATTTTCGTCACTGCGCCGTTGAAATAGTCGCCAAGGGATAGGTAGCCAATGAACATGCGGTCTTTCAGCACCACATGCTTATCCATATATTCCTGCACGATCTTTAGTAGCTGCGGATGCAGCCAGTATTTGGGTGCACCGTCTGCATCACTGTAGTAGCGGCTGAGCAGGCCTTTAACCAAGCGTGCCGCAACGTCTCCGGCACGACGTTCTTTGACTTTCTCCATATCCTCTTCGGTGCTTTCGCCCACCACACCTTCCGAAACTACGCGGGTCGGCTCATTCTCGATGATGGTAGTGGACTCTTCGCTAAAGCGCGCCGCCAGGCGCGCCTCGTCCAGCTCGTAGCGATAACCGGTCAGGCGAGGGTAGTTGATCTCGTACTGGGCCCTCTCCTCCAGAGCGTGGACGCGGTGCACGACCTTGGGAGTAATGGGAACATTACCTTGGTAGCGCAGAAAGCTGAAGGGCACACCGTAGACCTCGGCGTACTCCTCGTTGAGCAAGCCATTATCGTTGACCGTGTAGTCCACGCGGCGCAGAGCACGACCAACCACTTGCTCGCAGAGCAACTGCGTGCTAAAGGCGCGCACACCGAGGATATGGGTAACGGTGTTCACATCCCAGCCCTCTGTAAGCATGGAGACCGAGACCACGCATTTGATGTTCTCGCCCAGCTTGCCAGGCTTACCTACTGTATTCATCACCTCGCGCAGCAGGTGCTCGTCTTCGGGTTCGTCTCGACCCTGAAAGCGCTTGCGGTATTCCTTGCGAAAGTCTTCAATCTCTCGCGAAAAGACTTTCTTGAAATTGGCATCGATCTTCTCGCCGGTCTCCAGTTGGTGGGAGTCGATGATCAACGTGTTGGGTTTCTGCAGGAAGTTCACCCCATCTTCATTGCGGAAGATGGGCAGATTGCCAGGTGCAATTCTGCCGCCTTCCGTTTCGTATCCGGCGATCCAGCGGTAGACAAGCTCAGAAACCGTAGTGTTGTTGCACACCACGATCATTACTGGTGGCAATGCGGGGATTCCAGCCTCGAGCGCGGCCTGGTATCTCTCATAGTTCTTTTCATAGTTGCCATACAGCGACAGCAGCGCAGCGGAAAGTTTGGTTGGCAGGTCTACCTTTGAGAGGTCGTAGTCTTGCCCAGTACGCCGCCCTTTCTTCGGCAAGTCCTCATGCACATGCTTCCATAGGTTGCGGAACTCCGGCATCTCGTCGTAGCGAATGGTGTCTGACTCGACCGGCAAGCGCGGAATTTTCACAATTCCACTTTCCAGTGCATCCAACAACGAAAAGTCGTAGACCACCCAGGGGAACATGGTTCCCTCGGTGTAACCTGAACCGCGCAGGAAATAAGGCGTGGCAGATAAATCAACGATAGCGTTGATCTCAAATTTCTTAGACAGGGCTTCAAGGCCGCTTATCCACACGCGGGCTTCTTCGTTATTCTCGTCGGCCTCTTTGCGGTCATCACCCGCCAACTTCTCTTCGCTAGGTTTAGCGCGATAGCAGTGATGTGCTTCGTCATTGATTACCAGCACGCGGGATTTGCCATTGATGGACTTGAAGACACGATTGAGCATGGCATTCGGTGTTTCCTTCACGACTTGCTCGTCTATCAGCCCAGTTGCCTTTAGGGTTGCTCCCACTTGCATGCGCGGGTTGTTGCGCAGTTCAAGTTGGTGGTAGTTGGTGATAAGAATCTTGGCGGCCTGGAGCAGTTCCATATCCTGATGCGAAACGATATTGCGCTCCAGGTAGTAATTCTTTTGTTCATTGGGCTGCAAGACACGCAAGCGGTCGCGGATAGTAATGCCTGGCGTAACAATTACAAAAGTGTCTGTGAAACGCGTATCCGCAGGGTAACGAACCTTGTTCAACGTGTTGTAGGCAATCATCATCGCCATCACCACAGTTTTGCCTGTGCCGGTGGCCATCTTGAAAGCTAAGCGATACAAGCCCGGGTTAGCATCCTCGTTAGCTTTTTTGATCTCAGAGAGCATCCAAGCTTCGCCTGTTTTCTCTGCTACTTCATTGATGAAGATAAGGGTTTCCAGTGCCTCAATCTGACAGAAAAACAGCTTGTTCTCTCGGCTTTCGTCTTGCCAATAAGACAATAGCTCTCGAGAGGCGCGGGTAACACCTGGGTATTCGGCTGCCCGCCAGGCACTCACCTTTTCTCTGACTTTATTGATAAATTCGTTTTCTTTTTGGAGCTCTTCGCCAAAGGCGCCTTCGGCATCAAGCAATTCGAGTTGCTGCTTACGGTTTCGTGCACGCGGGACAGGGATATAGAAGCTGCTTGGACGGCGACCTTCGACGACCTCATCGCTCAGACCGCGCTTATCTGCAGCGAAGTGCCGAGTTGGTTCAAAATATGGCGAATTCAGAATCGGTGAAGTCTTCATCCCCAATCAATTAAACCATCAACTTCAATTTGGCATATCAGTTTTCTATCGCTCTTCCAGCGCCCGCAAAATCTCGTCTGCTCGATAAATGCGATTTCGCCCCTGCCCTGTAACTTCCTGGACTATACCCAGGACCTCAAGTTTCTGGATGTAGCGTTGCACTGTCGTGAAGCTCCCTAAGTCGGTAGCCTCCTGGGCTTGCGAGATAGAAGTAATGGGCGTGCTAATGAGGTAATCCATCATTTGTTGCAACTTGACGCGGCTGCGCTCGTTTGCAAATCGTTTGCTGTACGTAGCGCGCAGGTCTTGCAGGCGTACAATGCGCCGCGAAGCATCGTCAGCTTGACTGCACACGCCTTCCAAAAAGAAGGTTAGCCAGGCTTCCCATTCCCCGCGCTGGCTCACAGCAAGCAGCCGGTCGTAATACTCTTGGCGATTGGCTTCAAAATAGTTGCTCAAATAGAGCAGCGGCGTCGCAAGCAGATTCCAGCTTACCAACAAGAAGGCAATCAGCAGTCGACCCATGCGACCGTTGCCATCAAGGAAGGGGTGGATAGTCTCAAACTGGTAGTGAATAAGACCCAGGCGAACAAGCGGGGGCAGTTCTGATCCTTCGTGAATAAACTGTTCCATGTCTTTCAGGCAGTCGTGCATCTCTTCTACTGGAGGCGGCACAAAGCGGGCTGTTTCCAGTGTGGCTCCAGGCGGGCCAATCCAGTTCTGCGTCCGGCGCACTTCGCCTGGACTAAGCTGTTCACCACGCACACCCTGCATCAAAATTCCGTGAATCTCTCGAATGAGGCGCATGCTAATGGGTAGCGTAGCCAGCCGCTCCAGCCCATAGTCCATGGCGCGCACATAGTTATGCACCTCTTTGGCGTCGTTGGGGTCTTCGAACATTTTGAGTTGCCCTGCTTCATACGAGAGCAACTCCTCAAACGATGTGCGCGTGCCTTCAATGCGAGACGATAGCACAGCTTCCTTACGAACAAAGGGACGCATGAGGGCCTGCGGCACTGGAAAGCTGTTCCCAACCTCAGCGAGCTTGGCCAGGCTACGATCTGCCCTGGAAAGCTCGGCCAGCAATCGGTTTGACCAAGCCACATTTGGCGGCAGTGGATCGGGAACGAAAGCTCGGTAGCCGCGCAGGGTCTTGATAACTTTTCCTGGTGCTTTGGCAGTGAAGTCAGATACTTTCATTGGCTCACTCCAAAATGAAAATAAGAAAAATCCTTATTTTCGTTTTGGAGCGTAGTTGAAAATAACATAAAACCTTATTTTCAACTACGCTCTGTCAAGGTCAACTCATAGAAAACAGTTGACTTAATTAGAACGCGTGTGCTAGTATGTCGGCGTATCAGAAAACAAAAAAAACTAAGGGAGGTGATGCTAGGAGTTAGCCAGCAACTCAACTAAAAAGACGGGACTGCCGCTGCGCGAACAGCAAACAGTCCCTGACCATCCTTCCAGGGCAAACTGGTTGGCGGCTATTTTGGATTGTAGCCCCTTTGTCTATTCTGTGCCCTGGATGCCCATTCGCCAGGGCATTCACTTTTTAAACCAGTCCACATCCACTTTCAACTCAATAACTTTGGAGGAAGCATGAAAGTAACCATCGAGAAGGCGCTGGTGACGGATGTGTTCACCAGCGAGAAGACCGGCACTCAGTTTGCCACAGTGCAAACCGAGAACGGCACGTTCAAGCTCTCCGCCCGCAAAGGCGGGTTTGACCTGAACACACTGCCGCGCATCGAACCGATGCGCATCCGCGCCACCCTGCACGGCCGCGTCTTCCAGAAGGGCGGGCAGGCACTCGAAGTTGTCGATCTGGCGGTTGACTTGCTGGACAGCAAGAAGGCTGCTTAGGTTCGAAATCCACTTTGAAAGGAGGAATTCCAGGGCATGACTGCTGCTGAACTGATCACTGCTGCAACCGGTGTGATCACGGACCTCGGGCTGACCATCGTGTTCATCGCTGGTGCCATCGTGGGTCTGGCCGCATACGTACTGCGGCGCGTCAAGTCCGCCTCGCGTTAGGCGGCACAAGCTGGCTGGGTGGGGAGAAATCCCTGCCCAGCCACATGCCCTACTTCTGAATGAACATAGACATCGCGGGCGCAATTGCGCTCATCCAACAAGCTATCGAATTCCTGCAGACCACAGGGCTATACGGCTTTATGCAAGCCACGCTGGTTGTCATGGTAGCCAGTGCCGCTCTGTGGCTCCTGGCCGCAAGGAAGGACTAGGTATGCAAATCGGTGAAATCCTCGGCTGGGTCGGCACCACGCTGGATATGCTCGGCATCCGCAACTTCATTGCGGCCTTTGTCGTCGTGCTGCTCGTAGCCGCCACCATCCGGCAACTATTCAACCGGAGCTAGTGTATGGACACGACTTTGCTCCTGGCTGGCACTTTTATCGTAGGCGCGCTGTATGCCGAGTTCTCGCGTTCAGCCGCCATTCCGGTGCTGTATGGCCTCCTGGCCACAGAAACTTCGAGCTGGGAGTCCTGGTGGGTAATCACCTTCCTCCTGCTGCTGGCGACTTTGTTCACGCGCTTCATGCGGGCGGCCTCGGCATGAAGCAGAGATTGTTTATCGGCTTCATCCTGGCCTTCCTGCCTGCACTGCTTCTCGTGCAGGTGGGTACTGCACTGGCACAACCAGCCCAGACACCGCTTGGCACTTTCGCTTTCAGCACCTCAACTCCTGTGCCTGCAACAGCTACGCAGACGGCTTTGCCGCCTTGTGCTCAAAGTATCAACAACCTAAGCGGGCTGGACCCGAACTGGCTGGCAAGCTGCGGTCATTGCGTGAGCACGGCTACACCCACCAGCCAGTATGTAATCGGCACTGCCATCCCCACCGGAGCAAGCGGATCGCCAACGCCGACAAGCGAGCTGCCTACGGCCTCACCTACTCCGGAAGGAGCTCAGTTGGTCATTGAGTATCTGGATGGCGTTTCACACGACTGGAACCACGGTGGCGGCCAGTATTGGGCATCCGGCGACATCTACTATGACTCTGAAATCGTGGGCCACAAAGTTGGTTTTGTTTACCAGACCACCGGCACGGCCGGTAGCTGCCAATTCAAGCGCAGCTCTTCCAATATCTGGACAGACACCAGCGACGGAGTGCCCCCAGGCGGCTTCGATGGTCGTAGGTTTATTTCGATACCGGATGTCTACAGCATCGTCTGGTGGCATGCAGGAATAAACCCCTTCTCAAGCAACGAAGCACTGGATGCTTGGATTGACGAGAAGCTAGGCGCGGATGTACTGCGATACAGCCCCGGTGCGCTCATCCTTGGCCCTGAGACCAGCAATGTCTGGGCGCGCTGGGATTTAGGCTGGAACTGCGCGGGTTCGATCAGTGTGAACGCAATCGCCATCGTGGGCTATGGTGAATTGGAGGAACAAACTCCTCCAGAGAACATGAGCTGCACTGAACCCGCCTACCGCAACGAAACACCCATAGTGAGCTATGGTGGCTTCCAGCAGCTGGGCGGCACCTGCTACACGCTCATCCCTGGCTTCTCGTTCACCATCCCGTCGATCTTCGGGCTCACTGAAGAATTCACCCTGGGCGCGGACACATACCAACTCTGTGTGCAGTGGTATTCGTTTCCGGAGCTGGCCATCCTCACGCTCGAAATCCCGCTGGATTTGGTCATCCTGCCAGCCGCAGTATGGCTGTTCCGGCGCTTTATGGAGCTTTAGCTAATGACACACACCATCACCATCTACTTGTTCGATAGCCTGGTGATCAACGCCGTTCTGGCGGGGCTGGGCTTGCTCATGCTGGCCAAACTTGGCTCCTGGGTGCTGCAGAGCATCCTGCCTTAGGAGCACCCATGCCGTTCATCGGGCACGAAGTCTTCTTCCAGCAGGTGAGGGCCTGGCGCACACTGGCCTTTGAAGGCCGCGTGGGAGGCGGAAAGACCTCCCTGGCTTTCGCCATCGCTTCTCACCTGCTGGAGGACAAGCGCATGCACCTGCGCTACCTTGTATCGAATGCAGAAAGCATCTGGACGGATGAACCAGGCTCCATGACCGTCCGAGACGAGCGTTTCCTGGACTCAGTGGTCATCGTGGACGAAGCGGGGCTGTTCATCAAGGGTGGGCCGGATGCCGATGAGTACCTGGCCTTCACCCGCAAGTTGAACTTGATTCTGATGTTCCCTTCGGCCAACGACATGACCCGCAAAATCACCAAGCTCGCAGTCTCGCGGGTCTACAACCTCCAGCTGATTGGCTTGCCTATGTGGATTTATGAATGGTCGCTGCGCACGAAGTCTGGGCGCGAAAAAGGCAAGTTCGGCTGGTGGCAGCCTTCCGAGATCTGGGGCGTTTTCAACACGGAGCATATGCCCTATGACGATGCAGGCATTTCTATATGGCTTCAAAAACATATTGAGCAGATCATCGAAAGCCAACCCGCAACCCTCAGATACGCCGAAGGAACCGCAACCCAGTCCATCGGCAGTCGCAAGCAAATACCTGGCCTGGAAGGCGGCGAAGGGGTCGTTGAGGATTTCGCTCAGGCAGCGGGTGAGCTATCCGACGCTCTTTCCCTATCTGCTCAACAATCAGGGAAGAGAAGGCGTTAACTGGTCGATCCTGCTGACCACGATTGCAGGGCTGGCAGTGGTGGCCTACTACTTCTACTACCTGCTCTTCACCTGGGGCGGGCAGTCGGCCAAAGGCGGCCTAGAAGTGGATGCAGCTGCGCTCACTCCGCAGGCGTTCCACACTGCGCCAGCGGATGCCATGAGCTTTGCGGGCATTGACGGCCCAGCACCTACGCCGTTGTCTCCCGCCACGGCCACACTGGAGCCCAGCCCCACCGCGACACTGGAGCCAACCCATACTCCCGCGGAAACTGAATTGGCTTTTCTGCCTATACCGGAGGCACAGCCAAACTTGTATCTCTCTCCGGCTGAGTTCTGCTTCAACTGCACGGTCTACGACATTCCGGTGCGCTTCACCCATTACCGGCCCTGGGAGGGCGGCATTAACTGCTTCACCTTCCAAGACGGATACTGCG
>CAZUTS010000013.1:0-34411 GCA_964623375.1 uncultured Anaerolineaceae bacterium
TCTACACGGATGGTTCGTTCACCTTCATCCTCAAGACCCCGCCGGCCTCCACGCTGTTGGCCAAGGCTGCAGGTGCCGCTAAGGGCGCCGGTGAGCCCAACCGCCAGAAGGTGGG
This sequence comes from uncultured Anaerolineaceae bacterium, assembly GCA_964623375.1. GTDB lineage: Bacteria > Chloroflexota > Anaerolineae > Anaerolineales > UBA11579 > JAMCZK01. The sequence goes on from CAZUTS010000013.1 coordinate 116, forward strand.
CGAGGTAACCCGCGCTCAGGTGCGTGAGATCGCTGAGATCAAGATGCCCGATCTCAATGCCAACACCATCGAAGCTGCGATGAAACAAATCGAGGGTACTGCCCGCAACATGGGCATTGCTGTAGTTGACTAGTTTGTGGGAGAGTGCGGCGCACAGCGCCGCGGGTCAATGCTTCGCATTGACCACAGGGCTCGCTAAGACCACGAAGGAGAAAAATGGCTAAAAAAGGCAAGAAATACCAGGCAGTGGCTGCCAAGGTGGCAGACAAGGATTACTCCCCCGGTGAGGCCCTCAGCCTCGCCAAGGAGACTGCCTACACCAAGTTTGACCCCACCGTTGAAGTACACATTCGCCTGAACGTAGATCCGCGCAAGGCGGATGAGCAGGTGCGTGATGTGGTCATCCTGCCGCATGGCTTGGGTAAGACCATCCGCGTGCTCGTCTTCGCACAGGGTGAGGCCGCCAAGGTGGCGCGTGACTCTGGTGCGGATACGGTAGCGGATGATGACGAGTTCCTGAAGAAGATCGCCAATGGCTGGCTGGATTTCGATGTGGCCATCTCCATGCAGGAGATGATGGGTACCCTCGGTAAAAGCGGCTTGGCGCGTGTGCTCGGCCCTCGCGGCCTGATGCCCAACCCCAAGGCTGGCACTGTTCTCGGTGCCGCTGAGGATCTGCCGCGTGCCATTCAGGAGGCCAAGGCTGGCCGCGTGGAATTCCGCGTAGACAGCACCGGTAACCTGCATGTGCCCATTGGCAAGGCTTCCTTCGATGCGCAGAAGCTGCATGAGAACTTTAGTGCCCTGCTGGATGCGGTACTCAAGGCTCGCCCCGCTGGCGTCAAGGGTGCCTATGTGCGCCGCGTGGCTGTTAATGCCACCATGGGTCCTTCCATCAAGGTGGACACCTACCAGGCAATCAACCCCACGAGTGCGGTTTAGCAGCTCGTTCGCTAGAGCTGTGTAGTACAATCTGGTCGCTTTCGCTCTACCAAAGACAGCAGGCGTTGTGTGCCTAACCGCACATGGCTTAATTCCCTGCCGAGGTAAGGGCTTGATCGTAGTTTTCTTTCTGACTGCGTAAAAGTCTTTGCTTCGATTTTGGAGCAAAGACTTTTTGTTTAGGAGGTAAGTTTGGCGCTTTCAAAGGAAAAGAAGCAAAGTATCTCTGCACGCTACGAGCAGTGGCTTGGCGAGGCTGAAGCCGTATTCCTGACCGAATACAGCGGCCTGTCCATGCCTGACTTCGACGAGCTGCGTAAGCGCGTCCGCGAAGCTGGCGGCGAATTCCACGTGATCAAAAACACGCTGGGTCGCCGTGCCTTCAAAGCAAGTGGCTTTGAAGTGCCCGAGGCCGATCTGCTCGGCAGCACGGCCGTTGGCTTGGCATTCTCGGATGCTCCCGGCGTGGCCAAGGCGCTCTCAGACTTTGCCAAAGATAAGGAGGCCCTCAAGATCAAATCGGGCTTTCTCGGCAAAGACTATCTGAGCAAGCAAGACGTTGTTCGTCTGGCCACCCTGCCCGCGCTGCCTGTTGTCCGCAGCCAGTTCCTGGCTCTGCTCAACACGCCCGCTACGCAGTTGGTGCGTTTGCTCAATGAGCCTGGCCGCCGTGTCGCCCAGGTGATCAAAGCCAATGCTGAAAAAGCAACGGCATAACACTAAACATACTGAATATCTAAGGAGATATTGAAAATGGCTGATCTTAGCAAATTGGTAGAAGAGTTGGGCAAGCTGACCGTTGTGGAAGCTGCCGAGTTGGTTTCCAAGCTCGAAGAGGCTTGGGGTGTTTCCGCTGCTGCCCCCGTGGCTGTAGCGGCTGCTCCTGCTGCTGGTGGCGCTGCCCCCGCTGGTGAAGAGAAGACCGAGTTTGACGTGATCGTGAAGGATGCTGGCCCCAAGAAGATCGAGGTCATCAAGGTCATCCGCCAGCTCACCAACATCGGTCTGAAGGAAGCCAAGGACATGGCCGAGGCCGCTAACTCCAAGGTCCTCGAAGCCGTCAGCAAGGAAGCTGCCGCTGACGCCAAGTCCAAGCTGGAAGCCGCTGGCGCGGTTGTCGAGCTGGCCTAACTCCAGTTCTTTGCATGCAAAAAGCACGGCCTCACGGCCGTGCTTTTTATTTGCCGTTGGCCAGCCGTTGGTAGCCCCAGCGCGTGGCGCTGATGGCTGCTGTCAACAGTACCAGGCTGAGCAGCGTGCCTTCACGTGCCACCAGAGGCAGCTTGTAGATAAGCGAGACGGCCACAGAAACCACCACCGAGACAATATCCACGGCATAGCGGAACTTTGCAAAGGCAATTCCCGTTAACCTACTTAGTTCGACACAGGTATTTTCCACTGGGAAAGTGATGCTCTTTAGGTTCAGCACCATGCCGGTTGAGAAGCCGCCGATCAGCGTGCCAGCCACCAATAGACCAAGCCGGGCAAGGTAACTGGGCGGTGCGAGTTCTGCGAACACCTGGTAGGTAAAGAAGTTGATGACTTGCCCAAGGCATAGCAGCGTAATCACCTGCACGGCATAACGAGCCGGGAAGCGAAAGCGTGTCAGCAGCGCATAGGCCAGCGCGAAGCCCAGGTTCACAAGCACCGTCACTAGGCCTACGCTCACTTGCAGCGCTGCCGCCAGCGCCACGTTGGCGGCGTTGAAGCTGCTCACGCCTACGCCACCAACAATGGTGAGGCTGATGCCCATGCCGGTGAGACAGTAAAACAGAAGGGAGAGAAGAAAACGAATTGTATTTTTCACACACAAGCCTTGAAGGCGCCAAAATTTGCGCCTTTTGTCACGTTTAGTTGCTACTCACTTTTATTAATCTTTGCGTACGCTATGATATAGTGAAAATTAATCTTCGGAGAGCGAATATGGCGGCTCGAATACTAGTAATTGAAGACGACGAGGCCATTTTGGCCTTTCTGCGCCGCGGTTTGGGCTATGAAGGCTATGAAGTAGAAACTGCGGAAACTGGCCAGAAGGGCCTTGCCTTGGCTGGCGGCAATCGCCCTGACCTCGTTGTGTTGGACTGGATGCTTCCCGGCATGGATGGCCTGGAAGTCTGCAAGCGTCTGCGCACCATGGGCAAAATTCCCATCCTGATGCTCACGGCCAAGGATTCGGTCAATGACCGCGTCCAGGGGCTGGATGCCGGGGCCGATGACTACATGGTCAAGCCCTTCAACTTGGATGAGTTGCTGGCGCGCATCCGTGCCCTGCTGCGCCGCACGCAGGCGCCCAAAGAGAAGTCTTACGCTTTCGGCGATCTGACCCTGGATACGGGTACGCGCCGTGCCCAACGTGGCGAGCGCGTGATCGACCTTACCGCTAAAGAATATGAGCTGCTTGAGCTGTTCCTGCGTAATCCGCGTCAAGTGCTCACGCGTGAGCAGATCTATGACAATGTGTGGGGCTATGACTTTGGCGGCGAGAGCAACATCATCGAAGTGTATGTGCGCTACCTGCGCCAGAAGCTGGAAGTAGGCAAAGAGAGCCGTTTGCTGCACACCGTGCGTGGCATGGGGTATGTCCTGCGCGAAGATGAGTAAATGTCCTTACGCACCCGTCTCACCCTTTATTACACGCTTGTCCTCGGCGCCGTTCTGGTGCTGTTTGGTCTGGCCGTCTACGGCCTGATCTCGGTCGTTCAACTACGCCAGGTGGATAGCGCGCTGGAACGTGCCGCGCGCGATCTTTTGTTTGTCGCCCGGGTCGATGACCAGGGCGACATTATCTTTATCCAGCGCGTTTCGTTTGACTCCAGCGTCTTCAGCCAGGTATGGAGCACTGAGAATCAACTAGTGGGCGTCACTCAGACCGTTGACCCACAGAGCCCGCTGATGCAGCCGCTCGACGCAACAGTGATGGAGAGCGAAGAGCGCGTCTTCACAGACGTGGTCATTGGCGGCATCTCCTACCGTGTGCTGACGGTGCCTTTGCATTCCAATGGGATGCGCGTGGGTGTTCTGCAGAGCGGCACCTCCCTCAGCATCTTTGATGCCTTGCGCACAGACTTGGTGCGTTACCTGGTCCTGCTCAGCGGCTTGGCCATCCTGGTGGCCGGCATGCTCGGCCTGGTCACCGGGCGGCGTGCGCTGGCCCCCTTGGCTATGGTGACCGATACGGCGCTGCAGATCACGCGTGCCGATGACCTCTCGCGCCGTATCCCAGACCCTTCTGACCCGGAAGACGAAGTTGGCCGCCTGATCACCGCCTTCAATGACACCCTGGCGCGCCTGGATAAGCTCTTCGCCACCCAGCGCCGCTTCGTGGCCGATATCGGACATGAGTTGCGCACTCCGCTCACCGTAGTGCGCGGTAATCTAGATCTGATGCGCCGCATGGGCAAAATGGACGAAGAGTCCATGCACAGCATTGAGCAGGAAGTGGTGCGCCTCTCGCGCCTGGTGGAAGACCTGCTGATTTTGGCTCAGGCCGAATCTGGAAAATTGCCCATGGATCGCCGCCGCGTGGAATTGGATAGTGTACTGCTCGAGGTCTTCAATCAGGTGCGCGTGTTGGCTGGTGAGCACGTAAAGCTGGAAATTGGCAAGATCGATCAGGTGCTGGTGTGTGGAGACCACGACCGTTTGCGTCAGGTTGTGCTAAATCTCATGGCCAATGCCATCAAATACACCAAGCTGGGCGGCGGTGTGGTTACCGTCAGTCTTTCGAAGGATGAACAGGGAGCTAAGCTGGCCGTGCGGGATACCGGCTTGGGCATCCCCTCGGCCGATCTGCCGCATGTGTTTGAACGCTTCTACCGCGGGGATAAATCACGTTCGCGCGCTAAAGATGGCTCCGGCTTTGGCTTGGGTCTTTCAATTGCGTATTGGATCGTTCGTAATCATCGCGGCAATATCGAAGTGAAGTCTCGCCCGGGTCGCGGCAGCACCTTTACGATGCGCTTGCCCTTGGCGGATGAGAACTGCCCTGACACTACCTCAGACTTGCGTCTGGAAACTTCGTTCCCGGTCACGCCGGCTAAGGCGTCACTGCCTGACGCTCAGCCTGAGCACATAGACTAGCACCACCGGCCGCCAGCCATTCGGCCAGCACAGGGCTGGCTTGGCGCCCCGCCGCCGCATCTGCATAAATGTTGGCGCCCCAGTATTGGTAATCACGTGTTTCTTGCGCCCAGGCTTCGCGCGGGCGGCTGGCGCCATTGATGCCACCGTTGTAGCCTGCCAACGCCATGTTGGCGTCGTTGTTGAAATGGGCCAATGAGTTGCGCAAGTAGCTTAGCCCGCGCAGCGCATTGGTTTCCGGCGCAAAGGCGTCTTCTCCGTCAGCAAAGTGATACGGCATCACCTGGAACAGACCTTGCGCTCCGGCGCGTGATAACGCGCGCGGGTCACCACACGATTCGATTTGCATCACCGTGGCCACCAGGTTTGGGTCCAGCTCATGCCGCGCCGCCCAGCGCACGATCTGCGCTTCCCAGCGCATCACCTGCGGCGTGAACAGCGGTGTCAGACTACCACTCGCAACTGGTTGGCTGGCAGTTTGTGCCTCGCTGGCGATGGTGCGCTCAGTTTTGCTCAAGAAGGTGCTAAACGGCAAATTGAGCAGCCCCCAAAACAGCAGCGCCCCAAAGATCACCGCACTCACGGGCGGATAGAGCAGAACCGAGAGGCAGCCACTCGCCTGGCCCGCCTCTCGGTTCTGGTACCCCGCGGAGGAGAAGTTCCGCTGTTGCACGTTAGTTATCTGCGTCCTCGTAGGTGAAGGCGCGGGCGTTGACGTTGCTGGCCTTCTGGGCGTTTTGGCCAACCAGGCCGTTGTACATGGCCGGCTGGGCAACGCGGTTGCCGCTCGGCTGGGTGCGGCGCATCGTGGGGGGCATGCTGCGCTGGCTCTGGGTGAACAGCTTGCCACCGGAGCTGATCAGCGTGCCAATCGTCAATACACGGATGAGCCACACGAACACCGCTACGAACGCTGGCACTACCGTCATCAGCGTGCCCATGTCCATCAGGCCTTCGCCCAAAGCCGGGCTGTTGACCAGGGCAATCGAGACGCCCCACCAGGTTAGTGTGGCGTTCATTGTGGCGGCCAGCAACCAGGCGGCAAACAGATACCAGGTGTCTGAGAGCTGCTGGCTGCGCAGGTCGGTGTGATTGGCAAACATGTGGGCGATGCCGGCAAAATCGATGGCGCAGAACGCCACAGCCAGAATGGTGGCCCAGGCAATGCCGCCAAAGCGCAGGTCGCCCAACAGGTCATGCAAGGCGAACTCGGTGGTGCTGAAATTGAACAGCTCGAAGGCCAGCAAGGCCCCCAGCACCAGCAAGCCCCACACCAGATTGCGCTGCAGAAAAGCTGGAATGTTGAACTGGCGAAGCAAACCTTTGTTGATCATTTCTACTCTCCTTTGGCCCTCTAGGCCAAACATCTGTTCTAAAGATGTGCAAAGTATAGAACAAGAGAGCTAAAAGAGTCAATCGCCGTGTATGGGGGTGAGTCTGCGAGTCCATCCTCTCTATGGCGAGATTCGTGCCTATAATTTGTAGATGGCAAAAACAAGTGCTGGAATTTTGATGTATCGCGTTCTAGATTCGGGCGCGCCAGAGGTGCTGCTTGTGCACCCAGGCGGCCCCTATTGGAAGAACAAGGATTTGGGCGCGTGGTCCATCCCCAAAGGCGAATATACAGATGAGGAGCCGCTGGCGGCCGCCCGCCGCGAATTCTTTGAGGAGACCGGCTTTGAGGTGAACGGCGAATTCACCCCTTTGCAGCCCATCGTGCAGCGCGGCGGCAAGCACGTCAGCGCCTGGGCCGTCGAAGGCACTCTCGATGCCGAGGCAGTACACAGTATCGAGTTCGAGATGGAGTGGCCGCCGCGCTCGGGCCGCATGGCGAGCTTTCCTGAGGTGGAGAAAGCTGCCTGGTTTCCTCTGCGGGAGGCGCTGCTCAAGCTTAACGCCGCTCAGGCCAGCTTTGTCCTTCAGCTGGCCGAGCAGTTAGGCATTTCGGTTGAGGCTTAGGCTAGGGCGCGCTCAGCAGACTTTGATACGCTGAAGGCGGCATGGTGCACGGCAATCAGCTTACCGCTGCGATCCATGCGGATCAGGTCAGTTCCACGCGCCGTGTTGCCATTGGCAAGCGTGGCGCTCCACACCAATTTCAGGAAATCAGCCTGGGTACCCGCATCCAAGAGGCGAAACTTGGCCTTGGGGAAGGTATCCCGCAGCAAGCCAGAGTACCAGCTGTACAGCTCGCGGGAGCCGCTGCGCCCCTGCCCATTGCAGACCAAGCGTCCTTCTGTCTCGTATAAGAAGACGATCTGATTAGCGCTGCCGGAGTTGAAGGCGGCGATCAAGCGGTTGCCCACTTCCAGCGCCAACTGCGCCTGCGGGCTGCGCACGGGCGCAGGAGCAGGGGTGGTGGGCGGCTTCACGGGGGGCACGGGCGGCGTTGGGGGCTCTGCCGGCGGGTTGGGTGTAGGAGCTGGAGCGGCAGCCCAATCGAAATTGGCGATCGCACTCCACAGCTCAGTTTTCACATAGGAGGTCTGCCATTCCCAGAAATTGGCGGCCTTCAGCCCTGAAGTCTTGGCGGCCTGCAGGAATTCAATCACCTGGCTGGGGGTAGGAGACCAGCTGCCCTGACCGTAGGCTGCACCCGTGGGGATTACGGGCAGCACAGGCTTCAGCTCTTTGTATTCATCGATCGAGCGCTTGAGCTGTTGGGCAGGGTTGCTGGAACCCACCCAATAGATCTGCGGCAGGTTGATATCGCAAAACTCAAGGAAGGTAGTGAACGGGAAGGGGGCGTGCAACTTGGGATAGCGGTAAGTGCTCAACCCAATCGTCATGCCCGGCAGGCCGGCACGCAGCTCTTGCATATAGGCCTTGGCCACCGTAGCCATGTTGGGTGCCTTGAATTCCTTTTCAGCATTCACCACAAAGCCGTCCAGGCCCAGCTGTTTCACCCGCGTGATGGCGCGCTTGGCCTCATTCGAGGCGTTTACGCCGTAGATGTATTGCCAACCCCAGGGCGAAATGCCACGCGAGCGTAGCGCCGCCACCAGGCCAGGCACAAGATCCACGCCGTTGGTGATGTTGTAGTTGTACACGCCATCGGCCACTTTGATAAGTACGTGGCTGAGGCCAGCCTGCTTGGCGGCGTCTGCGATTTTCGCAGGGTCGCCGTCAAAAGCCCGTTTGATCTGCCAGAGGTAGTAGCCTTTTCCTGTGAGTTCCATGCCCCAAGGGATGCAGGTTTTGTGCCAGAGCTAAAGATTTTTGGGCAGGCTTTCAGCTTTGCAAAGTGCTAATAGATAAACGGCACCAGCTTCTTGGTGCGCTTTTGATACTCCGCATACTGGGGGAACTTGGCCGCCAGCAGCCCCTCTTCGTAATGCAGCTTGAGCACTAGATCCGCAAGCAACACCAGCCAGATCATGATGCGCAGCGGGCTGAACGCGGCCAGCACCAGAACCAGCGCAGCCAGCAGCAAGCCGGTGTACATAGGGTGGCGTATATACGCATACGGCCCGCGCGCCACAAAGCGCGCCTCGGCCAGCGGCACCGGCGAGGCGCCAAAGTTGCCAAAGCCCATACTGAGCATGGCCCAGGCGCCCAGCGCCACGCCCGCCGCCAACAGCGCCTGCAACGCGGGCGGCTGCGGCAGCCACGGGCCAGTCAGCAGCAGCCCGCCGATGGCGGCGAATTGTACGAGAACGAAGAGGTTGGCCTTGCTCACTTTGCCTTCTTCAACAGCGTCCAGCCGCTACCCGCAGCCAAAGCGGCTGCCAGCGCCCATGCGCTGTTGGCAACCAGCGCGCTGTCACCTTGTTTGATGGCAATGCCCACGAAGGCCCACACCAGAACCAACACGAAGGCGGCATCACGCTCGCGCAGCAACATCGCCGCACCGAGTCCGCTGGCGACCACCAGCATGATTACCGCCCACAACTCTGCGCTCAGGCCCCAGGCATTCCATTGCAGGAAGGTCAATACTTGCGACGCATTGGCGATGGTGGCCACGGACACCCAGCCGAGATACACGCTGAACGGAATTTGCACGCACCAACGAAACAGGCTGTCGCCCTTGGCTGCTGCCACTTTGCGGTAGATAAAAATCAGACTGCCGAGCAACACACCCATCACCAAGATGGTCAGCACAAACTGCTCGTAGTGCCACAGCAAGATCCACGACCCGTTGGTGAGGCTGGCCAGCCAATACGCCGGCGCAATCTCATCAAGCACTTGCTTGCCGCGGCGGGATGGGCCAACTTGATACAAGGCAAATATGATGAGCCCTAGATAGATCAATCCCCAGATCGAGAATACGTAGCCCTCGGGCACAAAGCGAATCGGGAAGCGATCAGAGATCTCACCCGTGGTTTGCCCGTTGATGGGCAGGATGTTCGCCAACGCATTGACAGCGATGGTAAGCAGGGTCAGCACTACAGTAATGGTTCTGCGCAACATGTCGCCTCCTTTAGAAGCCCAATTAGAAACCCAGTTAAAAGCCCAACTCTTTCGTCAGTTGCTGCTCGCTCTTGGAGCCTTTGGTCTTGTCGCCCAACAACTCTTGCCAGAATTTATCATCGTAGCGCCTGGAGCGCACCGGTAATGGCATGGGCACACCCCAGCCCAACAGCAAGACTTCCTCTTTCGGCTGTAAGCGCGCCAGCATGCCGCGCAGCGCCTCGCGCCCCGCCAGGCCGCTGAGCACGGCGCGGATGTCGTCGTCGTCGCCCAGCCAGCCGCTGATGCGCGTGCCGAGCTGTGACATAACCTCATCGTAGATCTGGCTGGGGCGCTGGTCAATGATCAGCAGGGTGACGTAGTACTTGCGCAGCTCACGCGCAATGGTGCTGAAGCTGGTCTGGGCGGCCATTTCGCGGTTGAGCAGCTTGTGCGCTTCTTCCACGGCAATCACCAGCGGGCGCGGCTCTTGCCTGCCCGTGGTGCGGAATTCGTTGGTGGTGTGCTCCCAGCGCTCGCGGATGCGGCGGGTGAGCAAGTTGCTGACCAATAGATAATCCAGGTCGCTCTCGTGCTTGCCGAAGGAGAGCACTACGTGCTTGCCGGCCTCCAGCGCTTTGATTACCTCGCCGATGCCGTCCTGCGCCGGCTTCTCCACCACATAGGGCAGATTGAACACACGGTTGAGCTTGCTGTGCAGTCCCTCGGCGGCCATTTCGTTGACGCCGCGCTCGCGTGCCCATGCCGCCACACTGTCGGGGGCGGGCACCTTTTTGCCATCATCGCCCTCGATCACCGCGTTCACCCTCATCTCCTTGAAGGCTTTGAACCAGTTACGCGCGCCGAAGGTTGAAACGAGTGCATCCAGCGTGGTAGGTGTGGTCTCTTTGAGGTTGAGCTCGCGAGTGAGCAGCTCGATATCCTGCGGCATGATGTCGCTCATGGCGACTTCAAGATGAAAGTCAGGGTTTTGGCCGCGGATGGTCGTGCCCGCACCCAGGCCGACGATCTGCACGCTGCTAGGGAACTTGGTCTTGAGCCCGGTGACGCGCTCGTTAGTGTCAGACGAGGTGTCGTCGAAACCGTACTCGTTGTGCATATCCAGCACCAGCACCGAGGCGGCGTTGTGGTGGATGAGGCCAGCCAGCAGCAGGCGGGTCAGGAAGCTCTTGCCAGTACCGGTGGCACCGAACACGCCGGAGGAGCGCTGCACCAGCTTGTGCAGATCGATCGCCACGGGATGGTCCTGCTCACGCGTAGAGCCAATCACAAAGTTATCTTTGTGATTGGGGTCACCAAAAATTTCGGCGATGTCGCCTTCGCTGGCCAGGCGCACTTTGGCGCGGTGCGGCGGAATGGTCTTCACTGGCAGCGCACGCGGCTTGGGTAGCATGCCAGCCTTGATCGCATCCAGCCACTGCTGGTACTCGGCGCTGCCGGGCTCTGGGCCGCGCTCCATCATCAGGGCAGGCAGCATCTGCAAGTTTGTGAAGAGCGTCTGGCCGTGTAGCATGGCGGCCAGTTCGGCGGGCAGGCGGCTGCCGGATTCATCGGCGAAGCGCGGGTCGGTATCACCCAGTTGCAGGTCAGTCACCAGGCCGTGGAATAGCCAGTCGCCGCTTTCCACGACGACAAAGGCGCCCTCCTGCACTTGATGTGAAGGCACAGTAAGGCGGACGGTGAGATTGTCCTTGAGATTACCGCCGACGATGTAACCGACGTATGTAGGAGAGTTAGTCATTAATACCTCGAAATAAAGCAAGTGCGAATGTGGAATGCAGAATGCGGAAGTTCATTTGGCAATAGCCTTGGCGTTATTCTGCCGGGCGGTTTTGGTTGATGTGGTCAGAATGGCGACGAGTTGATTCGCCTCGTCGATTAAACCAAGTAGTTGGATAGCAGGTAAAAGCTTGGCCTCAGTGAGTAATTCTAGCCAGTAGAGCGATTCGTCGGCTTCTTCCAGTGCAATATTCAGCTTAGAAATAAACTCGGCGCGTGAGCGCCCTCGGCAGGCCGAGCGATAGTTGGCGCCTACAGAAGTTGCTGAACCCAATAACTGACTGCCGATGACGGTTGCGCTTTTGCGACGCGGCAATGCATCTACTAGCCTGATAACCCTAAGGCCAAAGTCTCGCGTGCGGATTTTCAAATCCTTATTGGCAACAGGCATTCTGCATTCTCACTTCTGCATTCTCACTTGCCGTTTGCTTTTATTCGGCCAAGGCGCCTAGCACTTGCATCAATCTATCGTAGTCATCGCGCAGCAGCGCAATAAGCTCTTGTGTGGCGCGCGCTTTCCATTCTGGCTTGCCGGCGGCAACGTTGGCCGCCGCCGCCTGGCGCACATGAGCGGCCACCAGCTCACCCACCGGCAGCTCGGTATCGCGCAGTAGATGGCGCAGGTAGCCGAAGCTGCCGTGGTTGCTGAAGGCCACGATCTCCTCCGGGCTGCACTGGTGAATGGCATCCAGGCTCAACGGAGCACGGGGCGCCAGCGCGTGGCTGATGGCGCCGTCTTTGCTGTGGCCCACGGCCAGCACGCTGATTTCCATGGGCACCGTGCGGTTGACGCGGTTGTCGGCGATGACGGTGGCATCTACTGGCTGGTCACGCGTGACCAGTTGGCGCACCAGGCCATCATCCAGAATGCTCAGTTCGTGCACCACGCCATAGATCGAGTCGGTGGGGCCAAGCGGAGCGCGTACCAAAGCGCCGAAGCTGGGGCGCTCCTGCTCCACAATGGGACAGCCGGCCACAAAGCCAGTGATGCCGGAGCGCAGCAGGCGCCCGATGGGATAGTTGGTCTCGCTCATTTAGTTCCTTCCACGGCCCGGTAGATCTTTGAGGGCCTGCTTGTGTGAGATATCGCCGGTGTGCACACCCTCGGCTTCCAAGGCGCGCTGCAGCATACTGGTGACTTCGTCTTTTTCAGCACGGGTCACCACAGCAATCTCGTGGGCGCGGTGCAGCGCGTAGGGATACGGGCGTGAGGCCATCAGCCTGCACTGCTCCACCAGCGCGGCGTGCAGCGTATCCAGTAGGCCGCGGTCTTCGGCCACCCAGGCGGGCACTTCTACGCGTGCCAGGTTGCTTTGGTGCTCGTCACCAACGTTGAGATAAAAGAAGTGCAGCGCCAATGCGCCCTCATAGCGCGCCGAAAGATGGTTCTGATGGGCAAACAGAGCCGAGCGTTCACCGGGAGCTAAAAAGGCAAACAGGTCCACATCGGTCACGCCGCGCAGGTAGCGCAGCTTGCGCGCATCGCCCAGTTGCTCCTGCGCTGTGACTGAGATTTCCAGGGCGCGCACCACAAGGTCTGCGCGCGGCTTGTCTACATAGCCGGCGGTGATGGCTTTGGTGCCGTGCAGGGCTTGCAGCGCGGTCAGGTACTTTTCCAACGCGCTCAGATAGCTCTGCTGCTCCTGCGGGTCCTGGCTGCGGCTGCCCCACAACTCCAGCGGGCCATCCGTCAGTGCCAGCACGGGCAGATCGTGCCCTTCGGCAGCCAGGCTGGCCAGGAAGATGCGCTCGTTGGTGTCGCGCTCCAGGCCCACCTGCTCCTGCGTCACGCTACCCGTGGCGCTGTACTCGGCATAGTGAAGGCTACTTTGCACGCGTTGCACAGGCGCCTGCCCGCTGTGGGTGCGCATCAGAATAGCGCCCAGGTTGACCAAATAGAAGTTGAGCGCGGCGTGGCGGTCTGGATTGATTTGCGAGCCATCCGCGGCGATCACCATCAGGCTGCCCGGCGCCGCCGGCAGCGCAAAGCGCGCCGTCAGCACCTCATCTGTAGGTTTAGCGGCGCGCAGCCAGCTATCCAACTGGGCGGCTTGCTCCACCTTGGCGCGCAGCTCTGCACCTTTATCAGCATGCTCGGCCAGCAGTTCATTGGCTTTGCTACGCAAAGCCTGCACGCGCTGCTGTTCCTGCGGCGCGCTGGCCGCAATTTGGGCGGACTGTTGCTTGACAGACAATAGATCCAATGGCATTATAAAATCCTAGAACACTTGTTCATTTTAGCATAGCCGCATGAGTTGCAATGGGATTCTAATCGCAATGCAGCCGGGCAAATTTAACCTCAGCGGACAAGTGGAACGGAGTAGATATGCAAGAAGCACGTGGTTCGTACAACGGTTATTTTTACAGCCCCACTGGAAGCAAAGATCAATTCACCCTGCGCCAGGCAGATGACCAGTCTGATGAAGCGTTCATCCTGCGCGTCAAGAATTTCATGAAATTGTTGGAACAGCAGGGCTGGGTTCCTTCGGAGTCTGCAAAACCATCGGACGCAGCCACGGGCAGCGAGGCAACCGCACGCACGGCAGTGGCAGGCCAGAAAGAGTTTGACCTGGAGAGCATCCAGTTGGCCGCCGGTGGCGAGCATCCACGCTGGGTGATACGCGGCGGTAACTTCAAGAAATTTGGCGTAACCTGCTGGCCTGAGGTACTTCAAGCTGCTGGCATCGCCGAGAAGCTCGACCCACTGAAGGAGAACAAGCCCAAGGGACGCTGGCTAGCGCGCTACATCGAGCGCGAGAATGACGAAGGCCGCTTGGTGCCAGACAAAGTTGTGGAGCTGGTGAAGGCGATCTGAGCAGAAGTTGAGTAGACTCGTCTGATGGCTAGGGTGGCAACAATCTTTAGACGCCTCTTGACTTTGCTTGGCTTTTTGGCACTGGGCATCGTTTGCACCGGCTTGTTGGTGTCAGCTGGTGCGTATTTGCATAGTGAAGGCTTCCTTTCTCGCTGGAAACACTTACCTGGCATAGTTAAGTTTCAGGAGCTTATCGAAGTCACCTCGCAGGATCTGTTTGCCCGCGGGGTTGATGAAAAAAGCTATTTTTGGAACCTGAACTGTGCAAAGGAGACTGAATGTGGCCAGTGGTTGCAGCGTGAGCCGCAGCCGCGCGTGATGCCAGGGCAATATGAAGCTCAAAGCTCTGACTGCACCCAGTTCTATGATGACTTTGTGTTCTTTCCTAAATTGGCTGAAGACGTTGTGGACTGCAGAGCGGGTACTTATTCAGGCCCGGGCTCAGGGACAATTGCTTACTATGCCTTAACCCGCAATGGGCAGATCTACGCATGGTCTCATGCGGGATCACAAATTGCGGATGTCCTTTTGATCTTGCTGACTGTGGTGCTTGGTTCATGCACGGGAGCAGCTGCTTTTGTTAAAACCTCTAGACAAGGTAAGTGATCAAGAGCTTGATGCCCGCCTCTACGTTTTTAGCTGGTGTATTACTGGCTGACGATGGGTTGGAATAGAGTGATTTGCAATCCGTCTGGCGAACGCAGGCGGGCATTTAGGTCATTCCACGGCGTTACCATCGGCTCGTGTTCCAGCACGGCACCATACTCTACGGCGCTGGCCACGGCGCTGTGAATATCGCTTACCTCAAAGCAGAAACGGATCTGCCCGCTGACCCGGTGGCCAACTTCAATCTGGTCCACGCTGGCGGCGTAACTGGGGTCGAAGACCTCCAGCGCGGCGCGCCCGGCGTGGAACATCTGGCCGCGGCCACCCTCCTCATTGGTCCACAGCGCGGCTGGGTCCAGCCCTAGGCCATCGCGGTAAAAGGCCACGACGCGCTCGTAATCCTCAGTGGTCAGCGCTACTCGCAATTCGGCAACTGGCATCCTGCTACCCAAGCTTGATCGCGCCACTCACCGGCGCATCCCAGCCAGCTTTGTTGCCAATGGCGATCTGTGCATCCCACAGCGCGGCAATCTCCTTGGGCAGCGGCGAGCTACGGCGCGTGGCCATGTCGATGTGGATGCCCAGTAGCTCAGTGATCGCCGCCAGTTGCCCATCGCGGCTGCGCACCATGAAGTGCATCATCAGGAACAGCTTCGGATTGCGCTGCAGGGCGCGTGAGTACACCTTGAACTCTTCCCCCACGCGCAGCTCCGCCAAATAGCGCGTGTGCGACTCCAGCGCAAAGCTGCCATTGCCGCTCTGCGTGTGGTATTCGTGCCCAAAGCCAAAGCTGTTGTACCAATTCCAGGTGGCACGGTCAAAAAAGTGCGTGTACCACATCACGTTCATGTGGCCGAGAAAATCCAAATGATCTTGCTGTACCGTGCCTTCAAACGTGAGGGGGATTTTGCTGAAGTCCATGCGCTGATTATAAGGAAAATTGCCATCTGCAAGAAGAGCATGAGGCCTTGGGTATAATCATCGTCTGGCTAGATTTCCACAACGCCCGCCACTGACGGGGGTTGTTAGTTTCAGGAGCACCCACATGGCATTAAAGAAGAAAGACCACCTGGAGTTGTACCGCCAGATGGTACTCATCCGCCGCGTTGAAGAACGCTCGGCGGAGTTGTACCAGGCTGGCAAGATCGGCGGTTTCTTGCACCTCTACATCGGGCAAGAAGCGGTGAGCACCGGCATTGTCTCGGTGCGCCAACCGCAAGACCGCATCATCACCGCCTACCGTGACCACGGTGTGGCCCTCAATGTTGGCATCTCGGCCAAGTCTGTGATCGCCGAGCTGCTCGGCAAAGAAACCGGCATATCCAAGGGCCGCGGCGGTTCCATGCACATGGCCGATGTCGAGAAGAACTTCTGGGGCGGCCACGCCATCGTAGGCGCCCATCTGCCGATTGCCGCCGGCATGGCGCTGGGCGACCAGTACGAGGGCAGCGATGGCGTCACCATCTGCATGTTCGGCGACGGCGCTACCAACATCGGCTTCTTCCATGAAGGCGTCAATCTCTCCAAGGTGTGGAACCTGCCCGTGCTCTGGCTGTGCGAGAACAACCAGTACGGCATGGGCACCGCCGTGGATCGTGCCTCGGCAGTGGGCCAGATCCACATGAAGGCCGAAGGCTATGGCATCCCGCACTCCCGTCTCGAAGACGGCATGGACATCATGAAGGTGCGTGAGGCCGTGAGCGCCGCGCTCGATCACATTCGCAGCGGCAAAGGCCCGTATTTCCTTGAGATCATGACCTATCGCTTCGAAGGCCACTCAATGGGTGACCCGCAGCGCTACCGTGAAAAAGACGAAGTCACCAAGTGGGAAAAGAGTGACCCGATTGGTATTTACCACCGCTACCTCGTAGATGAGAAGATTGCCACCAAGGCTGACCTCGATAAAATCGAAGAAGCCATTGAAGCTGAAGTAGCCGAAGCTATCGAATTCGCAGAGGCCAGCCCTGACCCGGGCTTTGACACCCTCTTCGATTACATGCACACGAGTAAGGAGTAGAGCATGGCAATAATCACTATGCGCCAGGCCATCTCCGATGCCCTATGGGAAGAGATGGAGCGTGACCCCAAGGTATTCATCATGGGGCAGGAAGTGGGTGTGTGGGGCGGCACCTATGCAGTCACCAAAGGTTTCCTTGACCACTTTGGTGAGAAGCGTGTGCGCGATACCCCCATCGCCGAATCGGCCATCGTCGGCGCCGGCATTGGCGCCAGCATGGTGGGCCTGCGCCCGGTTTCCGAGATCATGACGATCAACTTCGCCTTCGTGGCGATGGACTACATTGTCAATGAAGCACCCAAGATGCACACCATGTTCGGTGGGCAGATGAGCGTGCCACTGGTCATCCGCACTGCAGGTGGCGGTGGCCGCCAACTAGGTGCCACGCACTCGCAGACGCCAGATGCCATCTTTGCGCATTTCCCCGGCCTCAAGGTCGTTTCGCCCGGCACACCGGCGGACGCCAAGGGCCTGCTGAAAGCTGCCATCCGCGACAATGACCCGGTGCTGTTCATTGAGCATGCCGCCATGTACCAGGTGCGCGGTGAGGTGCCCGAGGGTGACTACACCACGCCCATCGGCGTCTCCAAGGTGCAGCGCGAAGGTGACGCCGTCACCATCGTCACCTACTGCAAAGGCTTGCAGCTTTCGATGGCCGCCGCCGACCAGCTCTCACAAGAGGGCATCGAGGTTGAGATCGTTGACCTGCGCTCGCTTCGTCCGTTGGACATGGGGCCGGCGCTGGCTTCGTTCAAAAAGACCAATCGTGCCGTCATTGTGGAAGAGGGCTGGCCCAGCTACGGCGTAGGCGCCGAAGTGGCCACCCGGCTGTATGAGGCCGCTTTTGACTACGCCGATGCGCCCATCAAGCGTGTAGCACAGAAGGAAGTGCCGCTGCCGTACAACGCCGCTCTCGAGCAGTTTGCGCTGCCGCAAGTGGATGATGTAGTGGCGGCGGTGAAAGAGGTGCTGTAATGGCAGACATCGTAACCATGCCTAAGCTCGGCTTTGATATGGCCGAAGGCACCCTGCTGCGTTGGGTCAAAAAAGAAGGCGACAAAGTAGAAAAGGGCGAACTGCTAGCCGAGATCGAGACCGATAAGGCCACCGTTGAAGTCGAATCGCAATATAGTGGTGTGGTGCTCAAGCACCTGGTCACCGAGGGCACCCCTGTTCCCGTAAGCAACCCCATCGCCGCCATTGGCGCCGAAGGGGAGAAGTACGAGGGTGCAGCTCCGGCGGCGGCCCCTGCCAAGGCCGAAGCCAAGCCAGAAGATGCATCTTCTAGTCAAAAGCCGTCATCTAGTCAAAAACAATCGACTAACGGACCAGCCGACCAAGAGACCAAAGCTGCTGTAGCTTCCGGTCAACAAACGTCCGCCGATGGCAACCTGCCCGACGGCGTGCGTGCCTCCCCCTTGGCGCGCAAGATCGCCAAAGAGCGCGGCGTCAACCTTAAATCCGTGCGCGGCTCCGGCCCGCTCGGCCGCATCACCAAGCGTGATGTCGAAACCGCCAAAGCTGGCGGCAGCGGTTTGTCGCTGCCTGGCCTGCAGTTGGCTGACCTCGGCCCAGCGCCTGCGGATAGGCGCGCGCCGCTCACGCGCCTGCGCTCGGCCATCGGCCGCCGTATGGTGCAGTCTCGCCAGGAAATTCCGCACTTCTACGTCACGCATGAGTACGATGTAGACCGCCTGCTGGAAGCCCGCGCCCAGGCCAATGCCGCCCTTGAAGGCAGCGGCGAGAAGCTCAGCGTCAATGACTTCATCATCAAGGCCGCTGCGCTGACCCTTCGCCAGTACCCCAACCTGAATGCCAAGTTGGATGGCGATGCCATCGTGCAGCTCGGCCAGGTCAACATCGGCGTGGCTGTGGCCGTTGAGGGTGGCCTGCTCGTCGTGGTGTGTCGTGATGCCGACCGCAAGCCGCTGCGCCAGATCTCGCAGGAAGTGCGTCAGATGGCCGGCCGCGTGCGTGAGGGCAAGGTCAGCACGGAGGATATCGAAGGCTCCACCTTCTCCATCAGCAACCTGGGCATGTACGATGTGCACAGCTTCACCGCCATCGTCAACCCGCCTGAGGCCGCCATCCTGGCCGTGGGCGCCGCGCAGGAAGTGCCGGTGGTCAAGAACGGCCAGATTGCCGTGGGCAACCGCATGCGCATCACCATCTCGATCGACCATCGCATCAGTGATGGCGCCGAGGGTGCGCAGTATATGCAGGCTCTGGCTGCCTACATCGAGAACCCCATCGCGCTGCTTATGTAGTCTGAGATACACACAATCAAAACGGCGGGCCAATCGGCCCGCCGTTTTTGTTTTTTTATGTGTCATTCCGAGCGGTAAATAAAGCTACATCAGATCGCCGAACCCGCACCAGCGAGGAATCCAGCGAGTATCATTGCCTCATGGATAATCAACGTTTTCTGACCGATGGGTTGCAGCAGTTGCCAGCCTACTTGCAGTCAGATGAAGTCTTCTGGCTGATGGATCGGGACCCCCAGCTGACCCTGGGCAATGTGCTGCTCGCTGCCGCCACTCTGCAAGCCGAGGGCAAGCTGCGCCCGGCGGATGCAAGCGCTCTGGCCGATGTGCGCAAAGAGTGGGGCGTGGCATGGAAGAAAAAGGCCGAACGTGAGTTCACGGCACGCCTGCGCCAATGGTCGCATTACCTGGCTGAGTTAGCCGATAAGCCCAAGCAACACGCCCTGTATTACGCCAGCGAAGTGCGCCCGCGTGTGCTCTTACAGTTGTTAGGCGAAGAGGCGCCAGAACTGGCCGACAAGGTGCAGGCACTGGATGCGGCGCTGAGGCCACTGGTGCAATCCGCCGATTTTTTGTGGGATGCCAAGCTGGCGGATGCCTTCCCCGCGCCCGCATACTGGTTCTTGCGTGTCACCCCCAAGCTGCCAGACGAAGATGAAAAGTAGCCATCAAAAAAGCCTGCGGAATTCCGCAGGCTTTTTATTTAGCACGCTATTCGTACTTGAAGCGCCACAGCCCCAGCACAAGAAACACCAGGCCAAACAGCGCCAGCATACCTGCACTAGGCAGCACTTCAGCCAGGCCAAAGCCGCGGATGATGATGTCCTGAAAGCCGCGCATCGCCCAGCCTGTGGGCAGCCACATGGCGATCTTCTGCATAAAGTCTGGCACGATCTCGATTGGCCACATGGCGCCGCCCAAGCCCGCCAAGGGCAAGATGAGCATCATGCTCATCGCATCGATCTGCGCATAGGTGCGTACCAGCGCTGCCAGCAGCATGCCCATGCTGGTGATGCAGAAGGCGAAGGCCACGATCATCGCCGCCAGCGCTGCCGGGGATTGCCCCCACGGCACATTGAAGGCCACTTGGCCTACGATGACCAACAGGCTCACCTGCACCACGCCCGCAATGAACACGCCCAGCAGCTTGCCGCCCAGGATGGCCAGCTTGCTAGCTGGCGTGGTCAGCAGGCGGCGCAGGGTGCCCTGCTCGCGCTCCAGCAGAATGCTGCTGGCTCCGTAGACGATGAAGAACATCGAGAACATGACCATGTTGCCCGGGGAAGTTTGCGTAAAGCCGGTGGGAATATCGGCCTGCTCGTCCAGGCGTGTGAGCTGGCGCGTGGCCACCGTGATCGGTTGGGTCTCCTGCGCGGTCTGAGCTGCCTCCAGGCTGTCTTGCAGATACTCAGCTTGGCTGGGTGCACCCTCGCGGCTGAACAGCTCCATGCGTTCAGCCACTTGCAGGCTGGTGTTAGCGATCTGCACGCTGGCGCTCACATCAAACAGCGCCGCCAGCACGGCTTGCTCCACCACCTGGGCAGACAGAGGCTCGTTGATACGCGTCAGCAGCGGCAGGCGGGTTGGCTCGCCCGCTTCCAGGTTGCTGCTCATCGCAGCAGGAATCTGCAGTAGCACACTAGTTTCGCCGTCTTCCATTCTGGCATCAGCCTCGGCCTGGCTCAGCGCCTCGGCTTGCAGGCTGGGGTGGGCATCCAGCCGTGCGGTCAGCTGGCTGCCAAACGGGCCGGCATCCTGATTGACCACAGCAATGTTCCACGTGGGCGGCTCATCATCGGCAGCGAAGCCTTGGATGCCCACGCCTAGCACGGTGGTGAAGACGAGCGGCAGCGCCAGGCCCCAGATGAAGGTGCTGCGGTCCTTATAGGTGGTGTAGAGGTACAGCCAGGCGATCTGAAGCAGGTTATTGAGCTGTTTCATTTTACGAACCGTTTCTGAAAGGCCATGAGTGCTAGGCCAAAGGTAACGAGGCCGATGACGGCCAGCACCAGCGCCGGGGTTTGAATATCGGCCAGCCCGCCGCGCTCCACCGTGAGCGCCAGCAGCCCTTCCATCGCCCAGCGATTGACGGTCAGCTTGCTGGCGATGTTGATGATGCCGGTCAGCCCATCCGTGGGGAAGAAGCTGCCGCCTAAGGCACCGAACACCAGCGAGACGGCACTGCCCACTACGCCAGCCTGATTCTCGTTGCGCGAGAAGGCGGTGAGCATGGCGCCCAGGCCGCTGGCGGCGAACACGGTCAGCACCACTATGATCAGCAGCCCCAGGATGGAGTTGCCCCAGTTGACGCCAAACAACAACGCCGAGCTGAGCACCAGCACGATGAATTGCAATAAACCAGTCAGGAAGGTGCCGCCCATCTTGCCCAGGATGATCTGCCAGGTGGGGGTGGGCGTGCTCATCAAACGTTGCAATGTCCAGTGACGCTCCTCTTGCAGGATAGAGCGTGAACCCTCGAACATGCTGAACATCAGGAAGAACACTGCCATGCCGGGGATGAAGAAGGCGAAGGGGTCAAACGGCTCTTCGTCTTCACCCGTGGCAATTGTTTCCAGTGATAGTGTGGGCTCCTCGAAGTCAAAACGCTCGCTTTGCAGCTCGGCGCCAATCGCTTCACCGAGGGTGGCCATCTCGGCGCCCAACAGCGGTGCATACGGCACGATGGCGTCGCCGGACACTTGGCCGGCCAACAGCAGGGTGTTGATGCTGGCGCTGATGCGCTCCACGATGCTCTTGACAATGATCGGGCTCACCGAAGCGGCCGGGTCGGTATACAGTTCCACGCTGGCCATGCCGCTGTCGCCTTCGTTATCCGGGATAACTGTTTCACTAAAGCCTGCGGGGATAACCAACAGGGCGCGCAACTCGCCGCTTTCAATGCGCGCTTTGGCCGCCTCGGCATCCTCGGTGATCTCAAGTGCGATCAGGCTTTGCAGATCAGGGCTGGTGAGCACATCCTCGTAGGCTTGGCCCAGTTCGCCGTCATCCAGGTTCACCAGCGCCATGCGGATGTTCTCGATGGGTGCCTCGTCACTGGAGAGGTTGCCAAACGCCAGGCCGATCAGCGCGCTGATCATCAGCGGCGCGGCCAGCATGCCCACCAGCGCCTTCCAGTCACGGAAACGCGCCAGCGTATCTTTGAATGCGATTTCAAGGGCTTTCATGCTCAGTCTCGCAGGGCGCGGCCAGTGAGGTGCAGGAACACCGCTTCAAGGTTGGGTTCTTCTATTTTGATGCTCTTGACCTGCCCGCCGGCCGACGTGATGGCGCCGATGATGTCGCTCAATTGCTCGTTGGCGTGGCTGGCTTCCAGCAACAGTATCTCGTCCTCGTAGGCGGCCTTGTGGACGCCACTCAGCGCGTTCAGCCGTGCCAGCAAGTCTGGCGGCTCGCTGATGCCACTGATGCCGATGTGCAGCGCATCATTCTCGCCCACCAGCTTGGTCAGCTCGTCCTGCGTGCCCAGGGCGATCAGCTTGCCGTGGTCCACAATGCCGATGCGCTTGCTCAGTTCGGCGGCTTCTTCCATGTAATGGGTAGTGTAGAGCACGGTCAGGCCGCGCTGGTTGAGCTCCAGCACTGTATCCAGGATGCGGCGGCGGCTTTGCGGGTCAATGCCCACAGTGGGCTCGTCCATGAACAGCACCTTGGGCTCGTGCAGCAGGCCCACGGCAATGTTGATGCGCCGCTTCATGCCGCCTGAATAGCTCTCCACTTTTTCATTGGCGCGGTCGCTCAGGCCGGCAATATCCAGCGTCTCTTCCACTCGCTGTTTAAGGTGCGCTCCGCCCAGGCTGTACATCTTGCCCCAAAACATCAGGTTCTCGCGGGCCGTCAGGTCAGGATACAGTGCAATTTCCTGCGGCACCACGCCGATAATTTTCTTGACCGCATCGGCATCATGGCGAACCGAGTGGCCATCAATAATCGCATCACCCTCACTGGGGCTGAGCAGGCAGCTCAACATCGAGATGGTGGTGGTTTTGCCGGCGCCATTCGGGCCGAGCAGGCTGAAGATCTCACCCTGTTGAATGTCAAAGCTGATGCCTTGCACCGCGTGGGTTTTTTCGTAGCGTTTGTGCAGGTCTTGCGCCTGCAAGATCGGTTGGCTCATGTCAATTCCTTGATTAGTTTGGCAAGTATCCCTATATACGAGTGAGCACTGCCGCAGTTGTGCGGCTAGCCCTTCTTTTGCGCCAGGCGCAGATGTGCTTCCAGGTGGTTCAAGACAGCCAGCATGTTTTGCAAGATGTCTTTGGATAGGCCTTTGACGGTCTCGTCGGCTAGCTCCAGCGCGGGCGTAATCGTCTGCTGCAGCATCAGTATGCCCGCCTCGGTGAGCGAGAGGCGGTGGCTGCGGCGATTTTCGCCCGGGCGGCGCACCAGTAGACCGCGCTTGACCAGCGCCTGCGCCAGCACCGAAAGGGTGGCGCGCTCCACAAACAGGTGGTCTGCCAGTTCTGACGGGGTGATGCCCTCACCGCGGTCGAGCATGATTACACCCACCAAAGTGCGAAACTGTGCTTGGGTGAGCCTGAACTCAGCAAAGCGCTGGTCAAAGCCCGCCGCCATGCGTGTCCCTACCCGGATCAATGCGGTGCACACTTCACTTTCTAGGCTTGGCTGCCTCATGATTAGCATACTAACTATTAGATATCAAACTGTCAAGCAGGAACCAAAGTGGCTCACAAGGCGTATATTAGAATCAAGTATCCAACCCGCGGAGTGTGCCATGCGTTTAAAAATCCTTGCCTTGTTTTGCCTCAGCCTGCTATTGGCGGCCTGCGCTCCTACCCTGAGCGCGGCGGATCTGATTTCCACCAGCGTGGCCTCCACGCTGCAGGCCAGTGGCCAGCCGGTGCCCACCGCCGCGCCCACTCTGGGCGAGGTGGCCACCCAGGCACCCACGGAGCCAGCCTGCAGCAACGCCGGCATGCTCAATGTGGCCTATGTGAAAGATGGCAATGTATGGCTATGGACCCAGGGTGGCATGCGCACACAGCTCACTGCTCTGGGGGATGTGCAAGACCTGGCCCTTTCGCAAGATGGCTGCCGTGTTGCCTACACGCGCGGCGTGCCCAACCCGCGCTACGATGCCGCTGCTGAATTCCCTGCTCCTGAAACAATGAATGAACTATGGGTGGTCAGCAGCGATGGTTCCAACAACCGTGCCCTGGCCGACAGTACCTACTTCGCCGCCATTCCCGTAGCTAATGCCAGCGATATGGTCTCTGCCTACCGCTTTGAGTTCCAGCCGGGCACGCGCATACTGGCCTTCAGCACACAGCTTTTGCATCCCGGGGTGGGGCTGACCCTGCGCAATGACCTCACCCTGGTCAATGCCGACTCGGGCCTCATTCAACCGCTGCTGGGTGAGAACCAGG
Organism: uncultured Anaerolineaceae bacterium; assembly: GCA_964623375.1. Classification (GTDB taxonomy): domain Bacteria; phylum Chloroflexota; class Anaerolineae; order Anaerolineales; family UBA11579; genus JAMCZK01. The sequence goes on from CAZUTS010000013.1 coordinate 24,434, forward strand.
CCGGCGGCCTGTTCGCCTTTTCACCAGACGGCCAGCAGCTGGCGTTGTCTACACCCACTAACGTACACATCATCAATGTGGATGGCAGCGACCTACGCCGCAACTTGATCACCTATCCCAGCGTAATCACTTACAGCGAATATCTCTACAGCCCGCCGGTGGCCTGGGCGCAGGAGGGCGGCTCGCTGATGGTGGCCGTGCCGCCCGCCGATGCGCTGGCGGGCGGCACGCCCGAAACCGGCCTGTGGTGGATCCCGCTGGACGGCACGCCCGCCTTTGAGTCGGGCAGCATCCAAGCCGCTTTCTTTATCTTTGGCGAGGTAGCCTTCTCGCCGGATGCCAGCCGCATTGCCTACTTGCGCCCCCTGGGCGAAGCCGGCGGCCCGGACAATGAGCTGGTGGTTGCGCTTAGTGATGGCAGCAACGAGTCGCCCGCCGTGCGCGCCGAGCAAATCCGCTTCCTTGCCTGGTCTCCTGACAACAGCACTTATCTCTACACTTATCAGGATGGCACCGCGCGCCTGGCCATGGCCAACGCTACCGATGGCAGCACCAGCCTCATCAGCCTGCCCGCAGGCTTTGTGGCTTTTGCCGTGCAGGCCGAATGGGTGGATGCTAACCACTTCCTGATCCTTGAGCAGGGCGAGGGGGGTGCGCGCCTCAGCCTGCTGGATGTCAGCGGCGGCAGCGAGGTCATTGATACTTTCGCTGTACCCTTCGTCTCTTTTATGGCGTCAGACTAACTGGGTCTAAAGTAACGGGGCAGAATCGCCAGACTACTGGCTATACTTAGGCTAGGAGTCTTACCGCGTATGCGCACTCGTAAAATTCAATCCATCCGCCGGGCATTGGCCCGCGCCGAGCGCGGCCAGGCCATTGTGCTGGTCATGCTGGTGTTCGTTGGCTTGCTCGGCGCTATTGGCCTGGCCGTAGATGGCGGCCGCTTATATAGCGATCGTCGCTCCGCACAGAACGCAGCTGATAATGCCGCCTTGGCGGGTGCCTTCGCGCTGTGTAACTCCGCCAATGTCGTTAACGCCGCGGTGGCCTCAGCTGCCCAAAATGGCTACACGGCCGCGCCGCCCAATGTGATTGTCTCGGTCAGCAATCCCCCCACCACAGGCCCGAACGCGGGCGATGATGAGTATGTTGAAGTCAACATTCGCGCCCAATCGCAGCTCACCTTCGGGCGCCTGGTCTACAGCGGCACCCTGCAGAGCAGCGGCCGCGCTGTGGCGCGTTGTACCAGTGGCGGCGGCCCCATCGGCGGTGGTAATGGCCTGATTGCCCTGAACGATGCGCAGCAACGTGTTGTGGACCTTTCAGGTAGTGGATGTATACGAGTGATTGGCGGGGGTATCTTTGTAAACTCTAGTCACAGCGAGGCGGCCTATGTGGATGGCGGCCAAACCTGTGGGTCTGGTATCCCGCGCCTAAAGGCAGATACCATCGATGTAGTTGGTGGGTTGTGGATGCCGGAGTGGATGTGGCGCTGGAGTGACCCGACTCTGGCAGTTAATCCTTACCCTCCCACAACCGGTGTTCCACACATGGCGGATCCCTTGGCCACGGTGCCCTATCCGCTGGTGCCAAGTGCAGCGGCCACCCCATCTCCAGCGCGCTGTGGTACCTCGGGCAATTTCTTCCTTACTGACGGAAACCTTGATCTTACCAACTGGGTTAATTGCACTCATCCCAACCCCATCATTGTCTATCCGGGTTTGTACGATCGCATTTGTATCGGTTCAGACACAATTGCTCAGATGCAGCCCGGCCTGTACTACATTACAGGGGACAGCTCGTGTGGTGGCGGCGGCTCGTTTGTGGTCAACGGCTCCGGACGTGTTACTGGAAGCGATGTGATGGTGTTTATAGCGGATGGTGGTGTGCATATCGGCGGCAGTGGTCAAGTCACACTTGCTGCGCCGACCAGCGGTTCCTACGCAGGAATGGCGATTTTTCTGGAGCGCGAAAACGGGGCGGATGTTCGCGTAGACGGGGCTGGCCAAACCCTGATTCGCGGGACTATTTATGCCGCCAATTCCCTGGTCTCCATGGCGGGCTCTGGAACCAATAAGACCCTCAACGCCCAGATTATTGCGTGGCGCTATGTCGTCAGTGGCTCAGGCGTGATTACTGTTGATTACGATCCAGGGGTCGTTTTCGGTGGTGGCGGCAGCTCTCTGATTGAGCTTTCTGAGTAATTTAAGTTAGTTTTTGGTTAGAACGCCCGCGCATAGCGGGCGTTTGCCTATCAGAAATGCAAGTATAGACAAATGCCCCCTTGCATTTCTGATAGCGCATGTTATTATTTGGGCTGGGAATTCTCGAAAAACAATTGACGCGTAGTTGAAAACACTCTTGTCATGAGTCGAGTATTTCTAAATAAACGGAAGTTTAGAAAAAGTGGGTAAGAGTGCTGTTGGCTGAAGAAAAAGATGTGTTCAACCCGCCTGGCGCAGGGTTAGATTTAGATGCCGTGCAAGAGCTCGGCTCTCAACGCGTCGTTATGGTGGTTGAAGACGATCCTGACACCCTGAATCTGCTCAAGCTGACCTTGCGCCGCGCTGGCATGAATGTGGTCGGCGCCACGGATGGCAAGCAGGCCCTGCGTAAATGGATGGACTCCAATCCCAGCGTGGTCTTGCTCGATCTGATGATGCCAGAGATGGATGGCTGGGAGACTCTCAGCCAGTTGCGTGCCATCACAGACGCACCCATTATCATCCTCTCCGCCCTCAGTCAAAAAGAAAGCGTTGTGCGCGGCCTCAAAGAAGGTGCCGATGATTATGTCTCTAAGCCTTTTGTTGGCGATGAAGTCGTGGCACGTATCGAAGCTGCGCTGCGCCGCTCCGGCCCCAGCAAGCCTGCCTCCGTGCTGGTCTTCCCAGACCAGGGGCTGTCTGTAGATTTGCAGACGCACCAGGTCACCTTGCGTGACCAGTTAATCGATCTCACCCCGCGCGAATTTGCCGTGTTGGAGATTCTTGCGCGCCAGCACCCAAAGCCAGTGGCCTATGAGACCCTGGCACGCGAAGTGTGGGGCGAGGACAACGAGAAAATCCGTGAACGCATCAAGTGGATTGTGTATTTATTGCGCCAGAAAATCGAGAAGGATCCCAGCCGCCCAGAGCTTATTCTCAATAAGACCCGCTTTGGCTACCAGCTGGCAAGTGAGTGAGTATGAGTACTCTGCGTAAATTACTGTTTGCTGTTGTCATTGTCGGCGTGATTGCCACCGCCGCCACCACCGTGGCGCAGGCGTGGGATTGTGGCCGCTACAACTTCCGCGTGACGGATTCAGGCTCTGTTCAAGTGCAGAACCTTTCCGGTATTTATGAGGTTGCCCAAGAGGCTGATGTCTACATCAACGGCAGCTCGGTAGCCAAGTTCAATGTGCCGGCTATGAACGGCAACGTGGACTGGCAGGAAATTGGTACTATCTCGGTGCCTGCCAGCTCATGGAACTGGAAGGTGGTCGGCACCTTGGATTGCCGTGATGAAGGCAGCCACAAGGTCAAGACCCCCACCCCCACGGTGATGCCTAGCAAGACGCCGACCAACACTGTCAGCCCTACGGCCAGCCCCACGCTGACCCCATCGTTCACGGCCACCTTCACCGCTACCTTCACGCCGTCCAACACGCCCACCAACACGGCCACGCTGACGCCGAGCAACACGCCAACCTTCACGGCTACGTTTACGCCGTCGAACACGCCCACCAACACGGCTACGCTGACGCCGTCTAACACCCCGACATTTACGGCCACCTTTACGCCGTCCAACACACCCACCTACACGGCTACGTTCACCCCGTCGAACACGCCCACCAATACGGCTACGCTGACGCCGTCGAGCACGCCCACCTACACCGCAACCTTCACGCCGTCTAACACTCCCACTTTTACGGCGACGGCCACGGCCACCGATACGCCCACCGCCACGGCTACCTACACCGCCACGGCCACGTCTACCGACACCCCCACGGCGACGGCTACCTTTACCTCTACGGCGACGGCTACGTTCACCGCTACCCCCACGGCGACCGATACGGCGACTCCAACGCCCACCGATACGCCCACCATCACGCTGACCCCCAGCATTACCCCCACGGGTACGCTTACCCCCAGCGCCACCTTCACCAGCACCTTCACGCCCACCAACACGGCGACCTTTACCTCTACCTTCACGCCGACGAATACGGCCACCTTCACCTCCACCGCTACCTTTACCTCCACGGTGACCGCTTCGTTCACGCCCACCTTCACCGCCACCTTCACCCCCTCGGTGACGGTGACTGGCACGCCGCCGCCCTCGTTGACCCCGTCCCTCACGGTCACCAACCCGGCCACGCTGACTCCGTCCCTTACGGTCACCGATCCGGCCACGGCTACCTTCACCAATACGCCGGAGAACACGGCTACCTTCACCGCCACGCCGACCGTGTTCGTGCCCATCACGGGTGACGGCATCACCTTCGTGGGCCTGTGTGTTGACCAGGAAGGCACCATCGTCAACACCAACGAGGCGCAACCGGGTGACCTGCGCTGGCAGGTGAGCAATGCCAACGCCGCCCCGGTCAACTTCGTATGGTGGGTGGTTGGTGGCAGCGCTTCCGGCGGCCCGATCACGGTGCCGGCCAACAGCACGGTGGTCTTCGGCACACCGGTCAATGGTGCGCTGCCCAACACGGTCTCCATCATGTGGATTGACCCGAACGACGGCCAGTCCAAGTCGCTGAGCAATAACAACAGCGGCACGTTGTGCAACGGCGAGCTGCCCACGCCCACCGTCACGCCGAGCCCCACGCCTGGCGTGCTCATCCCCATCACGGGTATCGAGCTGCCCGCCATCTTCCGGGACAATATGTTCCTGAACCTGGGTATCGGCGTCTTCGGCTTTGCCCTGATCCTGCTCGGCATTGGTATGAAGTTGGACCGTGACCGCCAGAACCGTGCTGCTGAAGATGACTACGAAGACGAGGACGACGAAAGCTAGCCCGCGTCTGCTCAAAGCAAAACAAAGCGGGGCCATACTTGGCCCCGCTTTTGTTTTTACTATGTCGTTGCAATGCAGCGCGGCCCTGAGCTGTACTCTGTCATAGCGAGGATGGGAGGCGCAGCCGCAGAGCGACGAAGCAATCTGGTCTTGACCCTGACAGGATAAAATCCCCGCACATGGACGCATATTCCCCGCAACCTCAGAAAAAAGAATCCAATGCCCTCATTATCGGCATTGTTTTCATCGGCATCCTGGTGATCTTCTTTGCCCTCGGCAAGGGCATCTTCGACGTCGCTACCATGCCGCCTGCCATCGACCTGGCTGCCGATGATGCTCTGCAGGCTGGCTTCCTGCCCGTCTACGCATCCTCCGACAGTGCAGATCCCAGCAGTGTCTCAGTAGACCTGGCCCCCAGCGGCTTCCCAACCCCGCTGCCACACGAAGTAGACGAAGTTATCGTGGGCAAGGCGCCCGATCGTGTCGTCATCCCATCCATCCAGTTGGATGCTACCATCGTCCCCATCGGCTCCATTGACCTCTCATATGAAGAGAAGGTCTTTCAGCAATGGTTGGCGCCCGATTACCGCGCCGTGGGTTGGCATGAGACATCTGCTGGTCTGGGCGCGCCGGGGAACACCGTCTTGAATGGCCATCACAATATTTATGGCGAAGTCTTCCGTGACCTCTATCGCCTGCAGAAGGGCGACACTATTCAGGTGTTTTCCAACGGAGAGTTGTTTGAGTATGTGGTGGTCTACACCGCGGTGCTGCCAGAACGCAACCAGCCCATGGACGTACGCATTGCCAACGCCGAATGGATCCAGCCCACCGAAGATGAACGCCTCACCCTCATCACCTGTTGGCCCTACGAGAGCAACACCCACCGTGTGCTCATCGTAGCGGTGCCTTTCACCAATAGCGCCGACAGTTAGGCGCCAGCTTGGATTCTCGGCAAAAAAAGATCCCCGCCTCCTCAAGCGGGGATCTTTTAGGGGAACGCAGTTCCGCCTCCTCGGTTAGAAGACGCTCGCTCAGCTAAGCGGAACTGCAGTGATGAACAAACGGCCCCAGGTGCTGATCCCGTCCTGCTCAATGCAGGTCTGCAGCACCAAGGTGTTTTTGCTGTTGTAGACCTTGTGGAACAGGGCCGAGGCGCTCAGTTGCTCGCCGCTGTTCAGGTCCACAAAGTTGGACTGGGTGGAGTCAGGGGATAGGGCCTGGTAGCTCTGCGTGCTGGTCACTTGAAATTCCTTGGTGGTGCCGTTGCCGTACACCAGGGTGATGATCTGGCCTATGCCAATGTTGGCGAAGGCGCTGCCGGCCAGGTAGTTGTGCGCCAGGAAGCCTTGGCTACCGTACTGGCTGGCCAGCCCAAACTGGGTCACCACATTGGGCTGCTCGCTGACGAAGGCGGCGTTGCCGCCCTGACCAGTCACACCGTAGGCCATTACGCCGTCAACGTAGATGCCGGTGACCTGGGCGGAGTTTCCGTTGGAGACTGTGCTGATGAATGATTGCAGGCTGGCGGCGGCCGGGGCAGCCTCTGGCTGGGCTTGGGGAGCAGCCTCAGGGGCGGTTTCCGCAGCGGCTTCAGGGGCCACAGTAGGCTCCTTGCGCAGGTTGACCATGAAGGTCTGCGCCAGGGCGGCGCCGGGGTCAACCTCGGCCGCGGCTGGGGCGGCATTCTGGCCGCCGGCCGAATTCTGGCCGCCCGTGACCGGGGCAACTACCAGCACGGATTGAGTATCATTGGTGGACATCTCAATCGGGGCCGCAACTTCTTGGGCCTTGGTGGGGCGGATGGCGAACATGGCGCCGAAGACGATGGCAGTAAGGGTACCGAGGAAAATGAGGATGCTGAGCGTTTTCATGTATCCAACCTTTCATCAAGTTGAGGAAAACTCGAATATTGGTTAGATTTTAGTTAGTACACAGTAACAATTCAATGGTACTGCAGGCATGCTTGCAGACCTGTAAGGTTCTGATTTATTTTAGAGAATCAAAAAAAGAGCGAGGATTTCCTCGCTCTTTTTGCATGGCTACCGGGTCTTTGGATCAGATAAGCTGCACTGCAGAGGTCAGCGACTGCAGCCGGGATTCGGCCAGCCCAGGCAGTATCTCCTCAACGTAGAAGGCGCCGCTGCCTTCCATGGCCAGCGATTGCAGGGCATTGCCATACAGCGTCGCACGCAGGAAGTCCTGTGTGCGCAACAGGCCGGCGATAAAGCCGCCGCAGAAGCTGCTGCTGGCATGCGTAATGTCGCTCAAGCGGGCTGGGTAAGGCGGGATTTGGTAGCGCTTGCGTGCATCCACATCCAGCAGCCACTGGCCGCGGTGCACACTGTGCACCACAACCGCCCGGCAGTTAAAGCTGCCCAGGGTATCGATCAGCTTCCAGTTGTCCTGGCTGCGGTGGGCGAAAAGATTGAGCATGCGCTCTTCCGTGGTCAGGAATACCGTCAGCCCATTGACCAGTTCGGGAAGCTCGGCGATAAAGTCGGGGTGCATATAGCCGCGCCCGGCATCCAGCATGACAATCTCAGTACCCTGCTCGCGCAGCGTAGCGGGCAGAAGGCGGTGGCTGTAATAGTCCAGCGGGCACAGGTGGGCCGCCTTTGCCCCCTGATAGGCGGCGGGAATATCCTCTGGCCGCAGCGAGAGCGCATTGCGCTCTCGCTTGGAGTCCAGTGGCTCCACCGGAGCCTGATAACCCAGCAGGCTCTTGGGAAAGCTGAGGTTGTGTCGGGCAAAATGGCGGATGGGGTTTTCGCGGTGCGCCGTACCCACATCGCTGTAGGCAATGAAGCGCCGCAGGTCCACGGGCTGCTCCAAACGCACTACACCGCGCGTATCCAGGCGTTGTGCGCCTAGCGCCGCTTCCCACGCATGCGGAAAGTCGCTGCCCACCCGGCTCACCAGCCCAGGCGTATCGCCCCACACGCCATAGGCGGATGCAGCGTACAGCAAGTTGCCGCCCGGCTGGTCAATAAGGGCATTTCCATCTGCCGTGATGATCGTGTCTTGCTCTATGCGGCCGAAGAGGATACAGCTGGGGAGTGTTTCTGCCATGGCGTTGATTATAGATGCGTTGCTGAACTAAGCTCGCGCGCACTACTCCGCGGGGAACCACGCCAGTGGATGCTGGCAGTCCACCCATACGCGCCCTGGCGTGCCGACAGTTGCGTGGGCTTGTATTAGGCTACGCGTTGTCGTAGGCGGCTTGCAGCGCTGCTGAATCCAGCTTTTGCATCTTCAGCATGGCTTGCACAACCCGGTCAACTTTTTCGGGGTCAGGGTCTTGCATCAGCTCGCCAAGCAGGGTGGGCACCACTTGCCATGAAACGCCAAAGCGATCCTTCAGCCAACCGCACATCGAGTGTTCGCCGCCATCCTCAACCAAACGCTCCCAGAAGTGATCCACTTCTTCAGCATTGGCGCAGTTGATCATGAAGGAGATGCCTTCTGAGAATTGGAAGTTCTCGCCCGGCGCATCGAAGGCGTGGAACTCCTGCCCATGCAGCTGTACTGTGCCCATGAAGAGCTGGCCGTCTGGGCTGAGAGTTTTTGTGCTAATGTTGGCATCCTTGAACACAGCTGCGTAAAAGTCTAGTGCTTCTGCGCCGCGGCCGTTGTTGAATACCAGAAACGGCACGATCTTTTGCATTTGAGGTTATTCCTCGCCCAGGGTGGCGATCTGGCGCAGCAGGCCAAACGCCAACAGGCCAATGCTCAAGCCTTCACCGCTGGTGATGGCGACTTCGCTGCCGCGCTGTTCAGCACGGCGCAGCAACAGCACGCCCGCCGCCAGACCCATGATGGCGCCCAGCACCGCACTCACAGCCAGCAAGCTATTGTTGTTTCTCATGGCAGGCGGTCTCTCCTGAAGACCTTGCTAAACGCATTGGCCCAGCTTTGGGCGGCCAGCATCGGCTTGGCGGCATAGTCTGCCCCGCGCAGGATGGCGCTGTTGGCTTGTTGCAGCCAACGATGCACATAAATGGTGTGTTCTGGGATCCAGCGCATGGTGCGCGCCAGCAAGTAGATGGCCGCAACCAGGGCCACCAGCAAAATGACACCGATCAGAAGGAGGGGGATGGCCAGCACCACCGTGGCCAGTTGCGAGGCACGCGTGGCATTGCCCGCCTCGGCGGTGAGCAAGGTGTACAGCCCCAGGCCGCCCAAGGCGGTGCCCAGCACCAGCGGCAGCACGATCTGCAGCCAGACCTGGCGCACATGGCGGCGGCGGGCCGCGGGGTGGTGCTTGGCTACAAACAATTCTTCGGTATGCGGGTATTGGCTGCGCATGGCTACTAGTATAGCGGATGAAGGCCGCCAACCAAAAGAGCCCGGCGGCTGCCGGGCTCTTTTGGTTTTGGGGATGGCCTTACTTGGCCAGAATATTGATCTTCTTGCTCTTGGCGTGTTCGGCCTTGGCCACACGCAGGGTCAGCACGCCGTCCTGCATCTCGGCCTGGGCTCGTTCGGCGTCCAGGTCCGTGGGCAGGCGCAGGGTGCGCTCAAAGGCGCCGCTGGGCAGCTCGCGCAGCATCAGCTGCTCGTTCTCGTCCAGGATCTGGTTGGCGAACTCGCCGTGAATGCTTACGGTGTTCTCCAGCACTTCGATCTGCACGTCATCGGCCTTCAGGCCGGGCAGGTAGGCCCGCAGAACATACTCTTCGCCATTGGCGCTGACATCTACGGGGATGTATACACCGGCAGCACGCGTCTGGCTGAAGCGGCGGGTACGGGGGTTGAGGTATAGGGTCATCATCGTCATCTCCAATCAATAAGATTTGAACGTAAGGATAGCGCTGGCGTATAAGAAATCAATCATCGTCTTATCAGCACTGAATTAACATCGTTTCCGTTATGGGCTCATTGGTATACTGTGTGTGCTGCGGGGTGTAGCGCAGCCTGGCAGCGCACCGCGTTTGGGACGCGGTGGTCGGCGGTTCGAATCCGCCCACCCCGACTATG
>CAZUTS010000014.1:0-32725 GCA_964623375.1 uncultured Anaerolineaceae bacterium
GTGTAGAGGCTGTTCAGACCGCGCGGGATGTAGGTCGGGGTGTCCGGACCCAGGCTGCGGTTGTAGACCTCTTCGTAGTTACCAACCTGGCTGATGATGTTGTAAGCCCAGTTGGATTCCAGACCCAGGGCGGCGCCCAGCTCACCTTCGATGCCCAGCAAGCGCAGGACTTCGGGGTTGGCGGAACCGCTCTGGCTGTCCACGTTGGCGGAGGTGATGCCAAACTCCTCAGCGGAGATCATGGCGAACACGGTCCATTGCGCAATATCGAACCACTGGTCATCACCGTGGCGAACCATCGGGCCCAGGGGTTCCTTGGACATGGTTACGTCCAGGATCACATGAGCTTCGGGGTCAGCCAACACGGTGCGGCGGGAAACCAAGCCAGACTTGTCCGTGGTGACGGCGTCACAGCGGCCCTCGGCGTAAGCGGCGAAGGTGCCATCCGCATCTTCAAACACGGCCGGGGTGTAGCTCACGCCTTCAGCGGCGAACACGTCAGCCAGGTTCAGCTCAGTGGTGGTGCCGGTCTGCACGCAGATCGTACCGCCCTCGAGGCCAGCGATGTCAGTGATGCCACTGTCTTCGCGAACCATCAGGCCTTGACCATCATAGAAGGTGGTGTGGACAAAGTTGCCGCCCAGCTCGGTGTCACGCAGGGTGCTCCACGTGGTGTTGCGGCTCAGTACGTCAATCTCACCGGACTGCAGGGCGGTGAAGCGCTCAGCGGCGGTCACGGCGCGGAACTCAACAGCGTTGGCGTCGCCAAAGACAGCGGCGGCCAGGGCGCGGCAGTAGTCCACGTCTACACCGGAGAAGTTGCCATCGGCGTCAACGAAGCCGAAGCCAGGCACCTGCGAGTTCACACCGCAGATCAGGGAGCCGCGCTCGCGCACAGTCTCCAGGGTTACGCCATAGCCGGACGGGGTGGTGAAAATCACCTCGGCGGGTGCGGCAGTGGGTTGCTCAGCCGGAGCAGCTTCGCTGGCGGCGGGGGCAGCGCCACCACCACAAGCGGTAAGAACTACCGCAATGGCGAGTAGCAGACCCACAATGGGGAAGAGCTTTTTCGTCATATCTTTCTCCTTCAAACTTCTGGTTTTGTTGTGACTGGCCTCTTGGCCGCACTTTGGAGTACCACAGTACCTTGCGTATGGTTGCTGCACACCCCAATGCGCTTTAGACAGACTGAGATTATAAGTGGAAAATTAGGAAAGTATCAAGCCAATGTGTAGATTGGGGGTGATGCCTAGAGGCGAAGCTTTAAGATTTGAGTTCTAGCAGCTCAGGAATTTGGGTCTGTTGGGCTGCCGTTTCGAGATTTAGGGCAGGCAGGTCTTCAATTTTGCTCAGCCCAAAGTGCTGCAGGAACTCAGATGTGGTGGAGTACAGGATGGGGCGGCCGGGGCCCTCTGCGCGGCCAGCTTCTTCTACCAGGCCATGCGTGAGCAAAGAGCGGATCGAGCTGTCACTGTTGACGCCGCGCACCGAGTCGATCTGTGGGCGCGTAATGGGTTGCTGGTAGGCCACGATAGCCAGACATTCCAGGGCCGCAGCGCTGAGGCGCGTGGTGGCTTCCAGATGAAGGAAACGCTCCACCAGTGGGGCAGCTTCCGGGGCGCTTACCAGGCGCAGCTCGCCGCGGTAGCGTTGCAAGCGAATACCGCGGCCGGCCAGGCTCCCTTCCACGGTAGCAAGGGCGGCTTCCACCTGCTTGGGCGGCACTTCAAGCGCGGCGGCCAGTTGGTTGGGCGCCACCAGCCCCGGCGCAACAAAAAGCAGCGCTTCAATGCGCGCTTCCAGGCTCAAGGTTTCTTCAGTTGCGGTTTCTGCTTGCTTTTTTGCCGCCATGCTATAGTTACTCAGCTTTTTTCGTGGAATGAAGTTCAGTTAATGAGCGGCGCATTATACCAGCCAGCCCTACGCGGGCATTTTTTGCTTTTGGCCCTGACCCTATTCTTGGCGGCCTGCCGCCCAGCGGCCAGCCTGCCGCAGATAGATGTCACGGTGCTGGCGGATGGCGCTGAGCACACTGTGCAGGTAGCGGCGGGCAGCCGCGTCAGCGAGGCGCTGCAGGCTGCCGGCATCACCCTCGGCCCGCTGGACCGCACCGAGCCGCACAGCCTGACCCAGCTGAATGGGGCGGGTGAGCTGCGCGTCATCCGGGTAGAGGAAGCCTACGAGGTGGCCGAGCAGGCCATTCCATTTATCTCGCGCACTCTGCACAATGAGGCTATGGGTGTAGGCGAGCAACGTTTGATCCAGAACGGGGTCAATGGGTTAGAAGAGATCACCTATCGTCTTGTTTATGAAGATGGTGAGTTGATCTCACGCACGGCGGTGCGCTCGCAGGTGGTGAGTGCCGCCGTAGAAGAAATTGTCATGATCGGGGCGCAATCCGCCTTTAGCGCCGTCGCTATTCCGGGGCGGCTGGTCTTTCTGGCGGGTGGTAATGCCTGGCTGCTGGAAGGCAATACTGGCTCACGCCAACCGGTGGTCACCACGGGTGACCTGGATGGGCGCATCTTTGAGATCTCGCCCGATGGGGATTGGCTGCTATACACGCGCAGTAGCCAAGATGAAGAGGCCATCAACACGCTGTGGGTAGCCAGCCTGAACGATTTCCGCCAGATCGAGCTTGGTGTTGGCAACGTGGTGCACTATGCTGGCTGGGTGCTATCGCCTTCGGCGATTGGCAGCAGCACGCAGATCGCTTTCTCCACCGTGGAGCCAAGCCTAAATCCACCCGGTTGGGCGGCCAACAATGATCTGCAGTTCATCAACTTTACACCCAGCGGGGATGTCACCGCGGTGCGCGAGGGGCTGCCGGCACGCAGCACAGATAGCCTGTACAGCTGGTGGGGCTCGGCCTTCGCCTGGAGCGCGGATGGCGAGACGCTGGCCTTCACACGGCCGGATGGCATAGGCCTGGCCGACATCGAGACCGACCGCTTGCAGACCCTGTTGGCCGTCACCCCGTTCCAGACCAATAGCGATTGGGCCTGGATGCCCACGATCGCCTGGGGCGAGGATGGCTGGCTGTACAGCGTGGACCACGCGCCGCAAAGCGGCCTGGAGACGCAAGCGCGCTCGCCGCTGTTTGACCTTGTGGCGCTTTCACCGCAGGGCGAGCTGCGCCGCCTGCTGCAGAATGTGGGCATGTTCGCCAATCCAGTGCCCGAGTCGGGCGGCGGCCAGGTGGCCTTCCTGCGTGCATTTACGCCCAGCCAGAGCGAGATCAGCAGCTATGAGCTGATGGTGCTGGCGCCCGAAACCGGCCAGACGCTCAGCCTGTTTCCGCCGCAGGGTGCGGCAGGCTTGCAGCCACAGCGCGTGGCCTGGGCGCCTGCCGCCGAGGCGGGTGCTGCCGAGGCGGGGCCAATGATCGCCTTTGTGTACCAGGGGAATCTGTGGGTGGCCAATGTGCTCACCGGCGAGGCGCGCCAGCTCACCGGTGATGGTCTGGTGGGCTCTGTGGACTGGGAATAGAGTCCACAGATGAACACAGATACACTGATAACTGCCTAACCACAAAGACACAAAGGGCACGAAGCAAGGATGTTCTTAGGAAATTCTTTTCTTTGTGCCTTTTGTGGTTCAGTTTTTATCGATCTGTGTCCATCCGTGTTCATCTGTGGATGATTTAACAGCGTGTTAAAATGGCTCGCTGATTAGTAAGACTCCAAGATTGAGAGAGCGTACATGCGAATACTGGTAACTGGCGCTGCGGGCTTTTTAGGCTCGCATTTGTGTGACCGCCTGCTGGCTGAGGGGCATGAAGTCGTAGGGATGGATAATTTCGTCACTGGCAAGCCGGAGAACCTGGCTCATCTCAGCACCAATGAGCGCTTTTTATTCATCCGGCACGATGTTTCGAACTACATCTCCGTTCCGGGCAAGCTGGATGCGGTGATGCACTTCGCTTCGCCTGCCAGCCCCAATCCCAATTCGCCCATCGGCTATCCCAATCTGCCCATCCAGACCATGAAGGCCGGAGCGCTCGGCACGCACAATACGCTGGGCGTGGCCTTGGCCAACAATGCGCGCTTCATGCTGGCTTCGACCAGCGAGATCTATGGTGACCCGCTGGAGCATCCCCAGAAGGAAAGCTACTGGGGCCACGTAGACCCGATTGGTGAACGCTCAGTCTACGACGAAGCCAAGCGCTTTGCCGAAGCGCTCACGATGGCCTATCACCGCTTCCATAAGGTCAATACTTGCATCGTGCGCATCTTCAATACCTACGGCCCGCGCATGCATGTGGACGATGGCCGCGCTGTGGCCAATTTCATCCAGCAAGCCTTGCGTGGCGAGCAGCTCACCGTGTACGGTGATGGGCAACAGACGCGCAGCTTCTGCTATGTAGATGACCTCATCGAAGGCATCTACCGCTTGCTGACCTCAGATATTCATGAGCCGGTCAACATCGGCAACCCAGACGAGATCACCATTGAGCAATTCGCCAAGGAGATCGATGGCCTTGTGGGCAAGAATGCTGGCCTGGTTTTCGAGAAGAAGCAGTTCCTGCCCGGTGACCCCCTGCGCCGCCAGCCCGACATTACGAGGGCCAGTGAGTGGCTGAAGTGGGGGCCAAGCATTTCGCTGCGCGAGGGCTTGAGCAAGACCATTCCGTATTTCCGTGACGAGTTGGGCCTCAAATGACCGTCCGCAGCAAACGCCGCGAGCTAAAGCGCTTTGCGCGCTTCTCCACCGTAGGTGCTATTGGCGCCGTGGTGGATTTTGCTGTGTTCAACTTGCTGCTTAACGTAGCCGGTGTTATTCCCACACTCAGCCAGGCGATTTCTTTTCTTGTGGCGGTGAGCAGCAACTTCATCTTGAATCGCAAATGGACCTATAAGGATTCACGTTCCAAGCCCTGGTCACGTCAACTGGCACAGTACGGGTTAGTAAACCTGGTGGGTTTGTTGATCCGCACACCAATATTCAATGGGCTGGCGGCATGGTTTGATCGCTTGGCTGGCCCTCGGCCGACCCTGTTGGGGTTAAGCACCTATTCGGTTACGCATAACTTGGCGCTGGCCGGCGCTATTGGTATTGTGTTGTTCTGGAACTTTTTCATCAACCGCCTTTGGACCTATGGAGACGTGGAGCTAGGCAAATAGGCAGCAAGCTGTGAGCAGTCCAGACTGATTGATACAAAAAGCACGGCGAAGCCGTGCTTTTTTTTAGTCCTTGGGCAGCTTGGCTGCAACCTTGGCAATGTCTGATGGGGTCAGGTGAATGTCGAACTCCACAAGCTGGTAAAAGCGCATCGCCTTGCCGTCGGCTGAGACTTCCAAGTCGCTGGAAACCAAGCCAGCGTCCTCGAGCTTTTTCAGGTGCATGATGAGTAGCGGGCGACTGATGTCAAGGTCGCGGGCCAGCTGGCTCACATAGTTGGTCTTGCCGCGCAGGGCGGCGATGATGCGCAGGCGGTGCGGGTTATCCAGCGCCGCCAGGATGGCAACCAGGCTGGGCTCATTTCGCGCAGGGGGGCTCATCAGTTGGCTCCTTGTTTGGCTTACTCAACCTCGCGCAGCATCTTTTCGATGGAGGCTACTTTGGTGCGCAGCTCCTGGACGCCTTCGTTGATCTCGGCAAGGGTGGCCTTTACCTCGGACGAATTTTCATTGGATTTGCCCTTAAGCACTGATGAAATGAAAACAAAGGTAATAGCTACAACGGCAACGATCATGATGAACAGGTAAGGCGTATTTTCAAACATTGTGTATCTCCATGTGATTTTGATATGTAAGAAAAATATTACATGTGTATGGATGATTTGTCAAGTGATTGCCCAGGCAAATAAAAAGCCGCCCAATTTGGGGCGGCTTTTTTTATTTGCATAAAAAGTGTGACTCATGTATAATGCCAAAAGTATTTAAAAGGCAGCATGCTTGATTAGCCCTTCTTAAACCTTTCATTAAGGGAGGTTCAACGTTGCACGTAGCACGGTCTAACACTGCTGGGTTGGCAAGCAGAAGTTACCACTGGTTTGCCTCCCTTTCCCTTACCTTTACGCTGATTATGGGGTCGTTCGTGCCGCCGTTATTGGGCACAAACAATCGTCCGCTGCTGGCTTCGCCGCCGAGTGTAGTGCTCTCCGTGCCTGCTCAGGCCTTCATCGGCGAGAATGTTTCTTTCACGGCTACGTTTAGCAACCCAGACGCTGACACTGGCTACGGCCCCGTGCTCGATCTTATCTTGCCCGCCATGGGTGCGGATGGGGATGTGGTCACCTTGGAACCACCTGATGGCCTGGGCAACAACTCGATCTCGGCCAGCTACCTAGGCTCTACCTTAACTCCGGTTGAGGTTGTGTTTGACCTCACCTGCCAAGCGGTGCACCCGTTCGTGCGCGATGTCAGCGGAGCGCTGATCGTGGTGACCTGCCCGCCGGGCGTGCAACCGGGCGACAAGCTGGTCTCCATGCGCCTGCCGTTTGGCTCCTTCACCGTCAACCAGCCCGCCGCGGTTGTGGACATTACCGTGGACATGAGCAACCTGGCCGATCTTGGTCACCCGCTGGAGATCCAGGCGCGCGGCGGCTACGAGTTCGGCTATACGCCGATCAATGACTTTCCAACGGACCCGGCAGTCAACACCCTGAGTGCATGGGTGACCGGCTCAGTCGAGCCCACGCTGGTGCAATTTTCCAAGTCCTATGGTGGCCCTGAAGGCGAAACCGCCACCGGCCCCAACTACCCGCGCCAGTACAACTTGCAAGCCCAGATCGCTTCCGGGCAATCCGTCACCGGGTTGACGCTGGTGGACACCCTGCCAGACAACCTGCAGTTCTTGAACGTAATATCCACCAACCCACCTGGGGCGGTGTGTACTACGCCGCCGCCAGCTACGCCGGGCGGTACGGTGAGCTGCGCTTTCCCCGGCAGCGTGAGCGGTACCGCCAGTGTGCTCTTTTCCTTTTATGTGCCGCTGGAGGATGCCAGCAGCTCGCGCGTCATCAACCCCGTCACGGGTGATGACGTAGATTCTTGCAACAATGCTTCCCTAAACGCCGCCTGGCAACCGATTGACCCGCGCGATTGGGATCTGGTAACGCCCATCCCGGTAGATATGGACCAGACGGGTTGCGAGCACAACCTGACCGATAAATCCATTGCTATTCAAAAGGGCGTTATTGTGGTGGGCGGCGGCCAGCCCGCGCCGGGGGAATTGCTGCAATATACGCTGGGCGTCCAGGTATCTGATTTCTTTGCCTTCGAACGTGTTGTCATCACTGACACGCTTTCGGATGGGCAGCATTTCGAACCCGGCTTTACACCAACTCTGTTGGTTAACGGCAACGGGTACACCTTGTCCATACCCTTCCTGCCCGCCAATTTCACGGTTTCGTGTAACTACACCGGTGCACAACTTGCACCCGTGGGTGAGTGTGACGAAATTGACCCGGCTCCCGACAACGGCAGCACCACGATCCGCTTCCGCGTATCGGATCAGATCGCCGCGAGTGGCCCGGACGCTCGGCTTATTGGTGGCTGCATCAACCCCGCCACCGGCAACCCCGCCCCAGACTGCGGCACTTTCGATGACGGCGCTACCACTGTGCAGGTTGTCTTCCGCTCCGAAGTGCAGCAGACCTTCATCAATACTTTCATCGGCACGCCTAGTGTTGATCAGGGCGACTCGCTCAGCAACCAGGTCAGCGTGGTGGGCGACGTGTTGGATACGGGCACATTGACACCCACTGGCAGTTCTGAGCAGGACACCAGCAGTGCGGGCGTCTCGATCGGGGTGGGGAATGTCGCCAAATCCATTTACTCCGTAAATGGCGTTGCCCCTGGTCCACAGGTGGAAATCGCCCCCGGGGATGCGGTCACGTATCGCATTCAGTACACGCTCTCTACCGGCGATGTTGAGAACCTGTTCTTCGAAGATTATTTCCCGCTGCCCATCTTCCGTGTGATGGATCCGGATGCCGATAATGTTGGTGGCCCAGCCTGGAGCTTCGACGGGGCGGGCTGTCTGTCCGCCAACGGTACGTCGCCCGCCGCGGGTGTTGTGAAGTTTGGCCCCAACGATACCTATTGTGCCTACAGCGGCATCATCCCCACGCTCACCACCAACCTGGCCAACAACCGCCTCACGCTTACCTATGGCAATTTCAATGGCGCCGTCGAGACGACCTACGCCGTTGACCTGCTCTTCACCGTCACTGTCACAGATGCTCCCTTTGCCGACCGTCTCTTCCTGACCAACCAGGTGCGCGCGTCGGAGAGCAACACCAGCGGCGAGGCCAGCACCGGAGACGCCCTGGCGCAGGTCATCCTTACGCAGCCCATGCTGGCGATCAGCAAGGGTGTGGTAGAGGTGGATAACCCGGCCGGCATCATTGCGCCGCTGCCGGTTGGCCCTGTGCTGTTTGACCAGGCAAGCTGCCCGCGTTTTGCTACCCCGATCACTTCCAGCGGGCTGGCAACCAATCCGGTGAATAGTGATTTGAGCCTGGTGGATGCCGGAGACCGCGTCACCATGGCGATCACCATCGAGAACACCGGCTCCGGTGTGAACGGCGTTTTCGATGTACACCTGCGCGACGAGCTGCCTGCTGGGCTTGTGCTTGTGCCTGGCAGCCTGTGTGTTACCGATGGCAACGGCACTCTGTTGCCATACACCGGCAGCGAGGCTGACTTCTTCACCAGCACCGGCATCGTATTGGACGACCCGGCGCCCTTGAGCGGCTCGCTGAGCGTCTATGACCCCAACAGTGGCTTGAACATCGCCGTCATCACCTATCAGGTGGATCTGGGCGGCGGTGTTATCCCCAATGAAGTGCTGACCAATACCGCGTCAATCCTGCAATATGCCGGTGTAGAAGGTGGAGCGGACCACTTGGTGGTGCCGCGTACGGATACGGCCGAGGTCACCGTGGCCGAGCCTTCGGCCACCAAGACATTGGTGACCACCGAGATCAGCGATGGTTTCAACGACCACACCGAAGCTGTCATTGGCGAGCTGCTCACCTACGAAGTGACGCTGACCCCCATCGAGGGGCTGATCCCGAATGTGCTCATCGTGGATACCCTCGATGCAGGCATGGCCTTTGTCGATTGTGCGCCCATCGCCGCTTCGCCAGATCTCTCAACGAACCTGGGCGTGGGTGACTTTTCTGACTTGTGCAACCCGGGTACCAACCCGGCCGATAACCCCGTCATTAGCAACAACGGGCGTACGATCACTTTAGACCTTGGCGATATCATCAACGCCAACACCGACAACACCACCGCAGAGACGCTGACCTTCCAGTACCGGGTCATCGTTCTCAACGTGTCCGGCAACCAGGCCGGGACGCTTTTGAACAACGAAGCCGTGTTCGAGTTCGATAACAACGGCAGCTTCACCGCCTCGGCAGCCAATGTGCGCGTGATCGAGCCGACGGTGAACACGGCCAAGACTGTGCTGCCGCCCACAAGCGGTGATGCCGGAGACGTCATCACCTTCTCTATCACCATGAACAACCCAGTGGGCATGAACGCCGCCATTGCGCACGATGTGACTTGGAGCGATCCCATCCCGGCCAACATGGCGTATGTGCCTGGCTCATTTGCCGTTGGCGCCTGCACAAGCGTGCTGCCCGTCTTGGATGATTCTGGGCCATCTCCGCTGCTGGCTACGTGGACATCTATCCAGCCGGGCCAGAGCTGCACGCTCACCTTCCAGGCGACGATCGACTTCACCGTGTTGCCCGGCCAAACGCTGACCAACACAGCTCAGACGCGCTGGACCAGCTTGCCGGGTATAGAGATGGATCGCTCTGCGTTCAATGGCAGCTCCGATGAGCGCACGGGCGTAGGCGGCCTGCTGGGCGGCGGGGCGGTGAATGATTACCGCACCGAGGGCCAGGCCACTGTGACGGTGAACACCACCACGCCGGAGAAATTCATCCTGGCCACTTCGGAAGCACACACCACCATTGTGGGCGGTGTGTCCCGCGTGGCGATTGGTGAAATTGTGCGTTACCGCTTGGTGATCGGCCTGCCAGAAGGCAGCAGCCCCAACTTCCAGATACAGGACAATCTGCCGCCTGGCATGGTCTTCCTGAACGACGGCACGGCCAAGGCCGCCTTCGTTTCGCATAACGGCATCACCTCCACCGGGCTGGGCATTGTCACTGCGGTGAATGACCTCAATTGCCAGATCACAGGCGACGCCGCAGACGGGGTCAGCCCGGCCATCCCGGTCGCCTGCCCGCCATTGGCAGATGTGAACATAGGCAGCAGCAACAGTACGGCAGCCAATCTGGACGCTTATGCTTCGGGCACTGATCCCTTCTTCAAGCTGGGCAACCTGGCGCTGACCGACAGCGACGCGGATCCGGAGTACGTCATTATTGAATTCAATGCGCTGGTCATGAACATTGGTGGCAATGGAACCGGCACCAACCGCAGCAACAACTTCACTGTCTTCATTAATGGAAGCCAGGTGGGCGCTAATTCCAACAGTGTGACGGTGCGCACGGCGCAACCGCTGTTGTCGGTCTCCAAGACGGATGCGCTTGATCCCTCCGAAGACGCAGGTGATGCGCTGGTCTACACGCTCACCGTTACGGCGGCCAGCGGCAACGACATGGCCACCGCTTTTGACCTGGTGATCGAAGATGTCTTGGACAGCCATCTGGCGCCGGGAGTAATCGGTGTTGCTTCCACACAAGGTGCATTCTGTGCTGGCGGCGACACAGCCTTTGCCACCAGCGCCAACACCGTTGGGCAAACTGTCACCGTTACGGCCAGTTGTCTTGACCCGGGTGAGAGCATCACTGTCACCATCAACACTAGCGTGGTAGCCAGCGCGCCTGCCGGGCAGATCATTCCGAATGAAGCCGAGCTCACGTACACCAGCCTGCCGGGTGACTATGGCACCACCAGCAACCCCACCGGCTCTGCTCTGGACAACCTGCCTGGCTACGCAACTGCCCCTGGCCAGGCCAATGGCGAGCGCACCGGTGACGGCACCGGCCCGAACACCTATGCCGATGCAGACGCGGTGCAGAACGCGCTCTCGATACCTGAGATCGAGAAGCAGCAGCCCAACCCCGCCGTCTACACGATTGGCGATACGGTTGTGTACGACATCCTTATCACGCTGCCGGAAGGCGTGACCCAGCAACTGGCAGTCTTCGATGACTTGCCTGCTGGCACGGACTATGTGAGCTACAGCGTGATCACCACGGCAGCAGCCAGCGGCGGTTTGCTGGCCGCCGACTTTGCCGGCGTGCTGTCTCCTGCGCCCGTGCTGACGGCTCCCGGCGGCAGCGGGGCCAATGTGACGCTGGCCTTTGGCGACACCACCACCGCAGCGGACAATGATGTGACCAACAATCAGTTCGTGGTGCGCATCACGGCGCTGGTGCTAGACCTGTACCCAATACCCAATGTCAGCGATGGGCAAGTGCTCTCCAACCGCGCCGACCTGAATTATCAAGACCCCAACACTGGCAACACAGTGACGATCACCGGCAACACGGTGACCATCACCGTGCGTGAGCCGCGTATCCAGACGCTGAAGAGTGTGCTGCCCGTGGCCGCAGTGGAAGCGGGGGATCTGCTCACTTATACGGTGCGCTTCACCAACACCGGCAACGTCACCGCTTTTGATGTGGTGGCAATCGACACCTTGGCCCAGGGAACCGCCTTCACCGCCTTGCTTGGTTGTACCGATGGCGTGAACCCGATCGTCTCGCAAGTGACCGACAACGGCACCGAGTTGATCTTTGACGGCAACCCGGCAGGCGACTGGGACATTAATCCTGGCGAATACATTGAATGCACCTACACGGTGACGGCGCAACCCAGCCTGCTGATGGGTGGCAATCACACCAACACGATAGACGCCAACTGGAGCACGCAGAACGGCATCGATCCGAATGAGCGCGTCTATGACGACGACCCGATTGGCTATCCCTTTGATGGTACCCAGGATACCGATACGGCCACTTTTGCTGTAGACCTGATCGCGCTGGATAAGAGCGATAACGGCCAGCTTACGGCAACCATTGGCGAGATCATTAACTACACGCTCACCATCACTGCGCCCTTGGGTACGGCGCAGAATTTGATGCTGACCGATACCTTGCCTGAGGGGCTGATCTTTGTAACCGGCTCGGAAGCGGTGGGGGCAGGCATTAGCGCCCCGGCCACCTTCGATGTCAGCGTGCCCAATGATGGCAGCGCAGCGGTCACCCTCACTTGGGACTTTGGTAATGCAGTCTTCAGCGCCAACACCGTCAGCATCACCTTCCAGGCGCAGGTCGCCAATACCTTGCCGAACCAACTGGGCCTGGGGCTGACCAACACCGCCGTGCTGGACTATGACGATGCAGCCGGTACGCCTGTAACTCTGTCCGATTCAGATGGGTTCACTGTGGTTGAGCCGGTCGTCACCATCGACAAGACCATCACCGCGCTACCAGCGCCAGTGGATGCTGGCTCGGTAGTGAGCTATCAGGTGGTGATCGAGAACAGCTCGGCCGTAAATGTAAGCACCGCCTTCGACGCGCTGTTCGCCGACACATTGCCCGCCGAGCTTGCGCTGGACCTGTTGTCTGTCGCCTGGCTGGAGCAAAATGGCGCCACGGGCGTGACGAATCTTTCCGCCGGGAATATGGTGTCTCTGCAGATCGCGCAGATCCCGCCAGGCGGCAGTGTGACGGTTACCTACTCGGCCACCATTCAAAGCGGCGCGCAGCCCGGGCAGACGATCGACAACACGGGCGATGTCACCTGGACTTCGCTGCTGGGCAATCCCAGCGGCGAGCGCGATGGCAGCGGCGGCGTGAACGACTATGCCACATCGGACGATGCCACTTTTGACATTGACACCGGCAGCTTTACCAAGGCCCTGGATGCCACCTCCGCCGCCCACACTCTCGGCAGCGATGTCACCATCGGCGAAGTAGCTACCTATGCTTTCACCGTCACTCTGCCGGAAGGCACCACCACTTCACTGAGCATCGAAGACGTTTTGCCAGCCGGGTTGGCCTACGTTGACCCCAGCCTGAGCCTGGATGTGGTTGGCTTCAACGGTGTCATCAACCCGGGCAGCCTGAGCTTGTCCTGTGCGGCTGACTGCGGTAGCAGCGGCAGTGGTGACACCATCACCATCGAGATCGCTGATCCCATCACGGTGACTAGCGACAATGACCCCACCAACAACAGCTTCATTCTGCGCATCCAGGTGCTGGTGCTCAATGAGGCTGGCAATCAGAACACGCTCACTCTGAGCAACAACGCCGCTCTGCAGGTGGCTGGCGGCCCGGCGCAGCCCACCGCGCCGGTCACTGTTACCGTGGTCGAGCCGGAGCTGCAGGTGGTCAAGAGCGTCAACAATGCCACGCCGGGTCTCTCGCAGGTTGTCACCTTCACGCTGGAACTCAGCCATCTGCCCACCAGCAGTGCGATCGGTATGGACTTGGTCCTGACGGACAATGTGCCCGCCGAGTTGCAGGTGGATCCAATTTCGCTGGCATTCACCTCCACGCCGCTCAACTGTGCAGTCGGCGTGGATACCAGCAACAGCAGCGCCAACACCGTGGATGTACGCGTGGACGAGCTGCCACTGGGCTGTGTGCTGCAAGTCACCTTTGATGCCGAGGTGCTGTTCCCGCCGCTGAGCCTCGGCGACACCGTAACCAATGACGCGACGGTGACCTGGACCTCGCTGCCCGGAACAGACCCGAACGAGCGCGATGGCAGCGGCGGCGTCAACGATTACAGCGCCGACGACAGCCTGGACTTGCTGATCACGGGTATCGATCTCGCTATCGTCAAGGATGATGGCGGCGTCACTGTACAACCGGGCGACGACATTATCTACACGTTGAACTACACCAACCTGGGCAATGGCCCGGCCACCAATGTCGTCATCAGCGATGTCGTGCCGGTTAATACCTCTTTCAATGCTGCGTTGAGCCCGGTGGGTTGGACTTGTCTGCCCAACAACCTGGCTGGCAGCACCTGTACCTACACAACCATCCCGCTGCTCAACCCGGGCGACAGCGGTTCGGTTACCTTTGTGCTCACGCTCAACAATCCGTTCCCGGCCGGCGTCACCCACGTCACCAACACCGCCACCATCACCGATGATGGCACGCATGGCGATGACGAGAATCCAACGGATAACACCAGCACGGTGGATACGCCGCTGGTGGCCGACATTGACTTGGAGATCACCAAGGATGACGGGCTCACCATTGTGGCGCCAGGCAGCGTTCTCACCTACACGCTCACCATCAGCAACGTGGGCAACAAGGGTTCCACCAATGTGGAAGTGATCGACACGCTGCCGGCCGATGTGACCTTCCTGTCGGCCAGCGATGGCGGTGTGGAAGCAGGCGGCATAGTCACCTGGCCGCTGTTCGACCTGCCGGCCGGTGACACGGTGACGCGCACGCTCACCGTGCAAGTCAATGACCCCTTCCCCGTGGGTGTGACGCAGATCACCAACTCGGTTGAAGTGGACGACGACGGCACCAATGGCGTTGACCCAACTCCGGCCAATAACCTGGACGATGACACTGACCAGCTGGTCACGCTCCAGAATGGCAATCTCACCAAGGTGGTGACTGCCACCAACCAGCTGTTCACCACCGACCCGGATGTAGCCATTGGTGAGATCGTCAGCTACGAAGCCACGCTCACCATCCCGCCCGGCCGCTTGGATGATATGTTCGTGGTCGACACCCTCTCCAAGGGGTTGGCCTTCCTGAGTTGTACAGACGTGGTTGCTTCCAACGTGACGCTCACGACCACGGTAGTAGGCGGCTTCGGAGCGATCTGTGGCCTGGCCGTCTTTGAGGAGACGCCAGCGGGCAGCCCAGACCCGCAAGACGAAGGACGCCGCATGGTGCTGGACTTTGAAGAGGTCAACAATCTTGGCCTTGCCAATGAAACCATCACCATTCGTTACGATGTGGTGGTGTTGAACATCGAGTCCAATGTGAGCGGCGTGCCGCTGGACAACGATCTCTCCTGGGAATGGCGCGGCGGCGTGCTGGACACCTCTGCCAATGACGTAATCATCGTTGAGCCTCAGTTGGCTCTGGCCATGTCGGTCAACTCCGATGTGGTCATGCCGGGCGAGATCCTGACCTTCCGTTTGGTGGTCAACCATTCGGCAAACAGCTTGAGCGACACCTTCAATGCTGTCCTCACGGACACCCTGCCGGTGGGTTTGAACTACATCCCGGGCAGCATCCGGCACGTCTCTGGCCAGATCCCCACACTAATGGCGCAGACCGGTCCATTCACCCTCGAGATCACCTGGGATGACTTCCTGAATGATGGCACCAACTCGGTGATCGAATTCCAGGTGCGCGCCGGCAACGTTGTACCCGGCATGCCCCTGGTCAATAACGCCCTGGTGGCCTGGAGCAGCTTGCCTGGCCCCATGAGCCTGCCGCAGTCACCCTATAACGCATTCTCAAACGAGCGCTCCTACTTGCCGGGCGACCCGCTCAACCCGTATGCGACTGAAGCCAGCCTGGCGATCACGGTGCCGGAGCTGCCGCAAACCGGCTTTGCCCCCGGGCGGGTCACCGCCATTCCGGAGCTGGCTGCGCCGCCATATCAGGAGCTGGGCGGCCTGCGCCTGGAGATTCCGCGGCTCAACGTGGCCACATCGATCGTGGGCGTGCCGCTGCAGGGTGGGGAGTGGGATGTCACCTGGCTCAACCAGGAGGCCGGTTATCTGGAAGGCACCGCCTATCCGACCCTCACCGGCAACTCGGTGCTGACCGCTCACGTCTACCTGCCCAACGGGCTCCCCGGGCCGTTTGTGGACCTTCACACGCTGACTTGGGGCGACCGTGTGGTCGTGTACTCTGAAGGGTACAAGTACACCTATGAGGTACGCCGGGTTGAGCGCACGAAGCCGGAAGACATCTCCATGCTGCAGCCTGAAAAGGACTTTGCCTGGCTCACGTTGTTGACCTGCCAGGGATACGACGAGAGAACCGACACCTACCAGTGGCGTGTGGCCGCTAGGGCGGTGCTGATGAGCATCGAGCCGGCGCCATAAAGCTGCCAGAGCCTGAGATATAACCAAAACCTGCGAAAGCAGGTTTTGGTCTTTTAGGGGCAATTGCAAGAAAGTCCCATTTTTTATAAGCCGCCTCAGGGCGACTGCACCTTGCTACTGGGGTCGGAGTGGCGTAGCCTGAGTGAAACCAAGTTTGGCTATGTGCGTATAGCTTTCTGAAGCAACGATGAGGAGCCGTATTGCAGCCGGATGAACAGGAGTGGCTGCGCCAAGCCCAGGAGGGTGATGCGCAGGCCTTTTCACAACTGGTGGAGCTGTATGCCAAACCAGTGCACAACTTGTGCTACCGCATGCTCGGTAACACCCAGGACGCCGAAGACGCCGCGCAGGAAGCTTTTCTGCGGGCATTCCGGGCGATCGGGCGTTATGACCCCAAGCGCAAGTTTGCCAGTTGGCTGCTGAGCATTGCCGCCAACTACTGCATCGATCAGCACCGGCGTGCACGGCTCAACACCGTCTCTCTTGAGGACTCGCCCGAGGCAAGTCTGGGCGATAAGGCCGCTGGGCCAGCCGCGCGGCTGGTGCAGCGTGAAACGCACGATGAATTGCAAGCCTTGCTGGCGCGCCTGGACCCACGTGACCGCGCTGCCATCATTCTGTATTACTGGAATGAGCTCTCCTACGAAGAGATTGCTGCGCAGCTCTCTCTTTCGGAGAGTGCCCTCAAGAGCCGTTTACACCGCGCCCGGCGCAGCCTGGCGCACGCCTGGGAGCTCAGTCAGCAGCAGCCCAGTGCAACAAGGAGCAAGGCGCATGAAGAAGCCACGATCTAACCCGATGTCTGAAGCGTTACCCGCCAGCTGGCTGGCCGTGGAAGAGCGCTTGCAATCTGCCGAGATGGTTGGCCCGCGCGCCGGCTTTGCTGGCCGCTGGCTGGCGCGGGCCGCCGCGGTGCCTGAGTACCGCCCGGGCACGCTGGCCTGGTTGGGCCTGGCCGCTGGCGCTGTGCTCAGTTTCAGTTTGCTGGCTGTGCTGGTCTCGTTCTGGCTGCCGCTGGTGGAGCTGCCGGTAGGCTCTGTGCTGGCCAACTCTGTGCTCTTTATGAGCAATGTAGCCGTTGCGTTGCGCGTGGTGCTGACCACGCTGAGCAACATTCTTTCCGAAATTCCTCTCATGGTGTGGCTGATGGCATCTACCTCCGCCTTGGCGGGTTTGATGTTGCTGGCCATGACCGTGGATAAAGTAAAAGTGTTCAAGGAGACAAAATGAAAGTATCAAAATGGATGATCGCCGCACTGCTAGCGCTGAGCGCGCTGGTGATGCTGCCCACGGCCGCTCTGGCCGCTGGTGACGCTGCGCCTGTGCGTGATGAAGTGGTCTTCGGCCGTGACTTCACGCTGCAGACCGGCCGCACCATCACGGGAGACCTGGTGGTGATCGGCGGCTCGTTGACCATGGAAAAGGGCAGCGAAGTGACTGGCCAGGGCGTCGTGATCGGCGGCAGCGCCGATATCCTCGGCCATGTGCGCGGAGACCTGGTGGTGGTGGGCGGTTCCATCGAGATGGATGCTGCTGCCATTGTGGGCGGTGACCTGGTGGTACCCTTCGGCCAGGTGGATATTGACCCGGCCGCGCAGGTGGTTGGCACGATCGTAGATGACGTCGACTTCCCCTGGGGGGATGGGCAGTGGCGCAACAACGATTACAGCTACGACTATGACTACAGTTACAACAGGGGCGGTGTGGAGCGTGGCATTGTGGGTGACTTCATCTGGCTGCTGTTCCGTTCGGTAGCCATGGCCACCGTCGCTTTGCTGCTGGTGCTGTTCATGCAGAAGCACATGCAGCGCGTAGCCGACACGCTGCTGGCAGAGCCTGCGCTCTCCGGCGGTATTGGCCTGGCTGGCGTAGTGGTGCTGGGCATCGCTACTATTGCATTGAGCATCACCATCATCCTCATCCCGGTGGCCATCCTGCTGCCCTTCCTACTGGTGTTGGCTTGGGGCTTCGGCTGGATCAGCGTTGGCCTTGAAGTGGGCCGTCGTATGGGAGAGGCCTTCAAGGCCACCTGGTCGCCTGCGCTGCAGGCGCCGATGGGTACCTTTGCGCTCACCTTCGCCACGGGCGTCGTAGGTATGATCCCCTGCCTGGGCGGCCTGCTGGGGCTGGTGGTGGGCCTGGCTGGCCTGGGTGCGGTCATCCTGACCCGCTTCGGCAACCAGCGCTACCCGGAGGCTGGCTCCGTAGTGGAGCCGGTGACCCCGGCACCGGCTTTGCCGGCGCCGCGCACGAAGAAGGCGGCTACTAAGAAGATCGCCGCCAAGAAGACGACGCGCAGCTAAGCGCGTGCACGAAGAATAAAAAGACCCGCCATTGGCGGGTCTTTTTTATTGTCTGAGCCTGCATGTTATACTCTGCCTATTCCGCACGTTTTCCCTTTATTGACTGACATGCAACCTTCTTCACTCACCTGGGTTAATTTAATTGACGCCACTCTGCAAGGGTGTACGCGTGGCTGAGTGGACTGACGAGAAGATTCTCGCCAAGGCCACCCAGGGCGATAGTGAGGCCTTTGGCATGCTGTATGACAAGTATGCCGGGCGTATCTACAACTATATCTTCTATCGCACAGGCAGCAACCAGGACGCGGAAGATCTGACCTCACGGGTGTTCTTCCGAGCCATGCGGCACATTACCAGCTACACCGACCGCGGCGTGCCGTTCTCGGCTTGGCTGTACCGCATTGCGCACAACCTGGTGGCCAACTGGCATCGTGACAGCAGCCGCCGCCAGGAGGTGGAGCTGGAGGACGGCTACCGGGCCAGCAAGAGCGAGGAGTACCCGGAAAGTGTGCTGATGCAAACTGAGGAGCAGAATGCGCTGATGAAGCTCATCCGCACTCTGCCGGAGGAGCGCCAGCAACTGCTCATCCTCAAGTTTACGCAGCACATGTCCAACGCCGAGATCGGGCAGATCATGGATCGCACCGAAGGGGCGATCAAGAGTTTGTATCACCGCACGCTGCTCTCGCTGCGTGAGGAAATACGTAAGGATGCCTCTGGCCATTTTTCGCTGGAAGATTTCGGCGAACTGCCAGATGAGGAGTAAGCATGAGCGGGATCATTTGGCCGTGGGAGCGCAAAAAGGTACAGCGCGAGCTCGATTCGGTGGAGGGCATGCTGGAGAGCATGTTCAAGCCGGTGGATGCGCGCCCATCCTTCACGGCTGACCTGCGCAAGCGTTTGGTGCGCAAGCAAGGTCCGCTGGCCAAGGCGAGCCTGACCACGCTGGAGCTGGTGCTGCTGATCGGTGGGGCGATTGCTGGCGTGCTGGTGTTCTTTTTCACCGTGGTGCGCTCGATTGCAGGTTTACTCACTGGCCGGCGCAAGAAGAAGACGAGCGCAGATGCGCCTGGCAAGCCAGCCGGCAAATTGAAGACAAAAAAGAGAGCTGCGTAAAGCAGCTCTCTTTTTTTTTGTACGTTCTCAGTGCGAGCGCAGCGAAGGAATCTGTTTTGTATGGGATGGAAGCCAGATTGCTTCGTCCGTCTGGAGATTGCACTGCATGCAATCTCCAGTACTCCTCACAATGACAAAAAATCTGTGGCGAGGAGGTGCCCTTTAGGCCGAGAGGAGTCTTGCTCTGACCTAAAGGATTCCTCACTCGCTATCGCTCGTTCGGAATGACGGTTGAATGGTTCTAGGGGCGAAGCATGCCTCGCCCTTACGCTATGCGCGCTGTTATAGAGAGCAGTCATTCCGGGGCGGGATATGTAGCTCAAGATTGTTTTGAGGTTCCGCGAGCCGAGGAATCCTTTAGGACAAGAGGAGTCTTGCTATGCCCTAAGGGATTCCTCTCTCATTCGGAATGACAGGTGAATGATTGTAGGGGCGAGGCATGCCTCGCCCTTACGCTATGCGCGCTGTTATAGAGAGCAGTCATTCCGAGGCGGGATATGTATCTCATGATTGTTTTGAGGTTCCGCGAGCCGAGGAATCCTTTAGGACAAGAGGAGTCTTGCGATGACCTAAAGGATTCCTCACTCGCTATCGCTCGTTCGGAATGACGGGTGAATGGTTGTAGGGGCGAGGCATGCCTCGCCCTTGATGTCATTGCGAACGTAGCGAAGCAATCCCCCAATCTTGCTTGCAAATCAACTTGGCGATTGCTTCGTCGGCTGCACTATGTGCAGCACTCCTCGCAATGACAGCCGTGCTTTGTAGGTTAGGTACTATGAAAACGACTCGTTCGGGAACAGTAGCTGTATCACCTGGCGTGCATCGGCGATGAGGTCAATATCCTCAGGGAAGAAGGAGTCTTCTTCCAAATTTGGGCGCAGCTTGGGCATGCGCAAATGCTCGATCAGCAAGCGCTGCTCCGTCTGTGTGTCATCCTGCGCCAGCATGTGGCGAAAGTGCTCGATCACCGAGTTGGTGTCCAGGTTCACGCCGGCTTCGCCCAGATGAGCCTTGATGGCCCAGCCTGCGGCGCGGCGGGCGCACACACGTGCCATGCCCTCATTGCCACGGGCGCGGGCGGCATGCGCGGCGGCCAGCTCTTTGCGAACCGTCTCCTGCCAGCTCATGAGGCAGCAAATTTGCTGACGATGCGCGCCACATGCTGGGTGGCCTTGACGTATAAATCCTCGCGGATGTTCTCGTTCGGCGCGTGCACCAGGCCGCCCGGGTAGCCTAGGCCGGCGGTGACCACGGGCAGCTTGAGATAGTGCAGGAAGGCATGGTTGGGGCCGGAGCCACCGCTCATCGGCACACGCGTCATCGGCACGCCGTAGACCTCGGCAGCGGATTCGACCACCATCGCCATGAACGGGTCGTTCGGGTCAGTGCGGCCGGGCGGCTCGCTGCCCAGCTCCTTCACCTGCACATCGGTGAAGCCTTCGGCATCCAGGAAGGCGCGTAGACCCTTCATCACATCTTCGGGGGTCTGGTCTGGCACCAGGCGGAAGTCGATCTTGGCGCTGGCTTTGGCGGGCAGCACGGTTTTGGTGCCGGGGCCTTGGTAGCCGGCCGTCAGGCCGCTGATGGTCATGGTGGGCTCGAGGAATTCCTGCAGAGCCAGGTCCGGATTGCCCTCGGTGCCGCGCAGAAACTCTTTCACGCCGTAGCGCTCTTTGTAGTCATCGCCTTCGTAGGGCAGGGCGGCGGCCAACTGGCGGTCGAGCTCGCTGGGCGGCACGACCTTGTCGTAATGGCCGGGGATGCGGATGCGGCCATCTGGCCCCTTCAGGCTGTTGAGCGCCCACACCAGGCGCCAGGCAGCGTTGGGGAAGATAGAGCCGCCCAGGCCAGAGTGCACGTCTGTCTTGAGCAGCTCGACGGTCATCTCAACGTAGCAGATGCCGCGCATGCCCATGAATTGCACGGGCTTGTCGTGCGCGTCCACATAGCCAAACTCCCACACGCACACATCGGCGGCCAGCTTCTCAGCATGCTTTTCCACGAAGGCGGGCATGTGGATACTGCCGATCTCTTCTTCGCCTTCGACGACGAATTTGATATTGCAGGGCAGCTCGCCATCTTGTGCCAGCAGGCTATCCAGCGCGTGGAGCCGGCTGACAAAGTGGCCCTTATCGTCGCTCACGCCGCGGGCGTACATCTTGCCGTCCTTGCGGGTCGCTTCGAAGGGCGGCGTGTTCCACAGTTCCAGCGGTTCGGCAGGCTGCACGTCATAGTGATTGTAGAAGAGCAGCGTCTTGTCTGTGTTGCGGCCTTGGCGCTCGGCATACACCACCGGCGCGCCGCCAGTTTGCATCACCTCGGTCTTGAAGCCGCGCTTGGCCAGCATGGCCTGCACCACTTCAACGGCTTCGTCAATGCCGATGCCCTGGGCGGCCACGCTAGGCACGGCGCACAGCGTGGCGAGTTCATCCAGACTGGCGTCGAGATTGCTTTCAATATATTGGTCTAACTGTTTAGGGTCAACCATTGCTACTCCAATTCTTTATCCACAGATAAACACAGATGGACACAGATAATTATTCAATCTCACCATAAAGACACAAAGAGCACAAAGCTAGTTTTTTCTTAAAATTCTCTTTGTGTCCTTCGTGCTTTGTGGTTAGCAGTTCGCCATTTTTCATCCATAGATGAACACGGATATTTTGATTCAAACTCATCACAAAGACATAAAGAGCACAAAGTTAAATCCTTCTTAAGGTTTCTCTTTGTGTCCTTTGTGTCTTTGTGGTTATGCAGTTGCATTTTTACTCAGAGAAATATGGCAGGGTGAATAAGCCAGAACCCGCGGCGGCGAAAGCAAACATTTTTAGCACCTGGCCCAGCCAGCAAAATAGCAGAAACTTGGGCAACGGCATGCGCAGCGCACCGGCGGCGATGCCGCTGAGGTCCACCACTGGGTTGGGCACCGCCGCCAGGGCGAATACGGTCAGCGGGCCGTTGCGCTGCATCCAGCCCACCATGCGCTGGTAGGCGGCGGTGTTTTCGATGGCGGCCTGGCCACTGAAGCCGGCCAGGTAGCCGGTGAGCTCGCCCAGGGCGGCGCCGCTGCCTGCCGCCAGGGCTACGCCCAGCGGCGGCAGATGCGCGCCCATCGAGAACACGATCAGCGCGGCGGGCGCGGGGAGGAACACGGTGGCATACGAGATGAGCGTAATGAGAAACAGGCCCGGGTATCCCAGGGCCTGTAACTTGTCCATATATTCACGCGGCAGGAAGAAGATGGCCAGGCTGATGCCCACCACCAACACCAGCGCCAGGGCGCGCCACAGCTTTAGCAGACCGGGGCGCGCTGCCATGGATTAGCTCTCTTGAATGGTGATGGAGACCAGCTGGCCAGCAGGGCCGCCGCGGCTGGGGTCACGCTCGGGGATGGCCATCAGCACATCCTCGCCCTCTACCAGCTCGCCGAACACGGCGTGGCGGTTATCGAGATGCGGGGTAGGGCCATGGGTGATGAAGAATTGCGAGCCGTTGGTGTTGGGCCCGGCGTTGGCCATGGAGAGGGTGCCGCGCTTGCTGTGGCGCAGGCTGGGGTGGAACTCATCGGCGAACTTGTAGCCCGGGCCACCCATACCGCTGCCGGTCGGGTCGCCGCCTTGCACCATGAAGTTGCCGATGACGCG
Source organism: uncultured Anaerolineaceae bacterium (assembly GCA_964623375.1). Lineage (GTDB taxonomy): Bacteria > Chloroflexota > Anaerolineae > Anaerolineales > UBA11579 > JAMCZK01. The sequence continues at coordinate 23,099 of CAZUTS010000014.1, forward strand.
GTGGAAGGTGGTGCCATCGTAGTAGCCCTGGCGCGCCAGGAATACGAAGTTGTTGACCGTGTTGGGCACCTCGGCGGCAAAGAGCTTGATGACGATATCACCCTTGTCGGTGGTGATGGTGGCGGTGTAGGTTTTGGCGGGGTCAATTTCCATCGCCGGGGCTTGGTTCCATTGCTTGGACATGTGCAGAAATTCCTTTCGGGCTAGTTGGCGAGTTCTTTCTTGTATTCGCGCAGGCGCGCTTCAATGCGGGCCAGCACAAACTCCAAGGCGACTTGGTTGAAGCCGCCATAGGGAATGATAAGGTCGGCGTAGCGCTTGGACGGCTCTACGAACTCCAGGTGCATGGGGCGCACTGTGGCGAAATACTGCTGGATGACGCTCTCGGTGGAGCGGCCGCGCTCGCTGATGTCGCGCTGCAGGCGGCGGATGAAACGCAGGTCGGCGTCAGTATCCACATACAGCTTCACATCGCACATCTCGCGCAGGTCGGGCTCAACGTAGAGCAGGATACCTTCCACCAGCACGATGGGGCGCGGCTCCACCGTCTGGGTCTCTTTGCGGCGAGTGTGGGTGGTGAAGTCGTAGCTGGGCACTTCCACGCTGCGGCCGCTTTTGAGGGCGCGGATATGTTCCACCATCAACTCGCTTTCCAGCGAGTTGGGATGGTCAAAGTTGGTGGTTTTGCGCTGGGCGGGTTCCAGCTTGCTGAGGTCTTTGTAGTACGAGTCGTGCTGGATGTAGGCTACGCTGCCAGGGGTGGCACGTTGGACGATGGCCTGGGCTACCGTGGTCTTGCCGGAGCCGGAGCCGCCGGCCACACCGATGACGAGAGGAACGGGCATGAAGGTGATTATAAAGGATGGCGTTTGTGATTGCTGTTTGATTTGAGATTTTGGAGTGGCTGGTACATAATCAGGAGCGATGAAGGCTTACAGCCAAGAGGTGTACCGCCAGTTGTTTGTGCGCTTGTTGGCGCGCGCCATGCAACAGGGCAAGCAAGATCCGCAGGTGGCCTTGCACTGGCTGGAGCGTAAGTACAAGCTGGCATTGGCTATGCTGTTCACGCGGCACAAGCTGGAGCTGGCAGATGCGTATATGGATGTGCGCCAACATATTCAGGCACGCTTGGATGGAACTGAGGAAGGCTGATGCAGGAGAAGAAGAGAGCCACCGATGGGACTCGAACCCATGACCCGTCGCTTACGAAGCGACTGCTCTGCCAACTGAGCTACGGTGGCGTGCGCAAGCTTCGCTTGCGCGGGCGAACCTACGGTTCGCCACTGTTTTGTTTGCCGAAACTAGACGGCGTACGCAAGCTTCGCTTGCGTTTAGCGTTGCCACAATCAGGCAACGCCACGCGTGGTTGCAAATCCCCTTGCTTGGCGTGACTGGCTCAGCTACTTTGAGAACACCAGCGACTTGAAACCAGCGAAGGCAGATTATAACTGTTCGTAATACTCTTGCAACTATGACTCAACACGCAACAAAACCCCTGCGCATTGCTATGCTGACCTATCATGCCAGCCCGCTGGCGTCTTTGGGCAGCGCCAAGAGCGGCGGCATGAACGTCTACGTCGGTGAGCTCAGCCGCCAGCTAGGCGCCCGCGGCCACACGGTGGATGTGTTCACGCGCGGGCCGCATGCCGTGCGCCCGCTGGCCGAGCGCTCCCGTGTGATCTCGCTGCCGGCAGGGCCGGATGAGGAGATGGCCGTGCAAGACTTGGCTGCCTTCATTCCAGAGTTCCTGGCTGGCGTGCGCGAGTTTGCCGTACATGAAGCGCCATATGATGTGGTGCATGCCCACTACTGGCTCTCAGGCTTGATCGGCATGCACCTCAAGCAGGAGTGGGGCGTGCCGCTGGCGCTGATGTTCCACACGCTGGGGCTGGTCAAGAACCGCATCGCCGCGCTCGGCGTGCAGGAGAGCGCCGCTCGCATCCGTGGCGAGCTGCGTGCTATGCAGGCCGCCGATGCGGTGGTGGCGGCCACGCCCGCCGAGCGTGCGGAGCTGCAATGGCTATATGAGCTGCGCAGCGATAAGGTGCACGTTATCCCGCCCGGCGTTGACTTGGAACGCTTTAAGCCACAGGACAAAGCGGCCGCCTGCAAGCTGCTGGGTTGGGATTGCCACGAGCGACACCTGCTCTTCGTCGGGCGCATCGAGGCGCTGAAGGGAATCGACACGCTGATCCGCAGCCTGCACTTTGTGCGCGACGAGGCGCCCGAGCTACCGGTGCGCGTGCACATCGTGGGCGGTGATCTGGAGGGCAGCCAGTTCGCGCTTGACACCGAGCTCGCACGCCTGCGGGCGGTGACCCGCGGCCTGGGTTTGCAAGACCAGGTAGATTTCCTCGGCAGCCGCAGCCAGGACACGCTGCCGCTATATTACGCCGCCGCCGACGCGTTAGTGATGCCCTCGTACTCCGAGTCGTTTGGCATGGTGGCGCTGGAAGCGATGGCCTGCGGCCGCCCGGTGATTGCTTCGAGTGTCGGTGGGCTCAGATATCTGGTGCAAGACGGCGCCACTGGCTACCACGTGCGCGAAGGCGATGCGCCGCAGTTGGCGGCGCGCATCCTTACGCTGCTAAACCAGCCCGGCGCGCTGGCGCGCATGGGTGCGGCCGCCCGCAGTGAGGCCGAACGCTACTCATGGAGCCGCACGGCAGTTGAGGTTGAAGGTGTGTATGGGCAGCTGGTTGGCGGAAAAGGCTCAGACAGGCAATCGTTGATTACCTAGTCAAGGCAGGCACAGATTGATTGGCCTGATAGAATCCCCTCCACATGACCCCCAAACCTGACCTTATTGTCGTTGGCGGCGGGCTGGCCGGCAGCGAAGCCGCCTGGCAGGCCGCTGAAGCTGGCTTGCGTGTAGCTTTATATGAAATGCGCCCCGCGGTACCCACGGGGGCGCATGTTAGCCAGCACCTGGCCGAGCTGGTGTGCTCGAATTCACTGGGGTCTGATTTGCCAGACCGCGCCGGCGGCCTGCTCAAGAATGAGCTGCGCCGTATGGGCAGCCTGCTGATCGAGGTGGCGCAGGAGACGGCGCTGCCGGCGGGCGGGGCGCTGGCGGTGGATCGTGACGGCTTCGGCGCGGCGGTGACGCAGCGCATCGAGGCGCACCCGAACATCACCCTGGTGCGCGAAGAGATGCCGCAGGTGCCGGACGGGCTTACCATCATTGCTTCTGGCCCACTCACATCCTCAAGCTTGTCACAATCCATCGCCAAATTAAGCGGTGAACAGCATCTGTTCTTCTTCGATGCCATCTCGCCGATCATCAACATGGATTCAATTGACATGAGCATCGCCTTCCGTGGCTCGCGCTACGACCGTGGCGAGGAGGAGCAGGGCGATTACATCAACTGCCCGATGACGCGTGAGGAGTACGATGCCTTCCTGGCGGCGCTGTTGGCCGCCGAGCGCATTGAGCTGCGCGAGTTTGAGAGCCAGCTGCAGACGGATGACGGCGCAGGGGTGCGCACCGGCGCCCACGAATTCTTCGAGGGCTGCCTGCCGGTCGAGATCATTGCCGAGCGCGGCGAGCGCGCCCTGGCCTTTGGCCCGATGCGCCCGGTGGGCCTGCGTGACCCGCGCACCGGCAAGCGGCCGTACGCCGTGTTGCAGCTGCGCCAGGATAATTTGGCTGGCACGCTCTACAACATGGTCGGCTTCCAGACCAATCTCAAATTCCCTGACCAGAAGCGCGTCTTCCGCATGATCCCCGGATTGCAAAACGCCGTGTTTGAGCGCTACGGCCAGATGCATCGCAACACGTTCATTTCATCGCCGCGTTTGCTTGACCCCACATTGCAGTTCCGCACACGACAGGATCTATTCTTCGCCGGGCAGATCACCGGGGTGGAGGGCTATGTGGGCAATATCGCCACTGGTTTGCTGGCTGGGCTGAACGCTGCACGCCTGCACGCAGGGCAGCCGCTGCTGCAGTTACCACCCACCACGATGCTGGGGGCGCTGTGCCATTACGTGACGCATGCAGATGAATCAGACTTCCAGCCGATGAAGGCCAACTACGGCATTATGCCTGCGCTAGAGATCACTGGCCGCATGGGCCGCCGTGACCGCGCCAAGGCGTATTCGGAGCGCGCCCTGATCGACCTGGACGCGTATCTGAGCGCACAGCTGCAGGCTGCCTGATGTTCCCCCGCGAGCGACCCGATCCGCGCATCCTGCTCTTTCTCCTTTTCCTGATCGTCTTTGGCGTAGCCATGACGGTCTTCAGCCGCCGCGCCTTGCAAGAACCCGCCGCCTTCAACGGGCAGAGCGCCTTTGCTCACGCCGAGGCGCAGATGGCCTTCGGCCCGCGCACTCCGGGCAGCGAAGCGCATGAGCAAACCCGCGCCTATATTGCAGACACGCTGGCGCGCTACGGCTGGGAGCCTGAGCAGCCTGCAGGCGAGCTGCTCGGCCAGCCGGTACATAACATTCTGGCCACCTGGCCTGGCAGCGCAGACGGCCCGTGGATCATTCTCGGCGCGCATTACGACAGCCGCTTCTTTGCCGACCATGACCCTGACCTCGCCAACCACAGCCAGCCGGTACCCGGCGCCAACGACGGCGCCTCTGGCGTGGCGGTGCTGCTGGAGCTAGCGCGTGTGCTGCCGCTCAACAATCCCAATGCCACAGTGACGCTGGCCTTCTTCGATGCCGAGGACAACGGCGGCATCGAGGGTTGGGATTGGATCATGGGCAGCCGCCTGGTGGCGAATGGCTTAGACGAGTTTCCAGATGCTGTGGTCATTCTCGACATGATTGGTGATGCCGATTTGCAAATCTACCTGGAGCGCAATTCAGACCCGCGTCTCTCGGCCGAGATCTGGGCCACCGCCGCTGAGCTCGGCTACGCTGATATTTTCATCAACGAACCCAAGTACACCATCCTGGACGACCACACGCCGTTCCTGGCGCGTGAAATTCCTGCGGTCGACATCATCGACTTTGACTATCCCTACTGGCACACCGTGCAAGACACGCTGGATAAGATCTCGCCGCGTAGCTTGCAGGTGGTGGGTGAGGTGGTGCTAGCGTGGGTGTTGGGGAAGTGACTCAGAGCACTTTCAGAAGGTTGTCTTCAACTAACCAGACTTTTTCGGCAAAGTTTTTGATGAAGTAGCGGTCATGGACGGCAGCCAGCACCGCACCTTGGAATTGGCTCAAGGCTTGTTCCAGGCGTGAGCGCGAGGCTATATCCAGATGGTTAACTGGCTCATCAAGCAGCAAGAAGTTGCAATCCTGTGCAATTAGCAATCCCAATTGCAGGCGGGCACGCTCACCGAAACTCAAGCTGTGGTTGGGGCGCAGCGCGTCGTCACCGCTGAAGAGCATGAAGTGCAGGAAGTGCCGTGCCTCAGTTTCACTGAATGGAGTTACGGCTTGCAAACTTTGCAGTGGAGTCTGACCGAGTGGAAGGTTTTCCTGTTCTTGGGCCATGTAGCCCAGTTTGACGGCCGCGCCAAGCTTGAGTGTGCCGCCAAGTGGCGGCAGCTTGTTAGCAATCGTGCGCAATAGCGTGGTTTTGCCGCTACCATTTTGTCCGGTCAGCACTATTTTCTGACCCTTGTGGATATACAGGTCAAGATTGGTCAGCAGTGGATTGCCTGGCGTATAACCAACGGACAGGTTCTGCGCGGAGAGTATCTCGTGTGATTGGTGCCCCGAGGCGAAGTCAAGCTTTACCTGCCAGTCGGCGTGCGGTTTGTCAATTTTTTCTTCTTCGAGTATGTGATTGATGCGCGCTTCGATGCTTTTTGCGCGGGCGGCCACCCCTTTGGTGGCGCGGTTGCCGAAGAATCCCTTGGCAAACTTGTCGCCGCTGTCGGCCTTGCCACCTTTTTTCATTTTCGTCATTCCCCGCAGGCGGTTAGCAGCTGAGCGCAACTGGGCTACTTGCTGCTGCTGGTCTACATAGGCTTCCTGTTGTTGCTCGAGCTCGTATGCTTTCTGGGCGGCGTAGTTGCTGTAGTTTCCGGGATATGCCTTCAGTTGATGAGTCTGGGTGTTCATTTCGAATATCGAGGTGACCGTGTTATCAAGAAAGGCACGGTCATGCGAGACAATCAGCGCTGCGCCCTTGAAGCGCCGTACCCAGCCTTCCAGCCATTCGAGCATGGCAATGTCGAGATGGTTGGTAGGTTCGTCGAGTAGGAGCAAATCAGGCTCAGCCAGCAGGATGCGCGCCAACAGGAGCCGGGTTTTCTGCCCGCCGCTCAATTGTGCCACTGGGGTTTGCGGGTCAAGGTTTGCCAGACCGAAGCGAGCTAGCACGCGTTCAGGATGGACGCTCGGAGTCGAGAGCTGCTCAAGCACCGCATCGTAACGCTCTTGCAGCGTTGAGTCAGCGGGGGAGTCGGCCAAGGCTTGGGCCATTGAGGCAATTTCGGCGGCCAGCGCGGCCTCGTCAACCGTGGCAGGATTGAGAGCCGCATGCACGGTTGAGTCGAGTGGTAAATCGAAGCCCTGGGAGAGGTAGCCAATTCGCAGGCCTGGAAGTGTCTGTGAAACTGTTCCCGAATCGGCGCGTTCATGGCCAGCCAGAATGCGCAGTAGAGTGGTCTTGCCGCTGCCGTTTGGCCCCACCAAGCCGATTTTTTCGCCTGCGTTGATATTGAAATGTATGTCTTCTAAAACGGTTTGAATACCGTAGGATTTACGGAGATAGTGAACACTGAGCATAGGAACCTCATAAGAAAACAAAAAAAGCAGGGCAATGCCGCGGCCATGAAGTTGCTGGCAGGGACGTGCTCAAAATGCCTGTTTTCCTAGATGTTCCTCATTCTCATTCGCTCCTGAATCAGTACGAGCAACAACTATAACATGTCCCCCTCCGGGTCCCCTTGAATTGTTTGTTACCACAAGTTGACCAGGCGGCCAACCGACGCCCGTTGACGCTTTTGACGACTTTGATTGTCTTCGGTTAATCGATTAACCCAATAACATTCAGAGGTAAACTACGCTCTTATGGAACTTCAACCCGCACATCGCATTGCATCACTTAAACCATACTTTTTTGCAGACCTTGCCAAGCGCATTGCCGCCCTGCGTGCCAAAGGCACGGATGTAGTACGCCTGGATATTGGCAGCCCGGATCTGCCACCGCCGGGCTTCATCCTCGAGACCATGTTCGAGTCAGCCCAGCGCGCCGACACGCACGGCTATACCTTGGGCATGACCCAGAAGTTCCGCAAAGCGGTTGCTGAGTATTACCAGGCGCGCTTCGGTGTGGAGATCGACCCGGCCACTGAGGCCATCGATCTGCTCGGCTCCAAAGAAGGCTTGTTCATTCTCAGCCAGGCGGTACTCAACCCGGGCGATATTGCCCTGGTGCCAGACCCCAGCTACGCTGTGTATGCCAAGAGCACTGAGATCGCTGGCGGCCAGGTGCACCTGATGCCGCTGCTGGAGGAGAACGCCTTCCTGCCGGATCTCACCGCCATCCCGGCGGATGTGCTGCGCCGCGCCAAGATCTTATGGCTTAACTATCCCAACAATCCTACCGGCGCCATTGCGGATATCGCCTTCTTCGAGAAGGTGATCGACTTTGCTCATCAGCACAATATTCTGGTGGCGCATGACAACCCGTATTGCGATGTGGGCTTCAACGGCTACCGCGCCCCCAGCATCATGCAGGTGCCCGGCGCCAAAGAAGTGGCGGTGGAGTTCAACTCCCTGTCCAAGACCTACAACATGGCCGGCTGGCGCGTGGGCATGGCCGTAGGCCACCCGCAAGCCCTCAAATACATCGAGACCTACAAGAGTCAGCAGGACTCGGCAATTTTTGCGCCACTGATGGCGGCGGGCGAGATGGCCATGCTGGGTGACCAGACCTGGCTCAATGAGCGCAACCGCACCTACCAGGAGCGCCGTGACGCAGTAGTAGACGGCCTGCACCGCGCCGGTCTACGCGTGGCTCCGCCGCAAGCTGCGCTGTATGTGTGGGCTCCGGTGCCCGCGGGCGAGAACAGTATGGAGTTCTGTGCTGCCATGCTCAATGAATGTGGCGTCAGCACCACACCGGGCGTGGTCTTTGGCCAGCACGGCGAAGGCTACTTCCGCGTCTCGCTGGTCACCGATGTAGCCCGCTTGCGCGAGGGCGCCGAGCGCATCACTGACTGGTTGCAAAGAAGGCGCTAATGACCAAAGGTAAACTGCACAACACCGAGCGCGTACCTGAACGCGCTATTTTGGTGGGCGTGCAGCTGGCCTCTGAGCCGGGCTTGCTGCCCCTGGAAGACTCGTTGGATGAGCTGGCCCTGCTGGCAGATACTGCCGGGCTGGAAGTGGCCACGCAGACCTATCAACGCATCACCGCGCCCAATCCCAAGACATTGATCGGCAAAGGCAAGGTGCAGGAGATCAAAGCCCTGGCCGATGAGCTGGATGCACAGGTGGTGCTGTTTGACGATGAACTGCAACCGCGCCACCAACGCGAGCTGGAAGAAGAATTTGGCGCTAAGCGCCGCGTAATTGACCGCACTGCCCTCATTCTGGATATCTTTGCCCAGCACGCCAGCACGCACGAAGGCGCGCTGCAAGTGGAGCTGGCCCAATACGAATACCGCATGCCGCGCCTGACGCGCGCCTGGACGCATCTCGCACGCCAATCCGGTGGTGGCGGTGGGCGCTCCGGGGTGGGCGGCGTGGGTCTGCGTGGCCCCGGTGAAACGCAGCTGGAATCGGATCGGCGCGAGATCAGCAAACGTATCTCACGCCTGCGCGGGGATTTGGAGAAGGTGCGCGCCCACCGCGGCCGCTACCGCGCCCAGCGCAAGCGCTCGCGCGTGCCTATCATTGCGTTGGTGGGTTACACCAACGCGGGCAAGTCCACCTTGCTTAATGCACTTACCCAGGCTGATGTGTACGTTGCGGATAAGCTGTTCGCCACGCTTGACCCCACCACGCGCAAGGTTCGTCTACCGGGTGGCCGCGAGGCGCTCTTTACGGATACGGTGGGTTTCATTCAAAAGCTGCCGCACACGCTGGTGAAGGCTTTTCAAGCTACGCTCGAAGAAGTGAAAGAGGCGGATCTTCTTTTGCACGTCTTGGATGTCACCCATCCTAATGTGCACGAGCATGCCGAAGCGGTAATGCAAACCTTGGATGAGATTGATGCTCGCCATGTACCCATGCTGACCGTGCTCAACAAGATTGACCGCCTGGATGACCCGGCATCGGCGCAAGCCGCACTGGCCGAATTTGATGGCGCGGTGGCTGTATCCGCGCTCACCGGCCAAGGCTTAGAAGAGTTGCTAACTGCGGTAAGTAACAAGCTGTACGAGACGCTCACGCCAGTTGAGGTGACGCTGCCGTATGAGCAGGGCGCGCTGATCGCCTTGTTCCACGAACAAGGCCAGGTGGATCTGGTGGAGCACACCCGCAGCGGCGTCAAGCTGCGTGGCCGCTTGCCCGGGCGTTTGCTGGCGCGCTACAGCGAATATACAAAGGGTGGCCGCAAGGCTGCCGCATCTGCATCAAAGGCGGAGTAATGGCCCCAGAACTGTTGAAGGATTTTGCCGCTGAGGTGCGTAAGCGCACTGTCAGTGAATTGCGGCTGGATGCTACCAACCGCCGTTTGTATAGCACAGACGCCTCCATCTATCAGATCGA
>CAZUTS010000015.1:0-29644 GCA_964623375.1 uncultured Anaerolineaceae bacterium
AGGTGTACCACAAGTGGGTAAGACCCATGGCAACCTTGCCGGAGCTGAAGGAGTTGCCACTGATCAGGTCGCTGTCCATCGCGGCCTGGGTGGGCAGGAAGGGCTGATCGCCCCACATGGCATCGTAGTACCAGTTGATGGAGTCGACCTGGCCCTCAGAGAGCACAGCGGTGCCGTCATCAGCCACGGGATAGAACGGCTCAAAGTAGGCGCTGAACCAGCGGGGGCTGTCCTTCGTCCACTGGAAGTCAAAACCGTACTGAACGATGTTGCTCTTGTCAAAGTCAGGGCTGGTGGCATCGTTACCGTTGGCATCCACCGTCAGACGGCGGGCAACTTCAGCCAGAGTGTCGAAGCTCCATTCCACTTCTTGACCGTCCAACACGTAGGACTCACCAACCTCGTGCGGGGGGTAGGCCAGGCCAGCTTCGTCAAACAGGGCGCGGTTGTAGAACACAGCCGACGGGAAGATGGCGAAGGGCAGACCGATCAGCTCGCCCTGGTCCTTGTAGAACTCCAGGAAGGCAGGGTCGATGTCGCTGGTGTCATAAGCAAACTGGTCCACCAGGGGCTGCAGGTCCAGGAACGCGCCGGGGAAGAAACCACGGCCTTCGGTACCCACGGGGCCAACGATGTCCGGAGCGTTACCGGCCGCGATCTGAGCGGTCAGATTGTCACGCGCAAACTTGTTGTCCACCACAATCATGATCAGCTGAATGCGGTCCTGGGAGTCGTTGAACTTCTCCACAAACTCGCGCTGCAGTGGGATCTGTTGCGGCTGGGCGCCAGCGCCCAAACCGATGTACCAGTAGATCTGGACACGTTCGGTGTCGGCGGTATCTGCCTCCACCATTACGCCACCGTCATCCTCAGCGGCGGTTTCAGCCGGGGCGGGGGTGGCAGCTGCACCACCGCCACAAGCAGCCAAAACAAACGAGGCCACCACCAGTAGCGACAGCACGAAAAGCAAATGCTTCTTCATGTACACTTCTCCTCTTTATAGATTGAATAAGCAACTGCAAGAATTCTCGGACTCATGCTTCCGTCAGATAGGGCAACCACCTCCTCCATCGCGAGCTAAGTGAACACAGTTGGAAATAAAAATCGGCTGCATGGTTACGCCGATTCCCGGATGATTAATTCTGAAGTGAGCACCTGGGTCAGAGGCTCCTCGGGCTGCTGGTCAATCTGCTGCACCAGCATATCCACCGCCTGGCGGCCAAGCTCAGCAATGGGCTGAGCAATGGTGGTGAGGGCCGGTTTATAGCTGGCGGCAATGGGGGCATCGTCAAAGCCCACCACGGCCACATCTTCCGGCACGCGCAGGCCTTGCTCACGCAGATAGCGGATGGCGCCTACCGCCATGGCATCATTGATGGCAAACACGGCATCCGGCTTATGCGGCAGCAGCTTGGCCATGGCGTCATACCCGCCCTCTTCTACAAAGCCGCCTTCCGCGATCAGGTTCTCGTCCACCGCCAAGCCAGCCTGGGCCAGGGTCTTGCGGTAGGCCTCCAGGCGCTCGCGGCTCACCATGCCTTCAACCCCAGTAATCGTAGCGATGCGCTTGCGCCCGCTCTCAATGAGATAGTTCACCGCAGTTTGGGTGCATTTCTCATTGTCAATATCTACAAAACTGACCGGCAGGTTGTCACGGTAACGGCCAATGAGCACAAAAGGAATCTGCGATTGGTGCAACGCTGCCACAATCGGATCCTTATCCTCCAGAGACGAAACAATGACCCCGTCAAGAAGGTCATTGCTTAGAATCTGACTAATACTTCTGCGCTCATACTCCGGCTCGCCCAGCCAGAACATGACTGAGCGGTTGAGGTGATTACAGCGATTGGTGACACTTTGAATGAGGATGGGGAAAAAGGGCTCTACAAATAGGCGGGAGACACCAATAGGAATTACCAGACCAATCACCCCTGTGCGTCCCCCGGCCAGTTTGCGGGCAGCGCGATTGGGAACAAAGTTGTTGGAGCTGACAACCTCTAATACACGCTCACGCGTCAGCTCGTTCACGTTCGGATCATTGTTGATGACCCGAGACACCGTCGAGCGTGAAACCCCGGCTTGCTTGGCAATTTCCTCAATTGTGCTCAAAGCTGCGCCTTTCTGAGAGCGTTCCCAACTTTTAAGACAAATCAGCAAGGAAAATTCGCGTCTCTATTGCGTTAGTTATTGGGAGCGTTCCCATTCTAAAGCGGTTTTTGAAGCTCTGTCAATACCGCTCAACAATTCTCACTCTTGACATTTAGCTATTCTTTGGCTTATATTTAGGCATACCTAAATATAAGCGAGGTGTTTCACAAGTGAATCGCATTACAAAAACCCTTCTCTCGCTCAGCGTGCTAGTAATCACACTGAGCGCTTGTGCCCCACAAGAAGCCGACTCAGGCAAACTGCAGGTCGTCACCACCATCGGCCAAATTGCCGATGCGGCTCGCAACATCGGCGGTGACCTGATCGAGGTCACCCCGCTGATGGGCCCAGGCGTTGACCCTCACCTCTACGTTGCCTCCGAAGGCGATGTCACCACCTTGCAAGACGCAGACGTGATTCTGTACAACGGCCTGTTCCTCGAGGCGCAGATGGATGACATTCTGGAGCAGATCAGTGAGTACAAGACGGTTATCCCGGTGGCTGAGAGCATTCCGGTAGACCGTCTGCTGGCCTCCCCCATTTACCCTGATGAGCACGACCCGCATGTGTGGTTCGATGTGCAACTGTGGCGCTATGTGGTCGAGACCGTGCGCGACACGCTGGTGGCTGCTGACCCCGCCAACGCCGCCGCCTTTGAAGCCAACGCCGCCGCCTACCTGGCCGAGTTGGACATACTGGATGCCCATGTGCACAGCGAGGCCGAGCGCCTGAGCGCTGATGAGCGCGTGCTGATCACTGCACATGATGCCTTCAATTACTTTGGCCGGGCCTATGGCTTTGAGGTAATGGGTCTGCAGGGCATCAGCACGCAATCAGAAGCCAGCACCTCAGACGTGCAGCAGTTGGCCAACACGATCGTGGAGCGCCAGATCCCCGCGGTATTCATCGAGTCCTCCGTGCCTGTGCGCACAGTAGAGGCCCTGCAGGAAGCTGTGCATGCCCAAGGCCACGAAGTAGCCATCGGCGGGCAATTGTTTTCAGACGCCATGGGTGACCCGGCAACGGCTGAGGGTACGTACCTCGGCATGGTGCGCCATAATATCGATACCATCGTCGGCGCATTGCTCGGCGAGTAATGAGGCGCATATGGATAAACAAACTCCTGCTGTTCAAGTAGCCGACCTCACCGTCGCCTACCAAGAGAAGCCGGTTCTGTGGGACGTCGATCTAGACGTCCCACAGGGCGTTCTTATGGCCATCGTTGGCCCCAATGGCGCCGGCAAGACCACCATGCTGAAAGCTATCCTCGGCCTGCTCACCCCCGCCGCGGGACACGTCTCTATTTTCGGCAAGCCCTATCACGAGCAACGCAGCCTGGTGGGCTACGTGCCGCAACGCGGCAGCGTGGATTGGGACTTTCCCACCAGCGTGCTGGATGTGGTCATGATGGGCAACTACGGCAAGCTGGGGTGGATGCGCCGCCCCGGCGCAGTCGATCGCCGCGCCGCCGAACAAGCCTTGGAAAAAGTGGGCATGGCTGATTACGCTGGCCGCCAGATCAGCCAGCTTTCCGGCGGGCAACAGCAACGCACCTTCCTGGCGCGGGCGCTGATGCAAGATGCCCAGGTGTATTTTATGGATGAGCCGTTCCAGGGCGTAGACGCCACCACCGAACGCGCCATCGTAGACATCCTCAAAGATCTGCGCGCTGAAGGCAAAACTGTGCTGGCCGTGCATCACGACTTGCAAACTGTGCCCGAGTACTTTGACTGGGTGATGCTGCTGAATGTGCGCCGCATCGCCAGCGGGCCAGTAACTGAAGTCTTTACGGATGAGAACTTGCGTGCGGCCTACGGCGGCCGCGTGGGCTTTCTCAACAAGAAGCCATGACGCTGCTTGAACTTCTCACCAGTCTGCTGACCGACCACACCATCCGCACCGTGGCCAGCGGTACGGCTATCCTGGGTGTGGTCAGCGGCGTGTTGGGCAGCTTTGCGGTGCTGCGCAAGCAAAGCCTGCTGGGCGACGCGCTCTCGCACGCCGCGCTGCCCGGCGTAGCCATCGCCTACATGCTCACTGGCAGCAAATCCCCGGCGGTGCTGATGCTAGGCGCGGGCGTTGCCGGCGTGCTGGCCATCCTTGTGCTGCTCAACGTCACTTCGCGTACCCGCTTGAAGGAAGACAGTGTGCTGGGCATTGTGCTCTCGGTGTTCTTTGGCTTCGGCCTGCTGCTGCTTACGTTTTTGCAGCGCAATCCGGATGCACGCCAGGCCGGGCTCAACACCTTCCTCTTCGGCCAGGCGGCCACGCTACTCACGCGGGATGTGCAGACCATGGCAATCTTTGGCGGCCTGGCGCTGCTGTTGGTGCTGGTCTTTTGGAAGGAATTCAAACTCCTCAGCTTTGACCGCGAGTTTGGCTCCAGCCTGGGCTTGCCCATGCGCGGCATAGACATTTTGCTCACCACCCTGCTGGTAGTCGCCGTAGTGATTGGCCTGCAAGCCGTGGGCGTGGTGCTGATGAGCGCCATGCTGGTGGCCCCCGGGGCGGCGGCGCGCCAATGGACCGACAAGCTCGGCCGCATGACCCTGCTCTCCGCCCTCTTCGGCGCGCTAGCCGGTGTGGCCGGCGCGCTGGTGAGCAGCCTGGGCAGCGGCCTCTCCACCGGGCCGGTCATCGTGCTGTGCATCAGCCTCATCGTCCTGATTTCGCTGCTATTTGCGCCCAACCGCGGTCTGGTGTGGAACTGGCTGCGCCAATGGCGCAACCGCAACCGCCTGCGCACCGAGGCCGTGCTGGAGAACATCTATCTGATGAGCTCGCAACACGCGGACCCCACCCACCCGCACGCCGTGACCGCGCTCGAAGCCGTGAGTGGCGCCGGCAATGTGCACCGCTCGCTGGAAGAGCTGCAACGCCGCGGGCTGGCTGTGCCACACTCTGACAAAAAATGGAGCCTGACCGCCGAGGGTGTGCGCAGCGCACAAGCGCGCCTGCAGCCCGTAAAGGATGCTGACCATGAGTAGCGCACAGATCGAAATTCAACTGATCGGCATCGTGGTGGCAGCGGCTTGCGCCCTGCCCGGCGTATTCCTGGTGCTGCGCGGCATGGCCATGATGAGCGATGCCATCAGCCACACAGTGCTGCTGGGCATCGTGCTGGGCTTCCTCGTCACCGGCGACCTTGAATCGCCGTGGCTGATCTTTGGCGCGGCGGCTATGGGCCTGATCACCGTCAGCCTCACTGAGCTGCTCAACCGCACCAAGCTGGTCAAGCATGACGCCGCCATTGGCCTGGTGTTCCCGGCGCTGTTCAGCATTGCCGTCATCCTCATCTCACGCTTTGCCCGCGGCGTGCACCTCGACACTGATGCAGTGCTGTTAGGTGAACTGGCCTTCGCCCCGTTTGACCGCCTGATGCTGTTCGGCACTTTGCTGCCGCGCTCACTGGTGGTGATGGGTGCTATCGCGCTGATAAATCTGGTCTTCATCCTGGCCTTCTACAAGGAGCTCAAGCTGGCCACCTTCGATGCTGGCTTGGCCGCGGCGCTGGGCTTCTCGCCCGCCCTCATTCACTATGGGCTGATGGGGCTGGTCTCCATCACCGCCGTGGGCGCCTTCGATGCGGTAGGCTCAATCCTGGTGGTGGCTTTCATGGTGGCGCCCGCCGCGGCCGCCTACCTGCTCACCGACAAACTGGAGCGTATGCTGTTGTACGCTGTAGGTCTGGGTGCGCTGGGTGCTGTGGGCGGATATTGGATGGCTCATGTGATGGATGCCAACATCGCCGGCTCGATGGCCACCATCATCGGCGTGCTGTTTGCCTTGTGCCTGCTCTTTGCTCCGCAGCGCGGCCTGCTGGCCAGCGCCGCCCGGCGCACCCGCCAACGCTGGGAGTTTGCGCAGACGATGCTCACCATCCACCTACTGCATCACGAAGGCACGCCCGAGGCTGAGGTAGAAAACCGTCTCGACCACCTGCACGACCATTTGCGCTGGGAGCCTGCCTTCGCCCGCGGCGTGGTGCAGCGCGCCGATGAGCGCGGCCTGGTGCGCCTGGAAAACGGCAGCCTGCACCTCACGGATGCCGGCCGCGGGCTGGCAACCACAATGTTGGCGGATAAACGCTAAACAAAAAAAGACCGCTGCTTTCGCAGCGGTCTTTTTTTGTTTTCACACACCCTTCCGCAAAGTCTCAGCGGCTTGCACGATACGCCGCAGCGACGGCTCAACCTCCTTCCAGCCGCGCGTTTTCAAGCCACAATCTGGGTTGACCCACAGCTGCTGGGCTGTAGCATGCCCAAGGCTTTGCGCATCAGGTCTTCCATATCCTCCTGCGTGGGTACCAGCGGCGAGCGAATGTCACACACGCCGATGAAAGCAGGAAACACTCCACGGCCCACTGAAGATAGCTATCCTAATCAGAGCAGCGCAGTGGCACTCCTTCGCGGAAGGCAGGCTCATCGATCTGGACTGGTTAGGTGTGATGATCGCGCCCGAAGAGCCTCTAACTTCTCCGGCCTAATCTTTGACCTGCTCACAATTGGATAAACTACTGGGATGACTAGCTATATATCCTAATTAAGTCAGCTTGCACAGATACATATCCAGCCTCGACAAGGGCGCTCTCAATCAAAAAAAACAAAACCTAGAGGTAAATGAAAGTCTATTGACTCCTTGCTAACACAACAGTACCCTGAGATTGGGTTATTGCAAATTTTAGCTTTCCAACCAAAGAAAGCTGGGGAGGGTTGGTTTGAATTCAACTCCTATTCTACAAGCAACGGCTATAAGCAAACAATACAAGAACGGCACAACAACCAATGTACTTTCTGCTATTTCTTTTTCTGTGAATGAGGGGGAATTTATAAGTATTACCGGCCCATCCGGGTCGGGAAAAACTACTTTGCTAAATATTATGGGGACTTTGGATTTCCCTAGCTCCGGATCACTAACGATAGTTGGAGAAAATGTTTTGGAAATGGGCGGCGATAAACTCTCCGACTTTAGAAGAAAGAATATAGGCTTTGTTTTTCAGCTTTTCAACCTGGTTCCAACATTAACTGCTCTAGAAAATGTCATGCTCCCACCAATGCCTTATATGGGTGCAAAAAGGAAAGAACTTGCAGATCGGGCGACCTCGTTGTTAAAAAGGGTGGGACTTGGTTCGCGGCTCAATCATCTTCCAGGGCAGTTGTCGGGAGGCGAGAGGCAAAGAGTTGCCATAGCCCGGGCTTTGATTAATGACCCGGCTCTTATTCTCGCCGATGAACCTACCGGAAATCTCGACTCAAAAAACGGAGAAGAAGTTCTTGGGCTGCTGAGAGAACTTAATCAATCTCAGGGCAAAACTATAGTCACAGTAACGCATGATTTAAAGATTGCTTCAAGGACAGACCGCACTATCTTCTTGCAAGATGGACAAATTCAGATTGCAGGCACTAATGTCGATTGAGCTATTTGAAGTCACCCTTTACTTTTCGCGTTTTTTCGCGCTCCTTGTATTTGCTCTGTCACTCAGCAGCAAACTCCGCTCCCCCGCATTATTTAGAAATACAGTCGCCAGCTTCAAGCTCTTTCCTGACCGCATCAATTCTTTCGTTGCTTACACGCTAATTGTTATAGAGGGGCTTATTGTCCTAGCCTTAATTCTGGGCGGAAAATTCCTGCTCTCAGCTTTGGCCACAGCAACCATTACGTACAGCGTCTATTCATTTGCACTTAAAAGTGGATTTGACCGACAGCTGAACAATAGCTGTAATTGCTTCGGCAAAGTATCGCAACAGCCATGCGACTTCGGCCAACTTTGCATTCACAGCACAATTTCTCAGTAAGGATGGCTCTGAGTGAAAAAGACTTTCCTCTTTTTCAATTCCGCCCGAGCAGCTATGCTCTTTATTGGCTTTTTGTTACTAGCAACAAGTGGTCTACTAATATTTTCGGCAGCACAAACCACTCTCATTTCCGCAAATAGGAATCTAGACCAACTATGGCGAACTTCCTACGATATTTTGGTTCGCCCTGCCGGGTCAAGAGGCAGCGTTGAGGAACAAACCGGTCTTGTTCAAGCAAATTTCCTTTCGGGTATTGACGGCGGAATCAGCCTTGAACAGTTTGAATTGATAAAGAAGCTACCAGGAATAGAAGTTGCCGCTCCGATTGCTATTTTGGGCTACATTAACGGTGGAGCCGGAGGCGAAGAAATAGAACTGCCTTCTGAGCCTGGACTTTATTACCTAAGGCAGATTGTCACAGTAACCGATGGGTTTAATGAATACAGCTATGAAAATCCCTCCCTAGTTCCTTATTTCTTGATCCGAGATAGCGTTCAACTTGCCCAAGAAGATTCGTTTCAACAAGACGGGATAAATGTCAACCCGTCTTGGGAGGGGGTTAATGGCAGGATTGACTTTCCCTTCTTGGTGGCAGGCATATTACCCTCCGAAGAGGCGTCTTTGATCGGCCTGGATCAAACTATAACGACAGGGGCATATCTTCAAGATAACGAGTCTCTCGAAGCGCAAATGTTTTTGCTAGGTGGCTCTCAATTACCCAGCACGATAAATTTTCCTGTTCTGATAAACGCGCAACAATATATTAACCTGGAATTCCAAATAGCTCTTGAGCGAGTAAGTTTGCCTGCCGAACAAGCCGATCTCGAAAATATTGCACAGAGTGGCGGAAGGCAATTTCTCGACACCCTTCCCCGCGAGACCATAGCGACCCTCACAACCGGTGGAGCAGATGTATATTCAAACCTGTTGGCAAACATTGCCCCGCAGTTTTTTGGAATAACCACCCCGTTTAATAACCAGGCAACCGTGGTTTTGGGTGCCAACGAACTTTCAAGTGCACCCAGCCCGATTGAGTATGCAGTGATTGAACCTCCATTAGGCTATGAAGGCATGGCATTGAGCATTGAAATACCGGAAGACACTCAGGGTGCTACACTTCTACAATATCGTGAACTTCGAACCGGGGATGTCCTCAATAATCTATTATTGTGGGATCCAAAGGGGGTGTTTGACATTGAAAACCTTCCACAGCCCGATGACGTCACCCGTGTCCCGCTAGAAACCTATCTTCCACCGACAGCGTTTTTAGTGTTTGACGAAGATGGCAATGCGATTGAACCACCCGTTGAGCTTTCCCCTACATTGGATCCTGGAGGGTACATTCAGAGTCCCCCGTTACTGCTCACTACTCTTGATGCAGTGGTGGAGGCGCGCGGAGATACTGCAATTAGCGCCATCAGAGTGCGTATAGAGGGCGTTGACGATTTGAGCCCGGCCAGCCAGCGGAAAATCGAAGCAATCGCAATAGAGATTGCTGAGCAAACCGGGCTGGAGGTCGACATCATGGTTGGCTCGTCACCCACTCGGGTACTGGTGCATGTTCCTGGCGTTGGGTATGTAGAAGAGCAATGGATACAAAAGGGAGTGAATCTATCCTATCGCCAGGGCATAAGTTCCGGAACCGTCTTACTAATCACCTCAATGCTTGTGACGGCTCTAGTGTTTGTATTCGATTTGGCATCTAACGAGATCGCTGCCAATGAAGGCTTGATAGGATTGCAGAAAGCTCTTGGCTGGCGGTCTGGCACCCTGCTCCGCTTTCTACTGCGTGAAGTCGCTGTTATCAGCCTTGCAGCAACTGCCCTGGGCATCACCTTGGCCCTGGCCATAATCAACATCTTTGGCTGGACGAAGATTGACCTGCCCATTATCGGTCTGACACTCTTCACGATTCCCTTAATTGCTCTGCTGGGAGCTGTCTGGCCAGCTCTGCTTTCAGTCCGGGGTTCCCCAGCTCAAAGAATCCAACATGGTGGTGTAGTTGCAGGGGGCACAAGGAGACGACGAAATTTCAGCCTATGGGCTTATGCCCGAGAAGAATTACGACGGCGTCCACTCCGAACATGGTTGACAGTTACGGCAGTAACCCTTTCGGCTGCATTATTTGTTGTGCTTTGGGCAACAGTCACAGAGCAGCAAAGAGTATTGAGCGGAACATTGTTGGGTGAGTTTCTAATAGTGAGCATAGAGGACTATCACTTTGTCATTGTGGCCGTGGGCTTTATCTTGGCCAGTCTGTCTACAACGAATAGCCTACTTGGAAGTGTGCTTTCTCAAAGGGGAGAGATTGCTCTGCTCAAGACTTTTGGGTGGCATACAAAACGAGTGGCGCAACTCTTCTTCGCACAAGGAGCGATGCTAGGGTTTCTTGGGGGAGTCATAGGAGCGCTGCTGGGAGGGCTAGTCTACTCCATGACATATTCAAGGCCTTCGACCAGCCTTCTATTAGCGATGCTGTTTGGTGTGTTGCTGCCATCGATTGTGGGAATGGCGGCATCTGTAATCCCTGCTGTTTTAGCGTCACGCATTTCCCCAGCAGAAGCCTTGAGACATGAGTAGGCAATATGTCGAGGCGGATAAATAAGTTGGCCTGGAGTTTTATTACTCGGGGTTGGAATTTGGCTTACAGTAGCTTTGGTGTGAATGCTTCTCTTCACCACAAGAGTAGCTGGGTATAGCATGCAACCAACATTGTTTGATGGCGACATTGTGCTTCGTATCTGGCCTAAAAGGTTGCTGTCGCGAGGACAGATAGTTGTTTGGCAAGGAAACAACGAGGAAATGAAAAATACTGGCCCCTTTTCTCTTCAAAACGGGGCCATCATTCCCCATCAACGGTTCGTGATGGGTCTTGTAAGGTGCCCCCACGGGGAGTCGAACCCCGGTTTTGGCCTTGAGAGGGCCACGTCCTAGGCCACTAGACGATGAGGGCGTCGCAAGTGCTGCGCACTTGCTGTTGGGGTTGCTACTCAGCTAACGCTGAGTGACGCAACACCCACACAGGGCGAGATTTTACCAGTTAATTAGCTAATCTTCTTACTCTTCTGCGGCCAGGGGATGAAGGCGGGGGTGCGCTTCATGTAGGCGGCATATCCAGGCTTGCGGGCAGCCAGCGCACGGTCGAGCAGGTCTACGCCGGAGACGTAGCGCAGCAGCCAGGTCATCACCAAGGGGCTGAGCAAGCTAAGGCCGAGAGCCAAGCCGCCGGCTGCAGCCAGCAACCAGAACGCCCACCACTGCACCGCATCGCCAAAGTAATTGGGGTGGCGCGTCAAACTCCACAGACCGCTATCCAACACTTTGCCTTTGTTGGCTGGGTCGGCTTTGAAGCGCTCCAGCTGCAGATCGCCCACGGCTTCGAAGTAGAAGCCCAGCAACCACAGCGCGGCGGCCAGCACATCCAGCCAGCCCAACGGGCGCGTGCCAAGCACAGCGGCCAGCAGCGGCAAGCTGATCAGCCACATCAGCACACCTTGCAATACGAACACCTTAAACAAACTCACCCACCACCAGCTGGCCCCAGCTTGCTGGCGCATCTGCTGATAGCGGAAGTCTTCACCTTTGCCGTAGTTGCGGCGGGCGATGTGCAGCGTGAGCCGTAAACCCCATATCATCACCAGTGCCAGCAGCAGGACACGGCGAGCAGGCAACCCTTCGCCGGGCGTTAGGGCAACATATAGCCAAGCGGCCGTGACGAAGCCGCTGCCCCAGAAGATGTCTACGATGCTGGAGTTTTGCAGCCGCAGACTGAGCAGCCACCATAAGGTGACCAAAGGTAGCAGGCAGATACCGACCGTTACGAAGGTGCTCCAAAAGAGGCTCATACCCTAATCTTACCGTGCGAGGTGCCAGTGAGTGGGTACGCTATAATTTCCGTATTCGCCTTAGGAGGCTGCTGGATGTACGATCCCGAAAAGCTTAAGCAACTTCGTGACCAGGTAGACAATTGGGAAGACAATACCCTGCAACAAGGCAGCAGCCGCTTACCTGAGCGCAAAAAGCAGTTTCTCACCACCTCCTCTGAACCCATCAACCGCATATACACCCCATTAGATGTAGCCCACATCGATTACGAGAAAGATATGGGCATGCCGGGCGAGTATCCCTTCACGCGCGGCGTGCACCCCACCCTGCACCGCAGCAAGCTGTGGACGATGCGCATGTTCGCCGGCTTTGGCTCGGCCGAAGAGACCAACAAGCGTTTCAAGTACCTGCTGGAGCAAGGCCAGACCGGCCTCTCTACTGCGTTTGACCTGGCCACGCTGATGGGCTACGACACCGACCAACCTGAGGCCGAAGGCGAATTCGGCGTGTGCGGCGTGGCGGTATCCTCCCTCAAAGATATGGAAATCCTGTTCGACGGAATTCCGCTGGACAAGGTTTCGACAAGCATGACGATCAATTCGCCGGCCTCCATCATCTGGGCGATGTACATCGCCGCGGCGGAGAAGCAAGGCGTGCGGCCGGACCAGCTGCGCGGCACGCTGCAGAACGACATTCTGAAAGAGTACATCGCCCAGAAGGAGTACATCTTCCCCCCTGAGCCTTCGATGCGCCTGGTGACCGATACAGTGGAATACGCCGCGCAGCATTTGCCGCAGTGGAACCCGATCAGCATCTCGGGTTACCACATCCGCGAGGCGGGCAGCACGGCGGCGCAGGAGCTGGCCTTTACGCTGGCCGATGGCCTCGAGTACGTGCGCTGGGGTATCGTCCGCGGGCTGGACATTGACGATTTTGCGCCGCGCCTGAGCTTCTTCTTCAACGCGCACAATGATTTCTTCGAAGAGATTGCCAAGTACCGCGCCGCTCGCCGCATTTGGGCGCGCGAAATGCGCGAGACCTTCGGCGCCAAGAATCCGCGCAGCTGGCTGATGCGCTTCCACACCCAGACGGCGGGCGTATCGCTGACCGCGCAGCAGCCCGAGAACAACGTGGTGCGCGTGGCCATCCAGGCGCTGGCCGCCGTGTTGGGCGGCACGCAGAGCCTGCACACCAACAGCATGGACGAGGCGCTGGCACTGCCCAGCGAACACGCCGTGAAGGTGGCGCTGCGCACGCAGCAGATAATTGCTGAAGAAAGCGGCGTGACGAATACGGTTGACCCGCTGGGCGGCAGCTTCTTTGTGGAGGCGATGACCGACCGCATGGAGCAGCAAGCGCTGGACTACTTCCGCCAGATCGAAGACCTGGGCGGAGTGCTGCCCGCCATCGAGCGCGGCTTCTTCCAAAGCGAGATCGCCGAGGCGGCCTACCAGTACCAGCGTGAGATCGATTCCAACGAGCGCCTGATCGTGGGCGTGAACGCCTACGCAGACCAAGGCGGCTACAACATCCCCATCCTGCAAATGGACCCAGAAGGCGAGCGCCGCCAGCTGGAGCGCCTGCGCAAACTGCGCGCCGAGCGTGACCCGGGCGCGCTGGGCCAGGTGCTGGACCGCCTGCGCATCGCCTGCCAGGGTACCGAGAACACGATGCCCTACCTGCTGGATGCGGTGCGCGCCTACGCAACGCTTGGCGAGATCATGAGCCTGATGAAAGTGGAGTTCGGGGTGTACGAAGAATCGACGGAGATTTAGCTGAAATCAAGTTATATCAAAAAGCGCAGCGGGAATCCGCTGCGCTTTTGATTTGCGTACTGGAGACTAAAGGCTACTTGCCGCCCATCCGGCCCACCACATCCAGCAGAGTCTTGAGCACCAGCTCGCTGGATTGGGCGCGGTGCGGCGTGGGCGCCATGGCGCTGTCGGCAACGAGGGCCTTGATAAGCGCCTCGCCGGTACTAGCGCCTGCATTCTTGGCGTTCATGTAGGTGAGGCCGGCGTTGATGATGTCTTGCATATTGATCTTGTCGTCATCGGCGCTGGAAGCAGACTGACCGCCGGCGAGCTGCGTCAGCAGGGTGCCCAAGGCGCCTGCGCCGGAGGGCGCGGCAGACGGCGCAGCCTGGCCGCCGCCCATCAGCAGCTGAATCAGCTGCAGGATGTTGCTGGTGTCGATCTGGCCACCCTGGAACTGCTGGGCGGCCTGCTGCAGGCCCTTGGCATACAACTGGGCGGAGCCGCTGTTCTGCTGGGCCAGCAACTCGGCAGCATAGCCCAGCTGGCTGATCTGTGAGCTGCCCTGCTTCTGCTCAATGGCTTCGGTGATGGTCTTGAAAACCTGCACCATGTTGTCGCCATGGTCGTGGTTCTGCGTATCTGCTTTGTTGAGCTGGCTCTGCTGCTGAGCGAGGGTTTTGACAACCTGTGAGAACAGAGGGCCGAGATCGATTTGGTTGTTGGACATTTTTTGCAATTTCCTCTCACTAAAAGTGCGTGAATAGTATCGTAGTGGAAGGGAGAATTCAAGAACTCGTGGTGCTTGGAATTGAGGCAACGAGGGTCCTCGCTACGCTCAGGACACACACTAGGACCAGATTGCTTCGTCAGCCGAACATTGCATGAACATGCAATGTTCGGCATTCCTCGCAATGACATGCACTTAGCAGGTCTCGGAATGAAGGTCAGAGCGTGGAGTTCGCTGCTTTTGCGAACTCCAGCCTTTAGACAGAACGATGCTTTCTCGTTCTGTCTAAAAGGCAAGCATCTTCGCCATCTCGTAATAGTCGAGATTGGCTTCGCGCTGCTTGCTGACCACATCGGCGAGGGGCACGGGTTCGACCTCGCGGCCGCGTAGGCCCATCATCACATCCGTCTGGCCGGCGAGCAGCGCATCGACGGCTGTAACGCCCATGCGGCTGGCCAGCAGGCGGTCAAAGGCGGTGGGCCGCCCGCCACGCTGAATGTGCCCGAGAATGGTGATGCGCGTGCTGAAGCCTACATCCATCTGCTCCAGGGCGCTGGCCAACTCAGTCGTCAGCACGTTGGCGCCTTCGGAGACGATGACAATCGAGTGCGTCTTACCGCGCTTGTAGGCGTCTTCCACCTTGGCGGCCACTTCTTCGATGGTGACGGGCGCCTCAGGAATCAGCACCACCTCAGCGCCGCCGATCACACCGGCCATCACGGCCAGGTAGCCGCAGTTGCGCCCCATCGTTTCGATGAGGAAGGCGCGGCGGTGCGAAGAAGCGGTATCGCGCAGCTTATCGATGGCGTCGCTGATGGTGTTGAGCGCCGTGTCGACGCCGATGGCCATGTTGGTGCCCCACATATCGTTGTCGATCGTGGCAGGCACGCCCACCACGGGCAACCCTTGCTTCACCAAGGCACGCGCACCACGCATCGAGCCATCGCCGCCAATCACCACCAGCGCATCAATGTTATGCGATTTCAGGATCTGCATGCCCTTGGCCTGGCCAGCTTCGGTGCGGAACTCATCGCTGCGAGCGGTGCCCAGGATCGTGCCACCGCGCTGGATGATGCCACCGACCTCGCGCGCTTCCAGCAGCGCCATGTCGTTGCGCAGCAAGCCTTCGTAGCCATCACGGATGCCGAAAACATCGCACCCGTTATACAGGGCGGTGCGCACCACGGCGCGGATGCACGTATTCATGCCGGGGGCATCCCCGCCGGAAGTTAGTACAGCGATGCGTTTGATCTGTGACATAAGAACTTGAGGATTGTAAAACCAATCCGCTAATCTGTTAATCCGTTTAGTTGATTGGTTTTGATTGATCGATCAATGAATCTGCAAATCTTCAACACGCACGTTATTGGGGCCAAGCAAGGCTTCCAGGCGCGCAACCAACTCATCATTTAGGTCAGTAGTCTCATTGGGGAACTCAATCAGGTAACTGCTGCGGCCCTCAAAGACATAGAAGTTGAAACGGTCATTGCCCGGATAGCTAGTGACCATCCCATAGACACGTTTAATACGCAACATGTCCTGCAGTTTATCCCCTAAGCTACGTAGATATGCCGTGGCGATGCGCGGGCTGCGCTCACCACTGGCGGCCGGCTTGGGTAATGGTGCGGGCGCCAGGGCGGGTGCCATGGGCGGCAGGCTGGATTTTGCCGCCGGTTTGGGTGCCTCTGCAGGCATGGCAGACGGAGCGCTGGTCACCGGGCTGACGCTGGCGCCAAGTTCATCGGCGGCGGCGGTGGCTGCCGGGGTGGCAGGGTCTGTGTCCAGCGGCGGTTCAGGAGTGAGCTCGGCAATGTACTCCGGCTCGCTCAAGTCCATTGCAATGGTGTGTTCATCCTCAGCCTGCAAGGGCACGCTGGCCATGGGGGCGTGGTCCTGCGCCTGCACATCCCACCAGTCATCGGCAAAGGTTTCTGGCTCGGCAGGCATATCGCTGGCAGCAAAGGCCGCTTCCATCTCAGGCTCAACGGGTTCGGGCACTGCAGTTTGCGGAGCGAGCCGTTCGTTTGCAACTGGTGCAGAAGCTACAGGTTTTTGCTGCGGCGGAGCGGACGCAGCGGCACCATTCGCCGCGGCCAGCGGCTCGACAATGTTGAAGTTGGTATCCAGCTTATCTGCCAGCACCTTGGGTTCGGCATTGTTGGCGTCAATCTTGCCTTCAACCAATATCAAGTTATCCAGCGTCACCAAGCCAGCAAAGCGCTTCCAGGTTTCGGGGAACAACACCAGCTCGATCGTGCCAAAGCCATCATCCAGAGTGACGAAAGCCATATCCTTGCCGCGTTTGGTGAGCAGGGTGCGGAAGGTCTTGACCTGGCCGGCCACACGGACACGCTCCTCATGCTGGGCTTCGCCCATCTCAGTGGATTTGTGCGTCACCACTTCGGCAATGGTGCTCATCATGTGGCTGAGGGGATGGTCTGACACATACAGGCCGATCACCTCGCGCTCCCAGTTGAGGCGCTCGCGGCGGGCGAACTCTTCATCGCCATGGCCAACCGCCATCAGCGTGATGGGTTGCTCCAGGCCGCTGCCGGCGGCAAACATAGTGAGCTGGCCCGCTTCCTTGGCGGCAAAGTGCGCCGCGCTGGTGGCCACGATCTGGTCCACCGCAGCCAACAGCGCATGACGGTCACCAAAGCTATCCAGCGCGCCGGCCTTCACCAAGCTCTCCAGCGGGCGCTTGCCCACATGGCGCAGGTCTACGCGATGCGCAAGGTCCCCCAAACTATCGAAGGGCTGTTGGCCGCTGGCTTGGCCGTTGGCCTGGCCGCGGCCACTGATGATGGCTTCGATGGCGCCACGGCCCACGTTCTTGACCGCACCCAGGCCAAAGCGAATGGCGCTGGGGGCATCACTGCGATCTTCGGCGGCAAAATCCCACACGCTGTGGTTGATATCCGGCGGCAGCACATCAATGGCCATGCGCTGGCAATCGGTAATATAGGCGGCCACCTTATCGGTATCGCCCTGCGAGACCGATAGCAAGGCCGTCATGTATTCAACGGGATAGTGGGTCTTGAGATAAGCCGTCTGTACGGCGATCAAGCCATAGTCGGCGGCGTGGGCTTTGTTAAAGCCGTAACGGGCAAAGTTTTCCCAGTCGGCAAAAATGCCTTCGGCGGTCTTTTCGGCAATGCCCTGCTTGACAGCCCCTTCCACAAATTTCTTGCGGTGCTTATGCAGCTTGGATTCGATCTTCTTGGCAATCGCTTTGCGCAGATCATCGGCTTCGGAGGGCGTGTAGCCCGCCACCTCCATCACAGCGAACATCAGCTGCTCTTGATACACCGGAATGCCATAGGTCTCGGCAAAGATGCTTTCCAGCTTGGGGTGCGCGTACTTGACCTCTTCTTTGCCGTGCATACGCGCAATATAGGTCGGGATGAAGTCCATCGGGCCGGGGCGGAAAAGCGCCACCATGGCCACGGCGTTGTCCAGCATCTTGGGCTTCATCGCCACCATCCAGCGACGCATACCCGAGCCTTCAAATTGGAACACGCCTGTCGTTTCGCCGCGTCCCAATAGCTCATAGGTCTGCGCATCGTCAATGGGAATGTTGTAGAGATTGAGGTCTACGCCACGCCGTTCTTTGATCAGCGCGCAAGCACGCTGCATGATGGTGAGTGTTGCCAGGCCAAGGAAATCTACCTTGAGCAGGCCGAGCGATTCCAACGTAGCCATTTCAAACTGGGTCAGCTTCTTGATGGGCGTATCTTCAGTAGCATTGCCCGTGGGACGGTGCAGCGGCACATACTTGACGATCTCATCGTCTGCGATCACCACACCGGCGGCGTGCGTGCCCGCACCGCGGATGACGCCTTCCATCTGCACGGCGGTGTCGATCAATTCCTTGGTCTGAGGATTGCTGTTGTATTCAGTCCGCAGGTCACGGATCTCTTCCAACGCCTCAGTGATCGTGACTGGCTTGCCGGGAATATTAGGGATCAGCTTGGCGATGCGGTCCACATCGCTGAGCGGCACATTCATCACGCGGCCCACATCGCGCACGGCCGCACGCGCCTTGAGCTTGTTGAAGGTGATGATGGCAGCCACGCGGTCATCGCCGTAGCGGTTGGCGGCGTATTCCAGCATGCGCGAGCGTTTATCGTCCTGGAAGTCCAAGTCAATATCCGGCATGCTGATACGGTCAACATTGAGGAAGCGCTCAAAGATCAGCCCGTGCGCCAGCGGGTCAACCAGGGTGATGCCCAGCAGGTAGGCAACAATGGAGCCGGCCGCCGAGCCGCGAGCGTTGTACCAAATGCCCTGCTCGGTGGCGAACTTGCACAGATCCCACACGATGAGGAAGTAGGCGGCGAAACCCATCTTGATGATGGTGGAGAGCTCGTGTTCCAGGCGTGCACGTACATCTTCAGCCTTCTCGCGGCCGGGGTAAAGCCGCGGCAGGCCCAGCTCGCACAACTCACGCAGATAGCTCTCGGTGTTGTGGCCCTCCGGCACATCAAACTTCGGCATGCGGTACTCGCCGGGGCTGAGATCCACATTGCAGCGTTCGGCAATCAGCAGGGTATTGCTGAGCGCATCCGGCACTTCACTAAACAGCGTTTCCATTTCCTGGGCGCTGCGCAGGTAATAGTCGCCCTGCATTTTCATGCGGCGTGTATCGGTCAGCAGGGCGCCGGTCTGCACGCACAGCAGCACATCCTGCAGACGTGCATCTTCTTTATTGACGTAGTGCACGTCATTAGTGGCCACAAAGCGCCCTTGGTAACGCGAGCTGAGTTCGCGCAGGGTGCGGTTAACACGCTGCTGCTCGGGAATGTCGTGCGGCTGCAGCTCTAAAAAGAAGCGCTCGGGGCCAAAGACCTCGTAGTACCAATCCAGCTTGGCGCGCGCCTCGGTGAGGTCTTCTTTTTGAATTGCCCGCGGCACTTCACCGGAGAGACAGCCAGAGGTGGCGATGATGCCCTCAGAATGTGCCGCCAAAAACTCACGGTCAATACGCGGGAAGTAATAAAAGCCATCCAGTTGCGAAGCAGAGGCGATTTTCAATAAATTCTGGTAGCCGGTGGCGTTCTCCGCCAGCAGCAACATATGAAAGGACTTCTTGTCTTCTTCGGGGTCGCGGTGCTGCATAGTGCGCTGCGCCAGGTAGGTTTCGATGCCGATGAGCGGCTTCACACCTTTCTCACGTGCCGTATTAAAGAAGTCGATCACGCCATACAGCGCACCGTGATCGGTGATCGCCAGGGCGGGCATATCCAGTTCCTTGGCCCGATCCAGCAGCTTAGGGATCTTGCTGAACCCGTCCAGCAACGAGTACTCAGTATGGACGTGAAGGTGGACGAAGGAGGAGGACATTTGGTTTTATCTGTATTTTGATGCTGCAAGGGCAGGCAACTACAACGCTAACGACAGAATGATTCTAGCATTCTGCACAGCGGAATATTCCCCTGTTATCTTAAAACTGGAAGATTTTTAGGTTGCACCTAGCTGCCACAGCTGCATAAGAGCACTAATAGAGATTCTGGCGGCCAACGTGCCGAAAGGTGCGAGGGTTATAATCAATTTTCATGGAGTAAAACCCCCACTATGTTCAGAAACTTAGCCAAAATGATCGCG
Source organism: uncultured Anaerolineaceae bacterium (assembly GCA_964623375.1). Classification (GTDB taxonomy): domain Bacteria; phylum Chloroflexota; class Anaerolineae; order Anaerolineales; family UBA11579; genus JAMCZK01. Next base: position 19,857 of record CAZUTS010000015.1, read on the forward strand.
GGCGACCCCAACAAGCAGGCCGTAGAAGGTTACGCCAAGATTGTTGAGCAAATTAATGCCCTTGAACCCCAGTACGAAGCTCTGTCTGAAGCCGAGCTGAAAGCCAAAAGTGCCGATTTCCGCCAGCGGCTGGCCGCGGGCAGCACGCTGGACGAGCTGCTGCCGGAGGCCTTTGCCGCCGTGCGCGAGGCCAGCAAGCGCACTCTGGGCCTGCGCCCCTACGATGTGCAGCTAATGGGCGGCATTGCCCTACACCAGGGCCACATTGCCGAAATGCGCACCGGTGAGGGCAAAACCCTCGTAGCCACACTGCCCCTTTATTTAAATGCACTCAGCGGTGATGGCGTGCACCTCATCACCGTCAACGACTATCTGGCACGCCGTGACGCCCGCTGGATGGCGCCCATCTTCACCCTGCTGGATGTCAGCGTGGGCGTGCTGCAAATGGGCACACGCACCGATAGCGGACGCTGGGCCTACATTGTGGACCTTGAAAAAGAATCCACCCACGAAGACCAGCACCAGTTGCGCCAGGTGGAGCGCACCGAGGCCTACCGAGCCGACATCACCTACGGCACGAACAGCGAATTCGGCTTCGATTACCTGCGTGACAACATGCGCATGAATGCCGCCGAGAAGGTGCAGCGTGGTCACAATTACGCCGTCATCGATGAGGTGGATAACGTACTCATCGATGAGGCGCGCACCCCGCTCATCATCTCTGGCCCGGCGCATGACGAGGCCGAGCATTACGTCAAGATGGCCCAGGTGGTCAAACGCCTGAATCCGGAAGACTACGAAATCAACGAGAAGGACCGCACAGTTACCCTGACCGAAGTGGGCACTGCCCACCTGGAGCAGCTGCTGGGCAGCCCGCTGAGCGACCCCGAGCGCCCCGAAGATGTGACGCCGGAACAAGCGCGCGCGCTGGGCTTCATTGAGCAAGCCATGCGTGCCCAGTTCCTCTTCAAGCGCAACAAGGACTATTTGGTGCAAGGCGGCCAGGTTGTGATCATCGATGAGCACACTGGCCGCCTGATGCCGGGCCGCCGCTGGTCTGACGGCTTGCATCAGGCTACCGAAGCCAAAGAAGGCGTGAAGGTGGAGAGCGAGAACGTTACCTACGCCACCATCACCATCCAGAACTACTTCCGTATGTACAAGAAGCTGGCCGGCATGACCGGTACGGCGCTCACCGAGGCGGAGGAGTTCAACAAGATCTACAAACTCGAGGTGGTTGCCCTGCCGCCGCAGGTGGAATATGCCGCCTCGCTCAAGGGCTCTGCCCTCGAAGAAGTGGAAACCAAAGACGAGCAGGGTTACCGCTACACCTACTTTGCCCGCCGTGATGATGCCAACAAGGCTCCGGCCCTGTGGCGGCGCAAAGATTACCCCGATGTGGTCTACCGCACCGAGGAAGCCAAGCTACGCTCCATCGTGCAGGAGATCATTAGCATCCATGTCATTGGCCGCCCCATCCTTGTAGGCACCACTTCGGTTGAGCGCTCGGACCAGCTTTCCACCCGCTTGCGCGCCGAACCCATCCAGCGCTTGTTGCAGGCCATGCTGCTGCGCCAGATCTGGCTGGAGAAGAACAACAAGACCGACGAAGGCTTTGTCATTCCTGAGGTGCAGTTCCTCTACGAACCGCTGGAGAAGCTCAGCGTGCCGCAGTTGCGCCAGTTTGGACGTGACCTGGGCATTCAGCTCAACCTGCAAAGCGAAGAGAACCTACCCACCCTGCTGAAGCTGCTGGGCCTGCGCGCAGAAGATGCGCCGCGCCTGAACAACGTCATCCAAGGGGGCGTGCCTCATCAGGTACTAAACGCCCGCAAGCACACCGAAGAAAGCCAGATCATCGCCGGTGCTGGCGCCTTTGGCGCGGTCACCATCGCCACCAACATGGCCGGCCGTGGCGTGGACATCAAGCTGGGCGGCGAGATTGCCGAAGAGGTTACCTCCGCCGTCAACCGCGTGTTGCGCAAGGCCGGGCACGCCCAGGCCTACGCACTAAGCTACGACGAGCAGCGCAAGCTGCTGCTGGGCATGAACCCTGAAGACTTCGGCATCTACAAGGCCGAGGTGGATTACTTCCTGCAGTCCGTTGAAGAAATGGCCAAGGTCAAGACCCTGGGCGGCCTGCACGTCATCGGCAGCGAGCGGCATGACGCCCGCCGCATCGATAACCAGCTGCGCGGCCGCGCCGCCCGCCAGGGCGACCCGGGCTCCTCGCGCTTCTACCTCTCCCTGCAGGATGACTTGATGCGCCTCTTCGGCGGGCAGCAAGTCGAAACCGCCATGATGCGCATGCGCATGGATGATGCCCTGCCGCTGGAATACGGCCTGGTCAGCCGCATCATTGAGCAATCGCAAACGCGTGTGGAAGGCGCCAACTTTGACGCCCGCAAGCACCTGCTGGAATATGACGATGTATTGAACTCGCAGCGCGCCACGGTGTACGTCCAGCGTGACCGCATCATGTCCAAGGACGATCTGACCGACGATGTGCTGCAGATGCTGGAAGAAGAAGTGGCGCTGCGCGTACCTGCCGCCCTGGCGGATACGGATGGCGCCTGGAAGCTGCTGGCCTGGCTGGAGCAAATTCAGCCCACGCTGATCATCAACGGCGTGCCTGTGCCCTCCTTCACCTTCCAATTGCTGCTGGATGAGCTCAAGAGCAAGAATCTGAGCAGCGTGGGCGAAGCCAAAGCCGCTTTGCGCGAGATGGCCAGCGGTGCACTGCAGGCCGAGCAGGCGCATCTGCTCAGCAGCCTGGCCGGGCTGGTGGAGAGCCACCAGACTCGCCTGGACCAAATGCTGGACGAGCGTGAGGAGAGCATCGACACCTTCAAGCAAGGTCTGCGCCTCAACGATGAAGGCCAGCAACAGAGCGCCACTGACCTGGCTGCCGAACTAACCAGCTTGATGCAGATGCCGGTGAAAGTGGACGGCGCGCTGCAAAAGCTGCTGCGTGAGAACCCAGACGCCGCCGCTGACCAGGTCTTCGACCAGGTGGCCCGCACCCTGCTGGAGCAGGCTATCACTCGCGTGGTCGGCGCCGTGGAACGCCGCCTGGAGAGTGACCTTGGCCTCAAGCCCACCGAGCTGACCAGCCTGGAGTGGGACGGTATCGCCACCCGCCTGACCGAAGCGGTCAACGCCGAGTTTGCCGCCCGCCAGCAACGCTTGCTGGGCGATGGCGACGGCCAGATCGCCCGCGAGATTGACCAAATTCTGGGCGATGGCCCAGTCACCGACCTCAAGCTGCTCAACGCCCTGCTGGCCATGCCAGAGAGCCGCGTCACCAGCTTTGACAAACGCAGCCATCAGCAGGTCATCCAGCGCCGCCGCCGTCTCAGCCTGTCATACTACGCCGCCGCCTTTATCGAGGGGCTGAGCGAGCAGCAAGCCGCAGACCGCATCCTCAGCCATCTCAAGAATGCACGCCGCGCCACCGAATCCGTGTGGGGCGAGGGCGCCTGGGAAGCCGTATCCAGCCGCACGCTGGCGGAGCTCACCCCGCAGGCCGGCGAATCCGTGCGCGCCGCGGTGGGCGATGAAGCCTACCGCGCCCTGGGCAGCCAGCCGCTCAGCAGCCTGCCCGACGAGGCACGCGTCAAGACCGTAGCCGAACTCGGCCGCCGCGCCCTCAACGAAAGCTACCGCCAGGCGTTGTTGCGCGTGATCTCTGAGCTGTGGGTCGATTACCTCACCCGTATGGAGGCTTTGCGCATCTCCGTGCGCCTGGAAGCGTACGCACAGCGTGACCCGCTGACCGAGTACAAAGCCCAGGCCTACAAGATGTTCCAAAGCCTGTTCGCCGATATGCGCAGCAGCCTGGTCAACCGCATGTTCACCGTTGGCCCAGCCGCCGTGCAGAGCATTGCCCGCAGCACCAGCCCGCTGGCGGCGGCCAGCCCGACTGCTGGCGCCAACGGCGCCGCAGACAGCGCTGCGCAGAGCAGCACCGCCAGCGAAGGGACTGCCAGCAAGAACAACAAACGCCGCCGCCGCAAGAAATAAGGGAGCCGCATGGCATCTGAATGGCATCTCATCCCCACTGGCCGCGTCTGGGTAGACCCCGGCGGCCCGTTCGGCCTGGTGCCGCGCTCCCTGTGGAGCCGCACACAGCAGGCCAATGAGCACGGCCTGGTGCCGATGGACCTCACCAGCCTGCTGATCATCTCCGAGGGCAAGACCATCCTAGTGGATACCGGCTTGGGCGACAAGCTCAACGAAAAAGGCATGCGCCAGTGGAATCTGGAATATCCGCAGGGCACTATGCTAGAGAACCTGGCTGCCCACGGCATCCGCCCGCAGGATGTGGACATCGTGCTGGACACGCATTTGCACGGGGACCATTGCAGCGGCAACACCACCCTCGCCGAGGGTGAGCTGGTGGCCACCTTCCCCAAGGCCGAGTACTGGGTGCAGCGTCTGGAGTTTGCCGATGCCATGCACACCAATGAGCGCACCCGCGCCACCTACCTGCCCGAGAACTACGTGCCGCTCTGGGAGCAAGGCAAGCTGCGCCTGCTGCACGGCGATACGCAAGTGACCAAGGATGTGCGCTGCGTGGTCACTCCGGGGCACACGCGCGCCATGCAGTGCATCCTCTACGAAGGGGATACGCACCCGCTGCTCTACGTGGCCGATCTCACCAGCTATGCGGTGCACATGGAGCGCCGCGCCTGGGTCACCGCCTACGATGTAGAGCCACTCGAGACCATCCGCACTAAGGGCTATTGGCGGGACTGGGCGCTGGCCAATCAAGCCACGCTGGTCTTCGAGCATGACACCACCATGCCCGTGGGCAAGCTCACACAGGATAGCGACGGCAAGCTGAAGGTGGTCGCGGTTGATAGGTAGAAGGATGAATAAAGCCGTCGCACAAGTAGGAACTTGGTATGAGCATCAAGCTCAAACGCGTGTATGAACCCGCTGAGGGTGCCGATGGCTATCGTGTGCTAGTAGACCGCCTGTGGCCACGCGGCCTGAAGAAAGAGGCCGCCGCCCTTGACGTATGGCTCAAAGACATAGCTCCCTCGCCTGAACTACGCAGCTGGTTCGGGCATGACCCCAAGAAGTTCCACGAGTTTAGCAAACTGTATAGCGCTGAGCTTAAAAGCAACCCAGCGGTGGCCGAATTGCGTGCGCTAGCCAAGCAACACAAGACGCTCACACTCTTGTACGGGGCGCGCGATACTGTGCACAACCATGCCGTAGTGCTGCAGGCGTATTTGAAGAACTAAAGTGCCTGTCGCTGTCATTGCGAGGCGCAAGCTCCGCCAGGAGCTGTGCACGAAGCAATCTAGGTTTTGCATTCCTTGGCTCAACACCAGATTGCCACGTCGTTCAGCGGCTGACGCCGCCTCACGTCCTCGCAATGACAGATAGCGCTATGTCGCTAAGCGGTCGCGCAACCTAAATCCTCGCAATAAGAAGAAGCAAGGGACATGCTCTGACACTCCCTATAAACCGTCATTGCGGGGCGCAAGCTCCGCCAGGAGCTGCGCACGAAGCAATCTGGGTTTGAATACCTCTGTGGCTAGGATTACAGCCGCTGGCAGTTAGGGCAGTAGTGCGTGCCGCGCTGCCCCACTACCATGCGCACAATTGGTGTGCCACAGCGCGGGCAGGGCTCATCGGTCTGCTGGTAGGCCTTGAAGTAATTCTGAAACTCGCCCCCACGGTACACCCAATCGATGCTGGCGCCGTTGCGCTTGATACCCTCGGTCAGCACTTTGCGGATAGCACGCAGCAGCTTGCCAGCGGCGGCCTTGTCCACGCTCTGGCTGCCTTGCAGCGGGTGCAGCTGCGCCGTCCACAGCGCCTCATCCACATAGATATTGCCGAGGCCAGCGATAAAAGCCTGATCAAGCAGTAGCGGCTTGAGCTGGCGATTGCGCTCGGCCAGCATGCGGTGAAAGGCGGCGGGGGTCAGCGCCTCATCGAAGGGCTCAGGGCCAAGGTTGCCCAGCACAGCCTCGGCATCGTCCAGCAGCCAGATGCGCCCGAACTTGCGTGCATCGTCAAAGCTCAGTTGCACATCGTCGTCAAAAAACATCTGCACGCGGGAGAAGCGCCCCAACGGCGCAGCGCCGCGGCCCAGCAACAGATCCCCACTCATGCGCAGGTGCACCAACAGGCTGCCCTGCGAGAGGTCAATACGAATATATTTGCCGCGCCGCCCCACTCCGGTTACCTGGCGCCCAGCCAGCTGCTGCGCAAAGCGGCGCACACTGGGCGCAGCAATGCTGCGCGCCCAGCTGACCTTGGCACCGGCAAAGCGGCGGCCAACCACGCCGAGGCCAAGGCCCTGGCCGCTCACCAGGGAGCGAGCTACAGTTTCAACTTCAGGGAGTTCAGGCATTAGGCAGTTTGCAGTGTACAGTCGGCAGTTTACAGATTTGTTGCAGTTGAGCTCAACTCTTGATTTCTCTGTCGACTGTTGACTGTTGACTGTCAACTATAGACTACTCATTGAACATTTGGCCGACGCTGACGCCGCGGTGGGCACGTGAGATGACCTCGCCCAACAGCTCATTCACCGAGAGGATGGTGAGCTTGTCGCCCAGCTTGCGCTTGTCCTCTTCGGCAATCGGCACCGTGTCGGTTGTGATGATGCCTGCCAGCGGCTGGGCGGCGAGGCGTTCTACCGCCGGGCCAGACAGCACGGCATGCACAAACACCAGGTACACATTGCGTGCGCCCTTCTTCTTGAGCAGCTGGATGGCATTCGACACTGAGCCTGCAGTGTCCACTTCATCATCCAGCAGAATGACATCTTTATCCACCACGTCACCCACTACGCTCATCGCTTCGGTGCGGGCGTCATGCGGGGTGCGGCGCTTCTCGATGATCGCCAGCGGCACGTTAATGCGCTCAGCAAAGTTGCGGGCACGCTTGGCAAAGCCAAGGTCAGTGCTCACCACTACCGGGTCCTGCAATGTCTTGCACAGCTCACCCACATGCTTGGACAGAATATGAAACGCGGTGAGTACATCGCCAGGGATGGAGAAGAAGCCCTGGATCTGGCCAGCATGCAAATCCAGCGTCATGTAGCGGTCTGCGCCAGCGATCTGCACCATATCGGCCATCAGGCGCGCCACAATGGGTACACGTGGCTGATCCTTCTTGTCCGAACGGGCATAGCTCATGTAGGGGATCACGGCCGTGATACGCGCCGCCGAATCCAGCCGCAGGGTCTGCAACATGATGAGCAGCTCCATCCAATTGCGCTGCACAGGGCGGCTGGTGGATTGGATTACATACACATCCTGGCCGCGCACGCTGCCGTGCAAACGCACCATGATGTTCTCATTGGAAAACTCGATGATGTCACGCCCGCTCAAGGGCACTTTGAGGTACTTAGCGATCTGCTCGGCCAATTCGGGGTTGCCGCTGCCACTGAACAGCTTGATATCACCATACAAGCCCTTTGTGTTGCGTGCGGCGGGGCTCATTTTGAGTTGCCTTTCAGGGCATCATATTCGGGGCGAAGGATACTCATCATCAGTACGTCAGAGTATACGCCCTCATCATAGTGGGCGTGGCGTTGGCGGCCCTCAAGCTGGAAGCCTGCCTTTTCATAAGCGCGGATGCCGGCCTGGTTACGTTCATAGGCCCGCAGGTATAGGCGATGCAGATTGAGGGTTTCAAAACCAATTTGCTGTAGCAACTGCATGGCCTCCGTACCGTAGCCTTGATTCCAGTACTCTTTGATGCCAATCATAATCCCTACCTCGGCGCTGCGATGAACCCAGTCAATTTGATGGTATCCGCAATTGCCGATGGCGGCCCACTCGCGCCCCTGCGGTATTTCAATCACCAAAGGCTGCTCTTCCACGGGGCGGCTGGCGAGGTCGGCGAACCAACGCTCCTCACGCGCCATGGACATGGGCCAATAGGCGGCCAGGTTGCGGCGCACCTCAGGATCATTGAGCCAGGTAACGAAGAGCGGCAGGTCAGCCTGCTCCGGGCTGCGCAACCGTACGCGTGCGCTGTACATCATGCGTACACTCCAAACAGGCACAGGCCAGGCTGGTCCATAGTGCTCACATAATACTGTGAAATTATTGAACTGCAATGTCTAGGGGAGCAAGGCTTGCAATGCCTGGCGCGGCGAGAGCTTGCGCGCCACCAGCTGGTCCAGCGCATCAGCGTACTTTTCGTCAGTAATGGTATTGCGCCAGTTAGCCATCAGCGTTTGCTGCACCAGGTCCTGCAGCTGCGTGTGCAGGCGGGCACGCTCGCGGCGTTGCCAGTCTCCGGTGTGCTGCAAATGTGCCTTGTGCTTGCCCATCACCTCAAGCAGCTCGGGCAAGCCCTCGCCGTCTGTGGCTACAGTGCGGCGGATCGGGATGAGCCAGTCGTCAGCCGCGGCATCCGCCGGCGTCAGCACTTCTTCCAGCTTGCCGTGGTGCTGTACCAAGTGCTTGGTGGGATGGCCTAGCTTGAGCATGCCCAGCAAGGCGCGCTCGGCCGCTTCTACGCCAGGGCGATCAGCCTTATTGAGCACGAGGATATCGGCGATCTCCAAAATACCGGCTTTGATGGCCTGCACGTCATCGCCCAGCCCGGGCACATCCACCACCAGCACTGTGTGCGCCAGCTTGGCCACCTCAACCTCAGATTGGCCTGCCCCCACCGTCTCGATGAGGATGACGTCAAAGCCGGCCGCGTCCAGCACCTGGGTCATGCCTGCGGTGGCGGTGGCCAGGCCACCCAGCGAGCCGCGCGTAGCCATGGAGCGGATAAACACGCCGCTATCGCCAGAGAGCTCACGCATGCGCACGCGGTCGCCCAGTACGGCGCCGCCGGTGAAGGGGCTGCTGGGGTCAACGGCTACGATGGCTACGTTGAGGGCTGTGGCGGCCTTGCGATAGTGCAGGGCGATTTGGTTCACCAGTGAGGATTTGCCGGTGCCAGGCGCGCCGGTGATACCAATGAGATGGGCCTTGCCCGTGTGCACAAAGAGCTCGTTGAGGGCGGCCTGGCCCTCCACCGTGTCATTCTCCACCGCGGTGAGCAAGCGCGAAACAGCGAGGCGTTCGCCTTTGAGGACAGCGTCTTGCAAACTCACGCGGCCCCGTTAGCTGGCAGGTTGAATGAGCTTGCGAATATCGTCAATAATGGCGTGGGTCGGGGAGCCGGGGCCGTACACACCATCCACCCCCAGCTCACGCAATTTGGGCACATCTTCATCAGGGATGATACCGCCCACAAAAATACGCACATCATCCTGCCCGTTGGCACGGATGAGCTCAATGATGCGCGGCACCAGGGTGAGGTGCGCCCCGGAGAGGATCGAGAGCCCCACGGCGTCGACATCTTCTTGCAGAGCAGCCTCGGCAATCATTTCCGGTGTTTGGCGCAGCCCGGTGTAGATCACTTCCATCCCAGCGTCACGCAGTGCACGCGCAATCACTTTTGCGCCACGGTCATGACCATCCAAACCTGGCTTGCCAACCAAAACACGAATTTTCTTCTCTGGCATGTGGTCTCCCAGCAGCATTATAACCGTGGCAGCTAGTGCAACAAAAACAGCCCCTTGCGGGGCTGTTTTAACCTTGCGGTTTATTCCATCATCAGGAAGACGTACAGGGTTTAGTCAGACGACTGGTCAGTGTAGGACAGCAGCGCCAGGTGACGGGCACGCTTGATGGCGCGGGCCAGCTTGCGCTGGTTGCGGGCGATCACGCCGGTCTGACGGCGAGGGCGAATCTTGCCTTCGGGGGTCAGGAAGCGCTTGAGCAGATCCACATCCTTGTAGTCGATCTTGAGGT
>CAZUTS010000016.1:0-27351 GCA_964623375.1 uncultured Anaerolineaceae bacterium
CACTGCAGGCCCGCAGCACCGTGACCTGCTCCAACTGCGGCCAGATGCGCCTGCCGCATCAGGTCTGCGCTAACTGCGGCTACTACAAAGGCCGTGAAGTCGTAAAGGTCGAGCGCGAGTAAGCGCGAGCTAGCAATCAAAACGACCCGCCGAATGGCGGGTCGTTTGTTTTAACATCCTTCCACAGATAAATATGGATACAAGAGAGGATGAACACAGATGCTCCACTATCTGCGTGCATCCGGCTTTATCTGCGTTCATCTGTGGACTATTTGCCTTACAATTTGCCCATGACCCTAGACGCGAACACCACCGCATTTTTGTTCCCCGGCCAAGGTTCCCAAAAAGTGGGCATGGGCAAGGAGCTGGCCGCCGCCTACCCCGAAGCCCGTCAAGTATTCGAAGAAGCGGATGCCACGCTCGGCATTGCGCTGTGTGCGCTGGCCTGGGATGGCCCCGAAGCGGAGCTCAACGATACGGTGAATACGCAGCCCGCCCTGCTGGTGCACTCGGTGGCCGCGTTACGCGTGTTTCAGAAGTTGCACCCTGGATTCACGCCTGCTTATGTCGCCGGCCACAGCCTAGGCGAGCTCAGCGCAGCAGTGGCCGCGGGCGCCATGGACTATGCCAGCGCGCTGCGCCTGGTGCGCCGCCGTGGCGAGCTGATGAAAGAAGCGGGCACGCAGGCACCCGGTGGCATGGCGGCGATCTTAGGCTTGGACATTCCGGCACTGGATGCGATCTGTGCGGAGGCTAGCATAGGTGGCGAGGTGGTGCAGGTGGCCAACGACAACTGCCCCGGCCAGGTGGTGATCAGTGGGCATGCTGACGCGGTGACGCGTGCCATGGAAGCAGCCAAGGCAGCCGGCGCTAAACGCGCCCTGCCGCTGCCAGTGAGCATCGCTGCTCACTCAGCGTTGATGGCCACGGCGCAAGCTGGCTTCAATGAGGCGGTGGCGGCGGCAAACATCACCGACCCTACGACGCCGCTGATCGGCAACGTGAGCGCCGCACCGCTGGCAGATGCTGGCGCCCTACGCGCCGATCTGCAAGCCCAGCTGACCTCACGCGTGCGCTGGACGGAAACCATTCAAGCGCTGCGGGCCGCAGGCGTGACCACGTTCATTGAGTTGGGCACGGGTAATGTGCTGGCCGGGCTGCTCAAGCGCATCGATGCGGACGCGGTGGGCATTGCACTCGGTACGCCAGAGGATTTTGAGAAGCTGGCGGCTGGGTAAGAACGCACTTGAGCCAGTGCCGAATTCCATAAGCGGATATGAACTCAAGACAGAATCGCGTAGGGGCGAAGCATGCTTCGCCCCTACTTGGACAGTATAAAAGTCAGGCCAGTTGGGTATGAAGTTCTACTACCGAGGCTGACCTGCTAAATGCGGTCTCGCCTCTTTATTGTCTAAAAGCAGATTGCTTCGCTTCGCTTACAATGACAGTGCAGGAGCATCACGGCGCGAAGTATTCTTCGTACAGTGCTTCGTTTACGAAGACCAGCCCGAAGTCGTCACGGTAGACCAAGTAATAGCCCACCACTTCGCCGGCGTTGGCATCCGCATAAAAGAGGCGGCTGATCTCCAAGCGTTCAGGATCCACGCCGATGGCCTCTTCGTTCATGTAATCCCAAATGCGTGTTTGGCTCAGAAACAGCATCTCGAAGCCGTAAGCACGGATGTAACCATAAGTGAGCGTTTCAAAGCGCGCACTGCGCGTCCAGCCGGCGCTCTCAGGGATGTAGACGTTGACATCGGCGTAGACGTTGTAGGCGCTCGGCGGCAGTGGCGCAAGCGCACCGCTGGCCGCAGCAAAAAATGCCAGTGAAGGATCATTGGCTTGGCGTGCCAGCTGGGCACGGTAGATGTTGGCACTGTGCGGCACAAACTGGCTGGCGGCATAGGCGGCTGCGGCGACGATGGCTAGCGCCGCCAGCGCCCAGCCGCGCTGGGCCTGATACCAGCGCAGCGCCTCGCTGCGGTTGGCTGGCAACGCCACCACCACGCATGACAGCAACGGCAAGGCGGCGGGCAGCCAGTACTGAAACTTGACGATAGAGAAGCCGAAGACATATACGGCCAGGGGTAACGCCCAAGCCAGAATCAGGCGATACACCAAGGGCTGTGAGCTGCGCAATGCAGCCCACAGCGCAGCCAAACAGCTCGCCGCCAGCAGCAGCCAGCCGCCAAAGTTGTCATTGAGCATACGCGTGACCTCAGGCAGGCCGCGGGCATAGAGCAGTTCAAAGCCGCCAGTCATAAAGCCAGCCTGGGTGGAGAGTGTGCTCAGGTAGGTGCTGCGTGCACCCGCATACACAAGGATGGGATTGCTGGCAAAGAAGGCCAGCAGCATGGCCGCCAGAAAACCGGCAGCCGCCAGCAGCAGGCGGAGCGGCGCTTGGCCGGCGCGGTAGCCATGCCACAGGTAGACCAGCACCGCTAAAAAGAAGTACATCCCCACCAGCTTGATCTGCGTGCTCACTCCGCAGGCAACGGCAGCCAGATAAAAGTTACGGCCGAAGCGCAAATCATCTCTGACTAAAAAGAATAGCGTCAGCATGGCGAAGAACACCGCCAGGCTGTCTGGGTGCCACCAAAAATTGTTGTACATCACACCGGGCAGCAAAGCCAGGAAGAGAAAGAGGACTACGGCGCGGTAATCGCGGAAGCGCGTGTGCAGATACACCAGCAGCCAGATCGCAGCCAGCATGGGCAGCACGCTGACCAGATTGCGTAGCAGCGCCATCACCAGCGGCATGTTGTCCAACTGGCCGAGCCACTTCAGCGGCAACAGCACTAACGCGGAATAGGCAAAGTAAGGGAAACCGTAGAAGTAGTATTCGTAGGCGAAAACATTAACCAGCGTGTACTTGAGGCTCTCTTGCGGCTGGAGCATGTCTCGCAAATACGGGAACGGCACACCTTCGTCCACCTCAAAGGTGAACACCATCGCCAAATCCTCAGCGCCGGTCTGGTTCGGCAGCCACAGCGCCGCAAACAGGGCTGCCGAGAGCAGAAGCACAACTGATATGCAAATTTTCTGGCTGCGAATCATGCGCTGCTGATGGTAACAGCAAGTTGCCTTGACTGCTGCCGTGCGCATGTGATAAACTCCTGCCGTTAACGGTCTCGTGGTGTAGCCTGGTTCAACACGCTGCCCTGTCAAGGCAGAGACCGCGGGTTCAAATCCCGTCGAGACCGCACGAAAAGAGCCTCCGCAATTTTGCGGGGGCTCTTTTTTTTGTTGGCCAGAAAGCGCAGATGGGGATCAGTAACTAGAGATTAGTACCCTTGGAGATTAAAAATGTTAGGCTAGCCGACCGGCTACTATGACTAACACCAATCTCTACTCTCCAATCTCCAATTACCGATTACTCCTTCCGATTACGAATACTGCTCACCCAATTACTAGATTTATAATCCCCGCATGCCGATCCCCTCGCCACTCTACAGCCGCACCGCCGCCCTGTGCACTACGCAAGAATGGCGAGATTGGTCCGGCTACTTCTCTGCCATCACCTACGGCCCCAGCCACGAAGTGGAGTATTACGCCGTGCGCAATGCCGCCGGGCTGATGGACGCTTCGCCCCTCTACAAGTATGAAATCCGCGGCAACGATGCTGAGCGCTTGCTTGACCGCATGGTCACCCGCAATGTGGCTAAGAGCCGCGTCGGCCAGGTGCTGTACACGCCATGGTGCGATGAGGACGGCAAGGTCATCGATGACGGCACGCTGGCACGCCTCGGCAAGAATCACTTCCGCCTCACGGCAGCGGACCCCAGCCTGCGCTGGCTGCAGGATGTGGGCTACGGGCTGGACGTGAAGCTGCGTGATGTCTCTACTGAGCTGGCCGCCCTAGCCCTGCAAGGACCCAATAGCTACCCCATTCTCAAATCTCTAGTCTCGAATCTCAAACTAGAAACCCTCCGTTATTACAACCTACTCCAAACGGAGTTCAACGGCGCTCCGCTCACCATCACGCGCACCGGCTACACCGGTGACCTGGGCTACGAGCTGTGGATCGCTGCCGAACACGCCGCCGCCCTGTGGGACGGCGTGATGCAGGCTGGCTCCGGCTACGGCATCATGCCGCTGGGCCTGGCCGCGCTGGATATTCTACGCGTGGAGGCTGGTCTGTTGCTGATTGAGGTTGATTACAGCTCCACCCTGCACGCTCGCATTCCAGAGCAGCAGAGCAGCCCGTATGAGATCGGCTTGGGCTGGGCCGTAGATCTGGACAAGGATGACTTCATCGGCAAGCAGGCGCTGCAAGCCGAGTACGCCGCGGGTACGCCGCGCAGTTTGGTTGGCCTGGAAGTGGACTGGCACGATTTGGAGCGCCTGTTCGGCGAGGCCAACTTGCCGCCGCAGGTGGCGGGCCGTGCCAGCCGCACAGCGGTGCCAGTGTACGCCGGCGGCGTGTACGTAGGCCAGGCGACCAGTATGGTGTTCTCACCCATCCTCAAGAAGTACATTGCCTTGGCCACCGTGCGCAGCGAGTACGCCGCGCTAGGCACGCCGCTTGAATTTGAAATTACTGTGGAGTACGAGCGCAAGCGTGCTGGCGCCACGGTAAGCAAGATGCCCTTCTACAACCCAGCACAGAAACGAGCGCTGCTCAATGGCTAAGCAAGCACAGTACGATGCCATCGTGATTGGTGGTGGGCATAACGGGCTGGTCAACGCCGCCTACCTCTCACGTGCCGGGCTGAAAACGCTGGTACTGGAACAGCGCCATGTACTCGGCGGCGCCACAGTGAGCGAAGAGATCTACCCGGGCTTCAAGTTCAGCGTGTTCTCGTATGTGGTGAGCTTGATGCGGCCGGAGATCATCCGCGAGCTGCAACTGGTGCGCCACGGGCTGACCATGCTGCCGCTTGAATCGACGATCACGCCGCTGCCGGATGGCCGCTACATTTACCGTGGCCCAGACTCGGCGGCCACATTCCGCAGCATCAGCCAGTTCTCCACCCGCGATGCTGAGGCCTACCGAGAGTACAGCTACGCCATGTATCACATGGCCAAGGCGGTCAAGTACATCCTTGGTATCCGCCCGCCCGACCCGACATCGTTCCACCCGCGCGAGCTGATGGCTCTGCTCAAGCTGGGCAAACACTTCCTCAGTCTGGGCGAAGAGAACATCTACACGCTGGCCAAACTAATGACGATGAGCTCGGCTGATTTCCTTGAGGAATGGTTCGAGACCGACCCGTTGGTGGCCACTCTCTCAGCCAGCGGCATCATCGGCACCTTCCTCGGGCCGCGCTCGCCGGGCAGCGCCTATGTGCTGCTGCACCACTACATGGGCGAGATCGATGGCGTGTTCCGCGCCTGGGGCTTCGCCCGCGGCGGCACCGGCGGCGTGGCCGAAGCGATTGCCAGCTCGGCACGCGCGTTGGGCGCGGAGCTGCGCACCGAAGCGCGTGTGGCGCATGTCATTACACGCAACGGGCGCGCCGTGGGTGTGGCGTTGCAGAACGGCGAGGAGATCTATGCCAAGCGCATCATCTCCAGCCTCGACCCCAAGCTCACCTTCCTCAAGCTGGTAGATCAAAACGAGCTGCCCAGCGACTTGGTGCAGCGCGTGAGTAAATTTGACTCCTACGGCTCATCCGGCAAAGTGAATCTGGCACTGGACGGTATGCCGGAGCTGAGCTGCCTGCCGGGTTACGGCGAGCACATGCGCGGCGCCATCTCGATCAGCCCCAGCGTGAATTACATCGAGCGCGCCTACGACGAAGCCAAGTACGGCCGCTTTGCGAAGAAACCGTATATTGACATCATCCTGCCGTCTGCAATTGACCCCGGCATGGCTCCGCCGGGCAAGCACGTGATGTCGTGCTTTGTGCAGTACGCCCCCTACCAACTGGCTGAAGGCGATTGGAACAGCCAGCGTGAAGCCTTTGGTGATGCGGTGGTGAATACGCTGAGTGAGTACATGCCCAATCTCAAAAACATGATCTTGCACCGCCAGGTGCTTTCGCCGTGGGATATTGAGCAGACCATCGGCATGAGCGGCGGCAACATCTTCCAGGGCGAGCTCAGCTTGTCGCAACTATTCTTCCTACGGCCAGCCCCAGGCTGGGCGCAGTACCGTACACCGATTGGCAACTACTACCAGTGTGGCTCCGGCACCCACCCGGGCGGCGGCATCACCGGGGCGCCCGGGCGCCTGGCGGCCATCGAGATCCTCAGAGACGCTGGCAAGGTGTTGCAATAATGAGCACGGACAAGACCTACGACGCAATCATCATCGGCGGTGGGCACAACGGCTTGGTCTCGGCACTGGTGCTGGCACGTGCTGGCCGCCGCGTGCTGGTGCTTGAGCGCCGCAGCCAAGTAGGCGGCGCCGCCAGCACCGAGGAGCTCATTCCCGGCTTTCGCTTCAACACCGGCGCGCCGAATGCGAACTTGCTGCCGCCGGATGTATTCTCGCTCTTTCGCAAGCACCCGCCCAACTTCATCCAGCCTGAGGTGATGTCCTTCGCACCGCAGTTGGATGAAAGCGCCGTCACGATTTGGCGCAGCACTGAGCGCACGGCGATGGAGCTGGCAACACATTCTGCTAACGATGCGCGCTCCTACTGGGAGTACGCTCGCCAACTGGAGCGTTTCTCCGGTGTGCTCTCCAAGATGGCTCACCTGCGCCCCCCTAGCCTGACGGAGAACCCCGCGCGCTTGTTGTGGGGCTGGGCGCGGCTGGCGCTCGACCTGCGCCGCCTGGGTGGCCGCGACATGATGGATTTCATGCGCGTGCTGCCGATGGGCGCAGCCACCTGGCTGAATGAACACTTTGAAACTGACGCCATCAAAGGCGTGTATGCGGCCTATGCCACCACGGGTGTGATGCAAGGCCCGCGCGCCAGCGGCACCGCCTTCATGCTGCTGTACCAACACATGGGCGGTTTGCAGCCACGCGTCGTTGTAGGCGGGGTGGGCACAGTGAGCGCCGGGCTGGCCGCCGAGGCGCAGGAACATGGCGCCGAGATCCGCACGGATGCCAGCGTGGCGCGCATTCTGGTGAAGGATGGCAAGGTATACGGCGTGGAGCTGGAAGGCGGCGAGCAGCTCACGGCGCGCCAGGTGCTCTCCAATGCAGACCCGTACACGACCTATATCAAGCTCCTCGGCGCGGCACAATTGCAACCGCGTATGTATCGCCGCTTGCGCAGCTTGAAGCTGCGCGGCAGCAGCGCCACGGTGCACTTTGCACTCAGCGGCCTGCCGCAGTTCCTGGCGGCCGTCGGCCAGCCGCAACGGCTTCAAGGCGACATCCTCATCAGCCCCAGTTTGGATTACGCCGAGCAGGCCTATGACGATGCCAAGCACGGCCGCCTGTCTGCCAAGCCTGTGTTGATCGCGCGCATCCCCAGCCTGCAGGACAGCACGCTGGCGCCGGCGCGCAAGCACACCCTCTCGGTCACTGTGCGCTATGCGCCGTATTCGTTGGCCGATAGCGACTGGGATGCTGAACGTGAACGGCTCGGTGATTTAGCGCTCGACACGCTGGCTGAGTATGCGCCCAACCTGCGCACGCTGGTCGAAGAGCGCCGCGTGATCACGCCGCTGGACTATGAGCGTGACTACGGGCTAGCGGGCGGCAGCGAGATGCACGGCCAAATGGGGCTTGACCAGTTGCTGCTGCAGCGCCCCATCCCCGGCGTCATCGGCTACCGCCTCGGCAAGCATGCCCCGCAGGGCTTGTACATCTGCGGCGCGGGAGGCCACCCTGGTGGCGGCCTTACCGGCCTGCCGGGGCTGCTGGCGGCGCGCCAGGCGCTCGAAGAGCGCGCGTGAGCACCACGCAGCTAAGCCTGAGGCCATACAGCGCAGATGACTTTGCGCTGCTGCAGGCGACATTGGGTGTGGCGGAGATGACGCAGTTCCTCGGCGGGCCGGAAAACGAAGAGAAATTGCGCTCGCGCCATCAGCGCTATGTGGAGTTGCCCACCAAGGGCGCCGACCGCATGTTTGTCATTCTGGCCGGCGCGCAGCAAGAGCCCGCCGGCACGATCGGCCATTGGCTTCATGAACGTGATGGCAAACTCAACTGGGAGACTGGCTGGGCGGTGCTGCCGGCATGGCAGGGGCACGGCCTGGCCTCCAGGTCTACGCTGGAGATCATCGCCCGCCTGCGCACCGAGGGCAGCCGCCGCTATTTATATGCCTTCCCCACCATCGAGAATATCGCTTCCAACGCGGTGTGCCGCAAAGCTGGCTTCGCGCTGTTGGGCAGCGAGCAAGATGAGTATCCCAAGGGCAACCTGGTCACCTGCAATGTCTGGCGCTACGACCTCGTCCGTTCGCCAGCCTGATACCCTGCCCTTCGATTACATAGCACAAGTAAATTGGGCTAGAATGCGCCCACTACGCTTTTACGGAGAACCACATGTCATTTAACGATCAAAAACGCCTCGACCCATCGCAAGTGCAGGACCGCCGTGGGCGCAGCACCGGCCGCGGCACGGGCCGCACCGTGGTGGTGGGCGGCGGGCTAGGCCTGCTCGTGCTCATCGTCTCCATGTTCCTGGGCATCGACCCCAGCGCGCTGCTGGGCGATGCAATTTCATCCGACCCCGGCCCGGGTTACTCCCAGGACGCCGCCGAGCTGGCCACGGAATGCCAGACCGGTGCGGACGCCAACCAGCGCGAGGATTGCCAACTGGTGGGCTTCGTCAACAGCATCCAGTCTTTCTGGACTGAAGAGCTGCCCAACTACGGCATGAACTATGTGCCAGCCCAAACCGTGCTGTTCTCCGGCTCCACCCAGGCCGCCTGCGGCTTCGCCTCCAGCGCCTCTGGCCCGTTCTACTGCCCGCGTGACCGCATGGTGTATGTAGACCTCTCGTTCTTTGACACCATCCTGGCGCGCCTGGGCGCACGCGGCGGCCCACTGGCGATGGCCTATGTGGTTGCTCATGAGTACGGCCACCACGTGCAGAATCTGTTCGGTGTGCTGAATACCTCTGGCGCGATCCAGGAGACTGGCCCCGAAAGTGACATTGTGTTCACCGAGCTGCAGGCCGATTGCCTGGCCGGTATCTGGATGAGCCACGCCACGCAAACTGGCTACCTCAGCAGCCTGACTCGTGAGGATATTCTGCAAGCGTTGGACGCCGCCGCTACGGTAGGCGACGATCGCATTCAGCAGCAGACGCAAGGCTACATCGTGCCGGATGCATGGACGCATGGCTCATCCCAGCAGCGCTTAGATGCACTGCAAGACGGCCTGGCCTCTGGCGACATCGAGAGCTGCAACACGCCTGGCTGGAACTAAACACCCTAGATAAAAAAAAGCCCTTTCGATTGAAAGGGCTTTTTGTTTGTGGCTCTAGTCTCGTTTGGTAAAGCTCGCCACCCACGCGGCAGCAATGAACAAGAGCGCGGCCAACGCATACAAGCTGAGATACCCCAGCGTGCCTGCGGATGTGAGCTGATTGAGCGGATCGATGAGCAAGCCGCCAAGCAGGCGCGCTACAGTGCCACCGGCGGCGCCGGCAATGCCGGCCAGGCCGATGTAGCGCCCCGCCTCTGGCTTGGGAACGATGTCAGTGAGTTGGGCAAAGTTGGCTGAGAGATAAATGCCAGCCCCGCAGCCGATGAGGCCCGCGGCCACCATGAGCCAGTTGAGATCACGCACTACCAGCACCAGCAGCGTGCCCGCCGCGGCCATCAGACAGGCGGCAATCACGACAGGGGCACGGCCTATGCGGTCCGCCAGGCGGCCCGAGGGCACCGCCACGGCCAGGATGGCGCCGCCGAGCACAATGGACAGCCGCGCCAGGTAGCGCTGTGCATCCGCCTCGGGCAGGCCCACTACGCCCACCACGAACAGTAGCAGGAACTGGCTCAGCGTCACGAAGGCCACCCAGAAGAGAAAGCGATTGAGGAACCACCAGCGAAAGGCGTGCTGTGCACGCCAATCGAAACGAAAGCTATCGACATAGGTCTTGAGCAGCGGCTCACGCACCGGCTCGCCCTGCTCATACGGCTCGTCGCGCATGCCCAGCCAGGTGAATAGCAAGGCCAGCAGCAGACCCAGCGATGGCACGGCCATGGCAGCCAGTAGAGCGGTGTCGCCCTGCTGCGGCACGGCGGCCATCAGCTCACCGGCCACCAGGCGCCCCACAAGCACAGCCAGAATCTCGGTGAGCGATTTCAGGCCGGAGGCCAGGCCACGTTGGGCCGCGGGCACGCGGTCGGCATACAACGCCTCCCAGGGCGCAAAAATGATGTTGTCGCCGAAGCGCCACAGCAGCACGCCGAGCACAAAGGCTGCCACCGAGGGCGCCAGCCCCACCAGTAGTAGCCCCGCGACCATCAGCGGCACGCCAGCGATAAAGTAAGGCAAGCGGCGGCCGAGCGGCGAACGCGTGCGGTCAGACAGCAAGCCGACCAGCGGGCCCATCAGCAGCACCAGCAGCGACCCGGCCGCGGTGCTGAAGCCGAGCAGTGTGTTGGGATTCTCAGGGGCGAGCTGCAGGACCTTGAAGCCATACAGCGCCGGGTCAAGCGTGTTGGTGAACAGCGTCAGCGCAAAGCCAAACGAGGCGATGGCGAGCAGGCGCGGCAGGGATAGCGGATTCATAAGCAGGGATTGTAAAGCTAACTATGCATAGATAAAAACAGACTAAAAAAGCAACCACAAAGACACAAAGGGCACAAAGATACCTTCAGCTTTCTTAAGCTTTGTGGTCTTTGTGACTTTGTGGTTAGGTTTTTATCTGCGTTTATCTGTGTGCATCTGTGGAGAATCCTGCGGTTAGAATACACTCACACTACCGGGTTTTATTTTCAGGAGCTTCCCCAATGTCTAACTATGTACCAGGTTTGCAAGGCGTCGTTGCCGTGCAGACCAATAAGAGCAAAGTGGATGGCGAAGCCGGCGAGCTGGTCATCGCTGGTTTCAAGCTGGAGGAGATTGCCAGCCGCGCCACCTTCGAAGAAATGGTGTATTTACTGTGGCACGACCGCCTGCCCAGTGCCAGCGAGCTGGCCGCCTTCACGCAGTCGCTGGCTGAGTTGCGCACCCTGCCCGC
The DNA here is from genome assembly GCA_964623375.1 of uncultured Anaerolineaceae bacterium. GTDB lineage: Bacteria > Chloroflexota > Anaerolineae > Anaerolineales > UBA11579 > JAMCZK01. The sequence continues at coordinate 11,043 of CAZUTS010000016.1, forward strand.
TGCCACCCTGGCCCTGCTGAAAGCCAGCGCCAGCCCGCAGCTGGATCTGATGGATGCGCTGCGCATGGCCACCGGCACGCTGGGCCTCGACGCTCCGGTGGCTGAGACGGATGACTGGCTGGCCAAGCGCTTGCTGGCCACCTTCCCCACCATTGTGGCGGCGGCCTGGCGGCTGGCCAACGGCAAGGAGCCGATCGCTCCGGTTGCCAGCCTGGGCCACGCGGCCAACTATCTCTACATGCTTGAGGGCTCCGCTCCCAGTGCGGCGCGTGTGCGCGGGTTGGAAACTTACCTCAACACCGTGATCGATCACGGCTCGAACGCATCCACTTTTACGGCACGCGTGATCATGTCCACTGGCACAGACTTCGTCTCGGCCATTGTGGGCGCCATCGGTGCGCTCAAAGGCCCGCTGCACGGCGGCGCGCCCGGCCCGGCGCTGGACATGGTCTTCGAGATTGGCACGGCGGAGAATGCCGAACCGGTGCTGCGCAAGAAGCTGGAGGCAGGCGAGCTGCTGATGGGCTTCGGCCACCGCGTCTACAAGGTGCGTGACCCGCGCGCCGATGTGCTCTCCAAAGCGGCACACGAGTTCTACGAAGCCGACGGCGACATGGCGCTGTACAACCTAGTGCAGGATGTGGAGAAGACCGCCATCCGCCTGCTGGAGGAGTACAAGCCCGGCCGCAATTTGCAAACCAACGTGGAGTTCTACACCGCGCTGCTGCTGCACGGGTTGGACTTCCCCATTCCGCTGTTCACGCCCACCTTTGCAGTGAGCCGTGTGGGCGGCTGGCTGGCGCACTGCTTCGAGCAGCGCGCCGAGGGCCGCATCATCCGCCCGCAGTCTGAGTACACGGGTGTGGATGATCGCAAATGGGTGCCGGTGGAAAAGCGGTAGTCGATTAATTGATTAATCAATTAATCGATTCGTCTATTGGTCATCTGGTCTGTTAGTCAGCAGACTGCTTTGTCACTTTACTTGAGCTGACAATTGCGCTAGTAGTCCTCGCTACTCAGCATGTCGTCTTTGCGAGGAGCGCTGAAAGTTGCATCTTCATGCAACTTTCAGCCCCGAAGCAATCCCCAAGACAATTTGCAAACGGGGTTGGGATACGCAAGACATCACTACTATCGTAGGTCCTTAGCTGCGCTCAAGACCCTTGTACTGCGCGTTTCAAAGCAACGCGTTCTTCTAAAACCAGCCCAACGAGGATCCCTCACTACGCTCGGGATTCACAATTGGTGAGACTTATAATCGCCACACAGGGAGTTATATGATCGCTACCAACCTTCTGCTAGCCAATAAGGAACACCGCAACTTACCACCCACTTTCCCTGCCCGTTTCGCTGCGCTGGGGCTGCTGGCGCTCGCGCTGGCAGCCTGCGGCAGCCCTGCCGCCGCGCCTGTACAGGCGGCGGTGCCCAGCGCGACAGCGGAGGTCTCTGCTACGCCGGTGCCTACTATTGAACCTACTACTACACAAACTCCCACCGATATTCCCGCCCCTCAGATTTCTCTGGAGCAACTTACCCTGACCGATGCGAGCATCGGTAGTTTTACTCAAGATGAGCAGGGCAATTTAATCTATAACTCCCCGCTTTACAACACAGATGTGGGGAAAAATATCGCGATTGTCCAGCAATACCGGGAAGTTGGTTTAGATGGTGGCCCAGAAATTTGGCTTGCGCCTAAAAAATATCCCGATGCTCCCATTGTGATTCAAGATTTGGATACGAGCGAGATCAGACAGGGTCCGTTTAGGTATGACAACGATGTAAGGAGACGCTTGACGGTACCTGCCTCTGCAGACTATATAAGCAGAAATCCACAGTTGCAAATCTTCCAAGGAACAATACCACTCTCCGGGATAATTGCTGAAGTGAAGGACCCTGGCTACTGGGATGTATTTGGAATTTCAGTAGTTTTAGTCAGCGATCAAACAGAAAAAGATGGACACCTAGTCATGGGAGCCAAGTCATACATCGGCGCCGAAGAAGACATGCTTGCATTTAATTTTGATATTTCGTTAGGACCAGTCAATTCGGATGAAGGTGTATGGCAAACTACGTACTCAACATATGCCAGAGGAGAGAAGCGTTCGTACACTCTCAACGGTATCATTACTAACAAAGGCAATTTTAGAGAAAGATACACAATGTTTAGCCAGATCTTGATTGCAGGATTTGTAAATGTCAATCGAGATGAACCCAGCATTGCAAATCAAGCTTTTGGTGAAAATGCTTTCTACTCCGCAGCCAACAATGATGAAAGCTCTACTATCTTATCTATATTAAAGAATACTGGTCTCCCAGAGGAACTTAGTCCAGACATAGATTACGAAGATCTTTCGCTTTATGGCGTAGTACTTCTTGTATTTCGTTGACATCTTTTAGTTCGAGGTCTAAAAAAGAGCCGCTTTCAGCGGCTCTTTTGTTTACTCAGCAATTGCGGGCTGACGCAGGATCTTTTCCATGGCTTTGCCCTTGGCTAGCTCGTCTACCAGTTTATCCAGGTAGCGCATTTCCTTCATCAGCGGGTCTTCGATCTCTTCGAGACGAATGCCGCAGATGACGCCGGTGATGAGCTGGCGCGCCGGGTTCATATCGGGCGCTTCGGCAAAGAAAGTCTCGAAAGTGGTCTCACGCTTGATCTGCGACTCCACTTGCTTTTTGTTGTATCCGGTCAGCCACTGAATGATGGTGTCCACTTCAGTCTTGGTGCGGCCCTTTTTCTCAGCCTTCTGCACGTACATAGGGTACACGCTGGCAAAAGTGAGCTTGTAGATGCGCGGGTTGAAGGTTTTGGCCATGGCTGCTACGTTGTGCAAATTCTACCTTATGGCTTCGTCTGCTAGCTGCCCAGCAGGCTGCCGAGAACATCGCCGGCGACGCCGCCGCTGTTCTTGCCGCCCGAGCGCTTAGCGCTGGCCAGGATGCGGCCAGCCAGCCGCGAGAGCGGCAGGCTCTGCAAGTACACCTTGCCCGGGCCGGTGAGCTGCGCCAGGAAGAGGCCCTCGCCGGCAAACAGCGCATTGGTGAAGCCCTTCATCATCTTGATGTCGTAATCCACCGAGGGCGCAAACGCCACCAGGCAGCCAGTATCCACACGCAAGGTCTCGCCCACAGCCAGGGTCCTTTCGATGAGCGTACCGCCAGCGTGCACCCAGGCCATGCCGCTGCCTTCGAGGCGCTGGAGGATAAAACCCTCGCCGCCGAAGAGACCGGCGCCCAGACGCTTGGTGAAAGCGATTTCGATCTCGACATTTGTCTCGGCACACAGGAACGAATCCTTCTGACAGATAAACTTGCCGCCCTCGGCGGCCAAGTTCAGCGGCAGGATGCTGCCGGGGTACGGTGCGGCAAAGGCCACGTGCGAAACATCCTGGCTGGCATTCGAAAAGGTGGAGATAAAGAAGCTCTCACCGGTGAACATGCGCTTGAGCCCCTTGAAGATGCCGCCCACACCGGTTTGCATGTCGATACCGGTTTCCATGTAGGTCATCGTGCCGGCTTCGCCGCGCACGGCCTCGCCCGGGTCCAGCTCGATCTCGAGCAGTTGCAAATCATCGCCATAGATCTTGTACGCAATTTCGTCTGCCATCGTGAGGCTCCTCTTCCAGAATCACAGAGTGGAGCCGCGTTTGGGTGACTCATGAACCCCGCGGCCTAATGCACACCAGTGCATCCGATTATATACGGCGGATTTAAGCGTGGGTTTCGTACAAATTCATCCACAGATAAACACGGATGCAAAGGATGAAGCAAGCAGCTATTCCAAAATCTGGCCAGGCTTCGCTTGCCCTAAAGGATTCCTCGCCACTCGCTACGCTCGGGCTCGGAATGACGATGTGAAGTGGATGACAAGAATCTGTGCCAATCGTTTGAGTATCTGTGTTCATCTGTGGATGATACATATACAGCTGCCCAAAATCGGCTAAACTTGCTTCTTAGGAGCGCACACATGAAATCAATCGCAAAAATTGCTTCCTGGATCCTGATATTCTTTGGAGTGCTCTTTATCTGGGGCGCCTTCAGCGCCGAGGGCCAACCGAGTTGGCTGCTGATTGGCCTCGTTACTGTGGGCATCGGCTTCGGGCTGATGTGGTACGCCAACCAAAAGCTGACCGCCCCTGGCGAACAAAAGGTGACTTATAACGTTGACCTGACCGGCGACGTTAAATTAGAGAAGTTCCAGTGCCAGCAATGCGGCGGGGCCTTGAGCGACAAGAACGTGGCCCTGGTGGGCGGCGCGCTCACCGTCACCTGCCCCTACTGCGGCGCGGTCTACCAAATTGAAGAAGCCCCTAAATGGTAAACAGCAAGCTATAAGCCGTAGGCCATAAGCTGCTAGCTAGTGACCAATCGACGAATAGACAGGGTTGACTAATGAAATTACGCCACCGCATTATTTTGCTTTTCCTGTTGCTCCTGGTTGCCGTTGTGCCACTGGGGGTGGCCTACGCGCAGACCTATGCCTTCCAAGTGCCCACACAGCGCGTGGATGTGTACTGGGAGCCGAACGGCACGGTCAGCGTCACCTACGAGATCACCTTCAAGAATGAAACCTATGCCGACCCGATCGATTATGTGGATGTCGGCCTGCCCAACAACAACTACTCGCTTTCCAACATCAGCGCCTCTATCGACGGCCGCCCCATCACGCACATTGCCACCTCCCCCTATATTGACATCGGCGTAGAGCTGGGCCTGGGTGCTAATGCCATCCAGCCCGGCAACACCGGCACGCTGCGCATGACGGCCACCGCCATCCGCAACGTCTTATATGTAGACAACCAGGATGACAGCTACGCCAGTGCGCTGTTCATGCCCAACTACTTTGGTTCTGACTTCGTCAACGGGAGCAGCGACATCACCGTTGTGTTCCACCTGCCGCCGGGCGTACAGCCCAGCCAGCCGCGCTGGCATACAGCGGGGCATGCGGGTTTCCCGGAGACGCCGGCGACCGGTCTGGACAATTCAGGCCGCATCACTTACACCTGGCGCAACACCAGCGCCAGCGCCAGCGAAGATTATTTGTTCGGCGCATCCTTCCCGTTGAGCTTTGTGCCGCGTGACAGCGTGGCCACGCCCACCTTCTGGCAGCGCATTGGCATCGACCCTGAAGCGGTCATCACCGCTATGGTATGCCTGTGCTTCGCCGGCTTCTTTGGCCTGATCGTCTTTATTGCAGTGCGCGCCGAGCGCACCCGCAAGCTGAAGTACCTGCCGCCCAAGATCTCAATCAAGGGGCATGGCATCAAGCGCGGCCTCACTGCGCCGGAAGCGGCGGTGCTGCTGGAAGAGCCGATGGACAAGATCCTTTCGATGATCCTGTTCTCGGTGGTCAAGAAGGGCGCCGCCGAAGTGGTGAAGCGTGATCCGCTGGATGTAGCGCGCACAACTGCAAAAGCCACCGGCTTGGCCGAATACGAAAATGAGTTCATCAATGCCTTTGCTGAAGAAGGCACGGCCAAGCGCCGCCGTGCCTTGCAGCAGATGATGATCGCCCTGGTGCGCCGCGTAGCCAACAAGATGCGCGGCTTTAGCAAGCGCGAGACGATTGATTTCTATAAGAAGATAACGGCCGAAGCCTGGCAACAGGTGGAAGCGGCCGACACACCCAAGGTCAAGAGTGCCGCCTTCGAAGAGAACCTCGAGTGGACCATGCTTGACCCGAATTACGACCGCCGCACGCGTGATGTATTCTCAGACGGCCCGGTCTTCCTGCCGCGTTGGTACGGCGGCTACAACCCCGCCTACAACACCTCCGGTGGCGGCGGCGCCAGCCTGGGCAAAGCCGCAGGCGGCAGCAGCAGCCCCACGCGCGGCACCGGCGGCGGGGTATCGCTGCCCACCCTGCCCGGCGGCGACTTTGCCGCCTCGATGGTGGGCGGCGTGCAGAACTTTGCCGGCGGTCTGATCGGCAACCTGGCCGATTTCACCGGCGGCGTCACCAAGGTCACCAACCCCCCGCCACCGCCCAGCAGTAGCGGCGGAGGCTTCAGCGGTGGTGGCTCATCCTGTGCGTGTGCGTGCGCGGGCTGTGCCTGCGCCTGCGCTGGCGGAGGCCGCTGATGGGCATTCTCGACAAATTCCGCGGGGAAAAAGCTCAGCCGCTGGCGCCGGGTCTGTTCTCGTACACCTCGCCTGCGAATCATCCGCAGCACTATCGCTTGCACCTACGCATCGAACCCAATGGCGAAGGCCTGCTGGTGATCAATGCCAGCACCGTGCTGCACCTCAATCACACCGCCACCGAGATGGCCTGGCACTTCATCCGCCTGACGCCGCCCGAGCAAGTGGCCGAGCAAGTAGCCAAGCGCTACAACACCGCTAAGAAGCAAGCCGCAGAGGATTACGCTGAGTTCGCCAAGACGATCCAGACCCTCATCGAAACGCCCGATCTTGACCCGGTGACGTATTTAGATGTAGACCGCGCCACGCCTTACGAAGATTTGAGCGCGCCGTATCGTTTGGATATTGCGCTGACCTACAAGCTGCCCGAGGGCGCGCCAACCGAGGCTGCTCCCCAGAAACGTGTAGAGCGCGAGCTCAGCACCGATGAGTGGAAGCAGGTCATCGACAAGACCTACAATGCCGGCATTCCGCACATCACTTTCACCGGTGGCGAGCCGACGCTGCGCGAAGACCTGGCCGAGCTGTTGGCCCACGCCGAAAGCCGCGGCCTGGTGACCGGCTTGGTGACCGATGGCCACAAACTAACCGACACGCGCTACCTGAAGACGCTGCTGGATGCGGGCCTGGACCATGCCATGATCGTGCTGCAACCCAGTGGCACGCAGACCTGGGACTCGCTGGCCAGCTTCGCCTACTGGCGTGAAGTGCTCAACGATGACATCTTCATCGCCGCCCATCTCACCCTGAGCAAAGACAATGCTGCCCAAGCCAATGCGCTCATCGATAAGCTCTCTGGCAGCGGCATCCGCGCCCTCTCACTGAGCGAAGCAGATACTTCGCTTAGTGAGGAACTACAAGCCGCCCGCGATCATGCCGGCGCGCTGAACTTGCCGCTGGTGTGGGACTTGCCGGTGCCGTATTCTGCGCTCAATCCGGTCAGCTTGGAGCTGGCCGCCGCGCACGGGCAGGACATGCCACAGGGTGCAGGCAAGGCCTGGCTCTATGTGGAGCCAGACGGCGATGTGCTGCCCGGCCAGGGCGGCAAGAAGGTGCTGGGCAATTTTATAAAGGATGAGTGGGACAGCATTTGGGGGCAGTAGTTTAGCAACTCCTGGTCAGTTACGCTAAAATTATCCTATGAGCGCAGAGCGAAGTTTTTCCTTCCGAGTAATGATTGAACCTGATGACCCGGATGGGTTTCATGGATTCGTGCCATTGTTACCCGGCGTTCACACCGTGGGGGACACTGTCGAACAGACTAAGCAAAATCTGCGCGAGGCAATTTTGGTTCATGTGGAAGGCCTTCTGAAGGACGGGGAAGAAATCCCCCAAGAAGGCAAGGTGCTCGAGTTGGTTGAGACCTTCTCCAGCAAGGATTTTTCCTCAAGCTAGATGCCAAAGCTGCCTGTTGTAAAAGCGAGGGAACTATTGAACGCGCTTCAAAGAATGGGCTTTGTTGCCCACCACCAGCGCGGCAGCCATATTCAACTCAAGCATGCGGATGGCAGACGCGATACTGTTCCCATGCATGCAAGTACAGACATACGTAGAGGCACGCTGCGAGCAATCATCAGAGACATTGGGCTTAGTATCGACGAATTCGTGGAACTGCTAGGTCGCTAGGGCGCAAAAACCAGATTACTTCGTCTGCGCAGCGAAGCTGCGCACTCCTCGCAAGACAAGGCACCTACCCATAAAACGTAGTTCTGCGAATATCGCCGAGTAGTGCGGCGGTCACGGCATCGTTTTCGGCGCCGAGCTCGAGTTTGACGTCGTCTTCGTTCACCACGCCGTCCAGTTCGGCGTAGATGGTGCGTACCCAGCGGGCGAAGGTGCGGTTGCCGAGGGCTACCGGCTGCTGGCGTAGCCATTGGGGCATATAGGAATAATCGGCCTGGTCTAGCACGGCCACAAAGTCTTCATTCTCGCCCAGCAGCACCCAACCCAGATTGCGGTTGAAGATGCGCTCGCGGTCAAAGGTCAGCTTGCCGTCGCTGCGCGCCTCTTTGGGGGCACGCTCAATGATGAGCTTGTAGTAGGCACGCGTCTCATCGAGGCTGTAGCCGCCCGCTCGCCCGGCCACATAGCGAACCAGCGGCTGCACCGCCACGCCCAGGTCGAGTTGGCGCACGGGGATATTCGGATTGGTCTCGATGATCTCCAGGAACGGCTCTTCGAATTTGTGCAACGCGGCGTTGATGGCCTGGGCGGCCAGGCGGCGGCGCTCGCCGCGCGCCTGGGCGGTCAGGCCCAGGCCGTGCGTGCGGAAAGCTTCGGCCACTTCTACCGTGAAGGGCTCGCCGCTGGTCTGGCGCAGGATGCCTTTGCGCAGCAGCTCGAACAGGAGCAGCGTTAGAGTGATATTGATGGGCCGGCCGAGCAGCACGGCGGCTTCCGGCGGCGTAAGGCCGCGCTTGACGCCGCCGCCTTCGATGCGCGCCACGGCCGGCTGGTAGGCGGCTGCCCGTCTACGCCGCCAGGCGGCCCAAGCTAACAAGCCCAGCAACGGCACGAAGGCCAGCACCTGCGCCAGCGGCAAGTAGGCGAACAGTGCCAGCAGACCGGCGGCCAAGGCAACGAAGAGCAGCTTGCCCTGCCCGCGGCCAAGTTGAAAGAACAATAGCCACAGCAACGCCGTGAACACGGCGGCTGTGGCTATGCGCAGAACAAGGTTGGTTTCGAAAGCGGAAAGCATGGGGCTATCTTAAACAGTAGTTACTCTATTCGTTCTAGAATTTCAACTGGGTACTGTAGCAAGTGTTCCCAAATTGGGTCCTGAGAACCTGCTTCGCCTCTCCAATATCGATGTGCTCTCCCAAGCACAGTGGCCATGTCATTGTCTAAGCTAAGTAATCGCATATCATGTCTAGTCGAAAATGATGTCTTAACTTTCCACACTGAAGCGTCTGCCGCGTTGTACTCCAGCTTAAAATGATGAGCATCCTCCAACTCCTTAAATCCAAATAATGACTGCCAACGTGAAAGCATCTGCGGAAACTGAAGTTGGCGAACCAGCTCAAAGGTTAACTCAAGGATTGAATCTACAGCAACACCCTGACCAAACAAGCCAATATAAGCACCAAATCTAGAGATGCCATTTGGGAAACACTCATAGCACAAATTTGAGATATTTCTATCTATATCTCGACCCTGCAAGGCGGACTCAATAGTCAGCAAATCCAGGGTCTGGTTAGATTGAAGCCCCCCTGGGCGATCCACATGGAAAAACTCCACAACTCTATTGCCCCCAATTCTACAACTTATCCAATATCTTCTAAGCTAATCATGTCAAAGTTGCCGCTGGCACGCGTCTTGGTGCGCGTGGTGCTGGGCGATGGTGTAAAGCCACCGGTGGGAATGTAACCAGCAGTGTGCACGTGGCCACGCACTTGGTGCGCCGAGGCACCGGTGCCGCAGCTGCCACTGCAGCCGGAGCAACCGCCGCCACTGCCCTCGGAGATGCGCACACCGTCACGCGCCTCGCGCTCAATGCGGCAACCGCCGCCACACAGCGGCAGATCGGGACAGGTCCAGCATTTCTCCGGCAGGCCGTAGCCCTTGGGGTCTTGCTCGCGGTAGCGGAAGCTCTGGAACAGTTCACCATCCCAGATCTGCTCCCACGGGTCGTGCAGGATGTTGCCGGCCGAAACATAGTACGACTGGCACGGCAGCACGTCGCCGTTGGGCTCAATGCACAACGAGTACTCGCCGGCATTGCAGCGCTTAGCACCAATTTCCAGTTCCACGGGTGACATGCGGCAATACTCGGTGGGCGTGTACCAGAGGAAGCGCATGCCCATTTCATTAGCCTTGTCGCGCACGCGCACGAGCAGTGCGGGCATTTCTTTTTCGTCGATGGCGTTGGGATGCGCAAAGCCGCCACCGGAGTAGATCATGCCGTTCATGGCGAAGGTGCGGATACCCAGTGAATACAGGAACTCGATGATCTCTTCCACATGGCCCATGTTGGCGCGCATCAGCGTGGTATTGGTGATGACATGCACGCGAGTGGCAACAGCGTTCTCGATGCCCTGCACGGTCTGGTGCCAGGCCTTGGCGCCCATCATGGCGTTGTGCACTTCGGCGCGGCTGGAGTCGAGCGTGAACTGAACGTGGTTCAAGCCCGCCTCGGCCAGCTCTTGCATGTATTCCTTATGGGCGATATGGCGGCCGTTGGTGTTGAGGCCGACGACCATGCCGAGCTGGTCTGCATAGCGGATGACCTGCGGCAGGTCCGGGTGCAGGGTCGCCTCACCACCGGTGAGGATGAGGTGCGGCACGCCCAACTCGGCCAGGCGGTCGAGCACGGCGTACCACTCGGTGAGTGGCAGCGAGGGCATATCGAGGCGATTGGCCTCGTTATAGCAGTGCGGGCATTCGTTGTTGCAGCCGTAGGTCAGCGCGATGTCAACTTTGTATGGCGCGTTGACCTCAACACTGAACATGGGCGACATTTCCAGGGTATCGCTCAGCTCGCAAGTTGGGCAATCGCCGTCTGGGTGAGCGAAGCCATCCACCATGTCGTAGATCTGCTGCAGTTCACGCTCGATCTGCGCCAACGGCACATCCGGGTGCCAGCCGCCGATGCGGGCGCGCGCCTGAGCACGCGGCACGCCATCGAGGGCCATCTTGGCCATCAGCGCGGCGGTGTGGTTGAGGTGCACCACATCGGTAACATCAATAAAGAGCACACCATTGCCACTGGGCTCAAAGCGCAAGTGGATACGCATGCTGCGGCCATTGGCCATAGCAATATCGTAGGTGTGCAAGCCGATGCGGGGCTTTTCAGGTTGAGAGAATGCGGAGAGGAAGTTGGCGGTGTCGCTGCGTACTCCCTGCCAGAATTGATTGACACTGCGAGTATCGAGGGCCATAGATGAAAGTATATATGATTAATCGATTGGCTGATTAATCGATTAATCTACTAATCACGCATGAAGACAAGCCAAATCCATGCCCGCTATAGGCAACAAGCCGCCTGGACGGCACCAGCACGCCGCCATCTACTGGCGGCCGCGGGTTTGCCTAACGCGCAACGCGTGCTGGAGGTAGGCTGCGGCACTGGCGCAGTACTGGGGAGCCTGCTACTGGCGCCGGGTGGCCGATTGTATGGGCTGGATATTGACCGCGCCGCTCTTGCCCTGGCCAGCCAGCATGTGCCGCAAGCAGTATTGACGGCCGGCGATGCGCACCGCTTGCCCTACCCTGAGGCCAGCTTTGACATCGCCCTGTGTCACTTTGTATTGCTGTGGCTAGAAGACCCGCAACGCGCCTTGGCTGAGATGCGCCGCGTGGTGCGCCCGGGCGGCGCGGTATTGGTGCTGGCCGAGCCGGACTACAGCCAACGTGTCGATGAGCCTGCCGAGCTGGCCGCACTTGGGCTGGCCCAAACAGAAGCCCTACAAGCGCGCGGCGCCAACACCAGCATCGGCGGGCAACTGCCAGCCCTGTTTGCTGCGGCCGGGCTGCAGCTAGTAGACGCCGGGCCGCTGCACGCAGACAGCATGGGCAGCGACGGCACTGGGCACGAGATTTCGCTAGAAGCGCAAACCCTGCGCGCGGACTTGAGCGGGCGCATACCTGCAGACAAGCTCGAGCATTGGCTGGCGCAGGATGCGGCAGCCTGGGCCGCGGGCACGCGTCGCCTGCACGTGCCGACCTATTTCGCCTTCGGGCGCGTGCCGCACGCAGTCGTATAATTAATGTCTATCATTTAGAAGAGGCGGCTATGTTCAAAGATCAACGTAATGTGCTTGGCATACTCCTGATCCTGTTCGGCACCTATCTGGCGCTGGAGCAATTTGGCATCATCCCCGTGGAGGCCAGCGGCCTGGTGCCCGCCGTGCTGTTTGGCTTTGCGGCATTCTCGCTCTTCTCCATGTACTTCGCCAACCCCACGCGCTGGTGGGCCGTGATGGTGGGCTTCTTCATGTCTGGCTTGGCTCTCTCGGCCCTGCTGGGCGTCTTCGCTCCGGAGATGAGTGAACGCGTCAGCGGCACACTGTTCTTTGTTGGCTTGAGCCTGGGCTTCGCGGCTGCCTACCTGGTGCAGCGCGAGAATTGGTGGGCCATTATCCCAAGCGGTGTGCTGCTCTCATTGGCTGCCGTGACCTTCTTTGAGAATACACCGGGGATTTCCTTTGAACCCGGCGGTCTGCTGTTTATTGGCATGGGACTCACCTTCCTATTCCTCTCCACCGTGAAGAGCAACAACATCCGCCTGAGTTGGGGCATCTACCCTGGCATCCCGCTGCTGATCTTTGGCTTCATGCTCACTTTGGGAACCGAGGAGAGCTGGGCTGTGATGGGGCCACTGTTGCTGGTAGCTGGCGGCGTGTGGCTGTTGTATTCCTCGCTGCGCAAGCGGAGTTAGCTTCATTTGCTATATAATTCACTAACAGAAATCATTTTATTCTTTCAATAGTAAGTTTTTTACCGCTAGCAAGGAGACGTATGGCTTCACGAGCTGCCGCCCAAAAGGGCACCAAGACCCACCCCATTCCATTGTTCAAGCGCTGGCAAACAGTGCTCAATGGCTGCAACATCCCCCAAATTGAGATTGCCGATGGCGTTACACGCTGGCTGGTGATCGCACGCGCCTGCGTGTTCTCCATGTCCTTCACCTCCGGCATGCTGGGCTTGCTCATCGCCGCCGAACAGGTACAGAAGCTCGGTGGTAGCGTCAACTGGCTGATGGGCATCTTGGCCGTCATCGGTGTTGTGGTGGCGCATGCCTCCAACAACCTACTGAACGACTACTTCGATGTGCGCCACGGTGTGGACACTGAGGACTATCCGCGTGCCCAATACAGCGTGCACCCCATCCTGGGCGGCCTGACCACGGCCAAGGGCTTGCTGGTGGCCGCAGGCATCCTCAACCTCATCGACCTCGCCATCATGCTGTACCTGTTCAGCCAGCGCGGCATCACCATCGTGCTGTTTGCGGTGGCCGGCTTGCTGCTGAGCCTGCTCTACACCAGCGTGCTCAAGCGCGCTGGCCTGGGCGAGCTGACCGCACTGGTAGTCTGGGGCCCGCTGATGATCGGCGGTACCGCCTTCGCCGCTTCCGGCCTGATCAATGATGCCATCTGGACCCTCACCCTGCCCTACGGGCTGATCGTAGCTTCTGTGTTGATCGGCAAGCACATCGACAAGATCACCCCTGACAAGAAAGTGGGCGTCAACTCCGTGCCGGTGCTGTTGGGCCAGGAACGCTCGCTCAAGCTCAACAAGGTCACTTTCATCATCTTCTACATCCTCATCGTAGCGATGGTGGTGCTGAAGTACACCGGCCCCTGGGTACTGCTCACCTTCCTGGCCATTCCGCGCTTGCGCCAGACCTGGAAGGCGTACTCCGAGCCCAAGCCTGCCAAGGCCCCGGCTGGCTGGACCGTGTGGCCGCTGTGGTATGTGAGCTGGGCGATGCTGTTCAACCGCAAAGCTGGCGAGTACTTCACGCTGGGTCTGATCCTCAACCTGCTCACTCCGTGGGTATTGGGTCTGTTTAGCTAAAACGAGACTAGGTTAAACTACTGGCCAGACATGATGTCTGGCCAGTTTCTTTTTAAGGAGTACCCATGACACTACAAGACTTCCGCGAGGGCAAAGATGCTTTCTTCGCTACCAACTCCCAGTCGCCGCTCACCCCTGAGCAGCGCGAGCATTTCACCGCGCTGAGCTACTTTCCCGAGAATCCGGCGCTGCGCCTGGAAGTGGATATCGAACCCTTTGCCGAGCAGGCAATGGTGGAGATGCCCACCTCCACTGGAGATGTGAAGAGCTACAAGCGCTATGGCCGCTTCGCCTTCGAGGTGGAGGGGCAAACTGCTGAACTGACCCTGTTCTCCAGCCCGCACGGCTATTTTCTACTCTTTGTCGACTCGTTGGCAGGCTCAGAGACCTATGGCGCCGGTCGCTACCTCGACCCTGAGCAGTTGGAGAACGGCAAGTTCCTGATTGACTTCAACCTGGCCTACAACCCCTACTGTGCATACAACGAAATGTGGAACTGCCCGATCCCGCCGGCAGAGAATCGCCTCAGCGTACCTATCCGTGCAGGTGAGAAAACTTTCAAAAAGTAATTGACCGCAGATAAACGCGGATCGACGCAGATATTCAGAACTTTATCTGCGTTCATCTGCGTTTATCTGTGGCAAAAAAGCCTTAGAATTTCCCAATGACCACTACCTCTCACATTCTCATCGTCGGCGGCGGCACCTTTGGCATCAACACGGCCTTAGAGTTACGCAGCCGCGGCCACGCTGTCACTCTGCTCGAACCCGGCCCCGTGCCGCATCCGGACGCGGCCAGCACCGATATCAGCAAAGTGATCCGCATGGATTACGGCCGCGATGAGTTCTACATGGAGATGATGGAAGAGGCGCTGGCGTTGTGGCGCCAGTGGAACGAGGAACTGGGCGAAACCGTCTTTCACGAAACCGGCGTGCTGTACTTCACGCTGGATGGGATGGGGCCAGGCGACTTTGAGTACGAGAGCTATCAGTTGCTGCTCAAACGAGGCCACGCCATTGAGCGCCTGAATTCAGACGAGATCCGCAAGCGCTACCCAGCCTGGAACGCAGATATCTACCCTGATGGCTACATCAACCCGCAGGGCGGCTGGTCGCCCAGCGGCCGCGTAGTCACTGTGATGGCTGCGCGAGCGCGGGCGGCGGGCGTGAAGATTATGGAAGGGGCGCGCTTTACCGAACTCATTCAAGATGGCAGCGCCGTCAAGGGCGTACGTGCGGCGGATGGCAATGAGTATTTCGCCGACACTGTAGTAGTGTGCGCTGGCACCTGGACCAGTACGTTGCTGCCCTGGCTGCAAACCGTGATCTGGTCCACCGCGCAGCCGGTGATGCACTTCCAGGTGCCCGCCGCCGAGCTGGCTAGCTACCAGCCGCCGCTGTTCCCGGTATGGACGGCGGATGTGGGCAAGACTGGTTGGTACGGCTTCCCCGCTCAGCCAGATGGCACGCTCAAACTGGCGAACCA
Source organism: uncultured Anaerolineaceae bacterium (assembly GCA_964623375.1). Taxonomy (GTDB): domain Bacteria; phylum Chloroflexota; class Anaerolineae; order Anaerolineales; family UBA11579; genus JAMCZK01. The sequence goes on from CAZUTS010000016.1 coordinate 26,181, forward strand.
CGGCCCGGGCTGGCCCATGGACCCCACCCTGCCGCGCATCATGCCGGCCGACACCGAGGCGATGTTCCGCAAGTTCCTGGGCGAGTCGCTGCCCGGCTTAGCCAATGCGCCGCGCATCTTTGAACGTCTGTGCTTCTACAGCGATACGTTTGATGGCGATTTCTGGATCGACCGTGACCCAGAGCGTCCCGGCCTGGTGGTGAGCGCCGGCGGCAGCGGGCACGCCTTCAAGTTCACGCCGCTGATTGGCCGCGTTACCGCAGACGTGGTGGAAGGCAAACCCAACAAATACGCTCACCGCTTCGCCTGGCGTGAACGCGGCGAGGTAACGGCGGAAGAGGCAAGGTTTGTGGAGAGGAAGTAATCCACAGATAACAACAAAAAAAAGGCCGCAGCATACGCTGCGGCCTTCTGTTTACTGTGAGCAGTCAACTGTCGACTGATTACCCGCCGAGGAACTTCTCCATGGCGGCCTTGCTGATGCGGTAGCTCTCGCCCACTTTGCGGGCACTGAGCTCCTTGGCCTCGATGGCGGCCAGGATATCGGCCTCGGCCACCTTGAGGATGTTGGCAGCCTCGGCGGTGGTCATCACATCCGGCATGCTCGCTGCGGCGGCAGCCGCACTGGTGCCGGCGCTCTTCAGTGCTTCGCTCATCACTTGGCCGATACCTACACCCGCGCCGATGCCAGCCGTCAGGCCGGCGCCGCCGCTGGGGTTGTTGGCGGCTTCGCGCATGGCGTCTGCCGCCTGCAGTTGCGTGTAGGTAGCCGTATCCAGTAGGCCCATACCGCGCAGCGCCTCGGCGCTGGTGGCGGAGGGGGTCATGTTGGCAATCACGAAGGCCTTGAGGATCAGGCCACGGGCTTCGAAATCATCCTGCGCTTTGGCGCGCACGGCGGCACCAATCTCTTCCTGGTTGCCGATGATGTCCTGCACCGTGGTGTACTTGCCCTTCATCTCACCCAGCAGGTCAGAGAAGGAGCGCAGCAACCGCGCGCGTAAATCATTCTCAATATCTACAGTGTCGTACACGCCCTGCGTGCCCACCACCTGCGTCACGAACTGTTGCGGATCTTCCACGGAATAGGAGTAGGTGCCGAAGCCCTGCAACAGCAGCCAGCCCAGGCCAACGCCGGGGGTCTGCATCACGATGGGCTGCGGAGTGCCCC
>CAZUTS010000017.1:0-23973 GCA_964623375.1 uncultured Anaerolineaceae bacterium
TGGAAATTGCGGCTTCGCCGCGGCAGTCTGTTGCGCCTGCGGCGCAGCAAACTGCACGGGAGCATAGGCCGAACCATTCGCCAAGGCGGCTTCGATGTCCGATTTGGTGACGCGGCCGCCTTCGCCCGTGCCGCGCATGCGGCTGACGTCAATATTGTTCTCGGCCGCCAGCTTGCGCACCACAGGCGAGAGGAAGGTGGCCATGTTGTGCCCATCAAAGCTGGGCAGGGTCACAGGGCCGCTAGCCGTCGGAGCCACCGCACCCGGCACAAAGCGCGCCGTGCCCGCCTGGGCGGCCGCCAGCACATCTTCCTTGGTGATGCGGCCAGCGGGGCCGCTGCCGTGAACGGCGGCCAGGTTCACGCCGTGCTCGGCGGCCACCTTGGCTGCCAGGGCGGATACGGGGCCACCAGCAGGCGCTGCTTGCGGCTGGCTGGCCGCCGGGGTAGTTTGTAGCGAAAGTGGTTGCGCCGCAGGAATAGGCTTGACGGCACTCGGGCTAGCCGGAACGGGCGTGGGTGCGGCAGCCACAGGCTGCACCGCCGCCTTGGGCGCCGCGGCGGTAGCTGCAGCAGGTGCGGAGCCGCCTTCTTCCTCAGGCAGGGCTTCGCCGGGTTCACCGATCCACACCAATGTGGCGTTGACCGGCACGACTGCGCCTTCGGCCTGCAGAATTTTCAAGATTGTGCCGCTGGCCGGGCTGGGAATCTCGGTGTCCACCTTATCGGTGTTGACCTCGACCAAAGGGTCATATTCCTTGACCTGTTCGCCTTCTTGTTTGAGCCATTTGGTGACGGTAGCGTCAGTAACGCCCTCGCCCATCTGCGGTAGGGTAACTTTTACGGCCATGTGTTAATTCTAACTGAGGAACATGGCCACTTGCAGCCCAAGAGCTTGGCAGCCATAATCAGCCAAATGAAGCATCAATTTTTCAACGACTATTCTGAAGGCGCACATCCCAAGATCCTCGAACGCCTTGCCGCCAGCAACCTGCGCCAGATGACCGGCTACGGGGACGATGAGCTCTCACAGCAGGCACAGGCGTTAATTCAAGAGGCGGTGGGCTCGCAAGACGCGGCCGTGCACTTTGTCTCCGGCGGCACGCAGGCGAATTTGCTCTGCCTGGCCGCGATGCTGCGCCCGTACGAGTCGGTGATTGCTGCCAGCAGCGGCCACATCCACGTGCACGAGGCTGGCGCCATTGAGGCCACCGGCCACAAGATCGAGACGATCGAGAGTGCGGATGGCAAGCTGTGCCCCGAGCTGGTGAAGGCCGTGCTCGGCACACAGCGTGATGAGCATATGACCAAGCCCAAGGTGGTGTTCATCTCGCATGCCAGCGAAGTTGGCACCATCTACAGCAAAACCGAGCTGGAAGACTTGCACACCTTCTGCCAGCAACACAGCGTGTATCTCTACCTGGATGGGGCGCGCATTGGTTCGGCGCTCACCGCTAAGGATAGTGACCTGAGCCTCGCAGACATCACCGCGCTGACCGATATGTTTTACATTGGCGGCACCAAGAACGGCGCGTTGCTGGGCGAAGCCATCGTGATCAACAATCCCAGCCTGCAACCCGAATTCCGCTGGCACATCAAACAGCGTGGCGCCATGCTGGCCAAGGGGCGCGTCATTGGTGCGCAGTTCCTGGAGCTGTTTGCAGACGAGCTGTATTTTGAGCTGGCCCGCCATGCCAACCGCATGGCGGAGCAACTGGCCGATGGCCTTAGCGCGCTGGGTTTTGGTTTCCTTACTCCGCCGCAATCCAATCAAATCTTCCCCATCCTGCCGGATGCGCTTATCGCCCAGATGCAACAAGAGTATGGGTTCTACGTCTGGGCGCCAGCTGGCGAGGGCATATCTGCAATTCGCCTGGTGACTTCATGGGCTACGCAGGAAGACTCCGTTCAGGGGTTCTTGGCAGATGTTGGCGGCCTAGCGTAGTATAGGTGTGTATCCGAGCGCAGCTATGCTAGCCTTTTGTGTCATCCTGAGCGGTTTGTAAAACTATCACCCGAACGCCGAACCCACATCAGTGAAGGATCCTTATAGACATGTCTTCCATATAGCGCGCGTTTACAAATAACGCGTCCAGTGCATGTGCATATAAAGCGAACGCCAAAAGGCAAGCCGGATTTGCTTCGTCCGTTTGCGTCAGGCATTGCCTGACGCACTCCTCACAATGATATACAAAGCAAAACAGCGCAGCATCGGCTGCGCTGTTTGTTTAGATGTTTGCTGATAGCTAACAGCTAGTTGCTAACCGCTAGCTACTCCAAATTCTCGAACACGATCTCAACCACGTCACGCACACGCATTTGCGGCGCATCCGTCTTGGCGGCATCGGAGAGCATGATCATGCAGTAGGGGCAGCCCACCGCCAGCGTCTCGGCGCCCACTTCTTGCGCCTGGCGGATGCGCTCGCTATTGACGCGCGTCGTACCGTGCTCTTCTTCCTTCCACATCTGGGCGCCGCCCGCACCACAGCAGAAGGATTGCTTCTTGGTCTTGGCCATCTCAACTAAATCTGCATTGACGGCGTTGAGTACGCTGCGCGGCTCGATGACCACATCATTCTGGCGGCCCAGGTAGCACGGGTCGTGCATGGCAGTCTGGGTGTCCTCACCCGCCTTCACTTTCAGGCGGCCACCATTGATGAGTTCATCGATAAAGCTGGTGTGATGCACCACTTCGTAATTCCCACCAAATTGCGGGTACTCATTCTTCAGGGTATGCATGCAGTGCGGGCAGGTGGTGAGTATACGCTTGGGCGCCACCTCATTGAGGATCTCAACGTTGGCGCTGGCGAGCTCATTGAAGAGGAACTCATTGCCGGCACGGCGAGCCGAGTCACCGGTGCATTGCTCGTTCTGGCCGAGCACAGCGAAGCTCACGCCAGCAGCATGCAACACCTTGGCCAATGCCTGGGCTGTGTTCTGGGCGCGCGGGTCAGTGGCCGGGGCACAGCCCACCCACCACAGCACTTCGGCTTCCGGGTTCTGTTCCACCGTTTGCACGTTGAGCCCCTCGGCCCACTTCATGCGCTCGGTGGGCGGCACGTTCCAGGGGTTCATGCTGCGCTCCATGCCACGGAAGGCAGTTTGCCATTGGGCCGGCGCTTTGTCTTGCATCAGCACCATCGAGCGGCGAATGTCCATAATGTCGCGCATCGGGTCATTGCCCACCGGGCAAATCTCGGTGCAGGCACCACAGGCGGTACACGCCAGCACGGCTTCTTCAGTGATGGCAAATTCCAGAAGCGTTTGGCTGCTGGCTTCACCGGCGGCCAGACGTGCGCCTTCCTGGTTAAAGAAGTAGCGCTTGTTGATCTCGAGCGCGGCAGGCGAGAGCACCTTGCCAGTGTTGTAGGCCGGGCAGGCATCCTGGCAGCGGTTGCACATGATGCAGGCATAGCCATCCAGGATCTGGTTCCAGGCGAAGTCTTCTACGCGCGTGGCGCCAAATTGCTCGATGGAGTTATCGTCAAAGTTGAGTTTATCCAGCGCACCAGGGGCGGTACGCTCCGGGCGCAGCAAGAAGTTGAGCGGCGCCATGAAGATATGGATGTGCTTGGAATACAGGAAATATGGGAAGAAGGCCATGATCAGGCCGATGGCCAACCAAAAGCCCACGTGCTCGCCAATGGTCTGTGCCAGCGGCGAGAAACCCGCCCACAGCTGCGCCGCAGCTGACGAGAATGGCTGCCACGGGTCAGCGCCGTGCAAAGCCAACTTGAAGCTGTTGCCCAGGAAGCGGCCACCCAGATGCAAAACAATGAAAAGACCAACAATGAGCGAATCACGGCGGATGCCAGCACGCGCCTTGGGATGCAGCAGCGTGCTCTCGCGCGTTGTGAGCTCTTTGGCGCGGAAGACAAAGCGGCGCAGCAGCAAGGCCAGCATGCCACTGATGCCTGCCACCGTGAGCCCATCTGCCAGCAGACGATAGATATTGCCAATCAGCCCTTCGCCCAGGAAGACGAAGTTAGGCAACAGCGCTTCAAGCACATCGCCGATGTTGACCAGCAGATAGAACATGAAGGCCCACACCACTAAGGCGTGCAGCACGCTGACCAGCAGGCGCTTGCGCCAGGTGGGCGTAAGCACCACAGCTTTGATGCCCGTGGGCAGTAGACGTTTAGGGATCAGCGACCAATCCGGCCGGCCCTGCCCGCGCGCAATGATGCGCACAACGCGCTCAGCCACACGGAAGGCGGCGTAACCGCTGCCGGCAGCGGCGAGGATAAAGACGATTTTCTCAGGGAGTGTCAGCATGGGATAAAAATTCTAGCATAGGCAAGGAAAGCCGTAAGCTTTAAGCCATCAGCTATAGGCTGCAGATGTGCAACCCAGCCCGCACCTGCAGCACGTTTGCTTAAAGCTGAAAGCTTACCGCTGACAGCTGCCTTTATTTTACGCCCCACCTTCGCTGTACTGGAACTCTTCGTCTGTGGGGGTGCGGCCCGATGGGTCATGCACGTAGACCCAATCGCCAATCTGCGCCCACTCGAACATCCAGCGTGCATCGCCAATGGCCAAGTTCACGCAGCCGTGCGAGCCCTGGTAGCCGAAGAACTGCTTCTGGCGCCAGTAGGCACCGTGAATGGCACGCGCCTGGTCGTAGTACATCGTCCAAGGCACATCGGCCAGATAGTAGTAGCCGCCTGTGCCGCCGGAGAAATCGCCGCTCATGGGGGTGGTCTCATGCTTCTCGTAGATCTGGAAGAGCCCTGGGCGCGTCCACAAATTATCCAAGCCGGTAGCGACCAGGGTAGCAAAGACCAGCTTGTTATCTTCATACACAGACATGGATTGCTGCTCAAGATTGATCTCGATCCAGCGGCCATTCTCCACGCCCTCGGGTGGCTCAGACATCGGCACGACCAGACGCATCTGCAGCGAGTTGAGCCACTGGTCTGGGCCCACCAGATACCACTTCAGGTCAGCCACTTGCTGTGTTTCAAAGACTTCGATGACGCTGTACGCCGCCAGGCTGGCACCGCTGGCGCGTGGCGCCTGCAAAGAGGGGCTGCTGTAGGGAGCAAAAGGAGCCATCTCGCCGCCAGCGTATTCAAGCACCCAGCCAAAGTTGCGCGTGGGGGCTGTATTAAACTCCATGCCCATACCAAAGCGGCGCACTTCCACCGGGGAGAGATCGCTGCGGCGCATCCAACCCAGGTCGGTCAGGTAGTACGCGGTGCCATCCACCTGTTGAATGCCGGTGTAAGTGACATAGTGTGGACTGGTGCCCGGCTTGATATATGAGCGCGGGTTGGTGTAGGCAACAGCGTCGTCAAGCGTGGCAAAGACCGGGCGCGGGATGATGCCGGTGCTGTCCATCGTGTTGACGATGGCGTAATTGATCGCTAGATCAGCCATAGCCGGGTCGATCAGCGTAGCGTTCAGTGGGCGCAACGGCAGGGTCATACCCAAAGTCGATAACCGCTGAAAATAGCCGTACGAGCCAAGCGGCTGGCAATCGCTGGCTGCAGCGCCGAAGGCCGGCGGCAGACATAGCGGATCAGCGGCGGGCGCCGCAAATGCCGGCACCGGCATCAGAGTCAACGCAAAAGCAAGTACAAGGGCAGCTTGGAAGGTACGCTTCATAGTAGAAATTATAGCGGTGGCCGCTTTTGGCTGGCTTAAGGGATTATTGGTTTTCACCGGCCACACTCACGCTGCGCAAGCTCCACAGCGCCAGCAGATTGAAAGCGATGGCTGCGCCCGTGTTGAAACCAAAGCCCTGGGCAAACAGTACGGGAGCCAACAGGCTGGCGATAGCGCGCCCAATCGAAGCAAACGTGACGAAGCCAGACATCATCGTAGCGCGGGCGGCGGGCAGCACCTCGGTCATCAAGGGAATGCTGCTCACGATAACGAACTCGAAGCTGACATAGAAAAGAAACAGCGTAATGAGCGCACCGGCATAGCTGCCGCCAAACACCGGCATGGCAATGCAGGCGGCGCTATTCACCAACAAGCCGATGAAGATGGCGCGGCGCTTGCCGAGGCGATCGGTAATCAGCGCCACAAGACCCTCACCGCTGAACTCGGCAATGCCGAGTACTGCGGCGGCCGCGCCCAGGGCGGCGAGCTGCAGGCCAAAGCTGAGCTCCAGCCACACGCCAAAGGTCAGCGCCACCAGCTCGTTGGCCGTGCAGGTGAACAGGGTCAACAGCAAGACCATGCGCGCTGAGGACGATTTGAGCACCACTTTAAAGTTGCCGAAAGCGCTCTTGGCCTCTGGGTGCCGGGCGGCACTCTGCGCCCGCATCATCCACAGCACGGCGAGAACGCACACCAGCACCATGAGGCCCAATAGTTGGAAGGGCGCCAGCCATCCGGCGCGGCCGAGGACCCAACCCATGGCCGGCACGCCAAAGATGAAAGCGCCAGACCAACTGAACTCGGTGACGGTGATGGCCGCACTACGCTGCGCATAGGGCACACGGTCACCAATGTAGGCCTGCAGCGAGGGGTCGAAAGTGGCCTTACCCATCAACATCAGGATCATGGCGATGGTGAAGCCGCCAAAGGTGGGCCAGAAGCTGACCACAGCCACACCAAGAATGAAGACGCTCAGCCCCAAGACAATGCCCGCGCGGCGGCCGCGTGTATCGCCCACGGTGGCGAGGAACGGCGCAACAAAGGCGGATACCAGGGAGCGCAGACCCACGGCACGCGTCAATGTTTCCAGCGGAACATTGAGCGCGTCACGGAAGATAGGCAAAAAGGGATACACCATGCGGAATGCGGTGCTGACCAGCATGCGCACGAACGTCAAGAGTACGAGTTGCACTCGCAGAGAATTTCGCAGTGTGCTCATTGACTGATTAGCGGCCTAGCATCGGCATGTGGATGCCGTGGCGCTTGGCCGCGGCAATGGCTTCGTCGTAGCCGGCATCGGCGTGGCGCACCACGCCCATGCCCGGGTCACTGGTGAGCACGCGCTCCACGCGGGCGGCCGCCTCAGGCGTGCCATCCGCCACGATGACCTGGCCAGCGTGCTGGCTGTAGCCAATGCCCACACCGCCGCCGTGATGGAAGGATACCCAGGTGGCGCCGTTGACGGCGTTGATCAGCGCATTGAGGATGGGCCAATCGCTGACCGCGTCCGTGCCGTCTTTCATGGCCTCGGTCTCTCGGTTGGGCGAGGCCACCGAGCCGGAGTCGAGATGATCGCGCCCTATCGCAATCGGCGCGCTCAGTTCACCATTGGCGACCATCTCATTGAAGCGCAGGCCGGCCTTGGCGCGCTCGCCGTAACCCAGCCAACAGATGCGGGCAGGCAGACCCTGGAAGGGAATACGCTCACGCGCCATAGCCAGCCAGCGGTGCAAATGCGCATCTTCAGGGAAGAGCTCTTTAATAGCAGCGTCTGTCTTGTAAATATCTTCAGGGTCGCCACTCAGTGCCACCCAACGGAACGGGCCTTTGCCCTCGCTAAACAGCGGGCGAATGTAGGCAGGCACAAAGCCGGGGAAATCGAAAGCATTCTTGACGCCGTATTCCAAGGCACGTTGGCGTAAGTTATTGCCGTAATCGAATACCTCGCTGCCCTTTTCCTGGAAGCCGAGCATGGCTTCCACATGGGCGGCCATGCTGGCTTGCGAGCGACGCTCGAATTCGGCCGGGTCGCTGGTACGCAACGCCTGCGCCGCCTCGAGGCTTAGGCCGGCGGGGATGTAGGCCAACAGGTCATGCGCCGGTGTTTGATCCGTCACTACATCCGGCACGATGCCGCGCTGCAACAATTCAGGGAAGATCTCGGCCGCGTTGCCGATCAAGCCAATCGAGCGCGGTTGGCCCTTGGCTACATAGTCTTCGACCAGTGTCATGGCTTCTTCGAGGGTATCGACGACATCGTCTACATAGCCAATTTCCTGGCGGCGCTTGGCACGCGTCGGGTCAATCTCCACCACCAGGCCCACGCCTTCATTCATAGTGACGGCCAAGGGCTGGGCGCCGCCCATGCCTCCCAAGCCGGCGGTAAGCACAAACTTGCCTTTGAGCGAGCCCCAGCCGCGCTGGCGCGCTAGCGCACCCAGCGTCTCATAGGTGCCTTGCAAAATACCCTGTGTACCAATATAGATCCACGAGCCAGCCGTCATCTGGCCGTACATCATCAGACCTTTGGCGGCCAGCTCATCAAAGTGCTGCTGGGTGGCCCAATACGGCACCAGGTTGGAATTGGCAATGAGCACACGCGGCGCGTCCGTATGCGAGCGGAATACGGCCACCGGCTTGCCGGATTGCACCAGCAGGGTTTCATCTGGCTGCAAGTTGTGCAAGGTGTCCACAATGGCATCGAAGGATTCCCAGTTGCGGGCGGCCTGGCCGCGGCCACCGTAGACCACCAGGTTCTCAGGGTACTCGGCCACCTCAGGGTCCAGATTGTTGTGCAGCATACGGTAGGCCGCTTCGATCTGCCAATTCTTGCAGGTAAGCTGGGTACCACGCGGGGCGCGGATAACTCGGGGTTGGGTCATGCTGATTCCTTGGCTTGGGATACGGTGAGTTTACTACGCTCGGCAAAAGCGGCCGAGCGTTTGGAGTTTGCTTCGCAAACTCCAGCGGACATTCCTCTCTTGGCTGCTCTACTCGGCAAAAGCGGCCGAGCGTTTGGAGTTTGCTTCGCAAACTCCAGCGGACATTCCTCTCTTGGCTGCTCTACTCGGCAAAAGCGCCTAGCGTTTGGAGTTTGCTTCGCAAACTCCAGCAGATATTTCCCTCTTGGCTGCTCTACTCGGCAAAAGCGGCCGAGCGTAACAGACACAGCCCATGCTCGCAGATAACTTTTAATCATCATCATGTTTGTGTCCCCCCGAATCCCAAATCGTTAAAACATTACCCTGTTTATTTAGTGTACAGGTCTTATAGCCGGGAAAGTGGAACAGCAAGTGAATTGAGATGCAGCGTCAAGGAAGATACTAGGGCCAGCAATCAAGGCTGAAATTCAAGCAACATCGTCGGATCTACCAAGCGGAAGTCATCACTAGTGCGCCAACGTATATATTCTTCGCGCTGTTCATCGGTTATGTCCAATGTGTAGAAGGCCATATCGGCCACTGCTTGACCGGAGAGACCCACACGTGTCTCCAGATGCAAGTGCGGATCCGAGGTGAATTGCTGGCTGCCGGAGTTGCCCACGTGGCCCAGCACGCCTGCGCACTGTACGATATCGCCGAGCGCAAAGGGGGCAGTCTGCTGCATATGGCCGTAGAGCAGATACAACGACTCGCCCTGCGCAGCCTCATACTGCCCGGCTACCTCTGCAGGCAATGAGGCAAAGGGAGTTTCAGTGATCACATAGTAGCCGTAGACCGCGTTGTAGCCACTGCCTATGATGGTTGCGTCCAACACAGACTGGATCGGCGTGCCCTCAATGTGCCCCCCGGTGGGGCCGCCGTGGTAATAAGCAAAATCCAACCCATGATGGCCGGTTTCCTTATTGGCGCCCTGCGGAGGAATGAAGGGCTGCGTCAGATACAGGCTGAGCAACATTGAAATGGGATGCTCTGCCAAAGGGGAGCAAATGGAGCTGAGCGTTACTGTCGGGGCCGGGGTGGGCTCAGGTGTGAGCGTAGGCGCTACTGTGGTCGCCGGCGGCGTGGTTGGCTCGGCTTCGGTGGGCACGGGCTTGGGGCGCGCCACGCTGCAGCCGCTGGCCCACAGGGACACAAGTACCCCTGACATCAGGTAGTATTGCCACCTTAGATTCCCTCGAAATTCACGGCGAATTTGCATTTTAGAGCTCTTGTTGGCAAACGGCGCATTCAACGCCGGTGTTATTATTCAGCTTGCATTGCTTTTTGGAGGCACTGTACATGCGAAAAATCAGCGTAATTGGGGTCGGCTATGTGGGTTTGGTGACAGCCGCCTGCTTTAGCGACCTCGGCAACCAGGTGATCGCTCTGGACGTGAACGAGGAGCGCGTTGCCGGGCTCAAACGCGGCGAAATGCCCATTTACGAACCTGGGCTGGAGGAGTTGGTCAAGCGCAACGTAGCCGCTGGCCGCCTGAGCTTCACCACCGCCTACAAAGAGGCGCTCAAAGATAGTGAGTTTGTCTTCATTTGCGTGGGCACCCCCTCCGGTGAGGACGGCGAAGCGGATCTCAAGTATGTGGCTGCAGCTGCGCGCAGCATTGCCCAGAACATGGTCGCCCCGCTTATCGTCATCAACAAGTCTACCGTGCCTGTAGGCACGGGTGACTGGGTGGCTGAGATCGTGCGCGATGCGCAACCCAAGCCAATCGATTTCTGGGTGGTGTCATGCCCCGAGTTCCTGCGCGAAGGCGTGGCCATCGCTGACTTCATGAACCCGCACCGCACGGTGCTGGGCTCCACCAACCGCGAAGCCGCCGACAAGGTGGCCCAGTTGCACCTCACGCTGCGCGCCCCCATCGTGATCACCGACCTGCGCACCGCTGAAATGATCAAGTATGCCTCGAACGCTTTCCTGGCCACCAAGATCTCGTTCATCAATGAAATTGCCGATATTTGCGAGCGCATGGGCGCAGACGTCAAAGAAGTCGCCGCTGGTATGGGCTTTGACAGCCGCATCGGCAAGCAGTTCCTCGAAGCTGGCTTGGGTTACGGCGGCTCCTGCTTCCCCAAGGATGTGAAGGCGTTGGCGTATATGGGGGATGAGATGGGCGTGAACACGCGCATCCTCAACTCTGTGATGGAAGTCAACACCACCCGCCGCAATGCCATCGTGCAGAAGCTGGATAGCATGCTGGGCGGGCTGCAAGGCAAGACCGTGGGCCTGCTGGGCCTGGCCTTCAAAGCCAATACAGATGACATGCGTGACGCTCCTTCCATCGATATCGCCGAAGCCTTGCTGGCGGCTGGTGCCACGGTGCGCGGCTATGACCCGGTAGCCATGGATATGGCCCGCGGCCTGCTACCCGATGTAGAGATGGCGAATGATGCCTATGCGCTGGCCGAGGGTGTGGACGCCGTGCTGGTAGCCACCGAATGGAACGAATTCAAGAATCTGGACCTGGCGCGCGTGCGTGACAGCATGAAGCAGCCTATTCTGCTGGATGGCCGCAACATCTACCAGCCAGAGATCATGCGCGGCCTTGGCTTCACCTATTATGGTGTTGGCCGCGGCACTTCAGATAGCGCCAAGACCAAGATCAAAGCCCACGCGAATGGAAACTGAGACACAACACCCCCCGATCTGTGATTACGAGGGGTCAGACTATCAAACCCGCTTCTGGGCGCAGGGCGGCCGCGCCTATGAAGACGGAGCGGAAGAGATCGCGCTGCGCCGCCTGCTGCCCAAGAGCGGCAAGCTGATGCTGGAAGTGGGCGCCGGCGCCGGGCGCAACACGCCGCGCTACGCGGGCTATGAGCGCATTGTGGTGATGGACTATTCGACCACGCAGCTGGAGCAAGCCCAGGCGTTTCTGGGCGCCAGTGAGCGCTATGTCTACGTAGCCGCCGATGCATACAAGCTGCCCTTTGTGGATGGTTTGTTCGACGGCGCTACGATGATCCGTGTGCTGCACCACATGGCGGATGCCCCGGCCGCCTTGGGCCAAATTCGCCAGACCTTGCAGCCTAAGTCAGCTTTCATTCTTGAATATGCCAACAAGCGCAACCTTAAAGCGATTGTGCGCTGGCTGCTGGGCAAGCAAAAGTGGAGCCCGTTCGGCAAAGAGCCGGTGGAATTCATCCCGCTCAATTTTGATTTTCACCCGGCAGCCATCAACCAGTGGCTGCGCGAAGAAGGCTTTGACATCGAACGCCAGCTGGCTGTCTCGCATTTCCGCCTGGGGCTGCTCAAGCGCATAGTGCCCACCAAGGTCTTAGTGTGGCTGGATGGGCTGTTTCAGCCGCTGGGCGCCTTTTGGAAGTTCACCCCCAGCATCTTCTTGCGTGCGCGTGCCAAACAAGGCAGCCCGGTCGCCACGGTGGGCAGCTTCTTCAAGTGCCCGGAGTGTGGCGCAGAGCTGGGCCAGCCAGAAGGCCAAACCCTGAAGTGCAAGTGCGGCCGGCACTGGGGCATCAAAAACGGCATCTACAATTTCAAGGAGCCTGTGAAATAAAAAGGCCGCTCAGTTGAGCGGCCTTTTTGTTTGGCTATTGATTTGCCAGTTCGTAATCAATGATCGAAGCAAAGGTATCGAACGGATAGGCGCCCACCAGGGCAATGCCGTTGATGAAGAAGGTGGGCGTGGAGCTGACGCCAAACTGCTGGCCCAGCGCCAGGTCCTGATTGACCGCTTCGGCATAGCGGCCTTCTTCCAAGCAGGCGTTCAGTGCCGCTACATCCAGCCCCAGCTCTTCCGCATAGCCTTCGTAGGCTGCCTGGCCCAAGCCCTGCGTACCGCCGAACAGCAAGTCGTGATATTCCCAGAACATGCCTTGTTCGCGGGCACATTCGGCGGCTTGGGCGGCCGGATCGGCCTCCGGGTGGATGCTGTTGAGGGGGAAGTTCTTGAAGACAAAGCGCACCTGGTCACCATACTGAGCAACGATTTGCGGGTAGGTTTGCTCGAAATAACGCACGCAATAAGGGCACTGGAAATCTGCGAATTCAACAATCGTGATGGGCGCATCCATTGGGCCCAGGATGGGATCATCCGCCTCGATAGGAATTTCGTAACGCTCTAAACTAGCTATCTGCGAGCCGACATCCGCGGGGTCAGTAGCGCCCTGCTGGGTCTGGACCTGGGGCTGAGTTTGCGGTGTCGTGCCCGCGGTAGCCGTAGGCACACGCCCCCACAGCAGGAAGCCTACCAAAATACCCAGCGAAAATGCCGCCGGGGCGATGAGCGCCCAGAAATGGCTGCGCTTAACTTGAAAGTGCAGCACTTCATCTGCGGCGGAGGTATTGCGCACAATCAATGGGGCTTCAGCCTTGCGGGCTGTTTGCTTCGTCGTCTTACGTGTTGTTTTTGCCATACATGAATTATATCCATGCCTAGGCCCGTATAATGCCGCCATGCACCTTGATGCGCCGCAGCTGGAACTGAGCGGCACCACTCTGAACGCGGCAGGCAGCCTGGGTTTTGTGCCCAAGAAGGGTGATACCCCGCCTGGGTTGGCGGCCTTCACCACCAACCCGATCAGCCTGCAGCCACGCCGCCCAAGCCACGGCGAGCGCATGCTCGCCTTCCCGGGTGGCGTGTTGCTGCATACCGGGCTGCCCAATCCCGGCTTGCGCCGCTGCATCCAAGACTATGGCATGGCCTGGGCACACGCCGAGATACCCATCATCCTCAATCTGCTCATCGACAGCCCGGCGGATCTGCGCAAAGCTGTGCCCAATATCGAGGTGCTGGATAATCTGGCGGCACTGGAGCTCAACATTCCGGCAGACGCCAGCCCACAGCTAGCCGGCGACCTGTGCGCGGCTGCATTGGGCAAGCTGCCTGTGCTGGCGCAACTCAGCCTGCCACGCGCCGAAGAGCTGGCCGGCGATTGCCTGCGCGCTGGCGCCAGCGCCATCAGCCTGGGTGCACCGCGCGGCAGCCTGATGGGTACAAACGGCACGCTGGTTAACGGGCGGCTGTATGGGCCAGCCATCTATCCGCAGGCGCTGGCGGCGACGCAGGCGCTTACGCATGCCAGCGCGCCGGTGATCGCCGCGGGCGGCATCGAGAGCGAAGCGCAGGCAGCCGCCTGCCTGGCGGCGGGGGCGCTGGCGGTGCAGTGGGATGTGGCATTGTGGAAATAAAAGACGGCAACTGGTAAGTAGTAATTGGAGCGAGAGGAGAATAGAGATTGAGGGCTGGGGACTTTGGACTTACCAATTACTGTTTTAAATTTCGATCTCCAATCTCTGCCCTTTACCTCTCCAACCAGATCGTTACCGGCCCGTCATTATGTATCTCCACCTGCATCTCGGCGCCAAAGCGGCCGGTTTGCACGCGCACGCCCTGTGCTTGCAGCAGTTCAGCAAAGCGCGCCACCAGCGGCTCGGCGTGCTGCGGTGCGGCCGCCTTCACGAAGGATGGGCGGCGGCCGCGCTCGGTGTCTGCATACAGCGTAAACTGCGAGACCACAATAGCCTCGCCAGCTACGTCCAGCAGCGAGAGATTCATTTTGTCATCGGCATCTTCAAAGATACGCAGGGTGGCAATTTTCTCGGCCAGGTAGCTGGCTTGCGCTTGCGAGTCTTGAGGCCCCACGCCCAACAAGATCACCAGGCCGCGGCCGATGCGGGCAATCTCTTCGCCCGCCACGCGGACCGCGCCAGAACGCACACGCTGCACTAAGGCTCGCATGTGGGCAGTATACACACAGCTTGCGTATAATCGCCCTTGTGCCACTCGTACCGCCAGACCCCTATCTCTCGCTGGTCATCCCCGCCTATAACGAAGAGCAGCGCCTGCCCGAAAGCTTGCGCCGCGTCTTTGAGTTTGTGAACCAGCAAGACTATCCCTGGCAAGTGGTGGTGGTGGAGAATGGCAGCACAGACAACACCTTCCAGATCGCCAAGGACTTTGCAAACCAGCACCCCGGCTTTTACGTGCTGCAGGCCACCGGCCGCGGCAAGGGCCTGGCCGTGCGCCAGGGCATGCTGTTTGCCCAGGGCGCCTGGCGCATGATGCTGGATGCCGATCTGTCCATGCCGCCGAGCGAAATTCCGCGCTTCCTGCCGCCCAAGCAGCAAGGGCAGCATGTCATCATCGCCTCACGCGAGGCGCCGGGGGCCGTGCGCTACAACGAGCCAGATGTGCGCCATATTGGTGGCCGCGTGATCAACGCCATGATCCGCGCGCTGGCGCTGCCCGGCTTGCATGACACGCAATGCGGCTTTAAATGTTTTAGCGCCGAGGCTACGCAAAAATTGTTCGCCCTGCAGACGATTGACGGCTGGTCTTTTGATGTGGAAATCCTGTACCTGGCGCGCAAATTCGGCTACTCCATCACCGAGTTGCCCATTCCCTGGTACTACAGCGACCAGAGCCATGTAAAACCGCTGACGGATACGCTGGGCATGCTGCGCGACATTTTGCGCATCCGCAACAACGATCTGCAGGGGCGGTATGGCTAACCTGGCGCGGGTGCGCCGAGCCAAAAAAGTGCCACCCAAATGGCCCACGCTGCGCTATGAACGCAAATTGTGGCGCGAGGGGCTGGCTTACATCGCCGGGGCGGATGAAGCTGGGCGCGGCGCGCTGGCCGGGCCAGTCTACGCTGCGGCTGTGATTCTGCCGAGCAGTATTGAGCGCCAACTCAAAGGGGTGCGCGATTCCAAGCAGATGAAGGCCGCCGAGCGTGAAGCGCTGGCGCCACGCATCTGCCAGCTGGCTTTGGCATGGGCTGTGGCCAGCGCCAGCGTGGAAGAGATCGACGAGATCAATATTCTGCAGGCCAGCCATTTGGCTACACGGCGGGCGCTGGAAGCGCTGAGCCTGCCTCCGCAGCACTTGCTGCTGGATGCTGTGCGCCTGACCGCGGTAGACCTGCCGCAGACCCCGTTGGTGAGCGGGGATGCGCGCTGCCTGAGCATTTCGGCGGCCTCTGTGTTGGCAAAAACCGCGCGTGACGCCGAAATGCGCCGCCTGCACGAGCAATTTCCGCAGTACGGCTTCGCCGAGCACAAGGGCTACGCCACGGCCGCCCATCGGGCTGCGATTGCCGCCCACGGCGCCTGCGCCCATCACCGCCAAAGTTTTTCCCCTATGAAGGTGCCGGTGTGAAATTGCTCCGCTGGGCTGGGCTAGCGTTATTGATTTTGCTTGGCCTCGCGGGCTGCACCCTACCCTATACGCAACTGGTGATCACTGCACCCACAGACATGCCAACCGCGGGTGAGGCCGCTGCGCCAACCCCCACGCGGCTGCCCGCGCCGACACCCTCCCTCAGCGCGCCAGACACACACACGCCTACCGAGTATCGCCTGGTGGCGACGCTGGATTTTGCCGCGCACTATCTGGCGGTCAGCCAGCGCATCAGTTACACCAACAACACTGCTGAAGCGCTGGAGCAGCTTCCACTCGTGGTGCCGATTGCCGATGAGTTGCTCACCCTCAAATCCGTAGACTTTGACCGCGGCACGGCGTGGGATTATTCCGGCAATCAACACGGCGGCCTACTTGAGCTGGCATTGGTGCGTCCGTTGATGCCCGGCGACTTGCTGCAGATTGACGTAGTATTTTCGATCGCGGTGCCCGAGCGGCCTGCCTTGCTGGGCTGGAGTACGCGCCAGATGACGCTGATCGACTGGTATCCGTTCGTGCCACCCTACGATACGGAGCGTGGCTGGTTGATCAACGAGCCCACGCAGCAAGGCGAATACCTGGTGTATGAGAGCGCAAACTTTGAGGTCTCGCTCTACACCGTCAACGCGCCCAGCCTGCTGCAGATCGCTGCCCCAGCACCCGCGGAGCAGAGCGATGGCGCATATCACTATTCGCTCAATACTGCGCGCCGCTTTGTGTGGGCGGCCAGCGGGCATTACCAGTCTGAGACAGTGTTGGCCGGGCAAGCGCGCACACCGGTGACCATTTATTACTTTGAGGAAGAGGAGGCCGCGGCCCAGGCAGCCCTGCGCACAGCGGCGGCTTCGCTTGAAATTTACGAGAGCTTGTTCGGCGAGTACCCGTATAAGAGCTTGGCCATCGTGGAGTGCATTTTCCCGGATGGGATGGAGTCTGACGGCATCTTCTTTTTGGACATGAGCTACTTTCGCCACTACAATGGGACGCCGCGCACCCTGCTGACCATGCTCAGCGCACATGAGGTGGCGCACAATTGGTTCTTTGGCGCGGTGGGCAACGATGCGGGCAACGAGCCGTGGCTGGACGAAGCGCTGGCCACCTATGCTGAGCTGCTGTACTACGAGCAACAGCATCCGCTTGATGTGGAGTGGTGGTGGGAATTCCGCATTCAGCAATGGGAGCCGGACGGCGCGGTGGACAGCACCGCCTACGAGCTGCCGGGCTTCCGCCCATATGTGAATGCGGCGTATCTGCGCGGGGCGCTGTTTCTGCATGCCGTGCGCCAGCAAATAGGCGACCAAGCCTTCTATACGTTCTTGAAGGATTATTATGCGGCGTACCGCGGTGGCATAGCTAGCGGTGATGATTTCTTAGCGCTGCTGCAACAATCCAGCGGGCAAGACTTAAGCGCTTTGATAAGCGAGTACTTCAACCGCGGCGACTAGCCTTCAACCTTGGCTAGTCTTTCCACTCCAGCTCGTACTCCCCGATATACACCGTATCGCCATCCACAACGCCTTTTTCGCGCAGGGCGACATCGATTTGCAATTGGCGCAGAATGCGCTGGAAGCGGCTGACGGATTGGTCATGCTCCCAATAGGTCATGGCGGCGGCGCGCTCAAGCGCCGCTCCGTGGATGCGCCAGCCTTCACCCTCGCGCACGATCTCGAATTCAGTGGGGTCAGTTTCGGGGCGGTAGACGGGTAGCTCATCAGCCACCGGCTCCGGCAGGGCGCGCAACTCTTCGGCGGCGCGGCCCAGCAGGCGGCGCACATCCTGCCCGCTCACCGCTGAGACGGCCAGCGGCTTGGTCACACCCAGCTTTTTGAGCCCCACTTCCAACGCAGCCCAGCGTGCTTGCACATCTTCCAGATCGATCTTGTTGACGGCCACCACCTGCGGCTTGGCAGCCAGCTGCGTATCAAACAGGGCCAGTTCGCTGTTGATCTGGGTGAAATCGGCCAGCGGGTCCTCGGCCATGCCATCCAACAGATGAATGAGCACGCGCGTGCGCTGAATATGGCGCAGGAAGCCGTGCCCCAGTCCCTTGCCCGTGTGAGCGCCTTCGATCAGGCCAGGAATGTCGGCCAGCACCAGGTCAGTTTCCTCGTCCAAGGCAGCCACGCCCAGGTTGGGTTCGAGGGTGGTGAAGGGATAGTTGGCAATGCGCGGGCGCGCATTGGTGAGGGCAGACAACAGGGTGGATTTACCCGCATTGGGCACCCCGACAATGCCAATATCCGCCAGCAGCTTGAGCTCCAGGCGCAGAGTTTTCTCCTCGCCCGGCTCGCCCTTCTCGCCAATGCGTGGCACTTGATTGCGCGAGTTGGCAAAATGCTGGTTGCCGCGCCCGCCACGCCCGCCGCGGACGGCTTCGTAGCTATCGTCCTGCTCGACCAGATCGGCCAGTAGGTTGCCGGTCTTGGCGTCATAAACCAGCGTACCCGCCGGCACTTTGAGTACCAGGTTTTGGGCGCCGCGGCCGCTGCGGTTGCTGGTGCCCCCATTGCGGCCCGGGTCGGCCTCGAACTGCTTCTGACGGCGGAAGTTGTACAGGGTGCGCATGGACGCTTCGACCTGCAAAATGACCGAGCCACCACGGCCGCCATCGCCGCCATCCGGGCCGCCACGCGGCACATAGCGTTCCCGACGGAAATGCACCATGCCATCGCCGCCCTTGCCGGAGCGCACGCTGATCTCTACTTCATCAATGAAATTGCCATCCATAGGGGTTGAATGATACTGGGGAACGCGGGATTTGGTGAAAAGAGTGCTACTAGAGATTGGAGATTTGAAATTCTCCATCTAGCTGATCGCTCAATCTCCACTCACTACTCTCATTTGTTTGAATCCCTATTCTTTCAGTTTGCACCCTGCTTGTACTCTCATTGTGGACAATTGCACAATAAGGGATTTAATGCTACAGTTTTCGGCGGGAGACATGATCACTATGGCAAAACAAATCCCAGATATTGTCATCGGCCGCCTGCCCGTCTATCTGCGTGCGCTGCAGCAGATGCTGGCGGAAGGCCGCCAGGTGACCAGCTCGCAGGAGCTGGGGGAACGCTTAGGCATCTCGGCTGCGCAGATCCGCAAGGATCTTTCGCAGTTTGGTGAGTTTGGCAAGCAAGGCACAGGCTACAACATTGAGTATCTGGCCAATCAGTTGCGTGAGATCCTCAAGGTCAACAAGACCTGGGAAGTGGTCATCGTAGGCGCCGGCGACATCGGGCGCGCCCTGGCGGGCTACAGCGGCTTCAGCGAGCGCGGCTTCAACATTCGCGGCATTTTTGACAACTCGCCAAAGCGTATTGGGGAACAGCACGGCGAATTTGTGATTAAGGACACGGCGAGCCTGAAGGCTGAGGCGCAGGCAGAAGGCATCAAGATGGCGATGATCGCCGTGCCGGCTAGCGCGGCCCAGGAAGTGGCTGACCTGCTGGTTGACGCCGGCATCCGCGCCATCCTGAGCTACGCCCCGGTGAACTTGAACGTGCCGGCGGGCGTACGCGTGCAGAACATCGACCCTTCCATCCATTTGCAGCGCATGACGTATTACTTAGACTAAAAATCTAAGTTAGTGCTCTGCATCCAAGTCTGCTGGTCTATAGGTCGATTAGTCGACCAAAACGACCAGCAGACTGTTTTTAAGAGAAACTATAATCTTCCTGGTTATGCCTAAACTCAAGCACTTTGTCCTTGCGGGGCTGTTTTTCCTGCTGCTGGCCCTCATTTTCACCTATCCGTTGGTAGTGAACTTTACTGAAGCCATCGTAGGGGGCACGCAAGGGGATGGCATCTATTTTGTGTGGCTGGTGCGCTGGTATCAGGGTTTTTTCACCGGCGAAAATACGCATATCTTCTTCAATCCGCTGATGAACTTCCCGCAGGGCTGGAATCTATCCACTACGGATACCAGCCTTGCCGCCCTTTTGCCTAGCCTGCCCTTTAGCCTACTGTTCGGCCCGGTGGCTGGCTTCAATATCGGTATGTGGCTGAGCTTCGTGTTTTCTGGCCTGGCCATGTACGCCTGGGTCTACAAGCACACACGCTCGCAGGCCGCCAGCCTGCTGGCCGGCACCA
This sequence comes from uncultured Anaerolineaceae bacterium, assembly GCA_964623375.1. Classification (GTDB taxonomy): domain Bacteria; phylum Chloroflexota; class Anaerolineae; order Anaerolineales; family UBA11579; genus JAMCZK01. The sequence goes on from CAZUTS010000017.1 coordinate 19,770, forward strand.
TCTACGCTTTCTATCCTAATCGCATCGCCCACTACGACGCCGGGCACTTGAACCTTTCCGCCACGGCCTGGTTCCCGCTGTACTTCATGGGCTTGTACGAAGTGCTGCGCTCGCGTGAGCGCTTCAATTGGCCGTGGATGCTGCTGTGCGCGCTCTCCTTGGGGCTGATTGCCTTCACTTCTATGTATTACCTGCTGTTCACGCTGTTGATGACATTGGTGTATGTGGGCGGCTTCCTGCTCTTCGAGCAGCGCGGCCGTGTGCTGGCTTACCTCACGCAGCCGGGGCTCTGGCTGCGTGCTGGCCTCACCGCGCTGCTCAGCGCACCCTTCTTGTATGGGGCGCTGCGCCCGTTCCTCTCGCTGGCCGGCCAAGGTGGCCTGGCGGACCGTAGCGTGGACTACATGAACGAGTACGCCGCCAGCCTGACGGATTTTCTGGCGCCAGCTTCCAACCATTTTCTGTGGGGTGGCTGGATCAGCGATATCTTTGACCGCTCGCAGTGGATCGAAGGCTCGCTGTATATCGGCGTGGTGACGCTGGCACTGGTGGTGCTGGCCTTCGTGTGGAAGAAGAACCTAGACAACAAGCCGCTGCTATACATCTCTGGCCTGGTCATGCTGGCGGCCGTGATTGTAGCGATGGGGCCGCATCTGCACTGGGACCGCGAGCTGGTGCTGATCAACGGGCAGCGCGTGCCGCTACCCGGCCTGCTGTTGTACAACTACGTGCCCTTCTTTGCCAAGATGCGCGCCATCATGCGCATGGGCTTGTTCACACTCTTATTCGCCGCCTTCGCCGCCGGGCTGGGCGCTCACCTGCTGCTGCAGCGGCTGAAGCCGCAATGGCGCAGCTGGGTCACGCTGGGCCTATTGGCGCTGGTCTTGTTTGACTTTTACCCTGGCAGCTATCAGGGCGAGATCAAGGCGGTGGATGCGCGCCCAGTGGACTATTGGCTGGCTCAGCAACCCGGCGACGGCGCCGTGGTGCAGTTGCCGTTCAACCGCTCCACGGACCAGGAGCAGGTCTTTTATGCACTCACGCACAAGAAGCCCTTTACTGGCGGCTTCTTCAATGCCAATCAGCCGCCGCAGTTCCATTATCTGGCGCCAATTCTGGAGCGCTTCCCCGACAAGCACAGCATAGACACGCTGCGCGAGTACCAGGTGGAATACCTCGTGATCGACCCGGCAGACTATCCTGACTTTGCTGGCTTGCAACGCACCCTCGACAGCCTTGGCCTGGTTGCGCTCACGGAGCAAGGCGGTCTATGGGTCTACACGTTTAGCAATTAACCATGGCGATATTCAAAGATCGTTTTTACTGGCTGTTGGCTGGCCTGGCTTTGCTAGCGACAGTATTGACCCTGCGCCAGATGCACTGGGGGCCGTGGGCCTTTAGCGATTCGGCGGCATACATCTCGGCGGCGCGCAACCTGGTGGAAGGCCACGGCCTGAGCGTACAGTCGCCCAGCGGCACCTACCGCCCGCTGACCCTGCACCAGCCCTTGTATCCCTGGGTGATGGCAGGCTTCCTGCTGCTGGGTATACATCCGTTTACATCCACGATGGCATTGAATGCGGTGAGTGCATTTGCCGTGGTATTCACCGTGAGTGCCGGCGCCTACGCCCTCACGCGCTCCAAGGCGCTGGCGCTGTTTCTTGCCCTGGGCGTGCTCAGTTTCCCCGTGCTTGCAGACAACTTGAGCGGCGCGATGAGCGAGCCGCTGTATCTAGCGCTGATGCTGGCTGGCTTTGTATATCTGCAAATGTATCTTGCGCACCAGCCGCGCTGGGCGCTGTACGCCGCGGCGCTGTGCGCCGGGCTGACGGTGCTGGCGCGCCTGGTGGGCGCGGCCAACGTGGCCGCGGGCGTGCTGGCGCTGCTACTACTATTGCCTGCAAGCTGGCGAGAGCGAGTTAAGGCAGCGGCGTTGTTTGCCGCCGTGGGCGGGCTGCCCACTGTCGCCTGGCAGCTCAGCCTGCCAGCGTTGGCGGGGCGCAGCTTTGAAATGCCCGGCGATATGCCCAGCCGCGTTCAAGCCTTCTGGCACGCACTGGTGAACGTGCTGGGCGGCTGGCTGCCCACGCGCGCGGTATGGGGCTTACCCGGCGCGTTTACGGCTGCGCTGTCGGCCTTGCTAGTAGCCACGCTGGCCGCCAGCGTGCTGCTGGCGCTGTGGTGGCTGCTGCGCCGGCAGCCCATGCCCACCTGGGCGCGCTTCAGCCTGGTGGCGGCAGCGCAAGCGCTGGCCTACACCCTCGTGTGCTTCGCCGCGTTTGCTTTCTCAGACGTGATACCAGACATCAATGACCGCACAATGCTGCCGTTGTTCCCGCTCTTGCTCATCGTGATTGGTTGTGGGCTGTGGGGCATCTTTGCTTCACGCCCCAGGGTCGCTGCGGCGACCCTGGCCGCGCTGACTGCGCTGTGCGTGCTGGCCTGGGCGCCATCCACGCAAAAGCTGGTCACTGAGCGCTATGAGATGGGCCACGGTTATACAGCCACCTACTACCGCGGCTCACAGCTCTTGCAAGCGGCGCGCGACCTGCCGCATGACGTGGCATGGATATCCAACGAACCGGCGCTGTTCCTGCTGTATCTGAACAAGCCAAGCTACGATCTCAGCACAATCTACGACCAGGTACTAGTGGAGAACAATCCCCCGCTGGGCGAGGGCGATACCTACTTGGATGAGATGTTCCGCGAGCAGGATGCGATCTTGCTGCTGTACCCGCTGCAAATCAAAGCTGCGCTGGGCGAATGGACGCTGGGGCATATCGAAAACCTGATCCGTGGGCTACACCCACTGTATGATGGCAACGAAGGGCTGATACTGACGGCACCGCAATAAAAAAGGGCAGCCAGTGGCTGCCCTTTTATCTGCTTACATTCTTCTAGCCCAGATAACGCGCCAGGGTCTTGTATTCATCCAAGGCACGCTGGGCGCCCAGAGCCACGCAGTTCACCGGGTCATCCACCAAATAGGCAGGCACGCCCAGTTTCTGAGTCATCAGGCGGTCCATACCGCGCAGCAGCGCGCCACCGCCACACAGGGCTACACCACGGTCAATAATGTCTGAGGCCAGCTCAGGCGGGGTCTTCTCCAGCACACGGCGGATCATCTCAAAGACTTCATCCAGCGCCGGTTGCACCGCCTCAACCACTTCGGAGGTAGTGATGGTAAGCGGGCGCGGCAGGCCGGTCACTTGGTCCTGGCCTTGGAGCTCCACGCTCTGGTCCTCGTCCTGCGGCACCGCTGCGCCAACGCGCAGCTTGACCATCTCAGCGGTGCGTTGGCCGATGTGCAGGCCGTACTTGCGGCGCACGTAGCTGGCAATCGCATCATCCAGATCCAGGCCGCCCTGGCGCAAATTCTCACCCGAGACAACATCGTTCATGGCCAACACGGCCGCCTGTGTGCAGCCGCCGCCGAGACACACCACCATGTTGCCGGTGGGCGTGCCCACGGGCAGGTCAATGCCCAGGGCGGCCGCCAGCGGCTGCGGGATCAGGGCGGTATCGCCGCTGGTGAGCGAGGCCTCGTGCACGGCACGGCGCTCTACGCTGGTGATGCCATAAGGATGGGTGATCATGATGCGCGGCTTGAACAGGCGCACCGAGCCGCCTACGCGGCGCACAAGGTGCTCCAGCAGCAGCTCGGTCAATTCAAAATGGGCCACCACGCCTTTTTGCAGGGGGCGCACCACTTCAATGGTCTCTTCGGAGACACGGCCGATCATGCCCTGGGCTTCTTCGCCCACGGCCACGATCTTCTGCTCCTGCATATCCACGGCAGCCACCGTGGGCTCCTGCAGGATGATCTCGCCGCCCTGCACGATGCGAATGAACATCGTGCCCAGGTCAACTCCAAGTTCGCGTGCTAAGACAGCCATAGGGTTCTCATCAGGTTGCCACACAGGCAATGGCGCAACGGCTCAAACAGCCGAGACGGCCACAACGCGTGCAGATAGATTGCCGTGTCTGCTACTAGGGCAGAAAATGAACGGGCGCTGCGCGTGGCGATTATTCTACTCGGCGGAGCTTTGAGTTGGGAAGCGGCTGTGGCGGTTGGCGCGGCCAAAGCGGCGAGCCACATCCAGACGCAGCGAGGAGCGCGCCAGGGCGGCCTCGGCAGCCAGGTAGGCTTCGGTGCCGCGCGGCAGGCCTTCGGCCAGGCGCTGCTCAGCCTCACGCTTGGCGC
>CAZUTS010000018.1:0-23265 GCA_964623375.1 uncultured Anaerolineaceae bacterium
AACTCCTTCAGCTCCGGCAAGGTTGCCATGGGTCTTACCCACTTGTGGTACACCTGCTGCATTGACAAAACCTCTGTTCCCAGCTGGGACGTAGCGGTGGTGCCTTCCTACAATGGCAACACCACGGCCAAGATGCACGGTGACACCTTCGCCATCATGAACACCACTCAGTACCCGGAAGAGGCCTTCGAGGTCTACTCCTACATGCTGGGCGAAGGTTCCGCTGACCTGTACGCCATCTACGGTGGTCTGCCCGCTCGCACTTCGCAGCAGACCGCCTTCTTCGAAGGCCAGGCCGCGAACTTTGCTCCCAACGAAGTGGATTGGGACGTGTTCCTGAAGATGATCCCGTACCTCGAGGTACCCGGCCATGAGCTGGTGTTGCCGAACATCGCCAAGTCGCACGATGCCTTCCTGCAGTTGGGCAGCGACCTGCGCAGCAACCCGGATCTGGACATCAGCGCTCGTTTGGAGCAGTTCCTGAGCGACCTGACCGCGATCTACCAGGAAGCTGAATAAGCTTCTTTAGCAAACACGCTCTCTGGCGGGAGCTTTCATCCCGCCAGAGAGCTGTTTCCTGAGGTGCCCGATGGCAGAACAGACAAAGAAGAAAACTGGGAACAGCATTCAAAAACGAGAGACTCGGTGGGGTTTGCTCTTTCTCAGCCCATGGCTACTAGGCTTTTTGATTTTTACGCTGCTGCCTACTTTGGCATCGCTGGCTTTTTCATTTACTAGCTACAACCCCATCGAGCCTGATCAAATTCGTTTCATTGGTCTGGATAACTACGCCCGCTTGTTTACGGACCCATTCTTCCGTCAGGCGATGGGCGTAACCGTTCGTTTCGTCCTTATCTCCATTCCTTTCGCAATCATTAATCCGCTGGCCCTGGCGTTGCTGGTCAATTCGCCGCACCTGCTGGGCAAGAACTTCTATCGCGCCATGTTCTTCTTGCCCTCCATGATTCCGCTGGTGGTCAACGTCATGGTATGGCGCGGCATCATGAATTCCGAATCGGGCTGGCTCAACAAAGCGCTAGCTTACATCGGCATTCAAGGCCCCAACTGGTTTCAAGATGAGCAATGGGTCATTCCTGGGCTCACCATCATGGGCATCTGGGGTGTAGGCAACGCCATGATCATTATGCTGGCCGGTCTGCAAAATGTGCCTACGGAGCTGTATGACGCCGCCAAGGTAGATGGTGCCACCGGCTGGCAGCGTTTCCGCCATGTCACCTTGCCCATCATCTCGCCCATTATTTTCTATCAGTTGGTGCTGGCGTTGATTGGCTCGTTCCAATACTTCACCCAGGCCTATATTGTCAGTAACGGCCGTGGTGACCCCAACGGCGCCACGATGTTCTACAACCTCTATCTATATAGAACCGCGTTTAACTTCCTCGACATGGGCTACGGCGCAACGTTAGCTTGGGTCATGTTTGTGATTGTTTTGCTCATCACCATCTTCCTGTTCCGCACGCAGCAGCGCTGGGTGTACTACGCTGGAGGCGAATAAATGACTGGTTCAGTTCTACACACCCCCACGCGCACCCTGGGTACGCGCTTTAAGCGTGCGCTGCCCTATATCCTGATGTCGCTGCTCGGCTTAACTGTGCTGTTGCTCTTCCTTGCGCCGCTGGGCTACATGGCGCTGACATCACTTAAGACCATCAATCAGATTCGTGACCCGTATTCGCAGTTCCTGCCCTCGAGCCCGGTGAACTACAGCTATGAGGGCAAGGAATACCCGTTGCTGCAAGTGCCCACCGAAGATGGTGTGCGCGAGCTCGCCTTGGTCAAACCTGGCCGTGAGCAGAGCGAGTATGTGGACCCGCAAAATCCCGAGGGCGGTCTCTTCACGGTAGAAGGCCGCTGGCGCACCTTTGACCCGGTGTACTCGGTGGATATCACCACCGAGAACTTCCCGACTTCATGGAACCAGATTAACCTCGGGCGCCTGTTCCGCAATACCATCTTTATCGCCATCATCGGCACGGTGGGCACTTTGTTGTCCTCTGTGGTGGTGGCGTATGGTTTTGCCCGCTTCCGCGTGCCGGGTATCGGCATCTTGTTCATCATCCTCATCTCAACCATCATCCTGCCGCGGCAGGTCACTCTGATTCCCACCTATATCTTCTTCCGCGCCATCGGGTGGGGCGGCACATGGCTACCGCTCATCGTGCCGCACTTCTTTGCCAATGCCTACAACGTGTTCCTGCTACGCCAATACTTCCGCGCCATTCCGCGTGACCTGGATGAGGCTGCCACTTTGGATGGTGCTACCCCCTGGCAGGTGCTGTGGCACGTGATCCTGCCGCAGTCGTATCCTGCGCTGGTGGCGGTGGGCTTGTTCCACTTCTTCTACGCCTGGAATGACTTCTTTGAGCCGCTGGTGTACCTGCAGGGCCGTGAAGACTTGTACACCATCTCGATTGGTATGACGCAGTTCAACAACATCTTCACCACGCAGCCTGGCCTGGCTATGGCCGCCTCGATGATGGCGATTGCCTTGCCGCTGTTCATGTTCGTGTTGGCGCAGCGAGTCTTCATCCAGGGCATCGTCATTACAGGTGTCGAGAAATGACCCGCGCTCCACGCGCGGCGATTTCAGCATTATGGCTGTGCGCCGCGTTGCTGGCTGCGTGCGCCGGCGGCGCCCCTGCGGCTGAGCCCGCGGCCAGCGCGGAGAGCGGCCCTCAGCCGCTACCCACGCTGACCCCAACTAGCCCGGCGGCGCCTGCAGGCTTGTTTGTGGATGCGGCTGTGACGCAAGGGCCGATCAACCCGCAGGTCTACGGCACCAACTACGGCCCCTGGCTGTTTGTGCCGCTGCAGATGCAGCCCGCGGCCGAAGCGGCCAACCTGGGCGTTGTGCGCTACCCCGGTGGTAACTGGGGTGACCGCAATGACATGGATGAATGGAACCTGGATCAATACATCCAGATGACGCGCCAGTTTGGCGCCGAGCCCTACATCCATGTGCGCTTGCTCAATGGCACGGCTGAACGTGCCGCTGAGTTTGTGCGCCTGATGAACATCGAGAAGGGCTACAACGTGCGTTACTGGTCCATCGGCAATGAGCCCAACTTGTTCGGCGATGGCTATGAGACCGAGCAGTTCGTGCGTGAATGGCGCCAGTGGGCCGAGGCCATGAAGGCAGTCGATCCCAGCATCATTCTCGTCGGCCCGGAGATCAACCAGTTCTATGCAAACCCCACTCAGCCGCACCAGCAAGAGCTGGAGCGCTGGATGATTGAATTCTTGCAGGCCAATGGCGACATGGTGGATATTGTTTCCTTCCACCGCTACCCGTTCCCCAGCTCGCAGTTGGCCGGGCCGCCCAGCGCCAATGAGCTGCGCCACGCCTCAGCGGAGTGGGACACGTTGGTTCCGTATGCGCGTGCCCTGGTGCGCGAGCACACCGGGCGGGACCTTCCCATTGCCGTCACTGAAGCCAACTCCAGTTGGGCGGCCAGCAGCGGTGGCGACACCACAATGGATTCCCATTTGAATGCCATCTGGTGGGGCGATGCCCTTGGCCGCATGATCCGCAATGGCGTCTACATGGTCAACCAATTCGCCATCATCGGTGACTTTGGTCTCATGGGCAATTACGAAGTCAAGCCCATCTACAACGTGTATCTCATGTTCAAAGAGTTCGGGCAGGAGCGCTTGTATGCTTCTTCGGGCGAGGAGCTGGTCTCTGTCTTCGCCTCAGTGCGTGAGGATGGCAGCCTGGCAGTCATGGTGGTGAACCTGGCCGCTGAAGCGCAGCAGGTGCCGCTCACCATCAGTGGCTGGAGCCTGCCCACCGAGGCGCAGGTCTGGCTGTTTGATAAAGACCATGCGGCCGAGGCGCAGCCTGCGCTGACCATCGACCCACAAACCACACTTGAGCTCAGCCCGGAATCGATGCTGTTGCTGGTGCTTCCTGCAGGGAATTAGCTGATGAGCTCAACGGCACAACCTTTCATCCTCGGTACCAATTACTGGCCGCGCCGCAAAGCCATGTACTGGTGGAGCCAGTTTGACGCCGCCGAGGTGCGCGAGGAATTTGCTCTCATGCGTGAGATCGGCTTGGATGTGGCGCGCATCTTCTTGCTGTGGGATGACTTTCAGCCCCAGCCAGATAGCGTATCGCCCCAGGCGCTGGCTGACCTCGAGACGGTGTGCAACATCGCCGCCGATAGCGGCCTCAAGCTGGATATGACCTTCTTCACCGGCCACATGAGCGGCCCCAACTGGGCGCCGCGCTGGCTGCTGGGCGGCCCGCTGCCGCACCACACATGGATTCGCCAGGTGGTGAGCCAGGGAGACGTGCAGAACAGCGGCTACCGCAACTTCTTCAATGATCCCGTTGCCCTGCAGGCTGAACGCCTGCTGCTGCGCACCGTGGTGGAACGCTTCAAGCAGCATCCTGCCATTTGGATGTGGAACCTGGGCAACGAGCCAGACCTGTTCGCCTGGCCGGCCTCCAATGCCGAAGGGCGTGCCTGGACGCGTGAGATGACCCAGCTCATCAAGGAGATCGATCCCGCGCACCCTGTAACGCTGGGTCTGCATGGCGGCAGCCTGCACGAGCGCAATGGCCTCACCATCAGTGATGTCTACGCCGAAACTGACGTGGCGGTGATGCATTCGTACCCCATGTATGTCGACTGGTCTCGCCAGCCGCTTGACCCTGATTTTGTGCCCTACACCTGCGCCATCACTGCCAGCATGGCTGGCAAGCCGGTGCTGATGGAAGAATTTGGCGGCTGCACCGCAGCCCCGGGCCAACCTTCGTATAACTGGGAGTGGGATGCGCTGGGCCAGCACTACAAGCGCTTCATGGCCTCCGAAGAAGACCTGGCCGAATATTTCGGCCAAGTGCTGCCCAAGCTGGTGCAGATCGGCACCACCGGCGCCATCACCTGGTGCTTCGCTGATTACGTAGAGGAGCTGTGGGATAAGCCACCCTGCAATGCCAGCAAGCACGAGCGCTTCTTTGGCCTGGTGCGCCCGGATGGCAGCCTGAAGCCGCACGCCGAAGTCATCAAGCAGTTCGCCGCCACGCGTCCCGCCGTGCAACCCATCCCGCAGTGGGCGCAGTTGGCCGTGGATGCCGCAGAGTTCAATGCGGACCCGAACACGCAAGTGCGCAAGCACTACCTCGAGTATTTAAAGGCGCTACAAGCCGCCACGCTGTAAGTCAGTCCCAATCTAAAAACAAAGAGGTTTGAGGAGAGTATGCAATCGATTAGTCAACACACGGCTCATGCAGAGCGTGCGGCCGCCTTGGTGCGTGAAATGACTCTGGCTGAGAAGATCGGCCAGATGACGTTGGTTGAGAAGAACAGTATTCCCCTGCAGGACATTGAGCGCTACTTCATCGGCGGTGTCCTCAGTGGTGGCGGCGGCTATCCCAGCCCCAACACGGCTGAGAACTGGGGCAAGATGGTGGATGAGTTCCAGAAGCGCTCGCTCAAGACGCGCCTGGCCATCCCCATGATCTATGGCGTGGATGCGGTGCATGGACACAACAACGTGGTCGGCGCTACCATCTTCCCGCACAATATTGGCCTGGGCGCCAGCCGCAATGCGGAGTTGGTGCGCAAGGTTGCGCGTGCCACCGCGGTGGAGATGGCCGCCACTGGCATCTACTGGAACTACGCACCGGCGCTGTCTGTGCCGCAGGACATTCGTTGGGGCCGCACCTTCGAGGGCTTCAGCGAGCGCACCGAGCTGGTGACTGAGCTCAGTGTCGCCTACCTGGAGGGCTTGCAGAACCCCGAAGGCAGCCCAGACTTGGCCGCACCGACTGCCGTGCTCGGCACGCCCAAGCACTTCGTAGGTGACGGCGGCACCAGCTTCGGCTCCTCCACCACCTTCATTGGCGTGCAGTACCTGCTCGACCAAGGCGTGACCCAGGGCGATGAAGCTGTGCTGCGGAAGCTGCACCTGGCGCCGTATCTGGATGCCATCAAGGCCGGCGCACGTTGCGTGATGGCCTCATTCTCCAGCTGGGGCGGAATGAAGATGCACGCCAACCGCTACCTGCTCACTGATGTGCTCAAGGGCGAGCTCGGGTTTAGTGGCTTTATTGTTACAGATTGGGAAGCGATCAATCAAATTACGCCTGACTACTATGAGGCCGTGGTGACCTCAATCAATGCCGGCATTGATATGAATATGGTGCCCTTCGATTACAAGAAGTTCATCCACTGCCTGACGCGCGCCGTCAATGACGGCGATGTCAGCATGGAGCGCATTGATGACGCCGTTTGCCGCATCCTGCTGGTGAAGATGGAGATGGGTCTGTTCGACCAGCCGCACTCGCAGCCCAAGCTGTTGCCCGAAGTGGGTAGCGCCGCGCATCGCCAGTTGGCGCGCGAGGCGGTGGCACAATCTGCCGTGCTGCTCAAGAATGAAGATGGCCTGCTGCCACTCTCCAAGGACACGCGCCTCATCTTCGTTGCGGGTGAGGCCAATGACCTCGGCCTGCAGGCTGGCGGCTGGTCGATCGAGTGGCAGGGCAAGAGTGGCCCCATTACGGACGGCACCACGCTGCTGCAGGCGCTGGAGCAAAGCGAGTCCACCGACAGCCAGCTGGTGTTTGACCGCTTCGGCAACTTTGATGACCAGGTGAACTCCAGCGGGGCGCCGCTGCAGGCCGATGTGGCCGTGGTGGTGCTGGCCGAGCAGCCCTATGCCGAAGGCAAGGGTGACCGTGTGGATCTGAAACTGAGCAAAGAAGAGCAAGAGCTGGTGGCGCGGGTACGTGCCCGTGCCGGTAAGCTGGTCATCATCCTCATGTCCGGCCGCCCGCTCATCATCGGCGAAGCGCTGGCGCAGGCGGATGCCTTCGTGGCTGCCTTCTGGCCCGGCAGCGAAGCCGCCGGTCTGAGCGACCTGCTGTTGGGTGATAAGCCCTTCACCGGCAAGCTGTCGTACACCTGGCCGCGCAGTATGGAGCAGATCCCTCTCAACGGCGGTTCTGCTAGTGAGCCGCTCTTCCCGTTTGGCTTCGGTCTAGCCACTGAGGTAAGCACATAAGACGGTAGCCTGCCATAGGCTAGACTACCTATTGAATACTGTTGGGCGGGCGTGATAGACTGTGTTTTCTATCCGCCCGCCGAATGATTCCTACCCATGACAAAAACTGAAGATTACAGTCTGCCGTACCCAAACTCGTGGTTATCTGCCAAGCTGGAGATACGGCAGGAGGCCACCGTGGAAGGCCGCGGCATGTTTGCTGCGCAACCCATAGCCAAAGGAGAGATGGTCGCCATCTGGGGTGGGGATGTGGTGCCCACGGCGGCTTTCAAAGAACTGCCTGATTTTCAAAAGAGCCAGAGCGCGCAGGTAGCCGATGGCTTTTACCTCGTCTCCAGCAAACCCGGCCCGGGTGACTTCATCAACCACAGCTGCAACGCCAATGCCGGCTTGCATGGCCAGATTGTTATCGTTGCCATGCGCGACATCGCCATCGGGGAAGAGGTGTGCATCGACTACGCCATGTGCGATAGCACCGAAGGCGAAGATTTCCAGTGCGCGTGTGGCGCCGCCAATTGCCGCGGCACCATCACCGGTGATGATTGGAAACTCCCAGAGCTACAAGCACGCTATGCCGGCTACTTCTCCACCTACCTGCAAGACAAAATCAACTTACAGAACGCTAAGTAAGCGCACGTATAGCCATTTGTATAATTTTTGCTATTAGAAATGAGGGAATGATGTTCAAAGAATTCAAGGAATTTGCAACTCGCGGCAATGCCATGGATCTGGCCATTGGCTTGATCCTGGGCACGGCCTTCACTGGCATCGTCAATACGCTCGTCAACGGGATTCTGATGCCCCCAATAGGCTTGCTGCTCGGCGGCGCTGACTTCAAGGACCTGTTCGTGCTGCTGCAGCCGGGTGACCCTGCTGGCCCCTACGTTTCGCTGGAAGCTGCCAAAGCGGCTGGCGCCGTGACGCTTAACTATGGCGAATTTGTGAACGCGGCCATTCATTTCCTCATTGTTGCCATTGCACTGTTTTTCCTGGTGCGCGGTTTGAATCGCCTGCGCGCCATCGGCCAGCCCACAACCGCCAAGAGCAATGCCAAGGGCAAAGCCGCCAAGAAGTAAGGCGTGGGCTTGGTTCAATCGCTATAATCTGATTATGTGGCAACGGTTGCGCACACACGCGAACAAGGGGCAGGGCATGGTGGAATTTGCTCTGGTGATTCCCATTCTGCTGCTGATCATCGTCGGCATTTTTGAGGCGGGCCGCGCCCTGTATGTCTATCAATCCATCAGCAGCGCCAGCCGTGAGGCGGCGCGCCTGGGGTCTGGCGCAGGTGAAACTAGCGGCACTCCACCGTACCTCAACTGCACCGCCATTCGCAACCGTGCTGTACAGATCGGTCGCCCGGGCAACGTCACCGCTGCCAATGTGCTAATCAGTTACGATAGTGGCCCAGGCACGTCCACGCTTGGTAATTGCCCCATCAACGCAGCAGATATAGCCTTAGGCGACCGCATCATTGTGCAGGTCACCGGCACTTTTCAACCGGGGGCCCCCATGCCTATCTTCAGATTTCCGACGATGACCTTTACCACTGTCACTCGCCGCACTATTGTGAAAGGCGTAGATCTGAGCAGCTGGCTGCCGATGTTTGTCTCGCTAGAAATCAGCTTTGACGAGGTTGACGTTGAATAGTCTGCGCGCCCCTGGCAGCCGCGCCGAACGCGGCCAAAGCCTTACCGAGATGGCCATCTCGTTTGTCATTCTGCTTCTGGTGCTGGCGGTGGGTGTGGATTTAGGGCGCGTGTATTTCTCGTTGATCTCGCTGCGGGAGGCTGCCGAGGAAGGCGCCTTGTACGGCTCCTTCAACCCAGCGGATACATCTGGTATCACCGCCCGCGTGCGCAGCAGCTCCACCACGCCGGTGAACCTGGCGGACACTTCGCTGGTCACCGTGGCCGTCAGCACGCCCAGCGGTGCGTGTGCCGGCAATCGTTTGACCGTCACGGTCACATACCAGTTCAGGCTGAGCATGCCCTTTGTGGGCGCCATTATTGGAACGCAGTCCGTTCCCTTGCGCGCAACTTCGAGTAGTACGATACTCAGGCCACCTATGTGCTAAAACAAAAAGGCCCGCCATTTTCGGCGGGCCTTTTTTATCTTGGCTTGCAGGCTAGACTTTGAGATTGACGTATTCTTCAATCTGCTGGCCAATCACGGCCAGGCTGTCTTGCCAGAACTTCTTCTCGCGAATATTGATGCCAAAGCGCTGCGCCAGCGTGGCGGCATCGCCCAGGCCCGTGCTGCCCAGCAGGTCACGGTAGTCCTTGGTGAAGGCGGCGCCGCGCTGCTGGTAGATGGCGTAGAGGCCAGTGCCAAACAGCAGGCCGAAGGCATAGGGGTAGTTGTAGAACGAGAAGCCGGCATAGTAGTAGTGCGGCTTCCAGGTCCACATGTACTTGTGCAGTTGTGTGGGGTCGAGCCCATCGCCATAGGTGGCCAATTGGGCGCGCTCCATGATGTCGCACAGGTCATCCGCCGAGAGCTCAGACTTGGCGCGGCGCTCAAACACTTCCTTCTCGAACAGGTAGCGTGAGGTGATGTCCACGATGACCTGCGAAGCATTCAGCAACTGGTTCTCAAGAATGGCCAACTTCTCGCCGGGGGTCTGTGCCAACTTGATGGAGGCGTTGTTGATGATGGTCTCACACATGATCGAGGCGGTCTCCGCCAGCGTCATCGGAGTGATGGCTTGCAGGAAGCTCTTACCCACCAGGCATTCGTTGTGATAGGCGTGGCCCAGTTCGTGCGCCAGAGTGCTGAGTTGGTCCATCGAGCCGTCAAAGTTGGCCAGAATGCGGGACTCATCCACACCGGGCACATCCATGCAGAAGGCGCCGGCGCTCTTGCCTTCGCGCATCTCGGCGTCGATCCAGTTGTTGTCAAAGGCGCGCTTGGCCAGGCCGTGCAGATCATCCGAGAAGGAGGCGAACTGCTCCAGGATGAAGTCTCGCGTCTCGTTGTAGGTGTAGACGCGGTCGTTGCTGCCCATCGGCGCATACAGATCCCACCAGGCCAGCGATTTCTTGCCCAAGCGCTGCGCCTTGGACTTGAAGTAGCGGCGGAACATGGGGAAGCTGTCGTTCATGGCTTCCATCATGGCGTTCAGGGTCTGGCGGTCAATGCGTGAGGTGTCGATCGAAGAGTGCAGTGCATCGCTGCGGCCGCGGCGCTTGTTCAGGGTGGCCACTTCGCCCTTCACGCCGTTCATGGCGGCAGCGTACACTTCCTTCACGTTGTCAAAGGCGGCCATTTCGGCTTCGTAGCCGCGGCGGCGCACATCCGGGTCAGCATGGCTGCGCAGGTTGATCAAGGCGGGCATGGGCAGCTTCTGTAGCTTGCCGTCCAGCTTGAACTCCACACTCAGCTGAGAGTTAGTGGTGTTTTGCAGCTTGCCCCAGGCGTTGGAGCCACTCAGGGTCAGCTCAGCGGCCAGGGCTTCTTCGGCCGGCTCCATCATGTACCTGCTCTGCTGGTGCACTTCTTTCAGGAAGAAGGCGTGGTCAGCCAGCGTGCCTGGGCGGGCAGTGAGCTCATCCAGCTGGCTGCCGCTCAGGCTGCCAACCCAACCGCTGATGGCGACATCAATCTTCTGCAGATGTACGCCGTACTGCTCCACTTCGGACTCGATGCGGCGGGCGGTCCTGTTGTAGGAGTCAGTGGTGGTGTAGGAAGCGATGTAGGCGTTCAGCGTGCCGTACAAGCGCATGGCCTTGTTCATCTTGTCCAGCAGCCTGGTGAGCACAGCCGCCACCTCATCGGTGCTGGTCTGCGCCGGGCCTTGCGGGTTCTTTTGAACTTTGTTCTCGTCCAGGTAGGCGTCAAATTGAGCCAGCTGGCTCTCAAGGTCGGCTACGCCGGCCTTGAACTCAGCGCTCTCCAGCCCCGGGTAGACGTTGCTCAGATCCCAACGGGGCACAACGCCCAGATTGGGCGCCTTGCTTTTAACCGCTTTGGGTTTGCTGGGGGCTTTCTTTGCCACCTTCTTCACAGGTTTCTTTGCGGGCTTCTTGGCGATCACTTTTTTGGGTGCTTTGGCCTTCGCTTTAGGTGCAGCTTTTTTGGCTTTAGCAGGTGCCTTTTTAGCAGGCTTAGACTTTTTTGTGGCCATCGGTATCCTTTCAAAGCTAGCTGAGCTAGCGTCGGCTGAGTAGATTGTAACGCTGTCCGAGGTGTATATAGTCTTACTCCGTGACGCCACGACTATCCGTTGGACGGTGGCGTCTTCACTGAGGATGTGCTGCACATGTGGAAAGACTTTAAGAGGCCGAAATTCACGAAGTGGCCTTGCGTCACACGCCTTGCGAGTTTCATCTCTACCCAGCGCTCTAGGCAGTATATAAAGCAAAAACGCCTCGCAAACTGCGAGGCGTTTTTTGTTGGTTGGTCTAGCAGCTAGCCAGCTACGTTGCTGCCAAAGCTCGAGAAGTCTGCGCCCGTGGGGTTCTGGAAGACGCGCAGCCCAAATTCCGGCACGATGGCCAGCAGATGGTCAAAGATGCTGGCCTGAATGGCCTCATACTCTGGCCAGGCCGTGGTGGTGGTGAAAATGTACACCTCGATGGGCAGGCCGGTCGGCCCGGGGTCGAGCTGGCGCACCATGATGGTTTGGTCCTTCTTCACATCCTGGCGTTGACGCAGGTAGGCCTCCACATAGGCCATGAACACAGATACGTTGGTGAGCTGCTCTGGCTTGTTGGCAAAGAAATCTTTGAGCAGCGGGCGTTGCTTGAGCTTGCTCATCTCCTCTGCGGTGCAGAAGCGCACGCTTTGAATATCCAGTGAGATGGCACGCTTGACGCGGCGGCCGCCGCTTTGGCTCATGCCGCGCCAGTTCTTGAACGAGACATCCAGTAGCTTGTGCGTGGGGATAACGGTGAAGGTCATGTCAAAGTTCTGCACCTTGACGGTGTGCAGCGACATGTTGGACACATCGCCATCGGCGCCAAACGCGGGCACTTCGATCCAGTCGCCTTCTTTCACCAGGTCGTTGGCAGCAATCTGCACACTGGCCACCAGCGAGAGGATGGTGTCCTGGAAGATGAGCAACAGCACTGCGGTCAGCGCGCCCAGGCCGCCCAACAACAGCAGCGGCGAGCGTCCGCTGATCACCGAGATACTCAATATCACTCCCACCGCCAGCAGTAGCATCTTGCCCAGGTCCAAGTAGCCTTGGATGGCAACGCCGCTGTAGTTGGCACGGCTCTCGTAGATCAGATTTACTGCCGTCAACATCGAGGTCAGCGTGAGCACCACGATCCACAAGATAAAGAACAGGGCAAAGATTTGCAGGGTGGGCGCATATTGCGGCCACAGGTAAGCAAAGGCGTAGATGACGGCAAACGGAGCCACCCACGACAAACGGTTGGGATGCATGTGCTTGATGAGCACATCGTCCCATTCGTTCTTGGTGCTTTTGGTCAGCCACACCAGGCCGCGCCCTACCACGTAGCGGGCGAAGAGGAAGCTGACGATCATCGTTCCCAGCACGGCCCAGGGGGCCAGCTGCGGATTGGTGTCCATCCAGAGTCTAATGCTGTCAATAAGGGTCATGGCTTGCTCACAAGTTGAGAGGGTGGGCGCTTCATTTCAAAGGTGTCCGTGGTGCGGGTATAGCCGAAGCCAGACAAGCGGCCAATGGCGCGCAGTTTCTGAGCGTCGATGTAAAACTTTTCATTGATGATCTCATCGGCAATGTGCATGTGCACTACCTCGCCAAGAATTATCCACGAGGAGCCCGGCGTGCCATCCCCAACGGGCACCACTTGGCTGAGCACGCATTCAAAGCTGGCGGGGCTCTCCGCTACGCGCGGCGCACGCACGCGCACGCTTGGCGCAGGCGAGAGGCCAGCCAGTATAAACTCATCGCCTTCCGGCGACAGCTCGGTGGAGCTCAGATTCATGGCCTCAGCCAGGTCTTCGTTCACGATATTGATCACGTATTCTTTGGTCGCCAGGATGTTGTTGTAGGTGTCCTTGATGCCGCCATCCGTGCCGCGCACCTCGGCGCAAAACAGCAGGGTGGGCGGGTTATGGGCAGCTACGTTGAAGAACGAAAAAGGCGCCAAATTGTGTATGCCCTTCGCATCCATACTGGAAACCCAGGCGATGGGGCGCGGCACGACACAGCCATTGATAACTTTGCTAATTGCGCCCGCGGGCGCAGCCTTGGGATCGATCTGCATGCAGGCTACTTCTTGGTGCGCTGGCTGAAGGTCCACGCCAGCATGAACAGGCCGAAGAGCATGAAGAAGAAGCGTGCCAGCTCAAACCACGGGCTGGGGAAGGCGTAGACCAAAATGCCGGCGGGCACATAGCCCAGCCACAAACCCCAACGGAGCACACGTTCCCACACAGTCTTGTCCGGCAGCACGAAAGCAAACAGGAAGAAGCTCAAGTAGCTGCTCTGGAACTTGATTGAACTCCACAGTGCGCGTGCATGGATCATTTCGGCGCTGGGCGGCACACCGTGCCCGGCCATGCGCAGAAATACCAGCAGCTCATTGTTCTCGTGAATATCCAAATAGCTGGTGACAAGCAACGCCACCAAGCCGGCGGCAACCAGCCAGACGTTGTCGGCATTTTTGAGGGCGATCGCCAGCAGGATGAACAGCGCGCTGTAGAACAGCACGAAAAAGCTGTCGATGGCTACATAGGTGCGCACGCTGGTCTCGTTGGCCAGCAGCATGTCGGCGTACTGCGCGGGAGCCTGGAAGCCCTCGAACGATTGGTCAGTCGAGCCCTGCAGAAGGCTGGCTACCAGCAGCGCCGCCAGCGCAAGCCCGGCGGCGAGCGCCAAACGGGCAATGGTGCGAGTGAGTGTGTTGCCCTTCATCTACTCTCCGTCTCCGTCCATCCAACTGTCCTGGTACTCGGGCTTTTCCATCTCCAGCGCATCGGTGGTGAGGTGCAGCGGGTGGAAGGTGTCCACCATCACGGCCAGCTCATCCGTGCGTTTCTTGCCAATCGAGGCCTCGGTGGCGCCGGGCTGCGGGCCATGCGGCAGGCCGAAGGGGTGCATGGAAATATCGCAGCGGTCAATGCCCTTGCGAGACATGAACTCACCCTCGGCGTAGTAGATCACTTCGTCTGACTGCA
The DNA here is from genome assembly GCA_964623375.1 of uncultured Anaerolineaceae bacterium. Lineage (GTDB taxonomy): Bacteria > Chloroflexota > Anaerolineae > Anaerolineales > UBA11579 > JAMCZK01. Next base: position 14,149 of record CAZUTS010000018.1, read on the forward strand.
CGTTGGAGTGGTTGTAGGGCGCCGGGATGGCATCCGGGTGGAAGTCATACAGGCGTGGCACAAAGGAACACACAACAAAATTGCGCCCCTGGAAGGTCTGGTGCGTGGGCGGCGGCAGGTGCAGCGCACCGACATGCGGTTCATAGTCGTTGATATTGAAGATCCACGGATACAAGTAGCCATCCCAGCCCACAACATCATGCGGGTGATGGTCAAGCACGTGGCGGCTGATCGTGTCACGCACTTTGACGCGCACTTCAAATTCGCCACGGTCCGCGTGGGTATCCAGGTGAGTTGGCACGCGGATGTCGCGCTCAGTGTAGGGGGCGTGCTCCAGCAGTTGGCCGTATTCGTTGCGGTAGCGGCGCGGCGGCTCGATGTGCGATGGCGTCTCGATGACGAAGAAACGCGCTTCCGGGCCGGAGATTTCCAGCTTCCAGGTGGTGCCAAAGGGGATGACGACATAATCGCCGGCCTTGAACTCCAGCACACCGAACTGGCTGCGCAGCACGCCGCTGCCCTCGTGCACGAACCAGCACTCGTAGGCTTGCGCGTTGCGATAGAAATAGTCCATGCTCTTGGTGGGGCGGCTGAGACTCATGGTGACATCGTTGTTGCCCAGCACCACGCGGCGCGCCGCCACCGGGTCGCCACCGGCGGCGATATCCGCCGTGCGCAAGGCGCGGTGGCGAATGGCGCCAAAATCCACATACTCGGGCTTGGTGCTGCCAAGCAACTCTACTTTTTTGATGCGCGGGGGCAGGAAGTGGTGATACAGCAGGGATTGGATGCCCGAAAAGCCCTCCAACCCCATCACTTCTTCACGATACAGGTTGCCATTGGGCTTGCGGAACTGCACATGGCGCTTTTGCGGAAATTCACCGAGGGAGTGGTAGAAGGGCATGCGGAACTCCTTTTTGGCTAGTGAGGAGCTATGAGCTGTAAGCCATAAGCTCTAAGCCTTAAGCTTTTGAGTGAATGCTGACAACATCCGTTTAATCTGGTCAACTTCCGAGGCTAAGCCTTCATAGGTCGACTTGCTTATATATTCTAATTCAAGCGAAAGTAGCAGGAGATAGTAGCTCTGCTGCAGAACCGAGGGCAATATATAAAAAACGCGCATACTGAGCATCGCTGCTTTGTACGCTGCCCTCGGCAACATTGGTCGGAATAGAAGAAGCGGCCCGACGGATTTGGCTAGTAATGCCGTAAATCTCATGTTTTGGAAACGATTTGGTGACTTGGTACAGCGCCAAAGTTAGTTGGTGCCCCTTTTGCCAAACCACTAATCTCTTGAAGTCTTGCATCGCTTATAGCTTATAGCTTAAGGCTTAGGGCTGAATAACTCGATTTTCTAGCACCCCAACCCCCTCCACTTCCAACTCAACCAAATCCCCGCTGCGCAGCCACGGGCCTTCGGCCTTGGTCAGCTCCAGCAGGCAGCCGGTGCCCACCGTGCCTGAGCCGATTACATCGCCCGGCTGCAGCGTCACACCCTGTGAGGCACGCGCCACGATCTCGCCGAAGGAGTAGTAAATATCGCCCCAGTTGCCCTGCGAAAGCTGCTGGCCGTTGACGCGTGCCCGCATGGCAAGGTTGAACACTCCCGGGCGGCCGGTGGCTTGCGCGGCCAGCTCGTCTGGCGTCACAATGACTGGGCCTAGGCTGGTGGCAAAGTCCTTACCCTTGGCCGGGCCGAGGCCAACTTTCATTTCTTTGCGCTGGATATCGCGGGCCGACCAATCGTTCATGATGGTGAAGCCAAAGATATGCTCTACCGCCTGCTCGGGTGCAATGTCGCGCCCCGGTTTGCCGATGATGGCCGCCACTTCCAACTCGTAGTCCATCGCTTGGGTATAGGCGGGGATTTGGATAACATCCCCCGGGCCAAAGACGGTGGTGGGGTTGGTGAAGTAAAACACGGGGAACTCGTACCACTCCGCCGGCACCTCGCGCCCGCGGTTCTGGTTGGCGGTGCGCACATGCTGCTCGAAGGCATACGCATCGCGGATGCTGGGAGGGTTGCTCAATGGCGCCAGCAGGTGCACCTCGCTCAGCGGCCACACTGATTGCGTCTGGCGCGCGATCTGCGCCGCCAGCGCCCAGGTGTCCGCCCCGGCGCGGATGAAGCTCAACATGTCTTGCGGCAGGTCGCCGCGCCCCAGCGAAACCACACGGTCTTCAGCAATGAGCGCCCCCAATCGGGGGCGCTCATCATTCGGTGCAGTAAAGGTCAGGTAGCGCATAGGCCTACAGGTTGCCGCGGCGGTCTTGCTCCGCCTCCAGCGCCTCAAACAGGGCTTTGAAGTTGCCCTTGCCGAAACCGCGGCTGCCACGGCGCTGAATTACCTCAATAAATGAAGTGGGGCGGTCCTGAATGGGGCGCGAGAAGACTTGCAGCAGGTAGCCCTCGTCGTCATGGTCCACCAGGATACCAAGCTCATTGATCTTGTCCAGCGGCTCCTTGACGATGTCGCCCACGCGCTCCGGCAACTGGGCGTAGTACTCATCCGGTACGCGCAGGAACTCAATGCCATTCTCCTTGAGCTGCGTCATCGTCTCGATGATGTCGCCGGTGGAGAGCGCCAGGTGCTGCACGCCCGGGCCGTAGTAGTAGTCCAAATATTCTTCGATCTGGCTGCGGCGCTTGCCATCTGCCGGCTCGTTGATGGGCAGCTTGATGCGCCCATTGCCGTTCTCCATCACTTTGGACATCAAGGCCGAATACTCGGTGCTGATGTCCTGGTCATCAAAGTGTTGCAACTGGCGGAAGCCCATCACGCGGTGATAGAAATTCACCCAGTAGTTCATCTTGCCCAGTTGCACGTTGCCCACGATGTGGTCCACGGCGGCCAGGCCGGCGTTGTTAGCTTCTTTTTCCAGCGGCTGGTAGCCGGGCGCATAGGGGCCCTTGTACTCGCTGCGGTCAACGAACATGTGCAGCACTTCGCCATAGGTACGAATGGCTGAGGTGCGCAAGATGCCAAACTCGTCCTTCTGTTCGCGTGGCGCCCAGGCGCTCATGCCGCCGCGCGAGGTGGTCTCTTTGTAGGCCTTCTCCACGTCTTCCACTTGCAGTGCCACAACCTTCACGCCGTCGCCGTGCGCCAGTTGGTGGCCGGCGATCTCGTGGCTGGGGCCGTAGGCCGCCGAGACCACGATGCGGATCTTGCCAGACTCTAAAACGTAGGAGGCAAAGTCACGGTTGCCAGTTTCCAAGCCGGAATACGCCACCGGCTTGAAGCCGAGACCCTTCCACCAGTAATGCATGGCATGCTTGGCATTGCCTACGTAAAAATGTATGTGATCTATGCCTTGAATGGGCAGAAAATCGCCTTCCTCGGTCATGGGGCGTGTTTCGGTTTGAGATTGTGCTTGAGCCATGGGCCACTCCTGTAGGTAGGGGTATGTTTCATTATAGTACTTTCGCCCGTGCGCTCGCAAAGGGTGAAAAGTGTGCGCATGTTAAAATCATTTGAAGTCTCACAAAATGCACCGGCGCGTATTGTTCGTATTGTTGCTAGTTATGGGGTTGCTCTCAGCCTGCGCGGGTACACGCGCCGAGACACAAACCACCCCCAGCCCCTATACGCTCGAGCCGGTCTTCACTGATTTTTATGCCTTCCTTGGCGGTGCGCAGCAAGCGGGCGCCATCCTTTCGCCCGGTATCGTCGAGGGCAACATCCAGAAGCAATACATCGCCGCCGGGCTGATGGTCTACGACCCGGCGCTGCCCGCCAGTGAGCGTGTCAGCCTCGCCCCACTCGGCCAGCAGCTTGGCCAGTGGGATGCGCCGCTGCCGGATGGCGAACTGCAAGGGGCGCTCTTCGTGGATGGCTACATCATCTACTCCGGCTTTGAGCAGCTCTACCAGCAACTGGGCGGTGGGCGCTATGTTGGCCGGCCACTCACTGGCATGCGTTACATCGAGGAGCAGGGGCGCGTTGAACAGTACTTCGAGAACCTGGGCTTCTACATCAACTTGAAGGACCCCCAGCCAGTCGCCCGGCTGATGGACTATGGCCGCCAGGTGTGCGGCCAGAGCTGCGCCGCCGCGGCCAGCGGCCCTGCCGTTGTGCAAACGGAGCTGACCTACGGCGAGCCCTTTGCCAGCGTGGCCGCCGCGCTCAACCCGGGCGTGCTCGGGCCGCGGCTGGCCGGGCCGTATCAGCTGGCCGACGGCAGCATCGAGGTGATCTACCAGAACATGGTGCTGTACACCGCCGCCGGCCAGCCGCAGGCTGTGCTGCCGCGCCCGCTCACCGCGCTGCTCAGTATCCTGCCGGAGCCGCGTGCCACCCAGCTCAACAATCCCAACGTGGTCTTCTACGCGCTGGATGGCGCCTTTGGCTACAACGTGTTGAGCTTGTTCGATGACTACATCCGCCAGTCCGGGGGCTACGAACTTTTTGGCGCGCCGATCCAGGAGCTGCAAGCAGTGAGCGGCGGTGCCAGCCAGTGCTTTGTGAATGCCTGCTTGCAATACCAGGCCGGCCAGATCAGCATGCTGCCACTGGGCACAGAATACAACACGCGCTTTTATGCGCAGCCCTCGCCTTTGGTGCAAGAAGCCTTTGACCAGATCCGTATCGAGGTGTGGGAGGCGCGCGCCCAAGTCTCCTCCACCGAAGGGCAGACCATCTATGCCAGCCTGCACGCCAATGGTCAACTGTTGCAGGGCTTGCAGCCGTATCTCAAACTTACCCTGCCCAGTGGCGAGACGGTGGAGTACATCTTCCCGCTCACCGATGGCAACGGGCAGACGCTGCTCAACATCCCTCCGGTGAAGGGCCAGAATCAGGATCTGGTGATCTACCAGGTGTGTCTGGATGGGCTGCACGACACCAGCAAGTGCATGACCGACTCGTATCGTATTTGGGGCAACCCCTAGGAGGCCATATGGAAAATCAAGACATTGCCGCGCTGATGACGCAGTACCTTGAGCTCAAGACGCAGGCTGCAAACTTGGAAGCAGATAAACGCAAGCTCGTGCAAGACGCTATGCCGCCCGAAGTGCGCCAGCGCGTAGAAGAGATCGAAGCAGAATTTGCCGGCAAAGGTGAGCAAGCCGAGGCGGCGCTCGCTGAGTTGGAAGAGAAGATCAAAGACGCCGTGGTCTCAGCACGCAGCAATGTGGCCGTGGATGGGATGAAGGCTTCTTTCTATGCTGGCCGCGTCACCTGGGATTCCAAGGGCTTGGAAGACGCCATGAGCAGTAATCCGCAAGTGGCCGAGGCGATTGCTCAGTACAAGAAGCAGGGCAAGGAATACGCCTCGTTCACCTTCCCGAAGGCGTAGAGCCTAGCCCAGCACCTGATACAGCCAAATCCCCGCCGCCACCGATAGGTTGAGCGAGGTCACCTGGCCGCGCATCGGCAGGCTCACCACCTGTTGGCAGGCGGCCAGCTGCTCGGCGCTCAGCCCCTCGCGCTCGCTGCCCAGCAGCAATGCGCAAGGTGGCTTATAAGCCACCTTGCGGTAATCCAGTGTGGCCTTGGCCGAACTGCCATACACGCTCACGCCCTGCGCCGCTGCCCAAGTTGCAAAATCAGCAAAACTTGCTTGCATGATCGGTACGCTGAAGTGCGCGCCCATACCCGCCCGCACCGCTTGTGGGTGCCAGGGGTCGGTGCCGCCTTCCAGCAGCAGCAGCCCACTGCCGCCCACGGCATCCAGCGTGCGCAGCAGCGTGCCCACGTTGCCCGGGTCTTGCGGCGCAACCGCGGCCAGGAACACGGCACAAGTTTGCAGGCTGAGCGCGGCCAACGGAGTAGTGTGCTGCTGCGCCACAGCCACGATCCCCTGCGGATTTTCCTTCTCGCTCAGGCTGGCCATCACCTCCGCGCTGACCTCAAGCACCTCCACGCCCGCCTGCTGCAAGCGGCCAGGCAGTGCTTGTGCAAACTCGCCACGCAGTAGGCTGGGGCAGTGCAGCACGAGTGCCACTGCCGCTCCTGCGTCCAGCGCGGCTCCAATATGAAACACACCTTCGATGATGTATTGGCCGCTATGCTGGCGCGCTTTGCGCTCATGCAGGCTGCGCGCGAGTTTCACTTTGGGGTTGCTGCGGCTGGTGATAGCGTCCACGCTGTGATTATACGGTTGTGGGCAAGCAAAAGCGCTGGCTTCACGCCAGCGCTTTTTATGTTTGTCTGTAGTTGGAGAGCCGTCACATGCCCAGGCAGTTAAAGCTGCCCTGTACGATGAAAATGCTGCCATCTGGGTTGCTGGCCTCACCATGATAGGTGCCAGAAATCGCATCATGGTTAAGCGTCACAGTTAGCCAATTAGAAGAATATTCCACTCCACCCACGCGCCAACTCAGCCCGCCCCGCGCCGGCTCACCTGATCGCGCCCCTTCCTCCAGTTGCAAAAACACTGCGTTTTGCCCTCGGGTACCGCTGCGCACGACAAACTGCGGCGAAGTGATGCACTCTGCGCCGGCAAAATCCGCCGGGTGATTTCCACCCACGCGCATCAGACCCGCTACGCAATTGAACACCCCGTCGATTTCAATCTCGCGCTGCACAGGGACGCCATCATTAACCCGCTCCGCGGTTCCGCTAAAACGCCCCGAAAGATGGTCGTTGTTGAGTGTGATTACAAATAGATTCTGTGCAGAGGTCGATGCGCTATCTGTTGCCACATCCGAACTTGCCCACACCAGGTAGCCGCCACGCAGATTGCTTTCGTCGCTGGCCTCATAGATCACCAATGAGGCATATGGAGGGGGAGCATCATACACAGGCGGCACACTCACGTAAGTTTCACCATCCACCGTGGTGCAGGTTCCGCCGGTCAACATAAGCGGCAGTTCACCCGAGATGGCAATTGTGGCTGTGCCATCTAACAGGATTTCCTCGGCCAGTGGCCCAGACACGCTGTTGGCGGGCGCAGGCACCCCGCTGGGGGCCGTGCCAATTGGCGGCAGAAACAGGCCAGTACTGGTATCTGTGCGAGCACTATCATCTGGCGCAGAGCCACTGGAGTCGGCCGCAGTGCTACTTTCACCGCCACCTGCGCTTGGTGTCGGAGTTTCAGCGGGAAGGGATGTGGAAATTGGGGAACAAGCGTAAATCAAGAGGGAAAGAAGTGCAATCGAGCAAGCATATGCGCGCATCACATAGTCTCCTGTGGGCTGATTTTACAGCCAAAGCTCAAACTCCCCAATAGGTTAGTTTGATAGCTTTTGCAAGTAGACCTGCGTATTAATTAGGGTGTATGAATTCGCCAATTGAAAGCACCTCTCGCATTCCCGGTTTTTATGACCTGTCTATAGAAGAGCGCCACCAGCGTCTGCGGGCGCTTGGCATGCTCTCCGAGGAGCAGCTCAGCGCCCTGGCGCAGGGCGGCATCCGTGCGGAGGCGGCTGACCACATGGTGGAGAACGCCATCGGCGTGCACAGCCTGCCGCTCGGCCTGGGGCTCAATTTCATGGTCAACGGCCGTGAGGTGCTGGTGCCCATGGCAGTTGAGGAGCCTTCCGTGGTGGCGGGCGCTTCCTTCATGGCCAAGCTGGCGCGTGCCGCGGGCGGTTTCACCGCCAGCACCGACGCGCCGCACATGATTGGCCAGATGCAGCTGCTGGACGTGAACGATCTCGACGCAGCCAGCGCTGCGATCCAGGCCGCCACGCCAGACCTGCTGGCCGAGGCAGCCCAGATCGATCCGGTGCTGCTCAAGCTGGGCGGCGGCCCGCGTGAGCTGGTCGTGCGCCGTATTGACGAATCGCCCATTGGCCCGTTCCTGGTGCTGCACCTCATCTACGATGTGCGCGATGCCATGGGCGCCAATGCCATTAACACTGCTTGCGAGCGCCTGGCGCCGCGCATCGAGGCGCTCAGCGGTGGCCGCGTGCACCTGCGCATCCTCAGCAACTTGGCTGACCGCCGCCTGGCGCGTGCGGCCTGCACCATCAAGCGCAGCGAGCTGGCTTTCGGGGAGTTTTCCGCCGAGCAGGTGCGCGATGGCATCGTCGAGGCCTGGGCCTTCGCCGCAGCCGACCCGTACCGCGCCGCTACGCACAACAAGGGCATCATGAACGGTATTGACGCCGTGGTCATCGCCACCGGCAATGACTGGCGCGCCGTGGAAGCGGGCGCGCATGCCTATGCGGCGCGTGATGGTCGCTACACGTCACTGAGCACCTGGGGCGTATCGCCCGAAGGTGATCTGGTGGGCAGCCTGGAGTTGCCGATGGCGGTCGGCATCGTGGGCGGCGCCACCAAAGTGCATCCCACTGCCCAGGCCGCGCTCACACTCATGGGCGTGACTACTGCAGCGCAGCTGGCCGAGATCATTGCCGCCGTTGGCTTGGCACAGAACCTGGCCGCCTTGCGCGCCCTCGCCACCGAGGGCATTCAGCGCGGTCACATGGGCCTGCATGCTCGCCAGGTGGCGATAGCTGCCGGGGCGCAAGGCGAAATGGTCGAGAAGCTGGCCGCTCAATTGGTTGCCGAAAAGACCGTGCGCGTAGACCGCGCCGAAGAACTCTTGAAGGAATGGTCGCAATGACAGAGCATATCCATCAACACGAAACCGCCCGGCTGCTCAAGCCGGAGCATGCCGTTGGCATCGTCGGCTATGGCGCCTATGTGCCGCGCTATCGCCTGCCCGCCAAGGAAGTGGCGCGTGTGTGGACGGATGGCACCGCGGGTTTACCCATTGTGGAAAAATCCGTGCCCGGGCTGGACGAAGACGTCATCACCATGTCTATCGAAGCGGCCCGCAATGCGGTAGCGCGTGCCCAAGTGCCGGTCAAAGATCTGCGTGCTATCTGGGTGGGATCTGAGTCACACCCCTATGCGGTCAAGCCCAGCTCCACATTAGTAGCCGAGGCCATTGGCGCTTCGACCAGCATCCAGGCGGCCGATTGGGAATTTGCTTGCAAAGCTGGCACCGAAGCAATGGTGGCGGCGATGGGCTTCGTAGGCTCGCGCATGGCGCAGTACGCCATGGCCATTGGCATGGACACGGCCCAGGGCCGCCCGGGCGATGCCCTCGAATACACCGCAGGGGCGGGCGGCGCCGCGTTCATCATCGGCCCGGCCGAAGAATCCGTTGCCGAGATCGAGTGCACCTACTCCTTCGTCACGGACACGCCAGACTTCTGGCGTC
>CAZUTS010000019.1:0-21036 GCA_964623375.1 uncultured Anaerolineaceae bacterium
TGTAGTACGACAGCGAGAGGTTCTGCAGGTGCTCGAACATCTTCTTGCGCAGGTCATAGCGCACACGCTCGCCCAGCACGCCGGTGAGCCAGATGAAGGCAAACACGGCGGCAGCCTGCACCAGCAGCAAAGCGGCATACGGCTTCATCAGCTCGAACACCACGCTCATGTCACGCATGGCCACACCTTCGTCAATAATGCGCTTATTGAGGTAGGTGAAGTACGAATCCAGGCCGGACACCACACTGATCGCCACCAGGAAGCCCAGCACCCACGGCCAGTGCGGTTTCAGCAGGCTGAGGATACGTTGAATGGTGCGACCGTTGAACTTGGTCGAAAATTCTTCTTCTTGAAACTCGTTGTAATCTTCCATTGTTAGTCCTGACCCGTCGCAGAGGCCACTTCTCGCTGTACTTCTTCTTCGATCATGGTCTGAATGTCGAAGACCTTGCGGTAAATGCCATCTTGCGCCAGCAACTCTTCATGCTTGCCCTGCTGCACGATCTTGCCCTGGTCAAACACCAGGATGAGATCAGCCAGCATCACGCTCTGAATGCGGTGAGCGATGAGGAAGGTGGTGCGGTTCTCCATCAGTCGTTTGAGCGCGGCGCGAATTTCAGCCTCTGTTTCGGTATCCACCGAGGAGGTGGCGTCATCCAAGATCAGAATGGCCGGGTTCTTCAACAGCGTGCGTGCCAGAGTGATGCGTTGCTTCTGGCCTCCAGAAAGCGTCACACCGCGCTCGCCCACCATCGTCTCGTATTGCTTGGGGAAGGTGGTGATGACCTCATGCACAGCCGCGGCACGCGCCGCCTGCTCGATATCGCTATCAGGCATGCTGTCGGCCACGCTGTAGCGAATGTTCTCGCGAATACTGCGCGAGAACAGGAAGGGCTCCTGCAGCACAATGCCGATATTCTCACGCAGGTAGCGGCGTGAGTAGCGCTTGAGCTCGACACCATCCAGCAGGATCTGCCCGCTGGTGTAGTCATAGAAACGCGGCAGCAGGCTCACCAGGCTGGTCTTGCCCGAGCCGGTGGAGCCCAGCAGGGCAATCACCTGGCCGGGTTCGGCACGGAAGCTGATGTTGCTCAGCACCGGCTGGCCGCTCTCGTACTCAAAGCTCACGTTCTCAAACACCAGCTCGCCACGCGGCTTGCCGGCTGGCTGGAAATCACCATCGTCCAGCGGCTCGCGCTCTTCCTTGATGATGCTGGCCACGCGGTCAAATGAGACCAGGCCCTGGCTCATCTGCACGATCACACGGCCCAGATTGCGGATCGGCCACAGCAGCCAGGCCAGCACGCTGACATAGGCGATGAAATCGCCTATAGTCAGGATGCCCGCCACAGTCATCTGAGCGCCGAGGTAGAAGCCATATAGCATCTGGGCGCCAGTGATGATGTCTGAGATCGGCCAGAAGGTGGAGTGCCACATCAGCAGCTTGCGGCCCAGCAGGTACTTGCTCCAGTTTTCCTTCTCGAACTTATCAATCTCGTAGCGTTGGCGGGCAAAGGCCTTGACCACGCGCACACCGCTCAGGTTCTCTTGCAACACGGCCGAGAGCGCGCCATCCTGGTTCTGGAAGGCCTCATACGCCTTGGAGATGCGGCCAAAGAAGAAGACCGACATGCCCACGGTGATGGGCACGCAGATGATCGAGAGCCAGGCCAGGCGTGTGTTGATGTAGAGCAGCAGGCCAAAGTTCACCAGGAACAAGCTGATGATGCGGCCAAACTCGATCGACTCCTGGGCGATGAAGCGGCGCACCGCATCCACATCTGAGGTCACCTTCTGGATGAGCTCACCCGTCTTGGTGCGGTCATGAAAGCCGAAGCTCAGACGCTGCAACTGGTCATACAGATAATTGCGCAGGCGGCGCGCCACGCGCTCACCGGTGCGGCCGGAGAGCGTGCCGCTGGCATAGGTGAAGATGCCCTGAACCAACGCCAAGCCCAGAAAGCCAAGCGCCACCAGGGGCACCTGGGTCTGGAAGTTGGGCTTGCCCAGCACATCGTCTACAAAGTAGGCCAGCAGCAGATACACACCGGAGCGGCACAAGGCCGAGATGGCCAGGCTGAACGCGGCGGCAGCATAGGCGCGGTAGTTGCCTTGCAGCAGCCCCACCAAGCCTTGAAAACGCTTTTGGCTAACGACCTTCTTGAGGTCTGTTTGGTCTAAATGTCCTTGTGTTACCACTCGCAATACTCCTGGTGCAGTGCCCACGGCACGAGACACTAAAATACACATCCGAAGTGGATGTACGAAAAAAGACTATCAAATTAGGGATAGGGTGTGGGGGCGAGCCGCAGCAAAGAGCTGCCTGGCCAAAAAAGACCGGCCAGACAAAACCAACCTTGAGAGTGTATACCAATCAAGGGGTTTCGTCAAACCCGCCTTGCGGATACAATTTTTTGAGCCCTATGAAAATCAAATTGAGTCACTTTGCCCGTTCCACCCTGTTGATCGCAGGCTTCTTTGGGTTGGACAAGGTGCTGGCCTTTCTGCGCCAGCTCATCATCAATAACCAGTTCGGCCTTTCGTACGAGCTAGACGTCTTCAATGCCGCCAACAACATTCCAGACCTGCTCTCGGCGCTGATCAGTGGTGGTGCGCTTGGCGTAGCTTTGATACCGGTACTGACCGAGTACATGGAAAAGAGCGGCCGCCCTGCCGCCTGGCAGCTCTTCGTACGCATCCTCAACCTGGCCTTCATTGTTACTGCGGCGCTCTCGGTGGTGATTGCCATCCTGGCGCCCTGGCTGATCAACACGCTGATCGCGCCGGGCTTCCCCACCGAACAGAAGGCGCTGGCGGTGGAGCTGATGCGGCTGGACCTTATCGCCATCCTCATCTTCTCCATCAGCGGGCTGGCGATGGCCGGGCTACAAGCCAACAAGCACTTCCTGCTGCCGGCGCTGGCGCCGGGGCTGTACAACATCGGCCAGATCTTTGGCGCACTGGTGCTGTCGCCCAGCAGCCCGTTCAATATTGCTGGCGTTGACCTGCCCTTCTTTGGCATGGGCATTCACGGTTTAGTCTGGGGCGTCATCCTCGGTGCGGCCATGCATCTGGCCATCCAGGTGCCCGGGCTGCTGCGCTACGGCTTCCGCTGGCAGCCGGCGCTCGACCTGCGCAGCGAGGGCGTTCACAAGGTGCTGGTGATGATGGCGCCGCGTGTGCTCACCATGTTCTTTATCCATATCTACTTCCTGGCGCGTGACAACCTGGCCTCCGGCCTGGCCGAAGGCTCCATCACCGCCCTCAACTTGGGCTGGTTCATCATGCAAGTGCCGGAGACGCTGATCGGCAGCGCGCTGGCAATCGCTCTGCTGCCCAGCGTATCGGAGCTGTTTGCCCGCGGCGACCATAGCGGTTTCCGCGCCGCAGTCAACGGCGCGGTGCGCACTATCCTCGCGCTCACCATCCCCGCCGCCATTTTGCTCGGCATGGGCTTGCGTCCGCTGCTGGAGCGCGCCTTCCCGGTTTACACCCCCGCCGAGGTTGACCTCATCGTGTGGATCACGCGGCTCTACCTGGCGGGCCTGACCGGCCACGCCCTGCTGGAAATTGGTTCGCGCTCGTTCTACGCGCAGCAAGAAGCCCGCACCCCGATGTGGGCGGCGGGCGTCAACTCGGCTCTGTTCGTGGGCTTGGCAATCGTGCTCACGCGCAGCATGGGTGCCGGCGGCATCGCCTTGGCGGGCACTATCGCTTTCACGCTGGAGGCTATCGTGCTGTTGTGGCTGCTGGCGCGGCGTTACCCTGGCCTAGTCGAGACGGGCAGCACCCTGCTACGCACCGCTATCGGCAGCCTGCTGGGCGCTGGGGCGCTGTACGCCGCGATGCAATGGGCGCCGCTGCCCGGCGTGGTGGCTGCGCTGGGCGGCATGGTGCTGGGCATGCTGCTGGCCATGGCGGTGCTGTGGCCGGATTTGAAAGTCTTTGCCCAATTGGCAAGTAGCACAGATAAGAATCCACAGATGAACGCAGATACCTAAACCAGGATAAACATAGATTTATCCTGGTTATCTTTGTTTACATCTGTGTCCATCTGTGGTGACTTTGCGACACTAGCCTGCATTCGCAGGCTGACTAAATTTCCAGCTTGGCCTTGGCCGCCTGGTAATCTGAGTAGCCGCCCGGGTATTCCACCAGCTTGCCGTCCTCAAGCTCCACGATGCGCGTGGCCACACGGTCAAGGAAATAGCGGTCATGTGAAATCGCCAGCATGCTGCCCTCAAATTCGGTCAGCGAATCTTCCAGCACTTCAGCCGAGCGAATATCCAGGTTGTTGGTGGGCTCATCCAACAGTAGAAAATTGGCGCCACTGAGCATGATCAGGATCAGTTGCAAACGGCTGCGTTCGCCGCCGGAGAGCGTGCCCACGGGGTTGTTCATGCGCTGGTATTCGTACACGAACTTATCCAGCAGCTTAACCGCATTGGCCTCAGACAGGTTGGCGGCGCGGCGCACCGTTTCCATCAGGCTCATGGAATGGTCCAGCGTTTCGTGCTCCTGGGCATAGTAGCCGGTCTGGATGCTGGGGCCAACCTTGATCTCGCCCGCCTCAGGCTGCTCGCGCCCCAGCAGCAGGCGGAACAGCACAGACTTGCCCGCCCCATTGGGGCCAACCAGGCCCACGCGCTCGCCATGCCACAGCGTGAGATCCAGCCCATCCAGCACCTGGTTCCAGCCGCCGGGGCCATCAAAGCCCTTGGCGATCTCGGTGAGCTCCAGCACCTTGTTGCTGCCACGCCAGCCTTTGAATTGCAGGCTCATGGCGCGCGGGTCAGCCTTGGGCTTCTCCACCTTGTCCATCTTCTCGATGCGCTTCATCATCGATTTAGCGCGGCGGATGAGCTTCTCATTCTCATGCGAGCGGCCCCAGATGAGCATGCGCTTGGCGGATTGCTCCAGGCGGCTTAATTCGTTCTGCTGCACTTTGAACTGGCGTTGCTGCTCCAGCAGCTTGGCTTCCTTGAGCGCTACGTACTCGGAGTAGTTGCCTTCGTACACAGTCACTTTACCATCGCGCAGCTCGGCAATTTCGTCGGCCACCACGTCTAGCATGAAGCGATCATGCGAGATGAGCACCACGCCACCCGGGTAGCTGCGGATGTACTGCTCCAGAAATTCCTTACCGGCCATATCCAGATGGTTATCCGGCTCATCCAGTAGCAGGATATCCGGGCGCGTTACCAGCAGCTTGGTCAGGCCGAGCAGTTTCTTCTGGCCGCCGCTCAAATTAGCTACCGGCAGGTTAAGCTCATGCTCAGCGAAGCCGAGATTGAGCAGCGTGGAGCGCACCTGGCCCTGGTAGCCCGGACCGCCAATGCGTGTGTGCTCATCCAGCAGCGCAGCATGCTCCTCCAGCTTACGGCTGAGGCGCTTCTCGTCACTGTACACCTCTGGCTGGCCCATTTGCTCTTCCACCTCGGCCAGCGAGCGTTCGAGCTCGAACAGGCGCGTGTGGGCAGTCAGCGCTTCCTGCAGCAAGGTGTGCTCAGGGCTGAAACGCGGCTCCTGCGGTAGATAGCCGATGGTGAGCTTGCCGCGCATGTTGGCATAGCCGGTCTCCGTGGTGAGCTCACCGGAGATCAGGCGCAGCAGCGTGCTCTTGCCGCTGCCATTGATGCCGATCAGGCCCACACAACGGTCTTTGTGAATTTCCCAGGAGAGATTCTTGAAAACAGGCTCTGCGTTGTAGGTAACCGTAACCTGGTCGAGACTGAAACCGATTATGGCTGCCTCCCCCGCCCAATAGGGCCGAGATGCGTGTTGTGAAACGAATCAGGGTACTTCAAACCATAGCCAAAGACGCGGTCCAGGCTGGCATGCGCAAAGATGATGATGCCCGCTACGCGTAACGGCAACGAATCTATTGGCACGCTGAGCGTAAACAGCAGCACGGCCAAAGCGCGATGATGGAACAGGTTATACGCAATCGCCCCCACCCGCGGCCCGGCCAGGTAGCCAACAGCCGAGAGGTCTGGCGCAAACAGCAACGCCACGAACCACCACCATGGCAAGCCCATGCCTGCATACGCAAACACAGCCAGGGCGAAAAGAGCAGCTTCTTCGAGCTTAAGTAGATTACGCATGGTGACCTCAGCGGGTGATTATAACGGTGGGCGCGCAACACAAACAAAAAGAGGCGCAGCCCTGGGGCTGCGCCTCTTGCATGGGCAAAAGTTGCTTACTCTTTGTCGTACGGCTTGCCGTCGGCAGCGGGCGCCTGGCTGCGGCCCACCACGCCAGCCAGCACGATCATGGTGGCAACATAGGGCGCCATGAGCAAGACCTCCGAGGGGATACGTACTCCCAGGATGGCCAGACGCGAGGCGAGCATATCGGCGAAGCCGAACAGCAGGCCAGCGCCAAAAGCGCCGAAGGGATTCCAGTTGCCGAAGATCATGGCGGCCAGGCCGATGAAACCACGGCCGGCGGTCATCACTTCGTCAAAGCGCCCCACCGAGCCAAGGGTGAAGTAGGCGCCGGCGAAGCCAGCCATCAGGCCACCCAGCAGCACAGACGTGTAGCGCGTGCGGATGACGTTGATGCCCAGCGTATCAGCGGCTTTGGGGTGCTCACCCACCGAGCGCATGCGCAGACCCCAGCGTGTGTAGAACAGCGCAAACTGCAGCACAAACAGCAAAATGAACATGAGGTACATGAACATGTTGTGCGTAAACAAGATAGGGCCGATAAAGGGAATCTTCGACAGCAGCGGCACTTCAATAGGAGCAAAGATCTGCGGGTTGTTCAAGTTCTGATACTTCTGCAAGAACTTGGCCGAGATGAAGGATGTCATGCCTGTCGAGAAGATATTGATCACCGTGCCAGAAACGATCTGGTCGGTCTTGTATTTGATGGACAGCACAGCGTGAATGAGCGCCAGCAGTGCACCAGTCAGCATGCCCGCCACCAGGCCAGCCCAGTTGTTCACCAGGCTGCCCACCAGCGCGCCCATCATGGCCCCAGCCAGCATCATGCCTTCGATGGCGATGTTGACCACGCCGGCGCGCTCACACAAGATGCCGGAGAGTGCACCCAGCGTGATAGGTACGGCACGCTGCAGCGTAGTGCGCAGCAAGCCAGAGAGGTTGAGCGATGCGCCAGCCGCGGCCCAGGCCAGGAAGCCAAAAAGGAAGAAGGCCACAACGAGGCCGAGCACCAGATTGGTGCGTTGACCGAAGCCACGCGCCAACTGGAAGGCGCCCAGGGCGGCGCTGATGCCGGCCAGGATGTTGAGTGTATTCAATGTATTGAAGACCCAATCGGGCAGCTGGGCGCTGGTGCTGCCTGAGTTGAGGCCGAAGGTGGTCACCGTTTCCGGGTCCATGCCCTGGCCGAAGTAAAACCAGATCACGGCAGCCAGTGCCAGGAAGATGATGCCCATGACGATACGGCGCGTATTGGACACGTGCACTCCAGTTTTGTTCAGGCTTGCAGTTTGAGCCGTCATACTAGCCTCCCCAACCGCGCACACGTAGCGCCTCTTCGCCCTGGCTGGGCTCACGCAGACGATAGATGGTGCGAATGATGGCTGGTGCGGCAATGAAGGCCAGGATGATGGCCTGCATCACCGAGATGATGTCAATAGGAATACCCGCCGAGAGCTGCATTTGGATGGCACCGTTGCGCAGCGTACCAAACAGCAAGGCCGCGAGCACTACACCGAGTGGATGGCTCTTGCCCAGCAAGGCTAGCGCAATACTGTCAAAGCCATAGCCGGAGGAGAAGGCCGCCGCCAGGTTGTGGTTGATGCCCAGCACCTCGTTAGCGCCTGCCAGTCCAGCCAGACCGCCAGCCAGGCTCATGGCGGCCACGGTCACCCACACGATGTTCATGCCCGCATAGCGCGCCGCGTCGGGATTGGCGCCCACCGTGCGCAGGTCGAAGCCCCAGCGCGTCTTGAACAACAGCACCCACACCAGGAAAGCGATACCCAGGGCAATGAAGAAGCCCAGGTGGAAACGAATGGGCGAATCAAAGAAACGCGGCAGCTTGGCGCTATCCAGAATGAAGGGGCTGATCGGGTTGAAGGAGTCAGGGCGCTGCAGCGGGCCACGCAGCAGGAAATCGCTTAAACGGAAAGCGATGTAGTTCATCATGATCGTGTTGATGACCTCGTGTCCGCCGGTCTTGGCTTTCAACAAGCCGGGGATGAAGCCCCACAGCGCACCACCTGCTGCGCCAGCCAGCAAGGCCAGCGGCACATGGATGATGGCGGGCAAGCCGGTGATGGCAAAACCAGCGTAGACCGCCGCCGCTGCACCGATGAACAGCTGACCCTCGGCGCCGATATTGAACAAGCCGGCACGGAAGCCAAGCGCCACAGACAGCCCAGCAAAGATGTAAGGCACGGACTTGTTCAGGCTCTCAAAGAACGGGTTGATGGCGGTGCGAATGGCCGCCGGGTCACCGCCCTGGAAGGCTTCGATGATGCGCGTGGGATTACCGATAGCGCCATTGAACAGCGCACCGTAGGCGCTCCAGGCTGCCTGCCAGCCAGCACGCAACCCTTCGATGGGCGAGACGGACCACAGGCGATACATATCCTCCGTGGTCAGCGCCACGATCAGGCCGCCCAGCACTAGGCCGGTTACGATGGCCAGTGCGGTCACCAGCCATGAGGCGCTGCTAAGCTCCTGCAGGAAGATGCCGAAGGCACTCTTGTTCTGCGGTGTTTCAGGTGCGCCCTGCACGGCAGCCGGGGTGGCTTTGGATTTGCTCACCGCCTTAGTGGTCTTCGCAGGTTGCTTAGCAGTCTGTTTGGCAGCTTTGGCTTTCGCCGGCTGTTTCTTGACCGCTTTGGATTTCTTGGTGGGTTTTTTCTGTGCCATTAGGGACTAGCTCCTGGCCTTGTCACGCACTCCGGCCATCAGCAGACCGATCCTGGTCTTGTCTGTGGTCTTGGCGTCAACAATGTCTACGATCTTGCCGCGGTACATCACCGCAATGCGGTCAGAGAGCTGCATGATCTCATCCAGTTCAGAGGAGACCAGCAGTACAGCAACACCGGCGTCACGCTTCTCGAGCAGTTTGCCGTGAATGTATTCAATCGAGCCCACGTCCAAGCCGCGCGTGGGTTGAGAGGCCACCACCAGACTGCCGGGGCGCGAGAGCTCGCGCGCCACGATGACCTTCTGCTGGTTGCCGCCCGAAAGCGAGCCCACCGTAGTTTGCGCATTGGGCGTACGGATGTCATAGTCACTGATCAAGCGGTCAGCTTCATGCTGAATAACCTTCTCCTGCAGCATCACGCCTTTGGCATACGGCTGGTGGTAATAGGTGTTGAGCACCAGGTTGTCTGCAACCGGGAAGCTGAGCACCAAGCCATCCAGCTGGCGGTCTTCGGGAATGTGGGCGCTGCCCAGCTCCGTGAATTCGCGCGGGCGGGCGCGGGTGATATCCACACCATCGCCGAACACAATACGCCCGCCAATCGGGTCACGCAGGCCGGTGATGGCTTCCACCAGTTCCGTTTGGCCATTGCCCTGCACGCCGGCAATGCCCAGCACTTCGCCTTGGTGCAGCTCAAAGCTCACATCATCCACGGTGAGGTGATTACGGTCATCCTCCACACGCAGGCCTTCTACTTTAAGTTGCACTGGGCCAGGCTTGGCGGCCTTCTTGTCCAGGCGCAGGTCCACCTCGCGCCCCACCATCATCGCAGCCAACTTGGCTTCATTCGCCTGCTTGGGCGTAGTGGCGCCAACCACTTTGCCGAGACGAATGGCGGTGATGCGGTCGGCAATCTCCAGCACTTCGCGCAGCTTGTGCGAGATAAAGATGATGGATTTGCCATCATCGGTCAAGGTCTTGAGGATCTTGAAGAACTCATCCGCTTCCTGTGGCGTGAGCACCGCGGTAGGCTCATCCAGGATCAGGATATCGGCATTGCGATAGAGCAGTTTGATAATTTCTACGCGTTGCTGCACGCCCACGGGCAGCTCAGAGATGTACGCATCCGGGTCCACTTCCAGCCCATAGGCTTCGGAAATTTCGCGGATACGTTTGGCCGCCGCGGTGCGATCGAGCACACCACCATATTTGACGGCTTCATCGCCCAGCATTACGTTTTCAGTCACAGTGAAAACAGGCACCAGCATAAAGTGTTGGTGCACCATACCAATACCGGCGCGAATCGCATCGGTGGGCGAATTCATCACCGCTTTCTGTCCCTTGATGAAGATTTCGCCTTCATCGGGTTGATATAGCCCATACAGAATGTTCATCAGGGTGGATTTCCCTGCGCCATTCTCCCCCAGAAGGGCATGGACTTCCCCAGCATTGAGTGTCAGGTCAATACGGTCATTGGCCAACACGCCAGGAAAGCGTTTTGTGATTCCGCGCAACTCAAGCACTGGAGTCATGCACACCTCAACAATGTGGTTTTACTCGGAGCGAGGGCATTCTAACATGAATGACCCTGGCTCTTTTTGCTACCCCAAGAAAAAGAGGCTCGGCAACAAGTGCCGAGCCTCTTTTATACTTCATACAGCAGAAGATTTACTGAGGAACACCGATGGTCTGGATGCTGCCATCAGCAATGCCAGCCACGATGGCGTCCAGGGCGGCCTGCAGCTCGGGGAAGCTGCCAGCCAGACCCACACCACCGTTCTCCAGGGTGCCGAGGTAATCGCCACCAGCGTAGGTGCCGTTCACAACAGCCTCAGCCTGGCCATACACCGCAACGTCCATGTTCTTCAACACGGAGGTCAGGATGACCGGGGTGTAATCAGCCGCGCTCACGGTCCAGTCGGTGTCCACACCGATGATCCAGGCATTGCCGCGCTCGGTAACTGCAGCGGCGGTGCCCAGGCCCACGGGGCCAGCAACCGGCATGATGATGTCAGCGCCTTCGTCCAGCAGGCTCTCGCCCATGGTGCGGCCGTCATCAGTGCTCTCGAAGTTGCCTACGAAGAGACCATCCTGGGTGTTGGCGTCCCAACCGAGCACACGCACGGAGGTGCCGTTCTCAGCGTTGTAATACTGCACGCCGTGCCAGAAACCGTCCATGAAGGCGGTTACGGGCGGGATGTTCAGACCACCGAAGGTAGCCACAGTGCCGGTCTGCGTGGAAGCAGCGGCAACGTAGCCAGACAGGAAGGCAGCCTGCTCGGTGGCGAAGTTCAGGCCAACGAGGTTCTCGCGAGTGGTGCCGTCGAAGTTGCTACCGTAGTCTACGATGGCGAACTTCTGGCCGGGGTTGGCGTCAGCAGCTGCGTACGTGGCGTCGCCCAGCAGGAAGCCGACGGTGACGATCAGGTCACAGCCCTGGTCAATGAAGGCGTTGATGTTGGTCTCGTAGTCAGACTGCTCCTGGGATTCCAGGTACTGACCAGCAACACCCAGGCCGGCAACGGCATCTTCGATGCCCTTGTAAGCGGTGGCGTTGAAGGACTTGTCATCAATACCGCCAACGTCAGTCACCTGGCAGATCAACGCGGTGGCTTCAGCAGGGGCTTCTTCGGACGGAGCCTCAGTGGCCTCTTCAGCCGGGGCCTCTTCCACGGGAGCTTCAGTAGCAACCGGGGCGGTGCCGCCGCAGGCAGCCAGCACCAAGGCGGCTACCATCAGCAGGCCGAACAAAGCATAAAACTTCTTATTCATATACTCTCTTCCTCCTGGAAGGTCTAATGAGGCAATTGGCGCGTAGGCGCAACACCTCAAATTTAGGGTGACTCGAGTCTATCATTAAGGATGGGCAGTGTAAATGACGGGACTTTTAAAGTATCGAGTTTTTTAACATTAAGCGCGTCTCACCAATCCAGCAGACCGCTCAGCAACTCATCGATCACGGTCTGCACGTACAGCAACCGCGCTTCGCTAAGGTAGCTGCTGTTCACCTGCTGGATCACCACTCCGCCTGCCCCCGCGCTGGAGGTTTGGCCAGCCAGGGCCTGCTGCAGGCGGGTTTGCAGACTTTCGCCCGCCTGGGCGCTCACGGAAGCTATCCACTGACCAGCCAGCTCAGCTGGCGGGGCAGACGCGCCGATGAGCAGCGCGCCATTGCTGGCCAGGTACTGAGCCGCGCCGCTGCCTTCCATTTCAGGGGTGACGTAGACCACGCGCACAAACTCCACCGCCAGCTGATTGACAGCGGCCTGCCAGTCACCTGGTGAGGTAGCCTGGGCGGCGATAGGATAGTTGCTGTATGGCGGCCCGAGCGGGATGCAGGCGCCGCAGAAATACTTGGCGCCGGCGCGGAACGGGTCCACCAGGTCGGCGCTGGCCGTGCTGTACAGGATGCCAGCGCGCCAATCATTGGCTGTGAGGGCGGCGATGTAGCCAGCGACGAAGGCGGCATCCTGGCTGCCAGCCGCAGCGCCCACTGAAAGCGACGTTACATTGGAAAGCGGCTCAGCGGGCTCAAAGCCCACAGTGAAGATACGCGCTTGGGGTGCCGCGGCGGAGAGCTCCTGCACACCGGGGTCATTGCTCAACAAGACCAGCACCTGCAGCATGGCGGGCAGGTCTGCTGCACTCAGCGCGTTGCGCTGCTCAAACTGCAAGCCGTTCGCCGCGGCAAAGCCGCCAGCGGCGGCAGCGGCCTCGCCGGCGAGCGCGTCACCGTCTGGCGCTACCAGCAGCACAACGCCCGGTTCAGGCGTTGGGGTGGCCGGGGCGCTGCTGGGCAATTCGAGGGTCGGGGTGGCTTGCGCTGCGCCAAGGGAACAGGCGCTAAGCAGAACAGCAAGGAAAAGATGAGCAATTTTCACTCCTGTATAATACCCGCCAAGGTAGGCTTTTAGAACGGACTCATGACCATTCCCCCCAGCCTCACCCAGCCCGAAGACGATCCGCAGTTGCCGGCAGCCCGCCGCCGCCATGCGCGCCGCAGCCTGTTTGGGCCGCTGGGGGTGGATGAGCGCAGTTTGGCGCTGGAGGGCATGGCGCGCAAAACCACGCCCAGCTTTGATTTCTTTTTGTATTCTCTGCTGGCCGGGCTGGTCATCAGCCTGGGCTTGTTGTTCAACTCCCCCTTCCTTTTAGTAGCCGGCGCATTGCTGGCGCCGCTCATGTCTCCGGCCTTGGGCATCGCTTTGGGCACCGCGCTTGGCTCCAGCAAGCACTTCCTGCGCAACCTGGCCGCACTGCTGCTGGCGGGCTTGTTTGTTTTCCTGACTGGCTTGGCCGCAGGCGTGGTCAACACCGCCGAACCGCAATTGCAGGGTGTGGCTGGCTTGCACGCGCTGCTGAGTTGGCCGGGCTTGCTCGTTGTTGGCATCGCCGGTGCGCTGACCGCCGCCATGCTCATTCGTGAGCAGAATGCACGTGCCGCCAGCCTGCTGCTAAGTTACGGACTCTACGTGCCGCTGGCCGTGGCTGGCTTTGGCCTCGGCAGCGGGCAGTTGCACCTGTGGCCACATGGCCTGGTAGTGTTCGCCATTCACCTGGCAGTATCCACTCTGTGTGGCGCCGCCGCCCTGGCAGCCAGCGGTTTCCGCCCGCCACGCTGGTATGGCTACTCGTTTAGCGTCGCGGTGCTGCTGGCCGGCGTGCTGCTGTTCATCGGCTTCACCGGCGCCGGGGCGGCCTTTGGCGCCCGCATCGGGCTGCCAACGCTGACCCCAAGCCTGACCCCTACGGCAACCATCACACCGACAGCCTCGACCACGCCCACACCACCGCCCACGGCAACGCCTTCGCGCACACCCACGCGCACGCCGTCGCAGACTCCCAGCCCCACCGCCACGCCGCAGCTGGCCATCATCAGCGCGGATGGCAGCGGCGCCTTCATTCGCGAGGAGCCGGCCGGCATTGCCATCACCACCATCTTGAATGGCCAAGTGGTGGAGCTGCTGCCCGACCCACCGCAAGAAGCCGGCGGGCAACTGTGGCTGCACGTGCGACTGCAAGGCCGTGACCTCAGCGGCTGGATCTTGCAAAATCTTCTGGCCACGGCGACGCCGCAGCCCTAACGCGCACTTTGCACTCTCTGGTACAATCTCTGCCTGCCCGGTAACCTTGCCGGGCAAAATTTTGCACTCATAAGGATGTGTAGCATGCAGGTATTACTGTTACAAGATGTGTACAAGCTCGGCCGCGCCGGCCAGATCAAGAAGGTAGCCAACGGTTTCGGCCGCAACTATCTGATTCCCCAAGGCTTGGCCATCCCCGCCACTGCCAACGCCATCAAGATGGCCGAGAAGATCTCTGCCAACGCCGATAAGGCCCGCAGCACGCTGAACGCCGAAGCGCAGGCTATCGCCGAGAAGCTCAAGGGCGTGCAACTGCTCTTCCCCGCTCGCGCCGGTGAGACCGGTAAGCTCTACGGCTCCATCACCACCCAGATGATCGCTGATCAGTTGAGCGAGAAGCTGGGTAGCACGCTGGACCGCCGCCAGATCCACGTGCAGCCGCTGCGCCTGCTGGGCATGCACAAGGTGGCCGTGCGTCTGACCCTGGATGTCATCCCGGAAGTGGATGCGGTGGTCTACCGCGAAGGCGAGAGCCCTGAGAACTACATGGTGGATGCCAGCGAGCTGGCCGCCGCCTCTGACCCCAGCCTGGGCAAACCGGCTGAGGTTGTGGAAGCTGTGGCCGAGGTCGAAGCTGTGGCCGAAGAAGCCGAAGCCGTTGAGGCTGAAGGCGAAGACGCTGCTGACGAAGCTGCCGAGTAAGAAACGTACATGCGTTATTAATCAGCCTGCCGATACAATAGGCAGGCTGATTTGTTTAACTGATGACCCCACAGACTGTCGGCCGCGCCCTTAGCCAACAACGCGAACAGCGCGGCATAACGCTCGAAAGAGCCGCCGAAGCCACTCACATCCGCAAGCATTATTTGCAAGCGTTGGAAGAAGGCAACTTTGGCGCCCTGCCCTCCGCGGCGCAGGTGCGTGGCTTCCTGCGCGCCTATGCCGGCTACCTGGAACTGGACGCCGAAGACCTGTTTGACTTGCTGCGCCAACCCGTGCCAGAAGCGACCAGCGACGCTCCCAGCGTAGACGCAGAGCCGCAAGCAGCTGCGGCGGCCACGATTGCGCCGCCCCCCGCGCCGCGGCCTGAGAAGGCCGTGCCCACGGCAGATTTTGCCCCCATTGGCGCACAGCTCGTTGCCCGCCGCCAGCAGATCGAGCTCACCCTGCAAGAGGTAGAGCAAAACACACACATCCCTGAACACTATCTGGCCCGCCTGGAAAGCGGCGATTTTGACAGCTTCCCCTCGCCCACCCAGGCGCGCGGCATGCTCGGCAACTATGCCGATTTCCTGGGGCTGGAGAGCGAGGCGCTGCTGCTGCAATACGCAGAGGCGCTGCAAGCGCGCTTCCAGCAGCGTGCCGAAGCCAAACCCAAGCCCGCCCGCCCCAAGCTGAGCCGACCCAAGTTGCCGCCGCTCAAGTTCCGCTTGCCGGAATGGGCGCAGCCTTTGCTCACGCGTGATGTGGCCTTTGGTGCGCTGGTGGGTGTGCTGCTGCTGGCCTTCATTACCTTCAGTATCGGACGCGTGCTGGATACGCGCGCACAGCAAAGTATTGAGCCCACCGCGCCAGCGCTCGGCAGCCTGCTCGAGCCCACCGCAACGCCGGAAGCGCAAAACGGCCAGAGCGGCAGCGAATCGATCAACCTGCTGGGCAGCCCCACCCCCACCAACACGCCGGGCTTCATTGGCGATGCCACCGTGCAGGCCGGCACCGGCAACATCAACCTGCGCCTGCTCTCCTTGCAGCGCGTGTGGATGCGCGTCACGGTGGACGGCCAGGTGCAATTTGAAGGCCGCACCAACCCCGGCCAAAACTATTCCTACGGGGCCAACGGGCAGATCGTCTTGCTCACCGGCAATGGCGCCGGCCTGCGCGCCTTCCTGAACGAGCAAGACCTCGGCATCATCGGCCTCTTCGGTGAGGTGGCCAACGTCGTCTTCAACGCCCAGGGCGCCGCCACGGCCACACCTTCGCCCACACCCACTATCGACCCGGCCGTGCTGACCGCCACCGCTGAGGCTACCCCCAGCGCCACCCCTACCCCGACGCCTGAGCCCTAAGCGGCGCGGTTACAATCACCTGCGCATGATGGACAAACGCTTTCACCTGGTGTCTTTAGGCTGCGCCAAAAACACCGTCGATTCTGAATCCATGGCACAACTGCTGCAACGCGAGGGCTACCAACCCAGCTTGGTTGCGGACACGGCCGAGGTGCTCATCGTCAACACCTGCGGCTTCATTGGCCCGGCCAAGGAAGAGTCCTACCAGGCATTGAGCGACCTGGCCGCCAATAAGCGCAGCGACCAGTGGCTGATCGCCGCCGGCTGCCTCAGCCAGCGCTATGGCGCTGAAGTCATCGAGCGCGTGCCGGGTGTGGACGCGCTGCTGGGCACGCGCCGCTGGATGGACGTGCTGCAGCTCATCGATAAGCTGCGCCGCCGCACCAGCCCAGAACCGCTGTACCACCTGCCCGACGAAGCGCTGACCGTAGGCTCAGACGAGCACGACGTGCTGCGCGTATCCAAGCAGGGCTACAGCGCCTATCTGAAGATTGCGGATGGCTGCCGCCGCCCGTGCGCCTTCTGCGCCATCCCGCTCATCAAGGGCACGCTGGTCAGCCGCCCCATGCACAGCATCCTGGCCGAGGCGCGGGCGCTGCAAGCTGCTGGCGTGCGCGAGATCAACCTGATCGCCCAAGACATCACTGACTGGGGTCACGAGCTGGGCGTCAAAGACGGCCTGGCCATCCTGCTGGAAGCGCTGGTCAAAGAAGTGCCGCATGTGGACTGGATCCGTATCCTCTACAATTTCCCCGGCTCGGTGACCGACCGCCAGATCGAGACGATGGCGGCGCACAAGCAGCTCATCCCCTACCTGGATATGCCGCTGCAACACGCCCACCCTGCCACCCTCAAACGCATGCGCCGCCCGGCCAACATGGAGTGGGTGCATCGCACGCTGGCCAAGATGCGCGCCAACCTGCCCGGCCTGGCGCTGCGCTCCACCTTCATTGTGGGCTACCCAGGTGAGACCGAAGAAGAGTTCCAAGCCCTGATGGACTTTGTAGAAGAGATCCGTTTTGACCGCGTGGGTGTGTTCACCTTCTCGTTTGAGCCCGGCACCAGCAGCGAGCCGCTGGGCGACCCGGTGCCCGAAGAGGTCAAAGAAGAACGCAAGGGCCGTTTAATGGAGATGCAACAGCGCATCTCGCTGGAGAACAACCAGGCGCTGGTTGGCCAAACCATCGACGTTTTGATTGAAGGCACCGGCGAAGTGGAAGGCAGCGACGAGCCGATTGCCGTGGGCCGCAGCTACCGCGATGCGCCTGAGATCGATGGGCTGGTCTTCGTGGAAGGCGGCGCACCTGTGGGTGAGATCATCCCTGTGCGCATCACCGGCGCCATGCCGTATGACCTGAGCGGCGTGGTGGACACCAGCCGCAACATCATCACACTGGACGGTCTGGCAGACAGCCCGGCTTTATAGTCAATTTTGATTGCAGAAAATACTTTTTTGCAATAATTATTACAAAACAACGTAACAAAAAGCCCCGCTATTTAGCGGGGCTTTTTGTTACTAACTGCTTACTTGATGGCGAAGGTGATGCTTACATCCGCACCGACAGTGATCTGGCCGGGCAGGATGCTGGTGCTGGCTTCAGCGGCCGCGCCGCCGCCACCCAAACTGTACATCGGGCCATAGTAGTAGCCGGTGGGAGCGTAGTTGATGGAGATGATGTCACCCAACTCCACACCCGCCGCGGCGGCCAGGGCCTGCGCCTGCTCAATGGCATTCTGCACCGCCAGGTCACGCGCCTGCGCCTGAGTGGCAGATTTGTCATCCACGTCGAAGCTCACACCCCAGATGGAGTTGGCGCCCGCCGAAACGGCACGGTCCAGCAGCTCACCCAGCTTGGAGAGATCACGCGCGATCACAGTCACCGTGTTCTCCACCGAATAGCTGGTGATCTCACTGGGCAGACCGGTTACCGGGTCGTAGCTCTGGTTGGCATACACATTGAAGTTGGAGGTCTGCATGTCTTCCATGGCAATACCAAGGCCAGACAAGGCCTCCATCACTTCGGCAACCTGGGCGGCGTTTGCGGCCACAACGTCTGAGACGTTCACTCCTGTGGTGCGCACGCCAATCGTGACGGTGGCGATGTTCGGCACCAGGCGAATTTCGCCGCGGCCAGAGACGGTCAGACCCGTGGTGGGCTGCCCAGCGACAGGCTGGGGCGCCGGGGCGGCGGTGCCGCAGGCGGCCAGCAACAGACCCGCCAACGCAACAAACAAAATACTCTTCTTAACCATACTTCACCAATCCTTTGTATTACGGGCAGTGTGCCCGCTCAATAGGTTAACGATGCCACACCCAAAAGGTTCCCGCCGGGTAACAAAAACACTACAATCACTTGGGAGCCTGCTATGGACGCCAACACCTTTCGCAACCTATTCGATTACCATTTCACCCGCAACCGTGAACTCTGGCAACACTGTATAGCCACTCTCACCCCTGACCAATTTGTGCAGGAGACTAACTATTCGATAGGCTCGCTGCGCAATCAATGTGTGCATCTGCAGAATATCGATGAGCGCTGGTTCAGCGGCTTGCGCGGGCTGGATGTGCCCGATTTCGCTGATCCGGCAGCCTACCCGGATGCCGCCAGCGTGCGCGCCAAATGGGACGCGGTGGAGGCAGACATGCGCGAATACCTGGCGGATCTAAAGGACAGCACCCTGGCGGAAGACTTCATGCCGGGCGTGAAGGTATGGCAGATCCTGTTTCATGTGATCAACCACGGAACAGACCACCGCGCACAGATGCTGGCTGGTCTACACGCCCTGGGCGCCCCCACCTTTGCCCAGGATTATTTCTTTTTCGCCAACGATATGCCTGTTAAGGTGACAACTACAACATAGAGACTAGCGATTGGAGAAACGAGATTGGGCGTGAATCTCCAGTCTCTACTCTGCAAGAAATTCTACAGGATCAACTGCCACCCCACCCTGGCGGATCTCAAAGTGCACGAAAACGCCTGCCGGGTGAGCGCTAAAGCCCGCCACGCCAATCGGCTGACCCTGCTCCACAGACGCACCGCACAGCGCCTGCGCCTCGGCCAGGCCGGCATACAGACTAAACTGCCCATTGCCATGGTCTAGCATCACAGCATAGCCGTAGCCAAAGTTAGACCAACCTGAAAAGGTGACCACGCCATCATCGGCGGCTAGCACGGCTTCGCCGGGCTGCGCGGCCAGATCGGCCGCCGGGTGCACGCTGGAATAAGCGTCACCGGCCACAGCGCCGCCCGCCACCGGCCAGGTATAGCTGCCATCCCCCACCGCGCCGCCAGACACATTGCGCGGGCAAGCGCCGGCGCCAAATTCAAGGAAATCCACCGCCATAGCGCCGCGCGCCAGATCAGGCAGCGTGCGGCGACGCAGGGTGCGCTCGCCACCGGGCACTATCAGCCACTGGCCGGGTTGAATGACCGGATTACTGGCATCGATGTTGTTGCCCGGCCAATTAATGATGGCTTGTGGGTCAGCCGCAAAGAAGGCGGCAATATTGTTGACCGAATCGCCGCCGCCTACTTGATGATAGACGCCATCTACCGGCAAGATGGTGAGTTGCATGCCTTCCAGCAGGAAATCAGCAATATCCGCCAAGGCATCATAATTGGCCCACAGCACCGTCTCAGGCTGCAAGTTATACGCAGCAGCAATGCGGCCCAGGCTATCGCCGGGCTGCACGGTGTAGGTTTCCACTTCGCTGCGCGGCTGCGCGGTGGGCGCAGTTTGCGGCGTTGGCGTAAGCGCGGGAGCAGTAGCGCTGGGTGCGGCCGCCTCACTAGGCACAAGCGTGGCTTGCGGCGCCAGGCTGCTACAGGCGGCGATAAACAACAGCAGGCTCGCGCCGAGAAGAAGCCGAGCCTGCTGTGTATAGACGTTCATAGTGAGAGCGATAGACGGCTAGGCGTCGATAAGGGTTTCGAGGAATTCCTGATTGCTGTCGGTCTTGGCCATGCGTTGCAGCATCGCTTCGGTGGCGTTGGTGGTGTCCATACCCGCGCCGTGCGGCGGCTCGGCGATCATCGTGCCGTACATGCGGCGCATCAGCCAGACACGCTGGGTGATATCCGGCCCGAGCAGCAGCTCCTCGCGGCGAGTGGAGGAACGCTCGATATCGATGGCTGGGAAGATACGGCGCTCCTGCATCTTGCGCGAGAGGTGCAATTCCATATTGCCGGTACCCTTGAACTCTTCGTAAACCACGTCATCCATACGCGAGCCGGTATCCACCAGGCAGGTAGCGATGATGGTGAGCGAGCCGCCCTCTTCAATATTACGGGCAGCGCCGAAGAAGCGCTTGGGCGGGTACAAGGCCGAAGGGTCAATACCACCGGACAGCGTGCGGCCGGAGGGGGTAACGACGAGGTTGTAGGCGCGTGCCAGGCGGGTAATAGAGTCCATCAGAATGACCACGTCGCGGCCGATCTCCACCAGGCGCTTGGAGCGCTCCAGCACCATTTCCGCGGCGCGCACGTGCGAGGTGACAGGCTCGTCAAAGGTGGAGGAGATCACTTCGGCGTCCACGGAGCGATCCATGTCGGTGACTTCTTCAGGGCGCTCGCCAATCAGCGCCACAACCAGGTGCACATCTTTGTAATTGGTGGAGATGGAGTTGGCCATCTCTTTGAGGATGGTGGTCTTACCGGACTTGGGCGGGGAAACGATGAGGCCACGCTGGCCGCGGCCTACGGGCGAGACCAGATTGATCATGCGCATGGCCAAGCCACGCTTATCGGTCTCGAGGTCAAAACGGCTGTCAGGGAAGATGGGGGTCAGGTTTTCGAAGCGGGGGCGGGTCTTGGCCTTCTCAGGGTCCATGCCATTGACGGACTCTACTTTAACCAGACCATAGTGTTTTTCAGATTCGCGTGGCGGGCGGGCTTCACCGATGATGAGGTCACCGTTGCGCAGGCCATAGCGGCGGATCTGGGTTTGGGAGACGTAGACATCGCCGGGGCCGCCCTGGTAATGCTCGGAGCGCAGGAAGCCCACGCCCTCGTTCATGATCTCGAGGATGCCGCCGC
>CAZUTS010000020.1:0-20828 GCA_964623375.1 uncultured Anaerolineaceae bacterium
GGCGAGGTAGCTCAGTGGTAGAGCAGGGGACTCATAAGCCCTTGGTCGTGAGTTCAAATCTCACTCTCGCCACCACAAATCCCCGGCATACGGGGATTTTTGTTTTAACTATTCACATATAATTTTCTTTACGTTGCCGCCATTCTTTTGCAGGAGCACATCATGATTGATCAATGCTTTAGACCCAGTGGCTATATTCTATGCTGAATTGGAATCGTTCGCTAAAACTCCCGTCTGCCTTGTTCTATGAAGTTCTTAACTGTGTGGCTGGTGCAGCGCGACAAGACACCCTTGTTTGCCCTACCGCAGGTGAGCGGCGTGCTGACGATTGACCACCAAACTGCCCGCCGCTACATCCTGGGCAAGCAGGGCCTGTGGCCCGGCCGCCGTTGGCGCGGCAGCCGCGGCACGCAACAAGCCATGCGTGCTGTGGAGTATTTGCAGTTAGACCCGCTGCAGATGGTGGCGCGCAGCCAGGACATCATGCTGCACAGCCGCGTGCTGGACTATGCACCCGGCGATTGGGAAGTGGCTGCCTATAAGCAGCGCAAATTCTTTGACTGGGGTGGGTGGCTGGCGGTGCGCCCCATGGATGAGCTGCCGTATTGGCGCGTGGTGATGCGCCGTGAGCAGGCGCAGCAAAAGCAACCCCACCAGCACGCTGAGGCCATCGAAGAGATGCGCCAGGTATTGCGCCAACGCACCACCGTCAGCAATCGTGACTTCAAGATGGCCGAGCGTACGCGCACCGAGAGTTATCGCGGCCGCAAGGACAGTGCCGTGGCGCTGTATCACCTGTGGCGCACGGGGGAGGTAATGACCCATCACCGCGAGAATTTTGAACGCGTCTACGCCCTTACCGAGGCGGTTGCGCCTGCCGAGCTGATTCGCGAGGCCAGCGATGCTGAAACTGATCGTTTTCTGATTCGCAAAGAGGTCAGTCACAACGGCCTCACCCAGCTCAAGCGCACGGCAGAGGCGTATTACCGTGGCGTGCCCTTTGAAAGAGCCGCCCAGCTTAAGGATGCGCTGTTGGCGGATGCAGGCCTCATCGAAGTACAGGTCGAGGGCTGGAAACAGGTGCAGTGCGCGCTGGCCAGCGACGCCAAGCTGATCGCTGACCTCGCGGCCGGGCGTATCCCCAAGGCCTGGAAGCCGCTGGAGCAGGACACCGCGGCTGAGGTCAGTTTCCTGGCTCCGCTGGATCCGGTCAGCGCACGCGGCCGCGCCAAGCTATTGTTTGATTTCAACTATGTATGGGAAGTGTACAAGCCTCAGGATAAGCGCAAGTATGGCTATTACACCTTGCCCGTGCTGTGGGGAGACCGCCTGGTGGCGCGTTTCGACAGCAAGCTGGAGCGTGTCACCAATACATTTGTCATACTCGGTTTGTGGCTCGAAGACAAGCGCTTAGCCAAAGATGACCATTTTGTAGAGGCGCTGGCGGCAGGCTTTGCGCGCTTCCGCACCTTCCTTAAAGCAGAGCGCATCAACGTGAAAGCGGTGGCCGATACCACCTTACGAAAACGCTTGGGAACTATGTAGCGGCCACAGACGTTAGACTAGAGATCCTTACCCTAGGAGCGTTGTCCATGAAAACCGCACCCTTACTGCTGTTGACTGCTTTACTGCTCGCCGCATGCGCCGCACCGGCAGTTTCGCCTACGCAGGTAGCCGAGACTCCACCGCCCACAGTGGCAGCGGCCGCGCCCACAGAATCCCCAACCGAGGCCGCGCCTACCTTTGCGGCAACCACCTTCGTGGATGCGCAGGGCCGTTTTAGTTTCAAGTACCCGGAGAGTTGGGTTGTGCTGGGCGGCGAAGCCGGCAGCCGCGGCGACTATGTGCAGATCGCCTCATGGGAGCCGGATGGCGCCGAGCTTGAGAACTTGCCGCGCGGCGAGAGCCTGCTGCAGGTGACCGTCTACCAATGGGACCCTAAAGATGACTTGGCTACTCGTGTGGAGATGCGTCGTATAGCCTTGAATAGCTCTGGCATCCAGATCGCCGAGGAAGAGACGGTGAGTTTTGCCGATGGCCCGGATGCCGTGCGCATGCGCCTTGTGCAGAATGGCGAAGAGACACTCGTTTATTATTTTGTGCTCGGTGATGCCTATCTGGAGCTGAGCGGGCAGGGCGATTTACAACTTTTGGATCAGGTGATGCGCAGTTTTAGTTACAGCGCCAACTAAATTACAGAAAAAAAGCCCCTGGCAAAATGTCAGGGGCTTTTTTGATGCTAGTCTTGCTTGTAGCGTAGTAGGCGTAGTGCATTGCCTACCACCAGCAGGGTGCTGCCTTCGTGCAGCAGGACGGCAAAACCCAGTTGCACCAACCCCAGCACAGAGCTAATCACCAGCAGGCCAATCACCCCCAGCGAGATCATCAGGTTCTGCTGAATGATCCCGCGGCTGGCGCGGCTCAAGCCTACTGCGAAGGGGAGGCGGCTGAGATCATCGCCCATCAGGGCCACATCGGCTGTTTCCAGCGCCACCGCTGTGCCTGCACCACCCATGGCGATGCCTACCGTAGCCGTGGCCAAGGCTGGCGCGTCGTTGACACCATCGCCCACCATGGCAATGGCATCGTACTGGCTCTCCATTTCGCGGATGATGTCCAGCTTGTCCTGCGGCATCAGCTCGGCGCGCACCTCGCTGATGCCAACCTGGCTGGCTATATTTTCGGCTACGGCGCGGTTATCCCCGGTCAGCATCACCAGATGCTGAATACCCAGGCCGCGCAACTGTTGCATCACCTGTTGCACATCGCTGCGGGCGGTGTCGGCCAGTCCCAGAATGCCGAGCACACGCTGCCCGTAGCTCACCAGCATCGTGGTGCGGCCGGCTTGCTGAAGTTGCTCCAGCTGTGCGGATACTGTGGGCTCCAATGCCAACCCACCATCCTGTGTGAGCAGCGCGGGTGTGCCAATCAACACCTCTTTGCCATCCACGCGGCTACGCACGCCGCGCCCCGGTACGTTTTCCAGGCCAGAAGCCTGCGCAAGCTGCAGGCCAGACTCGCGCGCGGCGCGCACAATGGCTTGCGCCAGCGGGTGGTTGGATTGCTGTTCCACGGCGCCCGCAAGCGCCAGTAGTTCGTTTACAGAGGCATTGCCTAACAGCAACACATCGGTGAGCGTGAAACGCCCACTGGTGAGTGTGCCGGTTTTATCGAAGCCAATCGCAGTCAGCCGCCCTAGATTCTCCAGATGAACGCCGCCCTTGATGAGCACGCCGTTGCGGGCGGCCTGAGCAATGCCCGCCAGCACGGCAGCCGGCGTTCCGATGGCTAAGGCACATGGGGAGGCCGCCACCAGCAGCAGCATGCCGCGGTAGAAGCTCTCCTGCCAGGCTGTCAGCCCCAGCAGCGGCGGGATAGCGATGAATAGAGCGGTAAGAATGAAGACGGCGGGAACAAAGCGGCTGGTGAAGCGATCGGCGAACTGCTGCGTGGGGCTTTGCTGGTTTTGCGCTTCGGCCACCAATTGCATTACCCGCGCCAGCGTGTTATCGGCAGCGATGCGGCTGACGCGCACTTCGAGCGCTTGCTCGCTGTTTACGCTGCCAGCAAAGACTTCGTCGCCGGGGGCTTTGGCCACAGGCACGCTTTCACCGGTGATAGGGCTTTGGTCCACCTGGCTGTTGCCGCTGAGCACTTCGCCATCCACCGGCACGCGGTCGCCCGGGCGCACGAGGACCACATCACCGATGGCCAGGTTCTCTACCGGCTCCTCGTGCAACTTGCCGTTACGTTGCACCTGTGCCGTTTTCGGCATCAGCGCCCCGAGCGCGTTGATGGCATTACGCGCCCGGTCGAGCGCGAAGTGTTCGCCGGCGTGGCCGATGGCGAAGAGCAGTAGCAGAAAGGCGCCTTCGCCAAGCTCGCCCAAGACCGCGGCACCCGCCGCGGCGGCCAGCATGAGGATATCGGTATCCAGCTTGCCCTTGAACAGCGCGGGCAGGGCATGCGTGGCCACATCGTAGCCACCCGCCAGATAGGCCAATATGTAAAACAGGTTGCTTGTGGCAGGGGTGAACCCAAACAGCCGCGGCCCTAGCCAGCCAGCCAGGAAGAACAGCGCAGCGAACGCTACCAGGATCAGTGTCCAGCGCTCTTGCATCCAGTGGGGCAGGAAGGTGGGCGCACTGCCGTGGTCATGCCCGTGGCCGTGAGCGTGCTCGTGCACTTCTTCTGCTTGGGCTGAAGCCGAGTTGGCAACTTCGCGCACGCCCATGCTGTGCAGCGTCTGGCGCACGCTGGCGGCCGAGAGCTGCTGGGTGTCGTAAGCGAGGAAGATCAGCCCGGCAGCATAGTTGACGTTGGCATGCAGCATGCCTGGCAGGGCTTCCAACTGGCGTTGCACCGCCAGCGCGGCATCCGCCACGTTGAGGCCGCTGAAGGCGATCTGCTCATGGCGGTAACGGCTGCTGACTTCGGCACCAGTCTCCTTCGCCAGGCGCTCAACGCTGGCGAGCGAGATCAGGTTTGGGTCATAGTGCAAGCACAGCTGCGCGCTGCCATGCTCTTGCGTGATATGCGCCTGCGAGATGCCGCGCTGCGCGCTCAGATGCTGGGTCAGGTGGCTGGCGCAGTCGTCAGCCGCATCGATTTGCGGGAGCACCAGATTGAGTTCAAGTTTGACCTTGGTTTCCATTTACTTTTATTCCTTGCCGTAATGAAACTGGTTGTCAATACATGAGCAATTGCTCATGTATTGAGCTCTAAAAAAGCGTGTGCGGATTGGGCACACGCTGTGAAGACTATTTGTGTTCAGCGTGCAGCAGGCCCTGTTGAAAGAGCTTATGCACGTGTTCATCGTCCAGCGCGTAGTAGACGTGGCGTCCCTCCTTGCGGAAGCGCACCAGGTTGAGTTGGCGCAGCAAGCGCAACTGGTGCGAAATGGCCGATTGGCTCATATCCAACGCGTCTTGCAGCACATGCACGCACACCTCGTGCTCCAACAGCAGCGAGATCAGGCGCAGGCGGGTAGGGTCACTCAGCGCTTTGAAGATCTCGGCCAGGCGCTCGGCAGTAGGCTGTGCCAGCAGGTCCTGGCGCAGTTGTGCCAGAAGCCGTTCATCATCGCTTAGCAGGGTGGGTTTGGTCAACGTTGTCATTGAATATATGAGTGATTATTCATGTATTTTAGCCTTGCTTGCGCTATGGGTCAATAGCCAATTTTGAGAAGGAGATGGCGTAGAATCTCGCCATGCTTATCTTGTTGCACTCTTCCAAAGCCATGCGCACGGCGCCCGAAGGCGCGGGCAGCCTGGATACGCCGCAGCTGCTGCCGCAGGCGCGGGTGCTGGCAGGCTATCTCAAGACGCTCAGCCCGGCGACCCTGGCCAGCATGATGAAACTCTCCGGCCCATTGGCGGCCAGGACGCACGCGCTCATCGCCAACTGGACGGATGCACCAGCCCAGCAGACCGCTGCGCTGGATAGCTTCATTGGCGATATTTACAGCGGCATGCAGGCTCCCAGTCTGACACAGGCCGACCGGCAATACGCGCATAAGACGTTGCGTATTTTGTCTGGCCTGTATGGGGTGCTGCGCCCGCTGGATGGCATCGTGCCGTATCGTTTGGAGATGGGCTACAAGCTGCCCAACTTCACCCACAAGGATATGTACGCCTTTTGGGGCAGCCAGGTAGCCGAGACGCTGCCAAGCAAAGGTGCGGTGATCAACCTGGCGGCCAAAGAATACTTTGATGTCGTGACGCCATATATGGACACCAGCGCCTTTGTGGCGCCGAAGTTTCTCACCCTCAATCGCAAGACCGGCCAGCCTGCTTTCGTTACTGTGCACGCCAAGGTGGCGCGCGGCGCCTTCGCACACTGGCTGCTGGTCAATCGCATCAAGGATGTGGCAGACCTAGCGGGCTTCAATGAGATCGGCTACCGCTATGACAAGAAGCGCAGCACGACGGACACTCCAGTGTTTGTGTGCAAAGACTTCGGCGGCACGGGACTCAGCATTCGTATGCAAGATAAGCAGGGGTTGAGCTGATACGCGAGTCGTTTGAACTAGAATAGCTGCACACTTAGATACTAAGGGAGGAAAGAATATGAAATCACCGTGGCTTGTTGGTTTGTTGTCTCTGTTTCCAGGTTTGGGCTTGTTGGTGTTGGGGAAGGGGCGTAGTGCCCTGGTCGTGTTCGGTTTGTTTGTTGTCATGGCCGGATATGGTTTATTTGCCCCGCTCAATTTCTTTACTGAACTGATCTTCAACCTTGCCTTCGCACTATGGGCGGCGCAAATTGTGTACACCGTCCAAGTGGCCAAACGTGAGCAGCTTAGCGGGGTTAGTGACCCGCGTGCGCCCAAGGCGGCTGGGACGGTGGAGAAGCCCGCTGCTGGTTTGCCAGCCTCCGCACGCTTGAGGCTAGGGGCCTTCAGCATCCTGGAGCCGCAGCTCGAAGTCAAAGAATCTTTGCAGGCTGCGGTGCTGGCTATGGACATGGGTAATTTCTGGTCGTTCGGAGCCTTTGCGATGAAGCAGTTCTATGTGGGAGTCACCAAAGACCAGCTTATCCGCGTGCAGATGGATATGCTGGGCAAGCCATATCAGGTGCATCGCCACGCTCTGCGCTCAGTGACATCAGCGTGGCTAAAGCACGGACTGATCCAGGACCGTTTGCGCATTCAGGTTGAGGGGCAGAAGGGGACAACCTACCGCGTGCCGCGCACGCAGCGCGAGGAAAGCCAGCGCATCCTCGAATACCTGACGCGATACCTACCTAAGATGTAGCGCTCACTATATCCAGCGCCACGGGCAGCGCGGTGGCCGCCCACTCGTCCAGTGGTGCGCCCGTTTCCCAATGATAGTACTTGGCCGAGAGTAGCTGGCGCGCCAGCAGTTGCTCGGCAGCATCGTGCACAAGCCGCGCCGTGGCGGCGAAGGTCTCGCCAGCCAGGCGCACCTGCACGCTCGGCTGCACTTGCAGATTCTTCACCCAGTCTGATTGCAGTCCGCCGCCGGAGAGCAGGTAGAGGCTGCTGCCATTGACGCCAAACCAGATCTCGATCTCATGCGCTTTGCCGCTGCTGCGGCCGCGTGTGGTGAGATAGCAGTAGTCTTCTTTTGCAAATTTGTTCAAATCGGGCATGGTCATATGTTCAGGCCTTTAACCTTCTGCTAACCAACAATTGTGTCAATTGGCTTGACATGCAGCACGCGCTAGCTATACTTGCCAATAGATAAACGTCTGGGTGCCCCCCTCACCTAGGCGTTTGTCGCTTTAAAGGACAGGTTGTGGGGCTATGATAAACTAACCGTGTTGTCTTCCGTCTGAAGGAATCTCACATGCCAAAAACTGCAAATACCACCTTTGTGCGGGATGATGTTCTCGCCGATTATCGTTTGGCGTACCGCAGCCGTCAGGCCAGCTTGATCGGCCGACGCGAGGTGCTGAGCGGTAAGGCGAAGTTCGGCATATTTGGTGATGGCAAAGAGCTGGCACAAATTGCCATGGCCAGAGCATTTCAGCCCGGTGATTTTCGCTCCGGCTATTATCGTGATCAAACCTTTATGCTTGCCATCGGTGAGCACACACTTGACCAATTCTTCGCCCAGTTGTTTGCCAACACAGACCTAAAGCTAGAACCGGCCACGGGTGGCCGCGCCATGAACGCACACTTTGCCACGCGTAGCCTGAACGCAGATGGTTCGTGGAAGGCCATCGCTGACCAGAAGAATTCCTCCTCAGACATTTCGCCCACCGCGGCCCAGATGCCGCGCCTGGTGGGCCTGGCGCACGCCTCCAAGCTCTACCGCGAAGTGGAAGCGCTGCACGCGCTGACCCAGTTCTCGCGCAAGGGCAATGAAGTCGCCTTCGGCACGATTGGCAATGCCAGCAGCGCCGAGGGCATGTTCTGGGAGGCGGTGAATGCTATCGGCGTGCTGCAGGCGCCCGCCGTACTCTCGATCTGGGATGACGGCTACGGTATCTCCGTGCCGAACGAGCATCAGCTCACCGCCGATCTCTCGCGGCTGCTCTCCGGCTTCCAGCGCAGCCCGGGCGGCGATGATGGCTATGACATCTACACCGTGCCCGGCTGGGATTACGTGGCCCTGATGGAAGCGTACGCCAAAGCCGCCGCTACCGCTCGCCACAGCCACGTGCCCGCCATCTTGCACATCACCGAGGTCACCCAGCCGCAGGGCCATTCCACCTCGGGCAGCCACGAGCGCTACAAGACGGCCGAACGCCTGCAGTGGGAGCAAGACTATGACTGCCTGCCGCGTTTCCGTAGCTGGATCGTAGAGCAGGGCTTTGCCACTGAAGTTGAGCTGGACGCATGGGAGACCGAAGACCGCCATGCCGTGGAAGCCACACGCGCCCAAGCCTGGGATGCGTACACCAAGCCGGTTTTGCAGGATATGCAGAACTTCGCTGACATGCTGGTAGAAGTGGCCGGCTCGTCCAAGCACGCCGCTGAACTGAACCAGATGGTGGCCGCCATGCAAGCCGCGGCCACACCGCTGCGCCAGGACATGCTGGTGGCCTATCGCAAGGCGATGACGCTGCTTAAAGATGAGGCGCTGCCCGGCAAGCCGCTGCTGGTGCGCTGGAAGCAGGAGCAGGACAAAATTGCCGAGGAGCGCTACGCCTCGTCCTTGTATACCCACACTGCCGAGCGCGTGCCTGAGGTCAAGGCGGTGTATAGCGACTCCTCGCCGCTGCTCAACGGCTTCGAGATCGTCAATAAGGGTTTCAATGCCATGTTAGCGCGCGACCCGCGCGTGGTCGCCTTTGGTGAAGACCTCGGCTACCTGGGTGATGTCAATCAGGGGTTTGCTGGCCTGCAGGAGATTTACGGCAAACTGCGTGTAGCCGATACCGGCATCCGCGAAGCCACCATTATGGGCCAGGCCATCGGCATGGCCTTGCGCGGCCTGCGCCCAATTGCTGAAATTCAATATCTGGATTATTTGCTGTATGGTCTGCAGATCCTTTCGGATGATGTAGCCACTCTGCATTGGCGCACCAGGGGCGGCCAAAAGGCGCCGTTGATCGTGCGCACGCGCGGCCACCGCCTGGAGGGTATCTGGCATTCTGGTTCGCTGATGGCTGGCGCATTGCACCTGCTGCGCGGCATGCTAATCCTGGTGCCGCGCAATATGACCCAGGCCGTGGGCTTCTATAACACATTGCTGGCCGCCGATGAGCCCGCCATCGTGGTGGAGGTGCTCAACGGCTACCGCCTCAAAGAGCGCTTGCCAGACAATATCGCCGAGTTCACAGTGCCAGTGGGTGTGCCTGAGGTGCTGCGTGAGGGCAAGGATGTCACCATCGTGACCTATGGCCCGTTGTGCCGCATCGCCAGCGAAGCAGCCGATGCACTGGCGGCCCAAGGCATCGAAGTGGAGCTGATCGATGTGCAATCGCTCATGCCGTTTGACCTGCACGGGCGCATCGTCGAATCGCTGCAAAAGACCAATCGTGTGCTCTTCCTGGATGAAGATGTGCCCGGCGGCACCTCAGCTTTTATGATGCAAGAGGTGCTGGAGACGCAGGGCGGCTACCAGTGGCTGGATAGCGCGCCGCGCACGCTCACCGGCAAGGCGCACCGCGCGGCGTATGGCAGCGACGGCAACTACTGGTCCAAGCCCAATGTAGAAGACATCTTCTATTCCGTGTATCGCATGATGCACGAAGCACAGCCCCAGCGTTACCCGCTGTTCTTTTAGTCTTTCTGTAGGGGGAGTTGCACGGTGAAGACCGTGCCTTTGCCAGGCTGGCTTTCGAAGCTGATTTGCCCGCCATGCAGCTCGGCAATCTCTTTCACCAGCGCCAGGCCCAAGCCGGTACCGCCGAAGCGGCGCGAGCTGCTGCCATCCACTTGATAGAAGCGATCGAAGACGCGTGCCTGCTGATCCAGCGGGATGCCGATACCGGTATCGCTGATGCTCAGCAGCAGCTCATCATCGTCTGCTGCCACGCGTAGCGAGATCGTGCCCTGTGAAGTGAACTTCACTGCATTGTCAAGCAGGCTGTTGACCATTGTATACAGTAACGTCTCTTCGCCATGCAGTGGGGGCAGGCTGGCGGGTACATCCCACACCAGCTCCAACTGCTGTGCCAGTGTTCGCGCATACACGGCGGTGTACAGCCTGTTGAGCACATCGGTGAAGTAGACCGTAGTGAAGTCATTGCGCTGGTCTTGCAGGTTGAGCAGCGAGGTGAGGTCTTCCACAAGATGCGTGAGCGTCTGTGTGCGACGTGCAATCACTTCCACGGGCTCGCGGTAGCTTTCAGGCAGCGGTCCAAGGTCACCACTGTTGAGCATTTCTATATAGCCGCTGACGATGGCCAGCGGAGTGCGGATCTCGTGCGATACGTTCTGCACAAACTGGTCACGCAGGCGCGCCAGCTCCTCTTGCTGCTTCAACGTTTCGGCCAGCTCCTGGGCGCGGCGCTCAGTATCAGCCAGCAGGCGGATACGCTCGAGCGAGAGCGAAATCTGGCCAGCTAGCGCCTCCAGCAGCTGCAGGTCGGTTTGTGTGAAAGCGTGCGCTTGATGGTGCTCCGTATCCAGGACGCCAATGACTTTGCCATTGATGCGCAACGGCACACACATCTCAGACCGCACGCGCTCGTCGACCAGCAAATAGTCAGGGTCTAGGCGTACATCGCCCACCAGCAGGGCGCGGCCGCTGGTGGCCACCATGCCGGTGATGCCGCGCCCGAGCGGAATGTTGGGAGTGGAGTGCGGGCCAACCTGGTGATAGGCCTTGTGTTCCAGCATGCGCCCCGCAGGGTCGATGAGCAGGATGCCAAAATTGTCTGAGAAGAGCGATTTGCCCACCACGCGGGCCGCCTCGGCCAGAAACTCATCTTCGTCGGAGGAGGCCATGCCTGCCGTGGCGATGGCGTGCAGAGCGCGGGTCTCGTCCAAGTGGCGGCGCGAGAGTTGCAGCAGGCGCTTGTTGTGGATGACTGTGCCGAGCTGGTTGCACAGAATTTGCAGGGCGTTGAGATCGTCTGTGCCCAGCTCCTCATTCTTGTTGCTGATCACATCCAGCACGCCAAACAGGCGGCTGCCCTCCATGATGGGCACAGCGATCTCTGAGCGCGCTTCGCCTAAGTCCTCATGGTGCAAATAGAGCGGATCTTTGCTGACATCGATGGCCAGGTAGGGTTTACGCGTGCGCGCAACGTGGGCAATGATGCTCTTGCCGCGCGGCGTAGAGCCCACCGGAAAGCTGGGCATGCTGGTATTGACATGGCCGCCCTGGCTCAGCGCATTGAGTGAAAGCTCGCTTGTACCCTGGGTGAGAGTGAGGATCGAGACGTGATGCAGGCCAAAGCGCTCAGCGATCACCTGGGTGACGGCTTTGAGGAAATCATCCACATCATTGCTGGTGGTGGCGGCCAGGCCGATCTCAGCCGCGGCCTGAAGCTGTGCGCTGCGCTGGCCGAGCAGGGAGCGGCTACGTTCGGCACTTAAGAAGGAATTGCGCAAGGCCTGCTGGCCAATGATGACCATCACTGCCACCAGACCAAAGTTAAGGATGACGATGACTGCCGGAGCCCAATCGGGCTGACCCGCGCTGTCTGGGTTGGCAATTGCCATATAGGCTACGGCTAATCCGCTCAGGGCGGCGAGGCTCAGCCCGCCCACCGGGCCGCCCAGCACACCCGCCACCAGGATCACAGTATAGAGCGTGCTGATGCCAGTGCTGGTAATGGAGCCAAGTTCAAATGCCCATAAGTACACCAGGAGCCACAAGCCGAGAGTGTAGAGCAGGGAGGCCAGGCGTGGTCTGCGCAAATGCAACAGCACCAGACAGGCTGCTTGCAGCAACGCCACCAGAAATTCGTAATAGAGATTGAGGAACTCGGTACGCGGCAGCAGAAAAGTGATGCCGATGTGCACCAGGATGATGGTGAGGCCGACCCACAGCATGAAGTTGAGGATGCTGGCCTGGCGGTCAATATTGGCGTCTGGGAAGCGCGGCGCGCGCATGAAGTTTGGCCAGCGGACGCGCGAAAGGAATGTCCCCCCCTCCGTTGGGCCGTGGGTTTGCTTCATGGCTATGGATGACTGCGGTACTTAGTTTTCGTTTTCTTTGGGTGTTATTTCTTTTTCTTTGCTGCTGGTGTAGCTAGCTCGGCAGGCAGGTGTTGAATGCCAATGGCCGGGTCATCGCAAAACAGCATAGCACGCTCTAAAACGTTGCGCAACTCACGGATGTTACCGGGCCAGTCATACGCAATCAACTGCTCCATGGCTTGCTGGGTAACATCCTGCACGTTCAAACCCATGCTGGCATTGAAGTGGCGCACGAAGAAGCCTGCCAGTTCGGGGATATCTTGCTTGCGCTCACGCAGCGGCGGCACATTCAGTTGCAGCACATTCAGGCGGTAGAGCAGGTCCTCGCGGAACTTGCCCTCAGCAATCATCTCCGGCAAGTTGCGGTTGGAGGCCGAGACCAGTTGCACATCCACTTTGATGAGCACATTGCCTCCCATGCGGCGGAAGGAACG
This sequence comes from uncultured Anaerolineaceae bacterium, assembly GCA_964623375.1. Classification (GTDB taxonomy): domain Bacteria; phylum Chloroflexota; class Anaerolineae; order Anaerolineales; family UBA11579; genus JAMCZK01. The sequence continues at coordinate 12,496 of CAZUTS010000020.1, forward strand.
GTCTTCCAGCGCACGCAGCAGCTTAGCCTGCATGTCCGGCGCCATTGAGGAGATCTCATCCAGGAACAATACACCGTTGTTGGCTTGCTCCATCAGGCCGATCTTCTTCTTGTCGGCGCCGGTATAGGCGCCCGCCTCGTGCCCGAAGAGCTCGGATTCAATCATCGTGCTCTGGAAAGAGGCACAGTTGATCGCCATAAAGGGCTTGTCTCGGCGCGGGCCGGATTCATGGATGTATTTGGCCACCACCTCTTTGCCAACGCCAGTTTCACCCTGGATCAAGATCGAGGCGCCCACCTGCGCGCCGCGCTCGGCTTGCTGCATGACCTCTTTCATGGCATGGCTGCTGCCCAGCACAAAGTCACCGTATTGGTGATCCCGCAGGTGCTGCAACTCACGGCGCATGGCGATGATCTCGCCAGCGCGCTCCAGCGCCTTTTCCAGCTGCTTCATGTCCACGGGCTTCTGCAAAAAGTCATGTGCGCCGTTCTTCATGGCGCGTACCGCCATCTCGATGGCGCCGTGCCCGGTGATCACGATCATCAGGGGGCGGTTGGGGAAGCTCTCTTCAAGCAGGCTGGTGCCCAAGCCATCGGGCAGCATTTCATCCAGCAGCACCACATCCACAGTGCCTTGTTCAAGGATGGCGCGGCCGCTCTTGAGGTCAGCGGCATCCATCACTTCATAGTTGTGCTTGGACAGGATGACCTTAAGCCCATCGCGGGCCGGCTTTTCATCGTCCAGAACAAGAATGGTCAGGCTCATTGACTGTGGTTCCTTTCGTTACGCATCACCCTGCGGCAGACGGATCTTGAACATGGTGCCGCCGGGGAAACTATCTACGCTGATCTCGCCCTTGTGCGCCATCAGCAGCTTCTTGATGATGGCGAGGCCCAAGCCGCTGCCTTCACTACCCTTGGTGGTGAAGAAGGCCTCAAAGATACGCGGGCGAATCTCTTCGGGGATGCCGGGGCCGTTGTCGGAAACGATGATCTCCACCATGCCGTCTTTAGCCTGGCTGATATGCACCGCCAGCAGGCCGCTGGGTTGGTTGCTCATGGCTTGAATGGCATTGGTGAACAGGTTGGTGAAGACTTGATCGAGCGCGTGCGGGTCACCCTGGATGAGCGGAATATCACCACTGACTTCCAGGTGGCCCTGAATGTTCTTGCGCTGCATGCGCGCCCGCCAGCGGTTGACCTGGGCTTCGCAAAACTCCACGATGTTCAAGCGCTCGGGCTGGTGGGCGCGGCCACCAGCCACGCTGAGCATCGAGCGCATATAGCGGCCCAGGCGCTCGCACTCTTCCATGATCAGGCTGAGCTGCGGTTGCATCGGGTCATTCTCTGGCTGCCCGCTTTGAATGGCTGACGTGGTCAGATTGATGTTGTTGAGCGTATTCTGCATCTCGTGCGCAAAGATGGCGGCCACATCACCCAGCCAGGCGCGGTCACGCATTTGCTGCGTTTGCACGTGGAAGGCTTCGTGCTCGCTGAGGTCGCTGAGGATGACGGCCAGCCGAGTGATCTTGCCCTTGTAGAGAATAGGAGCGATGCGCACCAGCGCCAAAAACTCCTGCCCATCACGGCGCAGCAGCTTGCGCTTGCCCAGCTCGATCACCTGGCTGTCTTGCAGCGCCAGCTCAAGGTCAGGCAGCAGCGTACGCAGCCCGATGAGCACATCCTGAATAGGGCGCTGGGTGATCTCGGCCTGCGAGTAGCCCAGCATGGCTTCGGCGGCCATGTTGAGTTCAGTCAGGCGCAGCGTAGTATCGGTGAAGAGCACCGCATCCTGCATCTGATCGTAGAGGATACTGACAATGGTTTCGTTTTCGCTCAGGCGCGCGGCATCTTGCTGCCATATGTGGTTGAGGCGTGCACTCACTGCCGCGGTGGCGGCGCTGGCCGCCAGGATCTGCAGCTGGGTCAGCAGCTCCTCGTGCGGGCGGCCTTCAGGGTCAGCCGCCGCCAGGATGCCTTGCTGAGGCTGAGTCAGGTCGAGCGGTGTGGTGGCCAGGTAGGCCAGCTTGCTGGCGTGGGCGGCGCGTTGCAGCGCTGTTTCCAGGCTGCGGCCAGGCTGCCAGATCTTAGGCGCCTGCAAAGCGGCCACCTCTTCGGCGGTCAACTCAGCAGGGAAATCCACCCCGCTGCCGTGTAGAGCTTGTACGCGCAGGCTGCCGTCTTCATCTGGCGTATACAGCACCAGGTGGCGTGCGCCGGTGAGCAGCGCCCCGGCCTGCAAAATTTGCAGGTAGGCGGAGGCTAACTCCGGTTGCGAGGTGGCCAGGCTGAGCAGATGCAGCGCTTCCCATTGCTGGCCCTGGCCCTCGTTGCTGGCTTGGGCAGAGATAGGCTCGATGGTGATGGCCAGCCAATGCTCGGTGCCGCTTAAGGCTGCCACGGTGGCTTGCACGCCAATGCTGCGGCTGTTGCGTTTGACCAGCGACGCACTTTGCTTGCCGTGAGCAGCCAGCGAGAGCTCAGGCAGCAAGGTGTTGGTGTTCAGCTCGCTGAGTTCTTTGCGCGTGAAGGCGCTCAGCTCCGTGGCTGCACCGTTGCAAAACAAAATACGCCCCGTGCGGGCGCTGGCGATCAGGGTAGGGGATGGCAGTAGATCGAGCAGTGCGAGAATTTCTTCGCTGCCGATGTTGCGCCGTTTGAATGGAGAGAGATCGCTGATCAGTGTCATTTAGCCAACGGCCTGCGGCTTGCGCAGATGCGCCGGCAGGATGCCTTCCATTGTGCGATATTTTGCCACTGTGCGCCGTGCAACATCGTAGCCTTCTTTGGCCAGCAACTTTGCCAGCGTGGTGTCGCTCAGCGGCTTGGGCTCATCTTTTACGATCTTCTTCAGCGCCGTGCGAATGTGCAGGCTACGGTCAAAGAATTGCGCCAGCGGCACGATCTTGCCCGATGGCAACTCAACGGATTTGCCAGCTACGGCGCGTGAGACAGTGGACTCATGTACGCCCAGTTCGTCAGCAATGGTGGCGCGGGTGAAGGGACGCAGGTGCGCATCACCACCCAGGATGAATTCGCGCTGCACCACCGCCAGTACCTGCATCAGGCGCACGATGGCCTGGTTGCGCTGGGCCAGGCACTTGATCAGCAAGTTAGCCTGCTCCAGATCGATCTTCCATTGCTCAGACTTGTCTTCCGGCGCCTCTTGCAGCGCCTGCTGGAAGAGGGGGTTCACGCGCAGCACGCCACGCAGCGGCCAGGTGACTTCCACCACCATCCGGCCATCTTCCTGCATCTTGATGATCAGGTCGGGGCGCTGATACACCGGCGGTGTGTCTGTGGTCTGCGTGCGCAGGCTGCCCCAATGGGCGCGGGCCGGGAACGGGTTTAGGTTGGCGGCGATGAACTCGGCCACTTGCTGTGCCTTGGCCTTGCTCACGCCCAGCAGACTGCCGAGCTCGGCGTACTGTTTCTTGCTGAGTGCGTTCAGGCCATCGCTGATGGCACGCGCGCATAATTCGAGGTTGGGCACTTTATCGCCCAGCGAGTGCAGTTGGATCAGCATGGCTTCGCTGGTGGAAGCTGCGCCCACGCCGACTGGGTCAGCCAACATGATCATTTGCGCCACGTCTTCGACATCGGTAACAGGCACGTGGTAGTAGCGCGCCACTTCCAGCAGGGGCACCGTGCACAGGCCGTCGTCATCCAGCGTGCTCAACAAATGAGCGGCGATGAGCTGCTCCTGCTCGTTGAGTTCGCTGGCAATTTGACGCAGCACATAGCTGGCCAGGTCTTCGGGCTGCGAGGCGTTGAAGTCTTCAGGAATCTCTTCGCCGCTGCGCGTGCCGCGGCCATAGCCGTCTTCCGGCGGAGCAATGAATACGACGGGCTCATCGCCCTTGGCGCTATCGGTGGAGGCGCAGGCGCCGCAGTAGGCGCCGGGGCGCAGCAGGCGGCCGCAGCCGGGGCAGTGGCGCCCCTCGAGCAGCTCCAGGGCCGGGTTGGCGGCCAGCGCCGATTCGATCTTCTGGTTCAATTCTTGCAAGTTAAGCCCCAACAGGCTCATGGTTTGAGCCAGGTGGGCGGTAGCTTGCGGGCGCTGGGACGGACCCGGGCGCAGAATAGGAGTGAAGGCCATTTTTGAGCTCCTGAAGCGAGTGGATTATAGAGATGCACCCCTAAAGATGCAAGTTCTATGCCAGCCTAGTTTTGGGCAGACCTTGTCATTGCGAGTACAGCGAAGCAAACCTGTGCGAGCGCAGCACTCCCAAGGCGTTAAACCAAAATCACCCGCAAGGGTGATTTTTCGCAATGGTGGGCGCGGGGGGACTCGAACCCTCGACCTCACGGATGTGAACCGTGCGCTCTAACCAGCTGAGCTACGCGCCCGAAGAAGCGGCATTATAGCACTGTGCCACTCACTCGGCAAGAAAGTGTGCTCTTTAGGGAATGAACAAGAAATCCCACGGGTTCACTTTGCCATACAGCGAGCTGTACAACTCGAAGTGCAAGTGAGCGCCGGTGGAGTTGCCCGTGTTGCCGACGCCAGCGATGACCGTGCCTTGTGACACGCTCTGGCCACAGCTGACCGCGTAGCTATTCAAGTGAGCATAGGCGGACTGCCAGCCGCGGCCGTGGTCGATCACTACCAGGTTGCCGTAACCGAAGTTGGACCAGCCGGCATACACCACCACACCGCCATCGGTAGCGTAGACAGCATTGCCTTCTGCGCCGGCGATATCGAGAGCATTGTGGGTAGGCGGATTCCAGTCGAAGCCAGAGAGGTAGGTCGCCACACTGGGCCAGCGGAAGGTGCCGTTGCCGATGGCGCCTTCGTAGATGGCGCCACAGGCACCGGGGCCGTAGTAGGCCGCAGTGGCGGCGTTCTCACGCGTGATCGCCGGCGGGCCCCAGTCACGCAGCTCGCGCGAGCCGCCGGGCACGATCAGCTGGGTACCATCGGCGATGCCAGGGTTTTCCGGGTCCGTCTCATAGGGGTCGAGGTTGTTGCCAGCCCAATTGATGATGTCTGCTGCGGTCACTGAAGTGGTGTAGCTGGCATTGTCGGCAATCGCCACCAGGCTCTCGCCCGTGTGATAGGTCACCAGGATGCCATCCACCGGCGGAATGTTGAGAATCAGCCCTGGCGTAATTTCGCTGGGGTTGTCTTGCAGCACATCAAAGTTGAACCACAAAATGCTTTCGGGTTTCAGGCCGTATAGGTCAGCAATGCCGAAGAGCGTGTCGCCGCGCTCCACTGTGTGATTCATGATGTCTACGCGGGCGCGGCTGGGCACGATGGTATCCAACGAAACGCCGCGGCTAATGCCCTCGAACTCGCTGCCCATGCCAAAGGATGGCATCAGTGCACCGGCTTCGCCGCCGGTGGCGGCGTCGATGGTGCTCTGCGCCATCGACATGGCCGTGGCGCGGAAATCTTCTTGTTGGCTGGCCTGCATGCCGCTGGCCACGGTGTTCATCAACAGCACAACGCCGAGAGCCACGATAGCGATCAGGCCAATTGTGCCGTAGCGGCGCAGAGGAGCGGGCAGGCGGGACAGCAGTCCTGCAGCAGGTGCAGCTGGGCTGGCTTCACTGGGTGCGGATTGCACACCAGGGTCGCCGGTGGAGGCTTCTGCTTGTGGAGTGATGTCCAACGCAGGTTCAGGGGATTTGGTTTTCTTCGCCATAGCTATACGTTTGACATCTTATCACTGCCGTGCGCTGGTGAATTAAGTGGGTATGAGAGCTCGCTTAAGGAGCAAACACGTCGCTCAGGCTTTGGGCGGCTTCGGCTGCGCTCATTTCTTGTTTGAGCACAGCGATCACCGCGTCTGTGAGTGCTGGACCCCAGCGCTCCAGGGTCTCCTGGTCGGGCAGCGGCTGCGCGTTGTTTACTAGTTGGCTGGCCAGCGCTTGGTTGGCATCCGGCGCCCAGGCGGCCAGGGAGCTGGGCCGCGGCGGCAGCATGGCAGCGGCAGCGCTGTACTGCGCCAGAAATTCGCGCGTGGAGAGGAATTGGATCAGTTCACTGGACAGCGCGGCGCGCTCGGGGTTTTGCGTAGTCACGCCCCACACCCAGCCACGCACTAGCGTAAAGGGTTGCCCGTTTTGTGTGGGCAGCGGTGCGGCGCTGATCTCCGTTTGGCGATTGGCGAAGACCTGGCTGGTCCATGCCATCACCATCGGCAAGCGGCCCTCGCTGAAGGCTTGCCAGATCTGCTCATTGCTCTGGTACTGCGTCAGCCAGAAGGGGAAGACGTTGCGAGCCTGGCCGGTGGCGTACACATCGAAGACTTCCAGCAGGTTGCGCTCGGGGATGGCTGGTTCATCGCCAGAAGTGGGCAGCGAAAGCAACTGCAAGAGCGTGAAGCGCGCCTGCGGGTCCGCCGCGGCGAAGCCGAGTGCGATGCGCGTATCCATCAGCCGTACCCAGGTGGGCGGCACTTGCGAGATCGCCGTGGTGCGGTGCGCCGCCACCAGGCCGTCGGCCACGAAGGGCAAGCCGTAGGATTGCTCGTCTACGCTCACCAGCTCCACTGCGAAGGGATACCAATCATCACGGTTGAGCTCATCGTCCAGGGCCTCTTGTGGGTGCAGCACACCTGCACTCGCGGCTTGTGCGAGCAGGCCAGCAGGCATCAGCACAAGATCGGGCAGCGCCAGCGGCGCGGCGTTCTGCGAGCGCTTAAGCGATTCGAGCAGGCCACCAGCGCCATTTTCATCTTTGACGCGAATATTGATGAGCACCTGCGGAAACTGCCCGGTGAACTCGTCCAAGCGGTTTTGCAGCATCGTGGCGGCCAGGCTGCCGCCACCGGGGTCAAACTGCGGCGGCACCCACAGGGTTAGCGTCAAGGCGCGGTCAAGAGCAGGAGTGGGCTGAATGGTGGCGATGATGGCGGCAGAGGAACCGGTGGTGGCGCTGGGCGTCTCCACCAGGCTTGCCGTCAGGCTAGCACAGCCAGCCAGGCAGGCGGCCAGCACGGTAGCGAGCAGCAACCGGTAGCTTGTTTTCTTCATTGGATTAATTGTATCCGTTTAGGGGGTTGGTGTTTCGCTGGGCGTCGGTGTTTCTGACGGCGGCAGGGGAGTTTCCGTGGGCGTAATGCTCGGTGTGATCGTGGAAGATGGCGTGAAGGTCAGCGTTAGCGTGGGGCTGGCGCTGGGTGAAGGGGTGAGCGTGCTCGTTTCGGTGCTGGTAGGCGTACTGGTGCCCGTTTCAGTCAGGCTGGCGGTGATGCTCGGCTCGCCGGTCTGGGTGATGGTGGGGCTTGTCTGGTTCAGGCGCACATTGGCGGCAACATACCCTGCCAGGTAGCAGGGGATGGTAAGCAACACCGCGCCGATAAGGAGGTAGCGCAGTCGCTGGCGCTTCACAGGGTCTTTTTGACTGAACACCATAACCTGCAGATAATATCACTCCCACGCAGGATGCGCCCAGGAAGACACCACGAGAACATTCGTTCTTGAAAATTGGCTACGGATATGCTATAGTCTTGGGGCTGTTGGCAAACTCTGCGGAGATTTGCTCGCAGCAAATGTGTTTAAGGCGCAGACTGCGCACGAGGAACAAAAGGGAACCATGTCTACTGAGTATCTGACCAAGCAAGGCTTTAAGAAACTCCAAGATGAGCTGGACACGCTGCGCAATGTGCGCCGCAAAGAGATAGCCGAGCGTTTGCGCGAGGCAGCCGAGAACAGCCTGGGTGAGTTTGTTGAAGACCCCGAATTTGAAGCAGCTAAGAACGAGCAGTCGTTTGTGGAAGGCCGCATCAAAGAGCTGGAGATTTTGCTGGCCAACGCTACGTTGATTGAAGAGCACCGCGGCCGCAAAAAGGGAGGCGCCATCGAGATTGGCAGCAAAGTCACTATCCAGCAGGGCCGCCGCAAGCCGGAGGAATACATGATCGTGGGTGCGGCCGAGGCCAACCCGCGCGAAGGCAAGATCAGCCACGAGAGCCCACTGGGCAGCGCACTGCTGGGCAAGAAAGAAGGCGATAAGGCCGATATCAACGCGCCGTCTGGCGCCTTCTCTGTGAAGATCACCAAGGTAGTCTAGTTATCTGGTAATCAGACCAGCAAATCGAGAGGCCCGGCGGCAAATGCCCCGGGCCTCTTTTTATGTAATAATCCGGCGGAGTTGATGATGAGTGACGCACAACAGTTTACTGAACTTGAACGCTTGCGCTTAGCCAAGCTGGAAGCGCTGCGCCAACAGGGCACTGAGCCGTTCCCGCCGCGCGTCGAGCGCACGCACACCATGGCTGCGGCCATCGCCGCCTTCGAAGCGGGCGGCGAGCAGCCGCTGGCCGCCACCGTGGTGGGGCGCATTCGCTCCATGCGCTTGATGGGCAAGCTGGCCTTCGCCCA
>CAZUTS010000021.1:0-19458 GCA_964623375.1 uncultured Anaerolineaceae bacterium
AGGATGTAAGGACCAACACCAGACCACACGTGACCGTACTGGCCATAGAAGTCCAGCAGGTTGTTGTAGCGGGCAGTGGCCTCTTCGGCGGTCACGAAAGCACCCATGGTGGCGGCGAAGGGAACGTAACCCTCGTCAGCACCACGCTGCAGGTAGGTGGCCAGCACTTCCAGGCTGGGGCCACCAACGAAGTTGGTCTGCTCCACTTCAGCCTGAACAGCCTTGTCCGGGGTGTAGGCGAGTTCGCCTTCAGCCTCGGCCCAGTTGGCAACAGCGATAGCGTGCCAACCAGCGTTACCGTAACCGTACTCGGGCCACAGGGTGGCGGCGCCAGCACCAGCGATCAACTCAGCGTCCTGAGTCCACACATCGGTGTAGTACTCAATGCTCAGCGGGTCGGTGGAAACAATGCGCCAGCCCTTGAAGCCGCCCTTGAACGCAACCAAACCACCAGCGGCGGCCTCATCATAGATGGGGCTGCCTTCGGTGCCAGTGGCGAAGGTCATGATCATGGGCATTACGAAGTCAGCGGCGGTCATCGGGCTGCCATCGTGCCAGGTGCGGTCGTACAGCTCGGCGGGGTAGTTAACCACGGTCTTGATCAGAGAAGTCAGACCATCGGGGTAAGCCTCACCCACGGTGATGAAGGTCTCGGTCTCCGGGTTCCAGTCGATCCAGGCATCAGCCGGAACTTCATTGCTAGCAACGAAGCTCAGGTCAACCCAGTCGTACGTGGTGCCGATGGGCAGGCCTTCCTGCGCGTACACTTCAGCGCTTTCGAGGCGCTGCGGCAGGGGGATACCGGTGTGCGGGTTCAACAACACAGCGGAGTCACGGGTCAGCAGCTGCCACTGGTTGTCGTAAGTCCAGTTGCTACCACCGATCGGGTTGGCGGGCTCGACGAAGATGTCAGGGGTACCCCATTGCAGGGTGCCACCCTCTTGATCGTCAAAGCGCAGGGTGTAGGTGGTCAGCGGGTTGATGTCAACGCCAGCGGCCAAGTCAAAGGCCACAGAAACGTTGGGCTGCCACGGGCTGAAGGCCTGTCCGTCGATCAACCAAACGTGCAGGGCGCTGTCAGCAGCGTACTGCAGAGCCTGGCTCACCATTTCCTTACGCTCTTCCAGCGAAGAGTAGTTAGCATTAGCCAAGTCATTGGCCAAGGCGCGGTACTCAGGATCGATCTGGGCCTCGAAGGACTGCCACAGCGTGGTGAAGCCGTAGGCGCTGTCCGGGGAGTCAAAGAACTGGAAGTCAGCAGCGTCATCACGGGTGATACCACCAACGCCCCAGGCGCCGGTGTAGATGTGCCACAGACCATCCGGAGCGTTACCGCTCACCCACAGGGCGGCCAGCTCAGAAGAGGTGCCGTACTGGCGGGTCACAGTGAAACCGATGGACTCGAGCTGGTTGGAGATGTAGTCACCAACCGGAACACGGGTGCCGTCAGAGTCAGTGCGGATCAAGAAGATGATGTTGACCGGGGAACCGTTGTAGCTCCACTTGCCGTCGACCATCTCAGCGCCCATGGCTTCCATCTCAGCGGAGATGGTGGCATTGGCGCCCTCGGGGTCATAAGCAAACTGAGCTTCCAGGCCGCGGATCACATCAACGTGGCGAGCGTAGTCAGGGAACGCGGACACAAACGAGAAGAACTTCGGAGTGCCCAGGCCGCCGTACACTTCCTGGTTGATGTAGTCACGGTCGATGAGGTTGTTCATCGCCTTGCGGATCGTGGCGTTGGTGAAGGGGTTCAGAGTGCCGTTCAGGAACTCCACACCACCAGCCTCAGCCACAGCCGGGTTGAAGGTCAGCTCGTAGTAAATACCATACTGGAACGAGCGCTCCAAGCCAGCCGCATCAGCGGCTTCAACGTCCTGCGGGCGGGAGAGATTGGACGTGTAGATGTCGATGTCGCCAGCCGCAATCTGTGTGATTGCGGAGTCAGCACCAACAACCTTCATGCCGATCTCGTCCAGCCAACCACCCACACGGGTGGTTTGAGGAGCAGCCTCAGTAGCTTCTTCAGTTACAGGGGCTTCCTCAGAGGGGGCTTCGGTTGCGGTAGCATCCGGAGCCGACTGGCACGCGCCCAACACCAAGCTAGCAATTAGCAGGATGCTGAACAGTGCCAAAATGCGGTTGCGTTGCATATTTGTTCTCCTCCGTAAGGATTAAAAAAAATTTGGGGTAGGTAGGTATTCAGCGCTTCTGGTGTGCCACCACCTCCTCCTTGATGAGATTAGGCCTTAGCCTTTAGCTGACAGGTCAAAACATAGCAAAGTCAGCGGTTGTTCGCAAACACGTTGCGAACCTAGCCCTATTCTGCAAAGAATCATTATAGGGCTTTAATTGTCGAATTGTGCCACAGATTCCGGGAATCAGGCGTTTTTCTTGCGAAGCGGGCTAGTTCTTTAATAAAGCAGGAAGGTCACCCAGTGCACTGATTTGGGCGTCCGGCGTGATGGTGTGCTGGTGTTCACGGTTAGCAGGTGTGTCTGCCCTGCGCGTGAGCCAAATGCTATACAGCCCGGCGTTTTTTGCCCCCAAGATATCGGCGCCCAGGGTGTCCCCCACCATGGCGGTTTCGGCGGCCTGCAGCTTCATCTGCTCCAAGGCCAGCGCAAAGATGCGCGGGTTGGGCTTGCGTACCCCACAGGCGGCCGAGCTGAGCACCACATCAAAGTACGCGCGCATGTTGGCCTTATCTACCAGGGTCTGCACATCGTCATCATCCCCCGCATTGGAGATGATGCCCAATTTGTAGCCAGCCGCGTGCAGGGCCTGTAGTGTGCTCAGGGTGTCATCTTCAAGCAGCCAATGCGCCTGAGAGGCAGCATACAGCGCGCTCAAAGCCGGCCGCAGCTGTTCAGGCGTGGTGTCTGCATAGCCCAAGTCCGCCAGCAGCGTTTTGAGCACATGCGCAGTGGTGTGCTCCACAAACTCAGCTTCGCGCTGGGCGTAGTACACATTTAGACGAGTGCGAAATTCCTGCAGGAACGTAGTCCCATTAAGGGTAAAGCCTTGGGTGCGCAGCTGTGTCAGCAGCGCTTCATCTGCCTGGCGCAGTACGTCAGGCCAGGCGCCTTCAAAGTACAGCAACGTGTTGCCCAGGTCAAAGAGAATGCCTTTAAATCGCGGTTGCATACCTTGTTTAACGCAAGTATGGGAAATACGTTTCGTTTTTAGTGTGAAAGTTGCGTAATAAAAAAGACCCGCTCACACGAGCGGGTCTTTTTGTTGCAAGAGTTTAGCCTCCCTCAACTACCGGAAGCACTTGGATATCTACCCAGAACCACTCGCGCCCGCCATTACCGATGCCAAATATGGCGCCGTCGCCGCGCATCATCCAGTAACCCTTGTAGAAGCCGGATTTGTCTGGGGCGCGCATGCTCACCTCCACCATAGCGTATTCGCCAGGAGCGATGGCTTTATCGGTGAATTCCACCACCGTCTCAGCGCCCATCAGGTCACCCTGGATCCATATGACAGCAAAGTCATGATTCCAGGTGCAGGAGCCGGTGTTCTTCAGGCGCCATACTTTGGTGAAGGGGCTGTTTGCATAGATCTCGGTGCCGTCAGGAATGCTTTCGTACTCCAGGTTGGCACGCAGGCAAGGAATGCCTGAGGTGCTGGATTGTTGCAGCGGCGTAGGTGACGCAGCCAGGGTGGGCTGCTCGCCTTCCAGCGTAGCCGTGGGGGTGGGAGGCTCAGGGGTGTTGGTGGGCGTTGGCGGGATGGGCGTAAAGGTGGCAGTAGGAGGAGCCGCGGCGGCAGTCTCCGTTAGCGCCTGAAAGGCAATCTGCGCTGCCTCAGTCATAATCGCATCTGTATTGGTGTTATTGGAACTGCCGCAGGCGCCAAGTAAAACAGCGCTTAAAAGCAGCACTGACACGATCATCAGTTTGGGGTTTCTCACTACTGCACCTCTGTTGTGTGACATAAGAAGGCTGATTATATCGCCTGCCAGTGGCGCTCAGAATTCTCTTATCTGCTGTTAGGGATTGCGCGGCGCCTGAAAGTTAGCCGCCGGCAAGCTCCATTCTGGCTCCACGCTGCTGCCCCCAGAGGCAAGGTAGACATAGTAATCAGTGAAGAGACAGTTGCGGGCATTGCTGGCGCGCTGCATGTTCATCACGATCAGGTAGGTGCGCTCCAGTTGGCTGGCGTCGATGCTCAATTCGCCATTCCACATGGGGTAGATGTAGCTGCGATCCTCCGCAATGCCGACCAGCACCCCCAACAGGCCTTCTCCATCCAGGGTGACGGTGATGGGCTCTTGGGCCGGGATGTAAATGTAGTCGGCGCCGAGCTGTTGCACGCCGTCTTGCGGGGTGTACCACTCATTGAAGGCGGCGCTACCCTCAAGCCGCACGGTGGGGTAGCGGCGGCCTTCTTCCAAGTTGCGCGTCAGCAGAGCAATGCTGTAATCCATATACAAGTCTTCCAGCGTCAGGTTGTACTCGGCCAGCATCGCATCCCAGGCGGCATAGCCGTCACGATCGACGATGTGCTCCCACAGGCGCACAATCGACTGGTGCCCATACTGCTCCGAGAGGTGGCGCATCAGGATCCACATGCCGTACCAGCGGTCAATGTCGACTTCGCTCAGCTCGCCGCCTTCGGCCAACTGGCACGAATCGGGAGAGAAGAAGATCGAAGGCAGCGTGCTGATGGGATCGTTCACGGTGTCAAACAATTCTTCTTCTATCCAGGAGGAGGTAGCCTCCCACACCCAGTCTTGCGGCTCCTCGCCATCGTAGCCAAACTGGATGGCATGGTGGAACTCATGCGCCGCGGTGCTGCGCATGTAGTCCAGCGCCTCCTCAGGGAAGCTGCCGTCATCGTTGTAGTCATAGTCCTCAAGATAATCATTGTCCAGCACGATGTGCGTGTGCGTGGAGGCCAGCTCAATTTGCGGAGTGAGCGGGTTATCGCCAATGACTGAATTGCCCAGATCTGAATCGGTGTAGCCAGCGTAATTCTCGTCAAGGATGTTGAGCAAATACACATCGTAGCGGTCGTCGCCGCCCAGGCTGTTGTCATGCGGCGGCGGCGCCCAGCCAAAATGGTCGATGCTGGCAAACCAGGAGTACTCCATGGCGCGCGCCACCTCGATAACGTAGTCGGGGTGGCCGCTGGCATCCGTCACCTGGCGCGGCACACCGTCTTCGCCATCCAGGGTGTAGTGGATACGGAAGTGGTCTGTATCCAGCGTGTAGGCACGGCCGCTAAACTCCGGCCGGCCGCGGTTGCTGGGGCTGTTTCCCGGTGGGCTAAGAATGAGGTCCGGCAAAAGCGAGAGACCGTCCAGCCGTTCGGACGAGGTAACGACAACCTCCTGCGTGGGTTTGATCTCAACGGGGTGAATCAGCGTGTCGTTATCTTCATCAAGCGCAAGACCACTTTGGCCCAAGAGAGTTTGGCAGGCGAGGCTGCTGATAACGAGTGCAGTCAGCGCCCATAGGGCAGCGCGGGAAGGAGCAGGTTTGTGATGCATGCGGCTGTGTTCCTTGATAGATGTAAAGTGTGCAGATAGTGTACTGGCGCAGCCGGGGCTGCGCCAGTATGGAGCGTTGCATCCAAGTGAGGGAGTGCCGAATTATTCGATGACGGTGTTGGTCTGCTCGTGCATATAGAGCGGCAGGTAGTAGTGTCCACCCGCGCCCTTGCCGGAGGAGCCAGAGCCCTTCCAGCCGCCGAAGGGCTGGAAGCCGGGCCAGGCGCCCGTGCTGGCGCCCTGCGGGCGGTTGGCATAGGTTACGCCGGCTTCGATGTTCTCAAAGAACCACTGGGACTCGTCGGCGCTGCCGTAGAAGCCCGCCGTCAGGCCAAAGTCCACATCGTTAGCCAGCGCCATGCCTTCGTCCAGGCTCTTGATCTTGTGCAGCAGAGTGATGGGCAGGAACATCTCCTGCTTCCATAGTTTGTGGGTCGTAGGTACATCGGCTACCAGGGTGGGCTCACAGAAATAACCCTTGCCGTATTCAACCTCGGTCAGCACGCGGCCACCCGTGAGAATGGTGCCATTCTGCGAGAGATCTTCGGTCCAGCCCTTGTAGTTGTTGTAGGCGCCCTCGTTAATCACTGGGCCCATGAAGGTTTCCTTCAGGGTGGGGTCGCCAATCTTGAGCGTCTTGGTGACGGCCAGCAGCTTCTCTACCAGCTCGTCGTAGACGGGTTCTTCAATATACACACGTGAGCCAGCCGAGCACTTCTGGCCTTGCAGGCCGAAGGCGGAGCGGTACAAGCCCTGCGTGGCGCGTTCGAGGTCAGCGTGGCGCGAGACGATCACCGGGTTCTTGCCACCCATTTCCAGCAGGATCGGGCGCGGGTAGCGCCCGTTGGCAAAGGTGCGGTAGATGTGCATGCCGACATCGTAGGAGCCAGTGAAGGTCAGGCCGGCAGTGCGCGGGTCATCCACCAGCGCCTGGCCGGCTACTGCGCCATCGCCGGTGACGTAGTTGACCACGCCAGCGGGAAAGCCAGCATCACGGAAGACTTCGGCCAGCAGGCGCGAGGCCCACGGGGTGTCCTCGGCAGGCTTCATGACTACGGTGTTGCCGGCCACCAATGCCGTGCCGGCGGGGCCAGCAGTAAGGGCGAAGGGGAAGTTGAACGGGCTGATCACCACCCACACGCCATAGGGGCGCAGGCGGTTGGTGTTGCTGGCCTTGTAGCCCTTGAGCGGGTCAACACCCATGGGGCGCACGAAGCCGTTGTTGGCTTCCATCTGGTCGCAGGCGTAGTAGAAGAAGTCGGCTGCCTCAGACACATCGCCGAGGGCTTCCATGCGGTTCTTGCCTACCTCAATGGAGACCACGGCGGCGATGTCAAAAATGCGCTCGGTGATCAGGTCGGCTGCTTTGCGTACCAGCGCCACGCGTTCCTGCCAGGGGCGTCGGCTCCACTCCTTGAAGGCGGCGTGGGCCGCATCCATGGCCGGGGCCACTTCGGCGGCGGAGGCCTCCTGGAAGGTGCCGAGCAGCCAATCGGTATTGATGGGGGAGCGGTCTTCAAACTTGGCAGCGGCAAAGACATCCTTGCCATTGATGAACATAGGGTGCTCCTGCCCCAGATTGGCCTTTACCTTGGCAATCGCCGCTTCAAAGCGTGTGTGCAGATCTTCCGGGGGGTCGTACATGGTGGCATACGTGAGCCTAAATCCCGAATTCGACATTCCTGGTTACTCCTTGGGTTGCTGGTTTGAAAATGTGGCTTAGGCTGGAAGTATAGCCCAGCTCACTATTGACTCAATGGCGAGCGTGGCTTTGACCGTGTGCACTCATGCCATTCAGCGAATCACAAGAGGCAAACTGCCCAAAGTTTTGGGTGGTTTGCCGAAATTTTGAGGGTTTGATTGCGGAAAGATGCACAAACGGTGCACTTGTGTTACAATCCCGTTTATCTGTAAATCTGCCGCAAGTTGAATCTTTTTGCGGCACCAGGACAAAGAGACCCACTGAGCATGGAACAAAACTGGCTTTTTATCGGCGTATTTGTTGCGATTGCGGGCGTCTTTCCCCTTTTGCCCATCATCATCGCGCGTATCCTTGCCCCGCGCAAGCCTAACCACATCAAGTTAGAAACGTATGAGTGTGGTATGGAGACCGTAGGCGACACCTGGGTTCAGTTCAAGGTGCAGTATTACATCTATGGTCTGGTATTCCTTATTTTCGATATTGAAACTGCCTTCCTCTACCCGTGGGCTGTCGCGTATGACGTTTTGCCCATGTTTGCCGTGCTCGAAGGCGTTCTCTTCATCTTAATCCTTGTGGGCGGTTTGTTCTACGCTTGGCGCAAGGGTGTTTTGGAATGGTCATAAAAGGCTGCTGCAGCTGCGCTGTTTACAGCCTTTTTTATTTGTGCAAAAGAGGATAGCGAATGTCTTTTTGGAGCGACCCGATCCGCGTAGCAAACGAGTGGCTGACTGGTCTGTTGACCGATCTGCTGCCCGAAGCCTGGGCTACCCTGCTTGGCAATGTCATTGGGGTGGTGGTGGTTTCCTCCTTCGGCCTGATCCTGGTGATCTTCCTGATCTGGCTGGAGCGCAAGGTAGCCGCCCGTTTTCAGGACCGCATTGGCCCCAACCGTGCCGGCCCGTATGGTTTGCTGCAAACCATTGCTGACATCGTAAAGCTGCTCACTAAGGAAGACAGTGTCCCTGAGAAGGCGGACAAGATCACCTTCAACCTGGCGCCGATCATCTCGATGATCGCAGTGCTGCTGATCTGGGCGGTCATACCCTTCGCCCCGGGCTGGATTGGTACTGACCTCAACGTGGGCGTGCTATACATCGCCGCGGTGGGCTCCTTCGGCATTCTCTCCATCCTGATGGCCGGCTGGGCCTCCAACAACAAGTACGCGCTGCTGGGCGCCTTCCGCGCCGTAGCGCAGCTCATCTCCTATGAAGTGCCTATGTTGCTCACGCTGCTGGTGCCGGTGCTTCTCGCCCGCAGCATGGGCATGATGACGGTGGTTGAGGTGCAGAGCACCTGGTTCATCGTCCTGGCGCCGGTGGCTGGCCTCATCTTCCTGGTCTCCTCCATTGCTGAAGTTGGCCGCACCCCGTTCGACCTCATCGAAGCTGAATCTGAAATTGTGGCCGGCTACCACACCGAATACACCGGTATGAAGTTCGGCCTGTTCTTCGCCGCTGAGTTCTTGCACGCCTTCACGGTGGGTGTGCTGTTCGCCATCCTGTACCTGGGTGGTTGGCGCGGCCCCGGGGTGGAGCAGTTCCCCATCCTGGGTATGTTCTACCTCATGGCCAAGTCCACGATTGGTTACTTCATTGTTATGTGGGTGCGCAGTACCCTGCCGCGTATCCGCATTGACCAGATGCTTGACCTCAACTGGAAGGTGCTCACGCCCATCTCTCTGGCGCTGCTCATCCTGACTGCCGTTCTGGATAAGCTGGTGGCTGGCACCGCTCTGCGTGCCCCCGTGCTGGTGGGCGCCAATCTGCTGGTGCTACTGCTGAGCTGGGCGATCATTCGTGTACTCTCGCGCCGCTCGCGCCGTGAGCGCAAAGCGTTCAAGAAACGACCGGAGGCTCGCGCGGCCTAAGGGCCGCCAGCCTCTTCTGATGGAGCCAAACGCATGACTGCAATGCAAGGTGTTTTTCTCTTCGCTGCTGGGCTCATTTTGTGGGCAGCTTTTATGATGGTGACGCGCCAGAACCTGGTGCACGCTGCCTTCTATTTGATCCTGGCGCTCTTCGGTGTGGCCATCTTGTTTGTGCTGCTGGACGCAGGTTTCCTGGCGGTCATTCAAGTCTCGGTCTATATCGGCGCCATCTCGATCATGATGATCTTCGCCGTGATGTTGACGCGGGGTGATGTCATTGAAGAAGACCCGGTAAACAAGAACTATGGCTGGGCCTTGCTGTTGGCGGCCCTGTTCGCTTTCGGCCTCATCATCCTGATCGGCCAGTGGCCCGCTGTGGCCAGCCTGGCTGGTGACTTTGACAGCAGCCGTGACCTGGCACGCGAGCTGGGTGTGGCCCTGTTCTCGCCCCAAGGCTTTGTCATCCCCTCTGAAGTAGCTTCGGTCTTGCTGCTGGCAGCCCTCATTGGCTCGCTGGTGGTGGCGCGCCGTCAGAAAGGTAAGTAAGCGCATGATTCCGCTTTCCTGGTATCTGATACTCGCCGCCCTGCTGTTCTGCATCGGCTTGTATGGCGTGCTGGCCCGCAAGAACGCCGTGGCCATCTTGATGAGCATTGAGCTGATGCTCAATGCGGTCAACATCAATCTGGTGGCCTTTTGGCGCTACTTCACCCCGGAGAACATTGGCGGGCATGTGTTCGCCGTGATCGTGTTCGTGGTGGCTGCCGCCGAAGTGGCGATTGGCCTGGCCCTAATTATTTCCATCTACCGCCGCCGCAAGACCGTGGCTGCGGACGAAATCAACTTGATGAAGTGGTAAGCGATGCCGACTGAAACTTTGATCTGGCTTATTCCGCTCCCGCCGCTGTTGGCGTTCTTCCTGATCTTGCTGTTCACGCGCAAGAACAACGCCCTCAGCCATACCGTGGGCGTAGCTGCCGCAGCCACCTCTTGGCTGCTGGGCATGCTAGTGTTCTTCGCCGCCCTCGGTGTGGACCACTTTGGTGAAAACCCGTTCCGCTCGGCGATTGCCTGGCTGCCCACCGGAGACACCTTCCTTAACATCGGCGTGATGATCGATCCGCTCAGCGCGGCCGTGCTGTTCTTTGTGGCCTGGACAGTGCTGATGATCTTCATCTATAGCATCGGCTATCACAACTTCGGCGCCCCCAAGGGTGAGCATGACAAACCGGGTCTGCCGCCGCACGGCGCCGCGGATCACGGCCACCATGTGCCCTCCATCGAGCCGATGTATGCGCGCTTCTTCGCTTTCATTGCCCTGTTCGCCTTCGGCATGTTTACCCTGGTGGTGTCGGACAATCTGCTGACCCTGTTTGTGGGTTGGGAGATCATGGGCCTGTGTTCGTACCTGCTGATTGGTTTCTGGTACGGCAAGCCTTCGGCCCGTGATGCGGCCAAGAAAGCTTTCCTCACCACTCGCATCGGTGATGTCTTCATGCTGCTGGGTATCGTGGCCTTGTACTCGGCTACCGGTACACTCAACTTCCACGAAATTTTGCGCAACGAGAATATCTTGCACCTGCTGTCCACCACGGACAGCGGCGTGCTTGGCCTTTCGGCCGCGGGCCTGATCGGCCTGCTGCTCTTCATCGGTACGGTGGGTAAATCGGCCCAGTGGCCGCTGCACGTGTGGCTGCCCGACGCGATGGAGGGCCCCACGCCCGTCTCCGCCATGATCCACGCCGCCACCATGGTGTCGGCCGGTGTGTACATGGTGCTGCGTATGTTCCCGCTGCTCTCGGCGGGCTGGCACCATGGTGACCCGCTGACCACCACCATGACGGTGATGGCCTTCATCGGCGCTTTTACCGCCATCTTCGCCGCTACGATCGCTGTGACGCAAAATGACATCAAACGTGTGCTGGCGTACTCCACTATTTCACAACTGGGCTTCATGATCGCAGCCCTGGGCATTGGTGCGTATGTGGCTGCTGCTTTCCACCTGGTAACCCATGCCTTCTTCAAGGCGCTGCTGTTCCTGGGCTCCGGGTCGGTCATTCACGGCATGGAGCACGGTGTGCTGCACACCGGTGACCATGTAGACCCACAGAACATGTTCAACATGGGCGGCCTCAAGAAGAAGATGCCAATTACGTTCTGGACCTTCCTCATTGGTGGTTTTGCCCTCTCTGGTTTCCCCCTGATCACTTCAGGCTTCTGGTCTAAGGATGAGATCCTGGCGGATGCCTTTGCCAACGGTCATTTCACTCTGCTGGCTGTGCTTTCGTTGGCGGCGCTGCTCACCGCGTTCTATACCATGCGCCAGATCACACTGACCTTCTTCGGCGAGCCGCGCACCAAGGCGGCCAGCCACGCCAGCGAGAACAAGCTGGTGATGACCGGCCCGCTGATGGTGCTGGCGGTGTTCGCCATCATTGCTGGTTGGGTCGGAATTCCGGAGCACTTCCCTGGCATCGGTGGCTTGCTGCCTAACTGGTTCCACGACTTTGTGGGCAGTACGCTGCTGGAGCACCCGGTGGCGCCTGACTTTAGCTGGGTTCCTCTGGGTATCTCGCTGGGTGTCGCTTTGGGCGGTTTGGGTCTCGGTTACCTGGTGTACCGCAAGGCTGGCTCTGAAGATCCGTTGCGCAAGCCCCTGGGTCCGCTGTACACCCTGATGGAGAACAAGTACTACTTTGACGAGCTGTACACCAAGATCTTTGTCCAGCCCGCTGGCGTGATCGCCGAGAAGTTCTCCTACTGGTTCCTGGACCGCAAGGTGATCGACGGTGCTCTGCACTGGGTGGCGCAAAACTCCATCACGCTGGGTACCTTCTTCCGTGATCGCTTCGAAGGCCCGGTCATCAGCGGCGTAGCTGACTGGCTGGCCCACAGCACGGCGGCAATTGGCCGCCTGCTACGCAAGGTGCAAACCGGCGCCGTCCAGCAGTATCTGCTGGTGGTGGCCCTGGTTGCCTTTGGCGGCCTCTTCTACTATCTATTCTCTGTACTGCGCTAACGAGACCACATGGACTTTCTGAATTCACATCTTCTCTCGTTGATCTTGTTCAGCCCTGTAGTGGCGGCACTCATCGTGCTGTTGCTGCCTGGTGAGAACAAGACTCTTGCCCGCCGGGTGGCCTTTGTGCTTAGCCTGGTGCCGTTGGCTCTCACCCTGGTGGCCTGGTTCGGCTTCGATGTTGCCCCGGTGGTGGATGGCTTCCGCTTCCAGGAGCAAACGGTCTGGTATAGCGCCATCAACTCGAACTATCACCTGGGCATTGATGGTCTCTCGCTCAGTATGGTATTGCTGACCACCATCCTGACCCCAATCGCTATCCTGGCTTCTTTCAGCGTTGACGAGAAGGTCAAAGCCTACATGGCTTTGTTCTTGGCGCTGGAGACCGGCATGCTGGGTGTGTTCCTCTCGCTTGACCTGCTGCTCTTCTTTGTCTTCTGGGAAATTGGCCTGGTGCCGATGTTCTTCCTCATCGACCAGTGGGGCAGCGCCAAGGGCGAACGTGAGCTGTGGGGCGGCATGAAAGTGCCCGCCCGCCGCTATGCCTCGTTCAAATTCATGATCTACACCATGGCAGGCTCACTGGGCTTGCTGTTGGCCATTCAGATGATCGGTGTGGTGTCTGGCACCTTTGACCTCATCAGCATCTTCCAAACCTGGCCCGCCCTGCAAGGCGAGCTGTTTGGCCTGCCCGTGGCCACGGTCAAGAGCATTGCCTTCTGGGCCTTTGCCATCGCCTTCGCCATCAAGGTGCCTGTGTGGCCGTTCCACACCTGGCTGCCGGATGCGCACACCGAAGCGCCCACCGCTGGCTCCATGATCCTGGCGGGCGTGCTGCTCAAGCTGGGCGCTTATGGTTTCTTGCGCCTGGTGCTGCCGCTCTACCCTGAGCAGGCACAGCAGTATGCTGGCGTGCTGGCGCTGCTCGCCACAGCGGCCATCGTCTTCGGCGCCCTCTCTGCCTGGGCGCAGACCGACTTCAAGCGCCTGGTGGCCTACTCCTCTGTGAACCATATGGGCTTTGTGGTGCTGGGCATCGCCGCTGCGGCTTACGCTGCCGGCACCGAGAGCGCCACGATCGCCATGAACGGCGCCGTGCTGCAAATGTTCAACCACGGTATTTCGGCCGCAGCCATGTTCTTCCTCGTGGGTGTGATCTACGAGCGCACGCACACGCGTGACCTCGAGAAATTTGGCGGCCTCTTCCCGCTGGTGCCGGTGTACGGCGCGCTGCTCATCCTCAGCTCCATGGCCTCGCTGGGCCTGCCCGGTTTGAATGGCTTTGTGTCTGAGTTCCTGGTGGTGCGCGGCGCCTGGCCGATCTTCACGGCGTACACGGCCATCAGCATGATCGGCCTGTTCTTCACCGGTGCTTACATCCTGAAGGGCATCGCCAAGACGCTGCACGGCCCACTGAATGAGCATTGGAAGGGCCACATCTCTGAGATCAACCGCCGCGAGCTGCTGGTCATGGCGCCGCTGGTGGTGTTGATGCTGTGGCTGGGCTTCTGGCCCGCCTGGCTGCTCAACGTTATCAATCAAGCCGTCGTAGCATTGTTCGGCTAAAGGTGAATTGATGGGCTTCGATATCCTTAGCGCAATTGTTTTACTCCCCATTCTGGCCGGCGTGGTGCTGCTGTTCCTGCCGCCCAAGAATCACAAGCTGATCTACAGCTTCGCCCTGGCCGTAGCCCTGGTGACCTTCCTGCTGTCGATTGTTGTGTACGTGGGGTTTGATGCCAATGGGCCTGCCTTCCAGTTTGTGAAGCAGTATGACTGGCTGCCCCAACTGGGCATCTCCTACCATGTGGGCGTAGACGGTATCGCTGCCCCGATGGTGCTGCTGACCGGTGTGGTGATCTTTACCGGTGTGATCATCTCGCAACGCATTGATGACCGCCCGCGTGAATTCTTCGCCTTCTTGTTCCTGCTGGCCAGCGGTGTGTTCGGTGTGTTTGTAGCGCTGGACCTGTTCGCCCTGTTCTTCTTCTATGAGATCGCCGTATTCCCGATGTACTTGCTGATCGCTATTTGGGGTTGGAAGCAATCGCGCGAATATGCGGCGATGAAACTGACCCTGTACCTGTTCATTGGTTCGGTGATCGCCCTGGTGGGTGTGCTGGCCATGTATTTCACCTCTGGGCTCAACACGTTTGACTTTGTTCGCTTGCTGAACGAAGCCAACTTCTCGCTGGAGTTCCAGAAACTGTGGTTCCCCTTCGTCTTCTTTGGCTTTGCGGTGCTGGGCGGTATCTTCCCGTTCCACAACTGGAGCCCGGTGGGTCACGTAGCCGCCCCTACCGCGGTTTCCATGTTCCACGCCGGCGTGCTGATGAAGCTGGGTGCGTTCGCCGCTCTGCGTGTGGGCATCATGCTCATGCCCGAAGGTGCGCAGTTCCACATGTGGTGGATCATTCTGCTCACCCTGATCAACGTAGTCTATGGTGCCTTCATCGCCATGACGCAGACTGATTTCAAGTTCATGATTGGTTACTCCTCTGTGTCTCACATGGGCTTGGTAGCCATGGGTCTGGCGACGCTCAACCATGATGGTTTGGTGGGCGCCAGCATCCAGATGGTTTCGCACGGTGTGATGACGGCCCTGTTCTTTGCCGTGGTCGGCATGATCTATGACCAGGCACACACTCGCCAAATTCCTGAGCTGGGCGGCATGATGAAGATCATGCCCTTCGCTGGCGTGGCCTTCATTATTGGTGGTCTCGTCTCGATGGGTATGCCTGGCTTCTCCGGCTTTGTGGCTGAGTTCCCCATCTTTATGGGTGTGTGGGGTGAAACACCGTGGATCGCTATTGTGGCGGCCATCTCGATTGCAGTAACTGCCGCCTACATTCTGCGCGCGGTGGGCAAAGTGTTCTTCGGCGAGCTGCCCGAGGGGCTGCAGGGCCACATGCACGACATCAAAATTTCTGAGAAGTTGGCGCTTGGCATTCTGTGCGCCATCATGATCGCGATTGGCATCTTCCCCAGTGTGATTGTTCCCATGGTTGAGCACGGCGTTCGTGCTGTGCTGGCCTTGGTAGGAGGCGCGTAACTGTGTTTGGCTCCATTACCCCTGACATGATCCTGGCCATTCTGCCGGAGCTCTCGCTCCTGGTGGTATTGACGGTGGTCTTCATTGCTGACCTGGTGCTGCCTAAAGAGCGCAACACCTGGCTGCCGTGGATCACTGCGGCCGGCCTGGCCGCCACCTTCGTGGCCACGCTGCTGTTTGCCCGCCCCGTGGAGAACGAGCTGGTGTGGGGCGGCATGCTGCGCCACGACTTGCTGGCTTATGTGGGCAAGCTGCTGTTCATCTTCACCGCCTTTGTCACCACACTGATCTCGGTCAAGTTTGACAAGGTAACCGGTAAGGGCGAGTACTACTTCCTGATGCTGGCCTCCACCATCGGTATGACGCTGATGGCAGCCTCGGCCGATGTAGTGATGCTCTTCCTGGCAATCGAAACGACCTCCATCCCGCTCTACGTGTTGGCGGGTTTCATGACCGGCGACAACAAGTCCACCGAAGCCGGTTTCAAATATCTGCTGTTCGGCGCCATGACCACGGCGGTCATGCTCTACGGCTTCAGCCTGCTGTACGGCTTTGCTGGCACCACCAACCTGTACGCCATGTCGGCGGCCATCGCCGCGGGCAGCGTGCCTGGCCCGGTGCTCGTGGGCACGGTGGTGCTGGTGCTGCTCGGCCTGGGCTTCAAAGTGGCCATCTTCCCCATGCATTTCTGGGCGCCTGATGTATACGAAGGCGCACCTACGCCAATCACGGCGTTCCTGTCCACCGCCTCCAAGGCAGCGGGCTTCCTGGTGCTGATCCGCGTCATGCTGGCCAGCTTCCCGCAGATCCTGGCGGACTGGCAGTTGATGCTGGGCGTGCTGGCGGTTGCCTCCATGTTTGTGGGCAACGTGGTCGCCCTCACGCAGAAGAACATCAAGCGTCTGCTGGCGTATTCAGGTATTGCCCATGCAGGCTATGCCCTGCTGGGCGTAGTAGCCGCTTCTGAGTTGGGCGTGGCCAGCGTGGTGTATTACCTGCTGGTGTACGTAGTGACCAACCTGGCCAGCTTTGGCATCGTGGTCATCGTATGGCGTGCCATTGGCTCGGATGAGATCGAAGACTACGCCGGCCTCAGCCGCCGTTCGCCGATGCTGGCGCTGGTGATGCTTTTGGCCTTCCTCTCGTTGGCGGGCATTCCGCCGCTGGGTGGCTTCATCGCCAAGGTGTTGGTGTTTGCCGCCGCGGTGGAAGCCAACCTGATCTGGCTGGCAGTCTTGGGCGTGCTCAACTCCATCATTGGTCTGTACTACTACCTCATTGTGCTCAAGGTGGTGTATCTGGGCCAACCCAAGAGCGAAGAGCCGATTGCTGTGGCGCCTGCGCACGGTGTGGCCATTGTGGCCAGCATCTTGCTGGTGCTTCTGCTGGGTGTAGTGATTGCCCCAGGCTTTGACTGGGCACTGGCGGCCGCGGCTTCGCTGTTTTAGCCTGATTTAGGGCAAAAAAGCGGCCTTGGTTTGACAGCGATTTCGATTGTGATACAATTCTCTAATGGATGAGCAGTCCTATGGATAAGAATCCACGCCGTTATGCTGCCAATATGGCGCTGGTGGGTGCGGCTTCTTTGGCTGGCTTTATCACGGTTGCCATCCTGTTTGCAGCCTTGTTCGGCGGTCTTTGGCTGGACAAGTACTTTGAAACCGGCAGCCATGTATGGCTGGTGGGATTGTTGTGCGGTAGTGTGCCTATAACACTGCTGGCGATGCTCTGGGTGGTGCGTTTCACCACCTCACGCATTCAGCCGGCGGATTCACCGAAAGATGAGGAGGACGCGGCTAGTGGTTAAACAAGAAGCTACCCGCAAATGGAAGTACGGTGTAAATCGCTGGATTATTCTGGCGATTATTGTCGTCAGCGTGATCGCGGCCGGTCAGTACCCGCCGTTGCGCCCCTACATTGCCCTTCCGGCGGAACATCTCACCAAGACCTTGTTCCAATTCCCGCTCACGGGTGAGGACTTCTTCCTCACCAACACGATGACGGCTGTGCTCATTGCCGATGTATTCCTGCTGGCCATGGCCTTCTTCGTAATTCGCCCAGCTCTGAAATCTGGCAAGCAAGTCTTCAAGGGCATTGTGGGCGTTGTGGAAGCGCTGGTGGAAGCCATCTATAACCTGACAGAAGGCACCGCAGGGAAGTGGACAAAGACGATTTTGCCGATCTTTGCAACGATCACCTTCCTGGTGCTGACGGTCAACTGGATGGAGCTTATCCCCGGTGTGGACAGCATTGGTGTGATCAACGAAGTTAGCATTGATCACTTGCATCATGTCGACCCCAACCTGAACCTCGAGACCGATTGTGACATCAACCCGCTCTTCACCATTGGTGAGACGCAGGTGGTGTCCGTTGGCGGCGAAAACAGCAACTGTGCTGCTGGTTTGGCGCCCTTTGTGCGTGCCGCTGCCACAGACCTGAACTTCACCATTGGTCTGGCCATCGTTTCCTTTATGGCCATCCAGATCATTGGTGTGCGTGCACAGGGTCTGAGCTACTTTCAGAAATTCATCAATCTTCCCGCGCTGGGCAAGCCTGGCATCGGCAAGATTGATTTCCTGGTAGGTATCTTCGAAATCGTCTCAGAGTTCTCCAAGATCATCTCGTTCTCGTTCCGTCTCTTCGGTAACATTTTTGCAGGCATGATCTTGCTGTTGGTCATTGGTACGCTCATCCCGGTGGCAGCTCAAACTGGGGTGTTGTTGCTTGAGTTTGGCGTGGGTCTTATCCAGGCCCTGGTGTTTGGTATGCTCACCATGATCTTCATGGCCCAGGCAACGCAGTCGCATCACGGCGACGAAGAACACCACTAAATTTGACATCATTTTGATGGAGGTTGAGGAAACATGGAAGCTGAAGCCGCAAAGATGATTGGTGCTGGGATTGCTATGATCGGTGCGATGGGCGCCGGTCTGGGCGTAGGCCTCGCCGCCCTGGGTGGCGTGCAGGGTATCGCCCGCAACCCGGACGCTGCAGGCACTATCCAGACCAGCATGATCCTGGGTATCGTGTTCACTGAAGCTATCGCCATTTACTGTCTGGTGGTAGCCATGCTCATTCTGTTCGTCTAAATCGAACAGCCTGAAGACGAACACGATAGGAAGGAGCTACTACATTGGAAGCACTAGGAATTAATCTGGGTTTTCTGCTCGTCCAGATCTTCAACTTCCTGATTCTGCTGGTCCTGCTGCGCAAGTGGGTGTTTACCCCCATTGTGAACATGCTGGAGAAGCGCCGCGAGACGATCAGCAAGGGCTTGGAAGATGCGAGCATTGCTGCTGAGGCCCGCGCCAACGCAGAGAAGGAAGCTGAGAAGCTGTTGAGCGATGCCCGTGCAAAAGCTGCCAGCGAGGCGCGTGAACTGACCGCCCGCGCTGAGGAGCAGGCTAAGGAAATCCTCAAGGATGCCGAAGGCAAAGCCGGCAAGGCGCGTGATGTGGCTCTGGCGGAAGTTGACCAGGAGCGCGTGCGCGTGCTGGGTGAGGTGCGTGGCCAGGTGGCTGCGTTAGCCTCCGCTGCGGCGCAGAAGCTCATCGGCGAAGCCATGGATGACAAGCGCCAGCGCGCCCTCATCGATGAATTCTTCTCCGGTGTGAAGTCTGGCAAGGTGACTGTGCTCGAAGGCGCAAGCGCCCCCAGCGGCCCCGCCGTCGTCACCAGCGCTCTGCCGCTGACTGACGCTGAGCAGGGTGAAGTGAAGAAGGCGCTGACCGGCGCGGCTGACATCACCTTCAAGGTTGACCCCTCTATCCTGGGTGGCCTGGTGGTGCGCATCGGCGACAAGGTGTTGGACGGTTCTGTTTCCGCTCAGCTCGGCGCTCTGCGCCAGAACCTGCGCTAAGTTGCGCAGCTGTGCTGCGCGTGGAGAAGGCTTCGCCTTCTCCAGGATACTGTAGCGTGCAGTTGAGATAGAAAACAAAGAGGCGCCTGAAAGGGCGCCTCTTTTTGCTATACAATCTGCCCTTATGAAACTACGCGAGTTGCTGCACACATTGAAGCTGACCACGCCCATTCCGGATGTGGAGGTGCGTGGCATTGCGCTGGACTCGCGCTTGGTCAAACCGGGCGATGTGTTCTTTGCGATCGTGCGCGGCGTGGACCGCTACCAGTTTTTGGATGACGTGGCGGCGCGCGGCGCGGTGGCTGTGGTGGGCGAGCGCACGGAAGTGCAATCGCCCTTGCCGCATGTGACCGTGCCAGATGCGCGTGCCGCGCTGGCTGAGGCATCGGCAGCGTTTTACGCCTACCCGGCGCGCGATATTGGCCTGATCGGCATCACCGGCACGGATGGCAAGACCAC
>CAZUTS010000022.1:0-18499 GCA_964623375.1 uncultured Anaerolineaceae bacterium
TCGGTGCCGCGCGGCAGGCCTTCGGCCAGGCGCTGCTCAGCCTCACGCTTGGCGCGTTCGGCACGGGCCACGTCGATCTCTTCCACATCCTCGGCGGCATCGGCCAGGATGGTGACGATGTCTGGCTGGATCTCAGCCAGGCCGCCGGTGACGGTGAAAAGATGCTCTTCAGTGCCTTGTCTTACCTTGACGACGCCCGGGCGAATGGTGGACAGCAGGGGAACGTGATTGGGCAAAATGCCCATCTCGCCATCGTGACCGGGGATGGTTACGATATCCGCATCGCCTTCAAAGACGCTACGGTCCTGGGAAACAATTTCGCAACGGATGGTCATGTAATCTCTCAATCTCTAATCTCTAGCTCTCCAGCCTCGTGTTGGCGAGACTGGAGAGCAGAGATCGTGATTTCTTACTCGGCCAGTTTCTTGGCCTTCTCCACAGCCTGTTCAATGCTGCCGACCATCATGAAGGCCTGCTCAGGCAGGTCATCATGCTTGCCGTCCAGGATCTCACGGAAGCCGCGCACGGTGTCGGCCAAGGAGACGTACTGGCCCGGGGTGCCAGTGAACTGCTCGGCCACGAAGAAGGGCTGGCTGAAGAAGCGCTCCACCTTGCGGGCACGCGACACGATGAGCTTGTCATCTTCGCTCAGTTCGTCGATGCCCAGAATGGCGATGATGTCTTGCAGGTCTTTGTAGCGCTGCAGCACACGCTGTACTTCACGGGCGGTGCGATAGTGCTCCTCACCCACAATGTTGGGATCGAGAATGCGCGAGGTGGAAGCCAGAGGATCCACGGCGGGGTAGATACCCTTATCCGCAATGGCACGCTCCAGGGAGATGGTGGCGTCCAAGTGGGTGAAGGTGGCTACCGGAGCGGGGTCAGAATAGTCATCTGCGGGCACGTAAACGGCCTGCATGGAGGTGATGGAGCCGGTGCGGGTGGAGGTGATGCGCTCCTGCAGCTGGCCCATTTCGGTGGCCAGGGTGGGCTGGTAACCCACGGCCGAAGGCATACGGCCGAGGAGGGCGGATACCTCAGAGCCGGACATGGAGAAGCGGAAGATATTGTCTACGAAGAGCAACACATCGCGGCCCTGGTCACGGAAGTACTCGGCCATGGTGAGGGCGGTCAGGGCGACGCGCAGGCGGCTGCCGGCGGGTTCGTTCATCTGGCCGTAGACCAGCACGGTGTCCTTAAGCACACCGGACTCGGTCATTTCACGGTACATCTGCGTACCCTCGCGGGTGCGCTCGCCCACGCCGGCGAACACGGAGTTGCCTTCGTGCTCGGTAGCGATGGAGCGGATAAGCTCTTGAATGATCACGGTCTTGCCTACGCCGGCGCCACCGAAGATGCCGGTCTTACCACCCTTGGTGAAGGGGGCGATCAGGTCAATAACCTTTACGCCGGTTTCGAAGACTTCCACGCTGGTGGATTGCTCTTCGAAGGCGGGGGCGTTGCGGTGAATGGTGTAGCTGGTCTCGCTGTTCACCGGGCCGAGGCCGTCAATGGCGGTGCCCAGCACATCGAACATGCGGCCCAGGGTAGCGGGGCCAACCGGCACAGTGATGGGAGCGCCAGTGTTGACGACTTCCATGCCGCGCTGCAGGCCATCCGTGGTGTCAAGGGCTACACCGCGCACCTGGCCGCCACCGAGGTGGGTCTGTACTTCCACCACCACCGGGGTCTTGCCCGGGCGCAGAATTTCTACCGCATCATAGACTTCGGGCATGTTGGAGTCGGAAAATTCGACATCCACCACACCACCCAGAATTTGGACTACGCGTCCGTTCACATCTGCCATCCGTTCCTCCGCTAGCTGGCCTGGGCCAGCGCTTCCGCGCCGCCGGCAATATCCAACATTTCGTTGGTAATGCCCTGCTGGCGCACCTTGTTGTATTCGAGGGTAAGGCCCTTACCCAGCTCGCTGGCGTTGTCGGTGGCATTCTTCATCGCCACCATGCGGGCCGCGTGCTCGCTGGCAAAGGATTCCAATAGGGCCTGATAAACCTGCAGCGCCGTGAAGCGCGGCACGATCTCTTCTAAGATTTCATATTGGCCGGGCTCGTAGATGTACGAGGCCGAAGGGCCGTCAGGAGCTACGCTCTTGCCCATCTCAGACTGCACCAAGCCCTCGGTGTTTTCAAACTCCAAGGGCAGCAGCTTTTTGATGACGGGCACCTGGCGAATCATGTTGACGAAGTCGGTATAGACCAGGAAGACTTCGTCTGCCGAGCCAGCCAGAAATTCGTCCACCAGGATGCGGCCAATCGCCGAGACGTCTGAGAACTTGGGCTCGGCGGGCATATCGGTGAACTGGGCCATCACGTTCAGGCCACGGCGGTACAAGAGCTCAGCGCCCTTGCGGCCGACGGGGATGAAGCGCACCGGCACAGGATAATTCTGAAAATGGCTGAGCGTGTGGCGCAGCACGTTGGTGTTGTAGGGGCCAGCCAGGCCGCGGTCACCGCTGACCATGACCACCAGAGCGCTCTTGACCTCAGGGCGCTCCAGCAGCAGCGGATGCAGGTTGCTGCGGCCGGGCTGCTTGGCGATATGGGTGAGCACCTGCCAGGCCTTGGTGGCGTATGGGCGGGTGGCTTGCACCATGTCCATCGCTTTGCGCACGCGGCTGGCCGAGACGGCCTGCAGAGCGCGGGTCACCTGGGAGATGTTCTTTACGCTTTTGATGCGTAATCTGATTTCGCGTGTATTAGCCATACTTGCTCACTGATCCTGACGCCAGGTTAGGACCAGGTGCTGTTGAAGGTCTCGATGGCGCTCTTGAGGCGAGCCTTGAGCTCGTCGCTGAGGGCCTTCTTCTCACGAATTTCCTTGAGCAGGTCGCCGTGCGAAGCATCCAGGAAGCGGATAAGGGAGGCTTCCCACTCGTTCATGCGCTCGATCTCAATGTTGTCGGCCAGGCCACTGGTACCGGCGTAGATCACCGCTACCTCATGCTCCAGCGCTACCGGGGCATATTGCGGCTGCTTGAGGATCTCTTGCAGACGCTGACCACGGTTGAGCTGAGCCTGGGTGGCTTTGTCCAGACCGGAACCGAACTGGGCGAAGGCAGCCAACTCACGGAAGGAGGCCATATCCAGACGCAGACCACCGGCCACCTGCTTCATGGCCTTGGTCTGGGCGTCACCACCCACGCGGGAGACCGACAGACCGGCGTTGATGGCCGGGCGGATACCCGCATAGAAGAGGTTGGCTTCCAGATAGATCTGGCCGTCTGTGATGGAAATTACGTTGGTGGGCACGTATGCAGACACGTCACCCAGCAGAGTTTCAATGATGGGCAGCGCGGTCAGCGAGCCACCGGAGTTCTTGAGGCGCACGATCTTGCTGTCCTTGGCGCCCTTGAGGGCTTCCTCGGCGTTGTGCTTGGCCAGCGGGCCACTGAAGGCCTTGCCGTCTTTCTCTTCAGCTACATCACCGCTGAAGCTGTTGGGCACGATCACATAGCCATCCGCCAGGCGGGCGGCGCGTTCCAGCAAGCGGGAGTGCAGGTAGAACAGGTCACCCGGGTAGGCTTCACGGCCGGGAGGGCGGCGCAGCAGCAGGGATACCTGGCGGTATGCCCAGGCGTGCTTGGACAGGTCATCGTAGACGATGAGCGCATCGCGCCCAGTCTCCATGAATTCTTCACCGATGGCGCAGCCGGCGTACGGAGCAATGTATTGCAGCGCGGCGGACTCTTCAGCCGAGGCCACCACGATGACGGTGTGCTCCATAGCGCCATGCTCTTCGAGGATGGCGACGGTGCGGGCAATACCGGCCTTCTTCTGACCGATGGCCACGTAGATGCACAACAGGCCTTTGCCCTTCTGGTTGATGATGGTGTCGATCGCCAGGGCGGTCTTACCGGTCTGGCGGTCACCAATGATGAGCTCGCGTTGGCCGCGGCCAACGGGGGTCAGGGCGTCAATACCCTTGATACCGGTTTGCACCGGGGTGTCTACGTCTTTACGCTGAATCACACCCGGAGCAATGCGCTCGATCGGGCGGTACTGGGTGAAAGCGATGGGGCCCTTGCCGTCAATGGGCTCACCGAGCGCATTGACCACACGGCCAACCATGGCATCGCCCACCGGCACGGACGCAATGCGCCCAGTGGAACGCACGGTCATGCCTTCTTCAATGCCGGAGAACTCTCCCATGACGATGATACCGACGTTGTCACGCTCCAAGTTGAAAGCAATGCCCATCACGCCGTTATCAAACTGAACGAGCTCCTGGGCTTGCACTTGGGCCAGACCGGAGGCGCGGGCAATACCGTCACCGGCGGCGGTCACCGTACCTACATCACGCAGCTCAAAATCAGGCTTAAAGG
This sequence comes from uncultured Anaerolineaceae bacterium, assembly GCA_964623375.1. Classification (GTDB taxonomy): domain Bacteria; phylum Chloroflexota; class Anaerolineae; order Anaerolineales; family UBA11579; genus JAMCZK01. The sequence continues at coordinate 4,343 of CAZUTS010000022.1, forward strand.
CCTCAATCTGCTTTTGCAGGCTGGAAGAAATATCTTTAATCATGTCTGTCATGGGTCAACATCTCCGCTGTTCGCGAAAGGGATTTCGCCTATTGGCATTTGGGTAGATGATAACAGATAGGGGGTTATTAGTCTAGTATTTCACAAATTGATTAGGGATTGGATTCATACTTGGAGCGGACGGCGCCCTGTCGTTATAATTTCTGCCACTTTTGCCTGATGAACAAGACCACAAGCCTTATCTCCCCCCTACAAGCCGAGCTGGAAAGCTTGCGCGCCAAGCTGGCGCGCCGCCGCGAGTACATGGATCTGCTGGATATCGAGCTGACCAATACGCGCGGTGCGCTGGAAGAGTTCACCAGCCTGTATAACCAGCGGATTGGCCCCCTGGAGGCACATTACCAGCAGCTGCAGCGCCAATTGGACGTGCTGACGGCTGACCAGGCACCCCCCGGCAACGATTGGCGCGGGGTACGGCGCAACCCGGGCAGCCGGGTTGGCTGGCGCAGGCCGGCGGAGGAAGCCCAGCAGCCAGAGGAGGATGTTCCCTTTAAAAAGAGGGCTGCCCCCTCCTCACAGGATGTAAACCATGAGCGGCGCGTGCGCGAGCTGTTCCGCCGGCTGGCCAAACGCTACCACCCAGATGTAGCCACCGATGAGGAACAGAAAAAGTGGCACGAAGAGATTATGGCCGAGGTCAACCAGGCCTATAGCGCTAAGAACCTGCAGGCGCTGGAAGCGCTGGATAAGCGCATGGGCCTGGAACGCGAAATGGGCGTGACGCCAGCGGTGGAGCTGGCGCGCCTGACGGTGGAGCTGCGCCAGTTGGAGACGCTAATCTTTGATATGGAGCAGACTATTCGCGATTTGGACCTCTCGCCCGCCATGCAGCTACGCAGCGAGCTGCGTATTGACCACGAAGATGGGCGCGATAGCCTGTCTGCGCTGGAGCGTGAGGTGCGCGAACGCATCGCCATGCTGGAGGAGCAGGTGCTGGCGATGGGTGGCGATCTACAGCAGGAGAGTGAGAACGAGCCGAGCGAGCCGCCGGTTTAGGCTGGCTTCTTGAAGTAACGCAGCGCCATTTTCAGACGCTCTTCGATATCGGCAGGCGCATCCGCGGGCAGGGATTGCAAAGCCGCCTGCGCCTCCACCACACTGTAGCCCAGCGCCATCAGCGCATCCAGCAGATCGCCATCGGCAGGCTGGGCAGCTGCAATCGGCGCGTCACCCTCCATTGGCAGGATACGGTCAGCCAGGTGCAACACGATCTTTTGGGCGGTCTTGCTGCCCACGCCGGGCACCTTGCCCAGCACGGCGCTTTGGCCGCCGAGGACAGCCGCACGCAGGCTGCCGACAGTGAGCGCCGAGAGGATCGCCAACGCCAGCTTGGGGCCGACGCGCTCCACGCCTATCAGCAAGGTGAAGGTATCGCGTGCCTCGGTGGTGGGAAAGCCGTAGAGACTAAGCTCGCTCTCGCGCACCACCAGATAGGTATGCAGGGTCAGCGTCTGGCCGCTTTGCGCCTCAGATAGCACACCGCGCGGCACATGCACTTTGAAGCCCATGCCAGAAATTTCCAGCACCAGGCTGCTTTCGCCAATCTGAGTGATGCGGCCGCTTAAAGATGAAATCATGTCAGCAAGAAGGCCGAGACAATGCCCACCAGCACCACGAGCAGCATGCCCGGCCAGATGGCGCGGCGCAAGCCGGCAGAGGCGCCGGAGAGCACAATGCCGCCTTTAAAAAGTGTGTTGGTCATCGTGGCGATGACAATGCCGTGCGCGGCGGTGGAGAGACTCAGGCCGCCGCTGGCGCTAAGCTCAGCCAGACTGAGCGTGATGGCATTGGAGTCGGAGAAGCCGGCCAGGAAGCTGGAGAGCAGCACGCCGGTCTCGCCCAGGTATAGCTGTGCGGCACGGTTGATGAGCAAAACAAACGCATACAGCAGGCCAAAGCGCAGGGCCGACATGAGGTCAAAGGGGTTATTGAACTCCACCTGGCTCTTGCCGGGGTTACGTTTGGCTACATATAGATAGAAGGCATAGGCCAGGCCCATGATAGCGGCCAGCGCCAGCGGTTTCCACACCACCTCGACCAGCGCCATATTGACAATAGCAATCTGCACGATGACGCGCACAAACATCACCGACCAGGCCAGCAGGATACCGAAGCCGAGCATGCGCACCAGGCGCGCCTGCTTCTTGCTGCGCGCGCTGAAGCTGAGCGTCACCGCGGTGCTGGAGACCAAACCACCCAGCAGGCCAGAGATGCCCAAGCCCTGTTCGCTGCCCAGGACTTTGATGAGCACATAGGCCAGGAAACTGATGCCGGAAATGAGCACCACCATCAGCCAGATCTTGAAGGGATTGAGCACATCAAAGGGTGGCGGCAGCAGCGCTTGGTTGGGCAGCACGGGCAGCACCACCGCGGTGATCACGAGGAATTGCAGGGCAGCCTGAATATCCTGCCGCGTCAGCGCCGTCACCAGGCGGTCGGTCTCGAGCTTGATGGAGAGAATCAGTGTGGTGGCAACGCCCAGGGCCACGGCCAGGCCCACATAGCCCCAGTAGCACAAGCCACCCAGCATCACGGTGATGAGGATGGCGGCTTCGGTAGTCATACCGACGTGCTGGTCACTGGCCTTGAAGTAATAGCCCACCACCAACATCATGGCCACCGCCAGCAATAGGCCAAAGAAAATGAGGGGCTGGTGGTAACGCTCGGAGGCCATTGCCGCCAGACAGCCGGCCAGCGAGAAGAGCGCAAAGGTGCGCTCACCCGCCGGAATATTTTTGCCGCGGCGCCCGTGCGAAAACTCGCGCTGCAGGCCGATGGAAAAGCCAATCGCCAGCGCTGCACCAAATCGCAGAAAGAGATCCCATTCACTGATCATTGAGCACGCTCCAGGGCCGCCAGGCTGCGGCGGGTGTTGAGATGGCAGATGGCGACAGCCAGTGCATCGGCGGCATCATCGGGTTTGGGGAGCTCTGAGAGACCCAGCAGGGTTTTCACCATCGTTTGCATTTGTTGCTTATCGGCGGCGCCATAGCCGCTGACGGCTTGCTTGACCTGGTTGGGCGTGTAATCGGTTACCGCCAGGCCAGCTTGCTGTAGCGCCAGCAGCACCACGCCGCGGGCATGGCCCACGCTCATGGCGGTGCGCACATTGCGTTGAAAGAATAGAGATTCCACGGCAGCCACCTGCGGGTGGTGCGTGTCCAGCAGAGTGGCCAGGCTGGCGTGGATGTGCGCCAAGCGCTCCCCCAACGGCATCTTGGCCGGGGTGAGGATCACGCCCCAATCCACACACTGCAGATCACCAGACGGCGACTGGCGTACAAAACCGTAGCCAGTGATCGCGGTGCCGGGATCAATGCCGATAGCCAGCATAGGCCTTAGTCGGCGATCTGGGCGAGGACTTCGTCGCTGATGTTGAGGTTGCTGGCCGTGGCCTGAACGTCGTCCAGTTCTTCAATGGCCTCGAGGAAGCGCAGCACCTGCATGCTCTCGCTGGCGCTGAGTTCCATTTCCTGTTTGGCTTGCATGCGCAGGCCGGCATCTTTGACGGAGATATTGGCTTCCTTCAGGACATCACCAATACGCTTGAAGGCATCCACCGGGCCGGTTACTTCCACCTGGCCGTCTTCGTACCAGAGATCCTCGGCGCCAGCTTCCACCACCAGCTCAAAGAGCTCTTCTTCGCTCTTGCTGCCAGCTTCAAAGGCAAAGAAGGCCACGCGGTCAAACTGCCAGCCCACCGAACCACTCTCACCGAGGTTGCCGCCACTGCGGCTGAAGATATGGCGGATCTCAGACACTGTGCGGTTGCGGTTGTCCGTGACGGCTTCTACGATCACGGCTACACCGTGCGGGCCGAAGCCTTCGTAGGTCACCTGATCAAGCGAGGTGCCGTCCTTGTCTTCGCCCGTACCGCGTTTGATGGCGCGGTCGATATTGTCACTGGGCATGTTCTCGCCACGCGCCTTATCAATAGCGAGACGCAGCGTGAAGTTGGTATCGGGATTACCGCCGCCCTCACGAGCGGCAATGGCAATTTCTCGCGCTAGGCGAGTAAACACTGCACCCTTCTTTGCGTCAGTTGCAGCTTTCTTGCGTTTGATGGTAGACCATTTACTATGACCAGACATAAATCATTCCTCTATCTCAAAAAATTATACGCTTTTTTGTTCTGTATGCAGGCTGCAGGCCGCGTTTATACTCGCGCGGATGGCTAAAACGTCTGAGCTACTCGACGCGCATGCGCTGCGCAGCCGCCTGGAACGCGTGCAGCGCACGCTGGAAACCACGCGCCGCCTGAGCGCCATCCTGCAGCCTGAAGAGCTGCTCAAGGCGCTGGTGCGGGCGGCCGCCGAGTTGACCGATAGTGAGCAGGGCGCGGTGGCGCGGACGGACAGCACTGGCCTGCTGCGGCTGGCCTGGGCACCCTGGCTGCCTGCCCGCGAAATGGATGTCATCGAAATCAGCGAGGACAGCCCACTATCGCAGGCCTATCGCAGCCTGTGGCCAGCGATCGGGGCAGAGCAGCCCGACCTGGGAGCACGCAACCTGCTGGCCGTGCCGATGGTGGTGGAGGGCGCGCCCTGGGCGTGTTGTGTGCGGTCAACAAGCGCAGCGGCGAGTTTGACCGCGAAGATGTGCTGGTGATGGAGATGCTGGCGGCGCAGGCGGCAATTTGTATTGAGAATGCCGAAATGATGCAGCAGGCACGCCAGGGCTACACCACACTGGCCGAGTTGGACAAGATGCGCAATGACTTTATTGCGATCACCTCACACGAACTGCGCATCCCATTGGGCCTGGTGCTGGGGCATGCCAGCTACCTGAGCGAAATTCTAGATGGCGAAGCCAAGCAGCAAAGCGAGACGATTGAAAAGGCCGCGCTGCGCTTGAAAGACATTGTTGAAGACCTATCGAAGATCGAGCTGGCGCAAAATGGCACTTCGGTTTTACGCGTGCAGCGTTATGACCTGGCCGAACAACTGCAACGCTTGCTGCTGGCGCACGAGCCAGCGGCCAGCGAACGCGGCGTGCGCCTTAACAGCCAGTTGCCACAGCACGGCGTGTTCGTGATGGCTGACCCCAATAAGCTCTTTGTAGCTCTGGACCATCTACTCAAAAATGCTGTGGCCTTTACTGATCCTGGCGGTCTGGTTCAGGTGAGTTTGAAAGAGGACGAGGATGCCGTAGTGGTGGAAGTGGCTGACAGCGGCATTGGCATCCCGGCAACAGACTTGCCCCGCGTGTTTGACCGCTTCTACCAGGTGGAGGACCACATGACCCGCCGCCATGGGGGCATGGGGCTGGGGCTCAGCATCGCCCGCACACTGGTGGAGATGCACGGGGGCAGCCTGCAGGCGGAGAGCGTGGAGGGCAAGGGCAGCCGCTTCACGATTCGTCTACCGCGGCACGGATTGCCAAACCCAAGCCAATCGCGGATATAATTGGTCTATTCGGGGCGTGGCGCAGCCCGGCTAGCGCGCACCGTTCGGGACGGTGAGGTCGAAGGTTCAAATCCTTTCGCCCCGACCTCAAACAAAGAAAGCCTCTAGAGTCTAGAGGCTTTCTTTGTCAACAACATATGGACGCACTATTTCTTCGTCTATTTCCATCGTTACCTGATGATTTACGCTGGCTGTTAGAGGCCGTTGCCATTGTTCTGCTTGGCTGGCTGCTTGGCCGCTTGCTGGCTCGTATTGTCAGGCTGCGGTTAGGCAACGTTTTGGCGCTGGGCCCATTGCGTGAGCGCTTCGCGCTCAAAGACTCGGAAGCTACCGCTGGTTCGGTCGGCAGGGGCCTGTACTACATTGTTATGGCCTTTGCTCTCTGGCAGGCCTGGAGCCCGCTCTCCAAGACGAGCTGGGCCACCGAAAGCCTAAACCTACTTCAAAACGTTAGCAATATGCTGCTGGCCAACGAAACAGTATCTTTTGCCGTCAACCTAGTCCTGGCGTTCTTGTTGCTGCTGCTACTGCTACGCATCTTCCGCTTTACGCATCGCTACTTTGAGCCGTTTCCAGCCCAGATTCGCTCCTGGAAAGGAAAACAACTGCGAGACATCCGCCTGCAGCGCGTAACCCTATTGTCATCACATCAGTTGGCCGAGTTGCTGGTGCGCGTGGTAGGTCTGCTACAAAGCTTGCTTTACATTGTTGAGTTGCTGATCGTGATGGGGTTGATCTTTAGCATTTTCCCTCAGACGCGCGGCATCATGAACGATTTGCTTGAAATCATCCGCTTGCTATTAGCAAGCTGGTGGGAAGCTTTAACAGATTATCTGCCAAAGCTGGTCAATCTCATCATCATTTCGTTTGTTACATATTACTTGCTGCGCTTTATTCAGTTTCTGTTTAAGGAGATAGAAAAAGGCGCCATTCGCTTTAGTGGCTTTTTGCCCGAATGGGCAGAACCCACTTTCAAGCTGGTACGCGTACTTGTGATTGCGCTTGCGCTAGTGGTCAGCTTCCCCTATCTGCCCGGAGCCGATTCGCCTGCATTTCAGGGCATTTCAGTTTTCTTGGGCGTATTGCTTTCGCTCGGCTCCAGTAGCTTGGTTGCCAACATTCTTGCGGGCATCGTGATGACCTACACAGGCGCGTTCCGTGTAGGCGATCGTATTCAGATTGGCACCACTACAGGTGATGTGATCGAAAAGACGCTCTTGGTCACGCGCGTACGAACCATCAAGAATGAAGATGTGACGGTACCCAATGGCCTGGTCATGAATACACACATTACCAACTTCAGCGCGGTTGCAGAAACACAGGGATTGATCTTACACACCAAGGTGACCATTGGCTACGATGTGCCATGGGATCAGGTTCACGAACTCATGATATCGGCTGCACTCAAAACTGCAGATATTTTGGCTGACCCTAAGCCCTTCGTCCTTCAAACGAGTTTAGACGACTTCGCGGTTGCATACCAAGTGAATGCATATACCCGCAGTCCCAACAGTATGGCGGCAACTTACTCCAATCTGCACCTGAACATACAAGAAGCTTTTACAAAAGCAAATATAGAGATCCTTTCACCTCATTACATGGTCGTACGCCGGGAAGCTCCATCAAAAAGCCCAGAATCCTAACGGCAAGCTCTTCGTGTATTCTTAGCCTGCATGTCTGCTCTGCAACGTCTAAATATATTCCTTGATCATGTCTGGCCACCCAAAGCGGCCAACCGCACCTGCTGGGATCTGTTCGCACTCACACTGGCCCTTGCGTTAGCGCTGGGCTGGCTGTTACGCGATGCACCCTTGCTAGGTTACGACTGGCTGACCATGTTCCACGCCAATACGGCCACAGATGTGTACTACCCACCCTGGACATCGCTACTACTGACACCGCTGGCCAACCTGCCGTGGCGCGAAGGGCTAGCACTCATCAATGGCATCAGCATTGCCACAGTTGCCACCAGCACGTACCACCAGGGCAAGTTGGCCAATAATCCGTGGCGCCTGGGAGCCACACTGTTGGCAGTGTTTTCTTTGCAACTGGCGATCGTCTTGTGGCTGGGCCACATTGACGGCCTCGCTTTACTGGGCATATTAGCGTTGCCGTGGGCTGCTCCGTTAGTGTTAATGAAAGCCACTTTTATTGGTTTTGCTGTGTTTGCACGCAAAAGTTGGTTTTTGGCAGCTGTGCTATTTGGACTGGCGAGCCTTCTGCTGTGGCCGGGGTGGCCAACTCAACTGCTACAAACGTTGAGCCTTCGCAATACGCATCCTTCAGCCGCGGGCTGGCAGGTCACTGGCTGGCTGCCGCCTGTGATTGGCTCGGTAATGCTGTTGCTAAGCAAGCGCACCGATCCATTCCAGGCGATGGCGGCAGGCTCGTTGCTGTACCCATTCGCTCTGCCGTATCATTGGCTTGTGCTACTCCCTGCGATGGGATCACTGCGCGGCCTGTATCTGCTGATGGCCTGGCTGGCCGCCACGCTGATGATCGTGCCCGTGGGTATAAATCGCCACTTCTGGATCTACTACATCTTTCCAGTTTTCATCTGGCTTATCCGTTACCACCAACAGGGCAGCACACAAAGCTGGCTGGCCCTGATCACTACTCCTTATGAAAGAAACGCTTCGTAAATTTCTCCAAGATCCTTTTAAACACGCGGCCTGGCTATATCTTGCAGCCTGCGTGCTAGCTTACGCCCCGTTGATTGCACAACTGGGCTTTTACTGGGATGACTGGCCGATCATCCTCTTCATTCACAACAAGCAGTGGGACCAACTGCTCACGCTGTTCTCGTATGACCGCCCATTTTCCCCATGGCCCTTTTTTATTATTGGCCAGTTTGGCACGCACCCGTTGGTATGGCATATCAGCGCGTTGCTGATGCGCTGGCTGGGCGTGGTGGCCATGGCCTGGGCGCTCAAGCCGGTGTGGCCCAAGAATGCGCGTTTTATTGTCTATGCGGCGCTGCTATTTGCCGTGTACCCCGGCTACCTGGCGCAGCCCATCTCAGCCACATTTGCAACCCAGCTTGGCGCTCAGATCGCCTTCTTTGTTTCTCTTGGCGCTATACTGCGTGCTGCAAGCGAACCGCAGCGCTACTGGCACTACACTCTGGTTGGCCTGTTCGCCGGCGTGGTGCACATGTTCACTATGGAATATTTCGTGGGGCTGGATCTACTCCGCCCTTTGTTGTTATGGCTGCTAATTCGCCGCCAACACCCCACAGAGCCGCTGATGCGCAGCGGCTGGCGCGTAGCCTTGCAGTGGGCACCCTACGTGCTCATCATGACCGCCTGGGTCGTATGGCGTTTCGTACTATTGGAATTGCCACAAGAGCCTTACCCTTTGCAACTTAGCCGCAACCCACTACGCCTAATTGCCCAGCTTGGCCCTGTTGCCCTGGCCGATTTTTGGCACGCGCTGGTGGTCACCTGGCAACGGAGTTTGCAGCCCAGTTTTTGGCCGGCGTGGGCGATCGCCGGGCTTACTACGGCAGGCTTCGGCTGGTTGCTGGTGCGCAATGCCAACGACGCAGACGAGAACACGCAGCCCAAACGCCAGGCGGCCTTCATCGGCGTGGCGGCCTTTTTCTTGGGCTTACTACCCATCTGGATCACTGGCAATGTTGCCCACAGAGACGTATATAACGACAGGTACTTGCTGCCTGGCTTGATGGGAGCCGCTTTGCTTGTCAGCTGGCTGCTCACCACTGTTGTGCGCTCAGGCAAATGGCGCGCTGTCACTCTTGCAGTTTTGCTTGGGCTAGCCGTAGGCAGCCATGTGCGCAACGCCGAATCGTTCCGCCAGGATTGGGAAGCGCAACGCAATCTCTACTGGCAACTCAGTTGGCGCGCGCCGGATATTCTGCCCGGCACGGCCATCATCACCCCGGCACGTGTAACGCCATGGACCGGCGAACCACTGCTCGGCGCGGCGCTCAACGTGCTCTACCCTATCCGCAGTGAGGCTCCGGTGGCCGATTTATGGAATTTGGAGCTACGTTATTCCCACACGTTGGACCCCATCCTGCGCGGCGAAACCTACAACATCAATTACCGCGGGCACTTGTTCCAATCCAGCGCACCGGACAGCTTGCTGATGGTGCGCATGGCACCCGCAGGCGGCTGCCTGTGGCTGCTGGATGGGTACGATGCCTACAATCCTTATCTGACAGACGAAGAGCGCCAGGTGGCGGCATACTCAAACCAGGCGCGCATTTTGATGCAGGGCACACAGCCAGACCGCAGCATTTTCGGCCAGGAGCCTCAACATGGCTGGTGCTATGCGTATCAAAAAGCACAGCTCGCCAACCAGCAAGGCGAGTGGGCGACTGCGGTTACGCTGCTGACCGCAGCAGACGAAGCTGGGCTGCAGCCCGCACTCAGCATTGAGTGGCTACCACTGGCACACGCCTACGCACACCTGGGAGACTGGCCGCGCGCACTCGAAGCCAGTAAACAAGCACGCGCCGACGGCACGCAAGCGGATGTCATGTTGTGTGCGATGTGGGCCGATTGGCAGGCGCCTGGAGTCATTCTTGAGCAAATTCAGGAGGAAATTCAATGCAATCCGCAGTGACTATACAGGGCTGGTTAGAAAAGCGGCCTCTACTTTTATATTTTGCAGTATCTGTCATTGTTGCTTGGCTGATACTGACTCATGCCTGGATGACAGATGATGCTTATTTTTCTTTTCGTAGCGTCGACAACTTCATTAACGGGCATGGCCTGACGTGGAACATTACTGAGCGCGTTCAGGGGTTTACTCACCCTTTGTGGGTCTTGCTGTTAAGCGCCGCGTACCTGTTTACGCGGGAAATCTATCTCACCAGCATTGTTGTTAGCTTGCTACTGGCATTGGCATTGGTCAGTCTAATACTTTCACGTATTGGTAAAACAGCCTGGCATGGTCTAGCTGGCGTTTTCCTACTGTGCTTATCCACCGCCTTCATCGATTATTCGACTTCAGGGCTAGAAAATCCACTTACACATATGCTGCTAGGCATTTTCCTGTGGATTTTCCTTCGGCATGAGCGCCACAGCGACAATCTTTTTCTCTTGTCGTTAGTGGCCGGCTTGGCAGCCTTTAATCGCTTAGACACCATATTGTTCTATGCTCCAGCACTACTCTACGTTTGGTGGCGGAGCAAAAACAAACTCACAGCCCTTGTGGATACTACTAAAGGCTTTGTTCCACTTGCCTTATGGGAATTTTTTTCTGTAATTTATTATGGTTTCCCGTTCCCCAATACCTACTATGCCAAAGCATTGAACTACGTCAGCTCTGCTGAAGAAATCTGGGCTGGGCTAAATTATCTGTACTTCACTCTGCGCTATGACCCCATTACATGGGTTGTAATTCTTGGTGCCCTGGCTACTGCAATCTGGCAGCGTAAGGCGCGCCCGTTGCTGATTGCAAGCGGCATATGGCTATATGTTGTCTATATTCTGCAGATTGGCGGTGACTTTATGGGCGGACGGTTCCTGAGTGCCGCTTATCTTGCCAGCACGGTGCTGCTCGTGGTCTATCTGCTGCCCGCCATATCGCCGCGACTAGGAAGCATTGGATTGGCGGCTGTGTTCGGGCTAAGCCTCCTGTCAATCTCTCCACCCTATTTCTTGTATGCGCGCGGCTATGAAACCGCCCGCTGGCAAGGCGTGGTGGACGAGCGCATGGTGTACTCACAAACCAACCTGCTACGCATTGACATGCTACATGCGTTCAACAGCAATCCAGAGTATAGCTTGCTGAACAAGGCCGCCTTCTTGGGGCGCAGTTTATGGCGCGGCACCGGTTGGCGACTTGAGCCTGAGAACGACTGGATCAGGCTGGGGCGCGAGATCCTCGCCGAGGCAGAACAGAAAGAAGGTATCACGTTCCTCCCGCAGGGCGCCAATGGATTTACCGGCTACTATGCAGGGCCGCAGGTGTACTTCATTCACGGCCTAGCACTCACCGACGGCTTGCTGGCACGTGTGCCGCCAATCTACAACCCCAATTGGCGCAGTGGCCACTTCATGCGCCTTCAGCCTGAAGGCTATTTAGAGATCGAAGCTGGCCAAATTAACGCGCTACCTGATGCGGAGCTGAATACGTATTACCAGAAGATACGTACGGTGACTCACGGCCCGCTATTCACCAACGAACGTTGGCAGGCCATCTGGGAACTGAATACGCGAGACTTCACCGATTGGCTGCCGCATCACCTCACATTCTTCCGCTTTCCTAATCTGCAAAGCATGCAGAGCGACGTGGTGCCTGGCGAATTGAGCGAAGTTGAGATCGCTTTTAGCGGCCAGGGTGCTGCTGCCCAGGTTGATTTCACGAATGCTCTAACCGCCTCCGCGATGCATGTGACTGTAAGCGCCGGCGACAACTTCGATTTGTTCTTCATTGATTCAAATGGAGAGGAGTTGGGTAAAGTGCGCTTGTTAGCCCAGTCGAACACAGGCAGAGAAACACACCAAGTGGAAGTGCCCCGGGTCATCGCCGAAGCTGGTTTTTATGCAGTGCGCTTAGTGCCGGTGCGCGTGTTCAACACAGCGGCAGATGGCGACTACGTTCTTCATAGCTTATTAATCCCGCTAAATTAAACTGAGGGCATGAGAACCCTGTTTCCTGTTTTGGTGCTTGTTTGCAGTAGCGTTGTGGCCTGTAGAAGCGCAAGCACGCCCGAGGCTACTGAGATTGCGCTTCCCAACGGTCAGGGTGAATGTCTAGCCCAAACCTCCGCGGTCACCACCATCTACAGCCGCCCCAGTGCAGAGGCAGACACCTTTGCCGAGGTGGAGAGCGGTCTCACGCAGCCGCTTAGCGCCCGCACGGCGGATGGCTGGTTGGGCTTTGACCCCGGCGTTGCGCAGGCCGCCAACATGGGGCCATTCCGTTTGCGCTGGTTCTGGCACGCAGATGTACGCCTGAGCGGCAACTGCGCTGCGCTGCCCGAAGTATGGGCACCACAAGCAGGCTATTGCTACGACATGCCGATGGACGCGGTGCTGGTGCACAGCGAACCCAGTGCTGCTTCCAATGTGTTGACAACATTGCAACCCGGGCAGTTTGCCGTGGTGCTTGGCATCAGCCAATCTGGCTGGGCAGAGATCGATCTGGAGCTAGGCAATACGGGACTAAACGGCTCAGGCTGGGTTGACGCGCAAACACTCAACCTGAATGGCAGCGCGTGCACGCAACTGCCCACACTCCCGAACTAGCTTTAGACAGAAACTGAGAGATAGCGCCGGGCAAGCTGGCGCATCTGCTCATAGCCTACAGGTTTGAGCAAGACTTCGTCTGCCAGCCCGGTAAAACGCTGTATGGCGCTGCTGTCTCCCGTGGTGATCACCACGCGGGTGCTGGCAAAGCGTAACTGGCCGCGCAGCTGGCGCAGAATAATGTCACCCGAGAGATTGGGGATGTGCAGATCAAGCAGCACCAGATCGGGTGTGGTGAACACCAGCTGGGCCTGGGCTTTGTGGCCGTTGTCCATAACCTCTGCCTGGTAGCCACAGTCTTGAAGGGCGCGCTGCAAGATCTCGGCAACGGCCTGGTCATCATCAACGACCAACGCATAAGGTGCGCTCATCCTGTCCTCCTTAGCTATCCACTGGGCGAGGCTCGGCGAAGCCTGCTGGGTTTAAACAGCGCCCAGTATGGGTATAACACCGCCACAAATGCAAAAGTTCCTGGGAATCGGTAGGCTGGAGCGGCCAACGTGCAGGGTCGCTCCCTACGATTTGTATAGAAGAAGCGCGCTGCGTAGCCCAGTTTTTGGAGGGCGGCTGGAGAGCCGTTGACTCTTTGTCCGCGCGTATGGTATTATGCGCCCCGCCTTACGCCCCAAAGGAGCTATATGCCTTGGCGATAGCTACCGGGGGCGAATTTGTGCCAGGAGAATAAGCACATCAGTACATCTGAGTACCGTGTAAACAGAGCCATTCGGGTCAAAGAAGTCCGCCTGATCGATGCGGACGGCGAGAACCGTGGAATTGTGCCAATCGAGGAAGCGCTCCAGATCGCCGCTGAGGCAGGTTTGGACCTGATTGAGGTTGCGCCCAACTCCAAACCGCCAGTGTGCCGCGTGGTCAGCTACGGTAAGTTCACGTACGAGCGCACCAAGAAAGAGCGCGAGGCGCGTAAGGCACAGAAAAAGGTCGAGATCAAGGAAATTCGTCTGCGACCGAAGACCACTGAGCATCACCGCGGTTTCAAGACCAAGGCGGCGCGCGGTTGGCTGAAAGAAGGCAAGAAGGTCAAGGTGCGTATCCGTTTCCGCGGCCGCGAGCGTGACTACCCTGAGATTGCGTTGCAGGACCTCAAGGAGATTGCCGCTGAATTGCAGGACATTTCGATTATCGAGCAGGCTCCCGAATTTGAAGGGCGCACGCTGCTGATGGTGTTGGCTCCCAACGAGAACGCTGCAAAAGAAGCAGCCAAGTCGGACGCCAAAGATACAAAAGAAGAACCTGCGACCGAAGTTAGCGCAGAAGAATAAGTGCTCATAGTGAGCGCAAGAGGAGCTTTTTGTGGCAGTTAAGAAATTTCGAATGAAGACGCACAAGTCCACGGCCAAGCGCTTTCGCTTGACTGGTTCTGGCAAGCTGGTGCGCACCAAGGGCGGCAAGAGCCACTTGCGCCGCCGCACCTCGGCGCGCACCAAGGCAAAATTCACGGAGATGATCCC
>CAZUTS010000023.1:0-18247 GCA_964623375.1 uncultured Anaerolineaceae bacterium
AATTAGCCGACGACGACGACGTCCTGAGCCTGGGGGCCTTTCTGGCCCTGGGTGACGGTGAATTCCACCTTCTGACCCTCTTCCAGGTTACGGAAGCCTTCGCCGCTGATGGCGCTGAAGTGGACGAAGACGTCCGGGCCACCCTCACGGGTGATGAAACCGAAGCCCTTGGTGCCATTGAACCACTTCACGGTGCCTTGAATGCGTTCTGCCATTGCGATCTATTAACTCCTTTCTTGCAGAGTTAGGTAGAGCGTTCTTACGCCATGGCGGCGCGACAGACTGGAACGCAGCAAAGCTGAATTCACACCTGTACATTCAAGGACAGTTGTAATGACTGTGGGGGGAAAACCTTGAAAAACCACTGCTAACCTACAGGTCAAAATATACCATGAATTTTTGTTAGATGGGTATAAGAAAAAGCAGCTATTAGCTATAAGCTATTAGCTGTCAGCTAAAGGCAAAAACAAGGCAGGTTCTGATGGGTTTAGGCTAGTTTTTGCTGTCGACCCTATTTGAACTATGGCTCAAGCTAATCGCTAATAGCTATCAGCTAACCGCTTATGGCTTACACTATGGCCTATCGCTCCCAAGCGCTATACTCTCCCCATGCGCACCCTAGCACTCACCATCCTCCTCGCCGCCCTGCTGGCCGGCTGCAGCGCCCTGTCCCCCGAGCCCACGGTAACGCCGACCTCTACCCCAACGCTGACCGCCAGCGCTACGGCTACCGCCAGCCTGACGCCGACCCCGACGGCCAGCCCCACCGCCACTGAGACGCCAACGCCCACCGCCAGCCCTACCTCGGCCTATGGCTTCACCGCCGGCATCATCAATGTGGAGATGGCCAGTTGCCGCTTTGGCCCCGGCGGCGGCTACCTGCTGGCCACCACGGTGTATAAGGACGAAGTGGTCGAAGTACTTGGCCACATGGCGCTCAACGAGAACTGGTGGTACGTGAATCTGGTGGAATGGCGCCAGCCGCGCAAATGCTGGGTCAGCCAAGAGCTGATCGACCTGCAAGCCGACCCTAGCCTGGTCTACCCTATCGATAACCCGCACCTGGTGCTGCCGTGGACCACGCAGCCTTACGAGCCGCTCAAGGGCGTGAACGCCCGGCGCAACGGCAACATCGTCACCGTCTCCTGGGAGCCATTCGAGTACCTGCCCGGCGACGACTCGCTGCAGAACAAATACTTAGTAGAAGCGTGGGTATGCCAGAACGGCGAATTCGTGTTCCGTGCCTATGGCACCAACAACACATCCATGGACATTCATGACGAGAAGGGCAACTGCAGCGAAGCCTCACGCGCGCGTGCCTTCGGCTCAGATAAGCACGGCTACACCGGCTGGGTAGGCGTGCCCTGGCCGTAGGGCAAGTCATCAGTGATGAGTGACCAGTAATCAGGAAACAAAAAGAGAGCAAATATGCTCTCTTTTATTTAGCAGGCTAGAGGTGTTTCCTGTTCACTGCTCCCCCATCACTGCTCACTAGACTTATAAACCGTATCTTCCAAACGCAAACAGGTGCAGCAGGATCAGCAGCCACAGGTTGCCGGTCTTGCGCCAGAAGTAACCGCCGAGCACACCATTGGTGAGCACCAGCACCAGCGCCGCAGCGTAGGTCACCGGGTAGCGGTTGCCAATAAGGTACAGCGGCAGGAACGAAGCGCTATACAGTGCCGCCTGCACCACCACCGCCCAGCGGCCGGGCAGGTACGCAGCCAGGCGCGGCTGCAAATACACACGGAAGAAGATCTCCACCAGGGCAGCGGCCACCACCAGCATGATGGCATTGTTGCCGATGAAGCTCAGCGCGCCAGCAATGGCGTTCTCACCCGGGGCGCCGGCCAGCTCGCGCGGCGGCAGGATAGCGCCCAGGCCGCGGCTCAGGCCGTAGACCAGCAGGATCACCACGGCCAGCACGCCAATCTCGGCGGGCTTGGGCAGACGCAGGCCCCAGGCGCGCGGGCCGTAGCCCGCCGACACCATGGCGATGACGGGCAGCAGCATGGCGCCCAGAAGCCATGGCCAGCTGATGTTGCCGCGGAAACCTTCAGCGGTGCCGAAGACCAGCAGCACAAAGCCCACCAGACCCATAATCAGCTCACGGCGCGGGCCTTTGATGCGCTCTTTGGGGGCGTCTTTCCAGGGGAGATATTGGCGCGCCACGGAAAACGTGGCGGCCAGGATGATGGCTTCGGCCAGGAAACTGCGGGTCGCTTCGCCAGGGCCAACAACAATCAGCGTGACCACCAGGCCAATCGCCATCAAAATGCCGATGACTACGCTGCTATCGTAATTATTGAAAAAACCAGGTTCTTTCATGCACGCGCCTCCAAACAATGGGCAATGTCTAGGAAAGTATAATGCAAACACACTATGAAACACCGCGCCGCCCTCAGCCTGCTAGCCTTGCTGCTCACGGCGTGCGGCACAATGGCTCCCGCGCCTACGGAGACTCGGCTGCCGCCGCCGGCTACGGTCACGCCTTCGCACACGCCGCAGCCCAGCGCCACCGCCACCCCCACCGAGACGCCTACGCCAGTCCCCACGGCAACCGATACGCCCACGGTCACGCCCACCTACGTGGATTCGTTGCGCGCCAAGGTCATCGTGGATGGCCGCCTGGCTTGCCGCTTCGGGCCGGGGCCGGACTACTTGTACAAGTTCACTTTTGCGGGCGGTAGCAATATCGAAGTGGTGGGACGCATGGAGCACAGCAATTGGGTGCTGGCGCAGGCCATCGGCGGCAACAATCGCTGCTGGGTCAATGGCGGCGAGGAATTTTTGCAATTCAACGGAGAGCGCAACTCGCTACCGCCGCGTGACGCGCATACCGTGCTGGCCTGGTCCTACATCTATACCTATGGGCTCAGTGGCGTGAGCGCGGTGCGCAACGGCAGCACGGTGACGGTGAGCTGGTACGGCATTCAGCTCAACGCCGGCGACGACTCAGAGCAGACGCCCTATATCGTTGAAGCCTGGGTGTGCCAGGGCGGCGAGTACGTCTTCCTCGCCGTGGGCTCATGGGGCACCACTGCCCAGATCGTTGATGATGGCAGCTGCGGCATACCCGGCTACGCCCGCGTGGCCGCCGCCGAGAAGCATGGCTATACACCCTTTGTTGATGTGCCCTGGCCGCCTTATCAGTGAGTAGTGAGCAGGAAGCCCTTCTTCAGATCACAACAATAGCCAGCTCCCTGCTCACTCGGGCCTCTTCACTGTTCACTCTTAATAAAAAATCCGGCTGAGAGTGTTCTCAGCCGGATCTCGTTATTGCGTTCTGGGTTTACAGAGCGACAACGTCTTGAGCCTGGAGGCCCTTATCGCCGTTGACCACGGTGAACTCCACCTTTTGGCCCTCTTCCAGATTACGGAAGCCATCGCCACGGATCGCGCTGAAGTGTACGAAGACATCATCAGCACCATCGCGAGAGATAAAGCCAAAGCCCTTGGAGCCATTGAACCACTTAACGGTTCCCTGTTCTCGATCAGCCATTTGGATTTGGAACTCCTTTCTTGCAAATTTCGGACTACAGGTCCAAATCGTTTGGGGCTGCCCCCTCTTGTTTAGGACTGCTGTGTACCAGATGCAGATGTTAACATGAAAGATATATAGATTGTTATGGGCAAGTACTATTGTCTAAGGCGCTATTGCGCTTAGGGATGGGGATACAACTGGTTGCGCTCCGGATTGTCTGGCAGATACAAAACCACCGCCGCGCCAACCGGGTGCGTCTCTTGGGGATTGTTCAACGTGCTCACACTGCCTGAGTAACCCTTGCCATCCAGCGTGAACTGGTAGCGCACGGTCCACGGCATGCGGCCATTGATGCGCACGCTGTAGTTGGGCTCCAGGCTCACGATCTCGCCCTCTTTGGCCTGACCCGATTGCAACACCTCGGCCATTTGCACATAGGTCTGATAGCGCCAGTACAGCACGCCCAGGCCGCCGCCCAGGAACACCAGGCCCATACCCACAAAGGGGAAGCCAACAAGGGCGGTGATGATGCCAAGGATCAACCCACCGCCAATGATGGTGAAGATAAAGCCCAACAGCACGAAGATGACCATGGAGATGACCCAGCCATCCTGCCCCATTTGCTTCCACACATAGTTGGGCGCCACGGTGCGCGGCGGAGATTGCGGCCAGCTCAGCGTCTTGCGCGAGGGCGCCGCCTCAATAGCAGCCGGGGCTTTGCGCGGCGCGGGAATGGTGCCGCCACAGTTGCTGCAGTTGGACTGGAAACTTATATAGTTGGTTCCACACCAGGGGCAAATACTAATGTTGTTCATTCTCAACTCACTCATCGCAGTATAAAGCAGTTACATTGACACTGTAAACTGCGCCGTATACACTTCCGTTATGCCAAAGCCTGCGGCCAACGCCAAAGAGCCGCTCTCTCAATCCATTGAGGATTACCTCAAGGCTATCTACGAGCTCACCCGCAGCGAAGGGCGTGCGTCCACCAACGCGCTGGCTGAGTATCTCAACGTGGCGCCCGCCTCGGTGACCGGTATGCTGCAAAAACTGGCCAACACGCAGCCTGCCCTGGTCGAGTATCAGAAGCACCGTGGCGTGCTGCTCACTGAGCAGGGCGAACGCGTGGCGCTCGAAACCATCCGCCACCACCGTTTGCTGGAGCTGTTCCTGCATCAGATCCTGGGCTACGAGTGGCACGAGGTGCACGAAGAGGCCGACCGGCTCGAACATGTCATCAGCGAGCAGTTCGAGCAGCGCATCGCTGATGCGCTGGGCGACCCGCGGCATGACCCACACGGCGACCCGATCCCCCGTGTCGACCTTAGCCTGCCGGAGAGTAACGAGGTGCCCCTCAGCGCTCTGCGCCCGGGCCAGCACGCCCGCGTCACCCGCGTGCGTGACAGCATGGCCGACCTGCTGCTGCACCTCAGCGAACTGGGCGTAGTGCCCAGCGCCGAGCTCAGCGTGGTGGACTACTCCACCTTTGATGGCAACCTGCGCGTGAGGCTAAGTGGACGCAAAGATGAGATCGTGCTGGGCCCACGCATCACCAGCCAGGTATACGTAGAGATCGTCTAACCCACTGCTGCTCCCGCTCAGCCCTGGCCAATACACGAGTAAAATTAGCTATCCCTGCCAGAAGCCGCCCTAGGGGCGGCTTCCTTTGTGAGCGCTGAGTGTATGCGAATCGCCTATTTCACCGAAACGTTTCTGCCCAAGATCGATGGCATTGTTGTTACCCTGCTGCAACTCTTTGACTACTTAGAAGAAGAGGGG
Organism: uncultured Anaerolineaceae bacterium; assembly: GCA_964623375.1. Classification (GTDB taxonomy): domain Bacteria; phylum Chloroflexota; class Anaerolineae; order Anaerolineales; family UBA11579; genus JAMCZK01. Next base: position 5,264 of record CAZUTS010000023.1, read on the forward strand.
CACGAGAGCATGCTGTTTGCGCCGAGTGGCTCGATTGACCACTACGCTGCAACGCCCGTCTCGCGCCATCGCAGCATGAAGACCCCCTTCTACCCTGAGCTGCGCATCGCTACCCCGGTAGCGCGCGTAGAGAAGAAGGTGCTGGATTTCAAGCCAGACCTGATTCACCTCGTCAACCCCACCTCGCTAGGCATTGCGGGCTTGCGCGTGGCGCTCAAGCACTCCATTCCGGTGGTGGCTTCGTACCAGACGGATGTGTCGGGTTTTGCGCGGCGCTGGAAGATGGGCGTGGTGTCTGAGCCGGTGTTCAAGTTCTATCGCTTCATCCACAACCGCGCCGACATCAACCTGGTGCCCTCCAACTTCACCCGCAAGCAACTCATCAGCAAGGGCTTCAAGCGCCTGACGGTGTGGCCCGGCGGTGTGGACCTGGAGCGCTTCTCCCCCAAGAAACGCACAGACAAATGGCGCAAGACCCTCACCGGCGGCGAGACTGACAAAGTGCTGGCGCTCTTCGTCAGCCGCCTCTCACGCGAGAAGCGCGTGGAATTGCTGCTGCCGATTGCGCGCGATATTCCGGGCCTACGCCTGGCCATCGTCGGTGATGGGCCAGACCGCAAACGGCTGGAGCGCATTTTCAAAGACACGCCCACCGTGTTCACCGGCTACCTCAAGGGTGAGAGCCTGGCGCAAGCCTATGCTTCGGGTGACCTGTTCGTTTTCACTGGCGCCGAGGAGACTTACGGCAACGTTGTGGCCGAGGCGATGGCCTCCGGCCTGCCCGTGATCGCCCCTAACTCCGGCGGCGTGGTGGACCTGGTAGATAACGGCAAGACCGGCCTGCAATATCCCTCAGAAAGCCCAGAGCGCTTGTTCAAGGCGGTGCAGAAGCTAGCCAGCGACCCCAAGCTGCTCAAGCAGATGAGCAAAGCCGGCTATAAGAAGGCGCAGACGCAGAGCTGGCAAAACTCCTTCGATACGCTGTTCGCCCAATATGAGCGTGCGCTGAAGATGCCGCGCCGTGAACCCGGCGACATGGTGGAGCTGCACTTGCCTAGCATTAGGGGCGCTGGCAAGAAGGAAACATAACAAAGGAGCCTGGAAAACCAGGCTCCTTTGTTTAGGGTTGGCTTGGCTAATCTACGGCAACCAGTACAGCGCGCACGACCCGCCTAAACTGATATGAGTCAGTGCTCTCATCGTAGCCCTGGCAGGTGATCAGGGTCACCCAGTCGTACTCGGCCAGGTTGGCCAGAGGACGCACATTGCGCGGGCTATAAAGCTCATTGCTACGCACTTCGTAAGTGTAAGTATTGCCCCAGGCTGAGATGGTGAACCGCTCACCATAGGAGAGCGCCTCCAGGCCATAAAAAGGCCCGGGCAGGTTGTCGACGCCCCAAACACGCGCAGTCAGCACGGTGTTACCAAGATAAGTCGGGAAGGCAGTGCCGCTGAGGTAGCCTACACTATCGCCCAGCCAGGTAACGTCCCAGTTCCCAGAGGATTTCGGAACCCCGACAATAGATGCCGAGAGCCCCATGCTGGGTATCTGGAGCGACAGACCGGTGGCGCTATACGCTTGTTCAAGCGGTTGCAAGGGCAGTTGTACACCCATGGCAGGGGCAAAGCCGGTAGCCGGAAGCGAAGACGTTGTAGTTGTTGGTGTGCTTGTGGAGGAAATGGAAACCGTGAAGGTAACCGTCGTATCACTGGCGCCGCTGTTGAGCTCCACGCCGGTCGAACTCCAAATCGAGGTCGTTCCGCAAACAAACAGACGATATACGCCATTTGACAAAGGGCTGGATGTACTTAGGGTGGCAACAAACGGGCCGGCCCCGCCATTGTTGTCGTAAGGGGCAGATGCGATTGTATGGAGGACATCATCACTGACAACACCTCCCAAGCAGGAGAGGGTATCAAACGCTCCATTTACCCCCTGTTCCACTAGCAAGTAATTGGCAACATTGTCAGCGGCATCCCCAGAGCCATCATGAACAACATCCTCACTAAAACTGACCATTAGGCTGGAGGTTGCACTGGTGAGAAGTGCATTGTCTACGGGGGCGGTGGAGGGAACTAACAGGCTAGTTGAGCAGCTAGAAGCAGCACCAGGGTTGTTCGTATCCACACGACGGAAGTCAACCGTGTTGGACGTGAACACATTGCCGCTCACACCGATACAAGCCACTGGCGAATTTCCCCGCCCAAAGTATTCGTCATTTAAGTTGCTTTGGTCGCCATCCACATTGGTATTGGCGCTGTAGGGAGCATGCCCAGCCTGAACCTGGACTCCGACATCATTGCCAGTCAAGGTGTTATTCAAGACAAACGTATTAAGCCCCTCTGCCACAATCCCAAAACCCGTGCTATTCGACGTCTGCACATACCCGCTGACGGCATTGTTACGGACGATGACACCTGTGGGGATGTCAGCGTTGCCGCTGGAACCCAACCAGGCACGCCGGATCACGGCGATTCCAGCAAAGTCACGCACGTCTGTAGGGGATGCAGTCAATGAAACGGTGTTGTTTTCGACCACGATGCTTCCGTCGCCACTGGCCATGCCGCTGCCATTGGGCAGCTTGATCTCAATCCCAAAACGGCCATTGTCGGTAACGGTGTTATTGCTTATCACGTTCGGGCCGGCGCCAGCCATCAATCCGATCGCACCGATGCCGCTATCCGCATTGTTTATCACGGTATTACCGCTGATCGTTACACCTGAAGCGGTGCCATCTTGCAGCTCAATGCCACAACAATTGTTGTTGGCAACATAGTTGTTGGTGATGGTGATGTTTTGTTTGAAGCCGTTCCAAACCACAATCCCGCGTGAGCGATTGTATTGAGCATCAACATTGTTTATGGTGACGCCGTCTACTGGGCCATTGATCCAAATCCCAGCGCCGGAGGCGTTGGCTGCATTGTTGTTGTATACATGCACATTTTCAATTGTTAAGCCATTGTTGCCAGGCGAGCCGTAAATCCCGCTTCGGCTGGCAAACCCCTCAACACGGAGATTGCGAATCGTCACACCGGTGATGCCGCTATTGATATTGATGCCAGGCAATGTGCTGACTGCGGGTGCGCTGCCACCATCAATAATGGTGTGGGTTGCGGGGTTAACGACATCATTCGGATTAAGCGCAAGCGCGCCCGCCAGGGTGATGCCATTTTTAGTGATAGTCACATTCTCGTTATATGTCCCAGCAGCCACATGCACCGTGCCGCCAACTGAGACCTGGTTGATTGCGGCCTGAATAGTCTGCTTGGCGCTCATGGGCGTGCTGCCGCCAAAAGTATTATCACCATTGACTGTGTCTACATAGCAAGTCGTTGTACACTGAACCTCTGGCTCGAAGTCATATACATCTGTATCGCCTCCAAGTTCAAAGGTAAAGTTGTCTACGTTGCCGTTGAAACCGTTCCAGCCTGCGCCGGCTTTGAACATAATGCCAGTATTGGCATCATTCCTGATTCCGATGTCGGGCCAAGTAGCGATGAGAAAAGACCATGTACACGGGCTTGCCATAGTGCAGACGTCGTCTACTGGGGAGTTGCCATTGCCTGACGCCCACCACTTCCCACTGCCACCGTTAATCATGTCCCAAGTAGACCAAGTGCTGGTAGTCACAGCTCCATTGAGATAAGGCTCATAGACAAGCCGCCCAAACCAAGGACGCACTCCTCCAACTGTGAGATCTGGGTCATAGTTAATCTGAAACGACATCGCCTGTGAAGAAGAGTTTGTGTAGATGGAGTATGACAAAGCGGCAATATCGGCAAGGTTGGTACCTTGGTATTTCTGTGCAATCAAAATAGCGCCGGCCGCGGCACTGTTCAACTGGATCTGGAAGCTTCCACCACCCAGTGGCGGCGCTGCGGGGCCTGTCACGAAATCAGCCGTGAAGTTGCCCGCTCCGTTATCATCAACGATTGTCCAATCGGACGAAGATGGCCGCACAACATGGTTGTTTACGGCGGCTCTGGGAGCCGCCTGTGCATCCAAGGAAGGCGCAAATACCCCCATCAGAAGCAAAAAGGCAATAAAAACGATCAAAACTTTTTTCACTTTGTTACCTCACCTGGTCCCTGGTTTTCCGCCCACTCACGGGGCAGTTGCGATATGGCCGCATGCCAATAGACAGGAATTAGCTGCCTATTGGCAGAATTATGCAGGAGATGAGTTTTTCTGTCAACAGGCAGGATTAATTAGCCCATTGGCAATCTACCAGGTGGTAGATTCTGTCGTACTGATGACAAAACCTGATTTCCCCATTTGGCTTCAGGGGGAACTCCAGCTTCGTGGTTGGTCAATTTCCGAGCTATCCCGCAAAAGCAAAATTTCTGACGCTCATCTCTCCCGATTGCTCTCAGGTGGCCGCAAGCCTGGCGTAGAAGCACTGATTGCCATTGCACAAGCATTGGAGTTGCCTATCGCGCTTCTCTACCGTCAGGCCGGCTTGTTGCCGCCAGTGAACGATGGGCTGATTACGGTGGAGCAAGAATGGCTGCACGTGTTCCGCCAGGCGCTTGATCCGCAGGAGCAGCAAGAGTTGCTGGAACATGCTCGTTTTGCGCTACGGCAAATACGCTCGCGCAAAAGTTGATCAATAGGCGCCAGCACCGTGCTGGCTGGCCACCCCCCTGCGGAAATGCACGCCGAAGCACACGAGGTAGCCGACGCCTGCATCGAGCACCCGGAGCAGCTGTTGGAGGCTTTGCCTGCGCTGGTAGAATTTGCGCATGGGTGAGCGCGCCATTGTTGTTATCTGCCTGACGTTGTTCTTTGCCGTTGGTATTTTGGCCGTACTGTATGCGGGGGCACGCCGCGGCAGCGCCATTGGCCAAATCGAGATCGCCCGGCGCATTATCAAGGGCGCCAGAAGCCCATTCAAAACCGAAGACGAAAAGATGGAAGAGCTTGCCAAGAAGGTGGAGGAACTGCGCAAGCAAGACGAGTGATTTTTATACCGCTCTAATCCGCCCGTGATACGCTTACCCAATTGAACCCTCCATCAGAACGGACAATGACTATGAAATCAAATAAACCGCTGGTTGCCGTGCTTGTGGCGCTGATTCTGGTTGCCTTGTGCGCCTGCGTTTCCACCGTGGCCTTGTTGGGCTGGACCATGCGCACGCAGATCACGGACGTGATCAGCAACCCCGAAGCCTATCTGGATACCGCCACGACGGAGCCTGAAGTGCTCACTCAGGTGGGCGACTCCGTGGATCTGGAAAGTTTGTTTCAGCCCATGTGGGAAGTCAACGACATCCTGCACTATGACTTTTACAACCAGCCTGTGGATGACGGCGTGTTTGCTCAAGGCGCCATTGATGGGCTGATGGCCAGCCTGGAAGCGCTGGAGATCGACCCGGCCAGCCTGAGCGCCGCTAGCGATGCTCCCAGCGCTGGCACACTGGCCGATGAAGCTGGCACGCCGGACGCGCTCTATGAACCCATGCTGCCCTTCTGGGAGACCTGGCGCAACATTCAATACGGCGCCGCTGACTTGGACACCAGCTACGAACAGTTGATGCGCGATGCCATCCATGGCGCGGTAGGCGCCATGGGCGACCAGCACACCAGCTTTATGGACCCCGTGCAACTGCGCCAGGCTGACCTGGAGCTGCAGGGCAACTACGAAGGCATTGGGGCCTGGGTGGATACGGGTGGCGACTATGTGGTCATCATCGCCCCTATGCAAGGCTCCCCGGCCGAAGCGGCCGGACTGCGCGCCGGCGACCAGGTGCTGGCGATTGACGGCGAAGACATGCTGGTCATTGGCAGTGACCTGGCCGTGAACCGCATCCTTGGCCCCGCCGGCACCCCAGTGGTGCTGACGATCGGCCGCGAGGGCGAAGAACCCTTTGACGTGACGATCATCCGCAGCCGCATCGTGGTGCCCAGCGTAGAAAGTGAAATGCTGGAAGGCAACATCGGCTATGTGCAGCTGTTCACCTTTGGCGCTGACACCAGTGAAGATATGCACGCCGCGCTCGAAGAGCTGATGGCACAGAACCCCAGCGGCCTGATCCTTGATCTGCGCAACAACGGTGGCGGCTACCTGGACACTGCGGTTGACATTACTTCTGAATTCCTTTCCAGCGGCGTAGTGCTGCTGGAAGACTACAACGATGGCTCGCGCTACACCTATGAGGTAGAGCCGGGCGGCATTGCTACCAGTGTGCCGCTGGTGGTGCTGGTGAACGGTGGCTCGGCCTCCGCGTCTGAGATTTTGGCCGGCGCCCTGCAGGATTACGAGCGCGCCGCCCTGGTGGGCGAAACCACCTACGGCAAAGGCTCCGTGCAGATCTCACGCATGCTCTCCAACAATCAGGGTGCCGTGCGCGTCACCATTGCCCGCTGGCTAACGCCGGATGAGCGCCAAATCCATGGTGTGGGCCTGGAGCCTGACTATGCTGTGCCCCTGACGCAGGAGGATATTGACGCTGGCCGCGATCCGCAGCTGGAAGAAGCCATTCGCCTGTTGAACGACAACTAGACCCGAAATTAGGAGGATTGAGAATGTACTTTAATTCCGGATACTTGATCTTCATGGTGCCAGCTTTCCTGATAATGATGCTGGCACAGTGGTACGTAAACTCGGCCTACAACCGCTGGAGCCGCGTAGCGGCTCGCAGCGGGCTGACCGGCGCACAGGCCGCCCAGAAGCTGGCCCAGCGCGGCGGGCTCAATGTGACCATTGAGCAGGTGGCTGGCCGCCTGAGCGACCACTACGACCCGCGCAGCAAGACGCTGCGCCTCTCGCAAGGCGTGGGCCAGAGCACCTCTGTGGCGGCGCTGGCGATTGCGGCCCATGAGTTGGGCCATGCCATGCAAGACCGCGAGGATTACGGCCCGCTGCGCCTGCGCGCTGCCCTAGTGCCGATGGTCAACATCGGTTCCTGGTTGGGCTGGATCCTGCTCATGGCAGGCTTTGCACTCAACTTTACAGAATTGGCCTGGCTGGGCGTGATCGTGTTTGCCGGTGGTGCCGTATTCGCCCTTGCTACCCTGCCGGTGGAATTCGATGCCTCGGCGCGTGCCCGCCGCCTGCTGACCGATGCAGGCATCATCACCAGCCAAGAGGAAAGCAGCGGCGTGAACAACGTGCTCAATGCTGCCGCCCTTACCTATGTGGCCGCCCTGATCACTGCGGTGATGCAACTGCTGTACTACGCCTCGCTCGTGCTGGGCATGGGACGCCGCAACAATTAGCCGCGGAAACAGAAGCAAAAAACGCCAGCATATGCTGGCGTTTTTTTATGTTAACGATTAGCCGAGGGCTAGATGCCGAATTCGGCGATGACCTGCGGGACCCAGGCCACAATGCGGCCTTCGGTCAGATCGCGCTGATTGTCGTCATCCAGGGAGAGGCCCATGAACTTGCCATCTTCCAAACCCAGAGACTCATCAAACTCAAAGCCCTCGGTGGACATGAAGCCCACCAGCGTGGCGCCGCGCTCGCGCACTTTGCGCCCCAGCAGGCCGATGCAGTCCTGGAAGGTGGCCGGGTAGCCGCGCTGGTCACCCTGGCCGAAGAGGGCCACTTTCTTGCCAGCCAAATCGAGCGTATCCAGCTCGTCCCACACGTTCTTCCAGTCTTCCTGAATTTCACCGATATCCCAGGTGGGGATGCCGAGCACGAGGTACTCGTACTGCTCCATGCTCTTGATCGCCTCGGAATATACGTTGAGAAGGTTCACTTCATGACCGGCCGCCTGCAGGAGTTGCTGAATGCGCTCTGCGGCAGACTCGGTGTTACCCGTGGAGGAACCAAAAAACAAACCAATCGTAGCCATGCTGCTCCTGTTTAGATATGTATGTTGAATCAACTCAAGTGTAGGAGCGCAGACAGCAATAATCTAGGTTATTGTGCGAACCCTATGTTCAACTGCTATCAAAAATTCGTCTGACTAGTGACGCTTCAGCAAGTCTTGCAGCGCAGGCCCAAGCTCCGGATAGGTGAAGTTGAAGCCAGACTGCAAAAGACGCATGGGCACCGCCCGCTGCCCATCTAGCACCACGGTGGACACCTCACCCAGGGCCAGCTCCAGGGCGAAGCGCGGCGCGGGCAGCCAGCTGGGGCGGCGCATCACGCGCCCCAGCGTGGCGGCGAACTCACGGTTGGGCTGAGGGTACGGCGCGCTGATGTTGAAGATACCCTTGGTGCGCTCGGTGGTGATCAGGAAGTGCAACGCGGCGATGTAGTCTTCGATATGGATCCAGGGATAGTACTGTTGCCCGTTGCCAAACCAGCCACCCGCAAAGAGGCGGAACGGCAGCACCAGCAACGGGAACGCCCCGCCCTCCAGCGTCAGGGGCAGGCCCGTGCGCAGCACTACGCGGCGCACGCCGAGGCTCTCGGCCTCCTGCGTGCTGGCCTCCCATTGCTGGCACACGCCGGCCAGGAAGTCTGTGCCGGCTGGGGCATCCTCGGCTACCGGCTCCGAACCGTGCGGGCCGTAGTACCCCACGGCGGAAGCCTGCAGCAGTGTGCGCGGTTTGGCGGGTGCCGCGCGCAAGGCTTCCATCACCGCCTGGCCAGCCTGCACGCGGCTCTCGAGGATTAGCTGCTTGCGCTTGGGCGTCCAGCGGCTGGGCAGAAAACCCTCACCTTTGATGCTGGCGCCAGCCAGGTTAACGATGGCATCGGCCGCATCGGCGTGCGCCTGCCAACCGGCCGCAGTGCGGCCGTCCCAGGCGGCGACCTGTACGCCAGCGGGCAGGCCGCTGATGCGCTCAGGGTTGCGGCTGAGGATGGTGACCTGGCTGCCTTCCGCCGCCAGGCTAGCCGCCAGGCGGCGGCCAATCAGGCCGCTGCCGCCGGTGATGAGCACGTTCATTTTTAAGCCTCCTTGGTATGCAGCAACTCGGCTTTTTCGTTATCTGGCAGGAAGGCCAGCTCCAGTGCGTTTCGTTGAGCCTGGTGGATCTGCTCCAGGGTCAGCCCGGCTTGCGGGGCAGCTACGTCATATTCATAGGGCAAGGTGATGGCGCTAATGCCGGGGTCATCTGAGTTGATCGTGCCCAGTACGCCAGCTTCCAGCTGGGCCTTGAGCGGATGGGCGGCATAGTTTGGCACCGTGCTGGTCTGCACGTTACTGGTGAGGTTGGCCTCTACCCCTATACGGTGCTCTGCCAGGTATTCAATCAGTGACGGATCGTCGTTCGCGCGCACGCCATGGCCAATGCGGGTAGCGCCCAGCTCATGCACGGCCTGCCAGATGCTCTCAGCGCCAGCCGCCTCACCCGCGTGCACGGTAATGTGCCAGCCAGCCTCGCGCGCCAGTCGGAAGTGCTCAACGAACAGGCTGCCGGGGAAGTTGCCCTCATCGCCAGCCAGGTCCAGGGCGACGAGGTGCTGCTTGTTGGCCAATAGGGCTTGAAGCTCGGCCATACCTTGTTCAGCCCCATTATGGCGGCTAATGATGCCGATGAGGTTGGCCTTGACGCCGGTGTCGGCTACGCCACGGCGCACACCTTCGGCCACGGCGGCGCACAGCTCGGTTGCGTCCAGTCCGTGGGGGCTAGCCATGAAGGCCGGGCTGAAGCGCAGCTCGATATAGTCAATGCCCTCGGCGTGCGCGTCGAGCAGGTTTTCGTAGGCAATGCGCTCCGCGGCGGCATAGTCCACCAATACGCCCACCATCCACTTGAAGCGAGCGATGAATTCCATCAAGCCGGGCTGTGCCTCCTGCACTTGCACATGCGGGCGCAGGCTATCCAACTCCCAGGCAGGCAACGGCAGATTGTGCTCTCGGCCAAGGTCAAGGATGGTTTGCAAACGCACGCTGCCATCCAGATGGCGGTGCAGATCAATCAGTGGCAGCTTGGGATGGATATTGGTCATACACGTATTATGACGCAAAGTTAAAACAAAGAAGCGGCGCAGGTTGCGCCGCTTCTTTGCGACAACATAGAAAAGCTACTTTTTGGCAGCTTTCTTGGCGGCCTTCTTGACAGTCTTCTTGACGGTCTTCTTGGCAACCTTCTTCATCGTCTTCTTGGCTACCTTCTTCGCCGCCTTCTTGACGGTCTTCTTGGCAACCTTTTTCTTTGCAGCAGCTTTCTTCTTTGCAACAGCCATGTGTGGTTCTCCTTCCACGAGTGCACTAACTGAAACAGTTAGCGTGATACAAAAGTATATGACTGTGCATGTGTAAAACGTGTGCAAAACTGCGTATAAAAATGTACGAAAAATGTTTTGTATGTCTAAAAAATGTCAAAAAGTGTGTTTTAGAGAAAATTTTTCACTCTTGTCATTTTAAATTCTACAAAACAAAATTTTTTAGAAGACTGAAAACATTTCTTTGAGTAGCGGCAGAATTAAATTCCAGTTGGGCAGCAACACTTGCGCGCCGCCGCTGGTCACCCACGGTGTTACCGCTTCACGCGGCAAGGTAACCGCGTGCAAACCATCAAAAACGATGGCGCGCAGAAACACAACCGCGTAGCGCGGCCACAACCAGATGGGCAAATTGGTATCCACAGCTTGATTGAGTGCAATCAGCGCACCAGGAATGCGAAACCATTCAAGTGGGTTGAGCATCTTCTTGCCAACAGCAACAATGAAAAGTTGACCGTGCGCCATGCGAAAGAAGTCATCGCTACTGCGATCGCGCACGAAGGCCAGCGCCTGCGTGCCATTCAAGTGATGCGTGCCTGCGGGATAGCCTGCCGTGGGGGCATCCAGCGTGATGGACACACCACCCAGCGCATCCACCACGGCGGGAAAGCCCGCCAAGCGGATGCGCAAGTAGTGGCGGACGCTGATGTTGAAGTTGCTGCGTATCGTTTCCAGCGCCAGCCGCGGGCCGCCGCCAGTCTTGGCACCCTCGCCAAAGGCGTGGGCGGCATTGATGCGGTTCTCACCGTAGCCGGGGATGGGCACCCACAGGTCTCGCGGGATAGAGAGCATCTCGATGCGGCCAGCCAGCGGGCGCGCACTGATCAGGATCATCGTATCGCTGCGGCCAATATCGGTGCCGTCTGGCGCGCGGTCAATACCCATGATAAGCAAGTTGTTGGGCAGCGGAGTGAGCAGGTAAGCAGCGGCTGCCACCACCAGCAGCAGGAGCAGGCGCACCGGCAGGCAGCCGCGGCCGCCGCGGGGAGCGGGCCGTGAGGCTCGCGTCGCCTCCAAGGTAGTGCGCCCGGCCAGCTCACGCGAGGTGATGGGCGCGGCTGGCCGCGGGCGCGCAGCCACAGGGGGCAAGGGGCGCGGAGACGGTGTTGCAGGCGGGGTAGCAGTTGGCTGCGGGTCCTCTGGGTCTGGCAGCAACGGCGGTTCGTAGTTCTCGTAGGGGTCCATAGTTTGCGAAGGATGAATGCTGAGGGATGAAGGATGAAAGCATGAATATTATGCCCTGCCGGAGCAGCAAACCTAATGTGCGGGCTTAGTGTTGTGTGAGGTTGGTGCGATTCTAAAAAAAGAGCCAGTGCACAGCACTGGCTCTTTTTTACGTTTAGCTTGCCGGAGCAGGCCGCCCTGTCAGGAAGGGGTCTTGCTTGTCGGTCAGCTCCTCACGGAACTGCTGGGTGTACAGGTTGTAGTAGTGGCCCTTCTGGCGCATCAACTGGCTGTGGCTACCCATCTCAGCGATCTGGCCGCCTTCGATGACTAGGATACGGTCGGCGCGTTTGATGGTCGAGAGGCGATGAGCGATGATAAAGCTGGTACGGTCCTTCATCATCGTTTCCATGCCCTGCTGAATCAGCGCCTCGGTGAGCGTGTCTACTGAGCTGGTGGCTTCATCCATTACAAAGAATTCGGGATTGGCCAGCACGGCACGCGCCAGGCTGATAAGCTGCTTCTGGCCCACCGAGAGCAGGTTACCGCCCTCGCCCACCTGGCCGCTGTAGCCGCCGTCCAGATCGAGGATAAAGGTATGCGCACCGGCCAGCTTGGCAGCCTCTTCCACCTCAGCATCACTGGCATCCAGCTTGCCGTAGCGAATGTTCTCGCGAATCGTACCAGAGAACAGGTGCGGCGTTTGCAGCACCACGCCGATGCGTGACTGGATGCCGTGCAGGGTGAAGTCTTTGTAATCCGTGCCACCGATGAGGATACGGCCCTGCGTGGGCTCAAAGAAGCGGCAGATGAGGTTTACGATGGTGCTCTTGCCGCCGCCGGTTGGCCCCACCAGGGCGATATTCTCGCCCTGCTTGACATGCAGATTGAAGTCAGACAGCACGGCTTCATCCGGCGCATCGTCGTACGCAAAGCGCACATCCTCAAAGACAATGTCGCCCTTGATGGTGCCGGGGTCCTTGGCGCCAGGCAGGTCGATCACAGTGGGCACCGCATCGATCATCGAGAAGATGCGCTCGGCGGAGGCCACAGCGTGCTGCAGCTCGGCATACACGCGCGCCATCTCCTGGATCGGAAACAGCATAAAGGTCATGTAGGCGATGAAGGCCTGGATACCACCCAGGGTCATGCCGCCAAACTCGGTTTGGATGCCGCCGTACCAGATGATGCTGCCCAGCGAGATAGCGGTGATGATCTGCACCACCGGCAGGAACAAGGCCGAGAGCCAGGCGGCGCGGAAGCCAGCCTTGTACATCTCGCCCGTAGTGCCGCTGAACTCATCCAGGTTGGCAACCTCACGCCCCAAGGATTTGACCACGCGTACGCCGGTGATGTTCTCGTTGTAGGCGCCAGTGATGCGCGAGTTGATCTTGCGCACCTCACGGTATTCCCTGATGATCTTCTTCTGGAACCAGGACGCCACCACGATCAGCACCGGAATACAGGCAAACACGATCAGCGCCAGCTTCCAGTTGATGATGGCCATAAAGTACATGGCGGTGATGATGTTCATGATGCCCCAGGTGGTGTCCAACATGCCCCAGGTCACCAACTCGGCTACACGGTCTGAATCTGAGGTGACGCGCGAGATGATCCAGCCCACCGGGGTGCGGTTGTAGTACGACAGCGAGAGGTTCTGCAGGTGCTCGAACATCTTCTTGCGCAGGTC
>CAZUTS010000024.1:0-16725 GCA_964623375.1 uncultured Anaerolineaceae bacterium
GGAAGCCCACGCCCTCGTTCATGATCTCGAGGATGCCGCCGCGCACCTCGCGGCCTTGCTTGCCGGCCATCACCTGGGCGATGGTAATCACCAGGTCTTCGCGCTTCAGGCGGGCAGCACGTTCCACGCCAAGGTCTTTGGCTTGCTTGCGCAGGTCATTCAAGGAAGTTGTTTCAAGTTCTAGAATATTCATGGGTCTTGTCTCTGGTAAATGAAAAGGTGGATATACACGCGTACGCTTAGCTGCCTAACGCCCCGAATGGTACAGGACTAGGTATGTCTGCAAAGAGGATGGAATATAAAAGTTGTAACCAAAAAGTGTACTGGGGGAATTCGAACAAGATTATAACGGGATTTTGGCAGACAATCAAGACTTGTCAAGCAGGCTGCCCTATTCCGCCGCCAGGGCGCGTTGGGCCATATATAAGCCCAGCATTGTCTTGGCATCTTCGATCTCACCGCTGCCAATCGCTGCCAGGCATTCTTCCAAACTCAGGCGCACCACTTCCAGGTCTTCATCCTGGTCTGGCGGCAGCGCATCCGGCACCAGCTCCTGTGCCAGGTAGATCCACATACGCTCGGTGGAGTAGCCGGGCGCCAGGTAAAACTCGGCCAGCAGCGTAAGCACGCCGGCGCCCATGCCAATCTCTTCGCGCAGCTCACGCTGGGCGGTCACCTCCGCGGCTTCACCTGGCTCCAGCGTACCGGCTGGCAGCTCCAGGAGCTGCTTGCCGGTGGAGTGGCGGTACTGGCGCACCAGCAGGATCTTGCCATCCGCATCCACCGGCACCATCGACACCGCGCCGATGTGCACTACCGTATCGTAGATGGCCTCACGGCCATCACTGGTCTCGAGGATGTCTCGGCGCACCGAGAATTTCTGGCCGCGGTAGGCAAGCTCGCTGCTGATGGTTTTATACGTGGCCATTAGTCTACGATCTTGTAGTCAGCCACACGCTGCTCCAGCGCACGCCAGATATCCGGCGCGGCTTCGCCCGCCGCCAGATGCTCGGCAATGAAGCGGCCCATGTCTGCACAGTGGTCTGAATTATTGTAGTTGTACATGCCAATGCGGCCGGTGGTGAGCAGATTGGGCACCTGGCGCAGCTTATCGCTCACCAGCTTCATGCGCTCAGCATAGCCGAGGTCATAGCGCGGGTAGAAGTTGTGCTTGCGGATCACCAGGCTGTTGGTTACTTCGTCTGCACGGATGAGGCCGGTCTTGACCATGCCATCGATGACCTGCTGAGTGAGCTCAGCATCGCTGGCCTGCCACAAGGCGCTGCCCTCGGCGGCGGTGAAATCAGCGGTGACCACGGTGCGGTCGGCCGGGCCAAGGGCCGGGTTCATCTGCTTCTGCTCGAACAAGCGGCTGAAGACCACGTTGCGTTGCGGGAAGAAGACCCACTGGTCTTCCATTACCAGGGGGCGCTTGACCCACACATACACCATGATGAGATGGCGGAACTGCAAGCCAGTGACGGCCTGGTTGAAGGTTTCATCTGCGTTGCCAAACACCATGCGGCCGATCAGCGGCAGCGGCAGTGAGGACACAAGGTAATCGCTGGCAAAGCTCTGCGGCGTGCCGGCGATGGCGGTCTTGACACTGTGCACGCGGCCGTCTTGCATCTCCAGCGCTTGCACATCGACGCCAGTGAGCACGCGGCCGCCGTGGGCAGCAATGCCTTCGGCCAACGCCTGCGGCCAGTCACCGAAGCCCGCCCTGGGATAGTAGAAGAACTCAGCGTTGGTGTCTGCGGTCTCCTTCTTGAGGCCGAGCAGCTTCAGCACCAGCTCCATGCCGCCAGAGGCGGGCAGGCGCGTGCGTGCCATCTCCGGATGCAAGGTGGCCGGGTCGCCCCACACCTTATCCGCCAGCGGCTCAAAGACCAGCTCGTAGGTTGGCCGGCCGAAGCGGCGAATGATGTAGTCTTTGTAGGAGCCCGGTGCCGTGCGATTGAAAATGCCCTTAAGCACCTCAATGCCATAGCCAAAACCGATCTGTAGGAAGCGTATTGGCCCCAAGGCCTGGGCCAGATTGCCCAGCTTCAGGGGGTAATCGAGCAGCTTGCCTTCGAGATACAGACGATTCTTCTTGGGCAGCTGAATGAGACGATCGCCCATCAGAGACGTGGCTTCATCAAGCACACCGGGGATGATGGAGTAAAGCTTGTGTGCGCCATAATCCAGCACGAAGCCATCGTGCTCAAAGCTGCCACACAGGCCGCCAATCACGGCTTCTTTCTCCAGCACGGTGACATCATATTTACCTGTGCGCGCCAGGAAGTAACCAGCCGCCAGGCCGCCGACACCGGCTCCCAGCACAACGATCTTTTCTTTATTAGACAAGGGTCTTACTCCATAACCTAGACAGCCTGATACGCTGAATTATTTCTTCTCCGCCACAACCAGCATCTGGCCCATCCAATACGGGATTTGCCAGTGCTGCATGCCCAGGCGCTTCACCACCCAACCCGCGGCGCGGGCGATGGGGCGCACATAGGCTTCCATACGGAAGAGGACATAGCCCAGCTCCAGGCTCTGCCAGTGAGCGCGCTGCACGCGCAGCTCCAGGCCAAGCTCATTGAGCAGGCGAGTGAGTGTGGGGATGGTGAAGTAATACAGATGCACCGAGAGCAGGAAGACCCAGCGACGCCCCATCAAGCGCGCCACCAGGGAATGAATATCAGGATAGTTGACCACCAGCAGGCCACCCGGCTTCAGCACGCGAATGCACTCGCGCAGCGTAGCCTTGGGGTCCGGCGTGTGCTCGAGCACATCCCACAAGCTCACCACGTCAAAGCTGGCATCGGCCAGTTTCATATCTTCGATCGTGCCGGGCACCACATCGAGGCCGTAGTGCTGCTTGGCCCAGTCGGACATCCAGCGGTTGGGCTCGCAGCCCGCCACCTGCCAGCCGGCGCGCTGCGCCACGGCCATGAAGGAGCCACCGGCGGTGCCCACATCCAGCAGCGTGCCGCGCTGCGGGCGCATGCGCTCGATGAGCTTGAGCGAACCGGCAAAGGTGCGCTCGCGGCCCGCAGCCTGCGAGACGAACATCTCGTCCGTGCCAGCGCTATAGCCGTCAATCACCACATCGGCGCGCAGGCGCGGGGTGAGGTACATCAGGCCGCACTGCTTGCAGCGCACCAGTTGGTCCAGCAATACTTCATCCCCGGAGGAGCGGAAAGTATTGGCAATCTCTTCGGGTTTGGCGTCTTCGTAGCGCGGCGGGTAGACCACTTCATAGTCATCGGCCCCACACAGGTTGCACTTTACGTCCTCCAGCAGCGCTTTATAGGCTTCAACGTTGTTTAGCATTATTTACTTCGCCTTAGATAGGTCTTGATACCCGCAAAGCGGGTGTTAATAGCATTAAGTGAAAGACCGATGCCGAGCGCCATCAGGCCCGTGGGCACGCCCAGAAGCACCACGCCGCCCAGAATGCTGTCTGGCAGGCTGCCCTGCCCTGCAAAGCTGAACAAGCGCAGGATGCCAGCTACCAGCGCCAGCACCCAAAAGAGCAGCGCGATAGCGCCGAAGAGGCGCAGCGGGCGATGGTCACGCAGCAGTATGGCAGCGGTCAGCACGATGCGGTAGCCATCGGCAAAGGGGCGCAGCTTGGAGCTGCTATCCGCCGGGCGGCTGCGGTAGCGCGTAGGCACTTCCACAATGTGCAGGCCCTCAGCCAGCGCCTGGATGGTGATCTCGGTCTCGACTTCGAAGCCGCTGGTCAGCACCGGCACGCTTTCAATAAAGCGGCGGTTGAAGGCTCGGTAGCCGGAAAGCACATCTTCAAATTGTGTGCCGAAGAGGCGGTTGATGTAGGCTACGATCATGCGATTGCCCAGCTGGTTGAGGCGCTTCATGTTGGCGTCGGTAGCGCCATCCATGCGGTGGCCCACAGACATATCGGCAATGTCATCCAGCACCGGAGCCAATACTGTGTTCACATCTTCGGCGTAATAGGTATCGTCACCGTCCACCATCACGATGACGTCTTCGTCCAACTGGTCAAAAATGGCGCGAATGACGTTGCCTTTGCCGAGCTGGCCCACATGGCGCACGTCGGCGCGCGCCTTGCGCGCCAGCTCGGCGCTGTTGTCGGTGGAGGCGTTGTCAAACACATACACCTTTGCGCGCGGCAGGTTCTTGCGGAAATCGCTCACCACCTTGGCAATGGTGGCAGCTTCATTGTGGCAGGGAATGGCCACAGCGATGCGAGCGGAGCGGGCAGAGGGGCGTTTGGTGGGCATGGGTTAGCGTGCAAACCAGCGCAGAGCCAGCGCCCGGTACGGCACCATCTCCATCTTGGTTTGGAACTTGCGGCGCAAAAAGTTGAACGGCTGCGACAAAAGCTTAAAAGGATGATAACGCAGTTTCCACAGCAAGAAACTGGCATACAGGCGGAAGCGGAAGGAGGCCAGCGCCTGATAGTCTTGCCGCCACGTGGGGCTGAAATTGAGCTCAGACAGATTGTCGTAGCCCTGGAACTGCTCATATATAGAAGAGCCTGGTACCGGCGTGACGATAAACAGCGCCACCTCGTCAACACCCACGCGGGTGAGATCACGCACCAGGTCCCAGGTCATCTGCAAGTCTTCGGGGGTCTCGCCCGGGTAGCCGAGCACAAAGCAGGCCTGCGAACGAATGCCCACCTGGTTCATGCGCTTGACCAGGCGCACGGCATGCTTGAGGTTGAACGGCTTACGCATCAGCTTGAGCAGCCGCGGCGAGCCGGTTTCGGGCGAGATCGAAATATAGCGGCAGCCTGCGGCGGCCATCTGGTCGATCGTGTCTTCATCCTGCATCGTCTCGACCTTGGTGCCGGCAGCGATCTTCCAGGTGATCTTGAGGCCGCGCCGCAGGATCTCGGCGCAGATGGCGCGGATACGCTCGTCAGAGATGGTGGGGTCGAGGTCCTCAATATGGAACTCGCTTACGCCCAGCGTGCGCTGAAAGTGCTCGATCTCGTCCACCACGTTGAGTGGCATGCGCGGGCGCCAGCGCTGGCGGTTGGTGGCTGGCACCACGCAGAAGCCACACGGGTACGGGCAGCCGCGCGAGGTGAGCAGCGGCAGGTAGCGCTTGGCCGAGAGCGGGCCGTGGGCAAAGCCTAGCTGCCAGTAATTTTGCAGCGGGAAGAGATCCCACGCCGGGAAGGGTAAAGCACTGAGCTCAGCTTCATCCATGAAGCCCGCCGGCAAGTTATAGAAATCCGGCCCGCCCACCCCATCGATGGCGCGGATAGCCTGCGCGTCGCCCGCCTGCAGCGCGGCCAACAGACGTTGGGCGCGGCGTTCCGGCTCCCCGGTGAGGATGTAGTGCGCACCGGCCGCATAGAACTCAGCCGCCACATGCGTGAGTGCGTAGGCGGTAACGGCTTGTGTATTCTCAACCACCACTACGGTGGCATCGGGTGCAGCCTGGCGGGCGGCGCGCACCATAGCAAGCGTGGACATGTGATTGGTGAGGTTAATGGCGTAGACAAAGATTGCCTGCGTCTCCGCCGGAATCTGCGCCAGCAATTCGGCCGGGCGCAAGCCGTAAACATAGAAGTTGCCTTCGTTGCGCGCCTGGCGCGGCGCGACGGCATACGCATCCAGCACGCTGACAGCATGGCCAGCGGCGCGCAGGCTGGCGGCCAAATAGGCCAGACTGATGGGCATATAGACGATGCCGGTGGTCAGCGGATCGTTGCGTTGGGCAACCAGATTGGGATTGATAAGCAGAACAGACATAAACGTGCGCCTCTTTGCCGAAGCGCAAGGCAAATTATACCTACCGCCGCTTAGGGCAACGCGGCGCAGTTAAGGCTGCTGGCATCTGCGGCCAGCAAGTCTTTGGCCTCGCCCCCCATAAAGACTACCGCAGCCGCGCGAAAGCCTTCTGGCGAAGTGCAGCCCAGCACGATGACCTCGGCTGCGTTGGGGAAGGCGCGTACGGGGCCAGGCAGCGCCATCAGCAAATGGCCCTCTGGCCCCACCAGACGGAATTCAAGATGGTTGAAGGGCAGGCCCTCACCATCCGTGCTAGCCCAGGCGTAGCGTGGGTACAGGGCGCGGCCCCAGTACAGTGCTGCGCCAGGCTGGGCGGCAAAGCTGGCCGGGTCAAAGTCGCTGGCCGCCAACACAGGCGAGCTTTGCAGATGCTGTATGGCTGCAGCATTATCCATATCAGCATAGCGGTTGGGCACAACCAACTCCGCCAAGGGGATGAAGGCGCCCGCCAGCAAGGCCAGCGCCGCAGCGCCCAGCAGCCTGGGTGTCAGCCAGCCGCTAACGGCAGGAGCCGCAGGTTCGGCGGGCACATGCCTGACCACAACGCCGAACAAATAGCGCCCTGCCCACAGGGTGAGCTGGCCGATGCCGATGCAATAGAAAAGAAGAATGACCCAATCTGCGGGCAGAATCAGGCGCCAACCGGAGACGCGCGCCAGCGCGGTGCTAGCACTGTAGAGCAGGTGCACACCGAGCGGCACCAGGGTGAGCCACCCCAGCTTACGCCAAGCGGCGCCGATCCCTAAAGCCACAAACGCAATAGTTAACACCAACGGCCAGACGAGGTCAGGCGGCAGCACACCGTTCCAGCCTGCCCAGTACGGCGTGCCATCAATATACGCCGACAGGGAGCAGCACTCAGCCCATAGCTGGCCTTCGCGCTCCGGCCAGTACGGGCGCAAGTTGTAAAACTCCACGGCGCGCTCGGTGAAGTCAAAGCGCGCAGGCAATGCAAGGAACGAAGCCACCTCATTATGTAAGAAATGAGCGGTGATAAAGCGCGCTACTTCAGCGGGGTGTTCAAGCACAAACTGGCGCACATTGGCCGAACCCAGCGCAACATAGTCGTCCACAGATGTGGTCTCGACATCAAAGCCCGGATCATTGTCCTCAGGCGTGAGGTTGTACTGGCGCGCCATGTACAGCATCTGATAGGGTTGCGAATAGCCGAACTCACCCGTGCGCAGGCCGTTGCGCAGCATCCAGGGTACGGCGGCTAGGGCGAAGCCCAGCAGCAGCGCACCGGCCAGCGGCAAGCGTGCCCGCCAACTGGCGAAACTGCGCCAGTTGGGCAGTGTGCGCACCAGCGCCAGCAGCACAAGGAAGGGTAAAAATATCAACGTTTGCGAGCGCAGCAGTAGCAGCAAGCCCAGCGCCGCCCCCACCCCTAGTGCGGTGCGCGGGCTATGCGGCTTGTGCTGCAGCCAGTGCAGCACAAGCCAGGTGAAGGCTGCGATGCCTAAGGCGGCGGGCAGATCGGTCATCAGTAACTTGGAATGTGAGACCAAAATGCGGTTGGAAAGCACCAGCGTGTTGATCTCACGCAAGATGATGATCACCGCCAGCAGCAACCCCGAAAAGCGATGCTGCAACTGTGCGGCGATAAAGTAGAGGGCTACCGGGAACAAGGCCACGAACAGGATCTGGGCATTGACCACCACGGCATACTCCTGCCCGGCAATGGCATGCAGCCCGGTCAGGAAAACGGAATACAGCGGCTTCTCAGTAATGTGCGAGAGGCCATTGCCCACCAGCAGGCTCTGGGCAGCCACATCCAAAGTGGCGGCATCGGAGTTGGGGTAATACTCCCAATTGGGCGCGCTGGGTGCGGGCGAGAAATGCGTAGGGCGTAGCGGCTGCGCGCTCCACAGCACCACGGCCAGCAACCAGATACCCAGCGCAGCCAGCAGATCCAGCCGCGTTGGCCGCCAGCCGAAGCGGCGTGCGGCCCAGCCCGCCAGGCTGGCTGCCAGTACCGCCGCGCACCAGGCCAACAGCACTTGCGTATTGAGTACCGGCGCGCCGGGGGTGTCCCAGCCGGTGCGGTCCGGCGTCAACCCCAAGCCGGTCAGCAGCATCACGGCCACCACGGCAGCGATCACCAACAGGGCCGGCCATGCGGCGCGCAGGACTGCGCCTTCGCCAACCCAGCTACTGGGCCGGCGCAGGCGTGGCCAGCACATCAGCGCCCAAGCGCTAGCCCAGGCAACCCAGGCGGTGAGCGGTAGCACGCGCAGCAAGCGTGCCTGGGCAAACGTATCCGTGATCTGCAAACTAAAGAAGACTACATACAAGGCAACAACAAAAACAAGGCCGGCCAAACCAATCAACACATTCAGCAGGGTGAGCTTGTTAGCTACTCGCTGCGCCAGCGCTTCAAGCTGGGCCTGGCTGCGTGCCAGCCATGCCGCGCCCGCCGCTACAGCCAGCAGCAGGCCCACCAGCGCCCAGCGCGCCGGCGAGAGGCCGAGCAGGCGCGTGGTAGCTTCCTGGCTAGGCTGGGCGAATACCAGGCCGATAGCCACCAAGGCGCCGAGGGCGCACAGCAGCAACCAACTGCGTAACCAACGTGGGGATTGAGAAGGCATGCGTCTTGTTTTTAACACAGTTGGCAAAACAAAAGGGCTGGAAAAACCAGCCCTTTGTTTTATGGTTAGGAGTCTACAAATCAAGGAATATGCAACTGTGTGCCGCCAACCAATGCCTGGTCCAGCGTCATGCCGTTGGCTTCGGCAATGTGCTCTGGCCATACATCGCCAAAGGCGCAGGCGATGCTGTAGAAGGTGTCAGCGCCCGAAGCCACATAGGTGGCCGGGTGGGCGCGCAGGGAGCGCTCACCGCCGAAGCTGCCCACCCCACTGGGAATGGTGATGGTGGTGCCCACGCTGAGGCTGTTGGCATTGTCCTGATTAAGGCCATTGGCCGAGAGCAGCGCATCCGGGTTGATGTCAAAGCGGCGCGCCAAGCAATACGGCCATTCACCTTCATGCAGGGTGTAGCTGCTGGGCACGGCCAGCTGCGTGATAGGCGCCGGTGTAGTGGTGGGCGTGGCCTCCGGTGTAGGGCTGGCCTCAATGGTGGCCGTGCTGCCAAACAAAGGCGTGGCAGTCACTTCCAAGGTGGGCTGCACACCCGTCTTGTCTTGTGCTGCCAGCGCCGTCTGGGTAGCCATGGTGTTAAAAATGGACACCAGCGGGTCCTCGGTGGGCACGCCGACCGGGTCGGTCGAGGCGGAGCGCGTGCAGGCCGCCAAGGCCAGCGCCGAGATCACGGCGAGAAACAACAACGAACGCTTGATTTTCATAGTTTTCAGAACATCCATTCCAGTCGATTCGGATACTAGCATACGCAAGAATCAGCGTCAAGCGCAGCAGGCCAGCAATGTAGTTGGCCGATCCCCGCAACAAAACAGCCCGCAGCAATGCTGCGGGCTGTTTGGTGTTTCTTTGAAACTGGCGCTTAGTTGCCCAAGGTCTGGTTGAGCTGCTCCAGCGCCGGGGTGAGCTCTTCGATGGCGAAAGGAATGCTTAGCACGGTGGAGAAGTTGAGCGCATCGTAGACCGGGTTGGTGTTCTCTAGATAGAGCACACGGCCATCCTGCACGATGGCCAGGTTGGCGTATAGCGGGTTGGCCAGCAGATCGGCGGGAAGCGTGTCAATCCAGACGAGGAAATCGATATCAATGATATCGAAGCGCTCATAAGAGATGGAAGCACCAAACTCATTCCCAGCCAACTCATCAGCTTCCGCCGGATGGGCAAAGCCCAGGCCGTTCATAAAGCGGCCGCGTGAATCCTGCGAGCTATAGACATAGTAGGTGGTGGGATAGCCCCAGGGCGTAGCCACTACACCCTCAGCTCCCTGAATGTTGGGGAACTGCTCACGGGCAGCCGCAAACTTGGCTTCCACGTCAGCAATCAAAGCCTCAGCTTCAGCGCTCTTGCCCAGAATCTGGCCAATGGTCAGCGTGACCTGCTGCCAGGGCACGCCCCAGTCAACATAATCAACCGGCTGAGCCACCGTGGGCGCAATCTGGCTGAGGGTGGCGTATTCCTCGGCGGTGAGGCCGGAGTAGAGACCGATGATGATGTCAGGCTCCAGTGCAGCAATCTCTTCAAAGTTGAGTGCACCGCCGCTGAGCACTACGGGCGTCTCGCCACCCAGTGCAGCGAATTCATCCTGTGCCCAGTCAAAGATGGCGCCGGGACGCTCGCCGTACCACTCACGAGAGGCAACAGGCACTACACCGAGAGCCAGCAGCGCATCCTGCTCATTGAGGCCCACGAGCACAATGCGCTCAGGGGCAGCTTCAACAGTGGTGCTGCCGTATTTGTGCTCGATGGAGACGGGGAATGCGGCCTCAGCGGCGGGAGCCTCAGTGGCGGCTTCTTCCACAGCGGGCGCCTCGGTAACCGGCGCGGGGGTTGCAGCTGGCGCAGGGGCGCCACAGGCGACGGCCAGCAACGCCAGGATGAAGAACAATGAAACTACGATACTGCGTTTGAACATGTACTGCTCCTATAGAGTGCGAAGATGGAAGCAGTATCCAACACAGCCGCTGGCAATTCTAGCTATGCGGGTTAGTGCAGAGTTGCTGGGGCGGAAATGGCATGTTCAAGCCGCAGTCGGCAAATTGTTCCGCCTGGGTGGAGATTTCAGGCCAGCAGCGGCTCCAGGGTGCTAAAGTCAAACTCAATGTAGGGCAGCCCCGCCTCGATGCGCTCCCGGCGGCCGCGCATGAAGCTGGCGATCCAGCCATCCCCGATGTTGTCGATATCAAAATCCCGGTGGATGACGGCAAAGAGTTCGATCTCGCGAATTTTCATGAAGTGTGGCATCTCGCGCAGCCAGTGTGGGGCCAATCTATACTCTTGAGCATAGCCGCGCAGGAAATGCGGCATGAACTCTGCCGTAAAGCCCGCCTTGTCCTGCTCCGTGCTGGCGATGTAAAACAGCACCATGGCAATGTCGTTCACCAGCCAGTTGTAGCCACAGTCATCAAAGTCGAACAAAGTAATACGCCCCGCCTTGTCCACGAATAGATTGCCACCGTGCGCATCCTGATGGGTAAGCCCGTACGACTGGCCATCTTTGGGCAGCGTGCGCACATAGTCGCACACATTTCGGTAAGCCTGCTTGATGGCCGTCTCGCTCTCCGGCAGGAAGCTGTTGACGAATTCGAAGACGGGGTCATCCCACTCCGGGCGTTTGCGCTCGCCCGGATACTGCACCGTCAACGCGTGCAGGCGGCCGATGGTCTTGCCGTAGGTTTCATACAGGGTTGGCGTCCAGCGGCCGCGCGGCGGCCCACCGGCTGCCTTGACGAAGGTCACCGCAAGGAAATCGCCGCCGTGCCCATCCGGGATCGGCTCGACCAGTTTGTTGTTCTGCGACTGGATGGCTTGCGCCGCCGATACCCCACCGGCAACTAGGTAATTGATCCACTCGGTTTCGCCCTCGATCAGGGTCTGGTTACGGCGGTGGCTGTGGCCAATGCGCAAGATGTATTCCTTACCATCTCGCGGGAACTCGAAGATAAAACTCTCAAAACTATCCAACATTTTGACATCGGCTGCCTCAACGCCGTAGCATTGAGCCGCCTCCTGCAAGATGGCGTCGTTAAAGCGATCCTTAATGAATTGTTCTATGGCCTACTCCTTTGGTACGGCGGCGGCTGCCGTTTCAAGCTCAGCGGCAAAGGGTTCTAGCGCATCGGGTAGCGCCACCCCGCTCAGTGCAGGTTCGTGCAGTCGCTTGGCTTGCGCCAGCTTGAGCGTGAGCTGCACCAACGCAGGATAACGAGCCGTGTTCATGCGAATGAGGCCGCTATGCACACCATGCAGCGCGGTGGGTAGGTATAAGAAGAGCAGATTGGACACCGCCCACCACAAGGGCTCGCCAAACGCCTGGTAGGCAATGCCATCACGGCGGCGCAGGCGCACTTCGAGCGACGAGTCATCCGAAGGGTCATCTGCCAGATAGACCACATTGCCAACATCGGTGAAAGCGATGGCCGCCGCGGCGCACATGGCGCAGGGGTGCTGGGTAGCCCATAATGTGAGGGCGTTGTGTTCAGTCTCGGTGGTGAGCAGCGCCAGCGCATTCATCTCGGCATGCGCCAGGCGGTTGTGCTGCAGAGGGTACTGCTGGCGGGTGGCCAGCTCCCCAGGCGGGTCGTAGCTGTAGTTGCGCCCGCGGGCGATTACCTGACCCCGCGGCAGAGGTGATGGCCGCACCACACGCCAAGCCGCCAGCCGCCAGGCCGAGCCATTGCTCGTGCAGGGCAGCTTGGGCGCCAGCGGGCAAGGCGGCCCAGCGCTCAGTCATGGATATGGTCATGGGATGGATTCTACTGCGAGTGAGGGGACGTCTGTAGCCAGAGCCACCGCGCATGGCAGGGCAAAATAATTGTACCAGCGCCTTGGAAGATGAGCAGCGCCTCGTCCTTGCCAAAACTGGTGCAGAAGGGCCAGAATCTCAGCACCCTGCTCCTGCCGACAGAGGCGTGGGATGAACATACCAGCAATAAAGGGTCAAAAAAAGGCCGCCCTGACGGGGCGGCCTTTTTAGGATGCTGTGGTAGCTAGGCTACGGCTGGGCGGAACTTGTAGCCGTAGATGAGCATGCCGCGCTCGTCCGTGGCGGAGCGCAGCAGGCGGGTGACCATCTCCACCGGCATGCCGATAGCAGGCTGCTGCTCACCCAGGTCAGTGAGCTGGGCGGTGACCAGGGGGCCTTCTTCCAGCTTGACCATGGCCAAGGTGTAGGGTGCCTGCTCGGCATAGCCTTCGGGTGCGTCGTAGACGGTGGTGTAGGAGTAGACCTGACCCTTGCCGCTGAACTGGAACAGGGTCTTGGCTTCCTCACCACATTCGGGGCAGATGTCACGCGGCGGGAACAGCTTGGCATCGCAGTGCGTGCATACCTCACCGGTGAGTGAATAGCGTTGTTTCTTAAGTCTCCAATGGCGCGGGATATCCATCTTTTTGTTCTCCTATTGAGCTTACTGTAGCCGCGCAAGACTCTCAGAACCTATCAGGTTGCTGCTGCCTACTGGCAGCGTTACAGCCGCCAGTAGGCACCTTATCCCCTATAATCTGGCAGCTATGATCGTGAAGAACGATACAGAACTGCAAAGTCTGCGCGCCATCGGCAAGATCTGTGCGGCTACGCTGCAGACCATGCTAGCGGCGGCACAGCCGGGCATGACCACGCTGGAGCTGGATGAGATCGGCCGTGCGTATCTGGAAGCCCAGGGAGCGAAGTCTGCACCGCAGGCCATGTACCAGTTTCCGGGGGCGACCTGCATCAGCGTTTCGCCGGTGATCGCCCACGGCATCCCTGGCGCGCATGTGCTGGCGCTGGGCGATCTGGTGCATGTGGATGTCTCCGCCGAAAAGGGCGGCTTCTATGCCGATACCGGCGCATCTATATCCATCGGCAAACCCAGCCCAGAAGTGAAGGCGCTGCTGGAAGCCACGCAGGCTACGCTGAAAAAGACGCTTAATGCGGCCAAAGCTGGCAACCTGATCAGCGACCTGGGCCGCACGATGGAAGGCGAGGCGGCGCAGCGCGGCTACAACACGGTGGTGGAGCTGGCCAGCCACGGCATCGGCCGCAAGCTGCACGAATACCCCAGCGATGTGGTGAATGTGTACAACCCGCGCGACCAACGCCGCCTGGACGATGGCCTGGTGCTGGCGCTGGAACCGTTCCTGACGCCCGGCAATGGGCGCATTGCCGAGGAGCGCGACGGCTGGTCACTGCGCACGCGTGACCGTGCCATCGCCGCCCAGTTTGAGCACACCGTCGTGGTGACCAAGGGCAAGCCGATCATCCTCACCCAAGCCTGAGTAGAAAGCCCGCTGCAATGCAGCGGGCTTTTGGTTTGGGGGTTGCTTCGTCGGCGCTGCTACGCAGTGCAACAGTTTGCGGTTTAGTTCAGCGCGTAGCGCTTGGCGAAGTCTGGCGGAAAGGGAATGCTGTTGGCATAGAAATAGCGAATGAGCTGGCCCTGATGCTGGGCTTCGTGATCCAGCAGATCGAAGAGAATGCGCTGGCGCGCCTCGTCCCACGGCTGGGCCGCGGCATCCAGCACCGCCTGCAAACCCGTTTGCGATGCGGCCAAGGCGGCTTGCACGCTGGCGGGTACCTCTGGCTCTGTGAGGCTGCAACTGAAGCCTTGCCAGGCACCGGCTTCAAAGGCGCGGGCATAGCTCTCACGCGCCCCCACCACACACCAAAACTGCGCGCCAATGGTATTCGAGCGCGCCGCGCCATTGTGGCTCTTGAGTTGCTTGCTGCTGAGCTGGGCCGCCAGTGAGTTAGTGAGCTCGGTGGCTTGTGCCAGCCGTTGTTGTAACAACTGCATACCTGTCTCCTATGTGTGTGCTGTAGCGTTGGCGGCCACGATGCAAGCCATGCGCACGGCTTCAAACAGTTGGCGCGTGATGGTAGCAAATTCCTGCTGGGCCGCGCCGTCAAACCCATTGTCATTCCACGAGCCCATGCCGCCAAAAACGTATGCGCGTGCCGCAGCGGCCAGCAACTGGCGCTCAGCCAGCGGGAAGTGCTCTGGCTTCACGATACCCTCGTAGGGCATGTGTGGGTCGGCAGACTGCAGGCTGTCCTGGGCAGAATCAAAAATGGCTGCCCAGTGCTGCATATAGCTGTGCTGGCGGGAAAACTGACGGCAGGCGTGCAAAGCCTGCGAGAGGTTGGCGCGAGCCGTAGAGATGGAATCGGCTTGGTCAAATATGGAGAATTGCGCGTGCGGTTGCCCGAGGTACTCCACACGCCATGGGCGGCCTTGGCCACCGGTGACCCAACGATACATCCAATACAGGTTGCCTTGCGCCGTGTGCGAGCAAACTTCCAGCGGTGCGCTACCGACAAAGGCCAGTAAATTGGTGTCAGTCGATACAGATGGAACACCAATCGAGAGATATGTGACCCCGCGTGCCTGTAGTGCAGCAAACCAGCCGGCGACATTATCAGTTAAAAGAACAGGCTCTCCATCTGGCTTTGAAAGCCAGAAGGAGAGCTTATCGACAAACTGCAAGACTCGGTCAGCGTCAGCATTGGGGTCAAGCCCTGCCGGCTGCCGCAGGTAGTGATTACCGTAGGAAACCAGGAACAGCGTGAGCGCCCATTCGCCGCGCATTACACCGTTTTGAAGACGTGCGTCACGGCGGTGGCCGCCGGGCCGCCCAGGCTCTGCACCAGGGCGGTCTTGGCGCCAGCGATCTGCGCCCCGCCCGCCCCGCCGCGCAGCTGCAGGGCGGCCTCAGCGGCCTGATAGGCGCCGGTGGCGCCGCCAGGGAAGCCGCGTGCTTTCAGGCCACCCAGGGTGGTGATGGGCATCTCGCCAGTCAGCGAGATAGCGCCATTCTGGGCCAGCTTCCAGCCTTCGCCGCGCGCGGCCAGGCCAGCTGCTTCCAGCGTGAGGGCACTATAGATGGAGAAGGCATCAAAGAGCTCGAAGAAATCGGCGTCCGTAGGCAGAATGCCCGCCTGGGCGCAGGCACGCTCGATGGAGAGGCGTGCGGCGTTGAAGGTGAGCGGATCGGGGCGGTCATGCAGCGCCAGCGTGTCAGTGACGACGCTGGAGCCGGTGATCTCGACCAGGGGGTGCGAGAACTTGGGCGGCAGCAGCTCACGGCGGGTGAGGATGAGCGCCGCAGCACCGTCCGCATTGGGGGCGACGTCAAACATGTTGAGCGGCGCGCTGACCATGCCAGCCTTGGCGTAGGTCTCCGGCTTGATGGCTTTGCGGAACATGGCATTGGGGTTATGCGCGCCGTTGGCATGCGCGGTAACTGCAAACCCAGCCAGGGCGTGCTCAGGCACTTTGTGCTCGTAGACGTAGCGCTGCGCCAGCATGGCCGCTTGCGCGGTCAGGGTCATGCCCTGCTCCGCTTCGTAGTCCGTATCCGAGCTCATGGCGAGAGCCGCTTCCACCTCGGCGGGCACTTGCTCGCTGAGCTTCTCGACGCCCAGCACCATGGCCACATCCACCATGCCGCTGGAGACGGCCATCGTACCGGCGCGCAGCGCCATGGCAGCCGAGGCGCCTGCGGCTTCCACCGTGGCGGCTTCAATACCGGTCAGGCCGGCAAAGTCAGCCAGCAAGGTGGCAAGCTGGGTCTGCTTGGAGAGCTGGCCGGCCAGCATGTTGCCAACATACAGCGCTGTGGGGCGCAGGCCGCCAGCATCCTGCATGGCGGCCTCCATGGCATGGAAGGCCAACTCACGCAGCGAGGTGTCCCAGTGTTCATTGACGGGCGTCTGGCCGATGCCTGCGATGATTACGTTTGTCATGTATGCAATATCCTCAGTTTGAGAAACAGTGACTGGAGATTGGAGACTAGAGATTCAGTCTCCAATCTCAAATCCCTTCTTTTTGTCTCTGTTACTTCATCGCCAACTTGCCGCGCATGCGCACATAGGCGGCATAGTCGATCTCGGTGCGGCGCTGGATGTATTGCTCCGTGGTGGGCGCCAGCTGCGGCTTGCCGGCGATGTTTTCGGTTACGCGCAGCACCATCGCATCCGAACCGGCGCCTGAGCCGAAGGAGACCAGCATGATGCGGTCACCCGGTTTGGCAATATCCAGAATAGCGGTGAGGCCGATGATGGCCGCGCCGGAATAGGTGTTGCCGATGCGCGGCACGAGCAGGCCGGTTTGAATTTGCTGCGGCGTGAAGCCCAGCATTTGGCCGGCGCGCTGCGGGAACTTGGCGTTGGGCTGGTGGAACACGGCGAAGGTGTAATCCTCTGGCTTGGTGTCCGTGGCCTCAAACATGGCCTGGCCTGCCGTGGTGATGTGCTTGAAATACGCCGGTTCGCCAGTAAAACGCTGGCCGTGCTCCGGGTACTTGGCGTATTGGCGACGCCAGAAGTCTGGCGTGTCCGTGACGAAGGAGTAGGTGCACTCGATCTCGGC
>CAZUTS010000025.1:0-15919 GCA_964623375.1 uncultured Anaerolineaceae bacterium
GCCTCGCGCAGGCTGGGACACTCCAAGGCAAGTATCACAATGGATGTGTACGGCCACCTGATGCCAAACAAGCAAGAAGAAGCTGCAGAATTGCTCGATAATCTCGTTGGAGCGTAATTGCGTTGCACCCGGTTGCACCCGGGTTGCACCCGCGAGCAATAAAAAAGCCCAGAATTCAAAATTCCAGGCTTTTTTACGGGTAAAAAATGTGTTTTAGCTCCTCGGGTAGGACTCGAACCTACAACCTAGCGGTTAACAGCCGCCCGCTCTGCCATTGAGCTACCGAGGAAGGTACCAAACAGCAAGGGGCGATTATAGTCATGCCCCATACCCGTGTCAAGAACGTGCTACCGCCAGCGCCGGCGTCAGCAGCTAGACGCAAACATGTATAATCGCTCACGGCACGCGGAGACCTAATGGCACTACAAGGCAACCTGCAAGATTTTTCCCTTACACAGCTACTCAACCTGATTAACTTGGCAGGCAAAAGTGGCGCGCTTCTGGTGCAAGGGCCAAACGAGGGTGCCAAACTGATCTTCCGCTCCGGCAAGCTGGCCTACGCACAGCTCACCAGCGAGAGCGGCCAGCAGCTGGCCAGCCTGCCCAACATTCTGCACCGCGCAGAAAAGATCAACGATGCCCAACTCAACACCCTGCAGACACGCGCCAGCAACATGAGCGATAAAGAGCTTGGCTTGTTGCTGATCAACTCGGGCTATGTGTCCCAGCAAGATATCCTCGAAAGCCTGCAGGGTTACTTCATTCATGTGATCCAGCAGCTGTTCACCTGGGTCGAAGGTCGCTTCAAGTTCGATGACCGCCAGGATGTGCCCGAGAGCAAGATCCCGGTGCGCATGGCGCTGGAAGACCTCATCATGGAAGGCTCTCGCCAGGTTGGGGAATGGGAGAAGCTGAGCAGCGAAATCCCTAACCTGGATATGGCGCTCGCCTTCACCGACCGCCCGGGCGTGAACCTCAAGAAGGTTAACCTCAACGTTGAGGAGTGGCGCGTAGTCTCCTACATCAATCCAAAAAACAGCATTCGCCAGATCGCCCGCGCCACCAAGATGAGCGAAGTTGAAATTCGCCGCATCGTCTACGGCCTGCTGCAGGCCGGCTTGATCAAGCTCATCCGCCCCGCCGGTGCACCCACGCAACTGGACGGCCTGCAGACCGCCTTCCCGGGCAAGAGCCGCCAGGAGCAGAAGAGCCTGGTGACGCGCCTGATGAACCGTATTCGCTCGATCTAGCCATGGAAAACGACGCCCGCGCCCTCACAGTCAAGATGGTAGTCACCGGCCCATTCAACGCCGGCAAGACGGAGTTCATCCAAACCGTAAGCGAGATCGACGTAGTCTCCACAGAGCGCAAGATCAGCTCTGAGGCCGAGCGCGTCAAGGAAACCACCACCGTGGCCATGGATTTTGGCCGCATCACGGTGGATGACAGCCTGGTGCTGTACCTGTTCGGCACTCCGGGGCAGAAGCGCTTTGACTTCATGTGGGAGATCCTCTCCGAGGGCATGCTAGGCTTCATCGTCATGGTAGATAGCACGCGCCCCGAGACTTTCCAGGAGGCTCGCAACATTATGGAGGCCTTCCGCTCCTTCTCGCCCACCCCGTATGTCGTCGCCGCCAGCAAGCAGGACCTGCCAGACGCCTGGGAAGTGGACGACCTGCGCGTGGCCCTGCGCCTGGATGACGATGTGCCCATGTTGCCCTGCGTCTCCACGGACAAAGAAGCCGTCAAGACCGTGTTGCTTCAATTATTAGAAAATATCCTTGCAGAGCTGGAACATTAATCCAGCTTAAGCAACCGCCCTCGGCCTGCAGAGCAGTATCAATTTCCTAGAATAAAAAACCGCCCAGGCTCGTTTTGTGCTATATGCCCACAGTGCTTGTTGTGGATGACCAGCCAGAACTGCTGGAAATGATGAATGCTGGCCTGCAGCTGGCAGGGTACCAGGTGCACACGGCCAGCAACGGGGCAGCCGCCCTGCGTGCTGCCCGCCAGTGCCCGCCTGATCTTGTAATTCTTGATTTCAACCTGCCCGAGCCGTGCCAGCCTGTGCGCTCGTCTAAACCAGCTTTCCAAGCAGGCGCCCATCCTGCTCATCTCCGGCATGGCCACTACTCAGCAAGTGCATTCCACCCTACAAGCGGGTGCCAAGGAGTACCTGCGCAAGCCATTTGAGCTCAGCCAGTTGCTAGCGCGCGTGGAAGTGCTTATTAATCGCTCCGCGGCCACCGCTTCGTTCTGCTAGAATCCACCAAACGCCCTTAGTAGGAGTGCTATGAAGATATTGCGTATTGTGTTTGGGCTTTCGTTAGCCCTCGTGCTGGCAGCCTGCAGCTTCCCCGGCAGCGGCTCCAACAGCTCCGCAGAGCTGGTGCAGACCGCAGCCGCCTCAACGGTGAGTGCTCAACTGACCGAGAGCGCGCTGCTGCAACCCACCGCCACTTTCACACCGCTCCCCACGGAAACCCAGGCGGCCACCGAGACCCCCTCGGTGACCAATACGCCCTTTGCCACGCAAGCCTCTGGGGGCACAGGGGGTACAGGCAGCGGCAGCGGCGTCAACCCGGCCTGCGATTCGATGGCCTTCGTCACCGACGTCACCGTGCCCGATGGCACCAATTATGCGCCCGGCGCCACCTTCACCAAGACCTGGCGCATTCGCAACGCTGGCACCTGCTCGTGGAGCACAGCTTACTCTGTGGTCTTCAGCAGCGGCGCCGCCATGGGCGGCCCGGCCACTCAGCCGTTGACCGCCACCATTGCGCCCAACAGCACGATGGATGTTTCCGTCAACCTGACGGCCCCTAGCACGGCTGGCAGCCACACGGGCTACTGGATGCTGCGCAATGCCTCCGGCCAAACTTTTGGCAGCTTCTATGTGGTCATCAACGTAACCGGCTCCGGCGGCACCGGCAGCGGGCAGAGCGTAACCTTGCAGCCCGTGCAAACCGGCCAGGTGACCAGCGGTGGCACAACTGCGGCTGGCCGCTTTGTCGGTTCAGACAGCGGGGCAGATGTTCAGTTCTTCGTTTCGTATGACCTATCGTCCATCCCCGCCAATGCCACTATTACTCAGGTGACTCTGAGCACGCCTCACGACATGAATGGCAATCCCTTTGATAGTGGCTCTTGCCTGCGCCTATTCTCGGGCAGCTTCTTCCCCCTCGCAGCAGATGACTATAACGCTGGCGGCGGGCACATCGAAGCGTGGTGCAGCAGCAGTGACCTCGCGACAGCTAAAGTAAGCCAGGCTTCCAAAGCGCTGGCGCAGTCCGCCATTGGTGGCACATTGCAATATCGCTTTGGTTTCCAAAATCCGCCTGCCAACAACACTCGGGTGAATTTCCTGAACAGCAGCCTGCAGCTCACCATCATCTACACAACGCCAGCTGCCACACCGACACCTTAGTACACATCCAAGATAAGAAAAAAGCCCCGCTCAAACAGCGGGGCTTTTTTGTTGCAGAGCCACTTTGCTTCTCTCGCGGCCTCTGAATATATAGACGAGCACAAACACCGTGGTGCAAGCCAGCACAATCGCCGCGCCAGAAGCAATGTTCAGGTAATAGGAAGCATACAAGCCAGCGACGCCAGAGAAAGCCGCCACCAGTGCAGCAATCACCATCATGCGTTTGAGTTGCTTGGTGAGCATGAAGGCTGTTGCCGCCGGGGTGAGCAGCATGGCCACCACCAACGCTACACCCACTGTTTGCAACGAGACGACAATCGCCACCGCAATCATGACATGCAAAAGAATATCCAGCCCGCGTACCGGCAGCCTGAGGGTGACTGCCAGAACAGAGTCAAAGGCGATGACCGTGAGTTCTTTATAAAACAGCCCCAGCGCAAGGATCACCGCCGCGCTTGCCGCCAGCACCATCCACATGTCGCCGTTGGTAACGCCGAGGATGTTACCAAACAGCATGTGAGTGAGATCCACTGCATAGCTGCGAATGCTTGAAATCAGGGCAATACCCAGGGCAAACATGCCCGCGAAGACGATGCCAATAGCTGTGTCCTGGCGCAGCTTGGTGGTGCGGCTGAGCGCGCCCATTACCACGGAGGTGAGGATGGCGGTGCCCAGCGCCCAGAAGAACGTGATGGTGCGATTGCCGCCAGAGGCGAGGTAACCAATTGCCAGGCCGGGCAAGACGGCATGCCCCAGAGCTTCACCCATGAAGGCCATACCGCGCAGCATCATGAAGACGCCCACCAGCGCGCACACAATGCCCACCACCACCGCAGCCAGCAAGCCGCGCTGCATGAAGGCGTAACCCAGCGGTTCCAGCAGCCACTCAACCATGGCTGCCCTCGGCACCATGTTCATGATGCCCGCCGCTATCCCCTACCAGCACGCGGCCTTCAGCCGTGTTGATGACCTGCATATGGCCGCCATAGGCTGCGCTCAGATTGGCCGGGGTCAGCACCTCCTGCGGGGCTCCATAGGCGATGCAGCGGCGATTGATGAGCAGCACGCGGTCAAAATGCTCGGCAGCCAGCTCAAGATCATGCGTGGCCAACAGTACAGTCACACCTTGTGCTTGCACATCGTCCAGGATCTTCAATATCTGTTCTTGTGCAGGCACATCCAAGCCTGCAAATGGCTCGTCCAGCAAAAGTAGTTCGGCCTCTTGCACCAGTGCCCGGGCGATCAGCAAGCGTTGGCGCTGTCCGCCAGAAAGCCCGCCGATCTGGCGCTTGGCCAACGCCAACATACCGACGCGCTCCAAACTGGTGTGCACCAGAGCGTGGTCCGCTGCGCCCGGGCGGTGCAGCAAGCCCAGCTTGCCCATGCGCCCCATCATGGCTACATCCCACACATTGACCGGGAAGTTCAGATCGAGCTGGCTGGCTTGCGTGACATAGGCAAGGCACAAGTATTGCCCCGGGT
Organism: uncultured Anaerolineaceae bacterium; assembly: GCA_964623375.1. Classification (GTDB taxonomy): domain Bacteria; phylum Chloroflexota; class Anaerolineae; order Anaerolineales; family UBA11579; genus JAMCZK01. The sequence continues at coordinate 4,910 of CAZUTS010000025.1, forward strand.
TGTGTCCGTGCACTTTGACTGTGCCATGCGTGGGGCTGAGCAAGCCACTGACCAAGTTAAAGAATGTGGATTTGCCCGCGCCATTTGGCCCCACCACGGCCACACGCACACCGTGCTCGATGGTTAAGCTGAAGTCCGCCAGCGCCAGGGTGCTGCCGTAATGCACAATAACCTCGCGCAATTCAACCGCGAACGGTGCCTGGTGCTCAGGACAATGGATACCTTGAGGAGTTTGCATGCTGCCAACCTAACAAGACGCCTACCAGCGTCAAATGAAAACTATTTTCAATTGTATCAGTAAGGTTATTGGCACTGTGAACACAGGCCAAAAAACTGCAGCCAGTGATCATGGATGGTGAAGCCACTTTCGCCTTCAAGGCGGCGGCTCAGCTCAGAAAGATCGTCGCCACGGAAATACTCCACGCGGCCACACTGCTCACACAGCAGCAAGTGCTCGTGCCCACGCAGCGCAGGGATGTAGGCGTGGCAGCCATCGTGGCGGTGCACACGCTGCACCAAGCCCAACTCCTCGAGCTTCTCAAGGGTGCGGTAGACGGTCACCAGGCCGAGTTGCTTGTGCACGGCGCGCCCCTGCTCGTAGATCTCAGCCGGGGATAGCGAGGTACCTGCTTCGGCCAGCACATCCACCACGGCGCGGCGCGAGCCAGTGATGCGGTAGCCGCGCTCCGCTAAACTGGCAATCCAGCCGCTGGTGCGCTCTCGGGTCTCTTCTTCGCTGCTTATGTGTGGGCCAGCCATGTCAAAATTATACGCTCAGGGCAGCCAGAGTGACTGGTTGGCATCTTTAAATAAAAGGGCGAGGCGCTCCCCGTCGGCCCCACAGCCATAACTAGGCTGGCTCTCAGCGCTACCCAGCCGCAGACGTTTTCATTTTGCAAAAATCCTATCGCGGTAGTTACAAGCCGAGCTTGCGGTTTATGCTGGTGCGTGCGATGGCCAAAATTTGTTCGAAGTCATCTTCGAGAGCGGCCTGGTTCCACTTCTCGGCGGCACACAGCGTGCAGCGATGCAGGATGCGGTAACCGCCCGCGCGGCTCTCCACCTCCACCGGCTCCATCAGGCCGCCGCAACCCGCCGCCCGATCGCCGGGGGCAACATCCACATGCTTACTCCACAGGCAGGCCGGGCAGTGATTGGTGTAACCGTTACCGGTGACTGCCTGCCCACAGCGCTCGCAGGCAAAATCTTCTACACGGCGCACAAAGCTACGCGGCATGCGGCTCCAGCAGGGCATTCGCTACGCTGCGGTCCAGCTTGCCCATTGGCAAGCGGCCGAGGCAGCGCGGAGCCAGCCACTTATGCGCACGCGGGAGAGTGAGATGCGTTTCCACAGGCACGCGGCAATCATATACGCTCAGTTGAGCGTGAAAGTGGCTGTAGGTGTGCTCAAAATTGCCGCGTAGCTTGCCAAGGCTGAGGCCTGCACCGAGCTCGGCTTTCAACCCCGCGCGCAGGCGCGCCTTCATTTTTGCGCCATCTTCAAGCTGAACAGACGGGAACTCCCACATGCCGGCCAGCAGGCCGCGGGCCGGGCGTTGCAAGACCAGCACCTTGCCCGCTTGCCACACTACCGCGGCGACAGCATAGCGCACGGGTAACGCCGCCGCTCGCCGCTTTACCGGGCGCAACAGTTGTGTGCCGCGCTGCTTGGCCAAACATTGTGTGGCCAGGGGGCAGGCTTCGCACTTGGGGCGCGGGCTGCACAGCGTAGCGCCCAGATCCATCAAAGCCTGGTTGTAGTCAGCAGCTTTCCCGCTCGGCAGATGTTCAGCAGCCAGCGCCCAAAAGCGTTGTTGGCCAGCCGCAGTATGCACCGGCGCTTCTAGGTCAAACACGCGTGAGAGCACACGGATGGCATTGCCATCCACCGCCGGCACATTCTCACCAAACACCATCGAGGCGATGGCCCCCGCCGTATATGCACCCACCCCCGGCAGCCCACGCAACTCTGCAGCACGGCTGGGCAAGCGGCCGCCTGCAGTAGCCACCAGTTGGCGTGCCGCCTTGTGCAGGTTGCGGGCGCGGCTGTAGTAGCCCAGCCCTTCCCAGGCATTGAGCACCTGCTGTTCGCTGGCGGCAGCCAGCGCGTGCACCGTGGGAAACTTTTGCAGCCAGCGTTGATAGTAGGGCAGCATGGTGTCCAGCCGCGTCTGTTGGGCCATGATCTCGGCCACCCACACCGCATACGGCTCCGGCTGGTCACGCCACGGCAAGCTGCGCTTGCGTGCGCGGTACCAGCGGAGCAATGGCGTGGCGATCTTTGCTTTCAATGGGAAGGTGGCCGCCCGGCCACCGGTTTAGAGCTGGAAGCCGCCGCGGGCGGGCACCAGCTTGTAATCAAAATTATCGACCAGCTCTTGCATCTGCACACCCAGGTCCTGCCAGGCGCTGCTATCCAACACCTGGCGAGCATTGTCCATACTGGGCATCACGGCCTCAGCCAACAAGCGCGGCTGCTCGCCGTACACCGTGAGCCAGGCTTCGCTCAGCGCCACACCCAAACCTTCGAGCGCGGGCACAAACTTGCGAATATGAAACTCGAAGTAATCTTCTTCGCGCCCAGGCTGAATATCCCAGGTCATCAGTAATTTAATGCTAGACATACTACGAGGCCACGTCCAGCACGGCGACTTTGGTTTCGTTGGGTACACTGCTGGAAGTTACTTTCAGCGAGGCTTCGGCTTTCTCTTTGCTCAACCCCATCTCCTGCAGGAACTGCTTGAGCGGATTGAGCTTCAAGTTCGTGCCGTCCACCTTATAGTGCATCGGCACTACGACACCCGGCTCGATCATGGCGATCACTTCAGCGGCCTTGGCCGCGGTGAGGGCGTTGCCGCCACCCACGGGCACTAGCAGCACATGCACTGTGCCCAACGCCTCAACCTGAGCGCGGCTGGGCACGCTGCGCATATCACCCAGGTGGCACACGTTCACGCCGCCATAGTCATAGCTGAACACCAGGTTGGTGTCCTTGCCTTCCTTGATGGCTACGCCGGTAACAAACACGCCGCCAATTTCGTACTCGCCCGCGCCACGAATCTCCCAGCTGGCACCCTTGGCCCCTTTGACGAAGTTGTGACCGGGCGCATCATGGCTCACCGTCACAATATCCGCCTTGAGCTTAAGCGCCTTGAAGCCCGCGCTGGCGTGATCGTAAGGGTCAGTCACTACGGTGGGCATGCTGCGCTCCGTAATGCGAAAGCAAGAGTTTCCGTACCAGGTGATTTCCATGTAATGGCTCTTTCAGGGGATGTGTGTTGCCTAAAACGCTGTAACAAAGTGATTATAACATTTTGAGCCAGCTCCTACAGCTCACTGCATCGTTGATCCCGTGAGCTGTAGGAGCACGAACCGTATAATTACATGCATGCAGCCGCTTGTTACACGCACCGCTGGCCGCGGGCGCGTAGTCGTAGACGAAAATGTATCGCGCCTGGGCCTGGGTGCGGGCAGCGCGGGCACATACCACCTGGCCCAGCTGGATGCCTATGCTGGCACGCCACGCCGCCGCTTCACCCAGCGTGCTCCGCTGCAGATGCGCTTGCAAGCCCGTGCCTCACACGCAGATCTGCCCGGCACCTGGGGCTTCGGCCTGTGGAATGATCCCTTCGGATTTTCGCTCGGCTTCGGCGGCGGCAGCCAGTTGCCCGCGCTGCCTAATGCGGCCTGGTTCATGTTTGCCTCGCCGCGCAATCACCTAAGCCTAGACACCAGGCTGCCAGGCAACGGCGGCCACGCCGCCGTGTACCGTTCGCCACGCATCCCCAGCCTGCTCTTGGCGCCGGGCATCCTCGCCCTGCCCTTGCTGGCGCTGCCTGCGGCGGCACGCGGCGTACGCCACGCCGCCAGCAGGATCGTACAGCAAGAGGCGGCTGCGCTCCCAAGCGACCCGACAGAGTGGCACAATTATGAGCTGCTCTGGCACGCAGACCGTGTGGAATTCAAAGTGGACGGTGTATCCATTCTGCACAGCGCCATCGCACCACAGGGGCCGCTCAGTTTGCTGCTGTGGCTGGACAATCAGTACGCTGCCTGGCTCCCCAGCGGGCGCATGCACTATGGCGTGGAAGCCACGCAGCCAGACAGCTGGATAGAAATCCGAGATTTGCAAGTACAGTAGGCATCGTGAAACGCATCGGCATCATCCCCAAAGTATCTGGCGTGGGCGGCATGGTTTCCTTTCAGGCCAAGCTCATTCACGGCCTCACGCAGCGCAACATCCAGCACAGCTTCGAGCTGGACGAAGCGCTGGACAGCCTGCTGGTGATCGGTGGCACGCGCCACATGAATCTGCTGCGCCGGGTGCGCCAACGCAATATTCCTGTCATCCAGCGCCTGGACGGTATCAACTGGCTGCACCGCCGCATGCGCACTGGCCCCATGCACTGGCTGCGCGCCGAGCGCGGCAACCGCGTGCTGGCATATATCCGTAGCCACCTGGCGACTGGCATCGTCTACCAAAGCCGCTTTGTGCAGGAGTGGTGGCAGCGCCAATTTGGCCCCGGGCCGCACGCGCGCATCATTCACAACGGGGTCGACCTCAGCACATTCACCCCTCAAGGCAGCGAAGCCCCGCCCAGCAGCCACCTGCGTATTCTAGTGGTCGAAGGCAGCTTGCGCGGCGGCTATGAGCTCGGTCTGGAAAGTGCCATCCAGCTGGCCGAGATGCTCCAGCGCCAGTACGCTCTGGACGTTGAGCTGGCCGTAGCCGGCATGGTGAGCGAAATGCAACGCATGCGTTACACCAATCGCCTGACGCGCCCCATCGATTGGCTCGGCATCGTGGCCAATGACAAGATTCCCGCGCTCAACCGCGGCGCGCATCTGCTCTACTCTACCGACATCAACGCGGCCTGCCCCAACTCCGTCATCGAGGCGCTTGCCTGCGGTCTGCCCGTGCTGGCCTACGACACCGGCGCCCTCAGTGAGCTGGTGCCTGCCAACGCTGGCCGCCTCGTCCCCTATGGGGGCAACCCGTGGAAGCTGGAGCGGCCCGATGCGGCAGGCCTGGCGGCGGCGGCCAATGAGCTGCTTACTGCGCCCGCCGCGCAGCAAGCCGCCATGCGCCAGGCCGCACGCCAGCACGCCGAAACGCATTTAGGCTTGGACAACATGCTGGATGCCTACCTCGAGGCGCTGCGTGGCTAACCCCTTATTGGGGCTGGCCGCCGCCGCGGCTCGCTTGCTGCCTGCCCCGCTCAAGCGCGGGCTGTACAAACTTGGCCCACTCAGCCGAGGTCTGCGCGCCGCGCTCAACCGTGCCGCGCCGCAGGGCCTGTCCGAGGTTAGCGTGGCCGCTGGCGGCCTGGCGGGTACCACGTTGCTGCTCGACCTGCAAAGTGAAAAAGACTATTGGCTGGGCACCTATGAGATGGAGCTGCAGAACGCCATCCACGAGTGGGCCAAGCCCGGCGCAGTGGTGTATGACCTTGGCGCTAATGTCGGCTACGTCAGCTTGCTGCTGGCCCGCGCCGTCGGTGCAGGCGGGCAGGTTTTCGCCTTCGAGCCGCTGCCTGCCAATCAAGCGCGTCTGCGCCGCAACCTGGAACTTAACCCCGGCGTGAACGTTGAACTCATCCCCGCTGCTGCCGCAGATGCCAGCGGCCGCGCCGCCTTCGCTCTCCACGGCTCAGATGATATGGGCCATCTGCACTCGGCGGGCTCGCTTACGGATAAAAGCATCGAGGTTGAGACCCTCGCGCTGGATGCGTTTGTCAAAGCACACCCCGCGCCAAGCCTGGTCAAGATTGATGTAGAGGGCGCCGAGTTACTGGTCTTGCAAGGTATGCAAAAGCTGCTACGCACGCAGCAGCCCGTACTCTTTATTGAATTGCACGGCTATCAGGCCGGGCAGGAATGCTGGGCGCTGCTGCGGCAGGCGGGCTATCAGCTTTATTGGATGCAAACAGGCTACCCGCTGATCAACGCGGTGAGCGAACTAAAAAAGAAGAGCTACGTGATTGCGAGGGCGGCGTGAGCCATTTCGCTGGCCGGCTGGGCATTATGCAGCGCGTGCTGCCCAGCTACCGCGCCCCCTTCTTTGACCTACTGGCCCAGCACACCGACGGCTTGAGCGTATTCGCCGGGCAGCCGCGGCCAGACGAGGCCATCCGCTCGGCCATGCAGCTAAAGGTAGCCCATTGGCAAACAGCCATAAATCTGCACATCTTTTCTGGCCCGCTGTATCTGTGCTACCAGCGCGGTGCGCTGGATTGGCTGCAACGCACCGAACCAGACGCGCTCATCGTGGAAGCCAATCCGCGCTACCTCAGCACGCCACAGGCGATACGCTGGATGAAGGCGCACGGCCGCCCAGTGCTCGGCTGGGGCCTGGGTGCCCCGCCAGCGCGCGGGCCGCTGGCGGCTGTGCGCAACACGCGCCGCCTCACGTTTCTGCACCAGTTTGACGGCATCATCGCCTACAGCCAACAGGGCGCTGCGCAATATCGCGCCCTTGGCCTGCCCGCCGAGCGCATCTTTGTAGCGCCCAATGCCGTGGCCCCGCGCCCTACAGCGTCTCTAGTGAGCCGCCCGAGTAGCGAGCCTATCACCATCCTCTATGTCGGCCGCCTGCAGGCACGCAAACGGCTGGATGCGCTATTACGCGCTTGCGCCAAGCTGCCCAGCGCCTTGCAACCCAAACTGGTCCTGGTGGGCGACGGGCCGGCGCGTCAGGAGCTGGAACAACTGGCAAGCCAGCTCTATCCCAACACTGAATTCACAGGCCACCTGCACAGCGAAGCATTGGCCAAGCAGTTTGCGCGCGCCGAGCTGTTCGTCATGCCCGGCACCGGCGGCCTGGCGGTGCAGCAAGCCATGGCGCACGGCCTGGCCATCATCGTGGGCGAAGGTGACGGCAGCCAAAGCGATCTTGTCGATAGCCACAATGGCTGGCTACTGCCCCCCGGCGACGATGACGCGTTGTCATCTACGCTGGCCCATGCTCTACAAGACCGCGCCGCCCTGCAACGCATGGGGGCAGCCAGTTACCAGCGCGTGCAAGACAGCCACAACTTGGAAAATATGGCAGCAGCCTTCATCGACGCTATCAACACGGTGAGCCGCTGATGCGCATTCTCTTCGTTGCTGATGGCCGCTCACCCATTACACAGCAATGGCTGCACTATTTCATTGAACAAAAGCACGAAGTGCATCTTGCCAGCACCTTCACTTGCGAGCCGCAAGCCGGCCTGGCCTCGTGGCAGCACACGCCGGTGGCCTACAGTGGCGCGGTGACTGGCGAGGCCAACACCGTGGCCAGTGTTGTGCGCAGCCTGTTGCCCACCGGGCTGCGCACAACACTGCGCAACCTGGCTGGCCCGCTCACGTTGCCGCGTGCTGCGTCTGGGCTTGAATCCGTCATCAGCCAGGTCAAGCCACAATTGGTGCACGCGCTGCGCATCCCCTACGAGGGGATGCTGGCCGCAGCTGCCCTGGAGGGCAGCCAGCTGCCGCTGTTGCTTTCCGTGTGGGGCAACGATTTCACGCTGCATGCACGCAGCACGCCGCTCATGGCCGCCGCCACGCGCCACGCTCTGCGCCGCGCCAATGGCTTGCTGGCCGATACGCAGCGCGATCTGCGCCTAGCGCAACAATGGAGCCTGCCCGCCAACACGCCAACCATGGCCGTGCCGGGCAATGGCGGCGTACGCAGCGATATCTTTCACCCCGCCAAACAGCCCGTGACCGCGCCGCACCTCATCAACCCGCGCGGCCTGCGTGCCTATGTGCGCAATGACGTCTTTTTCAAGGCCATCGCCTTGGTAATACAGCAAGTGCCAGACCTGCACGTTGAGTGCCCCGCTATGCACGGCGAGCCGCAAGCCGAGGCCTGGGTGCGTCAGCACAACTTGCAATCACATGTCACGCTGCTGCCCAAGCTGGCGCCCGCCGAGCTTGCCGAGGCCTATCGCCGCGCCCAACTGATGGTCTCGCCCAGCACGCACGACGGCACGCCCAACACACTGCTCGAGGCGATGGCCTGCGGCCTGCTGCCGGTAGCTGGCGACCTGGACTCTATTCGTGAATGGGTCATGCCGGGCGAAAACGGCTTGCTGGTCGATCCCAACAATGCTGCCGCGCTGGCCGCCGCCATCCTGCGCGGGTTAAACGATGCCGGTTTGCGCAGCCACGCCGCAGCCTACAACGCCACCTCGATCGCCGAGCGCGCCGACTACTACAGCGGCATGCGCCGCGCCGAAGCCTTCTATCAGGCTACTGCCGGCGTTGCCGGCACTCTCGGCCGTTAGCGCATGTTTGACTACGAGCCAATCCCCGCTGAACTGCGCACGCTGATGCTGGATGAATTACAGTACGACGCTGAACACAACTCGCTATACATCAATCCGCTGCTCAAACCAGATAGCGCAGCAGCCTATCTGCCGCTGCTGCTGGCTGCACTCGAAAACGGCACGCCCGAAGATTTCGGTGAAGCGCTAGCACGCGCAGACTTGCTGCTGGCAGAGCATAGCTATCTACGCCAGGGCCAAAACATTACCGCCAGGCTGCCCGCCAACTACGCGCTCACATTGGCCGCGGGCGAGTTCAATCGCTACTACATGCGCGCCGTGTGCTGCCGCGCCATCCAGCAGGCCGCGCCTGCAGTCGAGGTCTACCGAGCCAAAGCTGTCAGCACACCGCGCCACACCACCGATGACCGCATTGGGCGGCGCATAGACCCGCAAACCGTACTGGCTGATTTACGCCATAGCAACTTCGAGCAGCCCAGCCAATACGGTCTGGGCGCGCCCAATTCGGGATTAAGTATTCAAATTCCGCACAACTAAAAAGAGGCCTTGCGGCCTCTTTTTTGATTTACATGTGGATGGCTTGGCCTTCGGCGGCGTGGGCCACTTCCATCAGCACTTCGCTCAGGCTGGGGTGGGCGTGTACGTTGCGCGCCACCTCGGCGGCGGTGAGCTCGGCCATCTGGGCGATGGTCAGCTCGGGCAGCAACTCGGTGACCTCAGGGCCGATCATGTGGGCGCCAAGGATCTCGCCGTAGCGCTCATCGGTGATGAGCTTGACCCAACCGCTGTAATCACCCAGGCCCAGGGCTTTGCCGTTGGCCTGGAAATTGAAGCGGCTCACCTTCACCTGGTGGCCGGCTTCTTTGGCCTGCGCTTCGGTGAGGCCAAACGAAGCCACCTGCGGGTGGCAATAGGTGGCACGCGGCATCATGCGGTAATCCAGCTTCACCGTCTCGATGCCGGCAATGTTCTCAGCGCACACAATGCCCATGGCCGAGCCGACATGCGCCAGCATCAGCTTGGCAGTCACATCGCCCACGGCCCAGATGCCGGGCACACTGGTGGCCATGCGCTCATCGATCTCGATCTCGCCGCGCTGGCCCAGCTTCACGCCGGCCGCTTCGAGGCCGATATCTTTGGTATTGGGGCGGAAGCCGATGGCCATCAACACCTGCTCGGCCTCGATCGCCTCCTGCCCGTCCTTGCCAGACACGGTAACTTTCACACCACCCTTGCCAGCAGCCACCTTCTCCAGCTTGGTGCCAGTCTTGACGGTGATGCCATTCTTGCCCATCTGCTTGGCCAGCTCTTTGCTGACCTCTTCGTCTTCCAGCGGGGCGATGCGATCCAGCATTTCAACCAGGGTCACTTTCACACCGTAGGAGCTCCACACAGTGGCAAACTCCAGGCCAATGGCGCCACCACCCACGATCACAGCGGACTTGGGCAGTGTCTCCTGCAAGATGGCTTCCTTGTAAGTGAGCACCTGCTTGCCATCCACTTCCACACCCGGCACAGCGATGGGGCTGGCGCCGGTGGCAATGACAATGTGCTTGGCCTTATATTCAGTGGCCTTGCCACCGTCATTGGGGGTTACTGACACGGTGTCCTTGGCGGTCAGCTTGGCGCTGCCCCAAATCACATCGATCTTGTTTTTCTTCATGAGGAATTCAACGCCTTTGACCAGGCGCTCAGACACTTGGCGGCTGCGCTTGACGGCCGAGCCGTAATCCAGTGAGAGATTGTCAAAGCTGAAGCCAAACTCCTCACCGCGGTGCAGCAGGGTGTGCGCCACCTCAGCGTTCTTGAGCAGCGCTTTGGAAGGGATGCAGCCAATGTTGAGGCACACGCCGCCCAAAAAGGCGCGGTCAACAATCGCTACTTTATTGCCTAGTTGCGCAGCGCGAATGGCGGCCACATAGCCACCGGGGCCGGCGCCGATCACAAAAACGTCATAGTTTGCCATGCTCTACTCCAATGCGGGCGCTAGGCCCAATTCTCCAGTATGAATTTGATGGTGCCGAGGAAATAATCAGCCACCGCCCCGTCAAGGATGCGATGATCGAAGGTGAGGGTGGTATACACCATCGGCCGGATGGCGATGGCATCGTCGATCACCACGGCGCGCTTTTGAATAGCGCCCGTACCGATAATAGCGCATTGCGGCTGGTTGATGATGGGCGTAGCAAACAGCGAGCCACTGGTGCCGTGATTGGTCAGCGTGATCGTGCCGCCTTGCACCTCATCCGTCTTGAGGCCCTTGTTGCGCGCACGCGTGGAGAGATCGTTGACGGCACGCGCCATCTCCAGCAAGCTCATGCTGCCAGCGTTCTTGACCACCGGCACGATGAGCCCGTCCGGCTCCAGCGCGGTAGCAATGCCAAGGTTGACCGCGCCGTGCACCGCCACGCCTTCGTCACTCCAGGAGGAGTTGACGATGGGATAGGCATTGCAGGCCGCCACGATGGCATTCACAAAATAGGCCGTGAAGGTGAGATTGACGCCTTGTTGGGCAAAGGCTGCTTTGTTGGCGGCGCGGTGCGCGCCCACGCGGCTCATATCAATTTCCATCACCGTGGTGACATGCGGCGAAGTGTGCTTGCTGCGCACCATGTGCTCGGCAATGGCGCGGCGCACCGGGTTGAGCTTCATCACCGTGCCTGGGATGGCTTCGGGGAATGCTGGTGGAAATTGCGGCTTCGCCGCGGCAGTCTGTTGCGCCTGCGGCGCAGCAAACTGC
>CAZUTS010000026.1:0-15250 GCA_964623375.1 uncultured Anaerolineaceae bacterium
CTGCCGCCTTCGCACCCGCCGGTGGTGGCCAACTGGCTGCGCCAGGCGGTGCGCGGCGGCTCGCTGGTGGTGCATGGTGATGGCAACCAGACGCGTGACTTCATTCACCTCAGCGATGTTGTGCGTGCCCTGGTGGCCGCTGCCACTGCACCCGATGTTGACCAGCGCGTGATCAATGTAGGCAGCGGCAAGGAAACACGCATGCATGACCTGGCTGAGATGATCCTGGAGCTGACTGGCGGCCGCGGTGAGCTGTTGTTCACGCCGCACAATGCTACTGGCGTTTCGCGTATGTGCGCCGATACCCAGCTGGCTTCGAAACTGCTGGGCTTTACGGCGCGCATGTCATTGGAAAAAGGGCTTAAACAGACACTAAAAGAAGACGCTCGTTTTAAGAGCGTCTAATTCTTTGTATTCAGTTCCCTGGCAAGAAAAAATTAGTCTACTTTGAAGCGCTGGATGATGTCGTTGTACTGAGCCAGGCGCTCGGCCGAGGGGTCTTTGCCGCCAAAGGTCAGGAAGACCTTGAAGGCTGCGTTGCCCTGCGGGTCAAAGAACTGCACACTCAGCGCATCTTTGCCGTCTGTGTGGCTGGGCTTGGTGATGGCGAAGATCGAGGCCAGGCCGGCGATGCGGATGTGCATATCCAGCGAAGGGGTCTGTACGTTGAAGAAGCCCTGTGCAGTGCTGAACTTACCAAAATTACCCACACATTCCAGTGTGGCGCCACCGTTGGAAACAACGACATGCACTTCCCCAAGGGCCTCAAAGGAACGGATGATAGCTTCCCACTGCTCGGCGTCCAGCTCAGCCGCCATCTCGGCGGGCATGGCGCGCACAACTTCCAGCTCGCGCACGCCCAGTTGACGCGCCAGCACGAGCACCATCTGCTTGCGGTCGTTGTCAAAGGCCTTGCGAATAGCCTCGGCGCGCTCGATTTCGTTCAATCCATCCAGTTTTGGCAAATTAGTTTCCAGAACCATATTTTTTCTACCTCTGATATTTGGCGATGTAACTATTCTACATCACGGGCTACAGAATCTGCAGCACGTGTAATGAACCCAGCAACCCAAAATAGCGTAACCCCAGCAGGATCAGGCCGCTCAACGTCCAGAATCCCAACATATACACCCAGTCCCAGATATTGAAGTGCATGCGGCGGAAGTAGCTGCGTTGCTTGTGCGCCCCGAAGGCGCGCGCATCCATAGCCAGCGCGGTGCGTTCAGCCTGGCGAATGGCCGTGGTGAGCAGCGGCACGGCCGAGCGGCGCAAGCGCTCGAGGCTGCCGCGCCAGCCCGGTTGGCTGTCCACGCCGCGCACACGGTGGGCAGCCTGCACTACCGACATTTCGCTTTGCAGCATTGGCACAAAGCGAAAGGCGGCCAGGGTGCTGTAGCCAATGCGGTACGGCAAGTGGGCTTGCTGCACCAGAGCGCGCACAAAATCGGCCGAATCGCTGGTGATGGAAAAGGGCAGCGAGCTGATGAGTAGACCCATGATACGCAGGCCAGTCACTAAGGCTAAATACAAGCCGCCCTTATACAGCCGGATGAAGCCCCACTCAAACAACAGTGGTGTGTGTTCCACAACGCTTTGGCGCACCAGGAAGGGATACAGCACAGTAAAGAGGAACACTAAAACCAACAATGGCCACAACAGGCGCAGAAAACGGTGCAGGCTGACTCGGCCAAGGATCAACAGGTTGAGACTGGTGAGCACCACGAAGGCCAGTGGCGTCCACGGCTCGCTGACCAGCAGCATCAAGGCCATCTGTGGCAGAGCCACCAGCAGCTTGCTGAGCGGGTTCAAGCGGTGCAGCGGCGAATCGTAGGGCTGGTAGAGGGTCTGCATATCAGCGCGCCAGCCCCAGGTAGTTGTCCAGCGTGAGCACGCTGCGCAGGTGCGGGTACTCCGTGGCCAGCAGCGCTGAAAGGCGCGCCAGTGGCGGCAGCGTCAGGCGCGCTTCCGAGAGCAGCTCGGCTTTACCGGCAAGATCGGCGGGTGCGCCGTCAAAGAGCACGTTGCCGGCGCTCATCGCCACCACGCGGTTGGCGTTTTCCAGCACCAGGCGCATGTCGTGCGTGACTACGATGACGGTTTTGCCTTGCTGGTTCAGGCCGCGCAGAATCTCAAGCAGTGCGGTGGCGTTGCGCTCATCCTGCCCGAAGGTGGGCTCATCCAATATCAGGATGTCTTGCCCCAGTGCCAGCATACTGGCGACGCTGAGACGGCGCTTCTCGCCATAGCTCAGCGTGAACGGATTGGCTTTGGCGTAGCGCGCCAGGCCAAAGGTTTCCAGCAGCTCTTGCGTTTTGCGCGTCACGCTCTCGTCATCTTCCTGCATGACGCGCAAGCCATAGGCTACTTCATCCCACACGGTTTCGGTGACGAACTGGTGCTCAGGATTTTGAAAGACATAGCCAATTTTGCGGGCCACATCCTTGGCGGGGATATCCGTAAACTCTTTGCCTTCGAGTGCGATCGTACCCACGGGCGGGCGCAAAATGCCCATTAGGTGCTTGGCCAGCGTGGTCTTGCCGGCGCCGTTGGCGCCAACGATGGCCAGAAAGTCGCCCTTGTTGATGTCAATCGAAATGTCTTGCAAGGCCGGCAGATGGCCGTAAGTGAACGAAAGGTTCTTGATTTGCATGGCTGGCACAGCCTGCGCGTGGCTGGCCGCAGGTTGTGTGCTGCGCGGCTGTGCCTCAGCTACCCAACTGCGGAAGGCACGCACCGCATCCCCCAGTGTGATGGGGAACAGTGGCAGTTCCACCCCTTGGCGGCGCAACTCGTGGGCTAGCATGGATACCTGCGGCATCCACACGCCCATTTTTTGTAGCGCCGGGCCGAAGTCATCAAAGATCTCGCGCGGTGCGCCATCGGCGAGGATGCCGCCCTGGGCATTGAGCACCACCACGCGGTCGATGAGGTGCATTAGCTCATCCAGCTTGTGCTCGATCAATATAAGCGTGTGCTTGCCGCGCGATTTCAGCTCAGCCAAGAGGGCAAATACTTGCTGCGTGCCCATTGAATCCAGGTTGGCGGTGGGCTCGTCAAAGATCAACACTTCGGGCTGCATGGCCAGCAAGGATGCCAAGGCGACACGTTGTTTTTCGCCACCGGAGAGCGCCGAGACCGGGCGGTCTCGCAGGGCGGCCACGCCCACATCTGACAGGGCCTGGTCAATGCGCGCGTCCATGCTTTGCGGCTCATAGCCCAGGTTCTCAAGCCCAAAGACGATCTCATCTTCCACTTTGAGCGTGGCAAATTGCGCATCTGGATCTTGAAACAAGATGCCGACCCGCTGAGCAAGGTCTGCCACGGAATGTTGCTGCGTATCAAGCCCCACCACGCGCACAGTGCCCTCGCGCAGCTCACCAACGGATTGCGGCAGCAATCCGTTGAGGGTGAGCGCCAACGTGCTCTTGCCCGAACCCGAGGGGCCAAGCAGGAGCACGGTTTCGCCTTTGGGTACCTGTAAACTGAGCTGGTTGAGGGCTGCCAGTTTGCGCCGCGCGTACTTTACAGTGAGCGCGCTGATTTCAATAATGGGCATGAAGCGAACTTAAGCCAGCAGAAGACGGATATCTTCGACCATGAACACCGCCAAAATGCCCAGCATCAGAACGCTCAAGGCAATGTAGCGCCAGCGCCAGGAGGTGTTCCACAGGCGGTGGATGTTGTAGACGATTGCACTCAGGGCGATGATATCGATCAGGATGCTGATAACCAACGAGATTGAGCCGCTGAGGCCAATGAAGGGCAGCACAAAGGGCAAAACAACGTATTGCAGCGTACAACGGATGGCTACAAAGACAATGTAGCCTGCCATGCTGCGGTCACTGCCCTTGATCTGCTCAGGGCTGGGCGCGGCGCGCTCCGCTTGCATCGGCTTAGATCTCATCAGCGTTGGTTTCTCCTAATGCGGTGTTGGCCAAAACCCCGGTCTTGGCTACCGAGTTGGCCAGGTACTTGGCAATCACGCTGCACAGGCCAAACATGACGGCCGAGACGAGCAATGCGGCGATGAGGATGCTGGGCTCAAAAGCCGTGGTGCGCAGCATAGACCCCAGAATGAGCAGGTACACGGTAATGCCAGAAGCGACACCAAACCACAGCATGTGCAGGGTGCTGAAGTTGCGGTAGCGGGTCAGCAGCCAGTTGAACAGCTCAGCCACCAGGCCGATGAGCGCGCCGATCATGAGCACAATGAGCCCATACGGCCCGAACATCGAGGGCAGCGTGCTCAACAGGCTGGCCAGCAATGTGGCCCCCGGCTTGCGCATCACATAGGCGGCAAACGCGGCGGGCAGGAAGTACAGACCGCCGAGGATGGTGCGGGTGAAGATACCCCCGAGGCTGAGCAAGCCTGCATAGGCCCAGGTGACGGGGATGAGCAGCACACCGAAGGCCAAACCGATCACGATGGTGACCAGCAGGTCTCGGGTGCTCCAGGAGTTCTTGCCTTTGATTGACTTCTTGGCCATCTCAAAAACCCTTTCTTTTGCTACACACGCAGTTGTACCACTTTCTGGCCGCGAAAAACGGCTGGCGCTGACGGGCTGGCCGGGTGCAGCCCGGCCAACGACCGTTTTAGCTTGCCGCAGCGCGGCTGGGCTTGCGGTTTTGCTTCTTCATCCCCTCGGCTAACAGGTAGCTGCCGATAACAATAAGCGCCGCCAGGAATTGGAAAACTAGACCTTCCCAGGTGGCGTACAGACCGAACCACATGCCGATCCAGTAAGGCAGCGTAATACCCATGGTGTGCGCTGGCAGCCAGCCCAGCAGTTGAAGCACATAGGTGGTCTTGCCCACCATGATCAGCAATACCGCGCCGATCATGATGCCGGTAACGATGAGCATTTTCTTGTGCGGCAGGCGGCTTTGGAAACGGAAGGTGAGAAAGCCGGTTACGCAGGTTAGAAGCAAGCCCACGGCCACACCTGCCAGCACGACGCGGTTGCCGCCATCCAACACCAGGGCTTGCAGGAACAGCACAGTTTCGAAACCCTCACGATAGACGCTGGTGAAGCCCAGGGAGATGAGACCCAGCCACACGCCGGTTTCACCGGAGAGCAAGCGGCGCTTGCGCCCGTGGAAGGCAGCCAGCCAGTTATCCCAGTAGCTTTTATGAAAGAACCAGTTGGTAATGAGTAGTAGCACCACGATGGCGATGAGCGAGACGATAGCTTCCAGTGTTTCGCCGTAGCGTGCCAGCGAAAGCAGCACGCTACGCGCCAAGCTCCAGGTCAGCACAGTGGCCAGCAGGGCCAGGCCAGTGCCCAGCCACAGCGGCTTACGATATTGCTTGCTGTCCATCTTGAGGCTGCCCATCAGCGAAGCCAAGATCAGCACGGCTTCCAACCCTTCACGGAAGACGATGACGGCAGCATTGGTGGCAATGGCGCCCGGCGCACTCTGCACCGAAAGCAACTTTTGCACCTGCTGCAACTCGCCGTTGAGTGCCACGCGCACGGTGCGTATTTCCTGCAGGCCCGCCTGGCGAGCGATCAGGCTGCTCAGCCCACTCTTGTTGGTGGCATCTCCATTCCAGAATAGCGCTTCCACGCGCAGCTTCAACTCAGGGTCGAGCGAAGTCAGGCGTGCTTCGGGGCCGCTTTCCATCACAGCATAGGCTTCCAGTCGCGCCGATTCGGCCAGGGCGTATTCGCCGGCGCGTACGGCATTCTCCATTTGATCCAGCATCGAAGTGATGACGTCAAAGTCACCCGCTACGCTTTGCTGTTTCCACTCCTCGGGCATGATCGCATCCAGGGTGGACATTACCTGTTCGGCTTCCTGGTTGAGTTGGCGCGGCTCGGCGACGGTGCCGCCTGTGTTGGCTGCCAGCAAGTGGCTGCCCAGGCTATCCAGTAACGCTGCCGTTTCCGTGGTGGCGGCCGAGTCTATCTCGACCAATACATCGCGCAGGTCAGCAAAGGCGGCCTGGGCTGCCTCATGGAACGTGACGGCCTCTTGAATCTCGAATTGCAGTATGACCTGCCCATTGTTGACGCCGCGGCCGTATTCCAACGGAACCAGGTAGATGTAGCGTAACAGCTGACCCGCACGGCGCGCCTGCTCCTCAGGGCTCAGCGGTGCCGCGCGGAAGCCATCCAGCGCGGCATTAACCGAAGTGATGGCTGCGTTGGCGCTGTTGCCCTCTGCGGCTGCGGCGCGTAGCTCTGCTAACGCCATCTGCACCTCAGCAAGCGCAGTGTCGCCGCGCTGCTCGGTATAGGCAGGCGCCAGAATGGCAAAGTAGCCCTGCGCCAGGCTGGCCAGTTCGGCGCGGCGCGTGGCGAAGCCGCTGGTCTCTGCCTGCGCTAGATCACGCAAGGCCTCGTTGAGACGTGCCTGGTAGGTGTCATATAGATCGGCGCGCAAAAATTGCTGAGCGGTCTCACCATCCATCTCGCCGGTGGCCAATTGCAGCAGGGCCACCGTGGCATCCCCATTGGGACGCGTAAAGCGTGAGGCGGTGCGGAATTCGCGTACGGGCAGCCAGGCTTGCGCCGTCTGTGCGTCCCCCGCCAACACGGCCTGCTCGACGATGTGATAACTGGCGCCTAAGATTGCCGTCCAGGCCTGGGCACGGGCGGCGGCGAAGGTTGGTGCATTCTGTGCGGCGATCGCCTCTGCCATGTCGGCAACGGCAATCTGCAGACGTTCGGTGGCGGCGGGGTCAGCGCTGGCCAGGCTGCGGCCAAAATCGCTGGCGAGGATGGTCTGTGCCTCATCTAAATGCGCCTGTGCCCCGGGTTCATTGGCCAGTAAGGCGCGTTGGGCGGCAAACAGTGCCGCGCGCAGGCTTTCGGCCTGCGCCGCCGGGCTTGCGCCTGCCGCGCGGACAGGGCTGGCCGTGCTTAGCACGGCCAGCCCTGCGAATACTGAGAGTAAAAGCAGCGTGCGGAGTTTCAAAACTGCCTTTATTCAGCGATCTCCACGTTGAGTGCGGCAGCCACCTGGGCTACCTGGCCGGCCACCGCGGTGGCACGATCCTGAGCTTCCTGGCCCAGAACATCGGCTTCCTCAGCGGTGAACACTTTGCCGGCTTGCTCCTCGGCATACACGCCCGCCACAAAGGCTTTCAAATCAGCCATGCTTTGTTCAATCAGCTCGGCCTGGCCAGCGTCGTAGGCTACAACCTGATCCTTGATCTCGGCGTAGACCACTTGCAGACTGCTCAGGATGCCCTGAATATCGGCCAGGCGAGAGATGACCACAAAGTCACGTTGGGTCGATTCGTCACCGGCCACGAAGCGGGAATTCTTCCAGGATTCGAAGTACTCGCTCATCGTCGGCACCATCACCACCAGAGCGGTGTAGGCGTCTGATTCGGTCGGGGTCCAGGCGGCGGTAGCGTCCTTGAGTTCCACGATGTAGCTGTGGGTCAGGTCGGCAGCACTCTTCAGCACATTGGCATCTGGTAGGCGGTCTGAGAAGCTCTCACCATTGCCATCCACATCGGCGATGATGCCGCTGCTGTACTCGGGTTCGGTGCCCCACAGCGTGCTTTCCAGTACGCCGAAGAGGTTGCCCGGCTGCGGCAGCACGCGGCCATCCGGCAGCTCCAGGTCAAAGGGCACAGCGCCCTCGGGATCCTCACTGCCAGCCGCGCCCGCATCCAGGATGACGTCATAGTCGGCCAGGGTGGGTACACCGGCCACAATGCCTTCGGTCTGCTCGTAGAGCGGGCTGACCTCCAGCCAGGCAGCGCGCGCCGCCATCACGGCAGCGGCAGCCTCAGTCGCCTTGTCGGTCCACAGGGCTTCATAATCGAAACCAGCGGCTTCCGCCAGCGTGTAGTACTCATCCGCTGCGCTGACCAGGTCTGCGCTGGCGGCTTCCAGCTCATCGATCTTGGCGGTCAGATAATTCTTGATGCCGCTCAAGTCTGTGCTAGAGGCTTCTTGTGTTGCGGGGGCTGCGCTGGGCTGGCAGGCGCCTAGCGCTAGGGCCAGTACAGCGATAGCAAAAACAACTCTCTTCATAAAGAAACTCTTTCTCCTTTGCCGCGCAAAGGTTTGCTTAGGCGAATACCAAAGCAAGGGCTGCCAGAGGGCAGTGCGGGATTTTTGCAGGGGATTGGCGTTGGCCTCAGTAGTGACTGGGGCGCGTCAAAGGCTCGCCTACACACATGACTATAGTGAGATGCTTGCGAATAATCTATACACTACGCTCAACTTGCATATCGCCTGCAGTTGATGGGCATGCACAACTGTGTTTAACTTATTGAGCAAGTTTTCTTGGCCTTCACGGCACTCATTTTGCTGTTGCTATCGTGAATTCCAAGCAAAAACTAGCGATTCAAGTTTTGGAAAACCAAAACGCAGCGCGGCGCAACACCGCTGCCCCAAAATTTTTAAGGTGTACTGGTGCAGTTAAGAAACCATCGAGATCGATCAGCGATTCACCCCAAGTGGTTGGGTGTGAGACCTGACTACCCCCATGTGTGGGTCAGTTATGCAAAGAGGGCAAGTGTTACGGGGCAATACAAACGCGGGCGATTTTTTAAAAATGGTTTGTACAGCACTCTCTTAAAGAATGCGATTCTTTTAGGTTTTTGTAGAGGAATCAACGGTGGAATCGCTGGTTTTCGCCTAGGCCTTTGTTACAATGCCGCCCCTCAACGAGTCAGATAGCGCAGACATTTGCAGCTGATTAGTGAAGTAGACGTCTAACGGCTTCACACGTTGGGGAGAAAGGAGAGCCGTGAACGCAAACAACGCTTGGCAAGCTGCCCTGGGTCAACTGCAAGTCGAAATGCCGAAGAGCACTTTCGATACCTGGGTGCGCGATGCTGAGATGGTTGCTTACGAAGACGGCTCTTTTGTTATCGGCGTCAATAATGCCTATGCGCGTGATTGGCTGGAGAGCCGCCTCAATAGCACGGTGACGCGTATGCTCACTGGCATCATGAATCGCAGTGTTGAAGTGCGCTTTGTGGTGTGGCTCAAAGAGCAGGCCCAGCAACCTGTGCAGGCGCCGCAGATGGCACGCCCTGTTGATACTGTGCCTGTAGTGAACATGCCCGAGGTCCACACTAGTGTGCAGGATACTGAACCTGCTGTTGGCCCACAGTTTGGCATCAACTCCCGCTATACCTTTGAGAATTTTGTTGTTGGTTCTGGCAATCGCCTGGCGCACGCCGCCTCCATGTCGGTGGCGGAGAACCCGGGCAAATCCTACAACCCGCTGTTCCTGTATGGCCGTGTGGGGCTGGGCAAGACCCACCTGCTGCGCGCCATTGGTTACGCATCCCAGCAGCGCGGTTTGCGAGTGCTGTATGTGTCGTCTGAGGAGTTCACCAATGACCTCATCAGCGCCATCCGCAGCCAGACCACACCTGCTTTCCGTGATAAATATCGCTCGGCCGATGTGCTGCTGATCGATGACATTCAGTTCATTGCCGGCAAAGAATCCACGCAGGAAGAGTTCTTCCACACCTTCAATACCCTGCACGGCCAGAACAAGCAGATCGTGCTTACCTCAGACCGTTCTCCCAAGGGCTTTCTGACCCTGGAGGAGCGCCTGCGCTCTCGCTTTGAGTGGGGCCTGCTGGCCGATATCCAGTCCCCAGATTATGAGACGCGCCTGGCCATCCTACGCAGCAATGCGGAGAAGCTCGGCCGCCCAGTACCGGCTGAGGTGCTGGAAGCGATTGCCGAGCGCATGCAAACCAATATCCGTGAGTTGGAAGGCGCCTTGAACCGCATGGTGGCCTATGCCTATCTGCGTGATGTGCCGCTGACCGTGGATCTGGTGAACGGTGCCCTGGCGGATATGCTGCCGGAGCCGCAAAGCCTCTCGCCCGAGACTATTGTGGAGGCTGTGGCGCGCGCCTTCAACCAGCCGCAAGACAAGCTGCTCTCGCGTGACCGCTCGGCCCCGGTGGCGTTGGCGCGCCAGGTGGCGATGTATCTGATGCGCGAAGAAGCGCGTCTCTCGCTACCCACCATCGGTGCGGTGCTGGGCGGCCGCGATCACACCACGGTGATGCACGGCTACGAGAAGATCAGCGAGTTGCTCGAAACTGATGAGCGTCTGCGCCGCCAGCTGAGCGACCTGCGCGAGCAGCTCTACGGTGAGCGCACGGCTGTGCGCGTATAGCCGCGTTGTATGTGAATAAAAAAACGCCGCAATTGCGGCGTTTTTTTATTTAGTGAGCGGGTAGATGTGCTGCCGGGTCGGCGCCGTTGTGTTGTAGCACCGTGGCAATTTGCTGCAGGCTGGGCATATTGTGCCCGGTGCCAATGTTCTGCACCTTGGCGGCGCCGGTGGCGTTGCCAAGGGCAGCCAGTTTTTCCAGCGGCAAATCGTGCAGCACGCCGTAGATCATGGCGCCGGCAACGCTGTCGCCCGCGCCAGTGGCATCCTTGGCTTCCACATCCAGGCCTGGCGCCTGCACGCGCTCATCGCCGCGTGCGGCCAGCAAACCCAGTTCGCCACGCTTGAGCAGGATCAGCTCGGCGCCGATCTTTTGCAGCGCCTGCACCACGGCCTCGTCATCTTCCAACCCGGTCAGGCGCAGCGCTTCGCGGCGATTCATGAGCACAACATTGCTCATGGCAATCGCTTCAAGGTGCCAGCTATTGTCAATATCCGGGTTGCCTGGGCCGGGGTCAAAGAAGGTGGTAACACCTGCAGCGCGTGCTGCTTCAAAGCCGGCCAAGGCTAAGGCCGGGCTTTCGGGGTATTCGGCCCAGCCATCGGCAAAGAAGGCTGCACCCTGTTCGATGGCGGTTTTCCACGCTGGCAGCAATGTGCGGTGCTGCAGCGAGCCAGGGTAGCCCAGGTAGCCGGGCTCGCTGGCTTCGTCTACGATGACGCCCGCCACGGGCGTGTGCGCCTCGGCGCTGACATGAAACTGGGAAACATCCACGCCCTCGCGGCGCAAGCCTTCGCGCACCACCAGGCCAAAGCCATCATCACCTACTTCACCCAGTGCGCCCACCGGCACGCCAAAGCGCGCCGCCATGATGGCCACGTTGCAGGCGCCACCGGGCCCCACTTCCATGTAGGAGAGACGATGGATGTCACGCGCCTGCACAGGGAATTTTTGCAGACGCATGCCAATGTCTGCGATCAAGTCACCCAGGATGTTGAGCTTCATTTCTTTCGTTTCTTTCGCCATTGTTTGTACTCGTCTACAAAGTCCTCTACGGTTAGTGGGGCTGTGGGCATCTTCAGCGCTTGCGCCAGGCGCACCAACTGCGGCGGGGCGACCTGCGCTTGATCGAGTGTTTTGGTCTGTGCCAGTACAGTGTTGGCAGGGCCGTCTGCATGCACCTTGCCTTTGAGCATCACCAGAATGCGTTGGGCGTGCTGTGCACAAAAGTCTACATCATGCGTGATCATGATCAGTGTGCGCCCCATCGTGTGCAGCTTGCTGACAATGCGGCCGATGGCTTTGCGCCCCACCTCATCCTGCCCGATGGTGGGCTCATCCAGCACCAAAATGGGCGTTTGCATGGCAATCGTGGCCGCCAGGGCCAGCAGCTTGCGTTGCGGCTGCGGCAGGTCATAGGGGTGCGAGTCAGCCTCGTGCTGCAGGCGGACCAGGGTGAGCGCAGCCTGTACGCGGCGCTGCACTTCGCTTTCGGAGGCGCCTTGGTTGCGAGGGCCGTAGGCAACCTCGCGGGCTACGGTGCGCTCAAACAGTTGATCGTCTGGATTTTGAAACAAGAAGCCGACGCGGGCGGCCAGTGCGGCGGTGGAGTGCTCGGCCGTGTTCCAGTCGCCAATGTGCACCTGACCATGGGAGGGGCGCAAGAGGCCATTGAATAACTTGACCAGCGTGGTTTTGCCCGCGCCGTTTTCGCCTAAGATGCCCAACACTTGGCCAGAGGGAACCTCCAGGCTTACATCATCCAGAGCCAGCACGCCTGAGGGGTAACGAAACGAAACGTTCTTTACGCCGAGTTTCATCTGAGCGCTTTCCTGGCCTGCTCCAGCGTCACTGGCAGTTGCCTGCTGCGCAACAGGCGCGCAGCCGCCTCGCTGTATTGGGTACGCCCAATGCCGAGGCGCAGCATCTGCTCTGAGCTAAGTACTTCTTGCGGGCTACCCTCAGCGCGCAGTTTACCGCCAGCTATTGCCACTACGCGGTCACAGAAAGTGGCCAGCCACTCCAGCTTGTGTTCGGCAATGATCACAGTGATCTTGCGGGTGCTGACCAGTTTGCTTAGCGCAGCGAAGACATCACGCGTGCCTTCGGGGTCAAGCTGTGAGGTTGGCTCGTCAAGCACGAGCACGCGTGGCTGCATCGCCAGGATGGAGGCGATGGCGATGCGCTGTTGCTGGCCGCCAGACACGGAGAAGGGCGAGCGCTCTGCCAGCTCTTGGATGTTGACCAGTTCCAGGGCTTCTTCGATGCGTGATTTCATCTCCGCCCGCGGCAGGCCGAGGTTCTCGAGACCAAAGGCAATTTCCTCGCGCACCGTAAAGCGCGCGCCACTGATTTGATTAAATGAGTTTTGAAAGACGAGGCCAACCTGCCCTGCCAGCTTGCCTAGATCAAGCTCGACGATGGGTGTGCCGTCAAAGCTCAACTCGCCTTCGAGCTCGCCGTTGTAAAAATGCGGCACAAATCCGCTGAGTGCGTAACACAGCGTGCTTTTGCCCGCACCGTTGGCGCCCACGATGCCTAAAAATTGGCCCTCTGGGATCTCTAGGCTGATGCGGTCAAGCGCAGGCTGTTCGCTGGCCGGGTACCAGTAGCTGAACTTCATGAGACGGATCATGCCACTGCGCTCCAAAGCCGCCACAGCAGCAGCGCCACGGCCGCCGCTACCAGCAGCCAGCGCAAGGCGCGTTGTGCTGCAGTGTCTGCCAGCGAGTGTAGGCTGGTCTTTTGGGCAGGGCTGCTGAAGCCGCGTGCCTCAAGCGCCATGGCGCGTTCGCCAACGTTCATCACGCTGCCTAAAATGAGCGGCCCCACCATAGGCAGCAGCAAGCGAGCGCGGTTGAGCGCTCCGGTCTGCAGCTCCAGCCCGCGTGCCTGCTGTGCATCCATGATCACTTGAGCGCGGTCTTGAAAGCTGGGGAAAATTTGGATCGCGGTGAGCACCACATAGGCGATGCGCACAGGAAAACCGCGTTCGGTCAACGCCTGCATCAGATGCGCCTGATCTGTACTTTGCATGAGCAAGAGCGTGCCCCCCAGCGCCACCAGCAAACGCGCCGCGAACAGCCAGCCAGCCATTAAGCCTTCCAAGGTGTAGCTGAAACGGCCCAGCTCAAACAGCACCGTTTCGCCGCCGTGGAAGAACCCTTGAATGATGGAAAGTGAAATCAGGAAGGGGCCGACGACGAGCAGGCATGCCTTCACGAAAGCTTTGGTCAGGTGTCCCCAGATGGCCAGCGGGAGAATGACCAGGCCAAACATAGCCAGCAGCCAAGGCAGTGTGGGCAATGCCGCAGCACAAGCGAAGCACAAGCCGCTGAATGCCAGCTTGGTGAGCGGGTGCAGCTTATGCAAGCCACTCTTGCCCTCAATATAGATGGTGCTGCCGCGCATGTTGCGATTAAACCACCTTAAAAACAAATACCCGCAATCTGCGGGTATTTGTTTTGGTAAGCAGAGTGCTACTTGCGGCGAGCGGCCTTCTTGGTCGCCGTCTTCTTGGCCGCCGATTTGGCAGCTTTGCCCGCCGGGCGACGAGTCTCTCCCTGCGGTGCACGCACCGTGCTGGCTACGGGCAAGTTGCCAAAGCGAGCCTTCTCGCGGGCGGGCAGTGCCAGCAGCAATGACCACACGATGACGAAGGAGACCAGCTTGTCGAGCGGGTCAGAGAAGGTACCCTGAGCCACATTGGACATCAGTGCGTCCAAGCCAGCGGCGCGGAACGCCGCCACCAGCGCATCGGTGCCAGCGCCGACCACGCCACCGAAGACATAGGTGGCGATGGGGGCAGAGAGCACTGCGGAGACAACGCCAGTGATGAGACCCGCCAGGGCCGCTTTGCCGATGGAGTTAAGCCAGCCAGAGCGAGCAAACACGCCCGCCAGCACACCAATGATGGCTGCTACACCCGCCCAGGCGAACGCCTGCGGGTACAGCCCGGTCAGCGTCCACACCAGGTTGGAGAGGAAGCCGGTGGCGGCGCCTGCCCACGGGCCCACCAGAGCGCCTACTAAAACGGTGCCGATGGAGTCCAGGTACAGGGGCAGCCCAAGGCGCAGCACCACGGTGCCCAGCGCCAGGTTCAGTGCAATGCCCACAGCAATCAGAGTGATGCTAAGAGTTGTAAATTCCTTGCGAAAACTGTTCATTCGTTCTCTTCTCCTTAAGAATTTCAACCAGGAATGATTGCATTATACGAGAATAGTCATGCCGCAACTGATAGAATGCCGCCCAAGATGGCGTCACTAGTGGAAATTTTCTCAGATGGTTCCTGTGAGGGTAACCCTGGCCGCGGTGGCTGGGCCGCCTTGCTGCGCTCCGGCACGCATGAGCGTGAGCTCACCGGTAGCGAAGCGCACACCACCAATAACCGTATGGAGCTCACAGCCGCTCTGCGCGCATTGGAAGCCTTGCGCAGCCCCAGCCAGGTGGTCTTCTACACGGACTCTGAGTACCTGCGTAAAGGCATCACCGAGTGGCTGCCGGGCTGGCAGGCGCGCGGCTGGAAGCGCAAAGGCGGCGCGCTGGCCAATGTGGACTTGTGGCAAGCACTGGCGGCAGTGATCATCAAGCACGACATCGA
Organism: uncultured Anaerolineaceae bacterium; assembly: GCA_964623375.1. Lineage (GTDB taxonomy): Bacteria > Chloroflexota > Anaerolineae > Anaerolineales > UBA11579 > JAMCZK01. The sequence continues at coordinate 14,712 of CAZUTS010000026.1, forward strand.
GTGGCGCTGGGTGCGTGGCCACACCGGCCATGCCGAGAACGAGCGGGTGGACCGGCTGGCGCGCAGCGCCATGCTGAATGCTGGATAAGGCAGATAAATAAAAACGGCTGGCAATCTGCCAGCCGTTTGATGAAAGAGAGGCGACGACGGGATTCGAACCCGTGGTCAGGGTTTTGCAGACCCTTGCCTTGCCACTTGGCCACGTCGCCAGAAGGCGCATTATACCTAGCACCCCGTAAATAAAAACAGGCCAGCGGCCTGTTTTTATTCTACTGAGCGGGCGACGAGACTCGAACTCGTGACCTTCTCCTTGGCAAGGAGATGCTCTACCAACTGAGCCACGCCCGCAATATCACTATTATAGCCCGATTCATATGCTGCTGTGAACCCAAGCCGTGTGGAGAAGTGTCGCTCCGCGAAGCGGAGCAACTTCTCCTGTAAGCCGCTGCTTCGCAGCAGCGTAGGTGCCGAGGGCCGGGATCGAACCGGCGACACCGCGATTTTCAGTCGCGTGCTCTACCAACTGAGCTACCTCGGCA
>CAZUTS010000027.1:0-5712 GCA_964623375.1 uncultured Anaerolineaceae bacterium
CCGTGGTGGGGCGCATTCGCTCCATGCGCTTGATGGGCAAGCTGGCCTTCGCCCATGTGGAAGATGGCCACGGCCGCCTGCAGTTGTTCTTGCGCGCCGATGATTTTGGCGCCGAGAACTTGCAGTATTTCAAAGACTATTTTGACCTGGGTGATTTTGTAGAAGCGCAGGGCGAGGTGTTTCGCACCAAGGCGGGCGAGATCTCGCTCAATGTGCGCGGCCTGCGCATGATCGCCAAGGCGCTCACGCCGCTGCCCGCTGCCAAAGACGAAGTGGTAGACGGGGAGGTGGTGCGTCACGCCACCCTGGCGGACCCCGAGACGCGCTACCGCCAACGCTACGCTGACCTTGCGGTGAACCCGCAGGTGCGCGAGGTGTTCAAGACGCGTGCCGCCATCTTGCGCTCACTGCGCGAGTTTCTGGACAAGCACGATTTCTTAGAGGTCGAGACGCCGGTCTTGCAACCGGTGTATGGCGGCGCTGCGGCGCGACCGTTCGTTACGCACCATAACCAGCTCAAGCAAGACTTGTACTTGCGTATTTCGTTTGAGTTGTATCTCAAACGGCTGCTGGTGGGCGGCATGGAGCGCGTCTATGAGATTGGGCGAGACTTCCGCAATGAAGGCGTAGACCGCACGCACAACCCCGAGTTCACCATGCTTGAGTTCTACATGGCCTATGCGGATTACCGCCGCGTGATGGACTTTACCGAAGAGATGATCAACTTCGTGGGCAAGCAGGTGCTGGGCGGCAGCAAGCTCAGCTACCAGGGCCATGAGATTGACCTGGCCAATGCCTGGCCGCGCATCACCATTGCCGATGCGCTGCATGAGTTTGCTGGCATTGACATTAGTCAACACCCCGATGCCGCCAGCTTGGCCGCCGCCATGAAAGCCAAAGACTACAAAGTGCGCGTAGGCGGCAGCCGCGGCAAGCTCATCGAAGACCTGGTGGGTGATCATGTCGAGCCGAAGTTGATCCAGCCCACGTTCTTGTACGACTATCCGCGCGAGGTATCGCCGCTGGCTAAGAGCCACCCAGAGGATGCGCACACTGTGGAGCGCTTCGAAGGCTATGTGGGCGGCTTCGAGCTGTGCAACGCCTTCAGCGAGCTCAATGACCCGCTCGATCAGCAGGCGCGCTTCGAAGAGATGGGCCGCAGCCTTAAAGCGGACGACGAAGATTTGCACCCGGTAGACGAAGATTACTTGCGCGCCATGCGCTATGGTATGCCGCCCAATGGTGGCTTTGGCATGGGCATTGACCGCATCACGATGCTGTTTACAGACCAGCCCAATATCCGCGAGGTCATCTTATTCCCGCACCTGCGTAAGCGCGGCGAGGGCGAGTAATGGCGCAGGGTGGGGCAAGTAGTGAGTTCCTGAGCCTGCTCTCCAACCCAGCGCGCAGCGCGCTGGAGCACGCCGGCATCACTACGCTTACCAAGTTGGCCAAATTCAGCGAGAAGGAAATTCTGGCTCTGCACGGCATAGGGCCAGCCTCCATCCCCACCTTGCACAAGGCGTTGAAGGACGCCGGGCTGGCCTTTCGGAAATAACCCCACCTGCGTACACTTACCGTAGGGGCGGGTCTCAGACCCGCCCACTTCAATGTGACATAAGAGGGCCGGTCTAAGACCGGCCCCTACATAATCCCTGTTGAAGCCATAGTCTTATCATTGCGAGCCTCAGGCAGCTTTCGCGGCCTGAGCGCGTGGCAACCTGGCTTTGGAATGTAAACCCAGATTGCTTCGGTCGGCTGCATTTGGGTGCGGCCTCACTCGCAAGGTACAACACATCTCAGCGAGTCAACCGTAGGGGCGGGTCTCAGACCCGCCCACCTGTGCACTGGCAATCTGGCTTTGACTGTGTGCACAACTCAAGATTGCTTCGGCTGGCCGCATACGGCCAACATCGCAATGACAATTTTATTCTCAGTCATTCCGACCGAGGTAACGAGGGAGGAATCCTTAGGCCAAACGGAGTCGTGACTATACTTCCTAAAAGGCACTACGCGGCTCGTTCGCACTGACAAAGAAGCGGTGATGTTAATATCGCTGCCTCGCTTCTCTGCTATAATAAAGTATTGGCTTGCGGAACTACGCCAGCGTACCCTCTCCCAGCAAGCTGCCGGATGATGCAAGGCAGCAGAGAGCGCCAGCTTTCCACTCCGCCGCACTGATAGAGCGTACTGGCCAACGGGTTTCGCCCGATAGCGCGAATTTGAGGTCTGCGCCGCAAAAGCACGGCGCGGACGAATGCAGGTGGCACCACGGCGCCCCCGTCCTGCAAAAGGATGGGGCGTTTTTGTTAAGGAGCAGGTATGTTGGACATCACTCTCATTCGTGAAACTCCTGAGGTGGTCAAAGCCGGGCTGGTCAAGCGCAATATGGATCCGGCGCTGGTGGATACCGCTGCCAGCCTGGACGCGCGCCGCCGTGAGCTGGTGGTGGAGGTGGAAGCGCTGAAGGCCGAGCGCAATGCCGTCTCCAAAGAGATCAGCACCATGCAAGACAAAGCCGCCAAAGAGGCGCGTATTGCAGATATGCGTGCTGTGGGTGACAAAATCGGCGCGCTGGATACGGAATTGGCCGCCATTGATGCCGACTTTGAAGCGGCTATCTCTGTTATCCCTAATATTGTTGAGGAGCGCGTGCCCGCCGGCGGCGAGGAGAACAACATCGTCGCCAAGGAGTGGGGTAATAAGCCCACGTTTTCCTTTGAGGCCAAGCCACACTGGGAACTGGGTGAGCAGCTCGGCATCATTGATTTTGAAGCCGGTGTGCGTGTCACGGGCAGCCGTTTCTACGTGCTCAGCGGTGCAGGGGCGCGTTTGCAACGTGCCCTCATCTCGTGGATGCTGGACCTGCACTCCCGCCAGGGATACATAGAAAAGTACACGCCCTTCATGGTCAAAGGCGCCACGCTGTACGGCGCAGGGCAGTTGCCCAAGTTTAAGGACAATCTCTACAAGGATGCCGAGGAAGATCTCTACATGATCCCTACAGCCGAAGTGCCGCTCACCGGCCTGCACATGGGCGAGATTCTGGGCGAGGAGCAGCTGCCATTGCGCTACACGGCCTATTCGCCGTGCTTCCGCCGCGAGAAGATGAGCGCCGGGCGCGACGTGCGCGGCATTAAGCGTGGCCACCAGTTCGACAAAGTGGAGATGTACAAGTTCACCACTCCCGAGCAATCCGAGGCAGAATTCGAGCAGATGGTGGCGGATGCCGAGGCCACCTGCCAGGCGCTCGGCCTGCCGTACCGCTTGCTGCTCAAGGCGGCGGGCGACACCAGCGAATCGGCGCACATCAGCTACGACATTGAGATCTGGGCCGCCGGGTGCAATGAATGGCTCGAAGTCTCGTCTATATCTAGAGTGGGAGACTTTCAAGCGCGCCGTGCCGGTATCAAGTATCGTGCCGCAGGCGAAAAGGGCAGCCGCTTCCTGCACACCATCAACGGCTCCGGCCTGGGCCTGCCGCGTACGCTCATCGGCGTGCTGGAGAATTACCAGCAGGCGGATGGCTCGGTGATCGTGCCCGAGGTGCTGCGCCCGTGGATGGGTGGCATTGAACGCATCGCTGCTGAAGAGTAAGTCTTCACCAGGAGAATATAGTGACTGAATTTTCTGAGGTGCTGGCCAACGTTTTGCAGGTGGGCTTGCCCCTGGCGCTGATGCTGGTGGGCTTGTTTGGGCTGATTGTGCCCATCTTCCCCGGCGGCGTCATTATCTGGATCGGCACGCTGTTCTACGGCTTGGCCGCTGGCTTTACCGCTTGGGGGTGGGTATTCTTCGCCATCATCACTTTGCTGATGGTGGCCTGCTCCTTGGTGGATAACGTGCTGATGGGCAAGGAAGCTTTGCGTAGCGGTGCCTCATGGTGGAGCCTGTTTTGGGCCGCCACCGCTGGCGTGCTGGGCACGCTGTTCTTCCCGCCTTTTGGCGGACTCATCGGCGCGCCGATTGGCCTGGCCGTCTCAGAGTGGTATCGCCACCGTGACTGGAACAAGGCGCTCAAGACCACGCGCGGTCTGGCGGTGGGTTGGGGCTGGTCTTTCCTGGCGCGCTTTGGTATCGGTGTCGTAATGATCGTGGTGTGGGGTCTGTGGGTGTGGAGCAACGCCGCGGCGTAGTATCCGCAGTGCGCCGCCTGCGGCTGTGGCTGCTGTGCGGCTTGCTGCTAGCGGCCTGCGCGCCTGGCGCGCCGGAGGGCAACCCGGTGCAGACGGCCATCGCCGCCACACTGACAGCGCGCCCGTTCAACACCACGCTCACACCAACCGAGCTGCCTGCCATCCCCACGCCAACCTTTACGCCAGGCGGCCGGCCGCAGGGCAAGATTGTGTACGTGTGCCAGTACAGCAAGCTGTCTGGCCGTAACCAGATCTGTCTCATCAATGCGGATGGCAGCAGCCAGCGCGTGCTCACCCAGGGCGGCAATTATGATGATTTCTTTCCCTCTATTACCGCGGATGGTGAGTTTGTCTTGTTTGCCTCAGACCGCACGGGGCGTTACCAGATATACCAATATGCGCTGGATACAGACCAGCTTACTCAACTAACCGAGTTCACCGAGATCAGCGCCTTTGCGCCCACAGCTTCGCCAGACGGGCGCTGGATTGTGTTCTACGCCACACAGGATGGCACGCAGTACCCAGCCAGCCATAGCATCTGGGTGATGCGCCGTGATGGCAGCAACCCTGTGCGCCTGGGCCAACGGCCCGGCGGCAGCTGGGACCCGGTATGGTCGCCGGACAGCAGCCAGATCCAATTCGCCTCAGAGGTCAAGGGCTATCCACAGTTGTTCGTGATGAATGCAGATGGGTCAGGCGTGCGCCAAGTGACTGACTTCAGTGGGGTGCGTGGCCGCAATGATTGGTCTGTGCAGGGGCTGTTAGCAACCTACCTGGGCTCTTCGTGGAACCGCGATATCTATGTCTTTGATACGCAAGGCGGAAACCTACTGCAGCTCACTAACGGCGGCAACAACCTGGCGCCCAGCTTCTCGCCGGATGGTGAATGGCTGACCTTTATGTCGTACCGCGATAACCCACGGCAGGATCTTGGCTGTGAGATTTACATCATGCGCGTGGATGGCAGCGAGCCGCGCCGCCTCACCGAGAACGACATCTGCGATTGGCAGCCGCGCTGGGGGCCATAGATTTTTAGCATCTGTTAGCCGCTCGGGAATGGGGCTGGCACTAACTTCAATCAGACAATCGATTAATTAATCAAAATCAATCGACAAGAAGCCATGGTTAGAAGACTGGTTTTGATTGCTGAGGAGCTTATCTAGTTAATCAGAAGCAGTTGGTTTGTAGGGGCCGGTCTCAGACCGGCCCGCTTGGAGTATTTCTTAGCTAAGCAGTGGGTGGGTCTCAGACCCACCCCTACAGAGGCCAAAAGCGATTAACAAATATGCTTTTGATTGCTGAGATTATTCCTCAAAATGCATGTCTAACTTGCCAGCATCGTCATAGGTATATAGCGCCCACAGGGGCTTGCCATCTGGCGGCACGGCCAGCACCTTAGGCAGCAGGGTGGGGATATCTTCCACCATTTGCAGGTCAGCCAGCTCGCTCACTTTGACCCATTGCAAAGTGCCCTCGTCAGACTGGCGCGGTTCGCCATCCTGCGGCGCTGGCCCACAGAATACGCTCATGTGGATGCCGATGTTTGCGTCCCCCGTATCGATCGAGACATCTGCGC
>CAZUTS010000027.1:5812-8685 GCA_964623375.1 uncultured Anaerolineaceae bacterium
ACGCTCATGTGGATGCCGATGTTTGCGTCCCCCGTATCGATCGAGACATCTGCGCATAGCCACAAGCGTTGCGGGCGCAAGCCAGACTCTTCTTCGATCTCACGATAGGCGGCGGCCAGTATGCTCTCGCTGCGCTCTACGTGCCCACCCAGCCCGTTATACAAGCCGGGGAAGACGGGGCGGTCATCAGCGCGTTTCATTAGCAGCACTTCATCGCCACGCGTGAGAAACACCAGCACACGCGGGATGACCTGATAGCGAGTCTTGCTGAATTTTTGGGGATTGGACATCTCTAAATAGTAATTCGTACTTGAGAAGTTCCTAGAGGATAGAGAGTGGAGATTCAATGTGAATCTCCACTCTCTATCCTCGCTTTTTAGCTATCAAAACTAATCAGACAGATCCTTGACCTCTTCCTGCTCGGCTTCTTTGCCGAAGTAAAAGCTGCGCACCGGCGCCACCTTGGCAGGCCGCACCGTCTGCTCCACAAAGCGGCGCGTACCGCCCAGGGCCAGGAGCTCGAACAGCAGGCCGAACTGTGCTTCCCACGCATCGGTGATCTGCGCTTTGTCTGCCGGGCTCAGATCCCAGAAGGCTTCTTTGAACGGGCCGATGGCGCGTTTGCGATTCTCGTAGAGGAACTGCTCATCCGTGTGGTTGGCCTTGCGGTCCACACTGTAGTGCTCGTTTACGTAGGCGTACACTGCGCTTAACACGGGCTTGGGCAGGCGGTCGTAGAGCATGTTTTGGAAGTTGGTGGCCAGATGAACCTCGCAGGCCTCAGCTTCCACAAACTTGCCGAAGGCATCCTGCGGCAGCGTGCTGGCGCCGTGCTGCACCGCGCCGCCGTACCCGTAGCTGCGCGCCACGCGGCTGAGTTGCAGCAGCGTGTCAAAATCCACTTTCACCTGTGCCACCGTGCCATCCGGCAGCACAACACCGCCGTGGGAGGTGCCGGTTTGGATGCTGATCTTGCTCAGGCCCACCAGCTGACCGCCAGAGGCGGTGCTGCCCTTGGCGCCCAGCGCCTCGTTGTAGCCATCCACATAGGCGCGCAGCTCCTCCTCGGTGGAGTTCTGGCTGCCCACCTCGCCAATCTCACCACCCACGGAAACGGTGACTCCGGCGGGCTCGTGCTGGCGAATGAACTGCGTGAAATGCGCCGAGAGCTCGGCGTTCATGGCTTGCTGGGCACGCTCGCCCTCAAGGCTGATGTCCACTAGGGTTGAGGTGTCCACGTCAATGTTGTAGAAGCCGGCCTGCAGCGCTTCAGCGGTGAGCTCCTCAACAGCGCTAATTTCTTTGTCAGGGTCTTGCTTGTAGCGCGAGACCGAGATCTGGAAATGGTCGCCCTGGATGAAGACCGGGCCACGGTAACCCTCGGCCACTGCCGCGCCGAGGATGTTGGTGGCGTATTCGGCGGGGCGTTGGGCGGTGTAACCAATCTCGGAGCGAGCAATCTCAAATATGAAGGCGGCCGCATCGATCTTCTTGGCCACACGGAACACGGCGCAGGCGGCATCGAAGGCCAGGGCACGCAGGTTCATGGCGGGTACGGTGAAGCTGGGCGGCACCTCACCGCGGCCACGCGCCAGGTACAGGTCGTGGATGCTGGCCGGCACAGCGCCCAGCTCCAGGGCGATGAGGCGCACAAGGTAGCGCGCCCAGGCCTGCTCAGTCTCACTGCCGAGGCCCGCCAGGCGCACTAGTTCGCCAATGCGGCTGCGTAGGGCAGCCTCGTCAGAAATAAAAATGGCTCCATCGCGGTACTCAGCGGCGGAACCAAGGGCGGATGTGATGGAGGTAGGGGCTTCAGCAGTCATGGTAGCCTGATTTTACTATAGGCGCCACGTTGCGCCAGCGTTGCCGAGTAGATTTAGCTCAGGAATGTATATAAAATTCATATTATTAAGTATCGTATAATCGCCTCGATATACGTTAACCGTGCAAAGTGAGGCTAACCATGAGCGATTTGTTTGACCAAGTGACAGCAGACCAAGATCCTTTCCGTATGCTGGCCAGCAAACTGCCCGGTTTTTCAGGCTACATTGAGCGCGAGAACCGCCGCGCCGCGGATAAGATCTTGCGTGAGAGCCTGGCGGATAAGTTCGAAGCCATTCGCAAGCAGCTGACCTACGTGCAGAAGGACTTGGCATCTGCCAAAGAGTTGAGCCATCTCGACGATCTTGAAGGGGCAGCCACCAAACTGCAAACCTTCATCGACAAAGTGCGCACTGCCGCTTACGGCAACAGCAGCTTTTTCGATGCCATCAAGATCAATGCAGATGAGCTTGCTCGCCTGTATGAGTACGATCTCACCCTGGTTTCCAATGCCGAAGCGATTGAGCGTGGCGTCAGCCACATCGTAGCCTCGATTGGCACGGATGGCATGGAGGCTGCCGTGCGCAATGTTGTGACCCTAAGCCGCGAGCTGGTGGCGGCCTTTGACCAGCGCAGCGAAGTGATTACCGCTCAGGCTGAGTAAGCCGCACCCTCAAAGAGGAGAAATAGACTATGGCTCGCATTTTTGACGTAATTGAATACCCGAATGAGATGAAGGAAGAGATCGTGCATCGCTTCCCTGAGAGCGGTGCGGGCGACTTCCGCATCGGCTCGCAGGTCATCGTGCGCGAATCGCAGAGCGCCGTCTTCTTCCGTGACGGCAAGGCGCTGGATGTCTTCAAGCCTGGCCGCCACACCATCGCCACGGCCAACATCCCCTATCTTATTGACCTGATTGGCAAGGCCTTCAACGACCGCAGCCCCTTCACGGCCGAGGTCTACTTTGTCTCTCGCCGTGAGTTCCTTGACCGCAAGTGGGGCACTCCGCAGCCCATCGTGATGCAGACCCCCGGCGTTGGCCTGGGCTGGCT
>CAZUTS010000028.1:0-5008 GCA_964623375.1 uncultured Anaerolineaceae bacterium
CAGCTCTCCAGGCTGCTGACGTAATTCTCCGTCACTGGCACTTCACCGGTGCGCAACGCGGCGCTGCCGGGAAACAGCGAAGCAGTGTGCCCATCTGTGCCCAGCCCCAGCAGAATCAGATCAAATACTGGGAACGTGGGCGTGTGGAAGTGTTCGGCCAACTGCTGGCGATAGTCTTCGGCGGCCTGGTTGGGTGGCAGCTCGCCGCGCATGCGGTGAATGTTGTCCTCCGGAATGGCAACATGATCTAGTAAGGCCGCCTTCGCGGCGGCGTAGTTGCTCTGCGCGTCGTCAGGCGGCACGCAGCGCTCATCGCTCCAAAAGACGTGCACGCTCTGCCAGTCCACGCTGTCACGCAGTGGTGGTGCAGACAGACGGGCATAGGCGCTCAGCGGCGTACTGCCGCCGGAGAGCGCCACATCAAAGCGGCCGCGGGCAGCAATCGCTTGCTCGGCGTGGGCGGCGATGGCGTTTGCAGCCCCTGTGGCCAACTCGCTGGCATTGGCAAAAATCAGCTTGTGCATCTAGCCCCTGCGTTGGTGACGCACGCCTACGGCGCTGGCCACGAATAGATCTGTGGTCAATCCTAAAAATAGCCCATGTTCAACAATGCCAGCGCGCCCCTCGAGCTGGCGTGCGAGGGTGTGAACATCCTCAATCGGGCCGAAGGTGCAGTCCAGCAGGTAGTTGCCCTGGTCGCTCAGTACAGGCTGCCCATCACGTTGGCGCAGGCGCGGCTCAGCCCCGAGGCTGGTGATGAAGTCTTGCGCCTGGCGGATGGCAAAGGGCAGCACCTCGACGGGCAAGGCGAAATTACGCCCAAGCGCATCCGAAAGTTTGCCTTCATCCACCATGATGACTTCACGCTGGCTGATCTGCGCCACGATCTTTTCACGCAGCAACGCGCCGCCACCACCCTTGATGAGGTTCAGCGCCGGGTCTACTTCATCTGCACCATCCAGCGTAAGGTCGATGCTGGCATAGTCTTCGATAGTGCCGAGGGGAATGCCTAGGCGTGTGGCTTCGGCTTCGGTGTGCTTGGAGCAGGGGATGCCGGTGATATCACGCAGCTCACCAGCCTGCACGCGTGCGGCCAGCGCTTCAAGAGCAAACTGCACCGTGCTGCCGTGTCCCAGCCCGACCACCATGCCACTTTCGACCAACTGAACCGCCGCTTCGGCCGCGGCTTGCTTGTACGCGTTTGTGCTCATGCCCAGTCTTTCAAAATGTTGTTCAGTTGCTCAGCCAGGTCGACGGTTACCGCAAAGCTGGTGATGCGGCGGCCAGCCGCCCGCAGCGCAGCCGCATCGCCGAGCGCCTGTGCAGCTTTGAGCACGCCAAAGCTCAGGCTGCTGGCGGCGTTGCCAGCCGCATCAGGGATTGGCAGATCGTCAGCCGGCGGTTGCGTCACAAACTGAATGAAGACACCGCGCCCGCTATCACCCTTGTGCAGTTGGCCGGTGGAGTGCAAAAAGCGCGGCCCATAGCCCAGCGTGCTGGCGGTGTGTTGCGTGCCCAGGATGTGGCCGCGCAGGGCTTGCAGCGTGCGGGTGAGGGCTTCGCTAGGTGCGGCGTAGGCTTGCAGGGCGATGTAGTCGCCGGGCTTGGCCTGCGCCAGGGCAGCACGCAGCGTCTCGGCGTTCAGGGTCTGTTGCTCGCCAGCGGGTAGCGTGCCCGTGCGCGTGTATTCGTCCACAAAGGCGCGGCCCTGCACCTTGGCCGATTCGACATCTGGCTGGTTATACGGCTGGATGCCGAGTACATGCCCGGCGACGGCAGTGGCAAACTCCCACAGGAAGTATTGCGCGCCGAGGCTGTAGTCATCATCCCAACTGACCTCGATAACCGGATGCCCGGCTGATCTCAGTTGCGCTATGAGTTCTGCGGCTTCACCAGCCTGCTCGCCTAAAGCTACAAACACGCGGTCATCACCGTACTCGTCAAGACTGCCCAGCGGCTCAGCCACCACAGGCAGAATGCCCTGACCTTGCTTGCCGGTGCTCTCGGCGATGAGCTGCTCGGCCCAATCTCCAAAAGGTTGCAGGGCGGGTGGCGTAATGAAGGTCAGCTTGTCGCGGCCAGCCTGGGCCAACACGCCCATAGCAACGCCTAGTTGCAAGCCAGGGTTGCTGGCGTCTGGCACCTGGCAACTGGCCGCAGCGCGCTGCGCCTGTGCCAGCAAACGGCCCAGGTCAATATTGAGCAGCGCCGCGGGCACCAAACCGAAATGTGACAGCGCCGAATAGCGGCCGCCGATGTTGGCATCCGCCAAGAAGGTGCTACGGAAGTGATACTGCTCGGCCAGCGCGGCCAGGCTGCTACCGGGGTCAGTGATTGCGATGAAGTGGCGGCCAGCGTGCTTTGCAAGCGCAGCTTCGCTGTGCACAATCTCCGAGTCGTCTTTCACTGGCTTGGGGCTTGCTTCGTCCGCCCAGCTTTCGCTGGGCAGTCCTCGCAATGACGAAAGGACTTGGTTGTAAAAGTACTTGAACAATGAAAGCGTCTCTACCGTGCCGCCGGATTTGGTAGAGACGATGTACACGGTGTGCGCCGGGTCGTAGGCTGCAGCGAACGTGCGAATGTAATCAGGATCGGTGCTGTCCACCACGCCCAGCTTTACGCCACCTTGGCCGCCCAGCAGCAGGCTGTACACCTCGGGTGCCAGGCTGCTGCCACCCATGCCCAAGAGCAGGGCATGTGTGATGCCCTCGCTCTGCAACTGGCGCGCGTACAGTGTGAGGGCGGCAGCTTCGGGCTGCATGCGCTCGGCAATATCCAGCCAGCCGAGCCGGTTGCTGATCTCGCTGGGGCTGGGATTCCACACGGTGTGGTCACGCTGCCAGGTGCGCTCCACCAGTTTGTTGCTGGCGGCATGCTGCAGCGCGGTTTCGAACGCAGTAGCCGATGTGCCCAGGTGGATTGAGATATTCATAGAGCCTAGTAAACCACAAGAGCCCCTAAGCACCAACTCCTGTTAAACCTCCGCGGGTATAGTACTTCAATGGCTAATGAGCGCACCTATCCCTGTTTGCCTTGCCGAGATGTAGATGAGTCCATCGCCTTCTATGAAAATCTTGGCTTTAGGCGTACCTATCGTCAACTGCGGCCCAATCCCTATGCCGTGGTGCAGTACGAGGATATCCATCTGCATATATTCGGCATGGATGGATTTGAGCCTGAAAATTCGTACGGCATGGCGATCGTTGTCGTGCCGGATACCGATGCACTGTATCGCCACTTTGCCGAGCGGCTGAGGGCGGCTTTCGGCAAGTTGCCGGTGAGAGGGTTGCCACGCGTGACGCGTCCACGCAAGAAGTTTGGTACAGTGAGCGGCTTCAGCCTGGTGGACCCCGGCGGCAACTGGCTGCGAATTTCGCAGATGGGCGATACCGAAGAAGACGAAGAGAAGGTGGAAGGCTTGGAGCACTTCATCGAAGTAGCTACGCGTTTAGGTGACGCCGCGGGCCGCGAGGCGGATGCATTGCGCACGCTGCAGAATGCACTGGCGCGGCATCCGGAATCAGAGCCAGTAGTGCTGGCACGCGCCTATCTCTACCGTGCTGAGTTGGCCGTGCGTCTCGGCAATGAATCATTGGCCAAGGAATCGTTATCTGCGCTGGCTGGGCTAACGCTATCCTCCGAGGCACAAGAGCAAATTGCCGATGAGCTGGCGCACGTCACTGCGCTGGTGAACGAGTTCAGCTAGCGGCTAGCTGGCTGGCGAGTTCGCCAGCTTTATTCACTGGCAGTTGGCAGGCAAAGTTGCGACACACATAGGCTGTCGCCTTGCCGTCCTTGAGTGGGCGCTCGTTGAGCAATGCCGGGCCGCCAGCGGGAGCAGGGCTAGCGGCAGCGATTGCGGCTACATTGAACGGTCGCCACTCGCTCCACAATGTATTGATGAGCGCTTCAGCGTCTTCGCCCAGGATGGCAATTTCGTGGCCGCCAGCCAAAAGCCAGCTGCTTGCGTGTAGCCATTGGGCAAATGCGGTGGGGTAGCGCGCTGCAGTGGCCTGCATACCAGCCAGCATACGGCTGGCGGTTTCGTACCAGGCCGAGTTGCCGCTATAGGCGTGCAGTTGCAGCAAGGCCAGTGCCGCCAGTGAATTGCCGCTGGGCGTGGCATTGTCTTGCTGATCCTTGGGGCGTGCTATCAGGGCTTCGTGGTCATCCCGCGTATCGAAGAAGCCGCCCGCCGGGTCAGCGAAGTGCTGCGTGAATTCTGCGGCCAGCTTTTCGGCGGCGGCATACCAGCGCACATCGCCATCACTTTGATACAGCGCCAGCAGGCCGAGCGTTAGCGCGGCGTAATCTTCCAGATAGGCATTGTGATCAGCCTTGCCGGCGCGCCATGAGCGCAGCAGGCGGCTGCCATCATGCAGCTCGCGCAGCAGGAACTCTGCATTGGCCTGGGCGATGCGCAAATAGTCGGGCCGCTTAAGGTAGCGGGCCGCCTCGGCATAGGCGATGAGCATCAAGCCGTTCCAGGCGGTGAGCACCTTGTCGTCTGTGCCCGGGCGTACCCGCGGGCTGCGCGCAACCAGCAGAGCACTGTGTGCGCTATCCAGCTGTGTGCGCACGGTGGCTGCCTCCAGCCCAAATTGCTCGGCCAGCTCGGCGTCGCTCTTGACGCGTTGCAGCACGTTGTGGCCCTCAAAGTTGCCCGCGGCGCTTACGCCATAAGCCGCGATGACCAGCTCGGCCAATGGTGTATCCAAGCTGGCGACGATCTCCGCCAAGCTCCATACGTAGAACTTGCCTTCTTCGCCTCCAGAATCAGCGTCCAGGCTGCTATAAAATCCGCCGCCAGCATCAAGTAACTCGCGCGTCACAAAATCCAACGTGCGCTCACACACCTGGCGCATATCTTCATCCTGCGTGACCAGGTAGCCGTGCAAATACGTGCGTGCCAGCAGGGCATTGTCATACAGCATTTTTTCAAAATGAGGCACGCGCCAGTAGTTATCCACGCTGTAACGGGCAAAGCCGCCACCCACTACGTCGTACA
>CAZUTS010000029.1:0-4613 GCA_964623375.1 uncultured Anaerolineaceae bacterium
TCGGGGGTCAGGAAGCGCTTGAGCAGATCCACATCCTTGTAGTCGATCTTGAGGTTCTTATCCGCCTCAAACGGATCTACTTTGGGCTTGCGGAAGAAACGGCCACCGCCGCGTCCGCCGCGCTCTTCGCCGCTGTCTTCACCTTCTACACGATCTTCACGATTGTCTCGGTATGCCATGCTTACTTCTCTTCCTAAGGATAAATTTCGTTCAAAACAGGTTCGTAATGGCAGATGCAGCCGCCCTCGCGAGAGCAGCCTTCCACTGGCAGTACGGGAACTTCAAATTTACTGTAGACGCCTTGCACCGTTTGCGCCGTGCTGCATTCTTCCGGCCCTGCTACACGCACCAGCTCCACACGCGGATTGGCTTGTAGCTGCTCCAACGCTTGTTGCTGTTGCTTGGTCTTGTATGCGACGTGCTCGCTAGCCGACATGGGAGTCTCCCGGAGTTTGTACTTTAGCTGACGTCGGCCAGGGTCTTGCCATTGGAGCGCAAGTAAGCCAGCAAGCCGTGGGCATCGATGCTGCGCAGATCACGCGTGGTGACACGCAGCTTGACGAAGCGCTTGAGCTCCGGAACCCAGATGCGACGCTCCTGCAAGTTCACATCCCAACGGCGGCGACTGCGCTTCTTGGAGAAGGGCACGTTGTTGCCGTAGCTGGGACCCTTGCCGGTGATGGATGAACGTTTGGACATGAAAAAAACTCCTTAACAGCGGGACATTATACCAATGAAAAAGACCAAGGGGAAGACAAAGATTCGGTAGCACGCAATGGCGTGCCTTAGCGGGCTACTTCCCAAGCCAGATGCTCCAGCTCCGGCTGGATCAAGCGCTCCCAGGCCAGCTGCACGGCGGCCGGGCTGCCCGGGGTGGAGATCACCACGGTGCCGCGGTAGACGCCCGCCGTAGCACGCGAGAGCATGGCGGCCGACCCCACCTGCTCATAGCTGAGCATGCGAAACAACTCACCAAAGCCGGGCAAGGTCTTCTCCAAATTGCGGCTGAGCACATCAAAGGTGGTGTCTCGGGTCGAGATCCCCGTACCGCCGTTGAAAAGCACGATCTGAGCAGGGCCAGCCGCCAATTCATCCAAAATGGCTTGAATCTGGGCCGGCTCATCTTTTACCAAATGATAGGCCACCACCGCATGCCCCAGTGCCTCGATCTGCGGGCGCAGGTAATGGGCATTGGTGTCCGTCTCAGCGGTGCGGCTGTCGCTCACCGTGACGATGGCCAGCGCCACCGGGCCGCGTTGGGCGGCTAGTTGGCGATGGGTCTGCGAAGAGTCGGCAGGGCTCATGCCCCGATTTTATCGCGGCGCGGCGCGCTTCTCGTTTATACTGCCCCGCCATGAGCACAGACCACTTTCCAGACAGTTTCCTGTGGGGTGCGGCCACCGCCGCCTATCAAATTGAAGGCGCACATGACGAAGACGGCCGCGGCGAAAGCATCTGGGACCGTTTCTCGCACACCCCAGGCAAAGTCTTTGGCAATCACACCGGCGACCGTGCGTGTGACCACTACCACCGCTGGCGCGAGGACATCCAGCTCATGCAGGAGCTGGGCTTGCAAGCCTATCGCTTCTCGATCTCCTGGTCACGCATCCTGCCGCAAGGCTATGGCAAAGTAAATCAAAAGGGTCTCGATTTTTACAGCCGCCTGGTAGACGGGCTGCTGGATGCTGGCATCGTGCCCTATGCCACGCTGTACCACTGGGACTTGCCGCAGGCGCTGCAAGACCGCGGCGGCTGGCCAGCTCGCAGCACCGCCGAAACCTTTGCCGAGTACGCCGATATCGCCAGCCAGCACCTGGGTGACCGCATTGCCAGTTGGGCCACGCTGAACGAGCCACAGGTGAGCGCGGATGCCGGCTACCTGCAGGGCCGCCACGCCCCGGGCCACACCAGCGTTGCCGAGCAGGTGGCCACCACGCATCATCTCTTGCTAGCCCACGGTCTGGCCGTGCCGGTGCTGCGCCGCAATGCGCCGCAGGCGCAAGTAGGCATCGTGCTCAACCTGCAGCCGCACACCGCCGCCTCAGAGTTCCCCGAAGACGTGAAGGCGGCGCACATTGGCGATGCCATGCAGAATCGCCGCTTCCTCGATCCGCTGGCAGGCCGCGGCTACCCTCAAGAATTTATGGCGCTGGATGAAGCAGGACTGCGCAACCTAGTGCAAGCTGGTGACCTGGAAGCGATGGCTGCGCCGCTAGATTATCTAGGCGTCAATCACTACTTCCGCACGGTGCACCGCAGCGAAGACACCCCTGACGAAGCCGTCACCGTGCCGGTGGGCAGCCACAACACCGAAATGGGCTGGGAGGTGTACCCGCCCGGCATCAAGGAAATTTTGCTGCGTCTGCATAGCGACTACACCTTCCCGGCCTATTACATCACCGAGAACGGCGCCGCCTTCGCAGATGAAGTGAGCAAAGACGGCCACGTGCACGACACTCACCGCGTGAGTTATCTGCACGAGTATCTGGACAATGTGCATCAGGCGATTGCCGCGGGTGTGCCAGTCAAAGGCTACTTTGCCTGGAGCCTGCTGGATAATTTTGAATGGGCCTGGGGCTACAGCCGCCGCTTTGGCATCGTCTATGTGGATTACGAGACGCAGACGCGTATCATCAAAGACAGCGGGCGTTTGTACACGAGCATCATAAAAGAGAACAGAGTAGTTTAGTAACTGGTAAGTAGAGATTAGAGATTACCGATCAGCTTTTTTTAAAACTGCTCACTATTCACTCATCCGTATTCACATCTCTTAACTAAACACGGCGTGCCAGAGCAGCTTCACCAAATTCCCCAGACTAGGCTTGGCATGGTAGCGCGTATCTTGGCGGAAGTAACGGTAGCTATGCTTGGCGTGCGCGTGATACGGGTCTGGGATGGAGACGAACGGCGCACGCACCACCGACTTTAGCGGGCGGCCAAACATCAGCGGATTGTTCACGAAGCCAATGCCCGACTGAATGTCGTACATATCGTGTCCCGGCGGGGCGCCCCACGGCGTGATGCACATGTAGTAGCCCAGCGCCCCCCAGTGATTGACCACCACCGTGCCATAGTTCAAATCGCTCACCGCCTGCTCAACGGCGGCAGCCACCAGCGGGTCTTGCAGGCTCTTGGGGTGCACAATGATCGAGGCCGAAAGTGTGCCCCACAGCTGCTCATTGGCAAATTTCACTGCATTGGCAATAAACTCCACCGTATCGGCAGCATCCAACGCCGTCTCCGAGAACAAGCTCATGAACGGCTCCTCGCAAAACGCGAGTTGGTCTGCATCGGCCGGGTCCAGCCCGGGCACAAAAGTCCATGGCAGGTGGCCAGCCGAAGGCTGGCCAAGCTGGCGGGCTTGCGGGTAGGCTTCCGTGAAGCGGGCATGCAGCCGCTCGGCGCCGGGGTAATAGGCCGTGCGCGTATCCAGCGTATCGAGGTACGCGGCGATACCATCGTTGAGCGCGTGGCGCTGCCCCCAGCCGGCATGCTGGATGAGCATGCGCGGCGTGATGCAGTTGAAACCCGCATTGCGCACCAGCCAGCCGCCGATCTTGGCTGCCTGGCGGCGCACATCGCCTGCACTCCACGGGCCGGGCACCACGATCACAGGCGAGATATTGCCCAGCTCGGCACTGAACGGCTTGGTCACCAAAGGCTGCTTATTGTGCTTGCGCTGGCGGCCTTCCTCCCCCGGGCCAAACACAATGGCTTCGTAGGTGCGGTCTGAGCCGGTGAGATGCAGCTCATCGATCTCAGGATGATTGACCAAATAGGAGGCTACCTCGGCCCCGCCTTCAACCACTTGCATATAACCAGGCTCGATCAAGGCGCGGAAACCCTCTTCGATCAGCGGGGCCAGGTAGGCATTCACCGGGTTGATCTTCAGCAGCACAGCCTGGCCTTCTACAAACAGCTTGTGCAAGAAATCGTAGTTGACGGTGGAGGCGATGTTGCCGGCGGCCAGCACTAGACAGCTCTTGGCGTCTGGCTCGGTCTGGCGGTAAAACGCTGCCCGCGGCGGCTCGTCGCCTTGCATGCTGTCGTAGACACGCACCTCCGCATGGATGAAGGGCATGGCGATACGGTCGGCTAGCGTCTGCGGAAATACATCTACACGCCACTCGCCAGCATGCTTCCAGCACACCTTGCCGGGCAAACGCGGCTGGCCGTGCGCCTCGATAACCACCAGCGCCTTGCGTAAATAGCGCAGCAGGCGGTAGGTGACGGTGAGCGTGAAGCGCTCCTCGCCTTCGGCCAGGCTGCGCGGCTGCGCACCCTTGGCCGCCAGGCTGGCTGCCACCCAGCGCTCCTCAATGGCGGGCAGCTCTGCGATCAGGCGGTCAATGATGGCAATGCGCTCGGCCACCGCCAGCCGCGCCCAGGCCTGCTTGCCAGCTTGTAGCCGCGCCAGCTTGGCATCTAGGGCGGCTTGGTGAGGAACGGTACGTGCGGGGGCGTGAGCTTCAGCCATGATGTCGCAATTCTACGCCAGGAAACAAAAAAGACGGCCAGTGGCCGTCTTTTGTGATCCCGGAAGGACTCGAACCTTCAACCAATTGATTAAGAGTCAACTGCTCTACCATTGAGCTACGGGACCGTAGACGCAA
>CAZUTS010000030.1:0-4206 GCA_964623375.1 uncultured Anaerolineaceae bacterium
GGCGATGTGTTCGTGCGCAACGCCAGCCAGCCAGACATGCTCACCTTCCTGAACACGCTGCGCCGCGTGGGCGGCAAGTTTGAAGTGCAAGAAGACGGCATTCGCTTCTACGCCGATGGGCCGCTCAAGGCTATTCATGTTGAAACCAGCGTGCACCCGGGCTTTATGACCGATTGGCAATCGCCCTTCCTGCTGCTGCTCACACAAGCCGAAGGCATGTCAGTGGTGCATGAGACTGTATTCGAAGATCGTTTCGGCTACGTCAAAGCGCTGCAAGATATGGGTGCAGAGATTGCGCTGTATGACAGCTGCATGGGTCACCGTTGCCGCTTTGCCAGCAGCAGCTACAAGCACAGCGCGGTAATCAAAGGGCCTAGCAAGCTGCGCTCTGCTGACGTTACCGTGCCGGACCTGCGTGCTGGTTTCACTTACCTGATCGCAGCGATCATGGCCGAAGGCCAATCACGCGTGCACGGCATCGACCACATCACGCGCGGCTACGAGAACTTGGAAGAAAGCCTGCGCAGCCTTGGCGCCCGCATTCAGCCTGTACAATAAGGATTAGGAGATACGAACATGGTGAGCACTGAACTGATTGAGATCTTGCGTTGCCCGCATTGTGTACAAAGCGGCAAAGGCGAGCTGGAGTTTTACAAAGAGGCTTGGTTCGTGTGTGGAGATTGCGGCCGCAAATACCCAGTGATCGACGATATTCCTGTGATGCTGATCGAAGTTGGCGACAAATGGGTCAGCACCGCCAAGGACAAGCTGGAAGTCCCCGCGCCCAAGAGCGCTGCCGATTAGCGTCGGGCCGACTAAGGTCAGGAACGACTAGCAAACTGTGACCTCACTGGCAGAGCGGCTGGCTGACCTCCTAAGCGGTGATCTTGACCGCGCCGAGGCAGCCGCCGCGGCCTTGCCCGCTGATAATGCAGAGGCGGCTTTCGCCGCCCTGCTCCCCCTACTCCAAGACGAAAACGAAGACACCCGCTGGTGGGCTGTACGCGCCCTGGCGGGCTTCACTACGCCAGCCGCCAGCGAGCAGCTCACCGCTGCGCTGGGCGATGCAAGCGCCAGCGTGCAGCAGTGCGCCGCGCTGGCGCTCAGCCAGCGCTCATGGGCCGCCAGCGTGCCGGCGCTGGCCGCATTGCTGGCCAGCCGAGATAGCTTGCTGTCACGCTTGGCCGGTGATGCGCTGGTAGCACAGGCAGGCGAAGCCGTGCCAGCGCTCATTGCTGCCCTGGAAGGCAGCACTTCCCCATCCGCACGCGTGGAGGCAGCACGCGCACTAGCGCTGATTGGTGATACACGCGCCATACCCGCCCTGTTCAAACTCCTTGACAGCGAATCTGCGCTACTGGAGCATTGGGCCAGCGAAGGTTTGCAAAAAATGGGCGTGGGCATGGCCTTCTTCAAGCCCTAGCGCAAAGCCGCGCTACTTCACCCGCTACAATAGAGCCATGAATAAAACGTTGAGCTTAGTGGATGGTATTCAGATTCCACAAATGGGCTTTGGCACCTGGGAGCTCAAAGACCCCAAAAAGGCCACCCTGCATGCCCTGCACAGCGGCTATCGCCATATTGACACAGCCGACTATTATCACAACCATGCCGAAGTAGGCCAGGCGATGAAGACCAGCAGCGTGCCGCGTGACCAGATTTTTCTGGTCACCAAGCTATACGGCCGCACGCTGGAGCCCAAGAACGTTGCCCCGGCGATTGTAAAAGAGCTGGATATCGAGCAGATCGATTTGCTGCTGGTTCACTGGCTCTCCGGCGTGCCGGGCGAAGACAGTTTGCTGGCGATGGACAAGGCGCGCCAGGCCGGCAAAGTGCGTACCCTCGGCGTGTCCAACTTTGAAGTGGAAGACATGCAAGCCGCGCTGGCTACTGGGTTGCCGGTGTGCAACAACCAGATCGAATACAACCTTGAAGTACGCCCAGATGATGTTGCCGATTTCTGCCTGGCGAATGACGTCACCGTCACCGCGTATAGCCCGGTAAAGGTGAGCGGTGGCAACAAGGCACGCGCACTGGTTACCAAACTGGCTGAAGAATACGACTGCACAGCCGAGCAAGTCATCCTCGCCTGGTTGATGGCCAAGGGCTTCATCGTTATTCCACGCTCCAACAATCCAAAACACATTGAAAGCAACTTCCGCTCCTTGGAAGTGGCGCTGAAGAAAGAAGACGTGGCCGCGCTGGATGCCAGCGCCTAGCCAAAATCATAATGAAGACGATTGCACTCACTCCTGCTATTGACATTCCTCAACTGGGCTTCGGCACCTCGCAGTTGAAGGAAGCCGCCTACGCGAGCATCCTGCACGCGCTACGCAGCGGCTATCGCCACATCGACACCGCCGACATGTACGGCACGCATGGCGCAGTGGGCGCCGCCCTGCGCGAGAGCGGAGTGCCGCGTAATGAGGTGTTCATCACGACGAAATTATGGAGCCACTCGGTAACCGCAGACAAGGTTGCGCCCGCCGTGGATCGCTTCCTGGATGAGTTGCAGATGGACTATGTGGACTTGCTGCTTATCCATTGGCCGAGCGAAGAAGCCCAGCCAGAAGAGACGCTGCCCGCCATGCAAGCTGTGCTCAAAGCAGGCAAGGCGCGTGCTCTCGGCATCTCCAACTACGGCGTAGACCTGCTAGAGCGTGCGCTGGATACCGGCATACCTGTGGTGAACAACCAGATCAAGTACAACCTCGAAACCCGCCCCGATGATGTAGTGGCTTTTTGCAAAGCCAACGGTATTGCCGTCACAGCCTATAGCCCCATCAAAGCGCTGGGCAATGAAAATACGCAGAAAGTGGTGCAAACCCTAAGCAACAAATACGCATGCAGCCCACAACAGTTGGCGCTGGCCTGGCTGCTGGCCAAAGGGCTGATTCCCATCCCGCGCTCCACTAAGCCGGAGAACATCGAAGCCAACTTCGCCGCCCAAGACATCACCCTCAGCGCCGAAGACAGTGCCGCTCTGGATGCGGCGCTATAGCATGAACCAGCCGTGGGTCTTCTGGGCCTTCCTCTCGGCGCTGTTTGCCGCGGCCACCAGCTTGCTGGGCAAGCTGGGCATCGCGGGCATCAGCTCGGATGTGGGCGCCTTCGTACGCACGCTCATCGTGGTGCCTGCCATGGCCATGGTGCTGTGGGCCACCGGGCAGTTCTCGCAAACGCAAGAGTGGACGCCGCGCAATCTCATCCTGCTGGCGCTTTCCGGCCTGGCCACGGCGGCTTCATGGCTGGCCTTCTACCGCGCCCTCAGCACCGGGCAAGCCGCGCAGGTCGTCTCTGTCGACAAGCTCAGCGTGGTCTTCGTAGCCCTCTTCGGTGTGGCGCTGCTGGGCGAGAAGCTCAGTGCACTCAACTGGCTCGGTATCCTGCTCGTGGCTGCTGGCACTTTCCTGATCGCATTCCGCTAATGACAAACCGACTCGCACACTCCAATTCGCCCTACCTGCTGCAGCACAAAGACAACCCAGTGGATTGGTATCCCTGGGGTGCGGAGGCGCTGACGCGCGCCAAGACTGAAGACAAGCCTATCTTCCTCAGCATTGGCTATGCCGCCTGCCACTGGTGCCATGTGATGGAGCATGAGTCGTTCGAGGATCCGGCGGTGGCCGCCTACATGAACGAGCACTTCGTCAACATCAAGGTGGACCGTGAAGAGCGCCCTGATATTGACGGCATCTACATGGGCGCGGTGGTGGCGATGACTGGCTCGGGCGGCTGGCCGATGAGCGTATTCCTCACACCCGAGGGTGAGCCGTTCCTCGGCGGCACCTACTTCCCGCCCGTGGCGCGCCACAACCTGCCCTCCTTCATGGATGCGATGCGCCATGTGCAGCGCATCTGGAGCGAAGAGCGCGACAAGGTCATCGAGAACGGACGCATCATTACCCAGCACCTGCAACCACCCGCTGCCAGCAGCCCCGCCGAGGGACAGACACCTACGCCGGATGCGTTGAGCCAGGCGGTGATGGCGCTGGCCCAGGCCTACGATTGGCGACACGGCGGCTGGGGCCAGGCGCCTAAGTTTCCGCAGCCGATGACGATCGACTTCCTGCTGGCGCGTGCCACCCAAGGCGACCAGTTGGCATTGGATATGGCGCGCCACGCCCTGCAAAGCATGGCGCTGGGCGGCATGTACGACGTAGTGGGTGGCGGCTTTGCCCGTTACAGCGTGGATAACTACTGGCG
>CAZUTS010000031.1:0-3431 GCA_964623375.1 uncultured Anaerolineaceae bacterium
TGGATGCTACCAACCGCCGTTTGTATAGCACAGACGCCTCCATCTATCAGATCGAGCCCTTCGGTGTGGCGTTGCCACGCCATGAAGAAGATTTGGAAACCATTGTGGAATTGGCGGCGCAGTACAAGTTGCCGATCCTGCCGCGCGGCTCAGGCACCAGCCTGGCTGGCCAGACCATCGGCCCGGCCATCATTCTGGATTTCACCCGTTACCTCAACCAGGTGCTGGAAATTGACTCAGAGCAGCGCCGTGCCTGGGTGCAGCCCGGTATGGTGCTCAACGCCTTCAACAAAGCTGTCGCCAGTCATGGTTTGATGTTCGGACCAGACCCCGCATCCTCAGACCGGGCTACTTTGGGCGGCATGGCCGGCAACAACTCCACCGGCGCACATTCGATCAGCTATGGCATGACCTCAGACAATCTGATTGCTGCGGATGTGCTGCTGGCGGATGGCTCGCAGGCGCGCCTGGAGCAGATGGGGATGCAAGACGCACTCAACCGTGCCGAGGCCGAGACGCTGGAGGGCAGCCTGTATCGCCAGGCGCTCAGTATTCGTGAGCAACACGGCGAGCGCATCCGCCAGAGCTGGCCGCGCACCTGGCGCCGCGCCTCGGGCTACAGCTTGAACTACCTGCTGCCGTGGTCACCCAGCCAGCCGCCCATGTGGGCGCGCGCCGGGGCGGGTGATACCTATCCCCCAATTGCAGATGGCCACATCAACCTGGCGCCCGCCATCGTCGGCTCTGAGGGCACGCTGGTGGTGCTCAAACGCATGCTGGTGCGTTTGGTGCCCAAGCCCAAGCGCACCGTGCTCGGCGTGCTGTCATACCCCAGCATCGCTGAAGCCTGTGATGCCGCACCTGGCCTGCTCAAGCTAGAACCCTCGGCGATCGAACTCATTCCGCGCGCCATGATCAACCTGGCGCGCAGCGTGCCAGCGTATGCCAACCGCCTCGGTTTTGTGAAAGATGATCCCGCTGCCATCCTCATCATCGAGTTTGCAGGTGACAGCGAAGATGAGCTGCTCAAGCGGCTGGATACTCTTGGTGCAGATGCAGTGCGCGCCATCTCACAAACGGAGCAAGACAACGTGTGGGGCGTGCGCAAGGTGGGCCTTGGCCTGCTGATGTCGCGTCCCGGCGATGCCAAGCCGCTGCCTTTTATTGAAGATGTGGCCGTGCCGGTGGAGAACCTCGGCCAGTTTGTGCGCGCCTTCATGCGCATTCTCGAGGGCTATGGCACCGGCGGCGATTTTTACGCCCACGCTTCGGCGGGCTGCTTGCATGTGCGCCCACTGATCAATCTCAAGACCCTGCGTGGCATTGAGCAGATGCGCGGCATCACGCAGGATGTGATGGCCGCCGCCAAGCAATACAACGGCTCGATGAGCGGTGAGCACGGCGATGGGCTGTCGCACGGTGAATGGCTGGAAGAAACCTTTGGGCCGCAGATCAACAACGCCTTCCGTGACCTCAAGCGCGCCGCAGACCCCAGCTCGCGTCTCAACCCGGGCAAAATTCTCGAACCGCAGCCTATGCATCTCAACTTGCGCTACGGGACTGAATACAAATCAGACCCGTGGCTGCCCATCCTCGACTTTTCGAGCCAGGGCGGCTTAGGTGGTGCGATCGAGATGTGCAATGGCGCCGGGGTGTGCCGCAAAGACGGCGGTGTAATGTGCCCGTCTTTCCAGGCCACGCGCGAAGAAGAGCACAGCACGCGTGGACGCGGTAACCTGCTGCGCGCCATGATCTCGACCGGCATGCCGGGGCAGGGCGCACCCGCTGCCAACGCGCAGAAGGCGGCGCACGCCGCGCTGGATCTGTGCCTGGAGTGTAAAGGCTGCAAAGCCGAATGTCCCTCCGGTGTGGATATGGCTAAGATCAAGTATGACTTTCTCAACTATTATTACAAGACGCACCGCCGCCCGCTGCGTGACTACTTGTTCGGCTATATTGGCGTGCTGGGCAAGCTCGGCCGCGCCGTAGCGCCGATCAGTAATCTGATGTTACAAAGCAGCATCGGCAAAGCGCTGGGCGAGAAGCTGTTTGGCCTTTCCGCTAAACGCGGCTTGCCCAAGTTTGCCAGCGGCATCAAGCTGCCTTCGGTCTCCGTGGCCGAGGCGGATGTACTTTTCCTGCGTGACCCCTTTATCGAGCTGTTCTACCCTCAAGTAACCGCAGATGCATTGCGTGTGTTATCTGCCGCAGGCGTAAAAGCAGCCGTGCTGCCTTTTGAAGGCGCGGGGCGCACTTTGATCTCCAAAGGTTTGTTGCCGCAGGCCAAAGACTACGCTGCCAAAGTGGTGCGCCTGATCGAAGCCTGGGACCCTGAGCGCAAACTGCCTGTCATCGGCATCGAGCCCTCTGAAATTTACACGTTCAAGGACGAGTATCTTGACCTGCTGCCGGGCACCGAAGGCGTGAGTGCGCTCGCCAAGCGCAGCTTCATGCTGGATGAGTTCCTTCTGCGCCGCGGGGTAGATGGCTTGCGCGCCGCGCTGGCCGTGCCAGCAGAGCATTCGGTGCTGATGCATGGCCACTGTTACCAGAAAGCCCAAGCGCCTGCGGATGATGGCGTGCCCTCGGGCCAGCAAGCCAGCGCCGCGCTGCTGCGCGAGCTGGGCTACGAGGTGGAGCTGGTCAATTCTGGCTGCTGCGGTATGGCAGGCTCCTTTGGATACGAAGCCGAACACTATGAGCTTTCCATGCAAATTGGCGAGATTGCCGTGTTCCCCGCCGTGCGCAATGCGCCCGCCGGCCAGCATGTGGTGGCGGTAGGGGCCTCGTGCCGCTCGCAAATTGCCAGCGGCACTCAGCGCGAGGCGCTGCATCCGGTTTCGCTACTGGCAGCCCAACTCAAGAGCTAGCTTAATTTCATCTAAGCCTTATGGATAGCCCAAAAGGGGCATAACCTTTGCGCGCCTGCTGCCGTTGGCTTTTGCAGGGCCACATCCTAAAGGAGGCTTTTATGTCTAAGAAAGTGCTTTTGTTCGGTTTGGTCTTGATAGTTGTGTTCAGTGTATTGCTTACTGCCTGCGGTTCGATCAGTGCCGGTGGACAGATTGATCTCATTGGTTCGGATGGCGGTGATGGCAGCACTGCTGGCGGCCTGGATAGCAATGCCATCATTCTGCTGGTGATTCTTGTTGTGCTTGTCGTCGTTGCGGTAGGGCGGGGCTAAGGTATCAAGCTTGCCGCATCTCTATCCAGTAACCAAGTCAACCCGCCGGAGTGCGGGTTGACTGCTTTTGCGGGCAAGGGGCGGCCACCCTGGGTCAGCACTTCGCTGACCATGGCGGCTTTGCCCACACCCGAAACCATGAAAGCTACGTTGCGCGCTGAGTTGATCAATGGCAGGGTAAAGGTCAGCCGCCAGCTCTCCAGGCTGCTGACGTAATTCTCCGTCACTGGCACTTCACCGGTGCGCA
>CAZUTS010000032.1:0-2314 GCA_964623375.1 uncultured Anaerolineaceae bacterium
CTGCCGATTGTCCAGCGCCAATGGAATATTGGAGATAACGACTGGCTGGCGATTGAGGATGGCCTGCCCCACCAGGCTGTGAGCCACCGGCACGGTGAGATCGGCGACATAAGCGTCGGGGAGGTCACGCGTCGTGCGGATGATGAGTGTCTTGCGGGTGGGGTCCAGCAGAAAAAGCGCACCACTCGCGGCCCCCAACAGACGGATGGCATCCGCCAGCAGTGCTTCTAGCATCTCGCTGAGCGGGTGGGCCGAGTTGAGGAGCATCACCATATCACGCAGACTCTCTGCCACCTGGCGACGCTGCTCGATCTCACGGGTGCGCTCAGTGACTATCTTCTCCAAATGGCGGTTTTGATCCCGCAATTGGGCGTAGAGCAGGTTGACTTCCCCTGTACTCTGCTGCAGCGCCCTGGCCTTGAGTTGACATTCCAATTCTGCGCCGCCACGTGCAGCAAAGATTTCTAAAATGGCCACATCGTTGACATCGCACTGGAGTGGCTTTTCATCCAGAATGGCCACGTGACCCAACACTTTGCCCTTCGAGTCGTAAAAAGGTACGCCTAGATAGGAAGCTTTCCCTGCCTCGCGCGGATAAAATTCTGCTAGCTTCTCTGGGAAGTAGCAGACGGAACCATTGACCACTCCTTCGCACGGTGTGCCTGCCAGGTCATATTCAATGTTTTCAACCAGGTGGTTATTACGGATCAGTGCTAGCGTACGCACGCGCGTCATGGTCTGGTCGGCACAGTGGGTGATCAGCGCCGAAGAGACGCCATAATGTTGCACCAATTGCTGGACCAATGAATTGAAATAAGCGTCGCCCGTCTTGGTGGCGGTGGCGGCGGCAATGGTGCGCAGTTTGGTCTCGGCGCGTTTGCGCTCACGCATGTCGGTCAACATGACCCAGTAGCGTATAAGCTCGCCTTGTTCATCCCGCTCCGCGGTGACAGAGATGAGGGTGGGCAATACAGCGCCATTTTTCTGGATAAATTCACACTCGACTTCATGGATTTCACCCTGTGTCGTCAACTGGGGCCAATAGAGGAGTGGCACCAGCTGGCGCACATCCACAGTGAGGAAATCGGTGTAAGGGCGACCGAGCACCTCCGTGCGTGTATAGCCCAACACGACCAACCAGCGGTCGCTCACCGCAAGCAACTGGCCGTCGCGGTCAACCACTTGCAACAACCCCGGCAGCAGATGACACAGTTTGGAAAATTCTACCTCATGTGCGTCTTTGATTGCGTTCATAATGAAACCCTTAACGCCCTCAATCTAAGGAAGAGCTCAGATTGAGATGCATGACAATTGATGATTGATAAACAAATATGCTCTCGGCTGGTGAGCGAAGAGGGAAAGCAGAAAACAGCGGTAATGAAACGGATGTTTATAACAAGGATTGATTGAACGGTTTGATCTTATCACGAATAAACGATAATCGACAAAGATGGTCCCGACATAGTTATCTCAGGGATGGAGTGCTGTTGCCATCCTTAATAGCTTGAGCATGTGGTGCTTACTAACCTTGGCAACAAGAGACCATTAAAAACCGGGGTAGTCTATCGGTGGTTCGTGCAAAACATTCTCGTTATGGTCATATGTAAGACTAGTACACGATGGCCTAAATAGACCAATGGTTCAACCCGGCGAGTCACCGGTGGCGGGGTTCCCTCTGGGACAGGCGCGCCTAGAGCAAGAGAACGATTGGCTTATTTGCGCCACAGTGTACTAGTAAGGTTTGCAATACAGCCTGCTTAACCTCTTCGTCCCAGTGCCGATCGATGACCGGGTTCAGCATAGGCGGGAAGTGATCCGCCTTTTCATGTAAGTTTACCGCAGATCGGTCTTTTGCGCCTTGACTTGCGACTAGCGATGTGCTAGGAATACAACCAATACGCCCTGCTAGGCCCCTACCAGCCACTAGGTGGTAAGTGGCGGCCCATAAACACTCCTGCGCGGATAAGCAGCGAGCGCAATACACCCGGCGATGCCGCTGTTGATGGCATCAGAACGTACGTCGGAAGAGGCTTGGTTTGGGTTGGATCTCCATCTTTGGTGGAGACAACGGAAGGCAGAGGAAATGGACACTACGTTGCCCATGAACGCAACTGAAACAACTAGGCCAGCACCATCAATGGCGACGGAGTTAGTCCCATGTACGCAGACAACAGCCTTCTTACCGTTCAGTGAAGACCTCTTTCGTGCGACCTTTGAGCAGGCCGCCGTCGGCATGGCGCACGTTGCTCCCGATGGCCGCTGGCTCCGGGTCAACCAGCGATTGTGTGCTATTCTGGGCTATACAGAGGCGGAA
>CAZUTS010000033.1:0-1991 GCA_964623375.1 uncultured Anaerolineaceae bacterium
AGACCGTCGCCGTTGAGGTCGGTCACCCGGGCCGCTGTCCCCGGCACACCGGTGGAAACAACTGCCGACAGCGCCTCGCCGGTCGAGCGGCGCAGGTCCCACAATCCTGTGGTGATGTTCGGCATCAGCACGTCGTCAAAGCCGTCGTTGTCCCAATCAAACACGAGCATGTCGCCCGAGTAGGATGCACCGAGCGTACCGACGGATATTTGTGCGGTGAATGCCTTGCCTGTACTGAAGCGCAGGCCGATTCCACCGCCCTGCGTGTAGTAAAGAATATCGGACCGGCCGTCGCCGTTGAAATCGCCGATCACGGGAATGGAAGTCGCCTGTGGGGTATTGACGCCGAAGAGCCAGGCACCCGAACAGACGGCATGCACGTAGTAGTAGTACTTCCAGGTCCCCAGCCCCGGGTTGTAGAGCCGTACGCGCACTCGAAACGCGACGTCTCCGCGCTTGTCACCGTTGAAATCCGTGACCCGTCCCGAGCCCGCCGGTGCCGCCGCCAGACCCGGCACGATCATCGTGTCAGCCGGTTTGGCGGCCACGAGCGTGTAGACGGTCGAGGAGAAGGCGCCACTGGGCTCGCGCAGCCGGTAGCGGATCGTGTCCCCGCCCGCATAACCGTACAAATCCATCCACACGAGATCCTCGTAGCCGTCACCATCGACGTCCGTGGCGACGGCGTTCGAACCCTTGCCCGTCGCCGTGACGGATGCGCCGGTGCTGCTCGGGCTGCCGAGGCTGCTCCCATTGCTCAACATCACTGACCAGGTGCCGCCCGTGTTCACGAGCAGGTCGTACATCCCATCGGCGTTGTAGTCGATCGGGATCGCGTCGGTATAGTTGGTGTTGGTGACGCCCGTGTTGACCGGCGTGCTGTAGCCCCCCGAGGGGCTGGCCAGCATGACCATCCAGGTTCCCGTCCCTGAAGTGGTGTTGGAGGAGTAGACCAGGTCGAGTCGCCCATCGCCGTTCACGTCCATCGTGTGACCGTACCCGCTGTTCGGGCCGGTCAGCCCCGTAGAGGTCTCACTCGCCAGGCCCGACGTGCCGTTCTGATAAGTGAACGTCGTCGGTGCAAAGCACTCGGTGCCCGCTGAGCCCGCGCACTCGGTGATCGAGGCGAGGCGGCTGCGGCTCGCGCTGCTCAGGCTCCCCTCGTACGCGATCGTATAGCGACGCACCAGCGTACTGTTGTACGTCACCTCGACCTTGGTCATGCGCTTGATGTCCTTGATCACCGAGCCGCCGAGATACCCCGACTCGATTTCGTCGACCGGCTGCGTCGCGTAGGTGAATTCGATCTTGTAGGCCGCCGTGAGCGAAGCGCCGCTATTGGCCGTGTATTCGACCCGCGCGATCTGGTAGCTGCCGTTGGTCGTGTCCTCGTCGTAGTAGAAGTCGATGCGGTTGCCCGCCCGGTCGCGGATCGTCGAGAGCGCCCAGGTGCGTATCGTGCTTTGACCTTGAGCTTCGATCTGCGAATCGGTGCGTATGCCGTAGTCGTAGATCAGGCCGTCCTTCTGCTCCACCGTGAATGAGGCCGGGCCATTGCCAGCCGTGCCCGAGGAAATGATCCGCGCAAACGTCTCGATCTCGGTGCGGTACTCGGCGCCGGGCTGCCCATACGTGCCTCCCGAGAGCTTCAGCTGAAGGCCATCCCGGCAGAACCGATCCGTGTTGTCGTTGAGTACGTTGGACGGCGCACCATCCTGCGCCCAGGTCTTGTCACAGCGGTAGATCGCGCTGAGTCCCGCCACTGACCATCCCACCCCAAGCAGCGCATCGCCGCCGTGGCTGCCGTAGCTCAGCGCGAGCTGCGGGGTCATCCCGGCCGTGCCGGGCGGCGCAAAGATCGGCACCGTGTACTGCGCTTCGCCGCTCGGCGAGACCGCCGCCGCGCCGGCCGTGCGGCCGACGGCGGCGTGAGCGGGTGCGTATTTCACGTCATGCCGGGCCACAGTTTCACGTGATGCCGGGCCGGCATT
>CAZUTS010000034.1:0-1988 GCA_964623375.1 uncultured Anaerolineaceae bacterium
GCCCCGAAGTGGTAGTGAAGGCCCTGGCCGACAGCGGCGCCGAATACGACGCGGTAGTTTACGGAAGCCGCGACGTCCTTTACGCGGCCTCCGAGCTTACCGAAGTCTTCCCGAAATACAGCATAGTCCAGGCATACGAGCTCGGGATGAGCGACGTCGTTCCGGGCAAGGTGGACAGAAAAGCCGGGGAGGCCAGCCTGGCTTATATAAAATCCGCCGTCACTGCGGCCATGTCGGGAGAGATCGACGCCGTCGTCACGGCGCCGATAAGCAAGGAATCGACCCACCTCGCGGGCTCACCCTACCCCGGCCACACCGAGATGCTGAAAGACCTCACCGGGGCCGAGAATGCAGTGATGATGTTCGAGGGCGGGAAATTCCGAGTGGTTCTCGTAACGATACATACGGCGCTTGCAAACGTTCCCGGGCTTATCACGAAGGAGCGGGTCCTCTCAACGATTATCGTCACGCATGAATCCCTGAGAAGCTTATTCGGAATAGACTCTCCAAAAATCGCCGTCTGCGGCCTCAACCCCCACGCCGGGGAATCGGGCGCTTTCGGGAACGAGGAAATAGTCCACATAATTCCGGCCGTCCTCGAAGCGAGGAAGCTCGGTATCGATGCAGAAGGCCCCTACCCCGCTGACACCCTCTTTTTCCACGCGAACAAGGAGAAGTGGGACGCCGTCGTCGCCATGTATCACGATCAGGGCCTGATACCGTTCAAGATGCTGTCGTTCGAAGAGGGTGTGAACATGACAGCCGGGCTCCCGATAATAAGAACGTCCCCTGACCACGGTACTGCCTACGACATAGCGTGGAAGGGAATCGCCGATCCTTCCAGCATGAAGGCCGCTATTAACGTTGCTGTGAGACTGGCGCGGGTGCGCATAGAGAAGCAGGCGAAATAAATCCGAGCCGCGAGAACCGCGTCCGCACCCCTGAAAGAAAACTACTTCCTTCCGCCGAAAATAGCGATCTCGAAAACCTTGAAGAAGCAGTCGACGTCCCTGAACCCTGCGTCCCTGAGCCATACGCACTGCTCGTCTACGGGAGACGGCTTGTCCTCCTCTTTATCAGGCCTGTTTTTGTAGATGTCCGCCGCAGCTTCCCTGCTCGCGCCGGGGTCGACACTCAAAAAACATTCGTGCAGGTGATCGGTGTAGAACTCCTCGAAGAGGTGCTCGACTTCGGGAGTCGCGGACTTCACGTGCTCCAGGTTGAGAAACACTCCGCCTGGCTTTAAAAGTCTGTGGATTTCGGAATAGAGCTTCTTTTTCCTGTCGTCGAAGAGATGGTGAATGGCGAAGCCCGAGACTATAACGTCAAACGGGGCATAGGGTTTTACAATTTCCACCCACTCCGCCGAAGAGAAATCCGCTTTCAGAAGCACGTGACCCGACCCTCTCCCCAGTTTTTCACGCGCCGCATCCAACATGGGCTCCGAGAAATCGGCGAAGACGCATTCGGCCCCTGGAAAAGCGCCGAGGAGGTAACGGCCGAGGGCGCCGTCGCCGCATCCGATGTCCATGATCTGCGCCGGGCTCCCGAGCCATTCACATATTACGCACTCCATGACCGACATCTGGAGCCCTGCTCCCGGAACCGCGCCCCTCTCGTCTCTCAGGAACGCCTCCGCGTTCTCCTTTATTTGCCAAATACTCCCTGCTTCAGCCATATACGCCCCTCTAAAAGAACCGGATATGTTCTGTGGATTTATTCCGCGCCAAGCACCGGGAAGTTAAATATACCCGGGCCGGAGAGTAAGGACGGGAGAAAAACTCAGCTGTACGCCATGCGCGGCGTGTAAAGGAGGGGAAGCACCTCGCCCGATTTTCCGAGTATCGTGAAGTCGAATAGCGGAGAGTTGGGCGTATGCTCGATGTTGATTTCTATGACCGTTTTTCCGGCCTGCTTCGCGACGAGCCCCATCGACGCAGCCGGCTCCACGACGCCCGACGTCCCGATGATGAGCATGACCTCGCAGT
>CAZUTS010000035.1:0-696 GCA_964623375.1 uncultured Anaerolineaceae bacterium
TCCCCCTCGCGCAGGAACGTGACGTCGGCTGCCGCAATCCGCGCCAGCAGGCGATCGATCGCTGCCGGCTCCGCGCGCAGGCCTTCGCCGATCGCCAACACGGCGTGGTCGTCGCCGATCAGCAGGTTGACGAGCTTGTCGACCTTCAGCTCGACGGTCCGTCCGGCGAGCGGGACTTCGAGCACATCGCCTGGCGCGACCGAGCGCTGCGGGATCACCGCGTTTCCCTCGGCATCGCGCAGCTCGAGCAGGACCTGGCCGGCGGTGATGTCGCCGAGCCGCACGCGGAGCCAGCCACGCGTGCCGGGCAGGAACGCGGCGCGCCGCTGCACGACCGCGATCGAGCCGTCTGCGCCATCGAGGTGCAGTCGATCGGGACGTGCACTCAGCCGCAGGGAGGTCTCGCCGTGCTCATCGCGCAGCGCCACGGTCAGCTCACCAGCCTGCTGCCAGGCTTCGCGCAGCTCCGGAGTCAGCAGCAGCGACAGCCGATCGCGGCGCACGTCGCGGAGGAACGGATGTCGCTCGGCGCCGATCCGTGCCACGGCCCGCAGTTCCGGGGCCGTGCAGTGCACCAGCTCCAGCTCGGTGATCCGTCCCGGCGACGCCCAGGCGCCGCCCAACACGCGCAGTTCCTCGGCCGATTCGCCGCGCAGCACGAGCCGCGGTTCGGTGCGCGCATCGCGCAGCCGCACC
>CAZUTS010000035.1:706-1889 GCA_964623375.1 uncultured Anaerolineaceae bacterium
GCGCGCTCGCGACCGTCGCGCCGGCCTTCGTGCGCGCGAACAACTGGAACTCCCGCTGCTGTGGATCCGCGCGCAGCAGCGCATCCACGGCGCGGTCGGCGAGGTTGAGGTAGTGCCGCGTCGCGGTCAACGCGTCGAGCGTGATGCGGGCGCGCGCGTTCGCGCTGAGCGCGAGCCAGACCTCTTCGATCTCGGCCCCGGTCACGTCGGCCAGCAGCTCGGCGTCGCGCCCGGCTTCGAGCGGGAGCTCGAGCGGCTCTGGGATCTCGACGATCTGGATCTGCGCCTGTGCCGCGGCCGGGCCGGAGAACACCCCGTAGAGCAGCAACGTGAACCACACTGCCGGCTTCATCGCGCGGCGATGATAGCCGGCCGTGCGCACCACCTGCGTCACTGCAGGATCATCAGCTTGTAGAGTCCCAGCGCGACGACTTCGATCTGGTCGCCAGGGAGGAATCCGATCGCCGCTGCGCCGAACGAGAACATCGTCGGCGCCGGTGGCACGACGAAGGAACCGAGGCGGTATCTCCCGATGCCCGGGCGGATGCGGAAGACCTCGATCAGGTCACCCGGCTTGCCCTTGCCGCCGACGCGGACGTGGTCGGTCAGCGCGTCGTAACGGGCAGCCATCGTCTCTGCGAGCGTCGTGCTCGCATGGTGCGCGACGATCGCATAGTTGCTGATCGAGGCGCCACCCGGGCCGATGCAGACGGCCTGGACGTCGGCGCGCAGCGACGGGACTGACGCCGATGGGAATGAGATCGTGCGCGTGCCGATCCCCTTGCTGTTGAGCGGGATCACGGCGAGCGTCACGAGCATCGTGGGGTCGAGATGGAACGTGCCGAACGGCAGGCTGAGGCCGCCGGTCAGGCCGGTCGAAGCGAGCAGATGGCAGGTGCCGCCGGCAGGACCGACGACGTCGAACCGGAAGCTCGTGGTCTTCGCGATCGGGTCGACCGCGTGCGACACGTCCAGCGTCTGCGCCGCAATCGCGGCGGTGAGTGATGCGAGCAGCAACGCCCGCACGAGATGCGATGGGCTCATGGGCAATCCTCGGACGGCGCCATTGGCGGGGCCAGCGCGCCGTCCAGGGCACCGGCTCTGCGGCGGTGGAAGCGCCACCGCCGTCCGTACCAGCGTGCGGCCCGGGCGCGACCGGAATGGATTCCGGCCGGACCGTCGC
>CAZUTS010000036.1:0-1041 GCA_964623375.1 uncultured Anaerolineaceae bacterium
TCTCCCGAAACCGTCCACGGCAGGGTCCACGTTGTCCAGACGGTGATGGCGCTCCACAGCAGGAGTCGAGATCGAGTGTGGTGTGACATGGGTTTCCCGGTGATCAAGGACACAACCCGACCACCCCCATCCGCAGGGGGAGCCGGCTGCGATCGACAAACGGAGGAACAAACTCCGGTGCGACCTGGTCGCCCGGCCATTTTGCGGTCGCGGCACTATCCGCCATCCTGCGGCTTCAGTTCCCAGGCGAGTCGGCCGTCTCGAGACACGACCTCCAATTGCAGTGTCAGGGGTTGACCATCCAGGGTGGCCTCGACGGAACCGAAGTACCGCTGGTCCCCGCCGGGATTCAGGGAAATCTTCTGGATCGTCGCCCCCTGCAGTTCGGGCGTTCGTCGCCAGTGCTGGAGAATCTGCAGTTTGACTTCCGCGGCCAGTTGCGACGGATCGGGCGCGGCCGTTCGCACCTCGAAGGAGACGCCGTACACAACCAGCCCCCCTCCTACGCACAGGGGGAGTAGCCAACTCCGGCGGAGATATTGGGTTCCCCAGTGATCCCGGACGTATCTGATCTGTGGCACTCCCTGGGTGAAGTACCAACCCAGCAGGGGGCCGTAGAACAGGATCATCTTGACGAGCGGTGGGATCGTCAGAAAGACACGTAGCGCGGCGTAGGCCACCGTGAGGACGACAGTCCCTCCGACCCAGGCCAGGTTCGTCCGGGCCCGTTGGGGGTGACCCAGCGTCCACCATTTGAGGGCGTGCAGCGCAGCCCCGAACGCCGGTGACAGGAAGTAACTCCAGAGACAGGCCGCATTCGGGTTCCAGAGCCGAGGTGGGAAGGCGTGCTTCAGGGGAGTTGCGGAAGCCGGGGGCGGTGTCACGGGAGTTGGTGGAGAAGGGGGAGCGGTTGTCCCCGCGGTGGGCCGGGAGGGAAGCGGTGGAGGCCCCCGTTCTTCGGGGTTCCAGCTTCCCGTGCTGGCCTGTTCCCGGATCGGTTGTTCCGTCAGGGGGTGGGGTTCGCTCCCGTTGTGAACGACG
>CAZUTS010000036.1:1065-1351 GCA_964623375.1 uncultured Anaerolineaceae bacterium
TTCGAGCAACAGCGGGCGGCGATTCCAGCACCAGATCAGCGACAGCAGGTAGGCGCAGCACGACATCACCGAAAAGATCAGGGTGACCAGCATCCAGATGATCCCGAGCGAACCCTCCCAGAACGTGGTGGAGAGCGGGTTGATGGTCTCCGGAGCGGCGTTGACACCCAGCGACAAGTGGGACAGTTCCCAGGCCCAGATGTTGGCGAACCCGAGGATCGTGGAGGCGGTGATCCAGTCGACCGCGTCACTTCGTCCCCGCAGCAGCCGAAACCCGCCCCACGCG
>CAZUTS010000036.1:1361-1836 GCA_964623375.1 uncultured Anaerolineaceae bacterium
ATCTCAAGGCTGAAGGCGGATTCCGGCATTTCAATCAGCCCGCCCGCATGGTCTCGACATTTCCGTCGCTGACCAATCCGTCGATGATCGAGATCTTGCATGCGAATGAATCGCCGGGATACGAGGATCACTTCTTCGATCGCGATGCGAACAGGCTGCGGGGCAGCATCCAGGAACTGCGCCGGGACAGACCAGGAGAGCAACCACCCGAGGACAAACAGTCCCGGAGCGATCGCCAGGTACAGCCAGCCAATCCCCTGCTGCAGGCGGATGTCCCACACTCCGAATCCGGGGAGGGGAGGTTCCGGGGACCTGTTGGGCAGGCAGGGGGGAGCCGTCGCCGGAAATCGCGCCACCAACCGGGGGACGGATTCGATCGTGACCCAGGATGAGTCCCCGACCCGACAGACGAGGGCGTCTGGCGCAACTTGGCCGGCGGCGATCCGGGCGGCGATGCTCTCCAGTGAAAACGGCC
>CAZUTS010000037.1:0-1812 GCA_964623375.1 uncultured Anaerolineaceae bacterium
GAGCGAAACCGAATACCGCTTCGACTCCGATTTCGGACACGGCCTATAAGAGGCCCGGAGTCCGGCGGCCGGCGAACCCGAAAACATCTCAGGGCTCCGGCTTCCGGCCCCGGTACCCCGTCTAGAGGCGTTCTACGATCGCCTGCGTCATCTCGGTCGTGGTCGCGGCTTTCGATGGATCACGGTCGGCGCGCAGGTCGTAGGTGACTCGGTCGCCATCGGCAATGACACCGGCGACGGCGGTCTCGACCCGCGCGGCCGCGTCCATCTCACCGAGATGGCGCAACATCATCGCACCGGAAAGAATCATGGCGGTCGGATCGGCCTCATTCTTGCCGGCATGGCTTGGCGCCGAACCGTGGATCGGTTCGAAGACGGCCGCCTCGGTCCCGATGTTACCGCTCGGCGCGACACCAAGACCGCCGATCATGCCGGCCACCAGGTCGGAAACGATATCCCCGTACAAGTTGGCCATCACGAGCACATCGTACTCGTCCGGCTTCTGCATGAGCTGCATGCACATGTTGTCGATGATGCGGTCGTTGGATTCAATGTCGGGATACTCGCTCGCGACCTGTTGCGCCACTTTCAGGAAGAGTCCATCGGAGAACTTCATGATGTTCGCCTTGTGGACGATGGTCACCTTCTTGCGGCCGTTCGCCCGCGCATATTCGAAGGCGTACCGCACGATGCGCTCAGTGTTCTCCGGGGTGATCAGCTTGATGCTGAGGGCGGCATCCGCCTCGATTTGTCGCTTGCTACGCGCATTGATGAATTCGATCACTTCAGCGGCTTCCGGCGTGCCGGTGTCGAACTCGATGCCGGAATACATGCCCTCGAGATTTTCACGCACGATAACCAGATCGACGTGCTCAAACGGTGCTTGCACGCCCTTGATCGTCTTGCCCGGCCGGAGGTTTGCATAGAGATTCAGCGCGTGCCGCAACCCCACGTTGACGCTGCGAAACCCGCTCCCGATTGGTGTGGTAATCGGTCCCTTAAGACCGACGCCGTTCGCCTTCACCGAGTCGAGCGTCGCCTGCGGAAGGACATCCCCATGCGTCTCCATCGCTTCGATGCCGGCTGGTTGCACATCCCACTCGAACGAGACGCCAGTGGCGTCCAGGACGGTACGCGTAGCTTCCGCAACCTCTGGCCCAATTCCGTCGCCAGGAATCAACGTCACACGATAGGTCATCGAATCTCCCTCGAAAACAGCAAACTCAGTCGGCGCCCATTCTCGCACGGGGCCAGACCGGCGTCTCGTTCATGGCACACTCCACGCATGATCGGCACGCAGCGACGAACGGAATGAATGATATGAGCGACGCAATTCCGGCCGGACCGGTGGTGCTGGTCATCCTGGATGGATGGGGGCTGGCTCCCGATGGGCCCGGTAACGCGGTTTCTCTAGCCGATACCCCGGTCATGGACCGGCTCTGGCACGACTACCCACACACGACGCTCAAAACCAGCGGGCTCGATGTTGGGCTTCCGCCGGGACAAATGGGAAATTCGGAAGTCGGCCATCTCAATATCGGGGCTGGCTATGTGGTCGATCAATGGATCACGCGTATCGACAAGGCAATCGCGGATGGATCGTTTGGCGAGGACGCGGTCCTGATTGATGCTATCGACCGTTGCAAGGCGCGGGGCGGCGCGCTCCACCTCATGGGGCTCATCGGCGATGGCGGCGTCCACAGCCACAGCGATCACCTTGTTGCCCTGGTTGCGGTCGCGGCATTGCGCGGGATGAAGCGCGTCTACGTCCACGCGTTCACTGACGGACGTGACACGTCGCCGACCGCTTCT
>CAZUTS010000038.1:0-451 GCA_964623375.1 uncultured Anaerolineaceae bacterium
ACCCCATATCCAACTATTTCAATGAACTTTGTCTTTCATAGGAGTCAATCGCAGTCTCACACAAGTTACCCTCTTAGCGTCAACTTAATTCATACACTGACCAGATTATCCTTTACCTTTATTAAAATTAAAGTTTCTGTAAAATTATCATATATTTTAATTTTATTGTTCCTTCTTCAGCAGTATAAATCTCCAATCTAAGAAATCCACTAAGTTCCCTTTGTATTTAGAAGCGTCCTTAAGGATACCAGAGTATCTAGCAAGCTGTGAATTCCTTTAACGGCAACTCTCACCACCTCTGTTAAAACTTTATAATTTGTTCGTACCTTGTCTCTTAAAAGTACTCGACTTAACCCATCAGTATGACCGTTTTCTGCCTCAACTGAACTTTCAATTGCATCATAGGTATTGACTTCTGAAATAATAGTGTGATGATTAAGCTAAATAATGG
>CAZUTS010000038.1:461-1333 GCA_964623375.1 uncultured Anaerolineaceae bacterium
TCACAAAAGCAAGTATATGCTATTCCAAAAAAATGAAGATTGAAAAGATGAACCCTGCTTTGAATATCCAATTCATAAACAAATATGCCTTCCTCATCTTCATATCTATCAAGATTGTTCTTTGATAGGATAAACTGGAAAGTATAATCTGGCTTTTCGTTTTCCTTTAAAGGAAATACCTTGTTGGTATTTATAAGTCTCTATATATTCACCATCTCTATCGAATAAACTTATTCTTGTATGTGAAGTGCCATAGTATTCAACAAGTACATAGCTTGTAAAAATAGAAATTAAAAATGATAAGACCTTGTTCTTTTTGTCCTCAATTTGATTTAATGGCCACTCAGAAATCTCTTCCGCTCTGTCGATATCAATTCTAATGTTTCCACCCGATATTATAAACACAAGAGGCACATGTTTTGGACTTCTCCTTATCTCAAATTGGAGATAGTTTTCTAACAGTACTTCTTTGTTTATCAGAATTTCTGGATTCTCAGATAATCCAGCTGCTCCAAATTCAGCCAAAGCATCATTGATTACCTGAATAGCTGGCTGCATCTTTTTATCGAATTCCAATTCCATAAGTGTATTTTCCTGCATTGAATATAGACTGTTTTAATTGCATTGATGGGCCAACAAAATTGTTGGGAAGGAATGTGCCAGGGATATCTAAATGGAGCAATGATCTATTGCCACTTCTACCTATTCCTATTCTAAATATTTGCCCACCTCCATTTCTTGTAGTTCCTGACCAACCAATCTTTAAAGCACTTCCAGATTTGTTCAAAGTGCCGCTAGCACCAGTGATACCGGAGTTGCCGAACCTTGTAGAAGTTATGCCAAATCGTTCACTCAAAAACAGTCTTTGACCG
>CAZUTS010000038.1:1343-1718 GCA_964623375.1 uncultured Anaerolineaceae bacterium
TTCTTTCAATATTTCTTTCAATGGTTTATTATCTTCGTAATAATAATAAACTTCTATAAGCTGACTTAAAGATTCTGCTTCCCACGCATTTTTGGAATAATCAATTTTTGAAAGATATTCCTCAAGTTTTTTTCTGTCAACTTCTTCTCCAATCAACTTATAAATTTCTTTTTCATAATCTACTAAACTGACTATTTGGTTTGGCCAATCATTGATTGCTGCCAAAAATATGGATATCATCTCCTTTATAACTGTCGGTAATTTTTCTGATTCTTGAATTTTTTCAAGATGATCTACTGATAAACTCATTGTCATAAATTTTTAAATGATTTTTGATGCCAGTAATTGTACTTAGTTTTTACATCAAATACTTGT
>CAZUTS010000039.1:0-1624 GCA_964623375.1 uncultured Anaerolineaceae bacterium
TGCAAATCCGCGGTGCGGTTGCTGAGTATGAACGGAATCTAATCGCAGACCGCATGCGGCGGGGTCGCCAAACCAAGCTCAAGAGCGGCACGCTGCTGCCGTGGACAGTTGCACCCTATGGCTATCTACTCGATGTCGAACGGCCTCGGGATCCGAACCGAGTCCAAGTGGATCCAGTGAAGGCAGAAATTGTCAAGCAGATCTTTGCTTGGTATACCGATGCGAAACGCGCTGTTTCTCTTTACTGGATTGCCAAACAACTGAGTGACGATGGCATTCTCACCCCAAGTGGCGGCATTCGCTGGAACGTTGCTTCCGTGCGCGGCATCTTGCGCAATCCGTCCTAGACCGGAACTGCCTACAGTGGGCGTACGCAACCAGCCCCTGCTCGTCAACGCAAATCAGCGCTCAAACCGGTTGGTCCAGGCCAAAGTATTCAGCCCGCACCGGAAGAAGAAGGGATTGTGAGTGCCGTGCCCACAATTATCGCACAAGAAACTTTCAATTTGGCACAGAATCGTCTAGACCAGAACAAACAGATGGCTCGGCGCAACAACCGTACCTACGACTATCTCTTACGCGGCTTAGTCAGCTGTGCCCAGTGCCAGTTGGCTTGCACGGGGCGCTCCTGTCGGCCAGGCTATGCCTACTATCTCTGCCGCGGTCGAACCGATGCATTGCGATTAGCCAAGGGGGAAAGATGCATCGCTCGGTATGCCCCGGCTGAACAACTGGATGAACTCGTCTGGGCCGATCTCTGCCATCTCTTAACCGATCCCACTTGCATTACCCATGAGCTTGGGCCCAGGGGGCACCCCGCCCATGCCGGTGAGTGGCTGCCTCAGGCATTGCAGGCTCGGCGACAAACGCTGCAAAAATCCATCGCACAACTTGACCGCCAGCAAGCCCGTCTGCTTGAAGTCTATCTCGCTGAGGTCATTGCACAAGACGAATTTGAACGCAAACGATTTGAACTGGCGCAAACGCAACAGGGATTGGCACGGCAACTCCGCCCGTTGGAAGCACAGATGCAACAGCAAATCGACATTGCCGCCCTTTCGGTTGGTATTGAAGAGTTTTGCCGGCGAGTTCAACCCACTTTGGACACGCTCTCTTTTCAACAGCGTCGCCAACGGGTTGAATTGCTCATCGACCGTGTCAGCGTCGATGAGGCACACGTCGAGATCCGCTATGCCATTCCCACTAGCCCCAAAGGCGAACTCTCTCGCTTTTGTCATTTGCGTAAAGACTATTTCACTGTGGTAACCGGTAGCAAAATCGCCAGGAAGATGTATGATTCTTGGGGCAGCAAATATAGATCCACATAGCGGTAAAAGAGCACGCCCAGCACAATTTCGAATAAGATGGTGGCAACCAGTAGCCAGCCATATTCATGGAAAAATTCCTTCACGGCAGGCGGAATTGCTATATTGATAATGGTAATTATGGCATTGCGGTATCGCCGGTGAAGATAGAACTCTGCTTCACATCATTGGCCACAATGCTGCGTTCGCCACCGGCCTTGGCACCCTGTCCTTGCGCAATGGCGCCGCTGCCACCCAACTCGGACTGCTGATCGGTAGGCTGTTGTTGAGACGTCGATTTCATTCACGGCTCGCGCGTT
>CAZUTS010000040.1:0-1584 GCA_964623375.1 uncultured Anaerolineaceae bacterium
CCGGGACGGCGTCGACAACAACTACAACCGCCTCACCGACTGCGAGGACAGCGAGACCTGCCGCACCAACGGCGCCTGCCAGACGGCCGATCGCGTGTTCGAGTCCAAGCCCAACAAGGCCGTCCCCGACAACAGCGCGGCCGGCCTGTCGGACACGATCGCCCTCGACGCCGCCGGCTCGGCGACCGACGTGTGGGTCGAGGTCGACGTGGCGCACACGTTCATCCGCGACCTGAAGATCGTGCTCGACACGCCGAGCGGGCGCACCGTGACGCTCTACGATCGCGCCGACACGAGCGGCCGCAACATCCGCCGCCGCTTCCTCCTGCCGCAGCTCGTCGGCGAGGCCGCGCGCGGCAACTGGAAGCTGACCGTCAGCGACAACTCGGCGGGCGACACGGGCAAGCTCGAGCGCTGGGCCGTGGGCCTCGACCTCGCGGGCGGCGCGCTCGTCGAGGTGTGCAACGACGGCCGCGACAACGACGGCAACCAGCAGGTCGACTGCCTCGACGCGGCGTGCGCCGGCGACGCGGCGTGCCAGAGCAGCGGGCCGCGCACGCTCGAGGGGCTGAGCGACGACGTCGCCGCGATCCCCGATCAGAGCACGACCGGCGTGAAGAGCACGATCCAGATCACCGGCGCCGGCACGATCACCGACGTCGCGGTCGAGGTGGGCATCACGCACAGCTACCGCGGCGACCTGACGATCAAGCTCATCCACCCCGACGGCACGACGGCGACGCTGCTCGACAAGCAGGGCGGCAGCGCGACGAACGTCGACGCGCGCTTCCCGTTGTCGGCCTTCAACGGCAAGACCGCCGCCGGCACGTGGACCCTGTGGGTCGTCGACAACTTCAGCGGCGACGAGGGCACGCTCGACGCCTGGCTGCTCGAGATCGACGTACAGTAGGCCGGGAGGTGCGCGCGCTCGCGGTCGCCTCGCTGGTGCTCGGTGCGTGCCTCGACGCCCAGGAGGGGCGCGTCCGCGACTCCGACGCCGCGAGCGCCCTCGACGCGACGGGCGACGTCGACGCGCCCGGGGGCGACGACACCGACGCGGCGCCGCCGAGCGCCGAGGTCCCGACGGGCGCGTGGACGCGCGAGCACATCGGCGACTGCCTGCACTTCTTCGAGACGCTCGTGATCGCGGGCGAGTCGGCCACGTGGACGCGCGTCGACGACACGTTCTGCGGCGACCCGGCGCCCGACGAAGTGCGGACCGGGACGGCGCGTCGGGGCGGCGACCACGTGCTCGAGCTCGTGCTCGGACCCAGCCCGCAGGCGCCATCGGAGCTCGTGTGGACCTGGGCGCTCGGTCCTGGTGCGCCGGAGACCCTCTTCACCACCGCCTATCGTCGCGTCGGCGACAGCGATCGCTTCCGGCGCGAGGATCGCGAGCGACACGACAACGAGTACGGCGTCTCCGAGCGCCTGCTAGACGTCGAGGTGCGGCTCGTCGGCTACCCGGACGTGACCGAGATGATCGTGGACTTCGACGTGTCGCATACCTTCAGCGACGGCACGCCACGCCGCGGCGGCTCGGGGCAGCTCCGCTGGCCCGCCCGACGACGCGTGTTGCCCTCG